>NZ_JAHCBF010000002.1 GCF_018398395.1 Croceicoccus gelatinilyticus | reverse complement strand
TCGATGAAGACGCCGTCGCCGTCGAGCAGCTTGATGGTGACGCCTGACCAGACGCTCTGGTCGCCTGTGGTCGACGCGTCCCCGTCATCGTCCTCGTACTTGGTGCCGGAGATCTTGCCCTTTTGGTAATTGGCAAAATCAAGGTCGGTGCGGTCGACGCCGGTCAGGCCATAGCCGCTGCCACCGACTGTTGCGTACCAGCCATCGGTCAGGTCTTCGTAGACCGTCTTGCCGATGTAGCTTTCATCAAGGCCAGTGATCGACCAACTGCCATCGACTCCCGTGACCGTCGAAATGTCACCGGCGTTGAAGGTGCCGCTGTCATCCATATCGATGTAGATCGTGACCCCGGCCAGACCCACGTCTCCGTTGGTTGAACCGTCGGCATTGGCATCGAGGTATTTCATGCCTGAAATGTCGAACAGCCTGTAGTTGCCGACTGCGACGAAATAGGTGCCGGGATCGGTGACGGTGACAATCTGGTTGCCGTCGTCCAGCGGGTCGGTCGTCTGGATCCAGGTGCCATCGGGCGTAAAGACACTGGCGTCGCCGCCGTTAGCTGCGACAAAAGCCGCGCTCATGTCGCCTTCGTCGAGCACTTCGCGAATGACATACTGGTCGTCGGGAAGCAGGCTGAAGAACGAGAACTGGCCGTCGACGTCGGTCTGGGTCCACGGTTCGAAATCATCCAGAACGCCGTTTTCATTGACGTCGATATAGATCGTGAAGCCTTCGAGCGGCGCTTCGCCTGCGTCGGGCTCATAGTCGCCGTCGGCATCGCGGTCGTTGAACTTGATGCCGTCGATCTGTGTCGCCTTCAACGTGTTCCATTCGGCAAAGCCGCCATCATCGGCCGGGTCAGGGCCGAACTGGGAATAGAGCGTCAGGTAATCGTCGGGCGCGACATCGCCGAACATTTCGACCGGAAAATAGAAGATGTAATCCTGCTTGCCTTGGCCCGCACCCTGATCGCTGAGGATAAGGGTATTCCCGGTCCCATCGTCAGCGACGCCATTTCCGTCGAGATCATCAAGGTCGAAAACCAGTTCGAAATCGCCGCCGAAGGCATAAGTGCCGCCCTCGTTCCAATCATCGAGGGTTGCGTACCCGGTGCCGTTAACTCCGTCACCGGGTGAGGAGACATAGAACTGGAGTTCTTCCAGCGACACGTCGAGCCGGTTGTTTTCATTGATGTCGAGGTTGATCTGATAATAGGCTTCGAGCGATCCGTCGTGGTCGAGGTCCAGATAGATGATTGGGATCTCATAGAACTGCAGCGCGTTCGTGTTCGGGTCGGAGATATCGGTTCCGTTCTGGCCGCTTACCTTTTCGTCGGTGTTGAAGCCCAGGATCGTCTCGCCGCCGTTGATGTTGAGAAACGGCGCGAAAAGCCCGGTGCCGGTGGCACCGTAGGCCTGCGATTCATCGAAGTTCAGATGCTTTACGTAAAAGGGAAAGCCGTCGAGGTTGTTCGCTTCCGGGTCTGTCCCGTCCGGCAAGTCTGGCCCGTAAAAGCCAGCGCCATATGTATAGTTATCGTCGATTTCGTCTTCGTCGAAGAACCTGAGATCATAGTCAGTCATCGCTCAATTTCCCCACAATTAAGCACCAAAACAAAAAGGCGTCGGCGGTGATTGCCGCGACGCCTGGCGAACGTTGTTCAGTGTCGGCTCAGTTGCGTAATGCAGCTGAAGGGGGATGTCGGCACCAGGTATGGAAAAGCGTCTGCCTCCGTACAGGCAGGCACGTCTACTTCGGGTGGTCCGAAGATGTCGTCGTTGATTTGCGCCATCACTTGCACTCCCCACGTGTGCGTCCGGCTAGGAACCGCGGCGAGCGCTGCGGCATAGTCGTTGGTAATATCCGGTTGCAATCGCAAGCAGCGACTCGCGTTCTGCGACCAGTTAACAATTGGTTAACATGAGTCCATATCCGGCCAAAGCTAAATCTAGACTTTACAGTTATCTGACAATGCCAAGTAGCCTATCAAGACCGTCTTGCTAACACCTGAGTCAACTTGTCCTCCTTGGCCTCTAAGGCGCAAGTTGTATTGCGAAAGACTCGATCAGTACTTTGTGGAAGTGCGGCGGAATTGATTTGAGATTCATCGATTTGCCGCAATGCACCAATGGCCTTGCGGCAGATTGTTACATTCGATTGTATCGAAACTTCGCTGCGGCGCCGGGCGTGCAAAGAGGTAGGCTCTCGCCAACCAACTGAAGCGGCGAAAATCAGCCGATATTTTTTTCGATATTGCCGATTCCGAGGCGCGAAAGTGCTTCCTGCACGCGTATTGCTCCGCCGGGATAACGTTTCCAGCGCGCTACCGCATTTGCGTAGATCGGCTGGCGGACCTGCAGCGAACTGGCCGTGGCGACGGGGGCCGTGTTTTCGTGGAAGGCGGCGCAGGCATCGTCCCAATCGAGCCCTGCGAACGCCACCAGCTTGCGCGCCTGCCTGTCGAAGTCGGCGACGATCTCTTCGTAGGAAAGCGAGAGGAAGCGGTTCTCGGGAAGCGCCTGCTCGAAGTGATCGATCAGCTTTTCGAACTGCGCGACGAAGTGGGCCGTGTCCTCAAAGTGGTACGCGTAGGAATAGTAAGTGAAGGCTGTTGCGAAAAGCTGACGGTAGTTGCTGAACACCGTGTCTTGCGGTGAACGCCGCAGGCAAATCACGCGCGCGCCGGGCAGGGCTTGCAGGATCAGTGGCGCGAAGAAGAAGTTGAATGGCATCTTGTCGATGAAGTGCGGACTGTCGCCGACGATGGTCCGCACGCGTTCGACATAGGCACCCTCGATCGCGGACAGGTCGGCGCTTGCCGCTGCCTCGATCGTTGGCGCGTCGAGGACGTGGCCGCCCGGTGTCTGCACCGTCCGTTTGGCCAACACGGCGAAATCCGAAAGCTCGCCCGCAGACGTGACATCGGGATGCGCGGACAAGATACGTTCCGCCAGCGTCGTCCCGCTGCGCGGCATGCCGACGATGAATAATGGGGATGTATCGCCTGACAGCGCCGGTATCGGGCTTTCCGCGCTGGCAGCAGATGCGGCGAACAGGCGTTCGGTTGCGGCGCGGTCATGGCCAATACGCGTGGCGAGCGGTTCCTTCGCGCGGTCTAACCAGCCGAGCGATGCGTCCCATTCGCCCTTGTCTTCCAGCATCCGCGCAATCGCGTGGCCGAGCATCAGGCGGTCCTCGACACTGTCGGTTGCAGCAAAGCGTTGCTCCAGCATCGGCAGGAACTCTTCATGCCGGTCCTTTGCCAGAGGGACGAGGGCAAGCCACGCCTGCGCATGGCCGGGTTCGCGCGTGACGAGATCTTCGAAAACCTCGCGCGCTTTCCGCAGGTCTCCCGTGAATTGCAGCGCGATCCCATAATTGTAGGCGGCTTGGGGGTCGTAGCGTCGGGCCTCCGTCGCGCGGGCCAGGAACGGCAGTGCCTCTGCATGCAACCCCGTGCGCGATAACAGGACACCCAGATCGCCTGCCAGTTCGGGCCAGGCCACGTCCGCTTTGGCCGCAGCGCGGGCCGCGGCACGGGCTGCGGCCGTGTCGCTGCGTTTCAGGGCAAGACGCCCCAGCAGAATGTGCCGCCACCCTACCGCACCGCCGATCTTCGCGGCGAGATCGGAGAGCTCCTTCGCCTTGGCGTCGTTTCCGTGTTCCAGCGCGATCGCAGCCAGTACCATGACACATGCTGCATCCGCGCCCTTTTCGCGCAGATGGGCCTGTGCAGACGCGAAGGCCTCGCGCTCTCTTCCGGCGAAAAGTTGCAAAACTGCAACGGGAGGTGACGTTTCTGTCATGGCGACTGGTTACAAGGGTTATCGAATTGCACAAAGCGAGTCATGCTGCACCGCACCAAAACTGGTGAAGCTTGCAGCGGATTGTGGGGACTGGTCGCTGCTGTAAAGACAAGGACCAAGACAGATGCAATCTGCACGTACCCTTCGCATGTCCCTTCTCATCGGCTCCGTCCTCTCCCCCGTGCTGGCCCCCGCCGTCGCGCACGCACAGGCAGAGCCTGCCGTCGCCACCGGCAACGAGATCATCGTCACCGCGACCCGGCGCGCCGATACGGTGCAGGACGTACCTTTCAACATCGCGGCCGTGACGGCCGAAAGCCTTGAAGAACAGCGCACGCTCGATCTCGAAAGCATCGCGGCGACCGTTCCGGGTGTCTACATCGTCGATGCCGGCGCGCGCCAGGGCAACACGATCGTCTTCCGCGGCCTCAACGCCGACCCGCTAAGCGCGGCGGACGGCGACAATTCGGGCGGCGGAACCGTTGCCATCTACGTCGGTGAAATCCCGCTTTACGTGAACCTTCGCCCGATCGACATGGAACGTGTCGAATTCCTGATCGGCCCGCAGGGCACGCTTTACGGCGCGGGCACGCTGGGCGGCGCGGTGCGCTATATCCCGAACCGTCCGCAATTCGACGAGATCAGCGGCGAGGTTCGTGCCGACTTCTACGATTACAAGCGTGGCGGCGGGATCAGCACCGATACCGGCATGACGGTCAACATCCCGCTGGGCGATACGCTGGCCTTTCGCGGCTCGATCGACCTGCTGAATGACCAGGGCTTCGTCGACCAGCCATTCGTCGTGACCGAGGCGGGGGCCGTGAACCCCGACGATTTCGACAACCCCGATGCCGTGCGCCGCGTGAAGGACACCAACTGGGCCGAAGTCGTCTCGGCCCGTGCCGCGCTGCGCTGGCAGCCGGTCGACGCGCTGGACATCAACCTCACCTATTACCTGCAGGACCTGAAAGTTGGTGGCCGCCAGCTTACGCACAGCAGCCTGAACGATCAGCCGCTGCTGGATTCCAACGGCGCCTATGTGGACTTCCCGGTCACTGTCGGCGACTACGAAAACGCGCTGCGCGTGCTTGAACCCAACCAGATCCGCAACGAACTCGTGGCTCTCGAAGCCGCGCTCGACCTCGGCTTTGCCGAACTGACGAGCGCGACGGGCTATTCCAAGTACACCGATGACGGCAATCGCGATCAGTCGGACCTGCTGATCACGCTGGAATACAGTTACGAGGCGTTCCCGACCTTCACTTCGCGCACGCAGGAAACGGGCGAGGAAGAAACCTGGACGCAGGAACTGCGCCTTGTCAGCACCAGCAGCGGACCGCTCAGCTGGATCGTCGGCGGCTTCTACAACCAGCTTGATGCAGAGAGCCTGAGCCTTGAGTTCACGCCCTACCTCGATGAGTACTTCGGCACCGATTACCCGCAGAACATCGAGTATGTGCAGGCCGTCCGCGAGAAGCTGAAGGAATACGCGGTCTACGGCGAAGTGGGTTACGAGATCACGCCGGAATGGCAGGTCACGCTGGGGGGCCGCTATTACAAGTACGACTACGAAGTCGCATCGGCCTTCGACCTTCCGCTGTTCTATATCGCCTTCGGCGGACGCGATCCGGCGAACGACATCCAGCTCGAATTTGAAGAAGCGGGCCAGAAGCGCGACGGCTTCCTCTGGAAGGTAAACACTTCGTACGAGTTTGCCCCCGACGCGCTGGCCTATGCGACGGTCAGCAAGGGCTTCCGCATCGGTAGCGGCAACGGGATCGCGGCCTGCCCCGACGGGTTCGATCCGAACGATCCCGACAACCAGACGCTTTGCGCCCTGCCGAACGAGTTCGCGTATGGCCCGGATGAAACCACGAACTACGAAGTCGGCTTCAAGACGCAGTTCCTGAACCGTCGGCTGACGCTGAACGGCGCGGTCTATTACATCGACTGGAAGGACCCGCAGCTTTCGTCGACCACGCTGGCGGGCGGCTTGCCGATCACGCTCAACGGTGGCGGTGCGGAATCGAAGGGCGTCGAACTGTCGGCCAGCTTCCGCGTGACGCCGGAACTGACAGTCAGCGGCAACTATTCGTACACTGATGCGAAGCTTACGGCGCTCAGCCCCGATCTGATCGCCTATACTGAAGGGCCCGGCTTCGGCACGCTTTATGAAGACGGCCTCGACGGCGATCGCCTGCCGGGCAGCCCGAAGCACAAGGGCAACGTCTTCGTCAGCTACAAGCAGCCGGTTGGTCCCGATACCGACATCGGCTTCACCTACAAGATGACCGCGCAGTCGAACATACTGACGCGTGCGGGTGGCCGTCAGGGCACGACGCTGAAGGGCTTCTCCATGCACGGCGCGGCACTGACGCTCGACCACAAGGGCTTTTCGACGCAGCTCTACGTCGACAACCTGTTCGACAAGTACGCGGAGACCGGCGTGCGTTCGTCGCCCGAATACAACCAGGTCGTCTATGACGAGAACGGCGATCCGCATTACGTGCGCCGCTACGGCACCTTCGTTGCCGCGCCGCGCACGATCGGCATCCGTTCGACGCTGAGGTTCTGATCGAAAGCCGGCGCGGCCCCACCCGCGCTGGCCCGATCGCACAAGGGCGGCCCGTCCGGTTCATGCCGGGCGGGCCGTTCTGATTCTGGTGTCTATTGACCCGCCGATATTCCGCTAATGATAATCGGTTGCAATAAGCGCTGCGCTATGAAAGGGTCTGGCTTCAGTCCCTGACAGGAGTCGCCCTTGTACCGCTATCTCGACCACCGCACCGCTGACCTTGCTCCCGCCGAAGCGTTCATCGTCGATGCCACGCGCAAGTGGGTCGGCGCGGTGAACGGGCGGACGTGCCCGGCCGATGCCGTGGCCAGCGATTTCCTGGACCGCGGCCTCATGGGCGGGATCGGCGCATTTCACCGCATTCTCATGGTGTTGAACGTGCGCGCAGGCCTGCGTTTCGGCTTCGCGATGGAAGGCTGCCCGCTGATCGCGGAAGGGGAGGCGCTGATCCTGTCGCTGCTACAGGACGAATGCTGCAGGGCCGATACCCTGCAATGCATCTTCGGCAAGGAACACGTGGCAGAGGTCTGCGCGGCGGCGATCGACGACTTCAATGCTGCGCTTCATGTTGCAGGAATGCCACTGCAATAACGGTTTTTGCAGTCGACCGCAGGAACCTGACAAAACCGATAGCTATGTAATCGGACAGGCGCTCGTAAAACACCCTCAACCTATTAGCCGTCTGGAACGGTCGTGCCCACAGAGGCACCGGCTAATGGTTCAAAGGGAGAGATCGTCATGTTTTTACGCTCGAAATCCGTCCTTCTTCTCGGTGGTGCGTCGCTCGCACTGACCTCGCAGGTCGCGTTTGCGCAGGACGCGCAGACCGAAACCGCGAAGACTGGCGGCCTCAACGAAATCGTCGTCACCGCACGTAAGCGCGAAGAAAGTGTTCAGGACGTCCCCGTCGCGGTCACCGCGATGTCGGAAGAGATGATCCAGAACCGCGACATCACCAGCATCGAAAAGATCGCTGCTGCAACGCCGAACCTCAACGTCGGCCGCGCCTCGAACGGTTCGTCGGCCCAGATCACCCTGCGTGGTATCGGTTCGTCCTCGACCTCGATCGGTATCGAACAGTCGGTCGCCATCGTCGTTGACGGCGCATACTACGGCCAGGGGCGCGTCATTGACGAAGGCTTCTTCGACCTCGCACGCGTCGAAGTCCTCAAGGGCCCGCAGGCCCTGTTCTTCGGCAAGAACGCCACTGCCGGCGTGATCTCGCTGACCACGAACGACCCGACCTACGACTGGACCGGTTCGATCAAGGCCGGTTACGAATTCAAGGCCAACCAGTACCAGCTCGAAGGCATCATCTCGGGCCCGATCACCGACACGCTCGGTATCCGCCTTGCTGCGCGCTACTCGGACATGGACGGCGGTTACTACGATAACGTCTCCACGCCCCAGAACTACACCACCGTCGACACCGCACAGGGCTTCGGCGATGTAGAGACCTTGGTGTCGCTGCCCATCGAGGGCCCGATGCCGCAGCAGGAAGAATTCCTCGCCCGCGCCACGCTGAAGTGGGAGCCGACGAGCGACCTGACCAACACCTTGAAGGTCACCCGCAACCAGAACGACACGCTGAACAACAGCTGGAACTACGTCGCATATTCGTGCGGCAACGGCACCGGCTTCAGCCAGCTGACGGTCTATCCGTGCGAAAAGGACTTCATCACGCACCAGAACGCCCTGCCGGCCGAGGTTGCCCAGACCGCGCCTTATGGCAACGACGATGGCGTGCCCTATAACCGCTATCGCAGCTGGGGCATCAACAACCAGCTCGAATACGAGATGGACACGATGACGATTTCATCGGTCACCAACTGGCAGCGCAACAACAACTCCTGGCTTTGCAACTGCAACTTCCAGGCTACCGATTCCGTTGCGGGCGGTATGATCTTCGCGACCGAGAACTCGACCTGGGAAGCCTTCTCGCAGGAACTGCGCCTGACGTCGGTCTTCGACGGTCCGTTCAACTTCATGATCGGCGGTCTGTATCAGACCACGGACCGTGATTTCGGCCAGTGGGGCTTCTACAGCGACGTGCGCAACTCCGCGGCTCCGCGTCCCGATCTCGTCTACGCGGCGAGCGAGAAGATCAGCACTACCGAGGGCGAAACAATCGCCATCTTCGGTCAGGTTCGCTTCGAACTGATGGACGGCCTCGAACTGGCGGCCGGTGGCCGTTACACGGACGAGAAGAAGGACAGCTACTTCGCGCAGGAATACGTGAACCCGGCTTTCGCAGTCGTCTATCGTGACGCTGATGATCCGCTTGGCACCATCACTGCCAACCAGAAGTTCAAGGACTTCGCACCGGAAGTGACGCTGACCTACGAACCGACGCCGGACATCCTGCTCTACGGTGCGTACAAGACTGCCTACAAGTCGGGCGGCTTCTCGAACGGCGGCATCAACTCGCAGTTCTCGCCTGATCCGTACGGCGACCTTACCTTCAACCCGGAAGAGGCTGAAGGCTTCGAAGTCGGTATCAAGTCGACCATCCTCGACAACCAGCTTCGCGCCAACCTGACGCTCTTCACCTACACGGTGAAGGACTTCCAGGTCGACTTCTTCAACTCGCCGGTTTTCGCGTTCAACACGCTGACCGCCGATGCGAAGACGCAGGGTGTCGAGCTTGAGCTTGAATATGCGCCCTACGCGGTGCCGGGCCTCAACCTCAACGCGGCCGTGAACTACAACGACGCAAAGTACGACAGCTTCCCCGAAGGTCCGTGCTACTCGGGCCAGACGCAGGCTGAAGGTTGTAACGTCATCACCGCCGACGGCCAGATCCGCCAGAACCTGACGGGTCAGCCGCTCTCGGTCGCACCGGAATGGACCGGCGTGATCGGCGTGAACTACGAAACCGACATCGGCAGCACGCTGATGATGGGCTTCAACGCCAACGCCCGCTACTCGGACAGCTACAACCCGTCGGGCTTTGCAAACCCCATCGCGATCCAGGACGACTACTGGACCATCGATGCCGGTCTCCGCTTCGGCGCAGCTGACGGCAACTGGCAGCTGGCCCTGATCGGCAAGAACCTCACCAACGAGTTCTATGTCACGGGCGTGGTCGACGGTCCGTCGTCCGGTACCGCTGCTGGCGGCGTCACCGGCGTCAAGGCCGACCAGCTCGGCTTCGGCACGCTGCCGCGCACGGTGAAGGTCGAACTGACCAAGCGCTTCTGATCGCCTGATCACAAGCAACCGAACACGATTTCGGCCCCGCCAGCGATGGCGGGGCCGTTTTCGTTTGCGGGTTTTCGGAAAGGTTCCCGCATCTTTCATGAAATTCGCTCATGAAGGCGATCAGAACTTTTCTGTTTTTCCTGGCGCTGTGAGTGCTAGCCTGTCGGCCCGGGCGCTCCCTCTCGTCCGTCCATTCGTCACGCGACCAGCCATTACGGGTTTCACCATGCCATCAATTCCTACCCCGCCAATCACTCGCCGCGGCGTTCTCGTCGCAGGCGCGGCCTCGGCTGCGGTCACGACCGTCCCTGCCGCCGCACAGGGCCCTGCCAAGGCCCCGAAGAGCACGCCGGTCCCGGTGAAGCTCAGCGTCAACGGAAAGGAGGTCGAGCTTGAACTCGATACTCGCACGACGCTGCTCGACACGCTGCGCGAACATCTTAAGTTGACCGGCACGAAGAAGGGCTGCGACCACGGCCAGTGCGGCGCCTGCACCGTCATGGTGAACGGCACGCGCGTCAATTCATGCCTCTCGCTCGCCGTCATGCACCAGGGCGACGAAGTCACCACGATCGAGGGGCTGGGCTCGGCCGACGACATGCACCCGATGCAGGAGGCCTTCGTGAAGCACGACGGTTACCAGTGCGGCTATTGCACCCCCGGCCAGATCTGCAGCGCGGTTGCCGTGCTGAAAGAGATCGAGGCGGGCGTGCCCAGCCACGTTACCGATGACCTTACCGGGCCGATGCCGATGACTCGCGCCGAAATGACCGAGCGGATGAGCGGCAACATCTGCCGCTGCGGGGCCTATTCGAACATCTTCGATGCCATGGCCGAAGTCGGAGGTGCCAAGGCATGAAGGCTTTCACTTACGAACGCGCGAAAAGCCCGGCCGAAGCGGCAGCCGCCGTTGCGGGGCGCGAAGGCGCGAAATTCATCGCGGGCGGGACCAACCTGCTCGACCTCATGAAGCTGGAGATCGAGGCGCCGACGCACCTCGTCGACGTGCAGGACCTTGCCCTCGACCAGATCGAGGAGACGAGCGACGGGGGCCTGCGCATTGGCGCTCTGGTTTCGAACACTGCGCTCGCTGCGCATCCCAAGGTTCGCAAGGACTACGCCGTGCTGACCCGCGCGATCGTGGCCGGCGCTTCGGGCCAGCTTCGCAACAAGGCGACGACGGCCGGCAACCTGCTGCAGCGTACGCGTTGCCCTTATTTCTATGACCCGAACCTGCCCTGCAACAAGCGCGTGCCCAATTCGGGCTGCGCCGCAGCAGAGGGCTTTTCGCGCCAGCTGGCCGTAGTCGGCACGTCCGACAAGTGCATCGCGACTTATCCGGGCGACATGGCGATCGCCATGCGCGTGCTGGATGCCGTGGTCGAAACGGTCACGCCCGACGGCAAGACGCGCACGATCCCGATGGCGGAATTCCATCGCCTGCCGGGCGACAAGCCGTGGCTGGACAATACGCTGGGCAAGGGCGAACTGATCGTATCGGTCCGGCTTCCGGCACCTGTCGGCGGACAGCACTTCTACCAGAAAGTCCGCGATCGCCGGTCCTATGCCTTCGCCCTCGTCTCGGTTGCCGCGATTCTCAACGATGACGGCACGGGCCGCGTCGCTTTCGGCGGTGTCGCGCACAAGCCGTGGCGGGTCGAGGCTGCCGAAGCCCTGTTGCCGCAAGGTGCAGGCGCGGTCGTCGCCAAGGCTTTCGAGGGCGCGAGCCCGACCGAGCACAACAAGTACAAGATTACCCTGGCGGAGCGCACGCTCGCCGGTGTCATCGCAGAAGCGCGGAGCTGAGCGCCATGAAGTTCGACGCACCTGCAGGGAAGAACCTGTTCGACAACGCCCGCATCGTGGGCAAGTCCACGCGCCGTATCGACGGTCCGCTCAAGGTCACGGGCGCTGCGCCCTATGCCTATGAACGGCATGATGTCGTGCCCAACCAGGCCTATGGCTGGATCGTGGGCGCGGGCATCGCCAAGGGCCGTATCACCGCGATGGACACGTCCGACGCTGAAGCCGCACCGGGCGTGATCGCCGTTCTGGCCGCGCCGAAGATGCAGCCGGTCGGGTCCAGCAATTTCAACTATGCCCCGCTGTTCGGCGGCAGCGAAGTGACCCACTATCATCAGGCGATCGCCTGCGTCGTGGCCGAGACTTTCGAGGAAGCCCGCGCGGCCGCCGCGATGATCCGCACGCGCTATGATCGGGCCGAAGGCAACTTCGATCTCGAAGCCAACAAGGACGCCGCCCCGATGAGCGGCGAGCCAAAGACGCGCGGCGATTTCGACAGTGCCTTCGCCAGCGCGCCGGTCACTCTGGATGAAACCTATCATACGCCGGGCGAAAGCCACTCGATGATGGAGCCGCACTCCACCATCGCTTCGTGGCAGGGGGACCAGCTTACGCTGTGGACCTCTAACCAGATGATCGACTGGGCCAAGAACGCCCTCGCCTCGATCCTCGGTATCGAGGCGGCGAACATCCGCGTCGATTCGCCCTACCTTGGTGGCGGTTTCGGCGGGAAACTGTTCGTACGCGCCGATGCGGTCGTCGCCGCGCTCGCTGCGAAGGAAGCGGGCCGTCCGGTCAAGATCATGCTGCAGCGCCCGCTTGTCGCGAACAACACCACGCACCGTCAGGCGACGATCCAGCGTATCCGGCTTGGCGCGCAGCAGGACGGCAAGATCACCGCGATCGCGCACGAGAACTGGTCCTACAACGTCCCGTCCGGCGGCAGCGGCGAAACCGCGACGGCCCAAACGCCGGTGCTCTATGCGGGCGACAACCGTTACGTCGCCGAATATTGCGCCGAACTCGACTTGCCCGAAGGCAATGCGATGCGCGCGCCAGGTGAAGCGCCGGGGCACCTTGCGCTTGAAGTGGCAATCGACGAACTGGCCGAGAAGCTGGGCATGGACCCGATCGCGCTGCGCGAAGTGAACGAGCCGGGCAAGACCGTTCCGGGGCAGCCGCAGAAGGAGTTCAGCGAACGCAACCTTGTGCGCTGCATTAAGGAAGGCGCGCAGCGGTTCGGCTGGTCGGCCCGAAATGCAAAGCCGGGACTGGTCCGCGACGGGCGCTATCTTGTCGGCATGGGCATGGCTGCCGGTTTCCGTGGCAGCCCGACGATGAAGTCGGGCGCGCGCGTGAAGCTGGCCGCCAATGGCCACATCACTGTCGAAACCGACATGACCGACATCGGTACCGGCAGCTACACGATCATCGCGCAGACTGCGGCGGAAACGATGGGCGTGCCCCTCGATCATGTCACGGTAGAACTGGGCGATTCCCTCTATCCGGTCTCTGCCGGGTCGGGCGGCCAGTGGGGCGCGGCAAGCTCCACCGCGGGCGTCTATGCCGCTTGCGTCGCGCTGCGCCGCAAGATCGGCGAGGCGCTTGGCTTCGATGGCGACGCGGCGACTTTCGCCGACGGCAATATCGTTGCCGGCGATGCGACCCACGCGCTAACCGACGCTGGCGCGATGTCGGCAGAGGACACGATCGAGTTCGGCAAGTTCCAGCAGGACTACAGCATCGGCACATATGCTGCGCATTTCTGCGAAGTGGCCGTCGATGCCTATACCGGCGAAACCCACGTGCGGCGCATGCTGTCGGTCTGCGATTCCGGGCGCATCCTCAACCCGCTCTCGGCGCGCAGCCAGGTGATCGGGGCGATGGTCATGTCGGTCGGCATGGCGCTTAGCGAAGAGCTGGCGGTCGACCCGCGCTTTGGCCTGTTCGTGAACCACGACCTTGCCGGATATGAAGTGCCCGTTCACGCCGATATCCAGGAACAGGAGGTTGTCTTCCTCGACACTCTGGATCCGGCGGTCTCGCCGCTGAAGGCAAAGGGCGTGGGCGAACTGGGCATCTGCGGCCCCGGTGCGGCGATTGCCAACGCGATCTACAATGCCACCGGCATTCGCGTGCGCGAATATCCGCTGACGTTGGACAAGTATCTGGACCGGCTTCCCGCGCTGGTCTGATCTATCGGGGGCGGGGCGCGGTCGTCGCGTTCCGCCCCGTGATACTTGACTGCGGGATACTTAACGCAAGTCATAGTTGGTCATAATGCCCGGATGCGGTTAAGTCGGGTAATGACCGAAAAACCGTTCAATCCCGTGGCCGCATGGCAGGACGTGATCCAGCGTTGGGAGCATGAGCTCAACGCATGGTCGGGCCAGTTCACGAAGAGCGAGGAATTCGGCGCGCTGATCGGGCAGGCGACCAAGGCCACCGTCTATGCGCAAAAGGCCATGGCCGAGCAGACCGAAGCGGTGCTGCGGTCTCTGAACCTGCCGAGCAAGAGCCAGATCGACGAGATTTCGGAGCGTCTTGCTGTGATCGAGGATCACATCGCGCAGATCAGGCTGGAAATGGGGGAGGGGACCCGCAAGGCATCGGGGGGCGAGCCGAAACGCACGCGCAAACCCCCGGTCGATCCCAAGGCCGATGAGTGAAAACGCACTAGAGCTTCTCGATCCCGAAGCGATTTCCCAGCAGGTCCGCCAAGAGGTGGACCGCGCGCTGAAACGCAACATCAAGGGGCTCGACTTCCTCGTCGCCGACCGCGAGCCGGTGGGCCACATGCCCAAGGACGTTCTCTACCGCGACGGGACCGCGGTGCTTTACCGCTACCGCCCGCTGCTGGACGAGATATACCGCGTGCCGCTGCTGGTCGTCTCGCCGCCCACCAATCGCGGCTATATCTTCGACCTCGCCAAGGGGCAGAGCTTCTTCGAATACCTGCTGGGGCAGGGTTACGACGTCTACAACCTCGACTGGAACCCGCCGCGCCGCGACGAAAGCGTGCTGGGATTCGAGGATTATGTCGGCCGCTTCATCCCAGCCGCGCTGGAAGCGATAGAGGACAAGACCGGTGAGCGGGACATCAGCCTTGCCGGCTATTGCGCGGGCGGCACGCTGGCGACGATCTATGCCGCGCTCGAGAAGACGAAGCGCATCCGCAACCTCGTCACTCTGGCGACGCCGATCGACTTTTCGCACATGCACCTGTTCCAGACATGGGCTGACAAGCGGTATTTCGATGTCGACCTGCTGGTCCGCGAACTTGAACTGATCCCGCCGGAAATCATGCTGGGCGCGTTCGATCTGGCGCGGCCTGCGAACCGCACGGCCGGGCGCGTCAATCTCTGGACCAACATGTGGAACGACGAATTCGTGAAGTCGTACCGCATGTTCGATCGCTGGGCGGCGGAAACCCTGCCGATTCCGGGCGCCTATTTCGGCCAGCTGATCAAGGATCTGATGTGGGAAAACGCGCTTGTCGAAGGCAAGTTCGAGATCAATGGCAAGAAGGCCAACTTGCATAATATCGAAGCGTCGATCCTGAACATCGTCGCCAAGCACGACCACGTCGTCAGTCACGAGGCCACCGGCCCGCTGATGACGATGACATCTTCCAACGACCGCGACGAGATCGTCGCCAAGGGCGGCCACGTCTCGCTCGTCGCGGGGCCTGCTGCCCTGCGCCGGCTGTGGCCGCACATCGATACATGGCTCGGAAAGAGATCCACATGACTGCTCTCGACATTGCCCCCACAGAGATCGACCTTGCCGGTCGCCGCGTCACGCTGCGCCCGCTGACCGCCGCCGATGAAGAAGCGATGCTCGTGTTCGCCAATGGTTTGCCGGTGCGCGAACTGCTTTTCCTGAAGCGAGACATTCGCAGCCCGCGCGTGTTCAAGGCGTGGATGCAGGAAATTGAGGCGGGCACGATCAGCTCGATCGTCGCGGTCGAAGGCGACGTGATCCACGGCTGCACCGCGCTGGTTCGCGACGAACTCAGCTGGTCGCCGCATGTCGCCGAAGTGCGCGTGCTGGTCGATGCCGACAGCCGCGGGATGGGGCTTGGCCGCCTGCTGGCGATGCATTGCCTTGATGCGGCAGCGGACGAGAAGATCGAGAAGCTGACCGTGCGCATGACGACCGACCAGGAAGCGGCGCGCCAGATGTTCGAGGAAATGGGCTTCCGCCCCGAGGCGCTACTGCGCGATCACGTCCGCGACGCCGAAGGCGTGTCGAGCGACATCCTGATCATGGCGCAGGACACGCGCAGCCACCGTTCGATGCACTCGGTCTACGGGCTGGGATAAGACCTCAGCGGAAGCAGGCGGCGAAAGGCCCCTTGCGCTCGAACGGCTTCCACTCGCCCTCGGCCTGCGAAAGCCGGTCCGCGACGATGTAGAACACCGCCGGATTGGCGATGAAGCCGAAGTGGCTTGAGAACACCTCGATGTTCTCGGTCTTCTCGTCGGTCTCGGAAATGCAGTTCTGCCACCCGGTAATGCCGTCGGTGCGCGAATAGACCGCGCTCGACGGGACGGGCAGGACATGGTGACCGGTGGCATAGCGCGCATGCTTGCGCATATCGGCGATGCGGTTTCCGGTCAGCAGTTCGTAGAGCGTGTTGAGATTGGTCGCGCCGGGGTCGCCGGTAAACGGGCTGCCCAGCGTGACGACCTGCCGCACGTCTTCGGGATCGCGGCGCGTGGCTTCGCGCGCGATGACGCCGCCAAGGCTCCACCCGACGAGCGAGACCTTGCGCCCCGTTTCCTTGCGGATCTCGGCAATGCGCTGCGCGATGTGTTCGCCGTTTTCGCCAGTCGTGTGCTGATCGAGGTTCCAGCCAAGGTCCCACGGGTGCACGTGATGGCCCAGCCGCGTCAGGAACGAACGCAGGACGGCCGTCATCCGGTCGTTCGTGGCAAAGCCGGGCAGGACGAGCACGGGGTGCCCGTCGCCGCGCGGCACGTCCGTCATCAGCGGGTAGCTGAGCGCGAGCGATGCCAGTTCCATCATCGACCGCGCACCTTCAGCGAAGGTCAGCGCGGGCAGGGGGCTGAGGATTTCGGACTTTTCGGCCATGATTGGCGGTCTGCCCGACGTTTGAAAGGCGCGATACAGTCCATTGTGTCAGGTGTAACCCGCGCCCTCCGGCAGATTCCCTATCGCGCTTAAACTCCGAATTAACCCTGCGAGTGCGAAAACGGGCGATCCATAGGAAGGTCGCAAGCCATAATGACACGTCGCAACAACGAACGACTCGATTCCGACCGGCAGGTGGAATGCCGCGCCGACGGACAGCCGTTCCATGCCGTTCTCTACAACGTCTCCGTCACCGGATGCATGATTGAGATGCCCTACAACCGCGTGAGCGAGGGCGACCAGCTGTTCATCAAGGCGGAAGGCAACATCCGCATGGCGGGGCGTGTCGTGTGGCAGGACGAACGCAATGCCGGCATCCACTTCGACCAGCCCCTGCACGAGGCGGTCGTCCGCTTTCTCGGATACGATCCGGTGAAGAGCGCGATGATGATGCCGACCGACCGTTTCGGCCGCCCGCTGCCCAAGCTTCCCCGCGCTGCCCCTACGCCTGCGCGGGTCTGGTAGGCACTCACAAGTTCCGGACCGAAGGACACGGGGCGCAGCAGGATCACCTTGCTGCGCCCCGTTTTCCTTCGCCTCAGGCCGCCGATGCCTTGCGCGCGTTGTCGTCGCGGTCCTGCGGGATCTGGTCGCTCATGACCGCAGGCATCCCGAAATAGAACCCCTGCGCTTCCCAGCAGCGTTCCTCGCGCAGTAGCGCCAGGTCTTCCTCGGTCTCCACGCCTTCGGCCAGCACCGGCAGGTCGAGACTGCGGCCCAGCGCCAGCACGGCCTTGATGATCGCGCGCGAACCGGGATTGCGCTTGGCATCCATCAGGAAGGTGCGGTCGATCTTGATCTTGTCGAACTCGAACGAATTGAGCGTGTCGAGCGAGGAATAGCCGGTCCCGAAATCGTCGATCGCAACCGTCACGCCCAGCGCCTTGATCTGGCGCAGGTTGTGGAGGGCGCGCAGCTTGTCGCTGATGATCGCGCTTTCGGTGATCTCGACTTCCAGCCGGTCTGCCGGAAGGCCGCTTTGCGCCAGCGCCTCTGCGACCAGCTGGTGCAGGTCGGGCTGGACCAGCTGCAGCGGCGAGATATTGACCGCGACCTTGTGCGGCTCTTTCCACTGTGCCGCTTCCTTGCAGGCGGTGCGCAGGACCCATTCGCCAATGGGGAAGATGAGACCGTTCTCCTCGGCGGGCTTGATGAACTTTTCGGGCGAGACCTTGCCCAGCGTCGCGCTGTTCCAGCGGAGCAGCGCCTCGTAACCGACGACCTTGCCGCTATCGACCGAACATTGCGGCTGGTAGGCGATGTGGAACTCGTTGAGATCGAGCGCATGGCGCAGCGCGGCCTGAAGCGCGCGGCGTTCCTCGGATTGGCGGTCCATCTCGCGCTCGTACCGGCACCATGACTGCCCCGGCGTCGCCTTGGCGCGGTACATGGCAAGGTCGGCAGCGGTCAGCAGCGTCTTGCAGTCGCTGCCGTCCTCTCCGGCCAGCGCAATGCCGACGCTGCCTGCGCTGTTGATGGCGCGGTTATGCAGGATGACGGGGAAATTGACCGCGACGGCCAGCTTGCGGGCTAGTTCAGTGCAGGCGGTTTCGGTGTCGTCGATGCGGGCGAAAACGGCAAACTCGTCCCCGCCAAGGCGCGCGGCGATGCCGTTGCCCGCGACCGCGCGCGAAAGGCGGTCCGACGCCGATTGCAACAGCGCATCACCGACCGCGTGGCCATAGCCGTCGTTCACTTCCTTGAACCTGTCGAGATCGACGATGGCGACTGCGAAAGTCGACCCGTCACCGCGCGCGCCTATCGCGCATTCGGTCTCGACAAGGCGGCGGAATGCCTCGCGGTTGGGCAGGCCCGTCAGCGCATCGTGGCTGGCCATGAATTCGAGCCGTTCGGCAGCCTTCTGGCGCTCTGTCACGTCCTCGACGGTCAGCACGCGGCCGCCATCGGGCAAGTGCCGTTCGCTGACCGCGATGGAAAGATCGTCGTCGATCTCGACCTGCACGAAGCCGTTGCGGTCCTTGCCGTTCGACAACTGGTCGAACAGGCGGCGGGCAAAAGCGCCCTCGCTCGACAATCCGTTGTCGGCAAGGCGGCGGCCCAGCGTGGCATTGAGCAGGCCGGTTTCGTCGAGGCCGGTCGTGACGGTATCGGCTGGTGCGCCGAAGATTTCGGCAAAGCGGGCGTTGCACAGCTTTACCACGCCAGTGGGGTCGAACAGGACAAGGCCTTGCACCATGTTGCCGGTCGCGGCCTGCAGGTCGGCGCGGACCTGCTTCTGTCGTTCCTCTGCCTCCACCTGCGTGGTCACGTCGCGGGTGATCTTCGCAAAGCCCAGCAACTTGCCTTCGTCGTGTACCGGTTCGATCGATACGTCGGCCCAGAAGCTGGTGCCATCCTTGCGCATCCGTTCGCCGCGGGCGCGGAAGATGCCGGTGGCGCGGGCGCGGGCAAGGGCGGCATCGGGCACGCCTGCCTCGCGGTCGTCCGCCGGGTAGAAAGCCTCGAAATGCTTGCCGAGGATCTCCTCCGGCTCGTACCCCTTGAGCCTGCGTGCACCCTCGTTCCAGGTGAGTACGTGGCCGTCGGCATCGAGCATGTAGACGGCGGTGTCCTTCAGGCCCTGCACCAGAACCGAGAATTCGCGGCTGCGGCGGCCCAGCATGACCTCGAACGTGCGGGTCGAGAACGAGAGCGAGAGCGCCCACGAGATCAGCAGCAACGAGCCGACCCCGATGACGAGGCCGAGTGCAAGCGGAGGAAGCGAGAAATGCGCGGGCGCGATCGCGTCGTTGACGACGAAAGTCATCGCCTCCATCGCGGTGAAGTGGAGGGCAAGGACCGACGCGGCCAGCAGGGGGCTGCCCAGCAGGTAGGCGCGCTTGCCCGCCTTGCCGCAGATCGCAGGCATGGCGGCAGCGGCAAGGATCGGGCCGAGCACGATGGACAGCGCCACAAGGCCCATGTTCCAGTCAACGTATCCGCCAAAGCTGGCGGCCGATACGCCCATGTAGTGTAGGCCCGTGGTTGCCAGTCCGCACAAGACGCCGGACAGGACTGACCGGTCCGGCCGTTCGGACTTGAGGTTCATCGAGAACGCGAGCGCAAAGCCGACAAGCCCGATGCCCAGCGAGGCCAGTGTCTCTGCCGGAAGGTAATAGATCTCTTCGGGCCCGTCGTGCCCAAGCATGGCGACGAAGTGCGTTGCCCAGATGCCGCCGCCTGCGGTTACCGCCGCGCCGAGCAGCCTGCCCTTGCGCCTTTTGCCGTCCCCGAACAGGGCCGCACGCAGCATGTACGTGGCCGCATAGGCAGTGCTGACGCAGATGAGCGCAGCCAGCGCCATGAGCGCGAGATGGTTGAGATGATGCATGTCCGAAGCCTCTTTGTCCGAGGCTGTTGCTGACAGCGAAAGGTTAACAGCACCTTGGAAAATGCATAAATAACCCGGTTAACTGCAACTAAAGTATGCAATTATCCGGGGTAAATACGCAAATTGCTATCATCTTCGGTGACTGGTTTTGTCCGGAGGTGATCGAAATCAAGGCGTGACGGTGAATCGGTGCGGATAGTGTTCCCGGTGATATGATCGAGTGCGATCATGCCGCGGAAGGGAGCTCAAATGGACGCCGAGAGGATCGATAGCAGTTCTGACATCAGGGTCGCCGAACCGGCCATGCCGGCGATGCCGGTGTGGTTCGACGATCTCGATACCGGCCTTTCGATGCAAGCGCACTTCGCGGTCTCTGGCAACTTGCGCGATCTCTATCCCGCTTACGAAGACGGTGGCATCGCCTTCCGCACGTTCGAGCAGATGGTCTGGCGCATCGCCGAGGCAAAGGGCTTTGCCGCGCTTTGTATCTACGACAGCGATGCGGGCCTGCGCGTCCACCCCGAATGTCCCGAAGACATTGCCGGGCGATTGAAAAGCGCGGCCGTCGAGGTGGGGTGCCTTGCCGACGCGCCCGAGGCCTTTGCCAAACTGCACCGAACCCTGACCGGCCTGCCCGACCTGCCGGTGGTCCTGATCGTCGACTATGCGCCTGCGCTATTCGGCGGGGACATGGCAGAGATGTCGCAGGCGCTGGTCGAGGCGGACAAGACCGCGCGGCAGGTCATGCTGGGCGACGCGCTCGACCGCGATCCGCCGCGCCTGCCCAGTCCGACGCTCTGGCTGGTCGAAAGGCCGGGCGACCTTCCGGCCTGGTTCGTCGCGGGCAACGATGCCTTGCGCGAACTGTCGGTCGAACTACCGAACCTTGAAGACCGATATGCCTATGCCCGTACGCTGGTCGGGCATTTCACCGATGGCGAGACGCTGGACGGGGCGGAACTGGCAGGTTTTCTCGAACAGTTCGCGCTGGAGGCCGAGGGCATGAAGCTCGCCGGCATGAAGTCGGTCGCCCGCATTGCCGAACGGCACGGTCTTGCGAGTGACGAGATTACCGAGGCGATCCGCTCGCATCGGCTGGGCACGCGGCGCAATCCGTGGAAGTCGCCGGTCATGCGTTCGCGCATGATGCGGGCGCGTGAAATCCTGACGCGGCGGATCAAGGGCCAGCATCACGCGGTCGACAAGACGCTCGACATCCTGATGCGCTCGATCGTCGGGCTGTCGGGTGCGCAGACGGGGTCGCGCTATAATCGGCCGCGCGGGGTCATGTTCTTCGTCGGCCCCACCGGCGTCGGCAAGACAGAGCTGGCAAAGGCCGTGACCGAGCTTCTTTTCGGGGACGAGAACGCCTGCCACCGCTTCGACATGTCGGAGTTCATGGAGGAGAACTCGATCAACCGCCTGATCGGTGCGCCTCCGGGCTATCCGGGCCACGAGCGCGGGGGCGAACTGGTCAACGCCATGCACAAGCGGCCCTTCAGCGTCGTGCTGTTCGACGAAGTGGAGAAAGCGCACCCCCGCGTGCTCGACGCGTTCCTGCAAATCCTCGACGAAGGGCGACTGACGGATTCGCGCGGATCGACTGCCTATTTCTCCGAGGCGCTGATCATCTTCACCTCGAACATCGGCCTCATCGGCAAGAACCACACCCAGAACATGGGCATGAACATCCTGCCGTCCGACGACTTCGCAGAGCTTGAGGCCAAGCTGATCGATGCGGTGCGCCAGCATTTCCGCAACGAGCTGAACCGGCCCGAACTGATGAACCGCATCGGGCAGAACGTGATCGCCTTCGAATTCATCGGCGGCACCGTCGCGGCCGAGATCTTCTCCGCCATCGTAGAGCGTGTGCTCAACGTCGTGCGCGCCGAACACGGCGTCGAGATCGAGATCGAACCGCAGGCGATGGACGACTTGCGCTCGCTCTGCATGGCGGACTGGTTCGAAGGCGGGCGCGGTATCGCCAACCGGATCGAGACGCATTTCATCAACCCGCTCTCGCGCGAGATTTTCCGCCACCAGCCGCAGAATCGCATGACCATCGTCTCCGCGAAAGAGGCGGACAGCACGACGACGCTGGAATGCAGGCTGTAATGCGCGACCTGTGATTTTGTGGAGTATCGACCTGCCCGGATTTTATTCATGACAAGTGTCATTAAATAACCGGGCCCAGCGATCGGATCGCGGCGAGTGCCCGGATGATACGACACGATCCGGGAGATGGAAAGATGGCAGACGCACACGAATGGGATCTCGAAGCCGACGTTGTCGTGCTCGGTTCCGGCGGCGCGGCGATGACCGCGGCGATCGCGGCGCACGACTTCGGCGCGAAGGACGTCGTGATCCTCGAAAAGACCGGCATGGTCGGCGGTACTACCGCGATGTCGGGCGGCATGCTCTGGGTGCCGGGCAACCATCACCAGATCGAAGCGGGCGTCGAGGAAGACGACGAGGATGTCGTGACCTACCTCGATTCGCTCGCGCCCGGTCAGCTCGATCCCGATACGCTTTTCGCGTTCATGGAGGGCGGGCCGGAGATGGTGCGTTATCTTGCCGACAAGACGCCCGTGCGGCTGACCGCGTTCAAGGACTTCCCCGACTACCAGTCCTATGCCCCCGGCGCGAAGCCCGACGGCGGTCGGTCGCTCGACAACGAGGCGTTCTGTTTCGAGCGGCTGGGCAAGTGGGCCCAGCGCGTGAACCCCAGCAAGATGGCCTATCCCCTGCGCGGCAGCCTGATCGAGGCGATCACCGGCGCGCTGGACGAAGAGACTTTGGCCGAGCGCGACGCGCAAGACTATCGCGGGCTGGGTCAGGCCTTGGCCGGCTCGCTCTACCTCGGCGTGATCGAGCGCGAGATTCCGGTCGAGTTCGAAAAGCGCGCCAAGAAACTGGTCAAGGACGGCGAGCGGATAATCGGCGTTATCGCCGAGGACGCGAGCGGCAAGGACTACAAGGTCCGCGCCCGCCGCGGCGTCGTGATCGCGACCGGCGGGTTCGAGTGGAACGAGGAACTGGTCAAGACCTTCCTGCGCGGCCCGCTGACCGGCCCCGTCTCCGTCCCCGAGAATGAGGGCGACGGCCTGATGATGGCGATCGAGGCTGGCGCGAAGCTGTCCAACATGCAGCACGCTTACTGGATGCAGAGCGTGCTGGAGTTCGAGCCACAGCACCGTTCGGCAAAGCCCAATTACCTGCTGGGATCGGACGAACGCGCGCGTCCGGGTGCGATCCTCGTCAACCGCAAGGGCAAGCGGTTCGTGAACGAGGCGGCGAACTATAACGCGCTGGGCAAGTCGCTCCACGCCTTCGATGCGGGGTCGCACACTTACGCGAACCTGCCTTACTGGCTGATCATCGACCAGCGCTATCGCGATAAGTACCAGACCTTCAACACGCCCCCGGGCGGCCCGACGCCGGGCTTCATGATGCAGGCCGATACGCTGGACGAGCTGGCCGAAATGGCGGGCATCGATGCCGAAGGGCTGAAGGCGGAAGTCGAGCGGTTCAACGGGATGGTCCGCAATGGCCACGACGACGATTTCGGCCGCGGCGACAATACCTATGACAACTTCTACATGTGGGGCGATACCGACTTCGACCCGCCGTACCGCACGCTGGGCGTGATTGATCAGGGCCCGTTCTACGCGGTCAAGATGGAAGCGGGCGCGTTGGGCACGGCAGGTGGTCCCAAGACCAATGCCGATGCGCAGGTCGTCGACTGGAACGGCAATCCGATCCCAGGCCTTTACGCCGCGGGCAATGCGATGGCGTCGGTTCTGGGCGAAGTCTACGGCGGCGCGGGCGGTACGCTCGGCCCCGGCATGACGTTCGGCTATATCGCCGGCAAGCACCTGGGGCAGCACATTCCCAACGTATAAGGATCAGTCGCCCGCTTCCAGTCGCTGCATGGCCAGCGTGCGAAGCTGGGCGGTCTTGATCTTCGCGCTGCCAGTGGTTTCGAGTTCGTCTTCGTCGAGAAACAGGACCCGGCGCGGCACCTTGTAGCTGGCTAGACGCTGTTTGAGCGCGGTTCTGACAGCGGCCTCATCCGGCGTCTCACCTTCGTGCAGCACGAGGCAGGACACGACGATCTCACCCAGGGTTTCATGCGGCAGGCCGACGGTCTGCGAAAGCTTTACGGCGGGCAGGGCCCTGATCGCCTCGTCGATCTCAAGCGGTGAGACATTGGCCCCGCCGGTCTTGATGATGTCGTTTAGCCGGCCCTTCCAGAACAGCCGCCCCTCATCATCGATGTGCCCGCCGTCGCCGGTGCGGAAATAGCCTTCATCGTCCAGCGTTTCGTCCAGCGGGATGCCGAGATAGCCGAGCATCAGGGTCGGCCCCTTGATCGCGATCTCGCCTTCCTCCCCGCATGGCAGTGTTTCGCCGGATACAGGATCGACGATCCTGACGACGTTGCCGGGAAAGGGCAGGCCATGACTTCCCTGCGCCACGTCCTGCGGGGTGTTGGCGGGATAGCCGGTGCTGAGCGTGAATGTCTCTGTATTGCCATAGCAATATGCCGGTTCCAGCCAGTCGGTGTTGATCGTCGGATGCCGTGCGATCGGGCTGTTGCGGTCGACATGGACCAGTGCGGATAGATCGGCCCCGCTCCAGTTCGGTGCGGTCAGAAGCTGTTCCCACTGATGCGGCCACGCGAACAGGAATGTCGCTCGCTCCCGCTCCATCAGGTCGATCGCTTCGGCGGGCTGGAACGTCCGCTGCAGGATCATCGCGCCCCCGCGCGAGAGCGTTCCGCCGACCACCATCGCGAAATTGCCGGACCAGAAGAACCCGTTCGCCGTCCAGCTACGTACGCCGTCATCAAGGCGCTGCTGCTGCCCCATGCGCCAAAGCTGTATCGAAACACCGCGATGGGCAGAAAGGATGCCCTTGGGCTTGGCGGTGGAACCGGATGAGAAGAACAGGACCCCGGGATCTGCGGGAAGGACGGTCGCTTCCCGTGCGCACACGACGCTTTCCGCCACATTGCAACCGCGCGCAAGGAAGGCAGGCCACGCTTCGATAGCCCCCCGTGGGTCCTTGATGTCGAGTGCCGCGATGAGGCGCAGGAACGGGAACCGCTGCGACTGGAGCTTTCCCGCAGCTCCCTTGGCAATTGCCGGATCCAGTTCGCACAGATCGCTGGCGAAGTCCTTGCGCAGTACCTGCCTCTCCATCAGCAGGACCGAACAGGCCGAGGCCGAGAGGATGTGCGCCAGTTCATCTGGCGTCGAGAAAGTGCTGAGCGGGGCAGCGACGCCCCCCGCCATCGCGGTGCCGAAAACCGCGGCGAGGAATTCGGGCCGGTTGGTCATCAGGATGCCGACCCGCTCACCTTTGCCGAGGTTAGCGCCGGTCAGCGCCTTGGCGACCGCGAGCGAATGTTCGAGGAGGTCGGCGTATGACCAGCGGACGACGGTCCCGTCCTCTCGGTGTTCGACAAGCGCTTCGCGCGGCGCGAATTCGGCAAAGACGGAACGCAGAAAGCCGGGAAGCGTGAGCGGGCCAAGACCTTCCTCGTCCCGAAGCGGTGGACCGCACGCTATCGCCCGTGCCGGGTCCGGCACGTAGACGTGGCGCGATGCGGCCTCGTTCTGCCGATGGCCCATGACATTCTCCCCCTTATCGAGAGTGGAGATAGAGCGCGTGGCGTCGGTCCGGCTTGACCAATTCGGACAAACCCTGTCCGATCACGACATCGGGCGAAGCCGTTCCCGCAAGGTGCCGGGGGCTGCGCCGAAGCTGCGCCGGCAATAGCGCGACAGGACCGACTGTTCGGCAAAGCCCAGCCTTTCGCTGATCGCCATCAGGTCGAGGTCTGTCCTTTCCAGATAGTACCGCAGCAGGTCGCGGCGCACGTCCTCTTTCAGAAGCTGGAAACTCGTCCCTTCCGCCCGCAGCCTGCGGTGGAGCGTGCGCAGATGCATGCACAAAGTGCGCGCGGCCTGGTCTGTCGTGCAGTTCCCGGTTGGCAGCAGGCGCAGGATCACGGCGCGGACTTCCGCGTGGAAAGGGGGACGCCGCTGTGTGAATTGCCGGTCGATCAGGGCGGTGATCTCTTTCAGCGCCTCGCTGTCGGGCGCGACGACGGGGGCGGAGAGATCGTCCTTGCCGAACACCATGCCATCGGCGGGTTGCCCGAAGGCGACCTCGCACCCGAAAAAGCGGAAATAGGTTCGTGGGCTGGAAATAGGGGCATGCCGGAAGTGAACCCGCCGCGCGCGGGCGTGTCCGCCGGTCAGCTCCATCGCTGACAGGTGTCCGGCCAACAGGACATGCTCGATCGCCTGTTCACGCCCGCTCACCCCTTCGAGCAGGATGTCATGCCCTGCAAAGACCTCTCCGGTCGCGCCCTGTGGGCTGATCCAGATTCGCGCGGCAAGACTGTGGGCATAGGCATGGCTGCTGGCGAAAGTCAGGGCGTCGCCGAACGTGCGGGAATTTCGCATGGCTTGGCCCAGCGGGCCGAACATCTCGGCCGTATTCTGGCGGGCGGCCAGTTTCATCCCGAGATCGGGACACGGCAAGCGCCGCGCCGCGACGTCGAGCACTTCGGCCAGTTCGCGGTAGGACGGCGCGGCACTGTCTGGTTGCGGCATCAGGCCAAGCGCACCTGCATCACCGCCAAGGTCTTCGATCAGTTCGGGCAGCCGCGCCAACAACCTTGCATGCAAGGTGTCGTAGTTGCCGCTGGCGGGCCCATCGCGCGCAGTATCGGTGCTCATCCGCATTCCTCTTCCGGTGCGTCAGGCTGTCAATTTGTCCGAATATGTCAAGCGATGCCGCCGCAGGGCTCTCTATCCTCGTCAGCAATAAGACAAAGGAGTGGAGCATGGATGCCGGGCAGGGCGCCTATTTCGATCGCGCCGATATCCGCCATTGCATAGAGCGGCTGGCGCGCGGTGAGGACCGGCGCGATGCCGATCTCATCCGGGCAAGCTGGTGGCCCGATGCAACCTACGACTACGGCGTGCAGAACGGCAGTTTCGATGAATATCTCGCTTGGGTCGTGCCGGGCTCCGACGCGATCGCAAATACCCAGCACGTCTTGGGCCAGAGCTACATCGAGTTGAGCGGCGACAGCGCGAAAGTGGAAACGCACGTCGTGTCGTATCACCGCGTCGACTACGGCGGCGGAGACGAGCACGATACGTGCATCGGCGGCCGTTATCTCGATGTGATGGCACGCCGCACCGATGGTTACGGCGATCCGCAATGGCGCATCGCCAGCCGTGTCATGCTCTACGACTGGTTCCAGGACTGGGGCGCTTCGGCTGACTGGTCGAATGGCGTCATGGGATTACCGTTCACGCGCGAGATTTTCCCGGGCCGCGCAACGGGCGATCATAGCGAGACCTTTTTTACGAAGGTCGTGCCATGACAGCGCCGCTATCGGGCAAAGTCGCCCTGGTCACCGGGGCAAGCCGCGGCATCGGCAAGGGCATAGCGCTGGTTCTGGCAGAGCAGGGGGCGACCGTCTTCGTGACCGGACGCACCTTGAACGAGGGCGACTACTATCTTCCCGGCACCGTTGGCGGAACCGCCGCCGAATGTGATGAGCGCGGCAAGCAAAGCGGCGGCAAGGGAATAGCCGTCGCCTGCGATCATGGCGACGATGCGCAAGTCGCTGCCCTGTTCGAGACGATCGAGCGCGAGGCGGGCCGGCTCGACATCCTCGTCAATTCAGCGACGCATTTGCCTGACAACCTGCTCGAACCGCAGCCCTTCTGGGAAAAGCCCTTGTCCGATCTCCAGATGTGGAGGGTCGGCGCGCGGTCATACTACACCGCGTCGTGGCACGCGGCGAAGATGATGGCGCGGCAGAAGTCCGGCCTGATCGTGATGATCAGCGGCTATACCGGCGTGACTTATACATATGGCGTCGTGTTCGGCGGCACCAAGGCGCTGGTGGACCGGATGGCCCGCGACATGGCAATCGAGCTTGAGCCTTACGGCGTTGCCGCCCTGTCGTTGTGGCAGGGCCTGACCCTGACCGAAAAGGCGCAGGACAACCTCGCCCGGGCTTCGGACAAGATGACGTCTTCCGTTGCCGGGCAGGCGGGAAGCTCGGTCGAACATCCCGGTCGCGTGATCGCCGCGATGGCCACCGATCCGCAGATCATGAACCGTTCGGGCGCGACCTACATCACCGCCGAACTGGCCGACGAATACGGCATTCCGGACATCGACGGCCGGTGGGTCAAATCCATGCGTGCCAAGCGTGGCAGCCCGCTTTGGGGCCCCATTCGGGAGAACGACTATCATGGCAAATGATCGCGAGGCCGCGCTGGACGCCCTGCTCGACAAAGAGGCCATTCGCGGCAAGCTGCAGGCCTTTTCACGCGGCATGGACCGGTTCGACCGCGAGGTTTACCTGTCCGCATTCTGGGACGATGCCGAGGTGTCGGCGGGCCCCTTCGTCGGATCGGCGGCGGACTGCTGGGACTGGGCCATGCCCATGCACCGGGAAGGCCAGCACCTGACGCATCACGCGCTGCTGCAGTCGAACATCGATCTCGACGGCGATACCGCCCATGTCGAGACGTACTACCAATTCGTGGCCCGCAACGTGGATGACAGCATCGTGCTGGCCGGCGGCCGTTATATCGACCGCTTCGAACGGCGCGTCGGCGAATTCCGCATCGCCCTGCGCGTCAACGTGATCGAGTGGGCCTGCATGCCGCCCGCGATCCCGCCGCCTTTCGCCGACGTGCCGGACCAGGCCCTTAATGGCGCATCGGCGCGCAGCAGCGATGATCCTTCCTATTTCCGCCCGCTGGTCAATCGGCGCGCGCACCGCGATCCGGCGACGAACTGACGCCTGAAAGGTATTTTCCCGTGACTGATTACGTTCTCGATTGTTCGGACATCGACCAGTACCTTGGCAAGCCGGTCGAATCCTCGCCCCTGCGCGAGCCGCTGGGCAACAATGACATCCGCCGCTGGGTGCACGCGATGCACTATCCCAACCTGCTGCACTACGACCCGGCCTATGCCGCCGAAAGCCGCTGGGGCAAGCTGGTCGCGCCGCAAAGCTTTCCGATCGTCATGGACGAAAGCCATGGAACGGCTGGGGCCTGCGTCGGCTGTATTCCCAATTCCCACCTGCTCTTCGCGGGCGACGAATTCTGGCACTACGGCCCGCGCGTGTTCGGGGGCGATACCCTGACGAACGAGCGTATCCCCTACGATTACGTGGTGAAGGAAACCGGGTTCGGCCCGACCTGCTTTCAGCGCGGCGACAACTTCTATCGCAACCAGCATGGCGAACTGATCGCAAAGCAGCGATCGACCGCGCTGCGCTACAACGCGGCAGCGGGAGGTGCAGCGGTCAATCCCGACGACTTCGACGAACCGGAATGGAGCGACGAGGAACTGGACGAACTGGAAGAGCGCAAGTTCGCGTGGATCCAGATGATGCACGATATTGGCCACAAGGAACGCTGGTGGGACGATGTATCCATCGGCGACCATCTGCCCGAACGCGTCTTCGGGCCGCATACCGTGGCCAGCTTCACGACGGAGTGGCGTTCATATCTATTCACGATCTGGGGCACGATCGACCGGCGCAAGCTGGATATCGCGGCACTGGGCTTCACCGAGGAAATGGCGGGGCACGAAAATGACCCGGTGATGGAGCGGATCAATCCCGAACTGACGGATGGCGCCTACATCGGTCCGTCGCGCGGGCACCTGTTTCCGAAATACGCACGCAAGATCGGCATGCCGCGCGCTTACGGTTATGGCGCATCGATGGGCGCTTGGGTCACCGACTACCTCGCCGGCTGGGCGGGAGAGCACGGCATGGTCGTACACTCCATCGCCAACTATCGCGGGCCCGCGCTTTCAGGTGACGTTACCATCCAGACTGCCGAAGTGATCGACAAGCAGGTCGACGACGAAGGCCGCCACATTGTTCAGGTCAAGCATCTCATGCAGAACCAGAAGGGCGTGAAGATGTGCCTCGGCACGGCGGAGATCGCCCTGCCCAAGCGGCCGGAGTAAGGCCTGCGCGGTTTCCGGAGATGGCAGGAAGGAATGGTGCCGCTTACGTGACTCGAACACGTGACCCCATCATTACGAATGATGTGCTCTACCAACTGAGCTAAAGCGGCCGACCATTTTCAATTCAACCGTGGAGGCCCGAGCCGGAATCGAACCGGCGTAAACGGATTTGCAGTCCGGTGCGTCACCACTCCGCCATCGGGCCTCACCACGGGTGAGGGGCGCACCTAGCGAGTCTTTACGCGCGGTGCAATCCGGTTTTCGCGTCAGCCCGACAAAGGCCGATCAAACGCCGGTCAGGTGTTGATTCCCATCGACTTGAACCAGCGCTTCACGTTGCGCGCGGCCTGCCGCAGGCGCTGCTCGTTCTCGACCATGGCGATACGCACGTAGCCTTCGCCCTGTTCGCCGTACCCGACGCCCGGTGCGACCGCGACTTCGGCTTCGGTCAGGAGCTGCTTGGAAAACTCGAGGCTGCCCATCTCTTTCAGTGCCGGAGGCAGCGGGGCCCATGCGAACATCGATGCCGGCGGGCTGGGAATGTCCCAACCGGCGCGCGCGAAGGCATCGACCATCACGTCGCGGCGCTTTTGATAGAGGTTGCGGTTCATCTCGACGATGTCCTGCGGGCCGTTCAATGCCGCGCAGGCGGCGGCCTGGATCGGGGTGAACGCGCCATAGTCGAGATAGGACTTAACGCGCGTCAGCGCCGAGATCAGCTTCTGGTTGCCCACGGCAAAGCCCATGCGCCAGCCGGCCATCGAATAGGTCTTGCTCATCGAAGTGAATTCGACCGCGACGTCCTTTGCGCCCGGAACCTCAAGGATCGAGCGGGTCGGCTTGCCGTCGTAATAGAGCTCCGAATAGGCAAGGTCGGACAGGATCCAGACGTTGTTCTCCTTCGCCCACGGAACCAGTCGTTCATAGAACGAGATGTCGACCGTCTCTGCCGTCGGGTTCGACGGGTAGTTCACGATCAGCACCGTGGGACGCGGCACCGAGTGGCGCATCGCGTTTTCGAGAACCTCGAAATAGTGGTCGTCCGGCGTCGTCGGTACTTCGCGGATCGTCGCGCCAGCCAGAATGAAGCCGAACGTGTGGATCGGGTAGCTGGGGTTGGGCGCCATGATGACGTCGCCCGGCGCGGTGATCGCGGTGGCGAGGCTGGCGAGCCCTTCCTTCGAACCCATCGTGACGACGATCTCGCGCTCGGGGTCCAGTTCCACGTTGAAGCGGCGGGCGTAGTAGTTCGCCTGTGCGCGGCGCAGGCCGGGAATGCCCTTCGACTGCGAATAGCCGTGGGCGTCGGGCTTTCGGGCCACTTCGCACAGCTTGTCGATGACGTGCGGCGGCGGCGGCAGATCAGGATTGCCCATGCCAAGATCGATGATGTCACGTCCCGCGCGGCGCGCCTCGGCCCGCATCGCGTTGACTTCGGCGATGACATAGGGCGGCAGGCGCTTGATGCGGTAGAACTCGTTGTCCATCTCTCGGCTTAATATCCAATGGGCCAAATGGCCGTTTCGTGTTGCGCCACTTGTGTGGCCATGCCGTCGGGGCACTGCCCCAAAGCATGGGGGGCATTGCGATGTCCCGCAAGTCCGCGCAAGAGCAATTTTGTTTCTCGTTCGACCTTTTGACAGCGTTGATCTTTCATCTGCTGCATTGCAATGTTGGTACGCGACGGGAGAAAGCCATGGCCACCGATACAAAAGACACGGGCGCTAGCGACAAGACCAGGACCGAAATGCCGCTGGTAGGACCGGGCGAAACGCCGTTCCTGGCATCGCTGATGGCTGGCCCGTTCCTCGGCATGATGGACGGCCCGATGCGCGACATGATCGAGATGCAGGACAGCGCCACCAAGGCGATGTTCTCTGCCTTCCTCGATACACCCGCTGCGAAAGGCGACGCGGATGAGGCCGGCGCCGACAAAGTCGACTGGAAAGCCATTGCGCAGAACATGAATGATGTCTGGCGCGACTTTCTGAAGACGCACCCCGGCATCGCGGCCAGTGGTATCGTCGATCCGGCGCGCTGGTTCAGCATGGCGGGCCGCTGGATGCAGCAATGGCCGCTGGGCGGCGAGGACGGTCAGGACCAGCTTTTCGCCGATGCCATGGCGCTGTGGGATACGGTGCTGACCCAGTGCGGGATGGCGCAAGTCGCCGAAGGGGCGCAAGTCGCCCTGCCGCGCAAGGACCGCCGTTTCCGCGACCCCAAGTGGCAGGAAAATCCCGCCTTCGCCGTTCTGCACCAGGCCTACCTGATGGCGGCGGAACAGATGCTGGAGGCTGCCGATTCGGCTCAGGGACTGACGAAGGAACGGCGCGAGCAGCTGAAGTTCTTCACCCGCCTGTTCTGCGAGGCGCTGAGCCCCGCACACTTCCCGCTGACCAATCCGCTGGTCATCGAACGCACGCTTGAAACCGGTGGCGAGAATCTGGTGAAGGGGCTGGAGCACCTGATCGCCGATCTCGAGGCGGGGAAGCTCAAGCATACCGACAACGATGCCTTCACGCTGGGCGAGAATATCGCCGCGACCCCGGGCAAGGTCGTCTATGAAAGCCGCCTGTTCCAGATCATCCAGTACACGCCTGTCACCGACACGGTGATCGGGACGCCGCTGCTGATCTTCCCGCCGTGGATCAACCGGTTCTACATCCTCGACCTCGGTCCGAAGAAAAGCTTCGTGAAATGGGCGGTCGAGCAGGGGCTGACCGTGTGCCTCGTATCGTGGCGCTCTGCCGATGCGTCGATGGCCGACGTGGGCTGGGAAGACTATATCGAGGCGATGATCGAGGCGATCGACGTGACCCGCGAACGCTTCAAGGTGCCGTCGGTCCACACCATCGGATATTGCGTGGGCGGCACGACACTGGCCGCGACGCTGGCCGTGCTGGGCCGACGGGGCGAGGCGGAGAAAGTGGCGAGCGCGACCTACTTCACGGCGCAAGTCGACTTCACCGAGGCAGGCGAACTGAAGGCCTTCATCGACGAGCAGCAGCTGGCGATGGTGGATTCGCTTGCGGGTGAGGGATTCCTCGACGGGCGCTACCTGGCGCTGGCGTTCAATTTGCTGCGCAGTCCGGATCTCATCTGGAACTACGTGATCAACAATTACCTGCTGGGTGAGGACTACGCCGCCTTCGACCTGCTCTACTGGAACGGGGACAGCACGAACCTGCCCGCGCGCTTCCACCGCGAGTATCTGAAGAACCTCTATCACGACAACCTGCTGGTCGTGCCCGATGCGCTGAGCGCGCACGGCACGCCGATCGACCTTCGCCGCAACGTGACGCCGTCTTATATCCAGGCGGGCGTTGAAGATCACATCGCCCCGCTCAACAGCGTGTGGAAGATGACGCGGCACTTGTCGGGTCCGATGCGCTTCCTGTTGGCAGGGTCGGGCCATATCGCGGGCGTCGTCAATCCGCCGTCGTCGGGCAAGTACCAGTACTGGTCTGTGGGCGAACCCGATGCCGAGCAGCCGGCCGTTCCCGACACTCTGGATGCCTTCCGCGAACAGGCGGTCGAAACGCCGGGTTCGTGGTGGCCGGACTGGATCCGCTGGATCGAATCATTTGATGCGACGCGCGTAAAAGCGACCGGAAAGCGCAAGCCCGGCGGCCGCGGCGACACTGTGATCGAAGACGCACCGGGACGATATGTCCGCATGAAATGAAGTACTTGCGACGAGCTGCATTACTGCCGCGACGAGCAATGTTAGACTTTTGTTGCAGTGCAACATAATCCTTGACTCGAAGCCTCCCGGCACTTATTGTGCACTGCAACATGACCCGATAGGCGGGTCTGTTGCGGGGGGAAGCCTGGAACGATTTGGCCTCCCTTCGCTGCATGGATAGCAGACGAGGTAATCTCGATGGCAAGCAAGGACGACGGAGCTGACAAGGCTTACGAGGCTGCAGCCGGTAGCACCCCTACCGCAAAGCCCAAGGCCGCTCCGAAAAAGCCCAAAGCACCGGCCAAGCCGAAGGCAGCGCCCAAGGCAAAGGCCGAGCCTAAGACCGAACCCGCAGTTGCGGCAAAGATCGAAGAGACTCCCGCGCCGGCGGCCAAGGCCGCTGTTGCGAAGCCGGTTTCCAAGCCTGCGCTGAAGACGTCGACGGCCAAGACCGCGGTGGCGAAGCGCACGGTAAAGAAGACCCCGGCGAAGAAGACTCCGGCCAAGAAGGCCGCCAGCAAGCCGACGCCCGCCAAGGCCCGCGTCGCCAAGCCGGCAGCTGCCAAGGCCGCAGTGAAGAAGACTGTTGCCGCCCCCGCCGCGAAGATCGCTGCGGTGGCATCCGAACCCGCCAAAATCACAACCAAGATCACTCAGGAGCTTAGCAAGATGACTACCCCCGAAGCGCTTACCAAGGGCATCCAGACCGCAATGGCCGACATGCAGACGAAGTCGAAGGAAGCCTACGAAAAGAGCACCGCCATGATGGGCGAAGCTACCGAATTCACCAAGGGCAACTTCGAAGCCATGGTTGAATCGGGCAAGATCTTTGCCAGCGGCATGCAGGAAATGGGTCGCGGCCTCGTCGCAGACTCGAAGGCTGAATTCGAAGCCCTGACCGCAGAGGTCAAGGAACTCGCAGCCGTGAAGTCGCCGACCGACTTCTTCCAGCTGCAGAGCGCGATGATGCGCAAGTACTTCGACAAGTCGGTTGCTACCGCGTCGAAGAACACCGAAGCGATGCTGAAGCTGGCCAACGACGCCGCTCAGCCGCTGTCGAGCCGCGTTTCGCTCGCCATGGAAAAGGTGAAGGCTGCCTAATCGCAGACTGACCCATTAAGCATCGGAAGCGCCGTCGTCCCGCCAGACGCCGGCCTTCCCGATCAGAGAACGGGGCCGGCAGGTTAACCACTGCCAGCCCCGTTTTCGTCTTTGTATGATCCAATTGCGTCGCTGCCCCTTGTAGGAAGCGCCCCCGATACGATATTCTCGAGGAATATGGCGAAGGTTCACGACGATTCCGAACAGGGTTGCCGCGCGGCCTTCACGGCCCCCGACAGCGCGTGCCCGATGACTTCCGGCCTGCCGGTCCCGTCCTTGATGGGCACCGTCGGCGTTCCGGTCCATGCAGGGCCCGACGACGGGGAACGTGGCGACGAACCCGACGGCGGCGACGGTGGTGAAGGCCAGGTGAGCCTCGCCACCCGTACGCGTGCCAAACCCAAAAAGCCGAGCCAGTTCAAGGTTCTCATGCTCAACGACGACTACACGCCGATGGAATTCGTCGTGATGGTCCTGAAGCGCTTTTTCCGCATGGACATGGAGCAGGCGACGCAAGTCATGCTCCACGTGCACCAGCGCGGCGTGGGCGTCTGCGGCATCTACCCTTACGAGATTGCCGAGACGAAGGTGAACCAGGTGATGGATTTCGCCCGGCAGAACCAGCACCCGCTGCAGTGCACGCTCGAAAAGGCGTAGGCGTCCTTTCCTAGTTGAACTGCCGAATGCAGACGTCCCGCGCGTTCAGCCCGGTGCGCCCTTCGGCTTCCTCGGCCTTCATGCAATCGGTCACATCGTCCCACGCCTTCTGGCGGGTGAGACCCTTGGCCTCGGCATAGTTCGTCACCCATTGCGGCGCGGGCAGCGCGAAAAGCCGCGCGCTCGACGGGTTGGCGACGTTCATGATGGTCCCGTCGCCGCAGGCCTTGCGCAAGGCGATCACGTCGGGGTTCTTCTCGTCCACTCCGTTCGGCCCGCCCCAGTTGCCGGGCTCACCGATGCGATAGGGTTCGCGGCCATTGGGGCTGATGACGGTGAGATAGCCATTGTCATCTGTCGATAGCTGCGCGTCATAGGCGAACATCACCAGATCGCCGCTGCCCTTTGTCTTGAAACACCCGTCCTTGAGAACGATGGTGTCATGGTACAGCGCCATGTGTCGCGCCCCCGGCTCCATATGCTCGCGCGCGAAAATCCGCACTCCACTGGGCAGCGCCTCCTCCGCAAAGGCGGGCGGCTGGGGCTTGGCGAATTCGAAGCGGACCGGCGCATCGAGGTTCCATCCCTTTGCCTTGGCCACCTCGCGGAACTTCTCCTCGGTCACACCGAGGTCGAACTTGACCACCCCTTCGCGTTCGAGGCCGTAGCTGCTGAAGGACAGTCCGGCATTGGAAAGGCGCGTGTTCCATTCGCTCTGGATGCGGTCCCGCTCTTCGTGCGAGAGTCCGCCTTCGCGCGGTACGAACAGCGGGTCCTTCGTATGTTTCGCCAGCGTCGCGGCGGCGTCGTGCTTGAACCAGACTTCCATCCGGACGGAAGGGTCGCGCACCATCACGAACTGCACGAAATTGCCCGCTTCCTCGCGCTGAACCTTTTCGGAGATGCGCTGCATGATTTCGTGAAGGCGGGCCGGACCGTTGATCTGGTTCATCGCCTGCTCGCGCGTGATGCCGTTCTCGCGGGCATACTTGTCGAACATGTCCTCCTGCCCGATCGACGGGTCGGCGGGCACGACCTCGGGCCAGCCGATCGCGGGAGCCTCGGCGATCGACCAGAAACCGTCCGTCCCTACGCTCGCGCCGGTGGGCAACGGCGTAGCTGCGCTAGTGGCTTTCTCTGGCGGGGGCGGGGCGCAGGCGGCCACGCTTGCCGCAAGTCCCGCAATCAAAACGAAACGCATCGACCCTCTCCTTTTATCGGGGGGAGTAGACGTGCCGGCGAATGAACCCCATCTGAAACGGGTGACGTTGGCGAGAGTTGCCGTTATGACGCCCTCACACGAAGGGGCATCGCCTTGCCGATCCGCCCCGCAAAGGACCGAATGCGAGCACCTTGAAGTTCTTTTCCGCCATCGACCGTTACATCTTCCGGCTGACGCTGATGCCGATGCTGGGCACGCTGGCGCTGGCGGCATCGCTGCTGGTGCTGGACAAGATGTTGCGCCTGTTCGAAGTGGTCGCGAACGAGGGCGGGCCGATCGGCGTCGTGTTCCGGATGCTGGCGAACCTGCTGCCCGAATACATGAGCCTCGCGATCCCGCTGGGCCTGATGCTGGGCATCCTGTTCGCGTTCCGCAAACTGGCGACGACTTCGGAACTGGATGTCCTGCGCGCCGTGGGCATGGGGTACACCCAGCTGCTCAAGGTGCCCTACATGATCACGCTGGCGCTGGTCGCGCTGAACTTCGTGCTGGTCTACTGGGTCCAGCCGGTGTCGCGTTACGATTACCAGCGGCTGGCTTTCGAACTGTCGTCGGGCGCGCTGGGTGCCTCGATCGACGTGGGCGAATTCAACACGATCCAGGACAAGACCGCGCTGCGGATCGAGGAAAGCCGCGACAACGGGCGCGAACTGGGCGGCATCTTCGCCCGCGTCACGGACGAGAAAGGCGACATGCTCTCCATCTCGGCGCGCGGCGGGCGGTTCCTTGCCAATGCGGATGACCAGAACACGATCATTCTGCGCCTGACCGATGGCACGATCATTCAGGATCAGCCGAACCTTAACGCGCCGCGCGTGCTGTCATTCTCAAGCTACGACTTACCGATCGACCTGCCCGAGATCGAGCAGTTCCGCCAACGCGGGGGTGAGGATCGCGAATATATCCTGCCCGAACTGCTGCAGTTGGGCTGGAACGACCAGGTCGACCAGACCGTACGGAACGAGACTTTGGCCAGCCTCAACTTCCGCCTTGTCGAGGTGGTGATGATGCTGCTTCTGCCACTTCTCGCCGTCTCGCTGGCGATCCCGCCGAAACGATCGACCAGCGCGCTTGGCGTATTCGTGTCGATCGTGATGGTCGTCGCCTATCACAAGATCAACCAGTACGGCGAAGACGTCGCCGCGCTTGGTCTTGTCAGTCCCATCATATCGCTATGGGTGCCGTTCGTGCTGTTCGCCGCACTGATCATCTGGATGTACTGGCGCGTGGCATACGTGCCGGGCGGTCAGGCGATCGGCTGGCTGGAACGCGGGGCATCGGCCGTGGGCAAGAAGATCACCGCCGTCTTCCGCCTGATGCGCTTTACCGGGCGCAAGGAACTGAAGCGCATGGCGGAGGAACACCATGCGGCTTGATTTCTTCCCGTCGAAACGCCTGACGATCTACCTCGCCAAGACGTTCGTCGTCCGCATCTTCGCGGTGCTGGCGATGCTTGTGCTCGTCCTCCAGATCCTCGACCTGCTGGGCACCAGCGGCGACATCCTTGCTGCCGAAGGCAATGGCGAAGGCGCGCTTTGGACTTACGTTTCGCTGCGCGCGCCGCAACTTGTGGCGAGATTCCTGCCATATTCCGTGCTGCTGGCGACGATCCTGACACTGGCGACGCTCAACCAGAACAGCGAGGTCATCGCGATGAAGGCCGCAGGGCTTTCCGCGCACCAGATCCTCGCGCCGCTGGTGCTGACCGCTGCCTTCGTTTCTGTGCTGAGCTTCGGCTTCAACGAACGCATCGTGACGCGCGCGACTGCAACGCTCAGCGCGTGGGAGAAAGCCGATTACGGCCCCGTACCGCCCGGTTCGGACATAAGAACCGACATCTACATGGCAGAGGGCGATGCGATTCTCGCGGCGCGCACGGCAGCCGGTAACGGCGATGCCATGACGCTTGGCGGCGTGACCTGGTACCGCCGCGATCCCAACCTGATGCTGACCGAGCAGTGGCGCGCCGACTCCGCGACGTGGACCGGCGAGGGCTGGTTGCTCAAGGAACCGACGCGCTTTGCCGTCGACATCGCCACGGTCGATTTTCCGCCCGACACTGTCGTCGGACAAGGCATCACCCCGCGCGAAATCTCGATCAGTTCGGTCAACGCCGACGGGCAGGACATTTTCAAGCTGCGCGAATCGATCCAGGATCTCGAAGCTGCGGGCCGCCGGACCGAGGAACTGAAAGGTCGCTGGTGGCACAAGATTTCCGGCCCGCTGTCGGCTGCTCTCATGCCGCTTCTGGGCGCAGTTGCCGCATTTGGTCTGGCGCGTTCCGGGCAGTTGTTCGTTCGCGCGGTCATCGGCATGGCGCTGGGCTTTGCCTATTTCGTGGTCGACAACGCCGCGCTCGCCATCGGTAATTTCGGCGGATATCCGCCGTTTCTGGCCGCCTGGGCCCCCTTCTTCCTGTTCGCCCTGATCGGCGAACTCGTCCTGCTCAGAACCGAGGAATAGGATCTTTTCGGGAACCGCTGCCCCAATTCAGACGTAGTTGCCACAATTGCGCCACAAATTGGAGACGCACACATGAAGAAGATCATCCTGCCCGCCCTTGTCGCCGTGTCTGCGCTGGGCCTTGCCGCTTGTGACAGCACTGCCGACGCTCCGGCCGAAGCCGAAACCGAAGTCATGACCGAGGAAGTCGGCACCGATCCGGCGATGACCGAGCCGGTCGTCGACGCCGACGACGGCGATTCGATCACGATCAGCGAAGACGGTGTCAACGCCGACATCAACGACGGCGGCACCTCGGTCAGCGCCGATATCGACGGCAACCCGTCGATGACTGTCGAGACCGACTAACGGTCTTCCGACAGGAAGGGGAACGTGAAGGGCCGCGCCGGCATTGCCGGGCGGCCCTTTTCCGTAGCGGCAACGCCTGTTGAACCGGGCGCTCAGCCCCGGTTCAGCCGTTGCGCCGTAATCACGCCGGCCCGCCAATTGCCGCGGGCCGTCTCGCACGTCTGGCACGTGCGTTCCGCAAATGCTAAGGGCCCGCCCAAGGATCAATCGAAGAAGCCGACCAAAAATGACGCAGACCACCTCGACCACAGCCGCCGACGAGGCGAAGCTCCCGTTCTGGAAGCGCTCGCACTATCTCGACCGGATGACGCTGAAGCAGCTGATCGTTGCGTATTTTCAGCACTACACGATCATCGCCTATCTCGGCCTGACCGCGCTGTGCGTGGTTGCCTTCGCGATCTGGCCGACGACGCCGCTGCGCGCGGCCGCCGCGTTTCTCGCCGCGATGGTCGTCTATCCGCTGGTCTGGCACCTGCTGCACCAGTACGTCCTGCACGGTCAGTGGATGTACAAGATCAAGCCGCTTGCCAGCACGTGGAAGCGTATTCACTACGACCACCACCAGGATCCGAACCACCTCGAAGTGCTGTTCGGCGCGCTGCACACGACGGTGCCGACGATCTTCATCGCCACCGCGCCCATCGGCTATGCGATCGGCGGCATCGGCGGTCTTGCCGCGGCCTTTGCCGGCGGCTTGCTGACGACCTGCTATTACGAGTTCATGCACTGCATCCAGCACCTTGCCTTCAAGCCGAAGTGGAAGTGGGTGCAGACGATGAAGCAGCGTCACGTCGAACATCACTACTTCGACGAGGACGGCAACTACGGCATCACGAACTACGTGTGGGACCGCATTCTCGGCACCTATTACGAGAAGAAGGACCGCCCCAAGCGTTCGCCGACCGTGTTCAACCTCGGCTATGAGGAGACCGTGGCCGAACGCTGGCCCTGGGTGAAGGACCTGTCGGGCGGCATCGCCTCGGGCCACCCGCGCCGCCGCGCGATGGGCAAGGAAGGGTTCGACCCCAACCGCGACAAGACCGCGGCCTGAAGCAGGAATAGAAAACATGGGGGCACAGGGTAACGGCATCGTCGTCGAGCCGGTCGTCGACGGCGCCGGGCGCAAGGTCTTTCTGAACGTCGGCTATGCGCTGAACCGCGACGACCCCCATTGGGTCCCGCCGCTTCGGGCCGAGGCTGCCGAAGTCATCGACCCGAAGAAGAACCCCTTCTTCGACCACGCCGAAGTCCAGCTTTTCATCGCCACGCGCGATGGCAAGCCGGTTGGCCGTATCTCTGCCCATTTCGACAAGCTGGCGCATTCCATGCCGCCCGAACAGGGCATGGGACCGGGCACCGGCAACTGGGGCCTGATGGACGCCGAGGACGAGGCGGTCGCACAAGCGCTGATCCTGCGGGCAGAGGCATGGCTGCGCGAAAAGGGCATGACCCGCATTCTCGCGCCGATCTCCCTTTCGATCTGGGAAGAACCGGGCCTGCTGACGCTGGGCCATGATCATTCGCCCACCGTGATGATGGGCCACCATCCGGCGAAGTATCAGCCTTGGGTCGAGGCGCTGGGCTATACGCCTGCAAAAGTGCTGCGCACTTTCGACCTCGACGTGACGCAGGATTTTCCGAAGCTGATCCAGCGGATCATCTCGTCGGGTGAGAAGAACGATCGGATCAAGGTCCGCGGTGTCGACAAGTCGAAGTTCGACGAGGAAGCGGCGATCATTCTCGAAATCCTGAACGACGCGTGGTCAGGCAACTGGGGCTTCGTGCCGATTACCGACCGCGAGGTTGCGCATACCGGCAAGAAGCTGCGCCCGTTGGTTCGCGAGGACCTCATCATGATTGCCGAATATGACGGTGAGCCGGTGGCCTTCATGATGACGCTTCCCGACGTGAACAAGCCGATCAAGACGGTAGGCGGCAAGCTGTTTCCCTTCGGCTGGTTCAAGCTGCTGAACTGGATCCGCAAGCCGAAGAACGCGGATATGCGCGTGCCGCTGATGGGCGTTCGCAAACACCTGCAAAGCTCGCGCCTTGCCAGCCAGCTTGCTTTCATGATGATCGAATATATTCGCCGTGCCGCGGTCGAGGATTACAACGCCAAGCGCGGCGAGATCGGCTGGATCCTTGACGACAACCAGGGAATGAACGCAATTGCCGAGGCGATCGATGCCGACGTGAACCGCGAGTACACGATCTATTCCAAGCCGCTCTGACCGGCTTCCCGAATTCTTTCGCGATTGCGGCGGCGAAGCGGGAACTTCGTACGCCTTCCTCGCGTTTGCAGAACAAGGCGAATGAACGCCCTATCAGGGAAGCTATATTTCATGTCCACGCAGCCGAAGCCGAAGGGAACCGACCGTAACGTCGGCACGGCTCTCGTCGTGGAAGACGACCCGATCCTGGCCATGTCGATCGAGGATATCCTGCTTGCCGCGGGCTCTCCATCGGTCACCGTCTGCTCAAGCACGAAGCAGGCACTGGCTGCTCTCGACAAGCAGAAGCCCGACGTGATCGTGCTCGACGTTCACCTCGTCGATCGCGACGATGGCTGGGCCGTGGCCGAACTGGTCAACGAACTCGGCCCCCGTCCGCCGCGTATCGTATTTTCTACTGGTAATCCTGAGGCGATCCCTGCCGACATCAAGGAACTGGGTACGGTCCTCACCAAGCCTTACGCGCCGGAAGCGTTGATCGACGCCGTATCGGACAGCCGCCGTACCGGCCTGTTCTCTCGCATCAAGGGTGCGATCAGCTCCGAATAAAGCACGCCGTTATCGCAAAGCCAAAGGGCCTGCCGTCTGGCGGGCCTTTTTCGTTTTGGCGAACGATGACACATCGGGATCGGGGAGGGGTGAAAAAAAAGGCCTCCGCTCCCCCTGTTAGGGAACGAAGGCCTTTCGGGATCGTATCACCGGCCGCTTGGACGGGAGGGGGGGTCTCGGCGGTGACATTAAGGAAATGCTCGTCCGAAAAAGTGGTTCCTGCGGACTCGAAAAGAATCTGCATTTCGCCCAAGAAAATTAGTAAATATCTGATTTTATTGCAAATAAATCAGATGAAAGGGCGCTTCTTCCGGTTGACGTTCTCCACCTGAACCAGATCGCGGACGGCATCCATGTCGGGGATCTCGATTTCGGTCAGGGTCCAGCGAACCAGCCCGTCCTTGCGCAGCGACTGAAGCGAGCGGTTGGTGTGAACGAGCGAGAGGCCGAGCATGTCGGCAATCTGGCTTTGCGTGACGGCAAGGGAAATCTTGTGCGGCCCGCTCGTCAAACAGGTCTGCTCGGCCCGCTCAATCAGGAACAGGGCGAGATAGGCGATCCGTTCGCGCGCGTTGCGCTGGCCCAGTGCGACCAGATGTTCCTCGAGCGCGGCTTCTTCTTTCGCGGCTAGCCAGACGATGTCGTAATTGAGATCGGGGAACTGGCTGACGAAGCGGCGGAAGTCGGCGCGGGGAAATACGCAAAGCCGTGCATCGGTCAGCGCTTCGACCCCGTGCGTCATCGGCTCGTCCAGCGTGGCCTGAAGACCGACCAGATCGCCGGGGAACAGGAAGTTGATGATCTGGCGCCGCCCGTCATCCATCAGGCGGTAACGGATCAACACGCCTTTGAGGACGGTATAGAGATGCTCGCTCCTGGTGTCCTGCACCAGCACCTGCTCGCCCCGATCCACGCCGAGTTCGCCGTGCTTGAATTCCTGGATAAGGGCGAGGCGATCCTTCTCCTGCTCACGCAGGCCGGGGCAGGACAACAGCGGACATTGCGTGCAGGCAAAATGCTCCGAACCCGAAATCATGCCTTCCCTCGTACGTATTTTCGCTTCGCCAATAGCAGTCCCGTGCCTCGAAAGACACGCAATTGCAACGACGTGAACAATTCGGCAATTTTTCCGGGAACCGACATCGCGCGCACGCGTTACGGCAGTCGATCCAATTTACGGGAAGGGCTTGCATGTCTCTCGGGGCCAAGGTTGCCGCCAATCTGCCATATCTTCGTCGCTACGCTCGCGCGCTTTCGGGCTCGCAAAGCACAGGCGACGCTTTCGTCCGCGCCACTCTGGAGGCGGTTCTCGCCGATCCGGAACTGAAGGCCAGCCTCGGTGAAGGTGGGCGCGTCCCCCTCTACCGCGCTTTTAACAAGCTCTGGGCCAGCGCTTTCCTCGAGGTGGCCGATACCGATTCCGGTATCGTCGATCACGCGGCTGCTGCGCAGGAACGTCTGTCGGCCATCACGCCGATGAACCGCCAGGCGCTGCTTCTCACCACGCTTGAGGATTTCTCGATCGCCCAGGCTGCCGAGATCATGGACATCTCTGAAGAAGAGGTCGAAAATCTCGTTCAGGAAGCGGTGTCGGAGATCGACAAGGAATCGACGACTAACGTCCTCATCATCGAGGACGAGCCACTCATCTCGATGCAGCTGGAAGATCTCGTCCGTTCGCTTGGTCACGACATCTGCGGCACGGCCGCGACGCGCACGCAGGCGCAGGACGTCATTGCCGACAAGATGCCGGGCCTTGTGCTCGCCGACATCCAGCTTGCCGATGGGTCCTCGGGCCTCGACGCGGTGGACGATATCCTGTCGATCGGTTCGGTGCCGGTGATCTTCATCACCGCCTATCCCGAACGCCTGCTGACGGGCGATCGGCCTGAGCCGACGTATCTCGTCACCAAGCCGTTCCAGGAATCGACGGTCCGCGCCGCCATCAGCCAGGCGCTGTTCTTCGGATCGAGCCGTCCGCTGCCGTAAGGCGCGCTGCAAGAGCCAAACGAAAGGCCCGCTGCTCAGGTTCGAGCAGCGGGCCTTTTCGTGTCTGGCGACCTGCGAGAGAGGAATGGTGGGCAGACTTGTCGGAAGGCTAACGCAGCGGGCCCTCACAGCCGATCGCCTCCGTTTACGCTAACCCCTAGCCCCGGTTCTTTTCACGCTCCTGCCGCGCGCGGATCATGAATTCGCTGCGGGTGCGGACAGGGATCAGCATCGTACAACGCACGCCACTCGCCTCGAAGACAAGATCGACGGGGTTGCGCAATTCGTGGGCGACGATCTTCTCGATCAGTTCGGTGCCGAAGCCACGCGGACGGTCGTCCGACACGGTCGGGCCGTCGCTTTCCTTCCAGCGTACGCGGACGAGATTTTCCGAAACAAGGTCCCAGTCGACCGAGACCTTGCCGCCCGGCACGCTGAGCGCGCCGAATTTTGCCGCATTGGTCGCCAGTTCGTGGATCGCAAGGCCAAGCGAAAGGGCATCGTTTGGCGCCAGTTCGACCTCGGGGCCGTCCATCTCGACAATGGAATCGCGGCCCAGAGCATAAGGCGCCATCTCGACTTCGATCACCGACTTTACCGGTGTGGTGCCCCATTCCGACTGGGTCAGGAGGTCATGTGTTGCCGAAAGTGCGCGGATGCGACCATCGAGCGAGGTGGCGAACGCATCCAGCGATGTCGCGCGCCGCCGCGTCAGCGACACGATCGACAAGACATTGGCCAAAGTATTCTTCACACGGTGGTTCAGCTCTCGCGTCAGCGAATTGCGGATCGCGGCCTGTTCCTCAAGAATACCGATGACCTGCCGCGCCTCTGCCGCCTGGCGCGTCAGCAGCCATGCAATGGCAAGCGCAAGGCTGGCGACGACAAGGCCAGAGAGCAGGACAATCACGGCCACATCGCTCAGCACCGAACTTTTCAACGAATGCACTTCCATCGTGAAAGTGCGGTTGCCGATGGAAATCTGCCGCGTCAGGCTCTCTCCGCCTGTTTCGCCGGTCGAAATCTCGGCAAGCAGGTTATCGGATGCGATGGGGCCGTCATAAAGCCCGATGCGCGCACGGTTGGGCAATTCCCCTTCCAGCGCGGATTCCACGAAGTCCTGCGCGTTGAACGGGCTATAGACATAGCCTTGCAGGCGACGGCCGCCGGCAGGATCGATCTTGAACACCGGCATATAGATAAGAAAGCCGGGCGCCGTGGTCTGGGTCCCTTCCTGCACCAAGACGACCCGTCCCGACGCGGTCGGGCGGGCAAGGCGTTCAGCCTCGAGCATGGCGATACGGCGGGTGCGTTCGGAGAACATGTTGAAGCCGATGGCGCGGCGGTTCCGGTCTGTCAGCGGCTGGAGATAGGTCACCGGGACGGCATAGGCCTGGTCCGAACGGGGAAGGGGGTGGACGGCGAAGTCGGTCGCGCCCAATTCGTCCTGTTTCGCCTCGAATGCGGGGATATCGTTGCTGTCGACCCGCTCGGCCCAGCCGATACCTTCTGCGCCGCGAAAATTCGCATCGAGGCGGAGCTGCCCGACAAAAGTACGGAACAGCGAGGCGGGAACGTCGTCCTGCGTGGCGAGCAGGGCTGCGCCCGATCGCAGATAGGCGGCATTGGCATTGGCGCGCCGTTCCAGCGCCGCGCTGGCACCGGTGGCGATCTGGCTGAGTTCGGTGCGTCGTGCATCCTTCTGCGCCATCTCGATCGCCCAGACGCCGACACCAGTCAGCAGCGCGATGGCGACGAAGATGCCGATCGGCAGCGCGCGGGGAAAACGGGCAAACCCGCGCAACACGCGGCCGAGCCGAGGGTCGGCACGGCGGCCGCGGCGCTCTTTCACATGAGCGGCGCTTTTCAGAGGGTGGGGCTGAACTTCCACGTTTTGCTCAGATCAGAATCCTGCCGGGATGAGGCATGTGATACTGTCGTGTTCACGCGGGAAACCATCAGGCAGCATCGACGAGCAAACAGGCAAATCCGGCCTCTTTCATTATTACATCCATTCGCGGGAACCAATCGCGTGCCGTTTCGTTCCCGCCAGTGTGTTTGATATATTTCTGAAACGTCAGCGGACAGCAGTTGCCGGTTCGGCTTACGGCTTTGAACACCGGCAAGGGGTCGCAGTGCTCGAGATGACAGACAAGCGAATGAGGGACGTGAAGAAAAAGGACGACGAGACAGAGCGGCAGAAGAAGCCCGAAAAGCGCCCTGATTGGGCGTCGGGCCTGCGGCAGCTCTACGACTCGGTGGTGGAGGAACCGCTTCCGGACAGTTTCAACGATCTCCTCTCCAAGTTTGACACGGAGGAGTAATGGCCAAGAACGCGACTAGCGAGGCGCAGCCTGCTGCGGTGCCCGAGCGCTCTGAGGCCGAAGAACGTGCGCGTGCGCACGATTTCAAGCGAGAGCTGACCGAAGTCATTCCCCATCTGCGTGCATTTGCCCGCGGCCTGTGCGGCCGGCCCGACGTGGCCGACGATCTCGTGCAGGAAGCCCTGATGAAGGCATGGGCCGCGCAAGAGAGGTTCCAGCCCGGCACGTCGATGCGCGCCTGGACTTTCGTGATCCTGCGCAATGCATACCTCACAGACATGCGCCGCAACCGGTTCCGCGCCGACTACGATGAAACCGTGGCCGAACGCATCCTGACCGCGCCTGCGGCACAGGAAGGTCCGCTGCACCTGTCGGACATGCACCGCGCGCTGCTGACCCTTCCGCCCGAACGGCGTGAGGCTCTGCTGCTCGTGGGCGCGGGCGGCTTCAGCTATGAAGAAGCGGCGGAAATCTGCGATTGCGCCGTCGGCACGATCAAGAGCCGCGTGGGCCGCGCCCGCGCTGCGCTTACCTCGATGCTGGAAGAGGGCGACATCCCCCAGCGTTCGATCGAGGATGCCGCCGCGCACCGTGCGATCATGGGTGAGCTCGACGACATGGCCGAGCCGCAGGTCAACGTAAACCGCTAGAAGCGGCCGGAGGGCTGCCATGGCGGACGACGATCAGGATCGGGATCAAGACAGGGAAGAAACCAACGCACAGCGGCTTGAGCGGCTGGCCGGCAACGCTGCCGGGCCAGACCTTGGCGGCCGCACCGCCGGTGCGGATCTCGACCTCGGGCGACTTGCTTCTGCATTGCTGTTGATGATCGGGCTGGGCTTGTTCCTGGCCCTGCCTTTCGTGCTGTCGATCGGGTCGATCGTCTTTCTGCCGCTGGTGACGGCCGTGGTGCTGACGATCCTGCTCTCGCCGCTTGCTGACAAGATCAATTCCATCGGTATCCCGAACGTGATCGCGTCCCTGCTGGCGGTCGTGATCTTCATCGGCGTGCTGGTCCTGGCCGCGACGGCCATCCTGCAACCTGCGGCGGACCTGTTCGATCAGGTTCCACAAATGATCGCGTCGATCGACAAGTCGTTCGGGCAGCTGCGCGGACAGCTCGACTGGATCAACGACCTTGGCGAACGCATTGGCAAGTTGAGCGGGCCCAAGCAGGGCCAGGAAGTCGTCGTCGCCACGCCATCTATGATCGAGCGTGTGGCCTTGGCGACTCCGACGGTCATTCTGGAAACGCTGCTCACGTTCCTCATGGCGTTTTTCATGATCGAGGCGCGGACGCGCATGCGGCACCGGCTCCTCCTTGAACGTGCGGAATTCGGTGCTTCGCTGAAAGCGGCGCGTGCTCTTCGCGAAGTGCAGGACCGCGTGGCTAGTTATATCCTGACGGTGGGCCTCATCAATCTGGGCGTCGGCGTCGTTGCCGCGCTGGGCGCGTGGGCCATCGGGCTCGAGGCGCCGATCATGTGGGGCGGTCTGGCCGCCCTGCTCAACTTCCTGCCCTATATCGGGCCTTTTGCGATGACGGCGATCCTGCTGCTGGTCGGCATGGGCACGGCGGACACGATCCTGATGGGGCTGGTTCCGGCGGCGGCCTATCTTGGCCTGCACACGATCGAGGCCAATGCGGTCACACCTGCGATCCTTGGTGCGCGCTTCACGATGAACCCGGTCGTGATCCTGATCGGGATCAGCTATTTCACTTGGGTCTGGGGCGTTCTGGGCGCGGTGCTTTCGATGCCCATCCTCATCACCCTGATGGCCCTGTTCGAACATCTGGGACATCCCAACATCATCGGTTTCCTGTTCGGCGAACCGCTGTTTCTGCGACCACAAGAGGAAGACGAAGCAGGCGCCTGACACGTGGCGAAGGCGCAAAAGAAAAAGGCCGGGAGACGATCCCGGCCTTTCGCTTGTTCAGGTGTTCCCGGCTCAGGCCGAGGGGTACGACCAGATCGAACCACGCTTGTAGTTCTCTGCCGCGAAGTCCCAGTTGATGTGGCCGGTGCTGACGGCCTTCAGGTAGTCGGGACGCACGTTCTTGTGGTCGAGGTAGTAAGCGTGTTCCCACACGTCGAGCGTGAGGAGAGGGTTCTTGCCGCCGATGGCGAGCGTGCCCGCATCGTGCGTTTCTTCGACCGAGAGCTTGCCGTCCGCGTCAGCGGCCAGCCAGACCCAGCCCGATGCGAAGTGGCCGGCACCAGCCGACTGCAGCTTTTCGACCAGCGCATCGACCGAGCCGAATGCGGCATTGATCGCGTCGAGCAGGTCACCGCTCGGGCCTTCGCTCGAAGGGGCCATCGAGTGCCAGTAAAAGGCGTGGTTCCAGCTCTGTGCCGAATTGTTGAACAGGCCCGCGTTGCCGGTTTCATCAGCCTTGGCGATGATCGATTCCAGCGAAGCGTCTGCAAGGTCGGTGCCTTCGATCGCGGCGTTCGTCTTGTCGACGTAAGCCTTGTGATGCTTGCCGTGGTGGGTCTGCAGCGTTTCCGAACCGATCGCCGGGCTCAGCGCATCGTGGGCATAGGGCAGGTCGGGAAAGGCAATGGCCATCTTTAAACTCCTTGGACGGTCGCGTTTTGTTGTCTCGCGTTCATATGTGTAAACGCATTGCGCAGGTTCAAGTTGCAGTTTCGGGTATATTTCGCGTTCGAACGTGCACCATCCGCCTTCACGCGCGCCATCGGGGGTGTCATGACGGGCGGGGAACTGCCATCGGCCTTGGCTCATTGGCTTTCCAACAGGATTGAAACGAAGAAGGACGCGACTTGGGACGCAAGTATTTCGGCACCGACGGGATCAGGGGGCGCACCAATTCCGGCAACATGACCGCGTCGATGGCGATGAAGGTCGGCCAGGCCGCGGGCACTTATTTCCTGCGCGGCGGGCACAAGCACCGCGTGGTGATCGGCAAGGACACGCGCCTGTCCGGCTACATGATGGAAAGCGCGATGGTGGCAGGGTTCACCAGCGTGGGCATGGATGTCGTGCTGCTTGGCCCGATGCCGACGCCGGCGGTCGCGCTGCTCGCCCGTTCGATGCGTGCCGATCTGGGCGTCATGATCTCGGCCAGTCACAACCCGTTCGAGGACAACGGCATCAAGCTGTTCGGGCCCGACGGTTTCAAGCTTTCGGACGAGGATGAACTCGCGGTCGAGATGATGATCGACCAGGAACAGCTTCTCGTCCCCCCGCAGGACATCGGGCGCGCCCGCCGCATCGATGACGCGCGCGGACGCTATATCCACGCAGTAAAGGCATCGCTGCCAAACATGGTCCGGCTCGACGGCCTGAAGATCGTGATCGATTGCGCGAACGGCGCTGCCTACGACGTGACCCCGCCCGCGCTTTGGGAACTGGGCGCGGAAGTGATCGAGATGGGCGTGTCGCCCGACGGTCTGAACATCAACCGCGACGTCGGTTCGACTGCGGTCGACGCGATCAAGAAGCGCGTCGTAGAAGAAGAAGCCGACATCGGCATCGCGCTCGACGGGGATGCGGACCGCCTGATCGTGGTGGACGAGAAGGGCAAGACCGTGGACGGCGACCAGATCATGGCGCTGATCGGGCGCGACTGGAACCGGCAGGGCCGCCTGAGGGGCGGTGGCGTGGTGGCCACGGTGATGAGCAACCTCGGCCTCGAACGCTTCCTCGAAGGGGAGGGGCTGAGCCTGGTGCGCACCGCTGTCGGCGACCGTTACGTGCTGGAGGCGATGCGCGCGGGCGATTTCAACGTCGGCGGCGAGCAGTCGGGCCACATGATCCTGCTCGACCATGCGACGACCGGTGACGGCACGGTTGCGGCGCTGCAAGTGCTGGCCGCGCTGGTCCAGTCAGGCAAGAAGGCGAGCGAACTGCTGCACCTGTTCGATCCGGTGCCGCAGATCCTGAAGAACGTTCGCTACTCCGGCAATCCGCTGGAAACCCCGCAAGTGAAGGACGCGATCGCGAATGGTGAAGGCGTTCTGGCGGGCAAGGGCCGCGTCGTCATTCGTAAGTCGGGGACAGAGCCGGTCGTTCGTGTCATGGCCGAAGGTGATGATGCCGCCGAGGTCGAACAGGTCGTCGATGCGATCTGCGACGCGGTGAAGGAGGCGAGTTCCTGATGCTGGAAATGCGACCCCACTGCGAACGCTGCGAAGCGGACCTTCCGGCAGCAGCGCCCGGCGCGTTCATCTGCAGCTTCGAATGCACCTACTGCGCAGAATGTGCCGAGGACTTGGACGATCTTTGTCCCAAATGCGGCGGCGAACTGGTCGACAGGCCGACGCGTTCGGCATCGAACCAGTTGAAAGCTGAAAAGATGAAGGACGCGCAAGGGTGAGCGCACCGGCGCGTGTTCTGGTCATTGCCGGTTCGGACAGTTCGGGCGGCGCCGGCATTCAGGCCGATATCAAGACGATTACGATGCTGGGCGGTTATGCGATGACCGCGATCACCGCGATCACGGCGCAGAACACGACCGGCGTTCAGGCGGTTGAAGTTCTGTCGCCCGAAATGGTCGCGGCGCAGGCGCAAAGCTGCATCGACGATATCGGCGTGGATGCCGTAAAAATCGGCATGCTCGGCTCGCCTGCCATTGCCCATGCGGTCGCGGACCTGCTGGAAGGTGTCGATGCGCCGGTCGTGTTCGATCCCGTCATGGTGTCGACCAGCGGCTCGGTGCTTGCCGATGCCGATACGATTGCCGCGTTCGAACGCTTGATGGCCATGGCCGCGATCACCACGCCCAACGTGCCGGAGCTCGATGCACTCGGCGGTGTGAAGGCCTTGCAGGAGCGCGGCATCACGTTCCTCGCCAAGGGCGGCGATGCGCCGGGTGAGACAGTGACCGACTGGCTCTATCGCCCCGGTGAGGAACCGCTCGAATGGTCGGCTCCGCGTATCGAGACGCGGCACACGCACGGCACCGGCTGCACGACGGCAAGTGCCATCGCCTGCGGGCTGGGGGCAGGGCTTGGCATGGTGCCTGCCATCGAACAGGCCCGCAATTTCGTGCGCGCCGCGCTGGAGGCCGCGCCCGGGTTCGGTGCCGGGCACGGCCCACTCGGCCATCAGGCCGTGCGCTGATCGTCAGGCGATCTTGGCCGCCGGGCTGAGCTTGTAGAACTTGACGATCCGCTCCCACGCTTCGTCGGCAGTGTCGACGATGCGGAACAGCTTCAGGTCTTCGTGGCTGATCACGCCTTCGTCGGCCAGAGCCTCGAAGTTCACGACCTTTTCCCAGAACTCGCGTCCGAACAGGAAGATCGGGATCGGCTTCATCTTGCCGGTCTGGACAAGGGTCAGCGTCTCGAAAAACTCGTCGAACGTGCCAAACCCGCCTGGGAAGACGGCCAGAGCACGCGCACGCATCAGGAAGTGCATCTTGCGCAGCGCGAAGTAGTGGAACTGCAGCGAAAGGCGCGGTGTCACGTATTCGTTCGGCGCCTGCTCATGCGGCAGGACGATGTTGAGGCCAACGCTTTCCGCGCCCGCTTCATGCGCGCCGCGGTTGGCCGCTTCCATGATCGACGGGCCGCCGCCCGAGCATACTACGAACTGACGCTCACCGTTTTCGACGATGGCTGCCGCGCTTGCCATGTAGGCCAGCTTGCGCGCTTCCTCGTAATACTTGGTCTTGGCGACGAGGCTTTCGATCACGTCCTTCCCGCGCGGATCGGTGTCGGCGGTTGCCAGCAGTTCCTCTGCCTTTTCGGGCGAGGGGATGCGGGCCGAGCCATAGATGACGAGCATCGATCCGACGCCCGCTTCTTCCAGCATCGTTTCCGCCTTCAGCAATTCGAGCTGAAAGCGCACGGGACGAAGATCGTCGCGCAGCAGGAAGTCGGTGTCGCGGAAAGCGAGGCGATAGGCCGGATGGCTGGTCTGAGGCGTGTGGAGCGGCGAACCTTCGGAGAAGGCGGCTTCCTGTTCGGCCTTGTAGAACTTGCGCGGAGTAAGCGCGCGGTCTGCAGCTTCGGGTTTGCCGTGCGGGCCGGGCTGTCCGGGCTCCTTCGGCGGGTCCTTACGTTCGGTCATATATCTCCCAAGGGGGTCTTTGCGCAGAAAACGCGCGGATGATTACGTCAGAGATAGGCAGAACGCGTGACAAGTCCAAGGCCGGACCGCGATCACCCCCGATGCTGCGCACAAAAAGAAAGGGCGGCGCTGCTGCAGCGCCGCCCTTTGCTTGTTCGGTTGTCCGAAAGGCTCAGAGCTTTTCGGTCAGTTCCGGCACCGCCTTGTAGAGGTCGGCAACAAGGCCGATGTCCGCGACCTGGAAGATCGGGGCGTCCTCGTCCTTGTTGATGGCGATGATGGTCTTGGAATCCTTCATGCCGGCAAGGTGCTGGATCGCGCCCGAAATGCCGATGGCGATGTAGACTTCCGGTGCCACGATCTTGCCGGTCTGGCCGACCTGGTAGTCGTTGGGGACATAGCCCGCATCGACCGCGGCGCGCGATGCGCCCACGCCTGCGCCAAGCTTGTCGGCAAGCGGCATGATGGTCGCTTCGAAGGTTTCAGCATCCTTGAGGGCGCGGCCGCCCGACACGATGATCTTCGCGCTGGTGAGCTCGGGGCGTTCGCTTTCGGCGATTTCTGCGCCGACGAAGCTCGACTTGCCTGCATCACCCGTGCTGGCGACATCCTCGATCGCTGCCGAACCGCCCGTGGCCTCTGCCTTGTCGAAAGCAGTGCCGCGCACGGTGATGACCAGCTTCGCATCGGTGCTTTCGACCGTCGCGATGGCGTTGCCGGCGTAGATCGGACGCGTGAAGGTCTTCTCACCCTCGACCGAGAGAATATCGGAGATCTGCATCACGTCGAGCAGCGCTGCGACGCGCGGCGCGATGTTCTTGCCGGTGGTGGTGGCAGGCGCGACGAAGGCGTCGTGATCGGCCATCAGACCGACGACGAGCGGCGCGACGTTTTCAGCCAGGGCATTAGCAAAGGCCGCATCGTCGGCAAGGTGGACCTTGCCCACACCAGCGACAGCAGCAGCCTGTTCGGCCACCGCGCGGCAGCCCGAGCCTGCAACCAGAAGGTGCACTTCACCCAGCTTCGATGCGGCACTGACGGCGGCCAGCGTAGCATCGGCCATGTTCGAATTGTCGTGTTCGACCCAGACGAGCGTCTTCATCAGGCGACTCCCATCGCTTTAAGTTTCGCAACCAGTTCATCGACGTCGGCGACCTTCACACCGGCCTGACGGACCGGCGGTTCGGAGACGTTGGTCGTCTTCAGGCGCGGAGTGATGTCGACGCCGTAGTCGGCGGGCGATTTCGTCTCGAGCGGCTTCTTCTTCGCCTTCATGATGTTCGGCAGCGAAGCATAGCGCGGCTCGTTCAGGCGAAGGTCGGTGGTGACGATGGCCGGAAGGGTCAGCTTCACGGTTTCGAGGCCGCCGTCGACTTCGCGGGTCACGGTGACGCTGTCGCCATCCAGTTCGACCTTCGAGGCGAAGGTGCCCTGCGGCAAGTCCATCAGCGCGGCCAGCATCTGGCCGGTCTGGTTGCTGTCGTCGTCGATCGCCTGCTTGCCCAGCACGATGAGGCCGGGTTCGACCTCGGCGGCAACGGCCTTCAGGATCTTGGCAACGGCGAGCGGTTCGACGTCTTCGTCGGTTTCGACCAGGATCGCGCTGTCAGCGCCCATGGCGAGCGCGGTGCGCAGCGTTTCCTGCGCCTTTGCCGGGCCGATGGAGACGGCGATGATCTCTTCGATCTTGCCAGCTTCCTTCAGACGGATCGCTTCTTCGACAGCGATCTCGTCGAACGGGTTCATGCTCATCTTCACGTTGGCGAGGTCGACACCCGATCCATCCGCCTTGACGCGCGGCTTCACGTTGTAGTCGATCACCCGCTTCACGGGTACGAGGGCTTTCATAAGAGTGGTCCTCTCTCTGCAAGGTCGGCCGGGCGTTTTGCCTTTGGGCTTGCCTGACCGGAGTGCGAATAATTTGCACAAGTGCTGTGGGGATGCGCGATAGGGAGGTCAAGGTCCCTACGGCAAGCTGCGGTTTTTGGCAGGGCCGGTTGGGCCGCCTTATCGCTCTAGCGTAGCGCCGCGCCCCGTTTGCACACCATTCCTGACGATGCGCACATAAAAAAAGGGCCGGTACCTCGCGGCACCGGCCCCTTTCGGATCAGGTTCAGGCCGCTTCCTTGACCTGTGCCACGATCTTCTTCGCGGCATCGCCAAGATCGTCGGCGGGGACGATCGGCAGGCCCGAGTTGGCAAGGATTTCCTTGCCCTTTTCGACGTTGGTGCCTTCGAGGCGGACGACGAGGGGAACCGAGAGGTTCACTTCCTTGGCCGCCGCGACGATGCCGTCGGCGATGATGTCGCACTTCATGATGCCGCCGAAGATGTTGACGAGGATACCCTCGACAGCCGGGTCCGACAGGATGATCTTGAAGGCCGCGGTCACCTTCTCGGTCGTGGCGCCGCCGCCAACGTCGAGGAAGTTTGCCGGGAATGCGCCGTTCAGCTTGATGATGTCCATCGTCGCCATGGCAAGGCCTGCGCCGTTGACCATGCAGCCGATGTTGCCGTCGAGCTTGATGTAGGCGAGGTCGTATTCGCTGGCTTCGACTTCGGCCGGGTCTTCCTCGGTCTCGTCACGCAGGGCAGCGACGTCCTTGTGACGGAACAGGGCGTTGCCGTCGAAGCTCATCTTGGTGTCGAGGACGAGCAGGTTGCCATCCTTGGTTTCGACGAGCGGGTTGATTTCGAGCATTTCGCAGTCGAGCGCCATGAACGCTTCGTAAAGCTGCTTCGACAGCTTCTGCGCCTGCTTGTTGAGATCGCCTTCGAGCTTGAGGGCGAAAGCGACCGCGCGGCCGTGGTGCGGCATGAAGCCTTCGGCGGGGTCGATGGTGATCGTGGTGATCTTTTCGGGAGTCGAGTGTGCGACTTCCTCGATGTCCATGCCGCCTTCGGTCGAGACGATCAGGGCGACGCGGCCCGTTGCACGATCGACGAGCATCGAGAGGTAGTATTCCTCGGCGATGTCGACACCGTCGGTGACGTAGAGGCGGTTGACCTGCTTGCCGGCATCACCCGTCTGAACGGTGACGAGCGTGTTGCCGAGCATTTCCTCGGCGTCCTTCTTGACGTCGTCGAGGGTCTTGGCGAGGCGGACACCGCCCTTGGCGTCGGGGCCGAGTTCCTTGAACTTGCCCTTGCCGCGGCCACCGGCGTGGATCTGGGCCTTCACGACATAGAGCGGCCCGGGCAGCTTCTTCGCAGCCTCGACAGCTTCTTCGACGGTCAGCGCGGCATGGCCGGCCGGAACGCCCACTCCGAACTTCGCGAGCAGTTCCTTCGCCTGATATTCGTGAATGTTCATCGCCTATCCTTGTTATCTGCCGGGCCTGTGCGCCCGTTTCGCACGTGCGTAAAGCATAGCGGGGGCCTGTTGAAAAGGGCTGCTATCGTCTACATGTCCCGCTTGACGGACGGAAACTGAACATTCCGCCAGTTTATCTTTGACTTTGCAAATCATTTGCAACAGCGGACCGGAATCATGCTGAACCGCGCAAGATTCGACTCGATCATGGCCGAGGCCGGGCGAATCGCCTTGGCCCAATGGCCTGGCATGGGGCACGCGCCAGAGACTTGGCACAAGGACGACAACAGCCCGGTCTGCGCCGCCGACCTTGCGGTAAACAGTTATCTGAAAGACGCGCTGACCGACTTGCTGCCCTCTGCCGGGTGGCTTTCGGAAGAGACTGTCGATGCGCCGGACCGGCTTGAAGGCGGGCTGATCTGGCTGGTCGATCCGATCGACGGGACGCGTGATTTCATTCGTGGGCGCACGGGCTGGTCGATCTCCGTCGCACTGGTCAGCGCCAACAGGCCCCTGATCGCGGGTCTGAACGCCCCCGCCCGCGGCGAATACTGGACCGCGCAGGCAGGGCAGGGATCGTTCCGCAACGGCGTGCGGCTCGCCGCGAGCCAGCGGGCCGAACTTTCCGGTGCGCGTACGCCTGCCGATGCACTGCCCAAGGAAGATGCGGACCTGACCTGCGTGGACAAGCCCAATTCCATTGCGCTGCGCATCGCCATGGTCGCAGCCGATGAGGCCGACTTGCTCGCCACCCTGCGCTGGGGTTTCGAATGGGACATCGGCGCGGCCGGCCTGATCGCGCGTGAGGCAGGGGCGGCAGTAACCGACGCATTCGGCAGTCCGCTTGCCTACAACAAGCGAGATCCGCGGGCATTCGGGTTGCTTGTCAGTGCGCCTGCCATTCACGGCGCGGCGATCGAGCGCATAAGCGAACGGGCCAGGCGGTTGTCCGCCTGACCCGTCCTTTCCGGCCGTCGCCGGAAATCTCTTGATCCTGTTGCCGCGGGCTTAGTTGCCCTGTGCGGCCTGGACATCTTCCTGCGTGATCGGAACGATCTTGATCTCGACGCGGCGGTTGAGCGAGCGGCCTTCGGCCGTGTCGTTGCTGGCCACGAAGTAGTTCGGATCTTCGCCAAAACCCTTGGTGGCAAGGCGGGCCGCCGGAACACCCTTGTAGATCAGGTAGTCGGCAACCGCCTTGGCGCGGCGTTCCGAAAGCTGGAGGTTGTAGGCTTCCGAACCGGTGCTGTCGGTAAAGCCGTAAACGTCGACGAGGCTGTCGGGATACTGGATCAGCGACGCCGCAATATCGTCGAGGACCGACTTGAAAGCGGGTGAAATCGTCGCGCTGTCCGTGGCGAAAGTCACGCCGTCGGGAAGGTTGACCTTGATGTAGTCACCTTCGTCGGTGACATCGATACCCGAACCCGCGGTCTGTTCCTTCAGTTCCTTGATCTGCTGGTCCATCTTGTAGCCGACGACGCCGCCAGCCGCACCGCCGACGCCTGCGCCGATGATGCGGGCGGTCTTGCCGCCGATGATGCCGCCCAGCAGGTAACCCGCGGCCGCGCCGCCGGCGGTGCCGAGGACGGTGCGCGACACCTTCTTTTCACCCGTGTTCGGGTCGGTGACGCAGGCCGATACGCCCAGCAGCGAGACGGTTGCGATTGCAGCGGTAAGATAGCGGCGACGTGCCATGAGGTTCTTCCTCCGTAGTTGTTCTTTGACCGGGCAGGCGCGATTGCACCTGTTTTCCGGCGTTCGAGTTCCCAAACGCGCGACACGGCATCGTGGTTCCGGATGACCGTTTCACGACACTGATTTCTTAGGTGAGGCTGTCGCCTGCCACATCTTGCTAGACAGCCGGGGTTGCCGCTATCTGGCGGGGCTATGAACATTACTATCGGGCGAGGCGACTGAACTTGTCTCCCTTCCCCTGGACCGACGTCCTCATCATCGCGGGCCTGATCCTTCTCAATGGATTGTTCTCGCTCTCCGAACTCGCGATCGTTTCCTCGCGCCCTGAGCGTCTGCGCCACATGGCACAAGACGGGTCGAAGCGCGCGAAAGTCGCGCTGGAACTCGTGTCCGACAGCGGCAAGTTCCTGTCGACCGTGCAGATCGGCATCACCCTGATCGGGATCGTTGCGGGTGCCTATTCAGGCGCAAGCCTCGGCGAACCCGTGGGGGAGCGCCTTGCGTTGCTGGGGTTCGATCCTGAAACCGCACGCAACGTCGGCTTTGCCCTCGTCATCGTGTTGACGACCTACTTCTCTCTGGTTGCAGGGGAACTGGCGCCGAAACAGATTGCGCTACGTGGGCGAGAGCAGATCGCCCTTTTCGCCGCTCCTCCCATGAAGCTGCTGTCGCAACTGGCGGCGCCGCTCGTCTGGCTGCTCGACAAGAGCACCAGCCTGCTCTTGCGGCTGATTGGCCTGCGCAAGACTGCCGATGCCGGCATGACGGCGGAGGAACTGAAACTGATCATGAGCGATGCGACACGATCGGGCGCGATCGAAGAGGCCGAGCGGACGATCATGGCCGAAGTGCTGAAGCTGGCCGAACGCCCGGTGCGCGAGCTGATGACGCCGCGCACCGAAATCGACTGGATCGAACGCCGCGCGAGCGAGGCCGATATCCGCAAGGTCATCGCGTCTTCGCCCCATTCGCTGCTGCCCGTGGCGCAAGGATCGGTCGAGAATATCATCGGTGTCGTGAAAGTGCGCGAACTGCTGGCCGCGCTGCTCAAAGGCCGCAAGCCCAGCGTCACGCGGCTGATGAAGAAGGCGGAGATCATCCCCGACCAGATCGACGCGCTCGACGCACTGCGCATCATGCGCAACGGCGACGTGGCGATGGCGCTGGTTCACGACGAATACGGCCACTTTGAAGGCATCGTTACGCCTGCGGACCTGTTGCAAGCGCTGGTCGGCCAGTTTGCCGCGCATAGCGACGATGGCGACGATCCGCTGATCGTCGAGCGTGAAGACGGCTCGCTGCTCTTGTCGGGCGCTCTGCCGGTGGACCGACTGGCCGAAGGGCTGGCCATCGAAATGCCCGAGACCCGCGACTTCGCGACGGCGGCTGGCTATGTCCTGTGGGTGCTGAAAAAGCTGCCGGTTGAGGGCGAATATTTCGTCGATCAGGGCTGGCGGATCGAGATCATCGACATGGACGGCCGCCGCATCGACAAGCTGCTGGCATCACGTGAAAAGTCGGCGCCCGAGACTGACCCGGACGCCGACTGAAATTCCTGAACTTTAAGGGCCGTCGGGTCGGGCGATCAGCCCGGGATCACGGCCTGTGCGTTGCGGCCATCACCTTCGGGCGCGGCCACGATGTCGCGGGTAACGACACCCTTGTCGACGGTGTGCGTGTCGGGATCGCCGACGGCGGTGCGGATGCCCGCTTCTGCCGTGCCGGCCTTCATCACCGCGCTGGTTTCCACGCCGCTACGCGCAGCGGGGCCGCCGAACAGGGCTTCCAATGCCTGCTGGCTGGCGGTCGGTTCCTGCGGACGCGGCGCGCCCGGTTCCGGCGGAGTCAGCGCGAAATCGGGCGGAACAGCGAGCGGCGCCTGACGCGACACGGCCATTTCGTCGGGGCGGTCGCGGCCAAAGATGTTGAGCCCGCTGGTGCACCCGGCCAGCATCGCCGAGGAAGCCAGAACGAGCATGGCGGATTTCAGACGCATCATTTGTTCTCCGTGGCCGCACCGGCCTGATAGTCTTTGCCTTCGTCGCGAGGCTTTTCGCTTATGAACAGCGAACGGGCAAGCAGCAAAACCACCCCTGCCGAGATCGCCGCGTCGGCAACGTTGAACACGGCGAAGGGCCGCCATGTCCCCAGATGAAAGTCGGCATAGTCCACGACGTACGTGAACCGCACCCTGTCGATGATATTGCCCAGCGCGCCGCCAAGCACCAGTGCCAGCGCGACGATATCGCCCATCTTGTTCTCGCGGAACATCCAGATCAGCACGCCCAGCGCGATGATGCCGGTCAGCAGGAACAGGCCGATCCGCCCCTCAAGGCTGTCCGCCGTCAACAACCCATACGAAATGCCGCGGTTTTCGGCATAGCGCAGGTCGAAGAATGGCAGCAGGTCGACCACGCCGACCTGGCGCAGTTCAAGCACGGCAAGCACAAACCACTTCACGAACTGGTCCACGATCATCACGACAGCCGCGATGATCAGGCCCTGCACCCGTTTCGGCGTGAACAGACCCATCAGGCCGCTTCCATGCCTTCGACGACGGATTCGCAGCGATCGCAAGCGTCGCCGTCTTCCTTCACTTCGGGAAGATGGCGCCAGCAGCGGCCGCACTTGGCCATGTCGGTAGGCTTCACGATCACGCCATCGCCTTGCCCGCGGGTAACTGTCGCGGTGATGAACAGGTCAGCCAGATCCTCGTCGCTGAAGCCTTCGGGCACGGCGCTTGCCGGCACTTCGACTTCGGCCTGCAGGCTGGAGCGGATCGTCTTTTCGCGGCGATAGGGCTCGATCGCCTCGGTCACCTTTTCGCGCAGATCGCGCAGTGCTACCCAGCGCGCCTTGTCCGCCTCTGCCGCCGGGACCTCGGGCCATTCGAGCAGGTGAACGCTGCCTTCATCGGGATAGCGCGTGCCCCATACTTCTTCGCTGGTGAAGACCAGCACCGGCGCGGCGTAGCGGACCAGTGCGTGGAACAGCGTGTCGAGCACGGTGCGATATGCGCGGCGGCCCGTGTCTGTGGGCGCGTCGCAATAGAGGCTGTCCTTGCGGATGTCGAAGAAGAACGCGGACAGGTCCTCGTTGCAGAAATCCGACAGCGCGCGGGTGTAAGTGTTGAAGTCGAAATCGTCGACGCAGGCCTTCAGCTTCGCATCGAGATCGCCGAGCAGCGAGAGGACGTACCGCTCCAGCTCCGGCATTTCGGAAACCGGCAGACGCTCCGCTTCGTCAAAGCCGTTCAGCGCGCCCAGAAGGTAGCGGAACGTGTTGCGCAGCTTGCGATAGTTGTCGGCAACGCCCTTCAGGATTTCCGGCCCGATGCGGTGATCCTCGGTATAGTCGACCGAGAGCGCCCAGAGGCGAATGATGTCCGCGCCATAATCGCGCATCGTATCGAGCGGGCTGATCGTGTTGCCCTTCGACTTCGACATCTTCTCGCCCTTGCCGTCCATGGTGAAGCCATGGGTCAGGACCGCCTTGTAAGGCGCGCGGCCACGCGTGCCGCAGCTTTCAAGCAGGCTCGACTGGAACCAGCCGCGATGCTGGTCGCTGCCTTCGAGGTAAAGATCGGCAGGCCACGTCAGGTCGGGCCAGCGATCCGATTCCAGCACGAAGGCATGGGTCGAGCCGGAATCGAACCAGACGTCGAGGATGTCGGTGATCCGTTCGTAATCGTCGAGGTCGTAGTCGGGGCCGAGGATGGTGGCGGCATGTTCCTCGTCCCACCCGTCGACGCCGTTGGCGCGGATGGATTCGATGATGCGCGCGTTCACCGCCGGATCATTGAGGTACTGGCCGGTCTTGCGATCGACGAACAACGTGATCGGCACGCCCCACGCACGTTGGCGCGAAAGGACCCAGTCGGGGCGGCCTTCGACCATCGAACCGATGCGGTTGCGGCCCTTGGCGGGCACGAAGCGCGTTTCGTCGAGCGCGGCGAGCGCCTTTTCGCGCAGCGACTGCTCGTCACCCTGCTTCTGGTCCATCGGCACAAACCACTGCGGCGTGCAGCGGAAGATGACCTTCGCCTTCGAACGCCAGCTATGTGGATAAGAGTGTTGATAGTCGGTGGACGCGCTGAGGAGAGCGCCGACTTCACGTAGGTCCGAACAGACCGGACCGTCAGGTGCGTTGAACTTCGGATTGATGACCGACATCGACCGTTCGTCGGTGCGCGGCAGCCAGAGCCAGTCCTCGCGGTAGCGGCCATCGCCTTCGACCACGAACTTGGGTTCGAGGCCGTGGGCCTTGCAAAGATCGAAGTCGTCCTCGCCATGATCGGGTGCCATGTGGACGAGGCCGGTGCCGGAATCGGTGGTGACGAAATCGCCGGGCAGCAGCGGACGCGGCGCGGCGTAGAAGCCGCCGAGCTTGTGCATCGGGTGGCGGGCGACGGTGTTCGCAAGCTGCGCGCCCTTGCCGGACCACGCAATGCTGACATCGCCAGCCTCAAGGCCGAGGCGCGACAGGACGGATGCCATCAGCGGTTCACCGATCAGGATGTGGCTGATGCCTTCCGCAGGCGAGCGGTTGAGATGCAGGAGGACGTAATCGACCTCGGGTCCATAGGCGAGAGCCTGGTTGACCGGTATGGTCCAGGGCGTCGTCGTCCAAATGACGGCATGAGCGCCTTCCAAGTCGGCTATGTCGGTTTTGACAATCTCGAACGCCACGTCGATCTGGGTCGAGGTGATGTCCTCGTACTCGACCTCGGCCTCAGCCAGTGCGGTCTTTTCGACCGGCGACCACATGACAGGCTTCGCCCCGCGATAAAGCTGGCCGCTTTCGGCGAACTTCAGCAGTTCGGAGACGATCGTCGCCTCGCTCTCGAACTGCATCGTCAGGTACGGGTTGTCCCAGTCGCCATTGATGCCAAGGCGCTTCAGCTGCTCGCGCTGGGTATCCACCCAGTGCTGCGCATAGGCGCGGCATTCGGCGCGGAATTCCTTTGCCGGAACCTCGTCCTTGTTCTTCTTCTTCTTGCGGTACTGCTCTTCCACCTTCCACTCGATCGGAAGGCCGTGGCAGTCCCAGCCCGGAACGTAAGGCGCGTCCTTGCCCAGCAGGCTCTGCGTGCGGACCACCATGTCCTTGAGCACGTGGTTCAGCGCGTGGCCGATGTGCATGTCGCCGTTCGCGTACGGGGGGCCGTCGTGCAGGATGAACTTCTCGCGCCCGCTGCGGTTTTCGCGCAGCTTTTCGTAGAGGTTAATCTCCTGCCAGCGCGCCAGAATGCCCGGTTCCTTCTGGGGGAGGCCGGCCTTCATGGGAAAATCGGTCTTCGGCAGGAAAACCGTATCTTTGTAATCTCGCTTTTGGGCGCTGGGCTTTTCAGTCATAGCGCGCGCACCTAGAACAAAGCGGCGCGCGGATAAAGCATCACTTACGCGCCGAGCAGCCTTCGCGCCTCGTCGCAATCCTTCTCCATCTGCGCGACAAGCGCGTCGAGCCCGTCGAACTTCGCCTCGGGCCGGATGAAGTGATGGAAGGCGACCTCGATCTCCTGACCGTAGAGATCCTCGGAAAAGTCGAAGAAATAGGGCTCAAGCAATTCCTTGGGCGGGTCGAACGTGGGGCGGATGCCCAAGTTCGCCGCGCCGTTCAGCACGCGCCCGTCGGGCAGCAGGCCGGTAACGGCGTAGATGCCGTACTTGGGGCGGATGTAAGTGCCCAGATCGATGTTGGCCGTGGGATAGCCGATCGAGCGGCCCACCTTGTCGCCGTGCTGCACCATCCCGCGAATCGCGAAAGGACGGGTGAGCAGGCGCGCGGCCTCCTGCGGATCGCCGGACCAGAGCGCGTCACGGATGCGGCTGGAGGATATGACCTCGCCGCCTTCCTCGATCGGGGCGACGTCGTGCGCCTCTATCCCCACTTCGCGGCCCAGCGATTTCAGCAGCGCGACATCGCCCTGCTTGCCCTTGCCGAAGGTGAAGTCGCTGCCAGTGATGACGGCGGAGATGCCGAGATCGCGGCCGAGCAGGCCGGTCACGAATTCGTCTGCCGTGGTTCCAGCCAGCTTCGCACCGAATTCGAAGACCATCATCGCGTCTGCGCCCAGCGCTTCGAACAAGGACTCTCGCTGGTCCAGCGTGGTCAGGCGAAACGCCTTTACGTCGGGCTTGAAGAACCGGACGGGGTGCGGATCGAACGTCGCGACGATTACAGGGCGAGCCTGCTGGCGGCCCAGCTCGACCGCCTTGCCGATCACGGCCTGGTGACCAAGATGCACGCCATCGAAATTGCCCAGCGCCAGAACGGCACCGCGCAAGGTTTCGGGCACGGGATCGAGAGAGGTCAGGCGAATCATCGTTGGCTTGGCCTTAGGCCGGAGGCGGCTGGCCCCTCAACCCTTGCGGCGCAGGGTTACGAAGCTGAAAGCCGGGTGCTTGCCGTTTTGGGGATGATCCTCGCGTGCGATCTCCTCCCACTCGGCAGGGTCGATCGCGGGCATGGCAACATCGCCGTCGTAGTCGCGGTGGATTTCGGTCAGCTCGATCCGGCGGGCGCGGGGCAGGGCCTCTGCAAAGACGGCAGCGCCGCCGATCACGGCAATGCGCGCACCATTCGCGCGGTGCAGCGCATCGTCGAAGCTGCTTGCGACCTCGATGTCGTCATCCTCGTCGTCGTTATCGTCGCTTTTGGGCGGCATCCATTCGGGATCGCGGGTCAGCACGATGTGGCGGCGACCCGGCAGGGTGCCCGGCAGGGATTCGAATGTCTTGCGCCCCATGATCATCGGGGAGCCCATGGTCAGGCGCTTGAAATGGGCAAGGTCGGCCGGAATGTGCCAGGGCAGGCGGTTGTCGTTGCCGATCGTGCCGTTGGCGGCCCGTGCGACGACGATGAAAAGTTCCGGCCCCTTCATTCGGTTTCCTCGTGCAGGATCAGGCGGGTCACGTGACCCATCTTGCGCCCCTCGCGCGCCTCCCCTTTGCCGTAGAGGTGCAGGTGTGCGCTCGGGTCGTCAAGCACGGGAAGGCATTCTTCCGCCGTCGTGCCGATAAGATTGTCCATTACCGCACCCGGAACGCGCAATCCGCAGTCGCCCAAGGGCAGTCCGCAGATGGCGCGGATGTGATTTTCGAACTGGCTGGTGGTCGCGCCTTCGATGGTCCAGTGGCCCGAATTGTGCACGCGGGGTGCCATCTCGTTAAAGACGGGGCCATCCGCGGTCGCAAAGAATTCGAGCGTGAGGACACCGACATAGTCGAGCGCCTGCGCGACCTTGGCGGCAAGCTTGCGGGCCTCGGGCACTTGCGCCAGCACCGTGTCGCCAGCCGGGATGGTGGAGCGCGAGAGGATGCCGCCCGAATGGTCGTTCTGCGCGCTGTCCCAGAAGCGGATGTGACCGTCGAGCGCCCGCACGAGAATGACCGAGAACTCTGCCTCGAACTTCACGAAGCCTTCGTAGATCAGCGGCAGCGGCGGCACGGTCAGTTCGTCTGCGTCCGATGCCTGCTTGATGCGCCACTGGCCCTTGCCGTCGTATCCGTCGCGGCGGGTCTTGAGGATGCCGGGCGTGCCGATCTTCTCGATCGCGGCGCAAAGGCCGGCCTCGTCCTCAAGCGTGAAATAGGGGGCGGGGCTGCCGCCCAGTTCGGACACGAAGTCCTTTTCGGCAAGCCGGTCCTGCGCGATTTCGAGTGCGCGGGCAGGCGCGCGGAGCGGCACGTCGCCAAGCGCGGCAAGCGGCGCGACGGGGACGTTCTCGAACTCGTAAGTCACGACGTCGCAATCGGCGGCGAATGCGGCCAGTGCAGCTTCGTCCTCGTAGGCGGCCTGCGTGAAAGCCGCGGAGACTTCGGCAGCGACGCTGTGGTCTTCGGGCGCGTAAATGTGGCAGCGATAGCCAAGCTGGGCCGCGGCCATCGCCATCATCCGGCCCAGTTGCCCGCCGCCCAGGATACCGATCGTGCTGCCCGGGGGGATGACCGGCAAGTCGCTCATCGCAAGTCTTTCCTCAGGCCTCGTCGGAGGGGCGCTCGGCCACGCTCTCGCTTTGTGCAGCGCGCCATGCCTTCAGCCGGTCTGCCAGCGCCTCGTCGTTGGTGGCAAGGATCGATGCGGCCAGTAGCCCTGCGTTCTTCGCGCCCGCATCGCCGATGGCCAGCGTGCCGACGGGAACGCCGCCCGGCATCTGGACGATGGAAAGCAGCGAATCGTTGCCCGACAGGGCCTTGGACTTCACCGGCACGCCCAGCACCGGCAGGTGCGTCATCGATGCGATCATGCCGGGCAAGTGCGCGGCGCCGCCAGCGCCCGCGATAATGACCTTGAAGCCTTCGTCCGCCGCGCCTTTGGCGAAATCGAACATGCGTTCGGGCGTGCGGTGGGCCGACACGATGCGGCAGTCGGTCTCGACGCCCAGATCGGCAAGGACGTCCTTGGCATGGCGCATGGTGGGCCAGTCGGACTGGCTACCCATGACGATCGCGACAAGTGCGCTCATCAACCGCTCCTTATGCGTCCGAGAGGTAGTAACGCTCGCCCGAGGGCTTGCCGCCTTCGAACGGATAGACGATCGGCTGGCCGGTCGGAATCTCGAGGCCGGTGATGTCATCGTCGGAGATGCCCGACAGGTGCTTCACCAGCGCGCGCAGCGAGTTGCCGTGGGCCGAGACGATGACCGTCTTGCCCGAGGCGAGGACAGGCTCGATCTCTGCCTCGTAATAGGGGAGCACGCGGATGATCGTGTCCTTCAGGCTTTCGGCCATCGGAACGTCGATCCCGGCATAGCGCGGGTCGGCCGACAAGTCGAAAGTGCTGCCCTTTTCCATCGCGGGCGGCGGCGTGTCGAAGCTGCGGCGCCAGATGTGGACCTGCTCGTCACCGTGCTTGTCGCGGGTTTCCTGCTTGTCGAGACCGGTGAGGCCGCCATAGTGACGCTCGTTCAGGCGCCAGTCCTTCGTTTCGGGAATCCACAGCCGGTTCGCGGCGTGCAGCGCAAAGTGCAGCGTGCGGATCGCGCGGGTCTGGAACGAGGTGAAGGCGACGTCGGGAAGCATGCCCTTGGCGGCCAGCAGTTCACCTGCGGCCTTGGCTTCGGCCTCGCCCTTTTCGGTGAGGTCTACGTCCCACCATCCGGTAAAACGGTTCTCCAGGTTCCACTGCGACTGGCCGTGGCGGACGAGGATAAGGTTCGTGGCGGACATGTTCGGTACGCGGCTCCCTTTGACTGGAAGCCACGGCCCCTAGCGCGGGTGTGCCGGTTTGGAAAGCCGCAAGCGCGAAAGGGCGGGCCATTGCCGGCCCGCCCTTTCGGCTTAGTCCATGTAGAGAAGCGCCGGGTTCTCGATCAGGCGCTTCAACGCCTGCATGAATTGCGCGGCTTCATACCCATCGACGATGCGGTGATCGAAGCTGGAGGAAACCGGCATGATCTTGCGCGTCACGATCTCGCCATTGCGGCGTTCCAGACGCTCCACGATCTTGTTCGGGCCGACGATCGCGGTTTCGGGGCGGTTGATGATCGGCGTGGTGGTGACACCGCCGATCGGACCCAGCGACGTGATCGTGATGGTGGAGCCGGAAAGCTCCTCGCGGCTGGCCCCGCCGTCGCGGGCGGCCTTGGACAGGCGAGTGATCTCGTCCGCCGTGGTCCACGCGTCCATCTGTTCGGCATGGCGGACGACGGGGACCATCAGGCCCGCCGGCGTCGCGGTGGCGATGCCGACATGGACCGCGCCGTGCTGGCGCAGCACGCCCGCATCATCGTCGTAATGCGCGTTGATATGCGGGAAGTCGGGCACCGTCTTCACGATAGCGCGCACCAGGAAGGGCAGGAAGGTCAGCTTGGGCTGGCCTTCTTCGCGCGATGCGTTGAGCACGGCGCGCAAGTCCTCGAGCGCGGTGACGTCGAATTCCTCGACATAAGTGATGTGCGGAATGCGGCGCCAGGTCTCTTCCATCCGCTCCGCGATCTTGCGGCGAAGGCCGATGACCTTGATCTCCTCGACGCCGCCGCGCGTCGCGAAACGCGGGTCGCCGCCGCCGAGATAGTTCTCGATGTCCTCGGGCGTGACGCGGCCGTTGCGGCCCGTTCCGGGGACCTTGGCAAGATCGAGGCCGAGCTTGGCCGCTCGGCGGCGCGTGGCAGGCGCGGCCAGCGGGAAACCGGCGTGATCGACTTCTGCAGTCGGCGCAGGCGCGGGGCGCTTGGCAACCGGAGCCGGGGCAGGCTTCGGAGCCGCAGCAGGCTTGGGCGCGGCGGGCTTGTCCTCGGCAGGCGGCGGGGTCGGGCCTTCGGGTGCCTCGTTCGGGGCTGTAGCGGGGGCGGGCACTTCATCAGAAGAATTGCCTGCGCCTTCGACCTCAAGCTCGACGAGGACCGAACCGACGGCCTTCATCTCGCCAACTTCGCCGTGGATCGCACTGATCGTGCCGCCAACGGGGCTCGTCATGTCGACGGTGGCCTTGTCGGTCATCACGTCACACAGCGCGTCGTCTTCCTCGATCGTGTCGCCGACCTTGACGTGCCATGCCGTGATCTCGGCCTCTGCAACGCCTTCGCCGATGTCGGGCAGGCGGAACTTGTAGATACCCATCAGCGGTACTCCACGGCAGCTTTTATCGCCTCGGCAAGCCGGATCGGCCCGGGGAAGTAATCCCATTCGAAGGCATGGGGGTAGGGCATGTCGTAACCGGCCACACGCTCGATCGGCGCGCGCAGGTAATCGAAGCAGCGTTCCTGGACGAGCGCGGAAAGCTCGCCGCCGAAGCCGCCGAAGCGCGATGCCTCGTGCAGGATGACGCAGCGGCCCGTCTTGCGCACCGATGCGGTGATCGCATCGATGTCGAGCGGGACGATCGAACGCAGGTCGATCAGTTCGGCATCGACACCGGCATCGGCGATACCGGCCTCTGCGACATGAACCATCGTGCCATAGGCAAGGACGGTGACTTCGCTGCCTTCACGCACCAGCGATGCGCGGCCCAGCGGAACCTCGTAGTGCCCGACAGGGACGTCGGCGGTGGCGAGGCCCGAATTGGCCCAGGTCTTCAGCTCCTCGTCCGGACGGCCATAGAACGGACCGTTGTAGAGGCGCTTGGGTTCCAGGAAGATCACCGGATCCTCGCACTCGATCGAGGCGATGAGCAGGCCCTTGGCGTCGTAGGGGTTCGACGGGATCACCGTCTTGAGGCCCGTGACATGGGCGAAAATCGCCTCTGGGCTCTGCGAGTGGGTCTGGCCGCCGAAGATGCCGCCGCCATAGGGCGTGCGGACGGTGACGGGGGCCGAGAACTCGCCGTTCGAGCGGTAACGCAGGCGCGCCGCTTCGGACACGAGCTGGTCGTAGGCGGGCAGGATGTAGTCGGCGAACTGGATCTCGGGCACCGGCTTCAAGCCGTAAGCGCCCATGCCGATGGCCGCGCCGATGATGCCGCCTTCGGTCAGCGGTGCGTCGAAACAGCGGGTCAGCCCGTGCTTGGCCTGAAGCCCTTCGGTGACGCGGAAGACGCCGCCGAAATAGCCGACGTCCTCACCGAAGACGAGAACGTCCTCGTCTTCACCCATCTTCACGTCCAGCGCGCTGTTGAGCGCCTGGATCATGTTCATGCGCTTAGTCTCAGTGGTCGGGTTCTCGGTCATGCGCTGTCTCCCGCGCGCCGGTGCTTCAACTCACGCAGCTGTTCCTTCAGCCTCCAGTCCTTCTCGGCGAAGACGTCCTCGAACATTTCCTCGATCGGGGGCTTGGACTGGCCCAGTGTGCCGATGGCCTCGGCTTCCTTCACGGCGACCTTCACCTTTTCCTTCAGTTCGGCTTCCAGCGCGGCCTGACGTTCCTCGTCCCATGCGCCCAGCGCGATGAGGTGGTCTTTCAGACGCTCGATCGGGTCGCCCAGCGGCCAATGCTTCGCCTCGTCCTTGGGGCGATAGGCGCTTGGATCGTCGGAGGTGGAGTGCCCCTCGGCGCGGTAGGTGTAGAACTCGATCAGGGTCGGGCCATTGTTGGTACGGGCGCGTTCGGCGGCCCATTGCGTCGCGCCCCAGACGGCGAGGAAGTCGTTGCCGTCGACCTTGATGCCGGGGAAGCCATAGGCCAGCGCCTTGGCCGCGAATGGCAGGCGTTCGGGGGCTGCGAAACCGGCGAAGCTGGAGATCGCGTACTGGTTGTTCGTCACGCACAGGATCGTCGGTGCGCGGTAGGCGGCGGCAAACGTCATCGCTTCGTGAAAGTCGCCTTCCGCGGTCGTGCCGTCACCGACATAGGCGAGGGAGATCTTGGTGTCGTTCTTGTAGGCCGACGCCATCGCCCAGCCCACGGCATGGACGAAACGGACGCCAAGGTTGCCCGAAATCGAGTAGAAATCGTATTCGCGCGCCGAATGCAGGATCGGCAGCTGTTTGCCCGCCAGCGGGTCTTCCGCGTTCGAGAAGATCTGGTTGCACAGCGTGGTCAGCGGATAGTTGCGGGCGTGGAGCCAGGCCATGGCGCGATAGGTCGGGAAGAACATGTCCCCCTTGTCCAGCGCCATCGACTGCGCGGCAGAGATCGCCTCCTCGCCGGTGGACTTCATGTAGAAGCTGGTCTTGCCCTGACGGTGCGCGCGGAACAGGCGGTCATCGAAAGTGCGGGTCAGAACCATGGCGCGCAGACCCTTGATCAGGGTTTCGGGCGCCAGCTTCGGGTCCCACGGACCGACGGCCTTGTTGTCGTCATCCAGCACGCGGATCAGCTCGTAAGGCAGATCGCGCATGTTGCTTTCATGCTCGGCAATGTCGGGGCGGCGCACTGCGCCGGCTTCGCCGCGATTGACATGCGCAAAGCTGACTTCCGTGTCGGGACGGGCAGGCGGCTCCGGAATGTGAAGCTCTAGGCGGGGTAGGTTCGATTTCGTCACACGTGCATCCTCTCGCGGCGGGTTCGCGGGCCGCTCTCCCAGTCTAACGCAGTTGGAGAGGAATGTTTTCCCTGAATCTAACCTCGCTCGGGGCCTGCTAGGAAGAATTTTCCTTTTTTGCCGGTCTGGCGTAAAAGTCTTTTCCCTAATTGATGCAAATGCGAAATGGCATGGACGATACCGACTGGAAGATCCTGCGCACCCTGCAGGCAGAGCCCGAGCTTTCGATCAACGCATTGGCCGACAAGGTGGGCCTCTCGCACACCCCTTGCTGGCGGCGGCTGAAGAAGCTGGAAGAGGACGGTGTGATCGCCAGCCGCGAGATCGTGCTCGATCAGCGCAAGGTTGGTCTTGGCGTCGATGTATTCGCCAATGTGCGCATCACGCGGCACGATGAAGATACGCTGGAAGCGTTCGCGGAGGCGGTCGAGAGCCATCCGCAGATCGTGGAATGCTTCCTTGTCGGCGGGGACAGCGACTACCTGCTGCGCGTGGTCGCCGGATCGATCGAGGAGTACGAGCGGTTCCTGAAGAAAGTGCTGGTCCACATGCCGGGCGTCGCCTCGGTCAATTCCAGCTTTGCTATGCGGCGCATCAAGTTGACGACGCGGCTGCCCATCTGATCAGGCGATCTGGTCAGGCCGGCTCGACGTCTTCCGGCTTTTTGCCGCCGACCACGAATGTCGCGCCGCGCATCGTGGGCTTGAGCCGGATATCGAGGCCGTGCCTGCGCGCGATCGCACGGGCGAGCGCAAGGCCAAGGCCCGATCCGCCGCTGCTGCCGTCATTGCCCTTGGCACGGCGGAAGCGGTCGAAGATCGCGTCGCGGTCCTCGGGCGGGATGCCGGGGCCGGTGTCGGACACGGTGATCACCGGGCCTTCCGCCAGCGACAGGATGACAGTGCCGCCGGTGGGCACGTACTTGAACGCATTGTCGAGCAGGTTGGTGACGAGGCGGGTCAGCTGCATCTCCTCGCCAAGGAAAGTCACGCCCGGCGCAATATCCCATTCGAAATGGTGGCCGGTTTCCTCGGCGCTGCCCTCGTAGATTTCGGCGACATGCTCCAGCAGGTCCGACAGGTCCACGGGATGTAGCCCGCGCGGATCGCCGCGATGCGCCTCGCTGTGCGAGATGTCGAGCAGCGATTCGAGCATCGTGATGACCCCGCGAATATCGCTGCGTGCCTCGCTCAAGCCCTGCGCTGTCGCATCGTCCGGCGCGGTCTTCAGTGATTTGAGGATGCGGCTATCGAGGTGCATCAGCGGCGTACGCATTTCGTGCGCGATGAGGTCGGTCGTCTCTCGCTGCGAATCGACGAGGTGGTTGAGCCGGTTCAAAGTCTCGCTCGTCCGGCGGGTCAGTTCGCCGATTTCGTCCTCGGCGTTGCGGTCCTTTGCCAGCTGCTCCAGCCGTTTCTCGTCCGGGTTCTGGAACGCCTGGATCACGCGGTCGACGCGGCGGGACAGGCGCGCGGTCGTCAACCTTCCCGCGACACCCACCGCAAAGACGACGAAAAGGCCGCCTGCGACGAAGGCAAAGCCGATCTCGTTCAGGATCATCTGGTCGAGGCTGGATTCACGCCCGACGAACAATCTGCCCTCTGCCAAAAGCAGACCGCGGGCGTGGACCCGCGTGCCGTTCGGCAAGGCGATCGATTCCGGTTCGGTCCCGACCTCGAAGCCGGCCGGCCAACCCGAGAGGTTGCCGGTGATGATCGCGCCGTCATTGTCGACGAGAAGGTAATGCGGGGCCGACCCTGCAGGCCCGCTGAAGGCGAGGCGTTCGTTGATGCGGCGGGCAAGGCCGGTGACGCCGTCGTCCCGGTAGGCTTCCGACAGCGTGGTCACGTCGGCGTTGACGGCGGCTTCCTGCGTCGCGGTAGAAAGCTGTTCGAATTTCGCGCCGACAAGCGCGCCCAGCACCAGCACGACGACGATGCAGACCGCGATCGACCAGGCGACAAGCCTGGTGAAGATCGAATCGAGCAGTCTGACCTGTGTCACGCCGCGCTATCCCCCGCTAGCGGCAAGCCACGCCCGTTAGGCGCGATCACTTGCCGTCGAGCAGGCGATAGCCGGTACCCCAGATGGTTTCCAGCGCGGGAGAATTGAAACCGTCCTCCAGCTTGCGGCGAAGGCGGCCGATGTTCACATCAACTACGTTGGTCTGCGGATCAAAGCTCATCTTCCAGACGTCGCGCAACAGCATTTCGCGTGTCACGACTTCGCCGGCGTTTTCCATCAGGTAGCGGAAAAGCTCGAACTCCTTGGGGCTGAGCGCCAAGTGCTTGGACCCGCGAAAGGCGGTGCGGGCCTTTACATGGCATTCGAACGCGCCGTGGATGATCACCGCGCTATGCGCGTGGCCGGCGGCACGGCGGTGCAGGGCACGCAAACGGGCGAGCAGTTCGGTCGCCTCGAAAGGCTTGGCCAGATAGTCGTCCGCGCCAGCGTCCAGCCCTTCTGCCCGGTCTACCGTGCGGCCCAGCGCCGAAAGCATCAGGACCGGCGTGCCGATCCCGCTTTCGCGCATGCGCTTCACCACGGTCAGCCCGTCGATATCGGGCAGCATCCGGTCCAGAATGATGACATCGAAGTCGCCGATCCCTGCGCGGCGCAGGCCATCTGCGCCGTTGGCTTCCCACGTGATGCGGTCGCCCGTGGCGCGGACAAGCTGCTGCAGGTCCGATGCAGTGCGCGAATCGTCTTCGATGTGCAGGATGTCGAGGCCACCTGCCATGCGTTTTCCCCCTATACCGCCCGGCGCGTACGCACGGGGCCCCGGCCAGATGCTACGCCAAATATAGCCCGGACACAGGCAAAGATGGCGTTACGACGATGACATTTCCTGTCATGACTCGCCTGAAGCACCATTCAGGATGCGTCCGGCCACGGCATCGAGCTTTGCCAGCAGCATCGGATCGCGCGCAGAGGGCGCAGTGATGAGCGCGGTGTCGAGAGTCGTGTCGATGGGCGAGACGGTACGTTTTTCGGGCAGCGAGTGCGCCAGTTCGACGACCGCGCGGCGTGCGATTTCCGAATTTGCGCGCATCTGTTGCAGCACGGTGGCGACATCGACCGCCGCCTCGTCCTCGCGCCAGCAGTCGTAGTCGGTGACCATTCCGACAAGCGCGTAGGGAAGCTCGGCCTCGCGCGCCAGTTTCGCCTCGGGCATGGCGGTCATGCCGATGACGTCTGCGCCCCACTGGCGATACATGTGGCTTTCCGCGCGGCTGGAAAACTGCGGCCCTTCCATCGCGAGGTAGGTGCCGCCATGCGCGACTTTGCCACCCGCCTTCTCGACCGCCGCGCCGACAAGGCCCGACAGCCTCTCGCACACCGGATCGGCCATCGAGACATGGGCGACCATGCCGCTGGTGAAGAAGGTGGAAGCCCGGTTTACGGTGCGGTCGATGAACTGGTCGACGACGACGAAACGGCCCGGCTCCAGCTCTTCGCGCAGGGACCCGATGGCGCTGATCGCAATGACGTCGGTGCAGCCCGCGCGCTTCAACGCGTCGATATTCGCGCGCGCATTGAGTTCGGTGGGCGAGATTGGATGGCCCCGGCCGTGGCGCGGCAGAAAGCGCACCTCGACATCGCCGATCCTGCCGAACAGGATCTCGTCAGACGGCGATCCGAAAGGCGATCGCACGGCGATCCACTGCGCATCCTCGATCGCATCGATCTCGTAGAGACCCGACCCGCCGATGATCCCGATGACCCATTTGTCCTTCATGGCCGCCACGCATAGGCGAGGCGGGCCCTGCGATAAAGCGTTCAGGCAGGCTTGTCGGAATTGGCGGGCTCGGCCTTGTCATCCTCAGCCGGCGGCATGAAATCCTTGGCGAGCGCGTGGTAGAGCCTTTCGCGGCAGACCATCGCACCGGCCCAGTCGGCAAAGAGCGCCGCTGCGAAAAGTGGCAGCAGCAGGCCGATATTGCCGGTCGTTTCGGTCAGGATGATCACGGCGGTCAGCGGCGCGCGGACGACGCCGGTGAAGTAGGACACCATGCCTAGCATGACGATGGCACCCGCCGTCGCGCCGGGAAACAGCCAGGTCAGCCACTGCCCAAAGCCTGCCCCGACTGCCAGCGAAGGCGCAAAGATGCCGCCCGGAATCCCGCTGAGCGAGGTTGCCAAGGTGGCGGCGAACTTCGCAGGGCCTAGCCACTCGCTCATCACCTGGCCTTCAAGTGCCATCTTGGCAGGTTCATAGCCCGTGCCCCAGGTCAGTCCGCCCGAAGCAATCCCGACCGCCGCGACAACCGCGCCGCAGACGAAGGCGAGCAGGATGGGACGCTTGCCGAACATCCTGCTCTTCCGTGCCGCCTGACGCGAGCGGATCAGCGTCCGCGCGAACAATCCGCCCAGCGCGCCGCCCAGCAGGCCCGCAACGGGAGCTGCGATCAGCACGGTCTGCAGCGGCAGCGTCGCGTCGATAGAGCCGAAATAGGTGTAGTTTCCTGCGATGCCTTGCGCAGTCATACCCGCGATGATCACCGCGCCCATGACGAGCGCCGCCATGCGCTGTTCATAAGCGATGGCCAGTTCCTCAATCGCAAAGGCGATCCCGGCAAGCGGCGTGTTGAATGCCGCCGAAACGCCCGCTGCGCCGCCCGCGATCAGGACGCTGCGGCGCACGGCAGCCTGCGTCATGCGGTGGGTCGCGGTCATGATCGCTGCGCCAACCTGCACCGTCGGACCTTCGCGCCCGACCGAGGCGCCGCCCAGTAGCGCCAGCACCGTCAGCGAGATCTTGGCGAAACCGGCTTTCAGCGAAAACAGCCGGTCGGTCGCACGCTCGTCGCGTACGGCTGCGATGACTTGCGGGATGCCCGATCCTGCCGCTTCTGCCGCCAGCATCCGCGTCAGCCATGCGCAAGTCACAAAGATTGCGGGTGTAAGGATCGCGGGAAGCCAGAACCAGCGAGCTTCGAGCGCGTGGAACAGGTTGAGCGCAAGGTCGCCTGCCCATGCGAAAACCAGTGCGACGAGACCGATTGCGATGGCCCCGATCAGGGTCGCCACGCGGCGTCGCCAGTCCCCCATTTCCTCGCTCAGGCGCTTGGGAAACGGGATGGGGAAGCGGGGGCGACTCATTGCGTGGCCGCCTTAACGGAGGGGCCGGTCAGGGTCCAGCGATGTTCAGGAAAACTGCCCTAATCCTGTCCGCCCAGCGATCAGGCCGGCAACCCCCGCTCAAGCGTTTCCAACGCCAGTGCCGCAAGCAGCGCGGATCCGCGCGGCAGCACGCTTTCGTCAACATGCATGCGCGGGCTGTGAAGGCCCGGTGCCTTCTGCCAGTCTGCGTCGGGCTTTGCGACGCCCAGCAGGATCATCGCGCCCGGCACCGCGTCGAGGACGTAGGAGAAGTCCTCTGCCGTCATCAGCGGATCGGGCAGTTCGTACCACGCCTCTTCACCAAAGCGGTCTTTCACGACCTCACGCGCAAGAGCGACAGCGCGCCCATCGTTGTTGGTGACGGGAAAGCCGTGCTCGACAATGAATTCGCCCGCCATGCCGTGGGCCGAGGAGATACCCTCGACCAGGTCCTTGCAGGCCGCGTGAACCCGTTCGCGCGTTTCCGCGGACAGCGTGCGGATGGTGCCGCGCAAGGTGCAGACGTCGGGAATGATGTTGTCGGCATCGCTGGCGCGGAACTGGGTAACCGTGACGACGACCTGGTCGGCGGCATTGAAGCGGCGCGTGACCATCGCCTGCAGCGCGGTTACGATTTCGCAGGCGACCGGCAGCGGATCGGCAGAGAAGTGCGGCATTGAGGCATGGCCGCCGCGCCCTTTCACACGGATCTCGATCGCGTCGGACGCGGCCATCAGTGGGCCTTCGCGGCACACGAACAGCCCGTGCGGGGCGTTGGGAATGATGTGATAGGCAAATGCGGCCTCGGGCAGAGGGTCGATCAGCCCGTCCTCGATCATCATGCGGCCCCCGCCGAAACCTTCCTCGCCCGGCTGGAACATGAACATGACTTCGCCGCGCAGGGCATCGGCCCGCTCGGCCAGCAGCTTTACCGCGCCGACCAGCATGGCGGTATGCGTGTCGTGGCCGCAGGCGTGCATCCGGCCCGGAATGGTGGAGGAGAAATCGAGGCCCGTTTCCTCGCCCATCGGCAGCGCATCCATGTCGCCGCGCAGCAGGACACGCCGTCCTTCGCCCGCGCCGCCTTTGAGGATCGCGACTTGTCCCGTCGTCTGCGGACCTTCGCGCCATTCGAGCGGCAGGTCGGCCAGAGCTTCGCGCACCTTGGCCATCGTCTTGGGAGTTTCGAGGCCCAGTTCGGGCTCTGCATGGATCGCGCGGCGCAGGGCCGTAATCTCTGGCCCGATGGCTTCGGCGGCGGCGGTCAGTTCGTCATTCGTGATGCGGTTCATGCCCCACAAGATAAACGCCCCGGCCGCCATGTCGAGCGGCCGGGGCGCATGTCCCGTGTCCGAAGAGGAAAACTCTTACGGGTAAGTGATGTTGATCCGCGTCGTCAGACCCGGCTTCGGCACGCTCAGTCGGACCGAGCGGAAGGCGGGGATGCCGGCCAGCGTGCTTGGGTTGTTCGAAAAGCCGAAGCCCTCGGTCGGCAGGCCGAGGCCGCTGCGGTTGATCTTACGGCTGCCATCTTCGTCGTGATAGATCGCGATGGCATAGACGCCGTTCTTCGGCAGCTTCACGCATCCGCGCCACGTGCCCTGCTTGGCCGGGAAACGCACGACGTCGAGCGAACCCTTGCTGACGAGGAAGCGGCTGGAATCGTCGGCATAGATCGTGACTGCCATCAGGCCGGACGAGCTTTTGACGCCGGTCACTTCGACATTCAGCCAGGACTTGCCGGAAAGATCGCCTTCGCACTGGGCCGGTGCGGCCAAGGCGGGGGCAGGAGCCGCAGCAAGCGCGCCAAGACCCGCGACAGCCATCACGGGCGCTGCGAGAAGGCTCTTCTTGCCAAGGCCGAACTTAAGTGCACTCATCGGTATCTCCGATACGAAAGAATTCATGTCTGCGGGGGAGAAGGCGTGAAGGTGGAGGCGCCACGTGACGCTTTCAACCCTAACTCATCGCCCCCGATCGCCGTTCCAGCCGGTTCGGTGCGAACGCGGCTTTTCCAGCAGTCTTGCAGGTCGAACTAGCTTTCGACCCGTGAATAGCCGCTGAATTCCTTCTTAATCGAGGAGTTTGCAGGCGTGTTACGGCTGGCCCAGCCAGCGCGCGACAATTGCGCCCGATGCGGCTTCGGACCGGGCGCGGGCATCGCTGCCTTGCCGCACCGTGCGCATCGCGCGGCTGATGAACCAGCGGGCGAAACCTTCGTCGTGTTCGCGTTTGATGCCGCCCTTAAGGCGGGCCGCCAGAGTGGGAAAGACACCGTCGCGCGCAGTCTGCGATGAGAGAAGGACCTGCGCCCGCTGGTCAAAATCCTGCAGCAGCAGGCGCTCCCCTTCCGCCAGCACTTCGGGCGGAACCTGATCCTGCCCTATGTCCAGCCCGGTCGTCCCCATCACCTTGTCGACAAGCGCGAGGACCAGCCGCGCTCCGGCAAGCCAGCCGCCGTCGTTCGCCATGGCGGCAAATCTCGCGGCATCGATTGGTGAGCGCGTCAGCATCTGTGCGATGTCGACCAGGGCGAGCGGGCCGCAATCGAAGCGGTGATTGTAGGCGGCGTGAAGCACCTGGTGGCCAAGCATTTCTGCGTCACCGGGGAAGGCGATTGGCGCGCCTGCAAGAATCTCGACCTTTGCGCTCGCTAGGATCGCAGCAGTGTCGATGCACGGCAGGCCCGGTTCGGCAATGCGGTGGTGGAGTTCGACATAGCGCTGGCAGTCGGGCAGCAGGATCGGATCGAGATGTTTGTCCCCGTCCAGCGCCCTGGCAATGGCGCGCTCGCGATCGGCGGGCACATCGCAACCGGCCTGTTCCATCGCGTCAAGCGCGCGAGGCAGGTCATCGGGCGTCACCAGCAGGTCGATGTCGCGCATCGGACGCAAGGCCGCTTCGGGATAGTCGAAGAAAGCCAGTCGCGCGCCTTTCAGCGCCACCATGGGCACATCGGCGTCTCCAAAGGCCCGAGCCAGTCGAACGAGAGCAGCCTGAGCGGTCAATACGCAGAAAGAGGCCGTGCGATAGGCATCCTTCCATCGACCGGCGCGGTCGGCTGGAACCGGCCACTCTGACCCGGCCGTGCGCAGCCGGTGGTGCAGCCACGGCTCCAGCCGGTGCTGCTGCGCCATCGCGGCGATTGCTTGCCAGTCGCCTACGTCCAATGCGCCCCATTCGGGCAGCGTCCGCGCCGGTCCGATCAGGTCGAGCAGCGCCGCCTTCTGCCGGTCGAGCGACTCGCTCATGCCCGCTGCTCGATCGTCTCGATCCGCCCATCGCGCATGTGGACGAGCGTGTCGGCAGCTTCGGCCAGCTTTCCGCGATGCGCGATTACGAGGATGGTGCGCGTTCCCTTCATGGCCTCGACGGCGGAGACAATTGCAGCCTCGTTCGCGGTGTCGAGCGCGCTCGTCGCTTCATCGAGGATCAGGAGCGCAGGATCGCGTAGCAGGGCGCGGGCAAGCGCAATCCTCTGCCGCTCTCCGCCCGAAAGCTGGCGCCCTGCGTCGCCGACCACCGTCTCGATACCGTCCGGCAAGTCGAAGACAAAGCTGGCGCTTGCCGTGCGCAAGGCGCGTTCGATTGCCTCCTCGCTGGCGTCGGGTTCGGCCCAGAGCATGTTTTCGCGCACCGTGCCGTGGAACAGAACCGGCTCTTGGTGAACATAGGCCACCGATCCTCGCCACCCGATCAGCGCCTGATCTGGCAGCGGTTGGCCGTCTACGCCGACTGCCCCCTCGTCGGGCACGAGCAGTCCTCCGAACAGGTCGGCAAGCGTGCTCTTCCCCGCACCCGATGGTCCCAGAAGAACCGTCGTCGTGTTGACGGCAAGGTCCAGCGATACATTCTCGACTGCCGCATGCTCGCGGCCCGGATGGTGCACGGTCACCGTATCGAGAAAGATGCTGCGTGAAGGCCGGATCGGCTCTGCACTTTCCGAAGTCGCTTCCTCGGCCGCGCGCATTTCTTTCAGCAGGGACTGGGCTTCGGTCAGGGCGGGGGCGGCATGAACCCATTGCTGCGCTGCCTGCTGCAACGAATCGAGCAAGGGAACCGAGCGTGCGAACAGCACGATAAGTGGCAAGAGCACAGCAGGTGCGATGCCGCGTACCGATGCCAGCGCCACGATCCCTGCCAGCAGAAGGGCGGCCCCGGCGTGTAGCAGAACCCGGCTGCGCCCCGCGGCCTGCGTGAAGGCAATTTGCGCATCGCGCAGCCCTTGGGTCGAACGGCGCATGTCCGCATCGGCGGTGCTCTCTCGTCCATGGCTTTTCACAAGCCTGATCGCGCGCAGGGTATCGTCGAGAACCGCCTGCACCCGGCGATAGTCGTCGCCCAGCCTTTCGCCCAACAAATGCGCCCGGCGGCGAAGCGGGCCAAACGCGGCCAGCACCAGCAGACCGCCGCCCACGGCGACGAGAGCGAGGAGCGGCGACAGCCAGAGCGCCGCGATCCAGATCGCTGCCAACGTCGCGAAACCCGAGATCAGGATGAGGAGATTGGCAAATCCGAAGCCAAGCCTGTCGACACCCATCACGATCAGGCTGGCATGATCCGAAGTGCGCTGCGCCGACAACGTGCGCCAGTCCGCCCTGACAAGTGCGGAGAAGATCTCCGTTCGCCAATGATCGATCACGTCCAGTTGCAACCGACGCTGCTGCACGCTCACCGCGTATTGCAGAACCGCGCGCACGGCGACGAGCCCGACGAAGAATGCGAGCAGGGCGTTGAGCGTGACATGGCTGGCAAGCGGCCTCGCCCATGAAGGGATGTTGCCTACATCGGCGGACAGCAGCGACAGCATCGGCACGAGCGCGATGATGCCCGCCCCCTCGGTCAATGCGCTGCCGAGCATAAGAGCAAGCAGCGCCAGCAGTTTCGGCGTTGGCACGCTGCGCAAAAGTGTGATCGAAGTGACCGTCATCGCTTTTGTCCTACTGCGGCGGGTCCTTCGCGTCACGCACTGGACACCGGGGCCGCATATCAGTTCCGCCCATCGACATAGCGGGCGAAGCGGGCGGCGACGACTGCGGCGGCCAGCGGCATGAACACCTCCAGCTTGGTGCGGTAGTCAGGGCTGTCAGGCCAATTGTCCAGCATGTCGATTGCCCGGTCGACATCGATGATCCCGTTCATCACCGGATCGTCGGCAATGCGCTCCAGCTCTTCGCGCATGAACGGCAGGCGGGGTGTTTCCCGGGCGAACCAATCGACTCCGTGGCGGCCATAGCGGCGGTTCGTCCGTTGTTCCTCGGGCAGACGTCCGATCGCCATGCGGCGGGCCAGATAGCGCTGTTCACCGCGCCTGACGTACTGGTCCGTGGGAATGGTGAGACAGAATTCGATCAGAGGGCGATATTGCGGGATCGTGCGCAACTGAAATCCGTAGAGATCCTCCAGTGCTGCGGTCATCTCGGTTCCGGCGGTTGTCATCGACCAGGCATCCTCAATGAACTCGTGCCGGGTCCTGACCCATTCGCGTTCGCCATATTGCGCGCGGTACCGCGCATCGAGGTCGAGCCTTTCGCGCACGTCCTTGCGTACAAGGGGGCGGGCCATTTCTCCGTGAACCAGTGTACGGATCGCCGAACGTATCGCCGCGGGAAGGTTCGGCAACAGCGAACGGGCGGCAAAACGGCGCCACATCGGCCGGTCGTCACCCGGCACCGCACGCAGCAAGTGCATAAGTTTGCCGAATTGTCCGGTGCGCAGGAATTCGACGAAGGCCCAGTTTCCTTCGCAGCTGAAGGTCTGGTTGCCCATATCGGCAGAAAAAAGCCAGTCGCATCCCGCGTCCGAGGCGGCTTGCCACGGCCCGCGAAACTCGGTCGAGACAAGCGAGGGATAGGCCGCGTCGCTGGTGCGGATCGTATCGTCCAGCATGCGTCCGAAAGCGATACCGCGATTGTCTACGAACTGAGTGTCGAGCGCCGGATACATCGCGGCAAAGGCTTCGACTGCAGGACGGTCCGAATGGAAGTGCGCGGGCAGGACCGGTTCGTTGCCATCCGCCATGGGTTCGAATGTAAAGCTCTTCAGCCTATGTCCGGACGGAAGCTGGTGCAGGATTTCGGCTGCGACCAATGGGGAATCGAGCCCGCCCGAAAGCAGGATGCCGGGCTTGATCGCAGGGCGCAGCGCATGGCGTACAGCGTCAGAAAGAAGTGCGTTTGCCTGTTCCACGTAATCGTCGTCACGGGCCAACCGTGTCTGCGGCAGGGCATGCGGGTCATACCATTGCACTTTCTGGGCGCTGCCATTCTCAATCGTGACGATGCTGCCCTGTTCGACCTGACTGATGCCGTCGAAATAAGTTTGCGCACCCCATTGGGGAGCGAGGCCGTACATCATCTCGGCATAGCGGGCCGGATCGACCCGCCGTTCCAGACCGACACCGAAGAGTACGCGCGGAACCGACGCCGCGACGGCGCAGTCCTGTTGAAGAGTGTAGAAGAGGCCGTGCTTTGACCAAGGCGCGCGCGAAAGCCGCATGACCCCGTCCGCAGGGATCAGGATCGCGGCATAGTCACCTATGATCCTGCGTTCAGCGGCAAGTCCCCATGCCTCGACCGCTGTGCCATAAAGGGTCGCATTGTCGCTTTGCGGGGGGAGCGAAAGATCGCGCGCGATCTGCGCTGCGTTGTCGATCCAGCCATGGAAGGCAACCGTTGCGCCGCTTGGCAGCCGCGCTGTCTGGCCGTGACCCAACCGAGGAGGATGGCGAACCAGAATCGTTGCGTTGCCGACATGCGAGCGTGTTTCCTCGCCACGCGCAGCAGCCGCATCCCCAAACGAAAGGCGCGACAGGTCGAGCCGGGGATTGTCACCCCAGACGATTCCTGCCGCGATCATGTCAGTTCAGTGAAGAAGGAGTGCCTCAAAGGGCACTCGCTCAGCTACGGCCGTTGCCGACGCCCTGCTGGTTGCCGCCGCTTTGGTCAGCGGCGCTGCCAGAACCTGCAACGTCGCGCAGCGTGCCGACGAGCTTCAGTTCAGGCTTCGCCCAAGTGCGTTCGTTCTGGTTCATGTCCGTAAATTTTCCCACAAAAATTGCCCGATCCATTCGGGATGGCGACCATTAACCGTCCAGAACGTTAGCGCGCGGTTATATTGCGGTGCGGTGTAAAAGCAATTGCCCGCGACAATTAACCTCGAAATTGTAACAGGCTGGCATGGTTTCCGCCGCTATCGCCCAGCACCGCGTGCCCCTGCCATTCCACCCAGGCGTGCAGATCGTGCGCGCTGCCGCGTTTTTCCGCAGGCAGGATGCCAACGATGATCGCATTTTCGATGCGGCGGCGCTTCAACATCCAGCGAAGCCCGATTGCCTGAGGCAGGCAAAGCGTGCCGGGCAGGCGGAAGGCCGCGCGCCGCACGGCTGCGCTGCATTGGTGCACCCGCTTTTCCTCTGTCGCGCTTGCTTGATGTGCAGCGTCGGCTGGCGCGTAAGGTCCTGACGTGCCCAGCAGGCGGCTCCAGCTGCGAAGCGGCACGAAGCGCACGAGGAAGCGCGCCGCCAGCAGCAACGCCATCGCCTCCAGCGTGCGGAGGCGCACGCGCATCATGCGACCGCGGTCTTCACCAGTCCGGCCCCTGCCAGCGTGGCCACGAACTGCGAAACATGTTCGGCAATCTGCGCCTCGCTTTCATCGAAGCGTGGAGAAAGCAAGGCGACGATGTCCGCTTCGTCCCGCGTTCCGTCGATCGCCTGCCAGATCGCCAGGCCGGTCCCTTCGAGGGAATAGAACAGGCCGCTTTCGACATTCATCAGGACGACTTCGCCGTCGACCTCGGTCTCGACGAAGCTGCCTTCACACTTGCTGATCATTTTCGTCTTGTCCGTCCGTGTGTCCGATCTGTGCCAGCTTGCCGGCAAGGTATTCGTGGGTTGCGTTGAACCGTTCGGGGTCAAGCGGTCGAATGAAACGGAAGACTGGCACCGAGTTGGCAAGCCGGGCAAGGTCCATCATGCGGCCCGCGCGGTCCTGTCCTTGCGCCATGATCCGATGTTGCGCGGTATAGTGATCGTCATCAAGCAACGCGATACGCGCCGCGCCGTGTACGTCAAGGGCGAGCGTCTCTCCAACCTCGACACTGATGATCGCGCCGAGCGGGAGGGGGGCGTCGACTTCGCTAGGCTCTTCAGTAGCGAAAACCTTGCGGTAATCCTCCGACACCAGTTCGAGAGCAGGCATCCCCGTCAATGCCACCGAATCGGCCCAGAGCTTTAACCGTTTGTGCCCCGGAAGGCAGATCGGTCCGCCATCATCCATGTCGATTACCAGTGTATCGTCAGCAACGATCCGCTGGCCCTGTGCGCGCAGCCCGGCCGCCGTGGTCGACTTGCCCGCGCCCGGCGGGCCGATGAAGGCCATCGCCTTTCCGTTCACTTCGACGGCAGAGGCGTGCAGCGGTGTGAAGCCGTTGATCGCGGCCAACGCGCTGTGGACCGATCCGGACAGGAACAGCTTCAGCAGGCCTTCTTTCGCCGAATCATCCAGTTGCACGGTGATACCGTCACCCTTGCGATAGCGACAGGCAAAGCCTTCTTCGCGCAGGAGAAATTCATCGCCCACGATCCGGTTGTGGCCGATCGCCACCTCATATCCGCCGAGAACAGGTTCTACCGCGCCATACGTGACGCGGCTTTCACGTTGCATCACGGACATGGGATCGGGCTTGGGCATCCTGGGTTCCGCCCCGCCGCCGGCGTCGGGGCTGCGCCTCGTTTTGCGGGATATCTGCGCTTAACCAAGCGCTTCGCCGCGTTCAAGCGGATGCGCCAGCGCTGGTGCGATCCGGCACAGGCAGAGATTAACCGCACTTTTCATGCTCGGCCCATGCTCAGCCATGTGAATAAAGCTGCGATTGCGCCTTGTGGCGCTTTGCCTCGCTGGAGTAATTCGAGATCCATGCCCACACCGCTTATCTCTCCCTCCATCCTGTCTGCAGACTTCGCCGCGCTTGGCGAGGAAGTGCGCGCCATCGACGCTGCCGGCGCGGACTGGATCCACGTCGACGTCATGGACGGCCACTACGTCCCCAACATTACCATCGGCCCCGCCGTGGTGAAGGCGCTTCGCCCGCACACCGCCAAGACCTTCGACGTCCATCTGATGATCAGCCCGGTGGACCTCTACCTTGAGGATTTCGCCAAGGCGGGCGCGGACATCATCACCGTCCACCCCGAGGCCGGACCCCATGTCCACCGCACGGTGCAGGCGATCAAGGCACTGGGGTGCAAGGCGGGCATTTCGCTCAATCCGGCAACCCCTGCCAAGATGCTCGACTACCTGATCGACGACATCGACCTTGTTCTGGTGATGAGCGTCAATCCCGGTTTCGGCGGGCAGAGCTTCATCCATTCGCAGCTTCGCAAGATCGAGGCTGTGCGCAAGATGATCGACAAGACGGGCCGCGACATCCACCTCGAGGTCGATGGCGGCGTGAATGCGGAAACCGCGAAACTTTGCGTCGATGCTGGGGCCGATGTGCTGGTCGCCGGTTCAGCCACATTCAAGGGTGGGCCCGACAAGTATGCCGAGAACATCGCCGCCCTGAAGGCGGCAGGAGGCTGATGCTTCCATGGGCTTCGAACCGACCCGCCTCCCTGACGAGCCGGTCCGGATCGAGCCCCGGAACCGGGCTTTACCCTTGAATGGCAGCGATACCGAGAACGGGCTGGTCGAACCGGCCCCACTGACGCCGGAGCCGACGCTTTCGGGTGAGCCCGAGCTTGCCGACCTGTCGCCGCCGCGTCTGGGCGTGGTAGATGGCGCAATGCGGTTCCTTTATGCGCGCGGCGTTTCGGCGCGCAATCTTGTCCGCCCGTTCCACAAACCTTCGCGCCTGCGCATTCTTGCCACGGTCGACGAGCCGCTTCCGGGTGAGCGTGCGGCTGGCATGGCGCTGCGCGCAGGGCACTTCCTGATCGCGGGTAAGCGGCTGGGGGTCGAGGCTGCCGACTATGGCAGCACGTCGCTTTCCCCGCCGGTGGCGCGCACGGTGCACGGGTTTACCTGGCTGGCCGATCTGGAGGCGGCGGGCACGCGTGACAAGGTCGCGCCGGTCGCGGACGACATCATGCGCCGCTGGATGCTGGCCAATGCCGAGATCGGGACCGGCCCTGCGTGGAATGTCGGCCATGTCGGGCTGCGCGTCCTCAACTGGCTGGTCCATGCGCCGCTGATCCTTTCGGGCAATGATCGGTCCTTCCGCGCCAGCGTTTTGCGTCACTTGTCGAAGACCGCACTCTGGCTCGACAAGCAGGCTCCGCGCGGCGGGGCTGCTCATGAGGTGATCCCCGCATGGGCCGCGATTACGGCGGCCGGACTGCTTCTGCCCGATGGCAAGCCGCGCCGCCTGTTCGGCGAAGCGGGGCTGATCGCCGCGCTCGGCGATACGGTGGGCGAGGATGGCGGAATGCTCTCGCGCTCGCCGGTCGACCAGATCGAGACTATCGCGATCCTGCTGCGCCTTTCGGCCTGTTATCGCGCTTGCCGCCGCGATCCGCCGGCGCAGATACAGGTCATGCTCTCGCTGATGATGCCCGCGCTGCTGGCGCTGACCCATTCGGACGGGACGCTGGGCAGCTGGCAGGGCAGCGCGCCGCTTTCGGCGGACCGACTTGCCTTGCTGACAGAGGCGGCGGACCCGCGTGCGCGTCCGCTGCACGATGCCAAGCACTGGGGTTTTCAGCGGCTGGCCGTGCGCCAGTCGGTCGTGCAGTTCGATGCCGCGCCGCCGCCCTCGGGCCGTCAGGCGCACGGCGGCTGCGCCTCGACGCTGGCGTTTGAATTCAGCCACAAGGAACAGCGCATCGTCGTCAATTGCGGCGGCGCGGCGCTGGCAGGCGCAGCGGTCCCGCGCCGGATCGAGGATGGTCTGCGCAGTACGGCCGCCCATTCGACCCTGATGCTAGGCGAACACGATTCGACGCCGGTGGAGCCGAACGGCAAGCTGGGTTCCGGCGTGAAGGCTGTGACTTTCGATCGCACCAAGGACGGCAGCGCCTCGGTGCTGACCGCATCGCACGACGGGTATGTCGCGCGCCATGGCCTGTTCCACGAACGCCGGCTTGCCCTGTCTGCCGATGGCACCCTGCTCGAAGGGGCCGATGCGCTGCTCCCCCGCGGGCGCAAGGCGAAGCGCGGCGATCACGGTTATGCCATCCGCTTCCACCTTGGGCAGGGGATAGAGATCGGGCACCAGCTCGAATCCGAAGGGGGCAAGGGCTTTGCGCTCGCCATGCCTGACGGGTCGTACTGGCAGTTCCGCACGGGTGCGCCGGGCCTCGTGGTCGAGGAATCGCTCTGGATCGATGCGGGCGGGCATCCGCGCGGCGTGCACCAGCTTGTCCTGACCGGATCTGTCGGGCGCGACGGCGGCAAGGTTTTCTGGTCCTTCAAGCGGATGGGCTGAAGCCCGCCTGCTAGGCCTTTAATCCGAGACGCGATCAACGTGGGTTTGGGCCCTTCGGGTGCTTGCGGACCGCAAAACCACGGCCTAGAGGCTCGGGCGGACTTCTAACCGTTCCAGCGCGAAAGGCCGCCTTCATGGAAAAACCGATCACGATTCGCCGTGCCCTCCTGTCCGTATCGGACAAGACAGGTCTCGTCGAACTGGGTCAGGCATTGGCCGCTCGCAAGGTGGAACTGGTCTCGACCGGTGGCACTGCGCGCACGCTGCGCGAAGCGGGTCTTGAAGTGAAGGACGTGTCCGACATCACCGGTTTTCCGGAAATGATGGACGGCCGCGTGAAGACACTGCACCCGATGGTCCACGGCGGGCTTCTTTCGGTGCGCGACAATCCCGAACACGCCGCCGCGATGGAAGCGCACGGCATCGGCGCGATCGATCTGGTCATCGTGAACCTATATCCGTTCGTTGAAACGGTGAAGAAGGGCGCAGGCCGCGACGACATCATCGAGAACATCGACATCGGCGGCCCGTCGATGGTGCGCTCTGCCGCGAAGAACCACGAATATGTCGCCATCGTCACCGACCCTGCCGACTATCCGGCACTGGTGACCGAAATGGACGCAGGCGTCGGCGCGACCGGATACGATTTCCGCAAGATGCTCGCCGCCAAGGCCTTCGCCGCGACAGCCGCCTACGACAGCGCGATCAGCCAGTGGTTCGCCTATGCCGACCAGGGCCAGAAATTCCCGCCGCGCCGCACGATGGCCAGCAACATCGCAGGCACCCTGCGTTACGGCGAAAACCCGCACCAGGAAGCCGCGCTCTACCTGCCCGAAGGTCCGCACGTCTCGGGCCTGCCGCAAGCGGTGCAGGTGCAGGGCAAGGAACTGTCCTACAACAACTACAACGACGCGAACGCCGCGCTGGAGCTTTGCGCCGAATTCCGTGACGGCCCGCCGACCGTGGTGATCGTCAAGCACGCCAACCCCTGCGGCGTCGCCACCGCGAACTCGCTGGAAGAGGCGTGGGACAAGGCGCTCGCCTGCGATTCGGTTTCCGCGTTCGGCGGCATCGTCGCGGTGAACCGCCCGCTTGACGCTGGCACGGCAGAGGCGATCACCAAGATCTTCACCGAAGTCGTCGTCGCCCCCGATGCGACGGAAGAGGCCAAGGCCATCTTCGCCAAGAAGAAGAACCTGCGCCTCCTGCTCTTGTCTGATGGCCTGCCCGATCCGCGTCGTCCCGGCGTCAACCAGGTCGTCATCGCCGGCGGCCTGCTGGTGCAGGACCGCGACAGCGCTGCGGTGAGCGAGGCGGACCTCAAGGTCGTGACGAAGCGCGCCCCGACCGAGCAGGAGCTGAAGGACTGCCTCTTCGCATGGACGGTCGCCCGCCACGTGAAGTCGAACGCCATCGTCTATGCCAAGGACGGCCAGACCGCCGGTATCGGCGCGGGCCAGATGAATCGCCGCGATTCGGCGCGCATCGCCGCAGCCAAGGCCGCCGAAGCTGCCGAGACCTACGGCTGGTCCGAGGCCAAGACCGTCGGTAGCGCGGTCGCCTCCGACGCGTTCTTCCCGTTCGCCGACGGCCTGCTGTCGGCGGCCGAGGCTGGCGCGACGGCGGTGATCCAGCCGGGCGGTTCGATCCGTGACGAAGACGTTATCAAGGCCGCTGACGATGCCGGTCTTGCCATGGTCTTCACCGGGATGCGCCACTTCCGGCACTGATTTTTTAAAGCTGCGCTGTAACCGGTTCAGGTTCCTGAACGAAAGGATGGAGTAGGATTCATCCTTTCTTCAGCGGACCCGGGTTAAGACCGTGATTACCAAGTTCAGCAACCCTACTACTGGCCACGAAAGTCAAAGCCATGCACCTCATCGACAGCAGCCTTATCCGCAATTTCGCGATCGGCTTCGCGCTGGGTGCCGCCGGGCTTTTCGCGGTGTCGGGCTTCCCGATCGAGACGCAGGCCATCGCGTCGGTTCTGGGCTGAACACCTTCCGCTCCACATTCCTGATGCTTGGCGCCGCTGCTCTGCTCGGCGCGTGCCAGCAACCTGCGATCGCCGCCGCATCGGGCGAAGAGGCGGTGGCGACCCCTGCCGCTGCGATCCGCGCGACGGAGGAAGGCGGGCTCAAGACCGCGATCTTCGCAGGTGGCTGTTTCTGGGGCGTCGAGGGCGTGTTCAGCCACGTCAAGGGCGTGACCAGCGCGGTCAGCGGCTATCACGGCGGCAGCAAGCGCGATGCGACTTACAAAAGGGTGACATCCGGTGCGACCGGCCATGCCGAGGCGGTGAAGGTCACATACGACCCAAATGTCGTGCGGTATGACGAATTGCTGCGCATCTTCTTCGCAGTCGTCGCCGATCCCACCACGCTTAACCGGCAAGGGCCGGATCACGGCAGCCAGTATCGCAGTGCGTTCGTCCCCACTAGCGCGGAACAGGCCCGCGTGGCCAAGGCCTACATCGCGCAGCTCGGCAAGGCGAAGCTGTGGGACAAGCCGATCGTGACCAAGATCGAGAAGCAGGGCACCTTCTACCGCGCCGAGGCCTATCATCAGGACTTCATGGCGAAGAACCCGAACCACGGCTACATCCGTCGCTGGGACCGCCCGAAGGTCGAGGCGCTGAAGACCCTGTTCCCCGCAGACTACACCGCGACCTTCCGCAAGAACTGATTTAGGTTTGCTTCACGGGGCCTCCGTCACGGGCGGGATGACTTGCGCGCCGGCACGCCCTATATCGCTGGCATGACCTGCACGGACACGCACGACCATTCCCACGCCGAACACGAAGGCGCAGCGCTCGTGCGCGCGGCGCGCGGGGCACTGACCGATGCGGGCGAGCAGTGGACCGACATGCGTGCCGACGTATTCAATGCGCTGGCCGATCACGAGGCTCCGGCCTCTGCCTATGACATCGCCGATGCCCTTTCGGCGCAGCGCGGCAAGCGGGTTGCTCCCAACAGCGTCTATCGCATCCTCGACCTGTTCGTGCGGACCAACCTTGCGAACCGGATCGAAAGCGCGAACGCGTATCTGGTGAACCGGCACCCGGGCTGTCAGCACGACTGCATCTTTCTGATCTGCGACAAGTGCGGAATCGCCGAGCACATCGACGACGACCGCCTGACCGAAGGCCTACGCGGTGCGGCAAGTGCGGCCGGTTTTGAGGATGTGAAGACGGTTGTCGAACTGAAGGGTGTCTGCGCCGCCTGTCGCGGTTGATCAGTCCCTGATCTTGAGGACGAGGACGTTCTGGCTATCGTTCTCGACCGGCTCCAGCCAATCGGGAATCTCGTCTTTCTGCAGGCTGGCGGCAAAGCCAGCCCGCTGCAGAGCGGCATAGGCGTTCACTTCGTTCATGCCGGTGCACAGCATCATGTAGTCATAGCCGCGACGGTCCAGCATCGCACGGGCATCATCAGGAGAGCCCATGAAAGCGCGCATCGTGTCGGCAATCGCGACATCGGCGCGGTGATGCGCAGTTGAAAGGACCGAGTGCGGGCTATCAAGCAGGATGCGCGGGCCAAGGTCGATCGGCGCGAACACGCGCGAGGGCGTAGTGCCCAGCGCCGGTAGCGCTGCGCGAACGTCGCAATCGGCAACGGCGACGACCGGCGCGGAGGTGCGGGTCGATGCCTGCGTCGGCGCGGCCGCCATCAGCAGCGAGATCGGAACGGCCGGGGCGAGCGCAGTGATGATGCCGGCGGCGGCGGCGGCTTGCTTGCTCGGTTCCTTCAGCGTGCGGACCGAGCGGAGCCAGACCTTCAACTGCCAGCCCAGCGGCACGGCGGCGAGTGCGGCGGAATAGATGCTGGTCCGGGCCACGAGGCAACCGACGATCAGCGCAACGATCAGCAGAAACGCATATTCCTGGTGCCAGCGACCAAGCCAGTCGTTCGAGGTGCGGATGAGGTTCCACATCGTGACGAGCGCGATCAGTGGCGGGATGACCTTAAGCAGCGCAAGCTTGACGCTGCCTTCCCAGATCGGGCGGCCTTCCGTGATGTTACCGAGCCAAAGCGAGCGGGTCAGCGGATCGAGTTCGGCAAAAGTGCCGCCCGTACATTGCGGAGCCAGCGTAAATTCAACCGCAACGGCAGCGACGCCGAGCGCGCCGAAAGCCATCAGGGCGAAGCTGAACGGACGGTGCGTCGCGCGGTCGAGGCCGGTCGCGCCGATCGCGAGAATGCCCATCGCGGCAAGCGGGGCAGGGCCCATCCCGTCGCAAACCGATGCGCCGACCGGCAGGCCCTTCGTAGCCATGTAGATCAGCAGCGAGCTTACGAAAGTCGACTGCAGCATCGACACCAGCCAGGTCCGTTCGTGCCAGCACCGCATCCAGCGCCACAGGCCGACCGCCATGATCGCGGCGACCATCGGCAGCGCCTCAAGACTGATCGACAGCCACGCCGCCATCGCGAAACCGGCGATCCAGCCGCCTTGCCGCGCGTTGCGGGCCATCAGTGCGTTTACTGCGACAAGGGCGCACACGACTTGCCAGCCGTGGTGGTCGATGCGCATCGGGCGTATCTGGTTGAGGAGCGAGGTGGACATCGCCGCTACGAGGCAGGCGAGGCCGGTCGCTTCTTCATCGAAGATCTTGAAGCTGATGCGTCCGATCAGCATGAGCACGAGCCACAGCGTTGCCAGCGGTACGATGACCGAGGCGGCTATTTCAGCCGCGCCGCTTCCAATGATCGGCGTCAGCAGAAAGATGACCGCGGCCAGCGGGAGATCCACCAGCCGCGTCCAGTGCATCGGCGTGCCTTCGGGCGGATCGACGCGGTACTGCGTCACGTCGAACCAGCTTTGGCCGTTCAGCCAGTCGCGCACCTGCAGGAGGCGCAGGATATCGTCGCCATCGGGATAGATGACGGCGGCAATGTTGCGGAACTGCGTGGCAAGGAGGAGCGCCGAGACGATTGCCCAGACCAGCGTGATCCGGGCGATCATGGCCCGTTCGAATCCGTGGCGGCGGCGCTCTCCGATCATGGTGCCCTCCACCCCCGCGTCAGCTTGTACCGGCAGGTGCGCCCTGCTCTTCGGTGAAGACGAAGCGCAGGCGCAGCAGGAAAGTGGCAAAGAAGCTGGCGCCGATGGCGATCAGCTTGGCAAGGCGCGGGTCGAGATCCATCGCGGTCCCCGCCGCGACAATGGCCCAAGTGAGCGCGAGGCCAACCAGCGCAGAGGCGACGAACAGGCCCTGCTGGGCCGCGCGTGCCTTGCCCTCGCTGGCGACTCGGCCGGTAAAGACGAAGCGGCTCGATGCGAACCAGTGGGCAAGGATGCCCGCCGCATAGCCGCCCGCTGCCGCCGCAGGCGCCGCAATATGCAGCGCCATCAACGCGAAGAAGCAGGCAAGGTCGACGCCCAGCGCCGCGACGCTGGCAAAGCCGTAGGCGACGAAGCGCCTGAAGGCCGCGGCGTCGGTCATGCCGCGTCCTTCTTCTCGGGTGCGACAGGCTCGGGAACGTCGCGCATCGAGGACAGCGCTGCGGCGCGGTCTTCTGCCGAGTAGCGGGGCAGTTCGATCTCGTCGCCCTCGTTGCCGGCCTCGTGGTATTCCGCGTCCTCGTTCACGCACCAGGTGTCGTAGATACGCTTACCCGCCATGATGTTCTCGACCGTCAGCATCGCGGTCATCATCGCGTGGTCCTGGTTGTTATAGCGGTGCATGCCGTTGCGCCCGACAAGGTGCAGCGTGGGGTGCTTGGCTTCCAGTTCCTCGCGCATGACCTGCACGCGCTCGGCATAGTCCTCGTCATAGACGGGGTAGGCCTTTTCCTGCCGCACGACCGAACCGCCGATGACGTCCGCCGGATCGCACAGGCCGAGGATTTCCATTTCCTTCGTCGCCAGGGCGACAAGATCGTCATCCGACGAGGCCCAGAGGCCGTCGCCTTCAAAGCAGAAATATTCAAGGCCGACACAGGCGACATCGCTGTCGGGCACCATTTCGGGCGACCACGAACGGAAGTTCTGGATGCGGCCGACCTGCACCTTGCTGTCGTGGATGTAGATCCAGTTGTCGGGGAACAGGTCCTTGGAACGGACCTTCAGCGCCACGGTCAGGAAGTCGCGATACTTCAGCCCGCTGGCATCCAGCACCGAGGCCGGGACCGGAGCAAGGCGCGCGGCCAGTTCGCGCATCGGCGCGCTCGAAATCGCGTGGCGGGCGCGGATTACGCGCTCGCTGCCATCGGCCAGCGTCGCGCTAAGGCGCCAGCCGCCCTTGCTGTCAGCGGCAAGCTGGCGCAGCGCGTGGCCCATCAGGACCTTGTTGCCGCCTTCGCGAATCTTGTCGCGCGCGGCTTCCCACATCATGCCGGGGCCAAGGCGCGGATAGCGGAATTCCTCGAGCAGGGTCTTGGCCTGCATGCCATTGTTCGGACGCTTGTTGAGGCCAAGCGAACGCTTGAGCCCATCGGTCACTGCCCCCCAGAGCGAGAGACCTTTGATGCGCTGTGCGGCCCAGTCGGCGCTCATTTCATCGCAGGGCATGCCCCACACCTTTTCGGTGTAGGTCTTGAAGAAGATCGAGAACAGCTTTTCGCCGAACTGGTTCACGGTCCAGTCCTCGAAGCTCTTGATCTGCCTGCGCGGGAAGACCTGCGCCTTGGCAAAGCTCGCCATGCAGACCGTCGAACGCCAGATGCCGAGATTACGCAGCGCTTCGAACGCGCGCAGCGGGTAGGAGTAGAACTTGCCCTCGTAATAGATGCGGCTCATCCGCGGGCGCGAGATGAAGTCGTCGGGCAGGATCTCGTTCCACAGGTCGACCACGGCCTTGGACTTCGAAAAGAAGCGGTGTCCGCCGATGTCGAAGCGATAGCCTTCGTGTTCGACGGTGCGGCTGATGCCGCCGACGTAAGTCTCGTCCTTCTCGATCACGGCGACCGATTTTCCGGCCTTCGTCAGCAGGTATCCCGCCGTCAGACCGGCCGGTCCTGCGCCAATGATGACGACGTCCACGTCCAGTTCGGAATTGCCCTGCTTCATTTCGGTGCCCTGCTGCACGGTGCCCCCTTGTGCAAAACGTCCGTCGCCAAGCGGCGACCCAAGGCAATTCGTGCATGAAAATGGCTAAGAGGACGTTAACGCGGTGCTTTCGCAGCCTCTTTTTGCAGCTTTTTAAACGGGCGGCGGGCAGGCCGGGTGGATCAGGCCGCCATGTCGTCAGGGCGAGGGCCCGAACCGCCGTCCTTGCGCCACTCCCGCGAAAGCGCCTGAAGGTCGCTCGCCACTGCTGCGATCTGGTCGAAGCGGAAGGTTTCGACGAAGGCCAGGCCGTAAGAGGGGTGCTGCCGCCAGCGGACCTTCGCATAGACTTCGCCCAGACGGGGAATGTCGATGCGGACCTGCTGGTCCATCGAGAACATCGCCTCGCTCAAAATCTGTGCCCCTTCGTGCGAAAGGTCACGGATGTGCACGTCCAGTCTGCGCCCGAGGGATTTGACCGACGAGGGAAGTTCGACCGCAATGCGGATGGCGCGCTTGCGGAAAGGGCCATGTTCCCCGATCAGCGACATGAGGTCATTGTGCTTGGCAAAGGCCAGTCCGGCCTGATCGTCCTTGACCCAGATCGCGCTGACTTCGAACCTGTCGCCGTCGCCGAATTCGAGGTGAAAGCCCGCGGCCCCTTCCTCGATCGGCGCACCGTAGAGCTTTACGCGCAGCGCGCTGCCGGAAATATCGCGCAGGACGCAAGGGTATTCGGCATCGGGAAAGACGAGCTTTGCCGTCCGGATGATCGGTATTCGCTGGGGATCGCGCACCGATGTGTCGCCATCGCCGCGATGGCCATCGAATTGCGAGGGACTCAGGTCATTCACGCTGCCCGCTCTTTCATTCGCGCCAGTTGCGGTCGGAAGGGGGCCCGAAATTGGCGCTGTTCACGGGTTCCCTGATACCCGGAAAGTTGCAACCAAATCGTTAAATTCGCGTGGGAATGCAGCAGGTTGGACCTGAGTAGTTTTCGCGCATCTCCAGTGGGATGCGTTAACCTCGTGCGCGGTCCGAAAAGCTATGAATAAAGTGGTGCGGACGGCGGGACTCGAACCCGCACGTACAAAGTACAAGGGATTTTAAGTCCCCGGCGTCTACCATTCCGCCACGTCCGCACTTGCCGCAGCGTTAGGGTGCGTGGCTGCGCCGCGCAATGGCGAGAATCCAGCAGATTGTGAAAGATGACCCCGAGAGTACGGGCGCGGCGATCAGTCCGCGTTGAGGCGGTCGCGCATATCCTTGCCAGCCTTGAAGTAAGGCACGCGCTTGCCGGGCACCTCGACCGTTTCGCCGGTGCGCGGGTTGCGGCCCGTGCGGGCGGCGCGTTCGCGGGTGGAGAAAGCACCGAAACCGCGAAGCTCGACCCGGCCACCACTGGCCAGTCGTTCGGCAATCGCGTCGAAGAAGCAGGTGACCACGGCCTCGACCTCTTCAGGTCGAAGTTCGGGATTTTCCTGCGCAAGCGCTTCGATGAGTTCCGATCTAATCATGTCTACCCCGCCTGTCGAAGAGTTCGCGACCCCCTTGCGACAGATACCGCCGGCAAGGGCGGTAACAATGCCAGAACCCGTGATGCCCCTTCATCACGAGCAGTCCGCGACTGCGAAGCCGGAAAAAAGATCATCCCCTGCCCGCAACCACTTGAATAAGTGTGCCATCCCGGGGGGAAAGTCGCAATATCTATTACATATGATAAGATTTCGGGACAGTTTGCATCCCGGTCCGCATTTTGCCCGTCAGTCGGAACGGGCCATCAAGCTGTCGAGATCAAGATCGAGCAGACGGATCCGATCCGCCACGGCGGGCCACTCTTCAGTGAGGAACTGGTCCCGTTCAGCCTTCAGCAGGCGCGCGCGCGCGCCCGGCACGACGGCGATCCCGATGCCGCGGCGCACTTCCAATAAGCCATCGTCCTGAAACTGCTGATAAGCTTTGGCCACCGTCAGCGGATTCGCCCCCTGTTCGGCGGCAAATGCGCGGACCGAGGGGAGCAGTTCGCCTTCCGGATAGCTTCCGTCGATGATCGCGGCGGCAATCAGGTCCCGCAAACGCAGGTAGACGGGGCGCGTGGCCTGGGTTCCGGTGGGGCGTGGCATAGGTGGTCTAGTGCCATAATACAGCGTGTCGGGTCAAGCTTTCGGGCCGTTGCATTACGGTCAAGCGAGATGGTCTCAATTGCAACAAAACCCTTCACAATGCGGCAAAGGCCTTTAAGGCTCTCACCCCAGAAACGGACACTCACGAAAATACCGGGGAAGACGAGCTTACATGAAGGACATCAGCCTCTGGACCGAGGGCGACTGGATCGCAGCCATCGCCGCGGTCGCCCTATTTGCCGTGCTGGCCATCGGCGGCGTCATCTCCATGCGCAAGAGCGAGGAGGTCATCGGCCATCCCCGCGGGCTTTTCGTGCTGTTCTACGCCGAGATGTGGGAGCGTTTCTCCTTCTACGGCATGCGCGCCCTGCTCATCCTCTATCTCACGAAATTCTGGCTGTTTTCCGACGGCAAGGCGAGCCTGATCTACGGCGCCTACGGCAGCCTCGTGTACATCACGCCGGTGCTGGGCGGATACCTGGCCGATCGCTGGCTGGGCCAGCGCAAGGCGGTGCTGTTCGGCGGTGCGGTGCTGGCACTGGGCCACCTGGCCATGGCTTACGAAGGCATGCAGGGCGTGACCGATCCGGCCGTGAAGCAGGCCGATTTCGCGATAAACGTGTTCTGGCTGGCGCTGGCCCTGATTATCGTGGGTTCCGGCTTCCTGAAGGCCAACATCTCCGTGATCGTCGGCCAGCTTTACAAGATGACCGATAGCCGCCGTGATGCGGCCTACACGATCTTCTACATGGGCGTGAACGTCGGTGCGGCGCTGGGCACGATCCTCGTCGGCTATCTGGGTGAGACGATCGGCTGGTCGTGGGGCTTCGGCCTTGCGGGTATCGGCATGGTGCTGGGCCTCATCATCTTCATCGTCGGCAAACCTGCGCTTAAGGGGCAGGGCGAACCGCCGGCTCCGCTCGCCAAGCGTCTCGAGACCACGCTCTACGTCGTAGGCGCAGCCTCGGTCGCGGTGATCTGGTTCCTGATCCAGTACCAGGACGTCATTCAGGGCCTGCTGATCGTATGCGGCATCGCGATGCTGGCCTACACGCTTTACGAAGCGTTCAAGCTACCCAAGCAGGCGCGTGAACGTATCTTCGCCATCCTTTTCCTGATCGCGCTGAACCCGGTGTTCTGGGGGCTGTTCGAACAGGCTGGCGGTTCGCTGAACCTCTACACCGACAAGTTCGTCGACAAGGGCGGGGTCCCGACATCGCTGTTCCAGTCGATCAACCCGATCTACATCGTCATCTTCGCCCCGCTGTTCGCGGCGCTGTGGCAGTTCCTTGGACGTCGCGGGCTTGAACCGTCGGCGCCGGCCAAGTTCGCACTGGCGCTGTTCCAGGTCGGCGCGGGCTTCCTCGTGTTCGTCTGGGGCGCGGGCACCGGCGATCCGGCGGTGATGACGGGCGTCGTTTTCGTGTTTCTCATCTACCTGCTGCACACGACCGGCGAGCTTTGCCTGTCGCCCGTCGGACTTTCGGCCATGACCCGCCTTGCGCCGCTGCATCTGGGCAGCTTCATCATGGGCGCATGGTTCTACATGACCGCGGTGGGCAGCTTCGTCGCGGGCAAGATCGGTGAAGCCACCGGCGGCGAATCGGGCGAGATGAGCAAGGAACTGACCCTTGCAATCTATAACGAGATCGGTTGGTGGACGATCGGCATCGGCGGTGTCGTCCTTCTGCTCAGCCCTATCGTGAAGAAGTGGATGCACCTCGACACGCTGGGTGAGCACGAGGCGCATGAAGAACTGGCCGGCGACGCCGAACTGGGTGAGCCGCAGGCAGCCGGCATGCACCCCGAACGCAAGTAATGTCGCATCGGTGGGCGGGGTCTTGCGCACCGCCCACCACGCGCTAGCCTGCCGGGACGTGCCATCTTCGTCGGGAGGCAGCGATGCCCTTGGGACTTTCCGCACTGGTTTCGGCCGCCGTCATTTTCGTCGGCACGCATTTCATCCTCTCTCACCCCGCCCGCGCACCACTGGTCGCCAAGCTGGGTGAGAAGGGCTTTCTCGCGCTCTATTCGCTGGTCGCCCTGATCACGCTGGGCGGCATAGGCCACGCGTTCGGCAAGGCTCCGCGCGGGCCTTGGCTGTTCGAGCCGATGAGCGACTGGGCATGGATCGTAGCGAGCATCCTCACCATCGTGGCGCTCGTCCTCCTTGTCGGCAGCTTTCGCGGCAATCCCGCGCTACCCGGATCGGAAGGCAAGGCGGCGGGCAAGGAGCCTGCGGGCGTCTTCCTCGTCACGCGCCACCCGATGATGTGGGGCATCGCGATCTGGGGCGTGGCGCACATCCTCGTCATGCCCGACGCGCGCACGATCGTCTTCATGGGGGCCTTCATCATCCTCGCGCTGGTCGGCGCAGCACTGCAGGACAGGAAGAAGGAACACCTCGACCCGGCGTGGCCGGAGTGGGAGGCGAAGACGAGCTATTGGCCGAAACTGTCGGGCTTTGCCGGGGCGAGCGCGGTCACGTGGGTCGTCGCCGTCGTTGCATGGCTCGCGATCACCTTCGCGCATATGCCGCTGGGCGGCATTCCGGCGGGGGTCTGGCGGTGGTTGGGTTAAGCCGGACCCATGCTTAGCCAGCGACCGTAATTCCTGATTGTCGTAGGCCAGCCTTCGGGCCAGTCGGGCAGGTTGCTTTCGTGGAACCCCTGTTGTGCCGCGAAGTCGCGCGGCCAATCCATTGACCAGTCGTCTTCATCAATAGGCAGGTCGCGGAGTAGGTCGTCGTCCGGATGCGGCGTCAGATGGGGCTTCAAATATAGGGGAGGGCCGTCTCCCATAGGAAAGCGGCCACTTCTTCTGCACAATCTGGAGCAATCATCTCCATGAACTGATCACGCGACGGATTGGGGCGCCGCGCCTTCGTCGCCGCAATCTGGCGTCGGGTGTTCCTGAAGGCAGCCGCGAACCAGATCGCCAACGCGCCGACCGCAAAGCCGGTCGGCAGCAACCAGCTGGGCACGCTCAGGCCCGCGCTTCCTCCACGCCCGCGCTGTTGTGGCGCAGCGCTTTCAGCACCGTGTCGACGATGTGAGGGGCGTTGAGGCCAGCCTCGTCGTACTGCTTTTCGGGCGCGTCATGGTCCTGGAACAGGTCGGGCAGGCGCATGGTGCGGATCTTGAGCCCTGCATCCATCAGGCCCTCGTCACTCGCCATCGTCAGGACGTGAGCGCCTAGACCGCCGATGGAGCCTTCCTCGATCGTGACGAGGACTTCATGTGAAGCGGCCAGCTTGCGGATCAGGTCCTCGTCCAGCGGCTTGGCAAAGCGCATGTCGGCGACCGTGGTCGACAGGCCCTTGGCCTCAAGCTGGTCGGCGGCTTTCAGTGCCTCTGCAAGGCGCGTGCCCAGCGAGAGGATCGCGACCTTGGTGCCTTCGCGTACCACGCGGCCCTTGCCGATTTCCAGCTGTTCCGGAACTTCGGGAAGGTCGATGCCGATGCCTGCGCCGCGCGGGTAGCGGAACGCGATCGGGCCGCTGTCGTGGAGGGCGGCGGTGTAGGTCATGTGGACCAGTTCCGCCTCGTCCGCCGCGGCCATGACGACCATGTTGGGCAGGGTGGCGAGATAGGTCACGTCGAACGACCCTGCGTGTGTCGCACCGTCCGCGCCGACGAGGCCAGCGCGGTCGATCGCGAAGCGGACCGGCAGGTTCTGGATCGCGACATCGTGCACGACCTGGTCGAAGGCGCGCTGCAGGAACGTCGAATAGATTGCGGCGAACGGCCTCATGCCCTGCGCCGCAAGACCGGCTGCGAACGTCACCGCGTGCTGTTCGGCAATACCGACGTCGAATGAGCGTTCGGGATGGGCCTTGGCGAACCGGTCGACGCCCGTCCCGCTCGGCATCGCAGCGGTGATGGCGCAGATGCGGTCGTCGGTTTCGGCCAGCTTGGCCAGCGTGTCGCCGAAAACGTTCTGATAGTTCGGCGGTCCGCCGCTGCTCTTGCTCTGCTTGCCGGTGACGACGTCGAACTTTGCAACGCCGTGATACTTGTCCGCCGATTCCTCGGCCGGAGCATAGCCCTTGCCCTTCGTCGTCACGACATGGATCAGGCACGGCCCTTCGGCCGCATCGCGCACGTTTTCGAGGACGGGAACCAGCGTGTCGAGGTCATGGCCGTCGATCGGGCCGACGTAATAGAAGCCCAGTTCCTCGAACAGGGTGCCGCCCATGGCCATGCCGCGGGCGAATTCGTCGGTCTTGCGCGCGGCATTGTGCAACGGGCGCGGCAGCTTGCGGGCGAACTTCTTGGCCAGTTCGCGCAGACCAAGGAACTGGCCGCTCGATACGAGGCGGGCAAGATAGGACGACAACCCACCGACCGGCGGCGCGATCGACATGTCGTTGTCGTTGAGGATGACGACAAGGCGATTTCCGGCCTGCTCGGCATTGTTCATCGCTTCATAGGCCATGCCAGCGCTCATCGCGCCGTCACCGATCACGGCGATGCCCTTGCCGGGCGTACCCGACAGCTTGTTGGCGATGGCAAAGCCGAGTGCCGCACTGATCGAGGTGGACGAGTGCGCGGTGCCGAACGGGTCGTATTCGCTCTCGCTCCGCTTCGTGAAGCCTGACAGGCCGCCGCCTTGGCGCAGGGTGCGGATGCGGTCCCGCCGCCCGGTCAGGATCTTGTGCGGATAGGCCTGGTGGCCGACGTCCCAGACAAGCCGGTCGTCCGGCGTGTTGAAAACGTAGTGGATGGCAGTCGTCAGTTCCACGACACCCAGACCGGACCCGAGATGCCCGCCCGTCTGTCCGACGGCGGAGATCATTTCGGAGCGCAGTTCGTCGGCGAGCTGGCGCAAGTCCTCGCGCTTCAGCTTCCGCAGGTCGTCAGGCGTATTGACGGTATCGAGCAGGGGGGTGGCCGGTTCGGCAGTCATGGCGCTGTCTTAGACAGATAGAACGCGTCTGTCGAACCCAAGAGTGACGCTTTCGTCACGCCGGTTTGAAGTCGAGAGCGACGCCGTTGATGCAGTACCGCTTGCCGGTCGGCTTCGGCCCGTCGTTGAAGACGTGGCCCAGGTGTCCGCCGCAGTTGGAACACAGGATTTCGGTGCGCGGATAGCCGAGCTTGTAGTCGGTATCCTTGTCCACCGCACCCTTCAGCGGGGCATAGAACGCGGGCCATCCGGTGCCCGATTCGTATTTGGTGGAGGACGAGAACAGGGCCTGTCCGCATCCGGCGCAGGTAAAGGTTCCCTTGCGCTTTTCATCGTTCAGCGGATTGGAAAAGGCCCGTTCGGTTCCGGCCTGGCGCAGGATGCGAAATTCCTCGCGGCTCAGGCGTTTGCGCCATTCGTCCTCGCTCAGCTGTAGCGGATAAGTACGCGCCTCTGCCGGGCGCGAGCCGCAGGCGCCGAGGATCGGCATGATCGCGCTCGCGCACAAAAGGCCGAGCGTATTGCGTCGCGTCAGTAGTCCCATGCGCTCCGTTCTATCCCGTCGCCGCTTAGGCGGGGATGAATGATATACGCTCGAAACTGCCCGCCGGTTTCACCCGGGCGCGATTCAGGCCGGTTCGCGCTTGCCTCGGATGCGGTCGAGGAGGCTCTTTTTCGCGGGCGCAGGGCCCGATTTCATCACCGTCTTGCGGAACAGGGTCGAGCCGCCCTTGATGATGAGCGCGACGCAGAACGCCTGCCACAGGATCGCAAGGAAATGCGGCCAGAGCGCCCCGTCCACGGCCGATCGCGCCAGCATGATGTAGGGCGAGGACAGCGGGAAGATGATGGCCACCCACTCGATCGGTTCACCCTGCGCGCCAAGCGCGTAGCTTGCAAAGAAGAACACGATCAGCTGCAGCATCGTCGCCGGCATCGACAGCGTCTGCACCTCGCGTACCGTCGCGGCGAGCCCGCCGATGGTGAGGAACAGCGAACCCAGCAGCAGGTAGGCGAACGAGAAGTAGATCAGCCCGAAAAAGATGAAGAGGGGCCAACCCACCGCGGGGGCCGCGAATGTCGGCAGCCCGGCGCCGACGATGGCGATGGGCGACAGGAACAGGCCCCAGACCGCAAGGCCCGTCAGGCTGACGCCCAGCATGGCGATCAGCTTGCCATAAAACACCGCGTCCATCGGCACGGCGGCGGCCAGAACCTCGATGATCTTGTTGGCCTTTTCCTCGACCATGTTCGACATGACCATACCCGCGAGCAACATGGTGAGCAGGAACAGAAGCGTCTGCGATGCCTGCGCCGTCCTGATCCGCTTGCGCGCGGTATCGGCCTTGGCGGTGATCGTCCGCTCCATGTTCACTGACGGCAGTGCACCGGTATCTCCGCGCATGGCCTCTGCCGCGATCAGGGCGACGGGGCCTTCCCACCTGTCGATCTGTCCGCCCGCGCCGGTCAGCTTGGGGTTGGCCAGCGGTCCGCTCAAAATCGCGACGATGGGACTACCGTCCTTGACGCGTTGCAGGAGCGAGCGCGTCATCACGTTCTCGCCGGGCTTTAGCCGCAGTACCACCACGACTTCGGGCGTGTGCGGGACTGTTTTGGCCAGCCTGTCACGCGCGGCGACGAAGGCATCGACATCCTCGGCCTGCATCGCAATGCCGAGCTTCGGGTTCTGGAGTTGCCCGCTGACACTGGCCCCGATGCCGCCCGCCATGGCGACCACGACGATCGGGAACAGCGGGCCGAGCAGGAAGAAGATGAACGAGCGGCTGAACAGGATCGCGCTGTAATCACGCCGCGCGATCACGAAGATGGAGCGCCAGAAGCGCGAGGCCCGGCTGGTCATTTGGCGTCTCCTTGAGCGGTGCCCTCTTCGAGCGCGCGGGCCGCAGCCTCGCCCGCGATGGCGACGAAAGCGTCGTGAAGCCCTGCGCGTTCGATCGACAGCGCCTCGATCCCCGCGCCGCCTTCGATCAGCGCGGCGAGCAGGGGTTCGACTTCGCCCGTCAGGCTGAAATCGAACAGCGCGCCGCCCGATGACTTCACTTGCGGCTCGGTCCCTGCAGGCAGCGCACTGCGCCACGGGCCGTTGACATTGCGGGTTTCGAGATGGACTTGCGGGGGAAGCCGGTCGCGGGCGGTCGAGACCAGCCCTTCGAACGGGACCTTGCCCCCTGCGATGATCGCGATGCGTTCGCACAGGCGTTCAGCATGGGCGAGGACGTGGGTGGAAAAGATCACCGTCGTCCCGTCAGTCGCAAGCCCGCGGATCAGCTTTTCGAGCCGCCCCTGGCTGATCGCGTCGAGGCCCGAGAAAGGCTCGTCCAGAACAACCAGATCGGGCTTGTGCACCAGTGTCGAGAGTAGCTGCACCGTCTGGGCCTGCCCCTTCGACATCTGGCGGATCTGGCGGTCGGCGATATGGCCGAAGCCGTAGTCCTCCATCAGCTTGCGCCCGCGCTCGCGCCCCTCGGCACGCGGCAGGCCGCGCAGCGAACCGACGAAGGCTATGGCGTCGACCGCCTTCATCGAGGGATAGAGGCCGCGTTCCTCGGGCAAGTATCCGATACGGTGCGCGATGGCGTGCGGGTTCTCGCTGCCCAGCACCTTGCGGGTGCCGCTGTCGGGATCGATGATGCCGAGCAACATGCGAAGCGTCGTCGTCTTGCCCGCGCCGTTGGGGCCAAGAATGCCGTAGATCGTTCCGGCCGGGACCGATATGTCGACCCCGTCGACCGCGACGGTACCGTCGAAACGCTTGACGAGATCGCGCGCCTCGATTGCGAGAGTGCCGGTATCGGCCTGCACTGCGCGGTCGAATTCCGCCTTGTCGGGGCTTTTGGTCATATCCATCCGTTCCTACAATCGCCCCATGCGCTGCCATACTGCAAGATAGAGTTAACGCCGGATGCGAGAAATCGGCCCCGAATTGCTGACCGACTTGCGCCGCCGCCTGCTGGAACGGGCAGGCGAGGAAGGCTTCGTCGCGGCCGGAATCGCCGATGCGGTGACCGATCCGGCGCGCGCGATGCGGCTGGACGATTGGCTGGATGAAGGGCGCCACGGCTCGATGCAGTGGATGGAAGACCGCAAGGACCAGCGCGCCGCGCCGCAAGTCCTGTGGGATGAGGCGCAGCGGGTGATCGCCTTGGGTATGAGCTATGCGCCGGCTCGCGACCCGCTGGCCCTGGCGGACGAAGGCGGGGTGGGGCGTATCTCGGTCTATGCGCAGGGGCGCGATTATCACGATGTCGTGAAGAAGGCGCTGAAGCGGCTGGCCCGCTGGCTGGTCGAGGAAGCGCGCAAGATCGGCGTTGAGGCAGGGGTCAAAGTCTTCGTCGATACCGCGCCGGTGATGGAAAAGCCGCTGGGCGAGGCGGCTGGCATCGGCTGGCAGGGCAAACACTCCAACCTCGTCAGCCGCAGCCAGGGGTCTTGGCTTTTCCTCGGCGCGATCTACACGACGCTGCCGCTGGACGTGGACGAGCCCCACGCCGACCGGTGCGGATCGTGCACGCGTTGTCTCGATGCCTGTCCGACCGATGCTTTTCCGAGCCCGCGCGTGGTCGATGCCCGGCGGTGCATTTCGTACCTCACCATCGAGCACAAGGGCCCGATCCCGCACGAATTCCGCGTGGCTATGGGCAACAGGATCTACGGCTGCGACGATTGCCTTGCGGTCTGCCCGTGGAACAGCTTTGCGAGCCAGGCGGCGGCGAACATGGCATTCCTGCCGCGCGCGGAATTGACCGCGCCGCACCTTTCCGAGCTTCTGGCGCTCGACGATGCGGGATTCCGCTTGCTGTTCTCGGGCTCTCCGATCAAGCGGATCGGGCGCGACCGGTTCGTGCGCAATTGCCTGATTGCGGCTGGGAACAGCGGGGATCGGGCGCTTCGTGGTCCGGTCGAGGCCCTGTTGCAGGACCCCGACCCGACCGTTGCCGAAGCAGCGGAATGGGCTTTCGCCCGGCTTTAGGCCGTCGCCATTTCCTTCAGGGCCAGCGTATCGTCGGCCAGGATATCGCGGTCGATCACCGCGCGGCCTTCGACCAGCTTCTTGCCCTGGACGTAGTCCTTGATCTTGTTCACGCAGTCGAGCGCGATGATCCGGCCTTCCTTCAGGTAGATCACCGAGAAGCTGCGATCGTCGGGATTGCCACGCAGCACCGTTTCGTCATGACCGATCGACAGGCCCACGGTCTGGAGCTTGAGGTCATACTGGTTCGACCAGAACCACGGGGTCGCGTGATAAGGCTGTTTCTCGCCCGCGATCTTCATCGCCACGGTCTTGGCCATGTCGTTGGCGTTCTGCACCGATTCCAGACGGATAACCGCGCCATCGGCGAAGTCGTTGGCATGGGCCGCGCAGTCGCCGATCGCATAGACGTCGTCGAGCGTGGTGCGGCAGTATTCGTCGACATCGACGCCGTTCGCACCGGCAGCGCCAGCGACGATCAGAGGCCCGATGCTGGGGACGATGCCGATGCCGACGATGACCATGTCGGCCTCGACGATTGAGCCGTCGGCCAGCTTGACGCCGGTCACCTTCTCCCCGTCACCCTCGATACAGTCGACACCGGTTTCGAGACGCAGGTCGACACCGTGCGAACGGTGTTCGTTCTCGTAGAAGCGCGACAGTTCCTCACCCGCGACGCGGGCAAGCACGCGGTCGAGCATTTCGAGCAGCACGACCTCGACGCCCAGCTTGCGCAGGACGGCAGCTGCCTCCAGCCCGATATAGCCGCCACCAACGATCACGGCCCTTTTCGCGCCCGCGTCGATTTCTGCCATCATCCGGTCCACGTCGGCGCGGGTGCGCACGGCATGGACGCCCTTGAGGTCCGCGCCCGAGCACGACAGGCGGCGCGCATCGCCGCCAGCGGCCCAGATGAGGTTGGTGTAAGTGATCTCGTCCCCGCCGGTCAGCGTGGCGACCTTGCCCATCGGTTCGATGGCGACGACTTCGGTGCCGAGGCGCAGGGCCACGTCCTTGTCGGCCCAGAACTGCGGCGGACGGATGTAGAGACGTTCGAATTCCTTTTCGCGCGCCAGATATTCCTTGGAGAGCGGCGGACGCTCGTACGGGGGTTCCTTTTCGCGGCCCACCATGACGATGCTGCCTTCGAAGCCCTGCTGGCGAAGCGCGACTGCTGCCGCTGCGCCGCCATGACCTGCACCCACGATGAGTACGTCGGCGTGTTCCATATTATCTCCCTCGGGTCCTTGCCATCCGCGCTATCGCCCAGCGGCGACCGGTTCAAGTGGCAAAAACCGTGGAGTTCGGCAAAACGGACGCGCGGCGGGGCAATCAGTTCGCCGGCGTGACGCTTGCCTTCATGGCGTCCATCGCCAGTTCGAGCGAGTAGCGGCGCGCCGCCGGATCGAAGGTGGAGCCCGAAAGAACGATCTCGTCCGCGCCGGTGCGGGCGGCGAGTTCGGTCAGCGTTTCGCGCACATCCTCGCGCGTGCCTATGGCGCTGACACGGCGCAGACCGCGAAGTCCGGCGAGCAGCTGCGGCGGCAGGCTCTCGCGATAACCGGGAACCGGCGGGGGCAGCTTGCCCGGCGTGCCGGTGCGCAGCGCGATGAAGGACTGGTCCATCGACGAGGCGATAAGCTCGGCCTCCTCGCGCGTGTCGGCGGCGTAGCAATTGGCCGCGACCATGACGTGCGGCTTCTCGCAGTCCTCCGACGGGCGGAAATTCTCGCGATAGAGCGCAAGCGCCTCGTCCAGCGCGGCGGGCGCGAAGTGCGAGGCAAAGGCATAGGGCAGGCCGAGGAGAGCCGCGAGTTGGGCGCCGAACAGGCTGGAGCCCAGGATCCACATCTCGACATCGGCGCCCCTGCCGGGAACGGCCTGAAGCGGCGTGCTGCCATCGCCCGATAGCACCGCGCGCAGTTCGGTCACGTCCTGCGGGAAGCGTTCGGCGGCGGAGTGCAGGTCCTTGCGCAGCATCTGCCCGATCCGCGAATCCGCACCCGGTGCGCGGCCAAGGCCAAGATCGATGCGGCCCGGAAACAGCGCGTCCAGCGTGCCGAATTGCTCTGCGATCACCAGCGGGCTGTGATTGGGCAGCATGATACCGCCCGAACCAATGCGGATCTTCGATGTCGCGTTGCCGACATGGGCAAGGCAGACCGCGACGGCAGAACTCGCGATACCGGGCATACCGTGATGCTCCGCCATCCAGAACCGGTGACAGCCGAGGTCTTCGGCGAGTTTCGCATATTCCGCCGTATCGGCGAGCGAGCGCGAGGCGGTGCCGCCTTCGGGGATCGAGACGAAATCGAGAACCGACAGCTTCATGCCGAGACCTCCGCGATGGTGGAGAGGAGAAGCGCGATATCTGTGTCGCGCGAGAGGCGGTGGTCGCCGTCCTTGATGATGCTGAGCCGCACATCCTGCGATGTCAGCGCATCCGCGATCTTGAGCGACAGTTCCCACGGCACATCGGGATCACGCTGCCCCTGCAGGACGCGAACCGGGCAAGTCACGGCAATCCCGCGCGAGATCATCCGGTGGTGGGCGGAATCATGAAAGAAGGCGGGATGATAGGGCGTCGGATCGGGGCCGTAGATATTATCCTCGAACCAGACCTCGCCCTTTTCGAGCGTGGCCTTCTGCTCTGCCGAATAGCCCCAGTCGGTAAAATCGGGCGCGGGCGCGATGCCGACCAGCGCCTTCAAGGCTTCCGGTCCGGCGCGTTCCGACAACGCTTCTGCCACGATGAACATCAGCCAGCCGCCCATCGAGGAACCGACGATAACGACGGGCCTGTCCGCTGTTCCCGCAACGACATGGTCGATCAGCGCGAGCACCTCGTCCCGCCAGCGGGACAGCGTGCCATCGGCAAAATCGCCCTCGCTTTCGCCGCAGCCCGAATAGTCGAGCAGCAGGCAAGCTTGTCCGCGCGCCATCGCATCGGCCATCGCAGCGGTCGCCTTGCCGCCTGCCATGTCGGACATGTAGCCCGGCAGGAACACGATCAGCGGCCCGGCGCCCGGCGCATGGCGATAGGCCAGCGACAGCCCCTCTGCCGAAGTGAAGTGCTGGATGGCGGGAAGGTCTGCTTCGGTCATGTCCGCCTATCTAGGAAGGGCGGGCGCGATTGGAACCGCAGGCAGGGACAGCCCGTGCGTCAGAAGAAGCTGAATTCCTCGACGTCAGGGTCTTTCTCGCAAGCTTCCTGGAGTGCGGCGAATTCGGCCTTCGTCAGCGCGGGCTTGTAAGTCTTGCCCTTCACGACCGCGTTGCGGAACGCATCTTCACGCTCTGCCGGCATCGGGTGGCTGGCGACCCAGCCGACCCATTCGGGCGAATCCCCGCTCTCTTCCTTGAGGTATTCGAAGAACTCGGCCGTGCCGACCGGCGAGATGTCGGCGGCGGCAAGCTGCTTGCGCGAAAATTCGTCCGCCTCACGCTCCGCATCGCGCGAATAGCTGATGGAGGCGATGCCGAAGATCGAGCTGCCTAGGTCGGAATTGATCCCGCCCAAAAGGACCGAAAGCCCGAACTGGCGCAGCAGTGCCTGCATGACGTGGCGTTCGCGAACGTGACCGATCTCGTGCCCGACGACCCCTGCCAGCTCGTCCGCGCTACCCGCTTCCTGCAGCAGCCCGTTGAAGATCAGGACCTGTCCACCCGGAAGCGCGACGGCGTTGATCATGTCGACATTGGCGATGCCCACGCGGGTCACGGGACGCTCGGGATCAAGATTATCGACCAGCTTGGCGAGCGCCGCGTCCGCCTGAGGCGTGTGGCAAAGCCGGTTGCCGAGATCGCCGATCATGGCATCGCCCATCTTGCGTTCCCAACTGGCCGGAACGCGCGGGCCAAGCCAGGTTGGCGCGGTCATGACGATTGCGATCAGCGCGGCACTGATGACGGCGAAAAGTGCTGCCGCCTTGGGCAGACCCAGCCCGTCGATCCACTTCCCGAACTTTTGGCCGCTCGGCAGGCGTTGCGCGAGGTCTTCGGGCACGGTGCCGGTGAACGAGAGGCGGAACCCGTCGTCGGCCTTGCGCGAATAGGACCCGTCCATCACCCCGCGCTCAACGAAGATCAGGTCGTCTATCGCGACTTCCATCACTTCGCCGTCCCGGGCGCGGAGCAGCAGCGTGTCGCCGCCGTTCCACTCGACCAGTCCTTCGTGCCGTCGGGCGCTGTGGCCGTCGTACCAGAAGGCGGGGACTTCGCTGCGTTCGAACATGCCGATCAGATCGCTCCCATGTCGAACGCATCGAGCAGACCTTCGCCGTGGCGGGCGCGCTTCGTGGTCGACTGCGTCAGGTCATCGACGTTGATCTCGCCATAGGCCTGCATGTGCGTCACGAAGAACTTCCAGTGGCGATAGCCGAGGAAGACGAACCCGATGCCGAGCGTGAGGACAACGAGCGCGACGTCACCGAGGCCAAGCTTGATCCAGTCCTTCGTCTTGGCGTCGAACTCGAATTCAAGATCGCCCAGCGCCATGTGGCCCACGACCACGCGGTAGAACTTGGCGAAATAGACCAGCCAGATGAAGCCGAGCACGAAGTAGAACAGGAAAAGCGCGACGACGACCGCGGCGACAAATCCGATCGGCGGTTCTTCGGGATCGAACCCGCCGGCACCGTCGAAATCCACGGCAAAGCCCAGCGCGATGGCGAACATCGCGCCCGCTGCGACTAGGATCGCGAGAAACGGGCTGAAATAGAACAGCAGGTAACGCTTCATCAGCGGCGAAAAATCCGCGCTGCACGTAAAGTCCATCGGCCCGAAGCTCATCAGGCGCCAGCGCTGGTTCCACAAGGAAACCATGGCCCATGGCACGCCGAGGCCGAAGGCGAGATAACCCAGCGTCGTCTTCCACATATAGGACCAGCCATAGCGAAAGCCCTTGCTGTCGCTGCCGCCGCGAATGCCGCGCCAGTTAGTGCGGCCGAGGCGATAGCGAATGGCACGGAAACGGGCGACGCCCATCAAGTAAAAGATCGCCAACAGCGGTATGACGGTCAGCGCGACGCCGATCGCGGTTTCTCCGCGCAGGATCATCGCCTGTGCGACTTGGGTCATGACGATGTAGGGCACGACGAAGAGCAGCACCACGACCACGCCGCCAAGGAACAGCTCAAGCCCGGTGCCGGTCCATTCCAGCCGCTCGTCGATGAAACGCGTCCGGCTCCACAAGTAACGCCTCTCGCGCGCCTTGGCCCAGAAGCGGTAGATACCGAGCGTGACGATGATCAGCAGCAGGTTGGTGAAAGCGATCGGCGCGAATTCGCGCCAGGTTCCGTGAAAACCGAAGGCGGATTCCGCCTGTTCCTCGTCCATGTTCTTCTTGCGACCCCTGAAAAATCCCGCGTCCATCGTTCCCAGCGCGTTGCTGGGAAGTCAAGACGCGGGCGTTTCTTGTCAGCGGGGCATGAAGATTTCCTCAATCGGAAGGCCGAAGACTTCTGCGATCTTGAAGGCAAGCGGCAGCGAGGGATCGTATTTGCCGGTCTCGATCGCGTTCACGCTCTGCCGCGAAACCTCCAGCCGGTCGGCCAGCGCCTGCTGGCTCCAGTCACGCTCTGCGCGCAGGACCTTGAGTCGGTTTTTCACCGCGGGCACCCCGTGTCGGTGCCGAAGGCGAAGCGGTTGACGACGCTGCCGATCATCAGGCCCGCGCACCAGATCGGGAAGGCGAAGAAGATCGGGATGCACGGGACAGTGGTGTATAGCTCGACCATGCCCCAGACGCTGGTGAGGCCGAGCGTCACGCCGGTGGCCACGATGAACTTGCGCACTTCGAGCATGCGCATGAATTCGTCATCCAGTTCGACCAGCAGGCGGCCCATGGCCCAGATCCAGCCGATCACGGCAATTCCGGGCAAAAGCGCCAGTGCCACGAACAGCGGTGTGGGTTCCGCATCGTCGGGCACGAAGCGCGAGGTCAGGAAAACAGCCAGCAGGTATGCCGCCGTCAGCACGAGGTGACGGCGGAAATACCGCTTGTAGGCGGGAGAGCGTGCGGGCTTGCCCATGTAGATCAGGCCCGCAGGCAGCAGGACGAACGGCGGCGGTTCGCGACGGCAAGCGCAGGCACGAACAGCACGGCGGCACTGGCCGAACCCGAGGGCAGGATTTCCAGCACGTCGAGCACGGCAACGGCAATGACGACACCGCCAAGCAGGAGGACGTGGGCAGTTTTCATGATAGCAAGCTCCTTTGACCTTATGTAAAGGGACATTTACATCGAGTTGCAGGCGGTGTCAAGGAACGTGGACATTATATACTTGAGAAAGCAGAGGTGATTTGCTAATATTCATGCATGACGAGCATTTACGAACCCCGCTTCACCGACGCCGAAAAGGCCCGCGAACATCTTGAGGCACTTCACTGGCCCCATGGTCCGGTCTGCCCTCACTGCAAGTCGATGAACGCAACACGGCTTGAAGGCGGCAAGCACCGTCCCGGTCTCGTCCAGTGCAACGACTGCCGCAAGCAGTTCACTGTTACCGTGGGCACCGTATTCGAACGCTCCAAGGTTCCCCTTCATAAGTGGCTGCTTGCCACGCACCTGATGTGTGCCAGCAAGAAAGGCATCAGCGCCCACCAGCTGCACCGTATGCTTGGCGTGACCTACAAGACCGCTTGGTTCATGTCGCATCGTATCCGCGAAGCCATGCTGTCGGACGACGACAGCCCCATGGGCGGCGAAGGCGGCGCCGTCGAAGTGGATGAAACCTACTTCGGCAAGGACCAGCTTGCGAAGCCCTCACGCCTCCCGATCCGCAACATGAACAAGATCGTTTCCCTTGTGGACCGCGCCACGGGCCGTTCGGTCAGCATCGTTTTCACCGATGAACTCAACGCTGAAAACATCGCCAAGCTTCTCTACACGCGCATTGACCGCAAGAGCCGCCTGATCACCGACGAGGCCCATTTCTACAAGCGTCCCGGCAAGCAGTTCGCCAAGCACGAAAGCGTTAGCCACGCCCGCAAGGAATATGCTCGCGGCGATGTGACCACCAACACCATCGAAGGCTTCTTCGGCATCTTCAAGCGCGGCATGCGCGGGATCTATCAGCACTTTGGCCAGCAGCACCTTGCGCGCTATCTAGCCGAGTTTGACTTCCGCTACACCAACCGCATTGCCAATGGCGTTGACGATGCTGTGCGCGCCGATCTGGCGCTAAAGGGCATCAAGGGCAAGCGCCTGACCTATCGGCGGACTAACAGCGCCGCGCTTGCCTAAGCAGCACGCAAAGCGCTTCAAACGCTGGCGTAAGAGACGGGCCGGTGGATAGCGCGGCCGTGAGACTCCGCGTTCCTGTCATGTTCCATTATAGAAACGAATCGGGCCGAGGTGGTTCAGACCCCGGCCCGTTGTCGAAATCGCTGATGTGGAGCGACCTCAAATGACGAATACGAAATGCGCTTTTGCGCATGATTGGTCAACTCCTTTCAGCCAATATTGGAGTGGCCAAATGGCATATCGCAACGGGCGTGATCGCGCGCCGATGAACGACGAAACCTACCGCTATATGTGGGAGCGCCTTAAGGCTGGAGACCTTGGCATGGACATTGCCGCTGACCTCGGCGTCCACCCCGGCCGTGTCTCTGAATTGAAGACCGGGAAGCGCGGTTCGAACGTCACGGGCATCTCACCCGCTTAGTCCTTGGAGGGGTCGGCCTTGTGGTCGGCCCCTTTCTCTTTCTGCCGCTTCTTGCCGAGCGGCGTTGTCGGTTCGTGCTTTTTGTGCGGCGTTTTCAGCATCCGCCGAAGCACATCGTCTTCTTTCCTTTGATCGGTGTCTGCCATGGATGAACTCGAAAAGCTTCTATTTGAACAGGATAAACGCGATGCCGTCTTGGCGGCCGCTGTAGGTGAGTTAAGTGTGAACTTCTCGCACCTCGAAGGGCATCTAAATTGGGCGATCGCACGTTTGCTCGGCACCACCGAAGGTAGGGGTAAGGTCGTGGCAGCAGCAATCCGCAATGTCTCGACTAGGTTGGATATTTTTGCTGGCCTAGTCCAGATTATCGACATGCCCGCCGCGACTAAAGACGCGCTCCTAGCCTCACACAAGGAAATCCAACGGCTCAACGCCTTACGCAACCATCTGCTTCACAATAGATGGACATCCAACGAAAACAAAATCTGGCTCGATATAAACCGTGGTAAGGTCTCACTGAAGAGCAGGAAATTTAAACCCGAAGAGATATCGAGAGAGGCGAAGGCATGTGTGTCGGCCATCGCGTCACTCATGGATGCCATCAAACTTTTCCAAGAGTACAGCGCCAAAAACGTAACGGATTAGCTCAACAAAAGTCTCCTCGGCATCATCCCTTTCGCGGTCGAAGCCGCCCAAAAAGTACGCGCCCGCCTCCACCATCTGAGGTGTGATCACAATTCTATCCTGAGAAAGAGCGCCGGCCTGTCGGGTCTGATCATTAGTCACGAGTCGTTGCTTTCTCAAGTATATCATGTCCAGGAACGTTGACATACATCGGTATCGCGGCGGCGCGGTGCAATTGACGCGGCGGCCACGGGGCGCAAAAGTGGTCTCCCCTCTCGGATCCACACGCATGAAGCATTCTGCCGACTACCCGCTTGCCAGCCGCCCGATCATGGGCTTTGCCGACGAATACCCGGCCGGCATGCTGGACCCGCGGCACAGCCATGCGCGTTCTCAGCTGACTTACTGCAATTCGGGCGTGATGATGGTCTCGGCGGACGAGGCGCTGTTCATGCTGCCCCCGCGCCGCGCGATCTGGATTCCGGCGGGGACCGAACACGAGGTCCAGTGCCGCGGGCCGGTGTCGGCCTATACGCTCTACATCGATCCCGAGCTTGACCCCGATCCGCAGACCGCCCGCGTGATCGAGGTATCTGACCTTGTCCGCGCATTGGTGTTCGAAGTCGGCCAGTTCGAGCCGACCTACGACATGGACGCGCGCGAGGGGAACATCGCCCGCCTGCTGCTATCCGAAATCCGCCGCATGGCCGTGACGCCGAGCGACCTGCCGATGCCGCAGGACGAACGCCTGCTGCGCGTCTGCCATGCCCTGATCGAGGACCCTGCCGACCAGCGCGATCTCGATGCCTGGGCCTCGCTTGCCGCGATGGGCCGCCGCACCTTTACCCGCGCGTTCCGTCGGGAAACCGGCGCGGGACTGGCGACGTGGCGACAGCAGGTGCGCCTGATGGCGGCGATCCCGATGCTGGAGGCGGGAAAGTCGGTGGCCGTCGTCGCCTACGAAGTCGGTTACGAGAGCCCTAGCGCCTTTACCGCGACCTTCCACAAGGTCTTCGGAATGCCGCCCAGCGCCTTTATCAATCAGCCGCGCGAGGACGAGGCGGACTGAACCAGAAGCGCATCGGCTCGCCCTTTTCGGGCCAGATCGGGGCAAGCGTGCCCGCGTCGTAGAGCCGCCCGCCTTTCATCACTTCGGAAAGGCTCAGCGTATTGGCGATGTCGAGCCGCGGGTCCTTGTCGAGGATCACGAGATCGGCAAGCTTGCCCGCCTCCAGCGAACCGAGATCGGCCGAGCGCCCGATCGTCCGCGCACCGCCGATGGTGGCGGCGGTCAGGATTTCCTCGGGCGTCATGCCGCCCATCGCGTGGGCCTGCATTTCCCAGTGCGTGCCAAGTCCCGGCACTTCGCCATGCGCGCCGATGGCGACCAGTCCGCCTGCCCGCGCGACTTTGGCGAGGCTCGCCGCGACGGTCGGGAAGTTGAACCCTTTGTCGTCGACCCATTCGCGCTGGAAGAACTTCTGGTCGCGGAACCAGCCGGGGGCGAAGCGGGCGTATTTCACGTCGCCATGCGGAGATTCGCGCGTGATGAACCAGTCCTGCGCCGGATAGCCGCCGTGGGTGATCTGGAGCGTCAGGTCATAGCTCGTCCCGCTGCGCGCCAGCAGTTGCACGACATCGTCATAAAGCGCGGGCGGCGGGATCGCGTGTTCGTTGCCCGAATAACCGTCGATGATCTGCGACAGGTCCAGCTTCATCGCCAGCGCGCCCTCGGTCGTCGGCTGGAGCCCGAGCGCGAGCGCTTCCTCCGCGATCCACTGGCGCACCCGGCGATTGCCCGACCGGTACATCTTGATGTTCGAGAGGCGGTAATGATCGCGGTAGCGGGTCAGCACCTCGCGGACCTCTTCGCGCGAACGGAAGTCGTTGAACGAGAACACCGCAGTGCCGGTCGAGAATATGCGCGAGCCGGTGGTCAGCCCTGCGTCGATCGCGTCCTGATAGGCGAGCATGTCGATCGTCAGCGTCGAGGGATCGAACGCAGTCGTCACGCCATACGCGAGGTTCGCGGCTGGCCCCCAAGGTTTGAAGTCGAGCACGTCGCGGCGAATGTCGGCGACGTGATCGTGCACGTCGATGAGGCCGGGGGTGATGAAGCGGCCTGCGACATCGCGGCGCTCGGTCCCTGCGGGAACGGCAATCGAACCACTCGGGCCGATGGCGGCGATGCGGTTGTTTTCGATGAGGATATCGGCGTTCGTAATGGTGCCTAGCGGTCCCATCGTGATCGCGGTCGCGCCGGTCAGCAGGACACGGCCCTGCGGAATGTCGCGGGGCAGGGTGACATCGGCCTTCGCGCTGGCGACCGGGCCGCCGTCCACGTCCCGCGAATAGACTGTAGAGCCGACGGACCAGAACACGCGGCGGCTATCGTCGGACCATACGAAGTAGTCCGCGCCGACATCGCTCAACTGCTCGTTCTCGTCCGAGGTCAGCGAGATGGTGCCGTCTTCGGGGATCGTGACGAGGTGAACCTGCTGCGCGATTTGCGCCAGCGCGTGGCGGCCATCGGGGCTGACGCGAATGTCGTCGACCTGCGCGGGCCCTTCAGCAAAATACCAGTTCGGCCCTGTGATCGAGATCAGCCTCTGGCCGTCCGCCACGCGATAGACGCCGTCGGGACGGTTCACGAGCAGGGTGCCGTCTATAAGGAAATGCGGGGTGCCGCCGATCGAGCCGCTGGCCAGTACCTTTCCGGTGGCGAGGTTCACCAGCTCGGCCTCACGGAACTGGCCGAACTCGACATAGCTCGCGAGTCTGTCGCCGGTAGCGGAGCGGACCGCCAGAGCGCTGCCGTCGGGTGCTTCGACGGGGTGGGTGTAGAAGGCGTCGAGTTCAGTGAGGCGCGTGGTTTCGCCGCTGGACAGGTCCACCTGCCAGACATGTCCGCCATCCTCGGCAGTCCAGCTGACGAGATAAATGCTGCGCCCGTCGCGCGACCATGACGGGTGGAATTGCGGCGGCAGGTTAGGAGCAACGGCGACCGGAGCGCCGCCTGCCACCGGCATCGTGTAGACCTTGCCCAGCGCGCTGAAGGCAAGGGTCGATCCGTCCGGTGACAGGGCTGGCGCTTGGATGATGCGCGCATGGACGGGCCCTGTCTCGACCTGCGTCGGCGCGCGGGTCAGCGGGCCTAGTCCGGCTTTCACTTGCGCGGTGAACGGCACGACCGCGCTTGCCCCATCGGAGAGCGCGACGCGCCGCAGCTTGCCGCCTTGCGAATAGATGATGGACTTGTCTCCGGGCGTAAAGCTGAACCGCGGAGCCGCGTCGCTCCAGTACGAAGCCTGCAGCGAATCCATGTCCAGCACGGCCAGATCGCGCTCTTTGCCCGAGGCGAGGTCATGCACGCGCAACATCGTCGTGCCCGGCCTGCGCTGGACATAGGCGAGCGTCTTGCCATCGTGCGAGAGAACGGGGCGAAACGCGCTCGACTGCACTTTGCCCAGCCGGATGTCGCCCACCGCCTTTACCAACAACTCGACTTCGCCGCTGGCAAGGTCGCGGCGCACGATCCGCCACTCTATGGGTTCGGCAAGGTCCAGCCCGCCTTCGTGCGCGGCGTAGTAGAGCCACTTGCCATCGGGTGAGGCGACAGCCCCCATCGCGTGCTGCAGGCTGTCCCTACCCTCGGTGCGGTTGTCGACCACGACTTCGCCCAGCGGGTCGCCGCCGAGGTCAAAGCGCCAGAGCGCATAAGAATTCCGGTCGGGCCGGTAGCGCGAGAGGTAGATCGCCTTGCCGTCCGCGCTCCACGCGGGCGAAGTGAAGATCGGGTCGTCGTCGTAGAGCGAGACCTGCCGCGCGCCGCTGCCGTCGGGGCGGATCAGCCAGAGGTTCTCCGCGCCCGACCGGTCGGAGAGGAACGCGATCCACTTCCCGTCGGGTGAGAATACGGGCTGCGTATCCATCGCCATGCCGCGCGTGATGGCGCGCGCCGGGCCTCCCTTTGCGGGCAGGGTATAAAGATCGCCCAGCATGGCGAAGACGATCGTCCTGCCGTCAGGCGAAAGGTCGGGCTGGAGCGCGGTGCCTTCGTCGACCGTGAACGCGATTTCCCGCGCTGGCTGCATCAGCAGGGTCTGGCCCGGCTTGGCCATGGGGGTCGGTGCAAGCCCGCTGGTGGGATGGGCCTGCACCGACCCTGTGCCCGTTGTCCGCTCGGGCGGGAGTGCCGGTGCGTCAGAGAGAGCAACGCCCGGCCAGGCAGCCAGGAGGCCAGCAAGAGGGAGCGCCAGCCTCCGGGTTCTGTTCAATTCAAGTCTCCGAAACGTGTGTCAGAACTTGTAGGTGGCAGTGCCGATGACCTGGCGACCTGCACCGAAGTTGCAGTTGAAGGTGGCGGCGCAGCGCGCGACGTACTTCTTGTCGAACACGTTGGACCCGTTGACCGCGAAACGCCAGTTCGGCGTATCATAGTGTACGATCGCGTCGAACAGGGTGGCGTCGTCGCTGGTGTAGACCACCGGCTCGAAGAAGCTGGGCAGGGCGCCCGCGCTGCCGTCGGTATAGCGAACGCCCGCGCCGAACCCGAAGCCTGCCAGCGCGCCGCGCTGGAACGTGTAGTCGGCGAAAAGCGAGACCTTGTGCTTGGGCGTCACCGGCAGCGGCGCGCCGATTTCGTCGACGTTGTTGCTGTCGGTGATCTTGCTGTCGGTGTAGCTGTAGGCGCCGTTGATCGCGAGCTGTTCGCGGATGCGGGCGACGAATTCCAGCTCGCCGCCGGTCACCTTCACCGCGCCGATCTGCTCGCCATAAACGGGCAGGGCCGGGCCGGAGAGCGTGGCGACGACGTTCTTCTGCTTGATCTGGTAGATCGCGGCCGTCGCAAACAGGTCGATGTCTTCCGATAGCCCGCGTGCATCGTACTTGATGCCGCCTTCGATCTGGCGGCCCGTCGTCGGCTTGAAGGCATCGCCCGTCACTGCGTCACCGCCCAGCACCGGCTCGAAGCTGGTGGCATAGGAGATGTAGGGCACGAAACCGCCTTCGGTGACGTAGCTGGCACCGGCGCGATAGGTGAACCTCTTCGACTTCTGCTCGGTACGGTCGTAGTCGCCTTCGACCGGCGTGAACGGGGCGATGTAGTCGCTCTTCACCCAGTCGTAGCGGCCCGAAAGCAGCAGGCGCAGGCCGCCGAGCGCGATCTGGTCCTGCGCATAGACGCCGGTCTGGCGCAGGCGCTGTTCGTTGTAGCGGGTGACGAGTTCCGGTGTGTCGTAAGGCGCGCCGACGCCATAGACCGGATCGTAGAGGTCGATGTTGCTGGCAAAGCCGAAGCCATAGGCCGCGAAGTTGCGCACGTTGCGATAGTCGAGACCGGCCAGCAGCGTGTGTTCGACATCGCCGGTATAGACTTTGGCGTCGAGGCGGTTGTCGATCGCGAAGCTCTGTACGTCCTCGGCATAGGGGAAGCTCGACCGGCCCACGGTCCGCATGTCGGCATCGGCGAAGTACGAGCCGTAGATGATCTGCTGGTACTCATCGTAGTCCGACCACTTGGCGTTGATGGTCGCGCCGATGTCGTCGCTGAATTCGTGCACGAGTTCGAAGCCGAGGCCCCACTGCTTGCGCTCATACCGGTTGTAGTCCGGCTCACCGAGGTTGGTGCCGCGGCCGATCTCGCCGTTCGGATTGTCGAGCAGGGTGCCGGCGGCGGGCAGGAAGCCGTTCGTGTCGCCGCGGGTCTCGTCGTACTGATAGTAGGCAAGGCCGGTGAGCTTCGTCGCCGGGCCGATGTGCACGGTGGCGGCAGGCGCGATATAGAAGCGTTCGGCCTCGACACCGTCACGCTCCGCCTCGCGGTCGCGGTAAAGCGCGGTCACCCGCAGGTCGAGCATCTCGTTCGCTGCGCCCGTAAAGGTCGTGGCGACCTGCTTGTAGTCGTCGGTGCCGTACTTCAGTGCGATCTCGCCGTTGAAGTCGCTTTCCGGCCGGCGGCTGGTCTGGTTGTAGATGCCGCCCGGGGGCGAGTTACCGTAAAGGACCGAGGCCGGACCCTTCAGGATGTCGAGGCTTTCGAAGGCGTAGAGGTCGACGCCGCTGGAAAAGATCGTCGTGGTGACTGGCGTGGCCAGACCGTCGATAAATTGCTTGGGCGTGAAGCCGCGGATCTGGATGAAGTCGAAGCGGAGGTCGGGGCCGTAGTTCTCGCCCGTGGCACCTGCGACGTAGCGGACGGCCTGCTGCGCATCGACGAAGTTCAGGAGGTCGATCTGGTCGCGGCTGACGACGCTGACCGACTGGGGCGTTTCGACGAGCGGGATGTTGCTCTTCGTCGCGGTCACGCTGCCTTCGGGGACATAGGCGTCGGCGGTGACGATGATGACCCGTTCGCCGTCTTCCACGGTCTCGACCGTTTCGAGGCGGCTCTGGTCCGTCGCGCTTTGCGCAAGGGCGGGGGCTGCGGCTGCGAGAAGCGGCAGGGCGATGGCCGCTTTGGCGCATCCTGCGGCGAGACGGTTGGAGTAGGTCATGACTTCCCCTTTCGCTTGAGCGGGCGTCCGCCGATCCGAAAGCGGTCGCCAATTATTTCGCTTCTGCAACATAACCACAGCTTGATGCGGCCCGTTCGCGTGGTTGGGCCATAGATCGTTGCGAAATGGCCACGTGATGTTGCTTGGTGCGATCTGTGTGACGAAAGCGCCACTAGAGATATTGCGAGTCGTTTGCAACAAAGAAGACTTGTCCCTATGGCGATAAAGAGCGGCCCGTCAGGTCGTGGCCCTCGTCGCGCCTTGCGATAGGCTGCGTCGTGAGAACTGGCGGCCACGTGGCCGCTTCGGCGGACGCGAACGGAAAGGACAGGACGGACGATGCGGGCATTCCTGCTTCAGGTGCATCGCTATTGCGGGTTGGCCTGCCTGCTGTTCCTGTCGCTCGCGGCACTGACCGGCTGCGTGCTGGTCTTTCGCGGACCGATCGATCGTGCGCTTAATGCCGATCTCTATGCTGCGCCTGCCGCGCAAGGCATGTCGTCCGCCGACAACGTCGCCGCTGTCGACGCATGGGCGCAGCGTAACCCCGCACTCCAGGTCCTTGGCTTTCCGCTCGTCACCGAGCCGGGCCGCTCGATCCCCGTCGAGGTCGGCGCGAAGCCCGGCGAGATCGCGCCGTCTTATGACGAAGTATTCCTGACGCCCGTCAGCGGCGAAGTCGTTGGCACTCGCGACAGAGCACCTGCGATGACGCGGCATGGCTTCGTGAACGGTGTGGCCGAGTTCCACTTCGACTTGCTGGCAGGGACATGGGGCCGCTGGCTTCTGGGCACGGTCGCGGTGCTGTGGTTCGCGCTTTCGCTCGTCGGGCTTTACCTGACCTTTCCCGAGCGGGGCGCGTTCTGGAAGCAGTGGTGGCGCAACTGGCAGTTCCGCCGGTCTAGCGCGACGCCGCGTCTCCTGCTCGACCTTCACCGGGCAAGCGGGCTCTGGCTCCTACCTTTCATCCTTGTGCTTGCCGCAACCTCGGTCGCGCTCAATTTCTGGGAAGAATTCTACGCGCCGACGGTCACCACGATCTCACCGCTGGAACACGACCTGTTCGATGAGGACGCGCCCTATCCCGACGGCGCAACCGCGACGCTTACCTTTGCCGAGGCGCTGCCTTTCGCGGAAGACCACGCCCGCAAGGTCGGCCTGGATTGGGAGCCGGCGCGGATGCTCTACATGCCCGAATGGAACATGTACGGCGTGAAGTTCTCGCCCGAAGGCCAGCTGTCCTACGAAAAACTCGGTCCCGTCGATCACTATTTCGACGGTGACACCGGCGCTTGGCGGCACCAGGTCGATCCTTACAATGACACGATGGGCCTCGCCATGATCCGCGTCGCCTATCCGCTGCACAGCGGCGAGATCTTCGGTTTCGTAAGCCTGCTGATCGTCTTCGTGCTGGGCTTGGTCACGTTCGGTCAGTCGGCGACCGGCCTCTACCTATGGCTCAAGAAACGACCCTCCCGCGTGGCGCAGCGCAAGCGGCAGCGCGCGGAGAAGGAAGTGCGGGCATGAACGAAAACACGACCCTTCCCGGCAGCGACATCGACCCTGACGTCCGCGAATTTGTCCGCATCGCGAACGATGCCTATGCGCGTCTGTCGGAAGGCGAGGACCTCACCATTCCCCGCATGCGCGAGATCGCCGAGGAAGTGCGCGCCCCGTGGCGGGCTGGCGGGCCGGAGATGGCCGACACGTCCGAATTCCGCATCGGCCCTTCGCTGATCCGCGTGCGGCTCTACCGTCCGGTGATCGCGGACAGCCTGCCGGTCCTGATCTATATCCACGGCGGCGGCTGGACGAATTTCAGCCTCGACACGCATGATCGGCTGATGCGCGAATATGCCGCGCGTAGCGGCGGTGCGGTGCTGGGCATCGACTACAGCCTCTCGCCTGAAAACCCGTTCCCCCGCGCGCTGGAGGAGCTGGCCGAAGTCCTGCAATGGATCGCGGCAAGCGGCGGGAGTGTCGGCATCGATCCCACTCGCGTGGCCGTTGGCGGTGACAGCGCAGGTGCAAATCTGTCGCTGGCGGTGTCGATGCTGGCCCGCGATCGCGGACTGCCGGTGCCGGACGCGATGCTGCTCAACTACGGCGCTTTTGACGAGACCCGCCGCGCCAGCCACGACCGCTATGGCAGCGATGCCTATATGCTGACGCCGGAAGAAATGGACTGGTTCTGGCGCAACTATCGCGGGGAAGAACGTGGGTCCGATCCGCTGGCGACCCCGCTCCACGGCGAATTCCACGATCTTCCGCCGGCGTTTCTGTGCATCGCCGAATGCGACATCCTGGCCGACGAGAACATCGTCGTTGCCGAAAAGCTGATGGCCGCCGGAAGCGACGTGACGGCGAAAGTCTACGCGGGCGCAACGCACAGTTTCCTCGAGGCGATGAGCATTTCGCCGCTTGCCGAACGCGCGCTCGACGAAGCGTCGGACTGGCTGAAAGCGATCTGGTCGACATGAGCAGCGCATTCGAAGCGGTCGGCCCGCGCGATGCTGCAAGCCTGGTCGATGCGATGCCGCTGTGCTGGATCGTTCCGCTTTCCGATCCGGCCTCGTGCATGCTGATGCCCGTAGTTATCGAGCGGGACGAGGGGGGCGAGCCTGTCTCGATCCTCGGCCACTTGCCCCGCCGCGCGCCGACGACCGCGACGCTCAATGCCGACGGAAGGGCGCTGTTCCTCGTGCTCGGCCCGAACCGGTATATGAGCCCCGCCATGGTCAGTCGCGATGACTGGGGGCCGACGTGGAACTTCGCATCGGTCCGTATCACCGCGCGCACGGTCTTCGACGAGAGCCTGACGCGCCCCGCGATCGAGGCGCTGACGCAGCATATGGAAGGTCCGAACGGCTGGACGACGGACGGCCTTGCCAGCCGGATCGACGACCTGCTCGCCCGCGTCGTCGGATACCGCGCGACGATCGACCGGATGGAGCCGCGCTTCAAACTGGGGCAGGACGAAGCGCCGGAAGACTTTGCCGCGATGATCGAAGCGATGGGCGATCACCCGCTGACGGACTGGATGCGCCGCTACGGCCCGAAAAGCGCAGGCTGACCGGCTGGACGGCGGCGCTGGCCGTGCTAGTCATCGCTTCGTGACTGATCCATCCGAAATCGCCTGCATCCTCCTCGCTGCCGGGGAAGGGCGGCGTTTCGGGGGCGGGAAGCTCCTCGCGCCGTTGGACGACAGGCCTTTGGGCCTGCACGCGGCGGACATGTTGAAAGCCATACCGTTCGGTGCGCACGTCGCGGTTGCAGGGCCGCATGCGCCGGACTTCGCGGCAGCGGGGTTCGAGGTTGTCACCCCCGAGGCCACCGTGCCCGCGCTCTCGGCCTCGATCGCAGAAGGTGTCGGTGCGATCGCAGGGCGCGGGTTCGCAGGTGTGCTGATCGCGCTGGCCGACATGCCTCATGTTCCCGCCGCGCATCTCCATACGCTTATCGCGAAATTCGAAGGCGAACCCGTGGCGACGCTGGTCGATGGCAGGCCGCAGCCTCCCGCCCTGTTCGGGGCACGGCATTTCGTCGAACTATGCGGACTGTCAGGCGATCGCGGCGCGCAAGCGCTGCTACGACATGCCCAAACGGTGGAACTTTCCCCGGCTGAGGCGTTCGATGTGGACACCCAAGCGGATCTGGAAAACCTGAAATCCGCCAAGCACCGGGGCAAAGCCTCCTAGGGAGAAGAACGACATGACAGGCTCGACCGCGAGCATCCCGACCGTGGATGTCAGTTTTACGGTGAACGGCGAGAAGCAGACGCTGATCCTCGACACGCGAACGAGCCTTCTGGATGCCTTGCGCGAACACCTGCATCTCACCGGCACCAAGAAGGGCTGCGACCACGGGCAATGCGGGGCCTGCACGGTCCTTGTGAACGGACGCCGCGTCAATTCCTGCCTTTCGCTTGCCGCGATGCACGACGGGGACGAAGTGACGACCATCGAAGGACTCGGCTCGCCCGAGGACATGCACCCTATGCAGGCCGCTTTCGTCAAGCATGACGGGATGCAGTGCGGCTATTGCACGCCGGGCCAGATCTGCTCGGCCGTCGCGGTGCTGGCCGAACTGTCCGAAGGCCGCGCCAGCCACGTTACCGACGATCTCGCCGCTCCCGCGCTGACCGACATGGAACTGCGCGAGCGGATGAGCGGAAACCTCTGCCGCTGCGCTGCCTATCCCAACATCATCGACGCCATCCGCGAAGTCGCGGGAGAAGGCGCATGAAAGCCTTCACCTACGACCGCGTGACAAGCGCGGAGGAAGCGCTGGCCGCTGGCGCGGGGGCAAGCTTCGTTGCGGGCGGGACCAACCTGCTCGACCACATGAAGCTGCAGATCGTGACGCCGGACCGGCTGGTCGACCTCAATCGTGCGGGCATGGACGCGATCGAGCCGACGGCGGAAGGCGGGCTCAGGATCGGAGCGCTGGTGCGCAATTCCGACCTTGCCGCCGACAGCCGGATCATTGCCGATTACGCCGTTCTCGCCCGCGCGATCCTTGCAGGCGCATCGGGCCAGATCCGCAACCGCGCGACCACGGCGGGCAACCTTATGCAGCGCACGCGTTGCCCCTATTTCTATGACACCGCGCTCGCCTGTAACAAGCGCGAGCCGGGCTCGGGCTGCTCCGCGCAGGACGGGCATAGCCGCACGCTGGCCGTCATCGGGACTAGCGAGCTTTGCCTGTGCCAGAACCCCGGCGACATGGCCGTGGCGCTGCGCGTTCTGGATGCCGTGGTCGAGGTCGCATCGCCCGCCGGCGCGACGCGGACGATACCGATTGCGGAGTTCCACCAGCTTCCCGGCGACAGCCTGCCGGTCAGGGAATTCGCGCTGGAGAAGGGCGAGCTTATCACCGCCGTCGTCCTGCCGCCGCCTGCGGGTGGCACACACTATTACCGCAAGGTGCGCGACCGATCGTCCTATGCCTTTGCGCTGGTTTCGGTCGCCGCCGTGATCCAGCCCGACGGCATAGGCCGTATCGCGCTGGGCGGTGTCGCGCCGCGTCCATGGGCTAGCGACGATGCCGATGCTGCCATCCCCCAAGGTGCGAAAGCCGTTGCCGCCGCCCTGTTCGAAGGCGCGCGTCCGCAAGAGGACAACGCGTTCAAGATCGATCTCGCCACGCGGACTATCGCCGCCGTGCTTGCTGAAGCGAAGGAGGCCCGCGCATGAAGTTCGATGCACCCATGGGCGATACGCCTATCGACACGGGCCGCGTCGTCGGTCGCCCCCATGCCCGCGTCGACGGTCCGCTGAAGACCACGGGCCGCGCGACTTATGCTGCCGAATGGCATGACGGGCTGCCCGGCCTGCTGCACGGGTTCATCATTCCGGCCACCATCGCCAAGGGCACGGTGACCGCGATCGACACCGCCGATGCCAAGGGTGCGGCTGGGGTCGTCGATGTCCTGACCTTCGAGGATTTCGACATCAACGGCACTGCCAATGGCAAGACCGTGAAGCTCGTCGGCGGTCCGCAGGTCCAGCACTACCACCAGGCACTCGGCCTCGTGATCGCAGAGACGTTCGAGGCAGCGCGTGCTGCTGCCGATCTGGTGAATGTCGACTACGAAGCCGAGGCGGGCGCCTTCAGCCTCGACGGCGTGCGCGCCGATGCGAAAGTCTGCGGCGCGTTCGGCGGGCCGGGCGAAACGCGTCTCGGCGATTTCGAGGCCGCTTTCGAAGCAGCCGAAGTGCAGTTCGACGAGGAATATCGCACCGCGGCCCACTCGCCCGCAATGATCGAACCTTTTGCCAGCATCGCGCAGTGGGAAGGCGATGGACTGACGCTCTGGACCGCGAACCAGATGATCGCGACGACGGTGGGCAGCATGGCCTCGATGCTGCAGATCGACGAGAGCCGCGTGCATGTCCTGTCGCCCTATATCGGCGGCGGGTTCGGGGCGAAGCTCTGGGCCCATGCCGACGCGATTCTTGCCGCGCTCGCCGCGCGCAAGACGGGGCATCCGGTGAAAGTCGTGATGCCGCGCGGGCTGATCTTCAACAACACGATCAACCGGCCCGAGACGATCCAGCGCCTGCGCATCGGCACGCGCGCCGACGGCACGATCGAGGCGTTCGGGCACGAAGGGTGGAGCGGGAATGTCGAAGGCGGCAATCCCGAATCGACCGTGCTGTCCAGCCGCTCGGTCTATGCCGGACCGAACCGGTTGATGGCCGATCACATGGGCCATCTCGATCTGCCCGAAGGCAACGCGATGCGCGCGCCCGGCGATGCGGTCGGCTCGATCGCGGTCGAGATTGCGATGGACGAACTGGCCGAAAAGCTCGGGCTGGACCCCATCGACTTCCGCGTCATGAACGACAGCCAAGTCGATCCAAGTCAGCCGAAAAAGACCTTCTCGAACCGCCACCTCGTACGCTGCCTTCAGGACGGGGCCGAACGGTTCGGATGGAGCGAGCGGCAGGCACCGGGCACGCGGCGAGAGGGCAAGTGGCTTGTCGGCATGGGCGTTGCCACGGCCTACCGCGCAGCCCTGCGCAGCACATCGGGCGCGGCGGTGCGGCTGGAGACGAACGGGCGCGTCACTGTTGAGACCGACATGACCGACATCGGCACCGGCAGCTACACGATCCTTGCCCAGACGGCAGGCGAGATGCTGGGCGTGCCGGTCGACCGGGTCGACGTGCGCCTTGGCGATTCCGCGTTTCCCAAGTCGTCCGGTTCGGGCGGCCAGTGGGGCGCGTCGAGTTCGACTTCGGGCCTCTATGTCGCCTGCGTCAACTTGCGCCGGGAAATCGCGCAGCGCTTGTCGCTCGACGCCGAGCGGGCCGAGTTCGACGATGGCGAGGTCCGGTCGGGCAACCGCGTATGTTCGCTTCTCGACGCGGTGGCCGAGGGGCCCCTTTCGGCCGAGGGGAGCATCGACTTCGGGCAGAGCGACACGCATGCCTTCGGCACGTTCGGCGCGCATTTCGTGGAAGTCGGCGTCGACAGCTACACCGGCGAAGTGCGCGTTCGCCGGATGCTGGCGGTCTGTTCGGCAGGCCGCATCCTCAACCCCGTGTCCGCCCGCTCGCAAGTCATCGGCGCGATGACGATGGGCGTTGGCGCGGCGCTGTCGGAAAAGCTGGTGGTGGACGAACGCTACGGCTGTTTCATCAACCACGACCTCGCGCTCTACGAAGTGCCGGTCCATGCCGACATCCCGCATCAGGACGTTGTGTTCCTCGACGATGTCGATCCGTACGGCAATCCGATGAAGGCGCACGGTGTGGGCGAACTGGGCCTGTGCGGTGTCGGCGGCGCGATTGCCAACGCGGTCTACAACGCCACCGGCCATCGCCTGCGCAAGGTGCCGATGGTGGTGGAGGACATCATCGCGGGCCTGCCGGACCCCGTGTGACGGCGATGTGGGTGAAGGACATTCCCGGCGGGAATGGTGGGCGCGGCAAGGATTGAACTTGCGACCCCACCCGTGTGAAGGGCTGGCTCCTCATTCCGGCGGGTTCCGAGGCAATCCGAAAAGACTAGCGTTTCTGAGGGGTTACAGCTAAATCGGCTCCGGGCGGTTCCGAATTGCTCTCGCTCAAACCGGGGTAACTCGCTACCCCGGGGCTACCCCGGAAGGAGATTTGGCATGGCGACGGCAATGATGGAAGGGAAGGTCGAGGAGGAGCGCGGGCGCGAACGCCTGACCGACAAGCGGCTCGAGAAGCTGGCTGCGCCGCCGGGAGGCCGTCTCGAGATCGCGGATGCGCTCGTCCGGGAGTTGCGGGTCCGTGTGGGCAAGACCGGCAAGAAAAGTTGGTCGATGCTTTACCGGGTCGCGCAGGCCGATGGTACTCGAGGCAAGATGAAACGGATGAGCCTCGGAGCCTATCCGCAAGTGACGTTGACCGATGCCCGGGACAAGGCGCGGGAGGCGCTCGAGACGGCGGACAAGGGCATCGACCCGGCTGCCGTCCGTTCCGAGGAGATCGACAAGCAACAGACGCGCACCTTCGAGGCGGTCCTCGAGCGTTACGTCGAATTGCACGTGAAGGTGAACACGCGCGACGGCCAGCGGGCCAAGGCGCGGGAGGACCTCGCCCGGAAGGAAGCCGAGGAGACGGGTGTCGAGCCGCGCGAGGTTGGCCGCTGCCCGGCGGAGCGCCTTCTTACTGACCTCGTCGTGCCTAAGTGGAATGGCCGCCTCCTCGAGAGCATCCGGCGCACGGACGTGATGGAGTTGCTCGACGCTGTCGTGCTGGACAGGGGCACGAACGTCGCGCGCGAAGTCCGCAAGCACCTCGTCGGCCTGTTTAGCTGGGCAATCGACCGCGGGCTTATTGACCTTAGCCCGGCTGCGGGGATCAAGCGAAAGGACTTGCGCTATGGGCGACGCACACGGGTCCTCTCGATGGAGGAGCTCAGCCGCGTCTGGGACGCTGCCGGTGAGTTAGGCTATCCCTTCGGCCCTTGGGTCCGGCTCCTGATCCTTACCGGGCAGCGCAAGAGCGAGATTGCTGGCCTCCGCCGTGAGTGGTTCGACGAGGACCTCGACCGCGTGTTCGTTATCCCCGCTGAGGTGTATAAGACAGGCGTCGCCCACGCCGTCCCGCTGTCCGCCCCGGCTTGGGCGATTGTCGAGGAATTGCCGCGATGGAACGAGGGGACGCACCTCTTGTCCGGCACGTCCGGCAGGAACGGGATAAGCGGCTTCTCTAAGGGCGAGGCCCGGCTCCGCAAGAAGATTGCCGAGCTCGAGAAGAAGAGCGAGCTCCCGCCGATGGCGCATTTCGAGATGCACGATATTCGCCGGTCCCTGACCACGCACATGATCCGCATCGGCATCCGGGAGGAGCACGTCGAGCGGGTCCTCGGACACAAAATCGGAGGCGTGGCAGCGACCTATAACCAGCACGACTATCTGCCCGAGAAGCGAGCAGCACTTGAGAAATGGGGCGCTCTTTGGTCCGGTAAGTAAAACGGCCAGCATCGGGTAGTACCGGGGATAACTGAATCATTTCTCGGCCAGACCGGGGATAGCGCAAAACAATTCGCTTCCCTCGCGTGAATTGCCGTAATTAATAGGTCCTCGCTTTCGTTCGTAACCGAAGCGAGGAGATAGGAAATGAATTCGGAAAATTCGCTCGTCCTCGACCTGCGAGGAGTAATCGAGCTTACCACGCTCTCGCAATCGACAATCTACGCGCTCGCCAAGAAGGGCGAGTTTCCCAAGCAAAAGAGGATCGGACCTAACCGCGTCGTGTGGCGACGGGAGGAGGTCGTCGCGTGGCTGGATAAAAAGCTGGCCGAGGCCGCCTAAGCGAAAGGCCGCCGCCCTGACCAAGAGCGACGGCCGATTCACAGGGTGGAAAGGGAGACTTTCCGTGAGCGAGTATAGTGATTCCGGCTCCGGCGGCGAAGGCCCGACCGTTGAGCCCAGCCCGTTCGAAGAGACCCTGCGCTTCCTCCGCGCAATGCGGCACGATGGGCGCTGCGTCGTCTCGGCAATCTGTCCTGTTGTGAAGGGGAGGATCGAGACGCGGACCTTCGACCTCGAACCGCCCGATGCGCTGTGCTCTTGGCTTGAGCGGTGGAATGGCGAGCGGAACCTTTACTGGACGCCTAACACCGTGAAGGCGACGGCGGACCCAAACGATAAGCCCAGCGAGGCTGACATAGAGCAGCTCGATATGCTGCACGTCGATATCGACCCCAGAGATGGCGTTGATCCTGCTGACGAGCAGGCGTGGCAGGCGGAACGGTCGCGCATTCTGAAACAGCTTGAAGGTTTTGCTCCCACGCCCTCCGCCATCGTGGACAGCGGCAACGGCTACCAAGCATTTTGGCAGCTAGTTCCTGATGATCGTCTATTCCTTGACGGGCACCCGGACGCGGTAGCCGAGGCCAAGCTCTATAATATCGAACTGCGCAATCGGCTGGGCGGAGACAGATGCCAGTCGCTCGACCATTTAATGCGCCTGCCTGGCACCCAGAACATTCCCAATTCCGATAAGCGCAAGGCCGGTCGCATCGAACGCACCGCGTCCGTGGTGAGATGGCCCGAAGCATGATGTATCGACTTGATGAGTTCCGCCCGGCAGATCGCTCTGAGCTCGACCCGCCTGCATCCGAAGTAATCGAGCTCGGGAAGGTTGAATTCTTCGACAGCCTCGATGATCTGCCAGCCGGTATCTCCGCCCGCATCCGCAAAGTGATCGAACTCGGCCCGGCAGCCGACCCCAAGACTTACCCATCGCGCAACGAAGCCGTGATGGCAGTATGCTGCGCCGGGGTGCGAGCGGGCTGGACAAATGAAGAGATCGCCGCCGTGATCCTCGACCCGAAGTGGCAAATATCCGAGCGCCTGCGCCAGCGTGGCGGCAAAAGGGAGGCTGCGCTCGAGATCGCCAAGGCGCGGTCGCTGGTCGGCAAGGTCCGCCCGCAGATCGTCTATGACGAGGACGAGCTGCCGCGTGTCTTAGACGAGACGGAAGCCGCCCTGCGCAGTGGCGACATTCCCATCTACCAAATGGACGGTCGGCTGGTGCGCGAGGTCCGCCTCGGCAAGGCGAGTGATGACGATGGAGTGAAGAGGGCCGCCGGTGCGCTCGTTATCCGCGAAGTCGGGGACTATTTCCTGAAGGAGCGGATGATCGCCGCAGCGCAATTCGTCGAGCTCCGCCGCGACAAGCAAGGCGAAGTGGTACGGGCGAAGAAGAAGCTGCCCCTTAGCTTTGCCAAGCACTATGCCGAACGGGCGGGCCTATGGGAACTGCCCGAGCTCGTCGGGATAAGCGAGGCTCCCACCCTGCGGGCTGACGGTACAATCGTTTCGCAGGAAGGCTACGATCCCGCCAGTGGCCTGATTATCGACACGCAGCGCGTCGAGTTTCCGCCGATACCGGACCACCCGATCGAGGAAGATGCGAGGGCTGCGCTTGAAGTGCTGCTTGACGTGATTGCCGAGTTCCCTTTTGAACCGGATGATCCTGCACGTGAGCCGCTCGACTTCGAGGCACCAAGCGCCTCGCGTTCGGTGGCTCTGTCGATGATCCTGACAGCCGTTATCCGGCGTTCCCTGCGCACCGCGCCAATGCACGGCGTCTCCGCACCGACGATGGCCACCGGCAAGTCGCTTCTGGCGGACGTTGCCGCGATGATCGCCACTGGCAGGCCCGCGCCGGTGATTTCCTACTCGCCAAAGGAGGAGGAAAACGAGAAGCGGCTTTTTGCTTGCCTGCGGCAGGGTGATCCCCTCCTCGCCATCGACAACATCGACGTTCCGGTTAGCGGCGACGCACTGTGCTCTATCTTGACGGCGGAGGTTTGGCAGTCGCGCGTTCTAGGCGTGTCCTTGAACACGACCGTCTCGACGAAAACCTTGATGATCGCAAACGGCAACAACCTATCGTTTCGCGGCGATATGGCGACTCGTGTTGTCGTCGCCCGCCTCGACGCGCGCACCGACGATCCTGGCGAACGCACGTTCCGATATGACTTGAAGGAGTTTGTGCCGCGAGAACGGCCGCGACTGGTGGCTGCGGCGCTGACCATCCTTCGGGCCTTTATCGTCGCTGGTATGCCGCAAGGTGAGGGCGTGAAGCCGTTTGCGCGGTTCGAGGATTGGTCGAGGCTGGTGCGCGGTGCGCTTATCTGGCTGGGCCAAAGCGACCCGGTAGCGACCAGAAAGAAGGTGGCGACGAGCGACACTGTCGGAGCGGCGCTGGCTGAATTGCATGAGGTCTGGCAATCCGCCTTCGGCCACGATTGGAAGCAGCCCAGCAACGTGATCGAGGCTGCGGAAGAACAAGATCGACGGCTCGGCCACCCGGGGCCAATCGGAATGGCCCTGAGCGCCTTCTATCCCAACCCGCGTGGCGTGAATGCCATCGGCCTAGGTCGCCAGCTAGCTAAGTATGCCAACCGTCGCATCGAGGGCCGCTGGATCGAGGTCGATCCGAACTCGAAGACAGGCAACCGCTACCGCTTGATGACCGAACAGCGACAGCGGGAGACCCAGATGAAAGCAGCCCAAGGAAGCCTGCTGCGGGGGGAATAGGGAGATTTCGGGTGAAATTCTCGAAGCCGAAGAATTATAGTTCCTGTCTGTCTGTATTCGTTTTTCTGCGTGGAGGGGATATCCCCCTTTTTCTCCCCTTTCCCCCCTTGTCTGTTTGGGCAAAGTGCCGCCGCCTGCCGTTGTGACCGTTCGGCCTACGCGCGCGCGGGCGCGAGATCGCTGGCCAGCCCCGTCTCCGGCGAGGGGAGCTGACCCCTATGAGGGGCGGGGTATCTCGAAGAAAGGCCACGACTTCTGTTGCTTTGCCGATGAATGTTAGCCGGGGGTAGCGGTCCGGGTAGTCTATCGGTGGTTGTCCGGCGAAATGATCGAATTCGGGCATGCATAGGAGACCACTGCAATCTATAACGGCTCTATGAGCTTTGACTTCGACGATGAACCGTTTGACCCAGTTGCCGAGCTACCGACAGATAAGCTCGAGCGAGCTATGGCCTTGAGGGATGGCCTAGTGGCCCACTGTGCCGATGGCGGCATCGATGAGAAGGTCTATCGCCTTCTCCGGCGCGAATTTATGAAGGACCCAACAACTTCGAAGCTGCTGCCGAGGTTCGTAAGAACAAACCAAGATACGGGAGCGCTGTGGTCGTACTTTAAGGGCTACCACAAGAGCTGGGAACCCCGCCGCCAGCACGTGCGCGCAGAGTTCGTTCCGCTGATTGACTTTCTTGAGTTTGCGGGTGCACCGGTCGACGCGATAGCGAGTGAGGCTTTCGAGCGTTTCGACGCATCGGGGATCGAAGAAGCTTGGTCCCGCGCCTTGATGAGGCGCGAAACAGACCCGGCCGGGGCGATTACTGCGGCGCGAACATTGCTGGAAAGCGTGTGTAAGCACATTCTCGAGGATGACGAAGGCAATCCTACGTATGGTGCCAACGACGATCTACCGAAGCTATATCGGCAGGCAGCAGAGAAGCTAAATCTCGCTCCTTCCCAGCATTCTGAGGATGTTTTTAAGCGGATTTTGGGCAGTGCTTCGAGCGTTGTGGAAGGACTCGGAACCCTTCGAAACAAAGTCGGGGATGCGCACGCAAATAGTGGAAGGCGTCCGATCCGACCGGCTTCGAGACACGCGGCCTTGGCTGTGAATATGGCAGGCGCAATGGCGCTGTTTTTGATCGAGACGGCGGAGGCCAAGGACGCGAATTAGTTGCTGCATCTCTGCCAACGCGCTTGCATTCGTTTGACGTGGGGTACGGCAGAGCTGCCTCTGCCGTACCTTAATAGTTATCTAAGTGCTTCTATCAGCACTACTGCAACGATCAATAATGTTACTAGTGACATATAATACTCCTTAATTAGATGGGGTTAAAAATCACCCATTGGTAATAGTATTTATACGTCGAGTACGTAGTGGCACCCGATTGGGTGAAATTTATTTCGCATCAATGCTTCGCCGTTCGCTCGGCAACGGTTGCCAGCTATCTTCGCGCAATGAGATTGACCGACCGCCGCAAGAGGCTCTTCCTCGGAGAGCTCGCCCGCCACGGTATCCTCGTCCGCGCTGCGAGGGCCGCCAGCCCGCGCGCCAGCAGCCGGTATGGCGCCAAGCAGACTTTCCTCGACGAGCGCGACCGTGACCCGGAATTTGCCGCACAATGGCAGGAAGCGGTCGAGGCGGCAGAGGCCAGCATCGAAGCCGAGATTTACCGGCGCGCGCAGGAAGGGTGGGAGGAGCCCATCTTCGGCGGCCGCCATCGTGAAAAGATCGTCGGCACGGTTCGCAAGTATTCGGACCGCCTGCTCGAGCTTCGCGCCCGGGCGATGCTCCCCGCCTATCGGGAGACGCACGGCTTCGCTGTGAATAAACAGGTGACGCACACGGTCGATGCCGGTGTCTTGGGCGATGCTGTCGCGAAGGTCGCCTTGCAGATGGCCAGCAATCTCCGCCCGCAGCTTCCGGCTCCGGCCCGGGTGATCGACAATGAATAGGGACAGCGCCCTCGACCTCCTCGCCTTCGCCGTGGGCTATCGCTTGATGACCCCGGACGAGCGCCGCGCGCTGCGCATCTATGCGCTGTTCGAGCTGGGCGAGAAGGCCCCCGCCAGCCCCGAGCTTGCCGTCCTATGGGACGAGGACCGCCTGATACGCGGGGAGCGCGAGCCCGCCAGCCTCTATGACCGCTGGGTGCTGATGAAGGCCCGGGACGAGGCCGAGCGGCCCGCTTTCGATGAACAATTCTGGCGACTGCGCCGCAGCGACCTCGAGGGCGCGGGCTTTGAGCCGAGGGAGGCGCGCGACGTGATCGCGTCGGTACGCGCTTCCTTAAGCAACCCCACAGGAACAGAAGGAGACGACAATGGGAATTTGGAACAGCAAACGGCCTGACGGGCCGGAGCCGGAAACCGAACAGCCGGACCGCCTGCGCGAGATCGCCGCGCAGAAAGTCGAGGCGGCTGAACGACTGAGCGCCTCGTTGGCGGAGGCTGGCACTGCCTTCGAGGCGCTCTTCGCCACTGATCGCGCATACCTCGCGGCGTATCGAGAGCTGTACGGCTCCGAGGCGCATTCCGCCTCCCGGCTGATGCACCAGTTTCGCGGCGCACTGTTGGGCAACCTCGAGCTCTGCGCGCCGGAGCTCCTCCGCTACCTGAACCAGCCGCGCCAGTCCCGGGCGAAGGCCCAGACGGTGGCCACCCTGATAGCCCGGCAGGTCGATAATGACCTGTCCTCCCTGCCTACCGAAGAGGAACCCGCACAATGACCTTGCCCAAGAAGATGATTATCCGCGATATGACGGTGAATGAGATTTCGACCGTGGATGTGCCCGCCGTGAAGGGCGCAACCGCCGTGATCTTGAAGGGCGGCTCGGTCGCCATCCGCAAGAACGCTGCTGAGATCGCCGCAGGGCAAGCCGAGCCGCTCTATAAGGCCGCCGACTATGCTGACGCGATTATGGTCCGCGCGGGCGAGATCGCGCAGCAGACCGGCGTGAGCGTGAGCAAGGCCCTCCTCGACCACTCCGGCACTGACCCGGTGATTATCGAGTTGGCGAAGGGCGAGCGGGCAGCCGAAATGGCCGCTATGCGCTCGAAGCAATCCGTCGTGTTCGAGAAGAGCGCACAATGGACCTGACCGAGGAGGCGGTCCTGGACCACTATATGGCCCGGTTCGATGAGCGGACCCGGAGGGCGCACACCGTGGCGCTCTCCGCAGCCATCGCGACAGCGAAGGACAGCTGGCCCACCCTCGAGCTCGTCCGGCGCGTCTCGAACATCTATGGCGTGGCGGTCGAGGAGCTCGGTGCCTTCTTTGGGCTTATCCGACAGCCCGGGGAGCGGGAGGTCTGGGTGGACGTGTTCCGCTCGCCCGACAACCAGCATCTCGTCCGTGGCATCATGAACGCGGGGCAGCGCCGGGCCTATGGCACGATGCTGGTGATGCTCGAGGTCGCGTGAGCAACGCGGGCCTGACACACATGGGGCGCAAGCGCCGGGACGTGCATGGCGAGCCCATGCCGACTGAGACCCGGCCTTGCCTCCGATGCCGCAAGCCCTTCGAGAGCGAGGGCGCGCATAACCGGCTATGCGGTCAGTGCGGCAAGCTGGACGTGAGTCCCTACGCATTGTGACGATTATTCGGCTGCGTCCTCGACCGCCTGAATAGCGCCTTCGACGAACCGGAAGGCACACTCGAAAATTGAATCGGGTGATTTCGGCAGTCCTTCGTCGAGCCCATCTAGCGAAAGGCCGATGACAATGGATCTCGGCCCGGCCGGGAGAGGGGCCGCTCCTCGGTAATATTCTACGGTGTTCCCTGCCGCGAACGCGTCGCCAGCAATCTGAAATATGCGCTGCGCCTTGCCCGGTTCGTTGACCGCCACGCCGTGAGCCGATCCGGCCGCCAGCATCAGCTCCCAATGCTTCCCGCTGTACGATACTTCCTTCGCGGCTTCGACGTGCGGCACGTTATGCCTATTGGCGCGCCTGTACTCCTCGAGCACAGAGACCATCTTATCTCCCAGCGCTGGCTTGTATCGCTTGCAGGCCTTGGCGAAGTCCTCGTCCGACAGGCCCAATGGGTAGTAGAGCCAACGCAGCCGCTCCTCGCCATTTGCTCGCGCGATTGCGCCTGCCACGTTGTCGAGCGCTGAGATGGTGTTTGTGGCGCAGTCCGCGATGACTGGCTTGATTTCGATGAGGCGAGGCCGGTTGAGATCGAGGCAACCGAACCACTCGCCCGATTGGGTGTCTTGCGCCTCTCTAATCCGCCACAGCGCGCCCGGGTCTGTAAGTCCCCTGAGCTCTGCGTAGTGCTTTTGGGCTCTCGCCAGGCAGGCTCTTGCGTCGCTTAGGTCGATTGCCATTAGAACCTCGGCAGGAGCTCTTTATCGTGATCGGCTCCTAGCGCCACGTGCCAACTCAGATTGAGACTTTACGCCGCTCTCATTTGGAGCGTCTCAAAAAATCGTGTCTGAACTTCTGGTGTGCGCCAAAAGACCTGCTGGAACCCTGAAAGATCGTAATCGGTGGAATTGATCTGCTCAGCCTTATCAGGATTGTTCGAAGACTCCCACGCCTTTAGGTAGAAATGCCCATTGGGGCGGACCAGTCGACGTATTTGGGCTAGGTAGTAATCAACTTGATCAATCCGCATTTCGTGAAGTGACGATATGTTTAAGAACAGGTCGGCATCGCCATCAGGCATCATTTCGAGCTGGTGAGGTAGGAGAAAAACAAACCTGCTATTCTCAATTTCGTCAGCGATCTCGCTGTAAGAATCGAACGGACGAAAGCCAAAGAGCCTGTCATTGGGAAAGCTGTGCCGGATAAATTCTTGCGCAACGGCAAGTGCCGGCGAAATGTCAGCGAAGACGTACCGCTCAAAACTAGCAAGTTTCGCGGTCACATAGGCGTTGCGCCCATATCCTCCCCCAAGCTCATAGACTGTACCGTTTACGGCGCTTCTGTAGGACGCAAATTCCAAAACTGAATTAGCCAAGTCTTGGGAAATCAGTCGACCGGAAGCGCGAATATCCGGCGGATTGCCGAACTGAGGTTCGGACAGCGTCGCTAGCTCAGGATGACTTCGGCTCGCATATGCCCAAAGCAGGCGCGTAAGAAAATTCAGCGCAAGGCTTTCGGTCATAGGAATGCGGTCGTGGAACGGATTGGAGAATGTCATCGCCGCGCATTTGGCGGTCGTGACAGGGCCAAGAGTTTTTACGAGAAATCGAATTTGAGAATCCCAAGGCAGTACTCGCATCCACGTGAAATAATCCTTCGCAAGTGTCCTGCGAAAGTTTTCGATGCCGCCTTCGCCTAATCGTTTGCCGTGTTGTTCGTTTAGATCGCTCCAAAATTTCGACGGCTTAACGATGTCAGGCGCACGGTCCATTTCAAGAACCATGGCCGTCAGAAGTTGGTTAAATTCCATACGTGAAACTGTCCCCGACATACGTTAATATCAAGTGGTATTCGACCATAATTCCTGTGGGTTGCTCGAGAGCCCCGGAATACCCCCGCAGCTACCCCTCGCCGAGGTGGTCGGGCATATTACCAGCTAAGTATCTGAAAAGATGGTGGGCGCGGCAAGGATTGAACTTGCGACCCCACCCGTGTGAAGGGTGTGCTCTACCACTGAGCTACGCGCCCGTTCGCGGGTATCTGGCGGGGCATGAATCGCCCCCGTCCGCCAACAGAGGCGCGCCTTTGCCAGAGCGCGCAGCGATTGACAAGCGCGTGCTTGAGATTAGAGGCCGCAGACCATGAGCGAAGACGACAACACGCCCGTAGAGAACGCCGAAACCGCAGCCGAAGTCGCGCCCGCCGCGAACGACGTGCCGCCCGATCGGCTGGCAATCAATCCGCGCAGCGCGCATTTCGATGCCGAGAAGCTGCGTCGCGGTGTCGGCATCCGCTTCAAGGGCACGGTCCGCACCAACATCGAGGAATATTGCATTTCCGAAGGTTGGGTTCGCGTGCAGGCCGGCAAGTCGATGGACCGCAAGGGCAACCCGCTGACCATCAAGCTGAACGGCCCGGTCGAGGCGTGGTACGAAGATCTCGGCGACGAACCGCCGGTCGCAAAGGCCTGATCGCCTCTCGCCTCACTCGGGCAGGAGCGTGGTCCGCTCCCGCTTGACGAGGCGCAGCAGCCAGTTCCGAAAGACCTGAACGCGTTCCAACTGGTGCGTGTCGCGATGCGTCACCAGCCAATAGGTGCGCGTGATCCGCTCTGTCGGAAATACGGGGACGAGATTGGTGTCCCGGTCGGCTGCAAAACAGTGCAGCACGCCCAGCCCCGCGCCTGCGACGACGAGGTTGTGCTGCGCATTGATGCTGGATGATCGCAGCGTCGGCTCCAGCCCCGGGTGCAGCCGGTCCATGTGTCGCAGTTCCGGCATGTGCAGCAGGTCGGGGACATAGCCGACCAGACGGTGGCCCTGCGCCAGATCCGCCGGTTTCTTCGGAGTGCCATGTCGCGCCAGATAGTCGCGCGAGGCATAGAGCCGCAGGGCATAGTCGGTAAGCTTGCCCGCGATCAGCGGCCCGGACCGCGGACGCGACAGGACGATGGCAAGATCCGCTTCGCGCTTGGTCGGGCTAAGCAGGCCGGGCGTGACGGCAAGATCGGTCACCAGCCTTGGATGGGCCTCGGCGAATTCTTCCAGATAATAGGGCAGAAAGGACGAGGCGAAACCTTCGGGCAGGGCAAGCCGCAATGTGCCCGTGACGCTTTCACCGTGCCCGGTCGACGGTTGCCCGATGCCAGATGCAGCGCGTTCCATCGCCTCGGCCCGCACCATCAGGGCTTCGCCTGCTTCGGTCATGACTTGCCCTTCGCGGGTCTGTTCGAACAGGCGCTGGCCCAATGACCGTTCGAGCCGGCGCAGGCGGCGGCCCATCGTCGTGGGGTCCACGCCCGATGCTTCCGCCGCGGAAGCCAGTTTGCCGGCCCGCGCGATCGCAAGAAAATCCTGAAGGTCATTCCAGTTCATCGCGGCCTGCTCTCGTCTTGCCTTGCGTCATTCAGTGGACTGCAAAAATGCAGGCCACTGTTGCACAACTGGTCGTTGCCTGCAATTTCGCGAGCAAGTAAATGCCCCTGCGAAGGATGGACCCCGAGAACCGATCTCGCGGCCAAGGCAAGAGAGGACCATGCCCATGCGCCTTATCGACCATTTCATCGCCGGCGGTGCCGGTGCCGCTGCAGGCCGCACCAGCGACGTCTACAATCCCTCGACCGGCCAGATCCAGGCCCAGCTGAAGCTCGGCGATGCTGCGCTGCTGGAAAAGGTCGTGGCCAAGGCCAAGGAAGTGCAGCCCGCTTGGGCCGCCACCAACCCGCAGAAGCGTGCTCGCGTCATGTTCCGTTTCAAGGAACTGATCGAGAAGAACATGGACGATCTCGCCCTCATGCTCTCGAACGAGCATGGCAAGGTGATCGACGACGCCAAGGGCGACGTTCAGCGCGGCCTTGAAGTGATCGAATATGCCTGCGGCATCCCGCAGGTTCTCAAGGGCGAATACACCCAGGGTGCAGGCCCGGGCATCGACGTCTACTCGATGCGCCAGCCGCTTGGCATCGGTGCGGGCATCACGCCGTTCAACTTCCCGGCCATGATCCCGATGTGGATGTTCGGCATGGCGATCGCCGCCGGCAACGCCTTCGTGCTCAAGCCGTCGGAGCGTGACCCCTCGGTTCCCAACCGCCTCGCCGAACTCTTCCTCGAAGCAGGCGCGCCCGAAGGTCTGCTTCAGGTCATTCACGGCGACAAGGAAATGGTCGACGCCATCCTCGACCACCCCGATATTGCCGCTGTCAGCTTCGTCGGTTCGTCCGACATCGCGCACTACGTCTACAAGCGCGGCGTTGCTGCCGGTAAGCGCGTTCAGGCCATGGGCGGCGCGAAGAACCACGGCATCATCATGCCCGACGCCGATCTCGACCAGGCGGTCAACGATCTCATGGGCGCGGCATACGGTTCGGCTGGCGAACGCTGCATGGCGCTTCCCGTCGTCGTGCCGGTCGGTGAAGACACGGCCGAACGCCTGAAGGAAAAGCTGATCCCCGCGATCGACAAGCTGCGTCCCGGCATCTCGACCGATCCCGAAGCGCACTACGGCCCGGTCGTCACCAAGCAGCACAAGGAAAAGGTCGAGGCCTGGATCCAGAAGGGCGTTGACGAAGGCGCGGAACTCGTCGTCGACGGCCGCAACTTCTCGCTGCAGGGTTACGAGGAAGGCTTCTTCATCGGCCCCTCGCTGTTCGACCACGTCACCATCGACATGGAAAGCTACAAGGAAGAAATCTTCGGCCCCGTCCTCCAGATGGTCCGCGCCAAGGATTTCGAAGAAGCGGTCTCGCTTCCCAGCCAGCACCAGTACGGCAACGGTGTCGCGATCTTCACCCGCAACGGCCACGCCGCGCGTGAATTCGCATCGCGCGTCAATGTCGGCATGGTCGGCATCAACGTGCCGATCCCGGTTCCGGTCAGCTATCACAGCTTCGGCGGCTGGAAGCGTTCGGCATTCGGCGACACCAACCAGTACGGCACCGAAGGCCTGAAGTTCTGGACCAAGGTGAAGACCGTGACCCAGCGCTGGCCCGATGGTGGCGGCGACGGTTCGAACGCCTTCGTCATCCCGACCATGGGCTGACGCGGTCGGGTACGACCGTGCTGCGTCAAGCGAACAGGCCAACTATCGGCGGGGACACGTCGGGGCTATCAAGCGTTCCGTCCGGGATGACCGGACAATTCGAAAAGGAACGCTGATGCGCCTCAACTTCCCCGCCACCGTTGCAGCCGTCTCGCTGCTCGCTCTTGCCGCATGCGGCGATACGAGCGCGCCAGAGGGCGTGAATACGCAGGATGCCAACGCCTCACCCGACACTGCCGAACCGGCCGTGGCGGATGCGACCGACGAAATGGAACAGACCATCCCCGCTCCGCTGCGCGGAAGCTGGGGCATGGTCGACGCCGACTGCACGTCGCAGGCCGGTGATGCCAAGGGTCTGCTGAAAGTCAGCGCGAACTCGCTGCGCTTTTACGAAAGCGTAGGCAAGCTGGAGCAGGTGACCGAGCGTGACGCGAACCGCGTGGTCGCCACGTTCGCTTATACCGGCGAAGGCATGGAATGGTCGCGAACAGAGACTTTGACGCTCGACGGCATGACATTGACCCGCTCCACCGATGCGGGCGATGCTCAAGGTCCCTTCACTTACCAGAGGTGTGGCTGATGATCCGTTTTGCCTTTCTTGCCGCTCCCGCCCTGCTGGCGGGTTGCGTGACCACCACGGCCGAGACTGACGAACCCGTTCGCGTCGGCGCCGAGGGCCTTTGCGACGCGACTGAGGCGCAGGCCATGCTGGGCATGACCGCGACTGCCGAAGTTGGCGCGCAGCTTCTGGAAAGCACGGGCGCGAAAACCTTGCGCTGGGCGCCGCCGCGTTCGGCCATGACGATGGATTTCAGGCCGGACCGCCTGACCGTTACTTACGACGATGACATGACGATCGACCGGATCAGCTGCGGCTGAGCCTGTCGGGGAGAGAAGAGGATTAGCATGAGCGACCAGTTCGGCCTTACCGAGGACCAGCTCGCCATCCAGGAGATGGCGCAGCGTTTCACCGCCGACAACATCACCCCCCACGCCGCCGAATGGGACGAGGGGCACATCTTCCCGCGCGACACGATCAAGCAGGCCGCAGAACTCGGCTTTGCATCGATTTACGTGTCGGAAGAATCGGGCGGTATCGGTCTGGGCCGGCTGGATGCGGCGCTGATCATGGAGGCGATGGCCTATGGCTGTCCTTCGACCAGCGCCTTCATCTCGATCCACAACATGTCGGCATGGATGATCGACACTTACGGGTCGCAGGATCTGAAGGATCGCTACCTTCCCGATCTGATCGCGATGGACCGCATCGCGTCGTACTGCCTGACCGAGCCTTCGTCGGGTTCGGATGCTGCGGCGCTTCGCACCAAGGCGGTCGACAAGGGCGATCACTGGGAAATTTCGGGCTCGAAGCAGTTCATTTCCGGCGGCGGTCAGAACGAAGTCTACGTCACCATGGTCCGCACCGGCGAGGATGGTCCCAAGGGCATTTCCTGCGTCGTGATCGAGAAGGACATGGAAGGCGTGTCGTTCGGCGCGCAGGAAAAGAAGATGGGCTGGAATTCTCAGCCGACCGCAGCGCTCAACCTCGACAACGTCAAGGTGCCCAAGGCCAATCTGGTCGGTGCGGAGGGGCAGGGCTTCTCGATCGCGATGTCGGGCCTTGACGGTGGCCGCCTTAACATCGGTGCCTGTTCACTGGGCGGTGCGCAGCGCGCGCTGGACGAGGCGATTGCCTATACCAAGGACCGCAAGCAGTTCGGCAAGGCGATCGCCGACTTCCAGAACACGCAGTTCACGCTGGCCGAAATGGCCGCCGAGTTGGAGGCTGCCCGCGCCCTGCTCTACATGGCGGCGGTAAAGGTCACCGAAGGCGCGCCCGACAAGACGCGCTTTGCCGCGATGGCCAAGATGATCGCGACCGAGACGGGTTCGAAAGTCGTCGACCGCGCGCTTCAGCTGTTCGGTGGCTACGGCTATCTCAAGGAATATCCGATCGAGAAGCTGCTGCGCGATCTTCGCGTCCATTCGATCCTTGAAGGCACCAACCAGATCATGCGCATGATCGTCGGCAGGGACCTGGTGAAGTAATGACCGAGAGCACTGAAAACGTCCACATCCACCGCCATGGTGCGGTCGGGCACCTGTCGCTCAACCGTCCCAAGGCGATCCACTCGCTGACGCTCGATATGTGCGAGGCGATGACCGCCGCGCTGGTCGAATGGAAGGACGACGACAGCATCAAGGCCGTGATCGTTGACCACGCCGAGGGCCGCGGTTTCTGCGCCGGCGGCGACGTCACGCTGCTGCGCAAGTCGGCGCTGGAAGATGAAGGTGCCAGCGGGCGTCACTTCTTCGATGTGGAGTACAAGCTGAACCACCTGATGTTCACGTACCCCAAGCCCATCGTCGCCTTTATGGACGGCATCACGATGGGCGGCGGCGTCGGCATCTCGCAGCCCGCGAAGTACCGCGTGGCGACCGAGAATACGAAGTTCGCCATGCCCGAAACCGGCATCGGCCTCATCTGCGACGTTGGCGGCGGCTGGTACCTGTCGCGCCTTCGCGGTCGGCTCGGCCAGTTCCTCGGCCTCACGGGCGCGCGGCTGGACGGGGCGGAATGCCTCGCCACCGGCCTTGCCACGCACTACCTGCCGCACGAACGCCTGTCCGAGGCGAAGGCCCGCATCATCTCGCACCCCGACGATATTGAGGGCACGCTGGAAGGCCAGTCCTTCGCTCCGCCGCCTGCGCGGATCAGCGGCAATCTCGAATTGATCGACCGTCTTTTCGCCTCGAACAGCCTTGAAGACATCATCGCCGCGCTCGAAGCCGATGGCGGCGAATGGGCGGCCAAGGAACTCAAGACGCTGCGCTCGAAAAGCCCGTCAGCCTGCAAGAACGTGCTCAAGCAGCTCGAACTTGGCGCTGCGTGCGAGACTTTTGCCGACAACATGGCGATGGAACTGCGCGGCGCATCGCGCGCGATCACGCGCCACGACTTTGCAGAGGGCGTCCGCGCGCTGCTCGTCGACAAGGACAACAATCCGCAGTGGCAGCCCGCCACGCCGGAGGAAGTGACCGACGAAATGGTCGAGAGCCTCTTCGCGCCGCTGCCCGCAGACCAGGAATGGAAACCGCTATGAGCTACGAGACTATCCTGACGGAAACGAAGGGCGCGGTCACGCTGATCACGCTCAACCGGCCCAAGTCGCTGAACGCGCTCAATTCGACCGTGCTGGCCGAACTGACCGACGCCTTCGCCAAGTTCGAGGCCGACAGCTCGCAGCTGTGCGCAGTGCTCACCGGCAGCGGCGAGAAGGCCTTTGCCGCAGGCGCCGACATCAAGGAAATGTCGGACAAGCCTGCAGCCGATTTCTACATCGAGGATTTCTTCGCCGGCTGGACCGCGGATATCGTGAAGAAGGTCCGCAAGCCGTGGATCGCGGCCGTAAACGGCTTCGCGCTGGGCGGCGGGTGCGAACTTGCGATGATGGCCGACTTCATCATCGCTGCCGACACTGCCAAGTTCGGCCAGCCCGAAATCAAGCTGGGCGTAGCCCCCGGCATGGGCGGGTCGCAGCGTCTGACCAAGGCTGTCGGCAAGTCGAAGGCCATGGAGATGTGCCTGACGGGCCGCATGATGGACGCAGAGGAAGCCGAACGTTCGGGCCTCGTCACCCGCATCGTGCCGCTCGCCGATCTGGTCGAGGACGCGATGAAGACGGCCGCGACCATTGCCTCGATGCCGCCGCTGGCCGCAATGATGAACAAGGAAATGGTCAACACCGCGTTCGAAACTACGCTTGACCAGGGCCTGATCGCTGAACGCCGCATGTTCCAGGTGCTCACCGCCACCGAGGACAAGGCCGAAGGCATGGCCGCTTTCGTCGAAAAGCGCGCAGGGAACTGGAAGGGGCGGTGATTACCTTCATCTATCCGCTAATCGGCTTTGGTTGCGGGTTTGTTGGTGGTTGGTTCACGTCGAACGTGCTTCCAGGATTGCTGGTGGCTGGTGCATTCGCGGCAGTTTGGTTTGTTGCAGCACATTATGGCTCGCCGATTCAGACCATCCATTTTGCCATGGCAGTGTTGGGTATCACTCTTGCTGCGTTGATGTCGTTTTTTGGTGCGGTCATGGGTGTCCGAATCCGGGCTGCAACGAGAGGAAAATAATCATGAAAATCGCATTCATCGGCCTTGGCAACATGGGCGGCGGCATGGCCGCGAACCTTGCAAAAGCAGGTCACGAGGTTTCCGCCTTCGACTTGTCCGAAGACGCGCTGGCCCGTGCCAAGGAAAACGGTTGCGCCACTTTCACCAACGTTCGCGAGGCCGTTGCAGGGGCCGAGGCGGTCGTTACCATGCTGCCCAATGGCGGCATCGTGAAGTCGGTGCTGACCAGCGACGTGATCGGCCATGCACCCGCTGGCGCGCTGCTGATCGATTGCTCCACCATCGACGTCGCCACCGCGCGCGAGATGATCGAGACTGCGACGGCGGCAGGCTATGAAATGGTCGACGCGCCGGTTTCGGGCGGCATCGCCGCAGCCAACGGCGGCAACCTCACTTTCATGGTCGGCGGCACCGACAGCGCCGTCGCCAAGGCGGAGACCGTGCTTGAACCGATGGCCAAGGCGGTAATCCGCGCTGGCGGTGCAGGGGCCGGGCAGGTTGCCAAGATGTGCAACAACATGCTGCTCGCCGCCCACATGGTCGGCACTTGCGAGGCGATGAAGCTGGCCGAACGCAACGGCCTCGACCCGCAGACGTTTTACGACATCAGCTCGAAGTCGACCGGGTACTGCTGGTCGCTCAACGACTACACCCCGGTTCCGGGTGTCGGTGCGGCAAGCCCTGCCGACAACGACTATGCCGGCGGTTTTGCCGTCGCGCTGATGCTGAAGGACCTGCGTCTTGCGATGGCGGCTGCCGATGCGAGCGATGCAAAGGTGCCGCTGGGCCGCAAGGCGACCGAGATCTACGAGGAAGCCGACAAGGCCGGAATGGGCGGCAAGGACTTCGGTTCGATCTTCACGACTCTCTAATTTCCTTGCGAAATGCGCGCCAAGTCGCCACTTGGCGCGCATAATGCTTCCACAAGTCGTCATCATCGGTCGCCCCAACGTGGGCAAGTCGACCCTGTTCAACAGGTTGGTCGGCAAGAAACTCGCGCTGGTCGACGATCAGCCGGGGGTCACGCGCGACCGTCGATTCGGCGATGTCGAACTGCTCGGCCTGAAATTCCAGATCGTCGATACGGCGGGCTGGGAGGACGAGGACGCAGCATCACTGCCCGGCCGCATGCGCCAGCAGACCGAGGCCGCGCTGGTCGGCGCATCCGCCGCGCTGTTCGTGATCGACAGCCGCACTGGCCTCACCCCGCTGGACGAAGAAATCGCCCGCTATCTGCAGCGTTCGTCGGTGCCGATCACGGTCGTCGCCAACAAGGCCGAGGGCAAGGCGGGCGACGCAGGCATCTACGAGGCGTTCTCGCTGGGCTTTGGCGATCCCGTTGCGATGAGCGCGGAGCATGGCGAAGGCGTGGCAGACCTGTTCGAGGCGCTGCTGCCGACGCTCGAACCGCTGCAGCCCGAAAAGCCGGAATTCGAACCGTTCGAGGACGACGAGGAAAGGCCGCTCGGTCCGTTGCAGCTGGCCATCGTTGGTCGTCCGAACGCGGGCAAGTCGACGTTGATCAACCAGCTTCTCAAGGAAGATCGCCTGCTGACCGGGCCGGAAGCCGGGATCACGCGCGATTCGATCGCCATCGACTGGACATGGCACGATCCGAAGGCGGGCGAAGATCGCGCGGTGAAGCTGATTGACACCGCCGGTATGCGCAAGCGCGCCAAGGTGACGGACAAACTGGAAAAGCTCTCGGTCGCCGATGCGCGGCGTGCGGTGGACTATGCCGAAGTCGTCGTGCTGCTGCTCGACGCCACCAAGGGGCTCGAGGTTCAGGATCTCAAGATCGCGAGCCACGCGATCGACGAAGGCCGCGCGCTGATCATCGCGATCAACAAGTGGGACGTTGCCGAAGACCCCAGCGGTCTGTTCAACGGCATCCGAGCCGCGCTGGACGAAGGTCTGGCGCAGGCTCGCGGCGTACCGCTGGTTGCCGTGTCGGCGCGGACGGGCAAGGGGCTCGACAACCTGCTCAATGCCGCGTTCGAAACGCGCGAGATCTGGAACAAGCGCGTGCCGACCGCTGCATTGAACCGCTGGTTCGACGATGCGCTGGCCGCCAATCCGCCGCCGGCTCCGGGCGGTAAGCGGATCAAGCTGCGCTACATCACGCAGACCGGTGCGCGCCCGCCGCGATTCGTGGTGTTTGGTACGCGTCTGGACGATTTGCCCGAATCCTATCGTCGTTATCTCGTCAACGGGCTGCGCCGCGATCTCGGTTTCGGATCGGTGCCGGTGCGCCTGATGATGCGCACGCCCAAGAACCCCTTCGCGAAGAACTGATCCGGTGACGCACGACGTCATCGTGCTCGGCGCAGGGGCGGCGGGCCTGATGTGCGCTGCCCGTGCGGGGCAGCGCGGCAAGCGGGTCGTGCTGATCGAACACGCCGATGCGCCGGGCAAGAAGATCCTGATCTCGGGCGGCGGGCGGTGCAATTTCACCAACCTCGACGTTGTGCCCGACCGTTACCTTTCGTCCAATCCGCATTTCGCGAAGTCGGCGCTGGCCCGCTACACCGCGCGCGATTTTCTCGCGCTGGTCGAGAGCTACGGCATCGCGTGGCACGAAAAGACGCTGGGCCAGCTGTTCTGCGACGGGTCTGCGCGGCAGATCGTCGACATGCTGCTGGACCAGTGCGCGAAAGGCGAGGTCGAACTGCGATGCGGCGAGAGCATCGGCAGCGTGGGGCACGCTGACGGCGCTTTTACGGTCGAGACTTCGGCGGACAGCTATTCCGCACCCTCGCTGGTGGTGGCCACGGGCGGGCCTTCGATCCCGAAGATGGGCGCGACCGGTTTCGCCTATGACCTTGCGCGCCAGTTCGGACTGAAAGTCGTGCAGCCACGCCCTGCGCTCGTCCCGCTGACATTGGGCGGCGATGACCTGTTGTTCCGCGAATTGTCGGGCGTGTCGACCGAAGTCGTGGCAGGCGCGGCCAAGGCGAAATTCCGCGAGGCGGCACTTTTCACCCATCGCGGGCTATCGGGTCCGGCGATCCTGCAAGTCTCGTCCTACTGGGACCCCGGTGCGACCGTGACCGTCGATTTCCTTCCCGATGCCGACGCGGAAGTTTTCATCGCGGCGAAGGCCGAAAATCCAAAGGCCACCATCCGCTCAACGCTTGCAGCGCTTATGCCCGAAAGGCTCGCGGGCGAACTGGCGGAGCGGGTCGGCATCGCGGTCCCGCTGGCCGACTGCAAGGACAAGGCCCTGCGCGCCGCTGGCGAGCGGTTGAAGCGCTGGACGTTCCATCCGAATGGCACCGAGGGTTTCGCCAAAGCCGAAGTCACCGTCGGCGGCGTTGCGACGGGCGAGCTTTCGTCCAAAACGATGGAGGCGAAGAAAGTCCCCGGCCTCCACTTCATCGGCGAGGCGGTGGACGTGACGGGCTGGCTTGGCGGCTACAACTTCCAGTGGGCCTGGGCCAGCGCGGTCGCCTGCGCCGAGGCCCTGTGATTTCAGGCGCCGGGCAAAGCGAAAACCGAACGTGCGATCTCGCGAAAGCGTAGCGACAGGACACTATCGTCCGCGTCACGCTGGCTGAGGATGACGGGTGATACGGCCCCTTCATCGACAAGCGGGCGGTAGACGATGTCCTTGCTGTTGAAATGCTGCATGGATGCAGGGACGATCGCGCAGCCTACGTTGGCGGCGACCAGGCCCAGCGCGGTCTGCACCTCGCGCACTTCTATGATCTTGGTAGGCGTCAGGGCCTGATCGCGCATTAGCGACAATACCTGATCGGCATAGCTGGGACGCGGTTGGCTGGGGTAGGCGAGCAAGGTGCCGGCAGCGATCTCGCGCAGGGAAACCGGGCCAACGCGCCGTGCAATGGGGCTGTCAGCCGGTAGCGCGGCGACCAGCGGTTCTTCCAGCAGAACCTCGCGCCGGTTTGCGGGATCGGCGATCCTGAGCCGGCCCAAACCCGCATCGATCCGTCCTGACTTCAGGGCCGCGATCTGGTCGACGGTCGTCAATTCGATCAGTTCGACTTCCACGTCGGGGGCCGCGGCCTGAAACCGCCGTATGATAGTGGGCATGGCTCCATGCATGATCGAGCCCACGACCCCGATGGCGAACCGCTTTTCCGGGATATCGCCAAGACCCTGCATCGTCTTTTTCAGCTGTTCCAGCGCGACGAGGATTTGCGAGCCTTGCTGTTGCAGCATGCGGCCCGCCTCGGTCAGGCGGACGGGGCGCGTATCGCGATCGAACAGTTCGAAGCCCAGTTCTTCCTCCAAGGCGCGGATCTGGCGGCTGAGCGGTGGCTGCGAGATGCCCAGCTTTTCGGCTGCGCGCGTGAAATTCCGCTCGGTCGCGATAGCGTCGAAGTAGCGAAGCTGGCGTAAGTCCATGATACCTTTCCGGTATGATATGGTGCCGACATAGTCTTTCTCAGCGCGGCCCGCCATCCCTATCGTTGCGCTTGATGACCCGTATCGACCAAATCGAGACCATCCTTCTGGATGTGCCGACCATCAGGCCGCACGTGCTGGCGATGGCGACCATGAACGTGCAGGTGATCTGCCTTGTGCGCATCCGCTGTTCCGACGGCAGCGAAGGCGTGGGCGAGGCGACGACGATCGGCGGCCTTGCCTACGGCCCCGAGGCGCCCGAGACGATCAAGCTGGCGATCGATACCTATTTCGCGCCCTTGCTTGTCGGTCGGGATGCGACCCGTCCGGCCGAATTGATGGCGATGCTCGACAAGGCGATCGTCGGTAACAACTTCGCCAAATGTGCTGTCGAAACGGCGCTGCTCGATGCGCAGGGCAAGCGTTGCGGCCTGGCGGTCAGCGAATTGCTGGGCGGGCGGGTTCGCGACCGCCTGCCCGTGCTCTGGACGCTGGCCAGCGGCAATACAGCGACCGACATCGAAGAGGCCGAGCGCATGATCGACTTGCGCCGCCACGACACGTTCAAGCTGAAGATCGGCAAACGTTCGGTACGGGACGATGTCGCGCATGTCGCGGCGATCAAGAAGGCGCTGGGCGACCGCGGCTCGGTTCGCGTCGACGTCAACATGGCCTGGACCGAAGTACAGGCCCGCGAAGGTTTGGCGATGCTGGCCGATGCCGATTGCGAATTGTGTGAGCAACCGATCCACCGCAGCAACCGCGAAGGCATGGCCCGCCTCTCGGCGCGATCTGCCGTGCCGATCATGGCGGACGAGGCGCTGACCGGCCCGGCCAGCGCATTCGATTATGCGCGAAGCGGTGCCGCCGATGTCTTCGCCGTCAAGGTGGAGCAGTCGGGCGGACTGCGCGCCGCCTGTGGTGTAGCGCGCATTGCCGAGGCGGCAGGCGTTGCCCTTTACGGCGGAACGATGCTCGAAGGCGGGGTGGGCACCGTCGCATCCGCCCATGCATTTGCGACATTTTCCTCTCTCGCCTTCGGGACCGAACTGTTCGGTCCGCTGCTGCTGACCGAGGAGCTCCTCACCACGCCCGTCGATTATTCCGACTTCTCGCTTGCCGTGCCCGCCGGACCGGGCCTCGGCATCGAGATCGACGAAGATCGCATCGCCCGGTTCCGCCGCGATGCCGATCGCAAGACCGTCGCTATTACCGCTTCCTGAAAAAGGCCGATTACGATGTTGTTCAAGGTAGAGATGGACGTGAACGTCCCGCTGGATTTCGACCCCGCGAAGTTCGAGGAACTTAAGGCCGCAGAAAAGGCGAAGTTCCAGGAACTGCAGAAAGCGGGCACCTGGCGCCACATCTGGCGCGTTGTCGGCCAGTACAGCAACGTCTCGATCTTCGATGTCGAGAGCAATGCGCAGTTGCACGACATCCTCGTCGCGCTGCCGCTTTACCCGTTCATGGATGTCCGCGTCGTGGCCCTTTGTCGCCACCCATCGTCGCTGCACGACGACGACCGCTGAAAACAAGACCCGCCCGCCGCAAGGCTTCATGCATATCCGAGGAGAGGATCATGAATAGCGAATTTCTGAACACGCCCGAAGTCCAGACCCTGCTCGACCGTTCGGCAGGTATCGACAAGGACGGCGGGGACACGCGCCTGAAAGCGATCACTCGCGACCTTCTGGAAGCGCTTTTTGCGACGATCGTAAAACACGACATTACCGAGAGCGAGTTCTGGCAGGCCGTCACTTTCTTCCAGCAGGGCGTCGGTGAGTTTGGCCTGATCGTGCCGGGCACGGGTATCGAGCATTTCATGGATCTCGTCATGGATGAACGCGATCGCGAGGCGGGCCTTAGCGGCGGCACGCCGCGCACGATCGAAGGCCCGCTTTACGTCGCAGGTGCGCCACTGGTGGAAAATGGCGCCAACCTGACGACCGACCCCGACGACACGGGCAATCTGAGCATGAGCGGTCAGATCACCGGGCCCGATGGCGAGCCGGTGAAGGATGCGATCCTCCATGTCTGGCATGCCAATTCGAAAGGTTTCTACTCGCACTTCGACCCGACGGGCGAGCAGACGCCGTTCAACAACCGCCGACGGATCAAGCTGGGTGACGACGGTCGCTACAGCTTCCATTCGAAGATGCCGAACGGGTATTCGGTGCCGCCGCAAGGAGCGACGGATGTACTGATGCAGGCGCTTGGCCGTCACGGCAATCGCCCGGCACACGTGCACTTCTTTATCGAGGCCCCCGGCTATCGCACGCTGACGACGCAGATCAATTTCGGCGACGACCCCTTCGCCCGCGACGATTTTGCCTTTGGTACGCGCGATGGCCTTTTGCCGGTTCCGGAACGGGACGGTGACGATGCCGTGATCGAATTCGACTTCAGCCTTCAGCGGGCAGCTTCGCACGAAGACGAAGTCTTTTCGGCCCGGGCCCGCGCAGAGGCCTGAGAGCAAGGACATGGGCAAGATCTACGACAGTCCTGCAGCCGCACTTGATGGCGTGTTGTTCGACGGGATGACCATCATGTCGGGGGGCTTCGGCCTCTCCGGCAATCCGGAAAGCCTGATCCCCGAAATCCGAAAGGCCGGGGTGAAGGACCTGACGGTCATTTCGAACAATGCGGGTGCTGACGGCTTCGGGCTGTGGATGCTGCTGCAAAGCCGGCAGATCCGGAAGATGATCTCGTCCTATGTCGGAGAGAACAAGCTGTTCGAGCAGCAATATCTGGACGGTACGCTGGAGCTGGAGCTCAACCCGCAAGGTACGCTTGCCGAGCGGATACGCGCAGGCGGGGCAGGGATTCCGGCGTTCTACACCGCGACAGGTGTCGGCACCGTCGTTTCCGAAGGCAAGCCGGTCGAGACTTTCGAAGGGCGCGATTATGTCCGCGAAACCTGGCTGAGGGCGGACCTGTCCATCGTCAAGGCGTGGAAGGCCGACACTGCAGGCAACTTGCTGTTCCGCAAGACGGCGCGGAACTTCAATCCCGTCATGGCAACCGCCGGCAAAGTGACGGTCGCCGAAGTTGAGGAAATCGTCGAGGCCGGCAGTATCGATCCCGACGAAATTCATACGCCGGGCATCTATGTGAACCGCGTCGTGCTGGCCACGATCAACGAAAAGCGGATCGAGAAACGCACGACCCGTCCGCGGGAAGCGGCATGACCGAGGCGTTCATCTGCGATGCCATTCGCACGCCCGTTGGAAGGCTGAACGGTTCGCTTTCCGGTATCAGGGCTGACGACCTCGCCGCCGTGCCGCTTCGCGCCCTTGCGCAGCGTAATCCTGGGCTGGACCTTGCCAGCATCGATGACGTGGTGCTCGGCTGTGCGAACCAGTCGGGCGAGGATAATCGCAACGTTGCGCGAATGGCGCTGTTGCTGGCGGATTTTCCCGACACGGTCCCTGGCTACACCGTCAATCGCCTCTGTGCCTCGGGCCTTAACGCGGTGGGCAATGCGGCGGCTTCGATCCGGTGCGGCGATGCGGACCTGATGGTCGCGGGCGGGGTGGAGCATATGACCCGGGCGCCCTTCGTTATGGGCAAAGCGAGCGGCGCGTTCGACCGTTCTCAGAAGCTTGAAGACACGACGCTGGGCTGGCGTTTCGTGAATCCGGCGATGCAGGCCGCCCATGGTGTCGATGCCATGCCGGTCACGGCCGAAAACGTCGCCGACGAATGGAACGTCAGCCGCGAAGACCAGGACGCGTTTGCTCTGGCAAGCCAGCAGAAAGCCCGGGCCGCACAGGACAGTGGGCGGCTGGGCGCAGAGATCGTGAGTGTCACGATACCGCGCCGCAAGGCCGACCCCATCGTGTTTGAAAAGGACGAGCATCTGCGCGACACGAGCCTGGAGGCGCTTGCCGCGCTAAGGCCGGTCGTGCGACCGGACGGGACGGTGACGGCAGGGAACGCTTCCGGCCTGAACGATGGTGCAGCCGCGATGGTCGTTGCCAGCGAAGAGGCGGCGCGCCGCAACGGGCTGGTACCGCGAGCGCGGGTTGTTTCGATCGCGTCCGCCGGTGTTGCACCTCGTATCATGGGCGTTGGCCCGATCGAGGCTGCGCGCTGCGTTCTTGCCCGGACGGGTCTGACCATGGCCGACATGGACGTGATCGAACTGAACGAGGCTTTTGCCAGTCAGGCGATCGCGAGCCTTCGCGATCTTGGCGTCGATCCTGCCGATCCGCGCGTCAATCCCAATGGGGGTGCCATTGCACTTGGCCACCCGCTGGGCATGTCGGGCGCGCGTATGGCGATGAGCGCGGTCGAGGAACTGTCGCGGGGAACGGGGCGCTACGCGCTCATCTTCATGTGCGTGGGCGTGGGGCAGGGCACCGCGATGATCGTGGAGAAGGTCTGACCATGCCGCATGTCCAGACGGAAGGCGCGCGGATCCATTACCGGCTTTCGGGCGTAGAGGATGGCCCGGCGCTGGTCCTTCTCAATTCCATAGGCACGGACATGTCGCTTTGGGATACGTGCCTTGCCCCGCTGGAAAAGGATTGGCGCGTCCTGCGTATCGATACGCGCGGTCACGGCCAGTCCGATGCGAGTGAGGGAGACTATACGCTTGCCCTGCTTACTCACGATGTTCTGGCGGTAATGGACGACGCTGGCATCGTGTCGGCGCATGTCGCCGGTGTTTCTCTGGGCGGCATGATCGCGATGCAAATGGCGCTTGATCATGGTGACAGGGCCGACGGGCTTTCGCTGATCTGCACCTCGGCAACGATGGATGCATCTGCCTGGCAGCAGCGCATGGAAACGGTGCGCGAAGGCGGGCTGGCCGCGATTGCCGACATGGCGATCGCACGCTTTCTTTCGCCGGGCTTTATCGACGCGAACCCGGCGAAGGCGGACGCGATGAAGCAGGCGCTGCTTGCCTCCAGCGCGACTGGTTATGTCGGGGCCTGCGCTGCGATACGTGACATGAACCTTGCCGAGAGGCTGGGCCGGATCGCGGTGCCGACCGACGTCATCACCGGGGTGCTGGACGTCTCCACTCCCTACGAGCCGCATGGCCGATTCCTTGTGGAGCGTATCCCCGCGGCACGGCATCACGCGCTTGAATCCGCGCACTTGCCGCCTATCGAGGCACCCGAAGCGCTGCTCGCTCTTCTCAAGCCAGCGGTCTGAAGCGAACAATCCTGACCGGCAAGAGTTGCCGGGTTCGGGCTAAGACTGCGCATTCGGCATAGCGGGCCAGAACGCACGGATTAGGATCAGGGGCAAAGCCGGACAGGCAACTTTCCAAAATCGAGCCACCCACTTGGCCCGCCTTGCACCGGACGCAGGGCGGGCCTCTTTTTCGGCCGTTGCGACAGCCGGGTCAGCGCATTGCTGCGCATTGCGGACAGGGGCTGCCGATCGCGGTTGGACAGGGCTGGACCGCTGCCCAACCATCGCCGCTTGGCAAATCGCGGCGGGACATACGAATGACGATCGAAGCGACCGGCACGGGCAAACGCAGCTTCAAGGGCTGGTACGTCGTCATAATCTGCATGCTGGCGTACATATTCTCGTTCATCGATCGTCAGATACTTGCTTTGATGATCGATCCGATCGAGCGTGATCTGCAGATCAGCGACACCCAGTTCGGACTTCTTCACGGTCTGGCCTTCGCGATATTCTACGCCACGATGGGTATTCCGCTCGCCAGCCTGTCCGACCGGGTGTCGCGGCCTGCAGTCATCTCTGCCGGCATCGCGATATGGAGCGCGGCGACGGTGCTCAGCGGATTTACGCGCAGCTTCGCTCAGCTCTTCGTTGCCCGCGTTTTTGTCGGCGCGGGGGAAGCGGCGCTCTCGCCTGCGACTTATTCGCTGATCAGCGATCTTTTCCCGCGTGAAAAGCTGGGCCGCGCGGTTGCCGTCTATTCCATGGGTTCCTTTTTCGGCACCGGACTCGCGTTCCTGGCCGGAGGCGCGGTTTCAGCGCTTGTCGGCGAGAGTGGCTCGGTATCGCTGTTGGGCATGGAGATGCGGGCTTGGCAGGCGGTTTTCGTGATCGTCGGGGCGCCGGGTTTCCTCCTCGCGCTCGTCATGTTCGCAACCGTTCGCGATCCCGGCCGGGCTGCCACGGGAACGAACGCCCTGCCGCTGACCGAAGTCCTGCGGCACATGGCGCGCGAAAAGGCGATCTATGCTCCGCACATTATCGGTTACACTTTCGCCGCCGCCGCACTGTTCGCGGTTCTGGGGTGGGCCCCTGCCGTTCTGATCCGCGGTTTCGGACTTGGTCCGGCACAGGCGGGCATGTGGCTTGGCGGGCTGGCGCTTACGGCCGGGGTGGGCGGCGTCATCTTCAGTGGCTGGGCCGTCGATGCCCTGACCCGCAAGGGCGTCGTTGCCTCTCCTTTCGTCACCGGCGTTATCGGCGGGGTAGGCACCTTGCTGTTCGCTCTGGCCCTGCCGTTCGCAGGGACACTGGATGCGTGTCTGGTCATCATGGCTGGCCTGTTGTTCTTTGCATCCTTCCCGATGCCGCCTTCGACCGCCGTCATGCAGATCGTCGCCCCGCCTGCCATGCGTTCACGCGTTTCCGCGCTGTTCCTGTGCAGCAATTCGCTGATCGGATCGACGTTGGGCGCGCTTTTGGTCGGGATGTTCAACGATATCTGGTTCGGCGGTTCAGGCGTTGCCCTGTCACTGGCCCTCGTCGCTGGCGGAGCGGCGTTCTTGTCCGCCGTCATTCTGATTTTCGGCTGCAGGCCTTTTGCCCGTTCCTTCGCGTGATGGCGTTTGCTGCGGATTTCGGACCCCGCGTTCCGAAAGCGAATAGAGGGGGGCTGGCCCCTCCTGCATGAAGCTTCCCGAGACGACAAAAGGGGAATGAAATGCGGGTTGCCGTACTGGGCGGTGGGCATGGTTGCTACGCTGCAGCCGTCGAAATGAGCGAGCGGGGCTTCGAGACCTGGTTCTGGCGTCGCGATGCCGAGGCTTTCGGCCCGGTGCTCGAAAACGGGGCGATCGGGGTCAAGGACTTCAAGGGCACGCGCGAGGTTGTCGTCGCTCATCCGACGACTTCGCTCGAGGAGGCGATCACCAGCGCCGACCTTATCGTCATTCCGCTTCCCGCAACCACGCATGACGACCTTGCCGTGCAATGTGCGCCCTACTGGAAGGACGGACAGGTCGTATTCCTGCCGCCGGGGACGTTGGGTTCGTTCGTATTTGCCAAGGCCGCGAAGGACGCGGGCAACGACGCGGACGTCACTTTCGCCGAAACCGGCACGCTGCCCTATCTGGTCCGCAAGCACGGCCCGGCCGATATCGTCGTCAGCGCCTATGCGACGCGCCTGCCGACGGGCGTTTTTCCGGCCAGAAACGCAGAGCATGCCTTCGCCGTTCTGAAGCAGGCCTACCCGTCGGTCGAACCGATCGAGGATGCGCTTTCGGGCGGCCTGATGAATGCAGGGCCGATCATCCATCCGCCGCTTATCCTGATGAACGCCGGGCCGCTGGAGCATTTTTCGGCATGGGACATCCATAACGAAGGCACGCAGCCGTCGATCCGCGCGGTCACGACGGCGCTCGACAACGAACGCATCGCCGTGCGTGAGGCGCTTGGTTATGGCGCGCCGCATTTCCCGCTGGCCGATCACTATGCCACCGATGGCGATGAGTGGATGTACGGACGCGCCGCCCACGACAAGCTGACGGACAGCGGCGACTGGCGCGAGAAGATCGATCTGCAAACGCATCGCTACATGCTGGAAGATACCCGGCTCGGCCTGTCGATGATTGCGTCCATCGGGCGCTGGGCAGGCTGTCCGACACCGGTGGCATCCGGCCTTCTGGCTGTCGCCAGTGCAGTGACCGGGCGGGACCTCTATGCAGAAGGGCGGACGCTCGAAAACTTCGATCTGGCCGGTCTCGACCGTGCGGCGATGACCAAGTTCCTGTCGGAAGGCTTCTGACATGGCGGTTGAGGCGGCGCAGGAGCAGGGAACCGTCGCGGCCATCGGTGCAGGGCGCATGGGCCGCGGCATCGCGATCGCGTTCGCGGCGACGGGCCGTGATGTCGCGCTGATCGACTTGAAGCCGAGAGATGCAGCGGCGGTCGCGGCGCTGTCGCAAGATGCGATGGATGAGATCGCGCGCGATCTCGCCTTCCTCGTGAGGTTGGGCCTGCTTGACGATGCCGGTGCGAAAAAGGCGCTGGCACATGTGCGCTTTGTGGCAAGGGATGATGCACCTGCTGTTCTGGCAGAGTGCACCATCGTCTTCGAAGGCGTGCCCGAAACGCTTGATGCCAAGCGTGATGCGTTCGCATTCGTCTGCGAGCATGTGAGCGATGATTGCATCATCACGTCGACCACGTCGACGATCGACCCGGAAGACCTGATCGGCTTCGTGACGAGGCCCGAGCGGTTCCTGAACGCCCATTGGCTGAACCCGGCCTACCTGATGCCGCTCGTCGAACTTGCCCCGGCAAAGGTGACGGATGAAGCCGTTGTCGAAAGGACGCGGGCAATCCTGTCAGGCGCAGGCAAGGTGCCGATCGTCTGTCGCGGCGCGCCCGGCTATATCGTGCCGCGCATCCAGGCGCTGGCCATGAACGAGGCTGCCCGCATCGTCGAGGAAGGCGTGGCGAGCGCGCAGGACGTGGACCTCGCGGTGCGAACGGGGTTCGGCATTCGCTTCGCCGTTCTGGGCCTGCTGGAATTCATCGACTGGGGCGGCGGGGACATCCTGTTCCATGCCAGCGATTTCCTTTCGGAAAAGGTCGATGCCGGTCGCTACAAGGCGCCGCAGATCGTGGTCGACAACATGCGCGAGGAACGCCGCGGTCTGCGCGATGGAAAAGGCTTCTATGATTACGCAGGTGTCGATGCCGACGCCTACCGTGCCGAAAGGCTCTCCGATTTCGTGAAGATGCTCCACTTGCGGGATCTGGTGCCTCCGTTCGTGCAGGGAGACGCCGATTCATGATTGGAGACCGGCTGGCCGCGATCGTGGGTGCAGGCAACTACTTCGCCCCTGAAGTGATCGAGCCCCGCTATCTCGAAGACGAGACCTCGGGGACGAGCGGCCAGCCCGCCGGTCTTGTCCGTCCGGCCTCTACCGAAGAGCTGTCGCGCATCATGGCTGCCTGCAACGATGTGGGCCAGCCTGTCGTCGTGCAGGGCGGAAGAACCGGAATGACCCGCGCGGCACTTCCCCGGGACGGGGAACTGGTCATTTCGCTGGAACGGATGAACAAGATCACGGACGTCGATCCCGTTGCCGGAACGCTTGTGGCCGGTGCCGGCGTACCGCTGGAGGCGGCGCAACAGGCGGCCGAGGATGCGGGGCTGCGGCTGGCGGTCGACATCGGCTCGCGCGGGAGCTGCACGATCGGTGGAATGATCGCGACGAATGCCGGCGGCACGCAAGTCTATCGCCACGGCATGATGCGCGATCAGGTTCTGGGACTTGAGGCGGTTCTGGCCGATGGCACGATCATCTCTTCGATGCAGCCGATGCTGAAAAACAATGCCGGTTATGATCTGAAACAGATATTGATCGGCTGCGAAGGCACCTTGGGCATCGTCACGAAGGCGCTGTTGCGACTGCGCCCGGCGGCTTCCGGGTATGAGACTGCCTTGTGCGGTCTGCCCAGTTACGACGCAGTCATCGCTCTGCTTGGCGTTATGGAGCGGCGCTGCTCGGGACGGTTGGCCGCTTATGAGGTGATGTGGCGCAATTTCTTTGACCGCACCATCGCGCCCGGCGCTTTGCCCGATCCCTTCGATCAGCCCCACCAGTTCTACGTCCTTGTCGAGACCGAAGGGTTTGAAGACGGCATCCTGCCCACGGTGCTCTCGCTAGCCCTTGAGGATGGGTTGATCGACGATGCGCTCGTGGCCCGGTCGGGCCTCGATCGGGACCGGTTCTGGGCTTACCGCGACTATGTCGGTGAAATCACGCGCGCCATGAAGATCGTCGAACCTTTCGATGTCGGCGCGCCGCTTGCCGACCTTGGCCGACTGGTCGAGCGGATAGAGCGGGAATTCGAAGACCAGCTACCGGGCAGCCGATCGGTGTTTTTCGGCCATATCGCCGACGGCAACCTCCATGTCGCGATCGAGCTTCCTGACGAGGATCAACGCATCGTGTCGGAGCGGATCGTCTATGACGCGGTACGCGATATCGGGGGCACCGTTTCCGCTGAACATGGCATTGGCATGCTGAAACGCGACTGGCTCGGCCATTCGCGAAGCGCGGAAGAAATCGCGCTTATGCGCAGGTTGCGCGCCGCGTTCGATCCCAAAGGCATTCTCAATCCAGGTCGTATCTTCGCGCAGGAGGATCACTCGTGACCATTCGCACCCTATCCGTGATCGGCGGCGCAATGCTGGCCATCGCCGCCATAGCCCTGCCTCAGCCTGCCGTGCATGCATCCAACGGGGCGGGAGTGTCGCCTTCGGGCGAAGCGCTGTTTCGTAAGCGTACATGCGCGGCCTGCCATTCCCTGCAACCGGGCCAGAACCGCGTAGGCCCGTCGCTTGCCGGTATCGTCGGCAAGCCCGTCGCCAGTGTCGCAGGCTATCGCTATTCGGCCGCGCTCAAGGATGCCGCCGGCAAGTGGGATTCCCAAAAGCTCGACGCATGGCTCGCCAATCCGAAAGCGGTCGTGCCGGGGACGAAGATGGTGACAAGGGTTACGTCCGCGCAGGAACGCGCGGCGATCATCGCCTACCTCGAAAAGAACTGATCAGCCGACCCGGCGGGTGCGCAGCGTCTCGGACGGGCTGCACCCGTATTGCTGGCGGTAATACTGGGCATAGCGGCCGAAGTTCACGATACCGCAGTCCAGCATCTTTTCGGTCACGCTGCCCTGCGGGTCGCCGGTCGACAAGGCCTTGTGCAGCCTTTCGAGACGGTGACGCCGGACATATTCGACCGGGGTCATGCCAAGGAACTGCTTGAACCCGTTCTGCAGGCTGCGAACACTGACGCCGATGCGCACCGCCAGATCGCCGACCGAAATGCTGTCGTCGATTGAATCGTGAATGATCTCTCGCGCGCGGCGTACGTGCCATGGTGCCAAGTCGTTGCCGCGAAGCGAAATCTGTTCGGAATAGGTGTTGCAATAATGGTTGAGGAGCATCTCGACCATCAGCATCGCATATTGCCGCTGCGTGTTCGCATTCGTCATGAGGCCGGGCCCCATTTCCGACTGCATGATCAGGTGCGACAGCAGATTGCGCCAAACCTGCGGCAGTTCGCGTCCGCTCTCGCTATCGCTAAAGAACTTCACTGGTTTGTTGACGGGGATGTGCAGGCACTGCGTCAGGTAATCTTCGAAGGCGCTGGCTGCGATCCGCACCGTCAGATGGCGGCATTCCTTTGACATTCGGATGCGCGTCCCCTTGCCGGGGCAGGTAATGTAGAGATTGTCGGGTCGGATCACGCCTTCGACGCCGTTCGACCAGATTGATGTCGAACCCTGAAGCGATGCGTGGATCAGGAAATGAGAATCGAGGTCGATCGGTTCGATCGTGACTTCTGAACCGTACTGGATGTCGACTATTTGCGCGTGACTGAAATTGAAGCAATTCAGCTTCGCCGTCATTCCTGCGGGATTGCGAAGGTCCATGCCGTGTGGGGCAAGGGTTCTTCCGACGAAATCAATGACTTCGTCAGGGTTGCTCGATTGGAACGTCCTGATCGGACGCCTCGCGGTATCCAGACCTTGGTGCAGCAAGTGACCCCCTTTCGCCCGTGGTGGGGCAGATCGCGTCCGTGCCTTCATCCTTCATTTTTGTGACATCAGATGTCGAAATGGTTGAACTGTCAAGTGTCTCGTGCCTCGCAAGGCGCAGAAAAGGGCGGGATGCCGAAACGTGCCAAATGCGTACCCTTGCTACGCGATCTGAATAGCGGGCGGCTGTCAGCACCCCATACTCCGCGTCAGTCAGAGATCTTTTTTGCGGAGAGTTTATGTCCGAAGTTATCGACGATCAGCGCGCCAATCTGTCGCCGGCTGCGAAGGAGTTCGTCTCCGGCCCGCTCAAGATGCTTATCGATGGTGAGTGGGTGGATTCGCAGACCGGCCGGACCATCGCCGTCAGCGATCCTGCCACGGGCAAGGAAATCACCACGGTTCCGGCAGGATCCAGCGCAGACGTGGACCGCGCCGTGGCCGCAGCGCGCCGCGCCTTTGAAGGCAGCTGGGCTGCCGTACGCCCGGTGCAGCGTGAGCGCATGCTGCTCAAGCTTGCCGACTTGCTTGAAGCCGCAGCGGACGAGTTTGCGGAACTCGAAACGCTCGACAACGGCAAGATCCTGATGATGTCGCGCCACGCCGATCTCAATCTCGCGATTGATTCCCTGCGCTACATGGCCGGTGCCGCGACCAAGATCGAAGGCACGACTATCGATCCTTCGTTCGCATACGTGCCCGACATGCGTTTCACGTCCTACACGCTGCGCGAACCAGTCGGCGTCGTCGGTCAGATCATCCCGTGGAACTTCCCGCTGGTCATGGCCGTCTGGAAGATCGCGCCCGCGCTTGCCGCCGGTTGCACCGTCGTGCTCAAGCCTGCTGAAGACACCCCGATCACCGCGCTGCGCCTTGGCCAGCTGATTGCCGAAGCCGGCATCCCCGACGGTGTCGTCAACATCATCACGGGTGATGCGGAGCCGGGCCAGGCGCTGGTCGACCATCCCGATGTCGACAAGATCGCGTTCACCGGATCGACCGAAGTCGGCAAGATCATCCAGCAGCGCGCAGCGGGCACGATGAAGCGCCTCTCGCTCGAACTGGGCGGCAAGTCGCCGGTCGTGATCCTCAAGGATGCCGATGTGAACATGGCGATCCAGGGCGCGGCGCAGGCAATTTTCTTCAATCACGGGCAGGTCTGCACCGCAGGTTCGCGTCTGTTCGTCGACCGCAGCATCTACGATGCGGTTGTCGATGGCCTTGCGCAAGTGGCCGATGGCTTCAAGCTCGGTTCGGGTTTCGATCCCGAAGTGCAGATGGGGCCGCTCGTATCCGCGACGCAGCGTTCACGCGTGCAGAGCTATCTCGACAAGGGCACGTCCGAAGGCGGACGTCTTGTCACGGGCGGTGAGAAAATCGACGGTCCGGGCCACTTCCTTCGACCCGCCGTCTTTGCCGATGTCACGCCGGAAATGACGATCTACCGCGAGGAAATCTTCGGCCCCGTCCTCGCCTCGACCCCGTTCGACGATCCGGCAGAAGCTCTGAAGCTGGCCAACGATACCAGCTATGGTCTTGGCGCCAGCATCTGGACCAACGATCTGCAGCAGGCGAACCGTTTCATCCGCGGCATGAAGGCGGGTAGTGTCTGGGTAAATGCGCACAACCTGCTGGATCCGGCCGTGCCGTTCGGCGGCTATCGCATGTCCGGTTATGGCCGCGAACTCGGTCATGCGGTGCGCGATCTCTATACCGAATCCAAGTCGGTCACGATGATGATCTGATATCGTGGCGATTGGCGACCAAGACCTGCCGAAAAGGCTCGACAGGGCGAGAGCCCTGAACGCGATCGCTAGCATCAATGAAGGCGCGCTTTCTTCGGAAAGTGCGCCTTTGTTGCTTGTGAAGGACAACATCGCTGTTGCCGACATGCCGTGGACTGCGGGCAGCGGTCTGCTCGGTGATGTCATTGCAAAAAGGGATGCCGCTGGCGTGCGCTTGCTGCGCGCAGCGGGCGCGAACCCGGCGATCAAGACCACGCTGCACGAACTGGCCTTTGGCGTCACCGGAGCCAACGGATGGAGCGGCGATATCGTCAATCCGCACGATCCAAGGCGTGTCGCGGGCGGTTCAAGCGGGGGTTCTGCGACTGCGCTTGCGCTGGGGCTGGGCGATCTTTCGCTTGTTACCGACACAGGCGGATCGGCGCGTGTTCCCGCGGCATTTTGCGGTGTAATCGGCTTTCGCCCTTCGATGGGCAGGTATCCCTCCGACGGTCTGATCGGCCTGTCACCCAGCCGCGATACCCTTGGCCTGATGGCGCGCACATTAGCGCCGATCCGCTGGGCCGATGAAGTTCTTTCAGGCGAAGATGCACCGCACGGCGGGTCTGCCGGGGCCATCACGATCGGTGTCCCATCGGCCGACCAATTGGGCGAAACGGAACCTGCCGTGGCCGCAGCGCTGGACCGGTGTGCGAGTGCGCTGACTTCAGCTGGCTACCGCGTCGTTACCTGCGACCTTTCCGCCGCCAATGCTCTGGACGAGGAGTGCGGATTCGCCATTGCTCTGCATGAAACCGGCCAGTCGCTGATGTCGAGCGTGCCCCAGCTCACCGGGCGCGGCCTGTCCCTTTCGTCCATCGCAACGGACGAAGTGCGCGATCTGGTCGAACTGGCGCTGGGCGGCGCGGCTGTTTCGCCCCAGGCCTACGCTCAGGCAATCGGTCAGGGTTGGCCAGCATTGCAGCGCGCCTTTGCGGCGGTGTTTGACGGCGGGATCGATTTCATCCTGCAGCCTACGGCCCCGCTCGTCGCGCCGGTGCTTGGCTGTGGTGAAACGGTTCTGCTGAACGGGTCCGCGCAGCCCGCGTTTCCGACGATTACGCGATATACCCGACCCGATAGCATGGCCGGTCTCCCCTCGATTTCGCTACCCGCGGGCTGCGATGATGCTGGTCTTCCGATCGGCGTGATGCTGACTGCGCGCAAGGGTTCGGACGCCCGGCTTCTGGCCTTTGCAGAAGAGGCCGGGAAGGCGTTTTCACAGCAGGGCTGAGATTCCGCCTTGCGACCATCTTTTCATACACAACACGAACATTCCCTTCGCAATGTGGATAGCTGGGTTCCCGGGCTGCTGACAGCATCCATACCCAAGGACGGCATAAAGACCGCCGCAATCGCAGGACCTCGTTCTCACGGTTTTCAAGGGGGTATCTATGTTGAAGTCCAATTCGTGGTCCACGCGGATCATGACCTGCCTAGCAGCTTCGTCGGCAATGGCCGGTTTCTCCGTTCCAGCCTTCGCCCAGGACAGCGAAGCGCCAGAAAGCGAAAGCGGCCTCGAAGTCATCACCGTTACTGCGCGCAAGCAAACGGAAGACCTTCAGTCCACTCCGATCTCGATCACCGCGTTCAGCGCCGAACGGCTTGAATCGCAGGGCATCACACAGGTCAACCGGATCCAGGACTTCACCCCGAACCTGACATTCGCGAACATCCCGTCGAACAGCGGTATCGCATCGAATGCGGCCGTTTACATTCGCGGTATCGGCCAGAACGACTTTGCGCCCACGGTTGAGCCTGGCGTCGGTATCTATATCGACGGCGTCTACCTTGGCCGTACCGCTGGCGGCGTTTTCGACCTGATCGACGTGGCATCGGTTGAAGTCCTGCGCGGTCCGCAAGGCACCCTGTTTGGCCGCAACACGATCGGCGGCGCGATCAACATCACGACGGTGCAGCCTGATGACATGCTGCGCGGCAAGTTCGACCTGAAATACGGCACCGACGATCTGGTGGTCGCCCGCGGCATGGTGTCGGGCCCGCTTACCGACAGCCTTTTTGCCAAGGTCAGCGGCGGGATCACCAGCCAGGACGGCTATGTCGATGCACCGGCACTTGGCACCAAGTTCGGCAACCGCGATTCCAAGACGATCCGCGGCGCCTTGCGCTTTGCACCTTCGGGCAGCCCGATCGATATCACGCTGGCCGCGGACTACACCCGCGACAAGAGCCACGGTGCGCCGGTCGTCATCACCGGTATCGACGAAACCGCGATGGGCAGCTTCGTCACGCTGCAGAACCTGATCACGTCGGGCATGACCAACCCGTTCTACTGCCTTCAGGCCGATCAGCTTGCCAATACCGGCTGCTACAACGCGCGCTTGTTCAGCGAGGACACGAACTACTCGACGTTCGAGACATTCTCGGACCTCGAAATCTGGTCGGCCTCGCTTACCGTCAGCTATGACCTGACGGATGATATCGAGTTCAAGTCGATCAGTGCGCTTCGCCGCATCAACGGTGAATTCGCGCAGGACCGCGATGGTTCGAACCTGGAAATCAACCAGGTCTACGACGACTTTTCGCAAAAGCAGTTCAGCCAGGAATTCCAGATCGTCGGCACGGCGCTGGACGACAGGCTCAACTGGGTCACCGGCCTCTACTACTTTGAAGAGAGCGGCGGCGACATCAACCCGATCGACTTCCTCGTCGTCTATGCCCAGTCGGGCGGCTACTACGATTATGAGAACTGGGCGGCCTTTGCGCAGCTTGGCTTCGAAGTCGTCGACGGCCTGACCATCACCGGCGGCCTGCGCTACACCGACGACAAGAAGTCCTACCTTCCCGACCAGTACGTGATCGACACGCTGGAACCGTTCCTCGTCATGCCGCCCGGTACGCGTCTTGCACCTTACGAGGATGCGAAGACGCGGGTGAAAAAGTGGACCCCGATGGTCAACGTGTCGTGGGAAGCGACGCCCGACTTCATGCTCTATGCGACCTATTCCGAAGGCTTCAAGGGTGGCGGCTATACCCAGCGCGTCTTCCCGCCCGAACCCTCGCTGCCGAGCTTCGAGCCGGAAACGGTCAAGTCGTACGAAGCCGGTTTCAAGCTCATGGCGCTTGGCAATTCGGTTCGTCTGAACGGTGCCGGTTTCTATACCGACTACGACCAGATGCAGCTGCTTGTCGCCGATGCGACCCGTGTCGGCCCCTTCATCACCAATGCGGGCAAGGCGCGCATTCAGGGGCTTGAGCTCGAAACCAACATTGCGCCCGGTGGCGGGCTGCGCATCAATGGTGCGGTCGGCCTGACCGATGCCAAGTTCAAGGAACTGGATGCCGGTGTTCAGGGCCTGACCCTCGATTCCGAGTTCGTCTATGTCTCGAAATGGACGTTGAGCGCTTCGGCCGAAAAGGAATTCTACCTCGGCACGGCGGGCATGATCACGCCGCACGTCGACTGGTCCTATCGTTCCGGTTTCTTCACCAACGCGAACGGCATCAACACGCCCGAACTCTATCAGCCGGGGTATAGCGTCTTCAACGCGAACCTGCGTTGGGAGGACGAGGACGAACAGCTGAGCGTGACGGTCGGCGTCGACAACATCGCGGACAAGAAGTTCCGTACCTTCGGCGACTATCAGCCCTCGTTCGGCTTCTACATGCAGGCGTTCGATCGCGGACGTCAGTACTACGCCAAGATCGGGTATTCGTTCTGATGCGCGCCGGGGTGGCAGGCATGGGCCTGTCGCGCCGGGCCCTGATGGGAAGGATGGCGGTATGCGCCGTCCTTTCCGGTGTGGCCACGGCCCCGCTGGCGGCACAGACCGGTGTCGCGGCGATGTCGCCGCAAGTGCGATCAACCGCGTCGCTGTTGCATGTCGCTTTCCCGCATGCCGATCTGGATGCGCAGTTCTACGCTCGCGTCGCGCAGGATTACTTGTCCGAGATCGACGGCTCACCCGGCATGGCAGAGCTTGAGCGGGGCCTCTCCCTGCTTGACGGGTCGCACATCGCGGCTTTTGCCAACCTGCCCTGGCCGATCCAGCGTTCGATGGTGGCGAAGTACGACCAGGAGCCGTTCTTCAAGGCGCTGCTGATGCGCGGGGCGGAACTGATCTACCGCGACAAGAAGGTCTGGGACCTCGTCGGGTACGAAGGATCCTCGCTGGAATACGGCGGATACATCGACCGCGGCTTCGACGACATCGACTGGCTTCCCGTTACCGGAGACGTGAATTGACCACATATTCGCTCGACGACAGTTCGGTTTTCGTCGTCATCGGTTCCGGCGCAGGTGGCGGCGTCCTTTCCAACGAACTCGCGCAAAAGGGTCATAGCGTCGTCTGCCTCGAGGCAGGGCCTCGTCTGGACTTCGGCGATATCGTCAATGACGAGGCCGAGATGTTCGGCAAGCTGACCTGGCTCGACCCCCGCATGGCAACGGGCAAGCCCGATCCCAATTTCCCGGTCTGGGGATGCAAGACGGTTGGCGGGACGACCATGCACTGGACCGGCGCCTGCCCGCGTTTCGAACCTTACGAGATGCAGGCGCGCACGACATACGGCGACATGGACGACACGACGCTTGTCGACTGGCCCATGCCGCCCGAAGAGATCGCGCCCTATTACGACAAGGCCGAAATCCGCATGGGGGTTACCGGAACCCACGGGTATCCGCACCTTCCGCCGGGCAACAACTACAAGGTGCTCGAAGCCGGTGCGCGCAAGTGCGGTTATTCCGACATCGACACGCACAACATGGCGATCAATTCGATCGATCGCGACAACCGTCCTTCATGCCATCAGCTCGGCTTCTGCACCTCGGGCTGCGCCGTCGGTGCCAAGTGGTCGACGCTCTACACCGAAATACCCGCTGCCGAAGAAACCGGCAATTTCGAACTGCGTCCCGGGGCGATGGTCGTCGGGATCGAACTTGGTGAGGACAACCGTGTCTCGGGCGTGACGTACCTTCAGGACGGCAAGCGGATCACCCAGAAGGCCCGCGCCGTCGCAGTGGCAGGCAATGTCGTCGAGACTACGCGCCTCCTCCTCAACAACAAGAGCGAGCGGCATCCTGACGGCCTTGCCAATTCGAGCGGTCTGGTCGGACGCAATTACATGCGTCACTTCACCATTCAGGTCATGGGCGTAATGCCGGGCAAGGTGAACTTTCACCGCCAGACGCACCTTGCCGGCGTGGTGCGCGACGAACGCAAGCACGATCCATCGCGCGGGTTTGCAGGCGGGTTCCTGATTTCGACGGTGCCGTTCACGCCCGAAATCCTTGCCAAGCACATGCTGGTCGGCGGTTGGGGGCGTGACCTGACATCGGTTCTGGACAAGTACGACCAACTGGCCGGCATGTTGCTGACGGGCGAGGATCCGCCACAGCTTTCGAACCGCATCACGCTTCACCCCGAAGCGCGTGACGACAACGGTTTGCCCGTGCCGGTGATCCACTACGAAGATCACCCCAACACGATCGCCATGAAGGAATATGCCTGGAAGGTCGGGCGGCGCATCTACGAAGCGCTGGGGGCAGAACAGATTGTCGAGATGGGCGATTACATCCCGGCAACGCACAACATGGGCACCGCGCGCATGGGTGACGATCCGAAGCAGAGCGTATGCACCCCTTATGGCCGCACGCACGACGTGGAAAATCTCTACATCTCTGACGGCAGCCTGTTTCCCACGGCAGGTGGCTGTAACCCGACGCTGACGATCGTTGCGCTTGCCCTGCGCCAGGCAGAACATATCGACGGTGAAATCCGTGCCGGCAGGCTTTGAAGCCATGCCGGCGCGGGCGCGCGGTCACTCCACGATGTTGCGAGTGACCACGCGCAGCAGCTTGTTCAGGCGGGCGATGTCCTTTTCGGATACGTCCTCGAACGCGCGAGCGTAGATGCGGTGCGCGATGTCCCACGCCTTTTCGCTGGCTTCCATGCCGCGCGGGGTCAGGCTGACGTCGGTGACCCGGTGATCGCTTTCGCGTTGGGTGCAGGCGATAAGGCCCTCGGCCTCCATGCGCTTCACGATCTTGGTCATCGTCGGCAGCTTGATGATGGCGTGGTCGGCGATTTCCCCGACGCCAAGGCTGTCACTGTCCCGCAGGGCCATCAGCACGCGCCATTGCGGGATGTCCAGCCCGATGGCCTTCAGCGACTTTTCCATCTGCTGGTTGTACCGCCCCGAAAAGCGGGCAAGCCAGTAGAACGGCCAGTCCTCCATGACGAAGGCATCTTTCCCGCTGTCTTCCGGCCTGTCCTCAACGACTGGCTCCATCGCGTTTCCTCTCGGCAGATTCGTTCTTTTCACGTGTCCGAGTATCCCATGCCTTGTGAAGGAGCAATCTCGCTCGCTGCATTCCAATAGTTGACATTTATAGTATTATGCAACCAATATGAGTCGAGCCGAGGTAGCGCAGGCCATAAAACCGGCCGCAAAAGCATCCCGCCTCGAATTGCTGGCCAGAAACCAGGGGAAAGCCCATGAACACGATGACCGCGCCGCCCGTTCCCGATCAGGAAGCCGAGTTCCTCGAGGTACCTGAGAGCTTTCTTGCCGAAATGCGGCAGCGTCGCGGTGAGTTTGCAGCGCTAGGCAGGTTGCCGCGCGACGTCGTCGAAAGGCTCCGCGGTTTTGGCACTTACCGCGCGCTTGTCGCCAAGCGCTATGGCGGCATGGAAACGACGCCTGCCCGCTTCCTCGAATACGTCGAAACGCTTGCAACGGCCGATGGTTCGGTAGGTTGGGTGGCAAGCTTTGGCGTGTCCAGCATGTACTTGGCGGCGCTTCCCGAAGCGACGCTGGCCAAGATTTATGCCGACGGCCCCGACGTCATCTTCGCCGGTGCGCTGTTCCCGCCGCAAAAGGCAGAGCGCTGTGAAGGCGGGCTCAAGATTTCGGGCCGCTGGCCTTTCGGCAGCGGCTCTACCGGGGCGGACCTCATCGGTGTCGGTATCAAGGTCGATGAAGAGGGCGGCGGACTTCCGCGCATGGCGGTCATGCCGTCGAGCAGCGCCACGATCGAGGATAACTGGGACGTCATCGGCCTGCGCGGAACGGGCAGCCACGACATTGTGGTTAAGGACGCAGTCGTCAGCGATGACTGGACTTTCGTTCGTGGCAGCGCGCCAAGCCTCGATTCCCCGCTCTATCGCTATCCCGCGATGGCTTTTGCCGCGCAGGTCCTTGCCATTGTTGGCGTGGGCGTCGGCCGTGCCGCGCTTGACGAACTGGTCGCCATGGCCGCCGGGCGCGGTTCGATCACGGGCGCGCCGACGCTAGCCAATCGGCCCTACGTGCAGACCGAAGTCGCCAAGGCCGAAGCCAAGCTGCGGTCCGCCCGCGCGTTCTTTTACGAGGCGACCGAAGATGCCTGGGCCACGCTTTGCGCGGGCGACCCGGCCAGCGACAAGCAAGCCATGATGCTGCGCCTTGCGTCCAGCAACGTTGCCCGTGCGGGTTGTGACGTCGCGCAGATGGCGTTCAACCTTTCCGGCACGACGGGCATCTACAACGATCACCCGCTCTCGGCTTTCCTGCACGATGCCCTTGTCGTCGCGCAGCACGCTTTCCTTGCCGAAGGCACCTTCCAGAGCGCCGGACGGGTCATGTTCGACCTTGATACGCCCGCCGGCTATCCCTGAATCCAAGAAGGAACATCCACGTGACCGATACCCCTACCAAGCCGCTGCGCGTCCTGTTCTGCGGCGCCGTACTGCAGAACTTTTTCGATCTCCCCGGTGACGAGATCGGCAAGGTCTGGACCGCGACCGGTGAAATGCTGAAAGGCATTCGCGACCTGCCGGGCGTGACCGTTCTGGGCACTCTGGACGATGACGAAACGATGGTGGGGACATCGCCCAATGGCTGGCCGTGGACGTTCTACATCCTTGCCGATGTCCCCGACCGCGCGACCGTGCAGGCCGCCTGCAATTTCTTCCGCACGATCGAGGTCGGTGAATACCGGCTCTGGCGCTACATGCGCGTCGAGGCCCGGATCGGCCGTGAACTGGTCATTCCCGAGTGAGCGATCCGGTTGAAGAACGCGTCGTCCTTGTAACCGGCGGCGCGCGCGGCCTTGGCGAAGCCTTGTGCCGTGCGTTCTTCGACGCCGGTTACCGCGTCGCCGTATCCGATATCGACGGTGAAGGCGCCAAGGGACTGGCGTCATCGCTCGACCCGGCGGGTGCCCTCGCGTTGGGCTTTGCTCTCGACGTACGTAGTCAGGATCAGTTCGAACAAGTCCGCGACGCTATCGTCGCGGCATGGGGCCGGGTCGATGTGCTGGTCAACAACGCGGTGGTCACCAAGGCCAAGCCGGTTCTCGATATCGAACCGGACGAATTCGATGCCGTGCTTGGCGTCAACATGCGCGGCACGTTTGTCGGCAGCCAGGTGTTCGGTCGCTATTTCAAGGAAAAGGGCAAGGGGCGGATCGTCAACATGGCGTCCTTGGCCGGGCAAAACGGCGGTACGGCGACCGGTGCGCATTATGCGGCATCCAAAGGCGGCATCATCACGTTGACCAAGGTGTTTGCGCGCGATCTTGCGCCTTTTGGCGTCACCGTGAATGCGATTGCTCCCGGACCGCTCGACCTGCCTTCGGTGCGAGAGCTTGTTCCTGCCGACAAGCTGGAAGGACTGGTCGCCGCCATTCCGATCAGGCAGCTGGGCAGCCCGGACTATGTCGCGCGAACGGCGGTCCACCTTGCTGATGCGGATGCGAATTTCGCCAACGGTGCCATCTGGGACATCAATGGCGGGTTGAACATGCGATGACGCAGGAGGTCGATCAGGGCCAGTTCCGCGCGGCCATGGCGCAACTGGGCGCGGCGGTGAATATCATCACCACCGATGGCCCTGCAGGACGGCACGGCATTACCGCGTCGGCCGTGTGCAGCGTGACGGACGCGCCTGCGACATTGCTGGTCTGCATCAATCACGCTTCCCGAATGCACGATATCGCCAAGGACAACGGCCTGCTTGCCGTCAATGTCCTTGGCGGCGGGCACGAGGCGCTATGCGCGCTATTTGCCAGCAACAAGCTGTCGAGCGAGGAGCGTTTCGCGACGGGCGAGTGGCAGGCGATGGACAATGGCGTGCCTGGCCTTGCCGACGCTCTCGTCACGTTTTCATGCCGTATCGACAAGGTGCAGGATGTTGGCACGCATGGCATCTTCATCTGCCGTGTCGAGCAACTGGTTGCCCAGAATTCCGGCGATGCCCTCGTCTACTACGGACGCGCCTTTCATCGCCTTTCGATCACACAATCGTGACTTCGCAATTGATGGTCTGACCGGGTTCGAAGCGGACTTCGCAGACTTGGCCGGGCTCGACGGGATGTACGCCGGTAATCGCACCGGTCGAAATCATGGTCCCGTCCTCGATCGGGTGGCCCAGTTCCCGCAACTTGTTGACCGCATAGGTGATCGCCGCCAGCGGCCCGCCGGGCAAAGCACTCGCCGGTTTCGGCCCGAAGGGCTGGCCTTCGATCACGGTCGTGCAGAGAACGTCGTCCGGGGCGGCACCGTTCAGCAGGTCGCCAAGCACCAGCCCCATGTTGTTGCCAAAGCCAGCGATTGAAGCCAGCGGGCCCAGATCGCCGATCGTGGCAAGCGCGCTTCCCGCAACCTCGATGCCGAAACGCCATTCCCGAACCAGGTCCGCACATTGCTGCGGGGTCACTGTATCCGTGGTGGCCGGTCCATCGATGATCGCGACAAGTTCCGCCTCCAGCGCGGCAAAGCCCTCGCGCGTTGCGGGGAATGGTGTTGAGGCACCATCTGCGACCGGCCAGACGCTGTCGTGGAAGATCGGGCCAAGGAAGCGGTTTTCGCCATGCTTCTCTTCGTGCTGTCCCAGGATACGCCCCACTTTCCAACCGGCGATCGGGCGGTCCCAGATCTCGATCGCGGTGCGCTGAGTTGCGTAAGCTTCGTCCAACGTCTCGGGAAACTGTCCGGGAAAATCGGTGAAGCCTGTGGCTGCCTTGCGATGTGCGCAGAAGCTTTCGGCGGCGGGGCGGGGGTCGAACACGGCGTTTTCCTTTGCGAGTGGGCCGTTATCAGCGCAGGTTTTCGGCAAGGTCGCCTAGCAGGTCGCTCAGCAAGCGAAGCCTGTCAGGGTCGAAGCCGGCAAATGCGCGATTGAAGACATGTTGCGCCGTCTGCTCGGCAATGGGCACACTGTCGGTGCCGGTTTGCGTCAGCATCACTTCTGTCACACGGCGATCGCGCTCACTCGGCTGCAGGCTGACCAGTCCGGATGCTTCCATGCGCTGCACCGCCTTTGTCATCGTCGACAGCTTGGTGTTCGCCTGCTGCGCGATGTCGCTGACGGCCATGCGGTCCTGCTCTTTCAGGATCATCAGGATGCGCCACGATGTCGGATCGAGGCCGGTATCGGCCAATGCCGACGAAAGCGCATCCTGATAGCGCCCATGCGCCCGCGTCAGCCAGTAGAACGGCCACGCATCATAGGTCGGCGTCTGATCGATTTTCATGGCGCACAATTCGCGGATCATACTCATCGGGACAAGCTACATAATAGTTGACTATTCACGTGAATGGTGTTTTTTCTAGTGTCATGTCAACTCCCCTCGACCCCAACATCCTCACCCAGCGCCTCGACCTTGGAGGGGATGGACCACGCGTGGTCGTCAAGGATTGTCTGGATATCACCGGTACGCGCACCGGCTGCGGCAGCAGGGCAATGGCGGATTGTGCCCCTGCAAAGGCGAACGCGGCCGTGGTCGATGCCCTTGTCGCGGCTGGATGCCGGATCGTCGGCAAGGCCAATATGCACGAGCTCGCTTACGGGGTTACCGGGATCAACGCCTATACCGGCACCCCGTTGAACCCGAAGTTTCCCGACCGGATCGTCGGCGGTTCGTCCAGCGGGAGTGCGGCCGCAGTCGCACTCGGGATCGCGGATTTTGCGATCGGCACCGACACTGGTGGATCGATCCGGATGCCTGCTGCGTGCTGCGGGATCTTTGGTCTGAAACCGACATTCGGAGCCATTTCCCGTCAGGGCGCCATTCCCAGCGAGAGTTCGCTCGACTGCATCGGTCCTTTCGCGCCGGACATGGCGACGATCGAATTGGCGTTGCAGGCGATCCTACCGGACTATGTGACCGAGGATATGGGCAAGACGCCGGTCGTGGGCCGCGTTTCCGCGCCGGCCGACGCCGACATCGATGCCGCCGTGGACGGTGTGCTCTCGCGTGCAGCGGTCGCTGTGCGGGCTTGCGAATTGCCTTCCCTGTTCGCGGCGCACGAAGCAGGCATCACCATCATGGCCGCGGAAATGGCGGCACTTTTCGGTGACCTCGTCGGGTCAGGCCTGCTGGGGCCCGATATCGATGCACGTATCGCCGCGGGCATGAAAGTGACCTCTGAACAGGTCGCTCGCGCAGAAGAGGTCCGCGCCCGGTTCACGGCAGAAGTCGACGGCGCGCTGGAGGAATTCGATGCCTTGGCGCTGCCGACGATGCCAAGTGTCCCGATACTCGTGTCCGACGCAGGCGATGCCAAGGCCGCGCTTCGGCTGACCCAACTTGTTCGCCCCTTCAATGTATCGGGCCATCCGGCACTGGCCATGCCGACGCTGACGGCAAAGGGGCTGCCGGCGTCGATCCAGTTGGTCGGGGCCATGAATGCCGAACCGCGGCTTTGCGCAGTTGGCCGCATCATGGCGGAGGCGCTGTGATGGCGACCGTCGAAGAACGGCTCGCCCGGTTCGAGGCCGAGTCCGAAATCCGGACGGTTATGGCCCGGTACATGGAGCTTTGTGACGAGCTGAACAGCGACACGCCGATGGATGAACTGGGAGCCCTGTTCACGCGCGATGCCGTCTGGACGGGCGTTGGTGCCCGCTACAGCGGCGCTTTCGGTGGGCACAAAGGGCGCGACGCGATCGTGGCCATGCTGGGCAAGTACCGGGGGCCGCCCGCCCATTTCGCGATGAACGCGCACTTTCTGTGCTCCGAAACGATCCGTGTCGATGGCAGTGCCGCGCAAGGTCAGTGGATGATGCTGCAGACGTCGACTTATGCCGATGGCCGCAGCGACCTGCGTTCTGCCCGGTTGCGCGTGGGCTTCGACCTTGAGGACGGGGCCTGGCGCATCAGCCGCTTCGAAACCGAAAACCTTTTCAGCCGACCGGTCGACCGGTGGGACGATCCCGCACCCGTTCCGGTGCCAGACGAACCGACAGGAGATTAGACCCATGGATATGCCAGCAACCGGGGGCGGCTTTGCCGACCTCGTTCAGGACGATCGCGTCCATACTGCCCTGTACAAGGATCCGGCCATCTTCGATGAAGAGATGGATCGCATCTTCAAGAATACCTGGGTTTGGGTCGGCCATGTCAGCGAAGTGCCGCAGAAGGGCAGCTTCAAGAAGTCGTGGGTCGGCCAGCAGCCGGTTATAGTCACCCGCACCAAGGACGATGAAATTCATGTCCTGCTGAACCGTTGTCGCCACCGCGCGGCGACCGTTTGCGAAAAGATGAAGGGCAAGACTTCGGTCTTCGTGTGCCCTTATCACGGGTGGAGCTATGGCCTCGACGGCAAGCTTCGCGCTGTTCCGCACTCTTCGGTCTATGGCGAGGATCTCGACAAGTCGCAGTTCCCGCTCGTCTCCCTTCGGACCGAGCAATACAACGGCATGATCTTCGCCACGTTCAAGGACGATATCGAGCCACTGGAAGATTTCCTGGGCGGCGCGAAGAAGTGGATCGACCTGTTCATGAAGCAGGGCGCAGGGTACCCGGTCAAAGTGCTGGGCGAACACCAGTTCCGGTTTGGCGGCAACTGGAAGATCCAGCTCGAAAACACGACCGACGCCTATCACTTCCCCATCGTTCACAAGACCTTCCTCGACTCGCTCGATGCGGAAACCGAGAATGTCTTCGACGTGCTGGGGCAGGGCGGCTGGGTTGAAGATCTGGGCAACGGGCATAGCCTGATGGTCATGATCCCCGATCTCGTCGACCTGGAAGAAAACCTCGATGCGCCGATCCCCGAACGGTTTGCCGAACTGGCGCAGGAACTTCGCGACGAAGGTTACGAAGACCTGGAAGTTCGCCGCATCGTGCGCGCTGTTGGCGGTGGCGGGTTCAACCTCAACCTGTTCCCCAATGTCGCCTGTTCGATGGCGTTCTTCCGCGTCCTGCGTCCGGTTTCGGTGGACGAGACCGAAATTCGCCACGTCGCGATCGGCATGGATGGCGGCCCCGAGGCGGGGAACCGCATGCGCATGCGTCTTCACGAACATTTCCAGGGACCGATGGGCTTCGGCTCGCCCGATGACGCCGAAGGGTGGGAGCGTGTGCAGCGCGGTGCCGCCTCTGGCGACGACCTGTGGATCATGGTGAACCGCGGCAAGGAGCCGCTGGTCGATCACCCCGCTGGCGAAGCAGTCACCGACGTCAGCGCCGAGACCGGTATGCGCGCAGCCTACCAGATGTGGAAAAGGATGATGTCGGCATGAGCACGCTTGAACAGACCCGCGAACCCAAGATGACCGAACCTCACGACGTGATCCCGCTTGCCGATGCCTGTGCCTTCATCTGGCGCGAGGCCGAGATGCTGGACCAGCAGGACTACAAGGCATGGCTGGACCTTTGGACCGAGAAGGGCATCTATGTGATCCCGATCGAGCGCGATGAAACGGATTATGCCAGCGCGCTCAACATCGCGTACGACGATGCAGGCATGCGTGCCGCGCGCGTGAAGCGGCTCAAGAGCGGCTTTTCGATGTCGTCGGCACCGTCTGCGCGTACCGTGCGCACGACTTCGCGCTTCGTTGTCGAACCGGGCGAAGACGGAGTGACGATCGTGCGCTGTGCGCAGATGCTGGTCGAATTCAAGTTCGAACGGACCCGCGTTGTCGGTGCGGATGTCGTCTATCGCCTCGTCCGGACAGAAGGTGGCATCGCCATGGACGGAAAAGTCGTGACGCTGTTGAATTCCGACGAGCCGCTTTGGGGCGTCGGCTACCTTTTCTGATGCCTTGGCTGGCCGGGGTGCAACGTTGCGTCCCGGTCAGGCAATCTCCGTCAGGCGCGCATTGATGAGCGCGCGCAAGGCCGGGGGCGAGGGCGGCTTGATCATGCGGCTCGCCCCGATGCGCTCCGCCGCGGCCTTGGTTTCCGCCGTATCTTCCGCCGTCAGCAGGATCGCTGGCGGGCGCGTGCCCCATTTTGCACATAGCCGGTCGTAAGCGACGTCACCGGTTAGGTCGTCGTCGAGCCGGTAATCGAGCAGCAAGAGATCCGGCGCGTTGGCAAGATCGATGCCTTCGGGGCCAGTGGCGGCGTGAACCTCGAAACCCCACCGTTCGAGCAGCGCGGTCACCGCACCCAAACCGCCCGTATCGTTGTCGATGCACACCACTTCGCGGCGGTTCGCGGCGGGCGCGGGCGTGCGCGCCTTGCTCACGGGCGGGGCAATTTCACCCGGTTCGACCAGCGGCAGGCTGAAGCGGAATGAAGTGCCGCGCCCGACAATCGACCGCGTCTTCACCTCTGTGCCCAGCATGGCCGCGATGCGGCGCACGATGGCGAGGCCCAGTCCAAGGCCTTCATCGCTCTTGCGTTCGCCAAGGCGGGTGAATTCCTCGAAGATGCGGGGCACGTCTTCTTCGGCGATGCCGCGGCCCTGATCGGCGACGACAATCTCGGCCATGTCGCCGCGCTTGCGCGCCGCGACGAGAATCCGGCCTTCGTCGGTGTAGCGTACGGCATTGGTGACGAGGTTTTGCAGAACCGAAATGAACAATCCGCGGTCTGTCCTGACCCATAGGCCGGAGCGGCGCACGATAAGGCCCAGTCCCTTGGCCTCGGCCTGAAGCGCGAATTCGTTCTCGATCTCGGCAAAGACGGTGTCGAGCGAGAAGCGTTCGGGCTCTACCTGCGCCTTGCCGCCGTCGAGGCGCGAAATGTCGAGCAGGGCGCGCAGCAGGCGGTCTGCCGTTTCGATGGACCTGTCGATCTGGGCCAGAAGTGCAGATTCTTGCGCGCGCTTCGGTCCGATTTCTTCCGACAAGGCGCTTGCGAAAAGGCGCGCGGCGTTCATCGGCTGCACGAGATCGTGGCTTGCCGCGGCCAGGAAGCGGGTCTTGGACTTCGTTGCCGATTCCAGCGCTCGGTTCGCCTCCACCAACTGCTGGGTGCGTTCGCGCACTTTGGCCTCAAGCGCAGCCTCGGCCTCGCGGTCGGCGGTGATGTCGGTGTAGCTGGTAACGTAACCGCCGCCGGGCGCGGCATTGCCAAGGATGCGCAGCACGCGGCCATCGGGCAGTTCGCGTTCGGTGGAATGGCGGCGGCCAGCGCGCAAGTGGTGCAGGCGCTTGTTCACCTCGTGCTCGGTCGCGGCTTCGTCGTGGCCCATCTGCCGCATATTGAAGCGGATCATCTCGGCAATCGGGCGGCCCACTTCGACCAGTTCGGTCGGCAGATCGAACATCGTACGATAGCGGTTGTTCCACGCCACCAGACGCTGTTCGGCATCGACCACGGAAATACCCTGGTCGATATTCTCGATCGCGATCTGCAGCAGGTCGGAGCCAAACTGCAGGCGCTGGCTCGTTTCGTCGAACATGGCGACGACATGCTCGATGCTGACGGGCTCACCCTCCAGCGTCGACTGGACCAGCGCACGGGCGGACGAACTGCCGATGATCGAGCTGATCATGCGTTCGGCCATGTCGATCAACTGGTCGTCCGGTTCGTCCGCGTCGTGATAGGGGCGGGCGGTGACGAGGCGCAGGCGGTTCAACGCGTCGCGCGCTGTGCTGGCGCCCATGAACTGTTCGAGCAGCAGGCGAAAGTCGGCGACGCGGGTGTTGGTGGCAATGCGCGAGCGGCCAAGGTCGGCCTCCGACTGGTCGATGAAGGCGACCGACTGCACCCGGTCCAGCAGGTTCGGCTCTGCCGCGACGCTGAACACCACGAAAAGCAGCATGTTGGCTGACAGAGACAGGACCACGCCCGAAACCAGCGGGTCGGACCCGACGACGGGCGGCACGATTTCCGGCCCGAAGACCGGCATTGCGAGCAGCATAAGCCACATGGCGAAACCACCGGTCAGCCCCGCGATCATGCCTGCGCGGTTCGCCTTGCGCCAGAAGAAGCCGAGCAACAGTCCCGGCGCGAACTGGGCGGCACCGGCAAAGGCGATCTCGCCAAGCCCGGCAAGCGTTGCCCCGCTGCCGACAGAGCGGTGATAGGCGTAGGCGAGCGCCAATAGCAGCGCGATGACGAGACGGCGCACATTGATCAGCGCGTTGCCGATCATCTGGTGTTCGCCCCGCCGCCTGATCTGGCTGCGGAAGAAGATCGGCACGATGAGGTCATTGGTGATCATGCTCGACAGCGCGATGCTGGTAACGATGATCATGCCGGTCGCCGCGGAAAATCCACCGATGAAGGCGAGCAATGCCAGCCAGTCCGCCCCGAACGTCATCGGCAGATGCAGCATGTGCATATCGGCAGATAAGGTTGAGGGAAGCAGCGCCTTGCCCGCGATCATGACCGGCAGGACGCAGAGGCAGACGACCACAAGATAAGCGGGGAACAGCCAGCGCGCCGTGCCGACAAGGCGGCTCTCCCTCGCTTCGACAACCAGCATGTGGAACTGGCGCGGCAGGCACAGGATCGCCATCGCGCCAAGGAAGGTCATGACGATGAAGCGCGCGTCGAGCTGCGTGGTCGAGAACGAGGCTTCCAGCGCCCGCGTCACTTCGCCATCGGGCACGCGCTGGGTCAGCAGCACGAAGGCGAAGACCGCCATCGTGACGAGGGCGACGAGCTTCACCACCGCCTCAAACGCGATTGCGATGACGACGCCGCGGTTTTGCTGGGTCAGGTCGATCCGGCCCGTACCGAACAGCATGGCAAAGGCGGCCATGGCCGCAGCGACCGTGATCGCCACTTCTTCGCCCCGCAGCAGGCCCATCAGTTCGGGCGAAAGCGCGGTCATCGTCTGGCTGACCGATTTCAATTGAAGCGCCATGTAGGGCAGGGCGCCGAAAAGGGCGATGATCGTGACCATCGCGGCGACCCACGCGCTTTTGCCATATCGGGCTGACAGGAAGTCGGCGATCGAGGTCGAATGCTGCGCCTTGCCGGTTTGCAGCACGCGGGCGACGAAGCTGCCGAAGACGGTGAACATCAGCACCGGGCCAAGGTAGATCGGCACGAACTGCCAGCCGCCCGTCGCCGCGGTGCCTACCGCGCCGTAGAACGTCCAGCTTGTGCAATAGACCGCGAGGCTCAGCCCGAAGATCGTGCGTTTGTGACGGCCTGCGAACTCGGCCATGCGGTCGTCGTCGCCAAGGTGCGCGACAAGGAACAGCAGCGCCCCATAGAGCACCGCGAGCATGGGCATGACGAGCAGCGACATGGGCTTTCCGGCAGGTCCTCTCGATCCGAAGATTGGGGTTCTAGGGCAAAGTTCGCCGCGCACAAATAGCGGGCCGAAAATGATGACGGGCCGAAAATGATGACGGGCCAAATGATGACGGGGACGACAGCCGATGCTGCCGCCCCCGCCGAGGGACCCCCAGGAGGGGGGAGCCTTTTTGCGCTTTCGCCTTAGTGGGCGCGCGCTTCTCCTGCACCGCGCGGCACGCGGATCGATTCGACGAGGCGACCGATCTCTGCCGGGGCCGGCGCAGTCATCTTCATGACCACGATGGCGACGATGAAGTTCAGGATCATGCCGATCACGCCGATGCCTTCCGGCGAGATGCCGAACAGCCAGTTTGCGGCGTTGTTCGCGTCCGGGTTCAGCAGCTTGAAGTAAGCGATGTAGCAGAACGTGAACACGAGACCGGTGACCATGCCCGCAATCGCACCTTCCTTGTTCATCTTCTTGGAGAAGATGCCCATGAAGATCGCCGGGAACAGCGAGGCTGCGGCAAGACCGAAGGCGAAGGCCACGACCTGGGCAACCCAGCCCGGAGGATAGATGCCGAGGATACCGGCGACCACGATGGCGCAGGTTGCCGCGACGCGGGCTGCAAGCAGCTCGCCCTTCTCCGAGATGTCCGGCTTGAACGTGGACTTCAGGAGGTCATGGCTGACCGCCGTGGAGATCACCAGCAACAGACCTGCTGCCGTCGAAAGCGCAGCGGCAAGACCACCGGCAGCGACGAGAGCGATGACCCAACCGGGCAGGTTCGCGATTTCAGGGTTCGCAAGAACCATGATGTCGCGGTCGACGTAGACTTCGTTGGTGCTGGTTTCATCCGGCGCGTTGGCAAGCAGACGCTCACCGCTCGGGCCGGTTTCGCCGGTGTATTCGGGCGAACCTGCAAAGGCGTTACCCGAAGCAACCTGCATCACGCCGTCGCCGTTCTTGTCCTGGAAGGCGATGAGGTTGTTCTTTTCCCAGTTCTTGAACCAGCCCGGAGCTTCCGAATAGGCGGTCTGGTTGACCGTGTCGTTGAAGTTCAGGCGAGCGAACGCCGCGACCGCGGGGGCCGTGGTGTAAAGCAGCGCGATGAAGATCAGCGCCCAGCCGGCCGAACGACGGGCGTCCGAAGCCTTGGGAACGGTGAAGAAGCGAACGATAACGTGGGGCAGGCCAGCCGTACCGATCATCAGTGCGGCGGTGATGCAGAACACGTCGATCATCGACTTCGAGCTGGCGGTGTATTCGGCAAAGCCCATCGCCTGCAGCGAGGAATCGAGCTTTTGCAGCACGTACATCCCCGACCCGTCGTTCACCGTCGAACCCAGGCCCAGCTGCGGGATCGGGTTGCCGGTGACCAGCATCGAGATGAAGAACGCCGGGACCATGTAGGCGAAGATGAGCACGCAGTACTGCGCCACCTGGGTATAGGTGATGCCCTTCATGCCGCCGAGCACGGCGTAGACGAACACGATGCACATGCCGATGATCACGCCCAGTTCGACCGAAACGTCGAGGAAGCGCGAGAACACGATACCGACGCCGCGCATCTGGCCGGCGATGTAGGTGAAGCTGATGAAGATCAGGCAGATCACCGCCACCGTGCGCGCAACCTTGGAATAGTAGCGCGTGCCGATGAAGTCGGGCACCGTGAACTGGCCAAACTTGCGCAGATATGGCGCAAGCAGGAGGGCGAGCACGACGTAACCGCCGGTCCAACCCATGAGATAGACCGAACCGTCATAGCCCATGAAGGCGATGAGACCGGCCATGGAAATGAACGAAGCGGCGCTCATCCAGTCGGCCGCCGTTGCCATGCCGTTGACGACCGGGTGGACACCGCCACCGGCCACGTAGAATTCCTTCGTTGAACCGGCACGCGTCCAGATGGCGATGCCGATGTACAGCGCGAAGCTGATGCCGACGAAGAGATAGATCAGGTTCTGTGTAGACATCTGCCCCTCCTCAGTCGTCGAGATCGTATTCGCGTTCGATCTTCTTCACTTTCCACGCGTAGTAGAACACGAGGAGAATGAAGACGTAGATCGAACCCTGTTGCGCAAACCAGAAGCCGAGCGGGAAGCCGCCGAGCATGAACTGGTCAAGGAAATCGCGTAGCAGAATGCCGAAACCGAACGACACGATGAACCAGATGGCCATCAGTGTGATGAGCAGGCGGATATTCTTTTTCCAGTACGCCCCCGCCGATGCGGACGTATCGGGTGTTTCATCGGACATGGCTGTCCTCCCCTCCTGTGGTCGTTGTAAGACCGCAAACCGTCTATGCGGACGTTGAAACGTTATAGAGGGGCGTCAGAACGCACACGCGCGACATTAGTCGTATGGGTGTTGAAGGCCTTGGACAGCTTCCTAACGGCGCAGGATATCGCCCAGTGTCGGCCTGCTGTTCCGGGCCGCGAGCTGGGCGATCAGCAGCTCGCCGCAGGCCAGCGCATCGACCAGCCCGTCATGCCCGCGATAGGCCGGCAATCCGTACTGCGCGCGCAATTTGGCAAGGCGCAATCCGTCTGCCGCGCGTGTCCTTGGAAACCAGCGATTCTCCAGCGCCATCGTGCACACAAAAGGCGCGACGAAGGGCGCATCGTAAACCCGCCTGCATGCCGCATCGAGGAAGCCGGTCTCGATCTCCGCGAAGTGCGCGACGAGGACTTTGCCCGCCAGCATCGGCAGTAGCTTGGCCAAGGCCGCTTCCTCGTCCAGCGCGTCCTTCAGCGCCTCGTCGGTGATGCGGTGGATGACGACGCTGGCTTCCGACAGGGCGGCAGGTGGGCGGATGCGGATGCGTTTGCCGGTTCCGGCGAAGACGCGGTCGTGGCGCATGGCGACGAACCCTGCTTCCAGCAGCGCGCTATGATCGAAGTCTAGGCCGTCGGTCTCCAGATCGATCGCGATCATGTCGAGATCCTCAACCGGCGTTGCGAAGGCGGGGTGCCCGGCCTCGTAGAAGTCACGCAAGGGGCCTTCGGGCGCGGCCTTGCGGGCGGCTTCGAACCGGCGTGAAAAGCGCCACGCGGCAAAGGGCGGCACCATCATGTGACTCCGCCCGCGAACTGGCTGCGCAGCTTTTCCAGCTGGTCGCGGATCAGCTTGAAGGCGTCGCGCAGATGCTCCCGATCAAAGCGGGAGAGGCTGGCGGGATCAAGCTTGTTCGAGGGCAGCTCGCCGCGCGCGATCTGTTCGGCCTGGTGGCGGAAACGTACGTCGCGCACGAATTCGAAACAGGCGGCAAGATCGCGCGCCGCGTCGCGGGGCAGCGATTCGCTGTCGGCAGCGCCGGACAGACGCTCCGTCGTATTGGTCGCGACCAGTTTCTTTGCCAGTGCATGGGTGCGCGCGATATCGACGATGGGTGCGATGGCCTGTGTCTTGAGGTCGAGGACGCGGCCTTCATCGGCATCGTCCTGCAGCAGGAAGTTGCGGAAGAAGCCCAGCGGCACCCGCGTCGTCGCGGCGGCGCGGGCGATGAAGGACAGGAAAATCCCGTTTTTTGCAGCCGCGGCGAAGACTTCCTGTCGCAGCCCTTCGACCAGCGATTTCTCACCCGCCAGAGCGCGCATGTCGAAAAAGATCGTACTTTCCAGCACCGCCTGCGGATCGGGGCTTTCGATCCAGCCCTTGAAGATTTCGGCCCATTCGCCGGCCGTGCGGCGATAGGTCGGATTGGTCGCCATGATATTGCCGGGGCAATAGCGATAACCAGCAGCGTTCAGACCGTCGCACAAGTGGCGGGCAAGTTCGGCGAAATAGGCATCGTGCAGCGCGGCGTCGTAGCCATCGCCAAAGACGAAGCCATTGTCCTGGTCCGATCCCAGCGCCTGTTCCGCCCTGGCCAGCGAGCCGAAGCAAACCAGCGCATAAGGCACTGGCGGAGGGCCCAGCTTTTCCTCGCCCAGTTTCAGCAAGCGGCGATGCGCGCCTTCGCCGATGGTCGAGACATAGCGTGAGACATGATCGGCATCGACGCCCGCCGCGACCAGCCCGGTCAGCGCTTGCGGAAGCTGCGAGGTCGCATCGGCGACTTGTCCCGAATCCGCCGACACCGAAACCGCCTTGGCAATGTGCAGTGCGTTCGAGCCTAGCTGCGAAAGGATGTCGTTCGATGACACGATGGCGATCACGTCCCCTGCGGGGTTCATGATCGGCAAGTGATGGATGTGCCGCTCCGCCATCGTGATCAGCGCGGTCAGGATCGGTGTGTCGGGAACGGCAGTGACCGGATCCCTGGTCATGATCGCGCTGACCGGGCTCGACAGATCCAGCCCCACGCCCAGCACGCGACGGCGCAAATCCTTGTCGGTGACGATGCCTACCAGCTTGCCATCGCCGCATATGGGAAGGGTGGACACGTCTTCCTGCGTCATCAGGCGCGCAGCTTCGCAGACGGTCATGTCCGGTCCGCCGGTCACGACCCCCGTGCGGCGCACCAGCGATCCGATCGCGGCATGGGCGCCCAGCGTGTCGGCCGCCCCTTCGCTGGCCGCACCGATCTGTCGCATCCGGTCCACGGCGCGGCGCAGGCGGGCGGCTTCATCAATTTCGAAAAACGCGCGGAATTCGGGGTGAATGCGTATGGTCTCTAGGAAAGCGGGTTTGGCGATCCGGTAGACGAGCGAATCTTCAAGCGCGATCGCTTCGTTCTGTGCGCAGCCGTCGCGCAGCAGCGAGGGATAGCCGAAGCACCCACCTTCACCCAACCGCGCGTTGAGATCGCTGCCGCCCAGCCGAAGTTCCACCGCGCCGGAACGGACGATGGAAAACCACTCGTTCTCGTCCCCGGCCGAGGTGATCGTCGATCCGCGCCGGTAATACCGCACTTCCAGTGCGCGGATCAGCGCGGCCAGTTCTGCATCCGACAGGCCGCCGAAGGGCGGGTGCTGCCGAAGGAATTCGGCGATCTCGAGGGTTTCGGGCGCATCCTGCATGGCTTGTCTGGGGCCGATGCTACTCCTGCATAAAGCATGGTGCCACTGCGACTTAGGTCGAGAAGCCGCCTTAAGGTCGGTGACAATCGCCGTGAACTGTTGTGCGACTGCACAATTTCCTCGCAATTACGTAATTTGCGTATACCCTCGTGCCGAGGGATTTTTCCAAAGGGGTCAGGGGCATGGCATACGAGCGTCTTTCGGCGCACGATGTGCGTTCGCAAGAACGCTGGCGCGGCATGGCCTTCGGACGCATCCAGTCCGGGCCCTTTGCCGGTCGTGTCATATCGATCGTCGAATTTTCCGAAACCGGATGCCGCATTCGCGATCACGCCATCACGTGCGAGCCGGGCGACGTGTTTCACATGATGCTGGAAGATGTCGGGCCGATGGTTGTCGACGTGCGCTGGAAAAACGGTGCGTTCGTCGGCGTATCCTATCGCGCGCCGCTGCGCCCCGTGGTGCTCGATCACCTGCGCAAGGAAATCGACAAGCCCTTGCAGGAGCGGATGGCCCGCCTGATGGAACGGGGGCCGCAGCTTTAGCGCGGCTTGCCGATCCGGTTGTTGCCCGGATCCGCCCGTTGCCCCGAACCGGCCCGTTACCCTGAACCGGCCCGTTACCCTGAACCGGCCCGTTACCCTGAACCGGCCCGTTACCCTGAACCGGGATGCCAAAACCCCTGTTGCAACCGCGAGATTTGCGCTAGCCCAGCCGATGTAATCACTTGGCCGGCCATCGCGCCCCGCAACGGAAAATCGTTCGCCTTTCCATGACCGAAACGCTCGCAATCACGCTTGTCCAGTGCAACCAGCTGGTCGGGGACATCACTGCCAACGCCGATGCCATGTTGGCCGCGCGCGAACGGGCAGCAAAGATGGAAAGCGATCTCGTCGTCTTTCCCGAAATGAACCTGATCGGATATCCGCCCGAGGACCTGGTCCAGAAGCCGGCCCTGATCGAAAGGGCAGCGGCTGAACTGGACCGGCTGGTCAAGGCAACGGAGAAAGACGGGCCCGCCATGCTGGTCGGCTCGGTCTTTGTCCGTGACGGCGCGCTGCACAACGGTGTTGCGCTGCTCGACGGTGGGCGGATTACCGCGACGCGGTTCAAGCACGAACTGCCGAACTACGGCACGTTTGACGAGGCCCGCCTGTTCAGCCCCGGCGACCTGCCCGATCCGGTCCTTTTCCGCGGCGTCATGCTGGGCCTGCCGATTTGTGAGGATATCTGGCACCCCGCCGTCTGCCGCCACTTGGCCGAACAGGGCGCGCAGATCTTCGTCTGCGTCAACGGCAGCCCCTACGAAATCGAAAAGGACGTCCTGCGCATCGAAGGCGTGGCCAAGCGCCGCGCGATCGATACCGGCGTCCCGATGGCCTACCTCAACCGCGTGGGCGGTCAGGACGAACTGGCCTTCGACGGGGCAAGTTTTGTCATCAATGGCGACGGCACACTGGCTGCGCAGCTTCCCGACTGGGAAGAGGTCGAGGTCACGACCCGTTGGATCAAGGGCAAGAACGGCTGGTCTTGCGTGCCCGGCGCGCTGCACCGGCTGGCCGACCACCCCGAGGATATCTACTGCGCGATGGTCGTGGGCCTGCGCGACTATGTCGACAAGAACGGCTTTCCCGGCATCGTGCTGGGCCTGTCGGGCGGTATCGACAGCGCGATCTGCGCCGCGATTGCCGCCGATGCATTGGGGCCGGATCGCGTCTGGTGCGTCATGCTGCCCAGCCGCTTCACCAGCCAGGAAAGCCTGGACGATGCGGCCGAGTGCGCGAAGATGATCGGGTGCCGGCTGTCCACTATCCCGATCCAGCCCGCCGTCGCCGGTTTCGACGAGATGCTGGCTGACGATTTCGCCGACATGACCGTCGACATCACCGAGGAAAACATCCAGTCGCGCATCCGCGGCGTGACGCTGATGGCTCTGTCGAACAAGTTCGGCCCGATGCTGGTCACGACCGGCAACAAGAGCGAGATGAGCGTCGGGTACGCCACGATCTATGGTGATATGTCGGGCGGCTACAACCCGCTGAAGGATGCTTACAAGACGACGGTGTTCCGCATTTCGGAATGGCGCAACAAGCACAAGCCGAAGATCGGGCTTGGTCCGTCCGGGCCCGTCATTCCGCAGAACATCATCGACAAGCCGCCAAGCGCGGAACTGCGCCCGGACCAGAAGGACAGCGATTCGCTGCCGCCCTACGATGTCTTAGACGGCATCCTGCTGGGACTGGTGGAGCATGAGAAGAGCGTCGACCAGCTTGTCGGCGAAGGCTTCGACCGCGACACGGTGGCGCGGATCGAACGGCTGTTGCACGTTGCTGAATACAAGCGGCGGCAGGCGCCTCCGGGCGTGAAGCTGGGTGCGCGCAATTTCGGGCGCGACCGGCGTTACCCGATCACCCACCGGTTCCGTTCGGGGTGAGGGCGCTCGCGCTTCTCACTTGCGCGGGCCTTGCTGCCTGCGGTCCCGCGCTTCCCGAACCGGAAGAGCGTGAGCATCCGATGAGCGATCCCCGCGCGGCGGTCGAGGGACGCATCATCGAGGAATTTCCCGAACCTGCCGACCCCTGGCCTGAAACCGTTCAGGGCGAGTGGCGGCTGGCGGGTATCGACGGCGAACCGTTCGAGGCCGATTACGGTGTTGCCATATCCATCGGGCAGGACCGGATCGAGTTCGACAATTGCCAGCAGATCGCGTGGAATTACACGCACGAGGCTGACAAGATCACGACCCGGCGAACCCCTGCGATCACAATCGACATCGCGCCGAAACCGCTGCCCTGTGCGGCACCGCTACCACCACAAACCGCCGCGATGGTCACCGCAATCGATACGGCCAGCGAAGTGCGCCGGACGCCAGAAAACGGCATCCGTATCTCGGGCGGCAGTCACTCGGTAACGTTGTTCAGCCAGTAACCCTATCAGTGCCGCACGGCGGTGCGCGGGGTCATCGCCTCGGACCAATCTGACAGTTCGAGGTGGCCTTCCCACGAAAGCGGGATCGCGCGCTTGCGGCGCATGTCTTCATCCAGCGAGTAGAGCTTGGCCAGGACGTTCTTCGCTGACCAGACGTATTCCGGCTTGCAGCTGGTGATGCGCGTGGTCGTGTGCGATTCGTCGCATGTCTGGAACTGGTATCCTTCGCGGACATAGTCGAAGGGCACCGCACCGGTTTCGTAGTTCGCGACGAAAGCGCGCGAGGGATCGCGCATGATCCGCGTCGCCTTGCCCCATGTCCTGCAGCGGGGGCACCACCGGACCTGTGTCGTTCCAAGCATCCGCACCTCTTATATTTATTGTGTCCGAAGGCAGGTGTCCGGCCTGCCTTGTTTCGGTCATTATGCTGCGCAGCATGAGGTGCGACAAGTGACATTCATCCAGAATTAACCAAACGTATCATCGCGCCTTTGAGAACTCGGGTCTTTTCCCATCGGTTTCGGACACTATAGCGGGCGCCATGACGATTACGCGCTTCGCTCCTTCGCCTACGGGCTTTCTTCACGTCGGCAATATTCGCACGGCGCTGCATAACTTCCTGCTGGCCAAGGCCGCGGGCGGGCGCTTCCTGCTGCGCATCGACGATACCGATGCCGAACGTTCCAAAGAGGAATATGTCGAGGCGATCCGCAAGGATCTTGGCTGGCTTGGCCTGACCGTGGACGGCGAGGAGCGCCAGTCGCAGCGCCTGCCGCTTTACGAAGAGGCGTTCGAGACCCTGAAGGCATCGGGCCGCGTCTATCGCTGCTATGAGACTTCGCAGGAACTGGAACTTCGCCGCAAGGTCCTGCTGGGCCGGGGCCTGCCCCCTATCTACGACCGTGCTGCGCTGAACCTGACCGAGGCAGACCACGCCGCGAAAGAGTCAGAAGGCATCGCCCCGCACTGGCGCTTCCTGATCGACCGTGACGAACCCATCGTCTGGGACGACGGCATTCGCGGGCCCCAAAAGTTCGAGGGCGACCGCCTGTCCGACCCCGTCATCCGCCGCGCCGACGGTTCGTGGCTCTATATGCTGCCAAGCGCGGTCGACGACATTGCCATGGGCGTGACCGACGTGCTGCGCGGCGAGGACCACGTTTCGAACACCGCGGTCCAGTTGCAGATGTTCACCGCGCTTGGCGCCACCCCGCCGCGCTTTGCGCACGAGGCGCTTCTGACCGGAAGCGAGGGCAAGCTGTCGAAGCGGCTCGGCTCGATGGGTGTCGAACAATTCCGCGAACAGGGGCTTGAGCCGATGGCGATCAACTCGCTGCTCGCCCGCATCGGCACTTCGCAGCCGATCGTCGCCGAACCGTCGATGGCGGCACTGGCCAAAGGGTTCGACCTTGCGACTTTCGGCCGGGCCCCGGCCCGTTTCGACGAGGCGGAACTGCTGCGGCTCAATGCCCAGATCGTGCACCAGATGGAATACGCGGACGTGGCGGGGCTTCTGCCCGAAGGCATGGATGAGGCCGCGTGGCTGGCCGTTCGCCCGAACCTCGAAAAGGCGAGCGAGGCGCACGAGTGGTGGCAAGTCATCGCAGGCGATGTGACGCCGCCCCAGATGACCACCGACGACCGCGCCTTCATCGCCGCGGCCGCCGATGCTGCCGAGGCGATGCAGTGGGACGAGGCGGCGTGGAAGACGCTGACCAACACGCTCAAGGACAGCACGGGCCGTAAGGGCAAGGCGCTGTTCCTGCCTCTGCGACAGGCGTTGACCGGAATGGACCACGGGCCGGACATGAACACGCTGCTGCCGCTGATCGGCAAGGAACGGGCTGTCGCAAGGCTGCGCTCTGCGGCCTGACCGCCGGAAAACCAACGCGCGGGAATGCCGCGGGTGACAAAGGTGACACCCTGTCACCCTGCCGTATCCTGTCAAAAACCGCCGAAATCTGCGGCCCGCGGCGCCATGCCGCTGGGTGACACTTTATGCGCCGAGCCGGAAAAACATCACGAATTTAAAGAGCCGCCCGCATCATGGCGTCCTCTGCGCCTGTAGGACAGCCATCTATTAAGCCCTCCCATGCGGGCGAATCCGACCCCAAAAAGGGCAGCGAATCCCGCTTCGAACCAGCTCCACGGGCAAGAAATGTGGCAAACGACCGTGGGAAAATGGCTTTTTTGTGGCGACACGTTCAACGGTTCGTCGCACAATGCGCTCTCGTTAGCAGCTAAACCGCATGGCTAACGGGAATTGTTAATGCGCCAGCAAGGGCGGGGTGAACAGGCATCGCCTTGCGTTCACGTGTGGCCCGCCGCCGCACGCCTTTTTTAGAGGGGTAAATTTTTCGAAAGCCCGAAAGCCATCAGGGGACGATGGCACAGTGTCACCACAAAAGCGGTGTCCCGGGCCGAACAATTCAAGGAGTATGTTGATGAAATCGGTTTCCATGACTTCGAAGGCCCTGCTGCTTGCAGCCACCCTGGCCGTTCCGGCCACCGGCGCATTCGCCCAGCAGGTCAATGATCCGTCGGCGAACAGCGTCCTTGCGACCGTTAATGCCGACCGCCTTCCCAGCCGCGCCGAAATGACCGAAGGCCCCGAGGTCGAAGGCATCATTTCCGCCCGCGCCGGTGATCGTATGCAGGTTACCGCTTCGGATGGCACCCGCACCGTCGTCACCATCGATGACGAAACCGACATCAAGAGCAAGGGCGGCTTCCTCGGCCTGTCGAGCAAGGACCGTGCAGCTTCGTCGCTGTTCAACGGCCTGCCGGTCAAGGTGAAGACGATGCAGTACGCCAACGTGCTGGTCGCCGACGAGATCCGTTTCAGCAACGACGATCTCGAAACCGCAGCGATGATCTTCAACGGCACCGACCAGCGCTTTGCCCAGAACGAAGCCGCGACCGAAGCCCTGCGTGGCCGCATGGGTGACATCGACAAGTACAACATCAAGTCGACCACGAACGTCTACTTCGACACCGGCCGCTGGAACCTGTCGGCCGAAGCCGAAAACGAGCTGTGCACCGCCGCGAACCAGGCCGAAGGCATGGACAACGCCCTGCTGCTGGTCGTCGGTTACACCGATTCCGACGGTAGCCAGGACTACAACCAGGAACTGAGCGAGAAGCGTGCTGGCCGCGTGGTGAACTACCTGCAGCAGGCCTGCGGCTGGAAGCCCTATCGCATGCTGACGCCGACGGGCATGTCGGAAGCCGATCCGGCCGCCGACAACGAAACCGAATACGGCAAGGCGCAGAACCGCCGCGTCGCGGTCAACGTTCTGGTCAGCAAGGGTCTCGACGGCCTTTAAGGATTGCCGGGGCAGGCCACGTGCCTGCCCCAAGGCATGACGCCCGATAAGAAACGGGGCGGGATGCGACAGGTTTTTGCCTGTCCGTCCCGCCCCGTTTTCGTTTCTGGTTCTGGCGGGTCTTAGCTAGCCGCTTCTTCCGTCGCCTCGACCGCTTCGAGAAGCTTCTTTTCAAGCGTCTTCAAACGGCTCTCGCTGGCAATCTTGTCGCCCAAGAGGTCGGTTACATAGAACGTATCGGCCGCACGCTCGCCATAATGGGTGATGTGGGCCGAATTCACGATCGTCTTTGCCTCGAACAGCGCGCGGGACAGGCGGTTCAGCAGGGCCGGACGGTCGCGGGCGTTTACCTCTACGACAGTGAACTTGTTCGAAGCCTCGTTGTCAAAATTGACGCGTGGGCGCACGTCGAAGGCATGGGCGCGGGTGCGCGCGGTGGGGCGGGCGGCCAGTTGCGGCACCAGCTTCACCTTGTTCGCCAGCGCGTCCTCGATCCCCTTCACCAGCCGCTGCATCTGCCCTTCTTCCATGAAGGGGCGGCCCAGCGGGTCCTGCACAAGGAAGTTGTCGACCGCGAGGCCATTGCGGGTCGTGTGGATGCGCGCATCGATGATGTTGCCGCCGGCAAGGTGGATCGCACCGCAGATGCGCGAAAAAAGGCCCGGGTGGTCGGCGGCCATGGCGGTCACCAGCGTTGCGCCGCGCGCGGCATAGTACTGCGTGTCGATCGACAGCGGCTGTTTGCCCATCGCGTCCATCTGGCGAAGGTTCGAGGCGATGACGTCCTCGGCCTCGGCAATCCAGTAGGACGGCTGCATCGTCTTGCCGAACTTTTCGACCAGTGCACCGCCGTCTTCGAGGATGTCGGTGACGAGCTGCTTTTTGATCTCGATCCGCTTGTCGCGGCCATGAACCTTGTGGCCCAGCCGGATGCGTTCTTCGGCCGCGTAGTAAAGGTCGGTGAGAAGCTGCCCCTTCCAGCTGTTCCAAGTGCCCGGTCCCACCGCGCCGATGTCGACAACGGTCAGGATAAGAAGCTGGCGCAGGCGCTCCATCGACTGGACTACTTCGACAAAGTCGATGATCGTCTTGTGATCGGCAAGATCGCGCTTGAACGCAGTGGCGCTCATCAACAGGTGGTGGCGTACCAGCCATGCGACCAGTTCGGTCTCCGTCTCGTCAAGGCCGAGGCGCGGGCAGACCTTTTCTGCCAGTTCCGCGCCAAGGACCGAGTGATTGCCCCCGCGGCCCTTGGCGATGTCGTGCATCAGCGTCGCGACATAGAGCGCGCGGCGGTGCTTTAGCTTGGGCAGCAACTCCGTCGACAGCGGGTGCGTGTCGTTCATCTCCCCGCTCTCGATCCGGGCGAGCGTGCCAATGGCGCGGATCGTGTGCTCGTCCACCGTGTAGTGGTGGTACATGTCGAACTGCATCTGCGCGACGACCCGGCCGAACTCGGGCATGATGCGGCCGAAAACGCCTGCCTCGTTCATCCAGCGCAGGGCCAGTTCGGGATTGTCGTGACTGGCCAGCAGATCGAGGAAAAGCGCGTTCGCCTTGGCATCGTTGCGCACGGTCCGGTCGATCAGCACGGCATCGCGGTCGGCGGCACGCATCGCCTCGGGATGGACTTCGACCCCTTCGTGATTGGCGAGGGTAAAGATTTCGACCATCCGCTTCGGGTCCTTCTGGAAGAAGGTGTCGTTGGGGATGTTGATCCGCCCGCCCGAAATCTCGAACCCCTTGATCGTGCGCTTGCGGTCGCGCAGGCGCGAAATCAGGTTGCGGCTGGCCCGCTTGGCGAACTGTTCGTCCAGCTGCGCCAGGAACACGCCCGTCAGCGATCCGACGCGCTTTGCCTGCAGGAAATAGAACCGCATGAAGCGTTCGACCGCGCTCTTGCCCGGGCGGTCGACGAAGTTCATCCGCTCCGACACTTCGCGCTGAAGGTCGAAAGTCAGGCGGTCTTCCTCACGCCCGGTGATCATGTGCATGTGGCAGCGCACGGCGAGGAAGAAGTTCTCCGCCCGGCGGAAGGCGCGGTATTCGGATTGCGACAGCAGCCCTGCGCCGACCAGTTCCGACGCGCTCTGCACGCGGTGGATGTACTTGCCGATCCAGTAGAGCGTGTGGAGGTCGCGAAGCCCGCCCTTGCCCTCTTTCACGTTGGGTTCGACGACATAGCGCGAATCGCCCATGCGCTTGTGGCGCGCATCGCGTTCTTCCAGCTTGTCGGCGACGAACTGGCGTTCCGTCCCCTTGACGACTTCCTTCCAGAACCGGTCACGCGCCTCGTCGTAAAGATCCTGATCGCCCCACAGGAAGCGGGCCTCCAGCAGGGCGGTGCGGATCGTCAGGTCCTGCTTGGCCATGCGGACCATGTCGTCCAGCGTGCGGCTGGAATGGCCGACTTTAAGGCCAAGGTCCCACAAGTAGTAGAGCATGGCCTCTGCCACCTGCTCGCACCACGCGGTGTTCTTCATCGGCGTGATGAAGCCGATGTCGACGTCGGACTGCGGCGCCATTTCGCCGCGCCCGTATCCGCCGACGGCCAGGATGGCGAGGCGTTCGCCACTGGAACGGTTGGCCAGCGGATAGACGTGGGTAATGACGTGGTCGTGGATGATGCGGACCAGCTGGTCGATCAGGAAGGATTGTGCCGCGGCTGCCTTGTGACCGGCAGCGGGCTCTTCCACCAACCTGTCGGCGATTTCCGCGCGGCCGGTATCGAGCGCGCCGCGCAGTAGCTTGACGATCGGCTTGCGGTCGAAGCTGTCCATGTCCTCGACCAGCGCGTCGAGTTTAGCGACGACGCGGCGGCGGTCGATGATGGCACGCTGGTTCGGGATACGCGGTGCGGGCAAGTCAGGTCCTTCCTTCACGCGCGGCAGGTCCGCGCGCCGTTTTCGTATGTCTTATATGGGCAGCGTTACGGCACAAGAAAACAGGGCAGGGTAACTGGCAGTTTGCGTAACGCGGCGACCTTTGTTCAGCCCCCTACCATCCCATCGCTCCCTGTGCCAAAAGCGCGCCGACGCGCCGGGGTTCCCTTCGGCCCAGACGGAAAGTTTAGTCGATTGCTTGAATTGCTTGCTGCCGCCGCCGAGACGGCGAACGCCCCGATCCACTGGGCAGACCTTGGCCTGAGGCCGGGAATCGACCTCGGCTTCTTCACGCTGCGCTATTATTCGCTGGCCTATCTGGCCGGCATCGTCGTCGGTTACTGGCACCTGACGCGCATGCTGAAGCAGCCCGGCGCCCCGATGGCGCAGCGCCATGCCGAAGACCTGTTCTTCTGGTGTACGCTGGGCATCATCCTTGGCGGGCGCATTGGTTATGCCACGTTCTACGAACCCTCGCTCTGGGCCAATCCGGACCAGCTGGTGCAGCTGTGGAACGGGGGAATGAGCTTCCATGGCGGCGTGATGGGCGTGTTGCTGGCGATCGCGTGGGTCGCGTGGCGCAACAAGCTCAATTTCATCCGCATGTGCGACTATATCTCGGTCAACGTCGCGTTCGGGATGCTGTTCGGGCGCATCGCGAACTTCATCAACGGCGAATTGTGGGGCCGCCCCACCGATGTCGCGTGGGGTATGGTGTTTCCGCGCGGCGGACCGATGCCGCGCCACCCCAGCCAGCTTTACGAAGCGGCGCTGGAAGGTCTTGTCATGATCATCATCATGCTCTCGCTCTTCTGGCTGACGCGGGCGCGCTATCGCCCGGGCTTTCTTGTCGGCGTATTCACCGCAGGGATCGCGCTCGGCCGCTTCACGGTCGAGTTCTTCCGCGAACCGGACGAGCAACTGGCCGAATTTGCGGCCAATACCGGGCTGTCGATGGGCCAGTGGCTCACCCTGCCGATGATCGCCATCGGTGTCGGCATCGTGATCTGGTCGCTGACGCGGCCCGCCATCGGCCAGCAGGCGAAAGCTCCGGTCGCCGACCCGGCCTGAGGGGGCGGGAATGGCACGGCGCGACCTTTCGGACCATTTCGCAGACCTGATTCGCAATTTCGGGCCGATCCCGCTCGCGCAGTACATGGCAGAGGCGAACGCGCACTATTACAGCGCGCGTGATCCGCTGGGCGCTGCGGGCGATTTCATCACCGCGCCGGAAATCAGCCAGATGTTCGGCGAGATGATCGGCGGCTGGCTGGCCGACACGCGGGCAAGGGCGGTGGCGGCGGGGCTGCCCGATGCCTCGGCTGCGGCTTATGTAGAACTTGGCCCCGGGCGCGGGACGCTGGCGCGCGATGCGCTGCGCGTGCTGGGCATGACGGGCGGTGTGCCGCGCGTGCACCTTGTCGAAGGATCGCCCGCCTTGCGCGGCGCACAGGGCGACCTCTTGGCAGGCGCGCAGTTCCACGACGATGTCTCGACCCTGCCAGAGGACCGCCCGCTTCTGGTCGTCGCCAACGAATTCTTCGACGCGCTGCCCATCAGGCAGCTTGTCCGCACGGCAGATGGTTGGCGCGAAATGACCGTGGCACTTGCCGATGACCGATTCGTTCCCGCCCCGGGCGACAAGCCGATGGACGCGGCAGTTCCCGCCCATCTTCGGGACAGCGCGGAAGGCACTGTGGTCGAAACCTGCCCCGCCGCATCGGCGATAATGCGCGAACTGTCCGAACGGGTCGCACGGCAGGGCGGGGCGATTCTCGCGATCGACTATGGCCACCTTGCACCGCGCACCGGATCGACCTTCCAGGCCGTCGCCCGCCACGAACGCGCCGATCCGTTTGCGGCGCCGGGAACTGCGGACCTTACCGCCCACGTCGATTTCGCAGCATTGGGAGAAGCGGGGCAGGCCGGAGGGCTTACGGTTACGGGCATGAGCGGGCAGGGCGCGTTCCTGATGGCACTGGGCATCGGGCAGCGCGCAGGCGCGTTGGCGCGGGCGAATCCGTCGCTTGCGGGCGACGTTCTGGAGGCGCTGAAACGCCTCGTAGACCCCGATCAGATGGGCGATCTGTTCAAGGTTATCGCCCTTCGCAGTCCGGCATGGCCCGAAGGTGCAGGCTTCGCAGCTGCGGAAACAGCGTAAAATGCCTGTTGGAAATTTCGCGCACCGTGTCTATGAGGCGCGCCAAGACGGGTCCTGTGCGGGGCGAATTGCCTCGTGCTGTCACGATTCCGTTCGGGTCCGGAGGCGGGCAGCTTTCCGGAAAGTCTGAAAACCTTCCTGCCCGGTAATCAGCCGGGCGGCCAGATCAGGGATGGCCACGCATGGCAGAGGCTACGATCGACAACACCGCGGTTGCGGATGGCGATGAAGGTGGTGTTCGTCGCCGCGACTTCATCGAAATCGCTGCGGTAAGCTTCGGCGGCGTGGGCGCGCTTGCGACCCTCTACCCGCTGATCAGCCAGATGGCGCCGTCCAAGGACGTGCTCGCCGAAAGCTCGACCGAAGTCGACATCTCCGCGATCCAGCCCGGCCAGGCTGTGAAGGCCGTCTTCCGCAAGCAGCCGCTTTTCGTGCGCCGCCTGACGGAAAAGGAGATCGCCGCGGCCAATGCCGTCGACGTGGGCTCGCTGCGCGATCCCAAGACGCTCGCCGAAATGACCAAGGAAGGTCATGAGGACATGCTCATCACGATGGGCGTGTGCACCCACCTCGGTTGTGTGCCGCTGGGCGCTGGCGAAGGCGAAGTGAAGGGCGAATTTGGCGGCTACTTCTGCCCGTGCCACGGTTCGCACTACGACACCGCCGCACGCATTCGTAAGGGTCCCGCTCCGACGAACCTCGAGGTTCCGGAGTATGAGTACACTTCCGACACCACTGTCAAAGTCGGCTGAGGATAAGAGACGATGAGCTTCCCCTGGGCGAACCACTACCAGCCGACCAACCCGCTTATGAAGTGGATGGACGAGAAGCTGCCGCTTCCCCGTTTCGTCTACAACGCGATCGGCGCCGGCTACCCGGTCCCGCGTAACCTGAATTACTGGTGGAACTTCGGCGTCCTCGCCGGCTTCTGCCTGATGATCCAGATCGTCACCGGCATCATCCTTGCCATGCACTACGCGCCCAACGCGCTGGTCGCATTCGATTCGACCGAGCACATCATGCGCGACGTCAACTGGGGCTGGATGATGCGTTACGCCCACGCGAACGGCGCGTCCGCGTTCTTCGTTGTGGTCTACACCCACATCTTCCGCGGATTCCTGTTCTCGTCGTACAAGGCGCCGCGCGAAATGATCTGGCTGCTGGGCGTCGTGATCTTCCTTCTCATGATGGCCACCGCCTTCATGGGCTACGTCCTGCCGTGGGGCCAGATGTCCTTCTGGGGTGCCAAGGTCATCACCGGCCTGTTCGGCGCGATCCCGCTGGTCGGCGAACCGCTCCAGGTCTGGCTGCTCGGCGGTTTCGCCCCTGACAACGCCGCGCTGAACCGCTTCTTCTCGCTGCACTTCCTGCTGCCCTTCGTGATCCTGGGCGTGGTCATCCTCCACATCTGGGCGCTGCACATCCCGGGTTCGTCGAACCCGACCGGCGTCGAAGTGAAGCAGGAATCGGACACGGTTCCGTTCCACCCCTACTACACCGCGAAGGACGGCTTCGGGCTTGCCGCGTTCCTCGTGATCTACACCGCGTTCGTGTTCTTCATGCCGAACGCGCTGGGTCACCCGGACAACTACATCCCGGCAAACCCGCTCTCGACGCCGGCGCACATCGTTCCGGAATGGTACTTCTGGCCGTTCTACGCGATCCTGCGCGCCTTCACGTTCGACTTCTTCTTCGTGCCCGCCAAGCTGCTCGGCGTGCTCGCGATGTTCGCAGCCATCCTGGTCTGGTTCTTCCTGCCCTGGCTCGACACGTCGCCGGTTCGCTCGGCCCGCTACCGCCCGCTGCTGCGCAAGTTCATCTGGTTCGGTTTCGTGCCCTGCATGGCTGCGCTGTTCTACCTGGGCGGCGCACCGGCTGAAGAACCCTACGTCATGTTCAGCCAGCTGGCCGCCGCGTACTACTTCGCGCACTTCCTGATCATCCTGCCCATCGTGTCGATGATCGAGAAGACCAAGCCTCTGCCGAACTCCATCACTGACGCTGTGCTCGCCAAGAACGGCGAAGCGGCAGCCGAATAACCGGCCGGAATAGGGAAACAGACAAATGGTCCGTCTTATCGGCATCCTCGTCGGCATCTTCTTCAGCGGCTGGCTCCTCGTGAGTCTCGCGGTCGGCTTCTTCACCTGGGCGAGCGAGCCCAAGGTCGAAACGGCCGAACACGTGTTCCACGAACACCCCAAGGCGCTGCACCTTGCCAGCGACGGCCCCTTCGGCCACTTCGACCTCCAGCAGGTCCAGCGTGGCTACAAGGTCTACAAGGAAGTCTGCTCGGCATGTCACTCGCTGCGCCACGTCGCTTTCCGCGACTTGGAGCAGCTGGGCTACACCGAAGCACAGGTTAAGGCAGAAGCCGCGACCTGGATGGTTCCGGGTATCGATCCGGTGACGGGCGAAGACACCATGCGTGCCGCCCTGCCGACCGATTACTTCCCGAAGCCGTACCCGAACGACGTCGCCGCTCGCGCTGCCAACAACAACGCGATCCCGCCTGATCTTTCGCTGATGGCCAAGGCCCGCCACAACGGTGACGCCTATGTCTACTCGCTGCTGACCGGTTACCAGGAACAGCCTGCGGAACTGCTCGAGGAATTCCCCGAGGCGAAGACTCCGGACGGGCTGCACTACAACCCGTACTTCCCGAACCTGAACCTCGCCATGGCGCAGCCGCTTATGGACGGGCAGGTGGACTTCGACGACGGGTCGCCCAACGATCTCGACTCGATGTCGCAGGATCTTGCCGCGTTCCTCGTGTGGACGGCAGAGCCCACGCTCGCCAAGCGCCACGCGACGGGCTGGCCGGTCGTGCTCTTCCTCCTGATCGCGACGGTCCTGGCATACCTTGCCTACCGCAACGTCTGGCGGAACGAGAAGCACTGAGCTTCCCGATAAGCGAACACGAAAAGGGCCGCCGGATCGAACCGGCGGACCTTTTTCTTTGCCCGATTGCCCTTAACGCTTTGGCGCGTGTCAGCGGGTACGGATGCCGAAGATCTCTTCCGCGATCAGGCCGTCGTTGCCGTAGATGTTCTGACTGCCGGTAACCGAATGACAGAGCACTTCGGCGCCGGCGATCCCGGCGCTCTCAAGGTGCCCGCCCATCGCGAAATAAGGTTCGTCGTTGAGGTGGGCGAGCAGGTCCTCGATCGTCTCCCACTGCTCGAACACGAAGATCGTGTCGGTCTTGCCCGGATAGACCGCCCATTCGTAGGCGATGCACCCCTTCTCGGCGAGCGCGGCATCGATGTGTCCCTGTGCGCTCAGCAGCGTGGGCGCGGCCTCGCTCTCCATGCGGATCCAGCCCGCGACGATTACCTGCATCTCTCCGTTCTCCGTTCTTTTGCGTGAACGGCATGGCTAGCCCTGAAAGGGGGCCGGAGAAAACTGGCGGAAAGGGAAGGTGGCCATGCAAGAAGGCGTTGACGAAACGGGCCGAGCAGTGGCAAGCGCAACCCCGCACTTGGTGAGCGGGTATAGCATAGTGGTAATGCTCTAGCCTTCCAAGCTAGCTAGAGGGGTTCGATTCCCCTTACCCGCTCCATCTTTACAGTTGGTGTCTGCGCTTCTCAGGTTCTGGGGCTTCTGACGGGGCGGGTTCGCCTCTGGCCAGTGCCACGATCGAGGCCAGTTTTCCCTTCACTTCGATGTCGACGCCGCGGCCTTCTTTGGCCGGGGTCAGGATGATTCGGTCGATCAGGGCCCTGATGACCTGGCCGGCTTCCTTGCGGGCGTTCGGGTCGGCCAGCGCCTCGTTCAGCTTTGTCACCTGTTGCCGGTATTGTTCTGCAATGCCCGGGTGGAGGGCGACGACGGGTAGCGCCTCGATCTCGGCCAGCTGGGCTGTCGCCTTGTCGCGTTCGGTGCGGGCCTTTTGCAGCGCCTCGCGGATCTCGGAAAATTCCTCTCCCCCTTCGGCCAGTGCGGAGACCAGCCTTGCGACCTTTCTTTCGGCGTCGGCCTTGCGCTGTTCGAGGCGCGCGCTTTCGCGGCGGGTCTCGCCAGCGCGTCGCGTGTATTCCTGGTGGTATTCGCGCACGTAGATCGACACGAGTTCAGGATCGAGCAGGCGGCGTTCCAGCCCGTCGAGCACGCGGCGTTCGTAGCTTTCGGTCGTGACCTGGCGGCGGTTGTCGCACAACGCGCCTTCGACCTGGCCGCCGCATCCCCACAAGTTCGCGGACTTGACGTTCCAGCCCGCGCCGCAGCAGCCGCATTCGCCCAGTCCGGACAGGAAATGGCGCGGCCGGCGCTTGCGATCGGGCATCGTGGTGCGGTTCGATTCCAGCTCGTCCTGCACCTTCTGCCAGAGTTCGTCGTCGATGATGCGCAGATGGTCGACCGGTTCGACGATCCATTCGCTGGCCGGATTCGGGCGGATGCGCGTCTTGCGCGTCACCGGATCGATCACCTTCGACGTGCGGTTGTGGACCAGTTGGCCGATGTAGATCCGGTTCGACAGCATCCCATTCCCGCGCGTGCGATCGGGGCGGATAGTCGTCGCACGCCAGCGGGTGCCGCGCGGGCCGGGGATGCCTTCCTTGTTCAGTTGCAGCGCGATCGCGCGCGGGCTGGTGCCCGAGGCGTATTCGGTGAAGATGCGGCGAACAATCTCTGCCTGCTCATCGTCGATCACACGAAGCCCGCGAATCGGGCGACCGTTGCCGTCGATGCGGTTGGCGGTGCGATAGCCGTAGGCGATGCCGGCGGGCGAGCGCCCCTGCCGGACCGTGCCGGTCTGCCCGCGCTTGATGTTGTGGCGCAGCTCTACCCGCATCTGTTCGTCGAGCAGGCCCTTGATGGCGCCCTTGAAGCTGTCGATCTCTCCATCGCCCAGCGTGAAGAGGCGCGCGCCGTTGTAGTTCAGCCGTTCGCGGATCGAGTGGGCGTCGCCCTGGTGGCGGGCGATGCGGGACGAGGTGTCGACCAGGACCTGTTCGATATCGCCTTGTTCGACGCGTTCCAGCAGGGCGGCGAGACCGGGGCGTTGCCCTTCGGCCATGCCCGCCCCGCCGCTGACCGCGTAGTCGGTGAAGACGTCGACGACGGCCCAGCCTTCGCGGTCCGCGCGTTCGCGGCAGACGTCGACTTGCTGGTCGATCGAGCGGCTGTTTTGCAGCGCCGAACTAAATCTGGCGTAGATCAGGGTCCGCATGGGCTTCCCGGCTTCCGGCGCGTGATCGCGCGCGCTCTATATCCCGCGCAGCGGCGGCGCGCGCAAGGGCCTGCACCAGCGCGACCAGATCGGCGTCGGGCTGCGGGGCCGGAATGCGCGCGGGGGCGTTCATGGCTGACGGTTCCCGCGTGCCTTGGCGCGATTGGCTTTTTCAACCGAACTTGCGTCCATGCCGAGGCGGGGGCGGTCCAGTTCGACGGGCTCTTGCATCCATTCTGGGATGGGGAGACCGGGGTTTGCGAGCAGCAAAAGGATATCCGCGTGACAGGGCCCGCCATCGAGCGCGCACCAGCAGGCAAGGTCTTTGCCCGCCAGATCGGAGGCATGACGCCGCAGGCGGCGGTACATTGTCATCTGGATATCCGTGTCGATGTCTTCGGAAAACGAGATGAAGCCACGCGCGAGTTGGTAGAACTTCGCGGCGCACTGGGCGCGGGTGCCGTGTTTGCCGACGATGAAGGGGTTGCCCCATCGGCTCGGTCGTCCGACGTGCACCGCGTTGTCCGGCATGCGCCAGCCCTTCGCGCGGGAGAGACGTATGCGTTGGGGGGCGTTCATCCGAATTCACCCGTGCGTCGGCCAATCGCGCCGATGAAACGATCCCGACCTAGGTCATTCGCGAAGGTCAGGAGTATCTTGTGCGGGCCATGATCCGGATCGACGGAGTAGCTGCGCAATTCGCCGAGCGTATCGACCATCGTTTCGGCGGGTGTTTCATCGAGCAGCGCGAATCGCGCGTAATCCTCGTAGTCGGTATCGTCCCAGATGACGCCAATGCCGCCACATTCACCGCAGCCTCCACCGGGCTGGCAGCGGAATATTTCGGAATAGGGATAGTCCTCGGTGCTGACGTATCCCTGGCAGCTTTCCTGACAGCCGGAGCACGGTCGCCAGAAGCCATCGCCTTCCTCGACCAGTTCGGCAATGCGCTGCTTGATGTAATCGACCTGATCAGCTTCCACGCGCGTCGGCGGCGCGAGTTCGTAGCTCATTTCATCGCGCGGGCCGTCAGGTCCGTTCGGATGCGTGATGCGCTCGGCCTCCGCCAGCGTGTAGAGCCCTGCCGCGCTGATCTCGGTCGTGTAGCCCTGCGAGTTGGGGCGATAATAGTATCCGGCCTTGCGGATCAGATACATCGGGCCACGGGTGTTGCTGGTCATGAGTGCGGGCACTCCCAATCACAGTCTTCGGTACCCGCGAGGGTGCACGTGCCATCGGGCAGCATGCCGCAGTCGAAGTTGTTCCGACATTTGTCCCATGTTTCGCCGCAGCATTCACAGAGACCGTCGTCTTCATCAGGCGCGCAGTGATAGTCGGCGACTGCCTCGGGGTCGGGGAAGCCGCACTGGCGACATTCGTCCGGCGCGTGGTCGGAGTCGTCGAGGCAAACCCGATCGCCGCAGGATGGGCACCAGAGCGCGCCATCAGACATGCTCCAAGCGTGGCTCATTCCCCATCCCCCCAAAGAGCGCGGACAACGGCCTCGCCAAGATTGACGTTTGCTTCCCAATGTTCGGTGTTGCCGCAGTCCTCGAAAAAGATCGCTTTGGTGATCTTCTCGACAAGGGCAGACCGCTCCATCAGCCCCGTGCCGGTGTCGAGAGAGGCGAGGGCGGTGCGTCCCTTGTCGGTCAATGTCGCAATCGAGTGGTCGGTGCTGGTGCAATGCGCCACGCTGATATAGCCAGCGTTTGCCGCCGCGTTGAACGTGTCGGGATCGCGCCCTTCATGTTCTTCGCAAAAGGCGTTGATCCAGTTCCCGCGCCAATCGCCCGCGTCGGTTTCGCCGCCTGTCGCAGCCATGATTTCGAGAAACATGGCCATGCGCACCTCCACCACATCGCGGTTAGCTGTGCGTTTCTCTACTTCGATGCGGTGGCGGGCGGCGTTCAACAGAACATAGGCGTGAGAGCCTTTTCCGAGGCCATGCGGGACCAGCGCCTTCGCATCGTCAAGGTCAAGTAGTGCGTCTATGCACTCGATCAGCTTGGCATTGTCGCCGCTGAACGTGTCAGGGCGCGGCTGCGTCACGGTTATCTGTTCAGTCATGCGAACCTCCCTTGCGGGCTTCGAGCATGGCGTCGGCGTAATCGTACCGAAGCATGGTCATGACCGCCCAGAGAGTAGCGCGCTCAGCATCGCAATTCATGTTGATCGGAGATTTGCCAGACCAGCCACAAACCTCTGCGGCGTCCGAAATTGTGACCGGTGCCTGACCGGCGAACCAGTCGCGCAGGGTCATCCCTGCACGGGCGTCGATGCCTCCATGCTCAACTTGCAACAAGGTCGGAAAAGCGGGCGGGTTCTCGATCATGCGATTTTCCTTTCGATCTGCGCTGACGGCGCGTCGTACTTGCCGACTTCGTTGCCCCAGGCGGACCAGCCCGGGCGGGTGTTGCGGGCGAAGAGTTCGATGCGGGGGACGGCGCTGAACATGCGTTCGAGCCGTTCGTAGGCCTCGACAGGCTTGCGGCTGTGTTCGGCGCGTGGGGCGATGATCAGCTGGCGCACGTCGTGCGCGGCGACGGGGACGCCCTTGCCGCGCTTGAACAGCCAGCAGGGTTCGACCTGCTTGCGGCTGTAGTACCCCATCGACATGGGCGGTGGGGGAATGTCGCCGGTGAAGAGGTCGACCTGGTTGGCGTGGACCAGCTTCTGCTTGGCCCAGTAGAACAGGTCCGTCACGAAAGTCGGGAAGCCCCATGCCGCAGCCAGATCAAAGGCAACGTCGCAGTGGCTGCCGACGATCCACATCGCCAGTACTGCGTCCTTTGCCGCCATCTCGGCGATCGGGAGCGCCGACATCTCCTCGATCGACATCGTGGGATAGTGGTCTTCTGCCTCGCGGAAGGTTTTCTCACCTACCGCTTTGCTACTTGAGGCGCGCGCCTTCGCGAAACGCTTCTGCGTCGGCGTGCGGCTCCTGCCGTCGTGCGTCTCGAAGGACCAAGGCGGGTCGGCGTAGAACAGGCGAAAGCCGGTGAGAGGGGCGGCGGCGGTCATTGCATCGTCGCCCGTGTCGCGGCAGCGTGCGCGCCATGGCATACGAAACCGAAACGGCCGGCGAACTTGCGCTGGCGATCGTCACCCGATTCCTTGCAAACCAGATCGATAGCGGAGCCGTCGATCCCGAAGCGGTCGCGCGCCTGGTGCGCGATGCCGCGCAGGACGTCGCCACGGCGGAGCCTGCCTTCGGCGTGGTTGCCGATCGTCGCGCCGAAGCAATCATCGGGGCGCTGCCCGATGGCTGGGCCAGCGGCGATCCCGACTGGCAAGAGCCTGCCTGACACGATCATATCGCGCTATGCAGCCGTGCCAGACGGCGCTGGCGCGTCACGTTGCGCAGCAGGCGGCAGCGGGTGAGGCGGAGGCGTTCCTCGTCCTCTGCTGCCGTCAGCTGGCGCGTGTTGCGCAGGCCGATGAGATAACGCAGCCGCGCGTCGAGCGTGATTGCGTCGTAGCGGTCGAGATTGGTCATGGCCTGCGTCACCGTGCGGCGGCGATCGCGCCCGCGATTGCCAGCAAGAGCGGGATCGACAGGACAAGGCCGTTGCGGATGCCGCGGCGCAGGCGCATTGGCGCCATCGGATCGTCGCGGAGCATCCAGTCCTGCGAATAGGGATCGTTCATGGCGTTGCAGGCTCCATCAAGAGGATGAGGGCCGCCGCCGACGTGATCGCGATGGCGACCATGACGAGGAACATCATGGCGTCGCGCCAGTCGGCGGCGGTGTAACCCCGCACAACCTCAATCAGGTCGGCAGGCTGTTCTGGCCTACCGCTTCGCTGATTGAGGCCGTGTGGGGCCGGGGGAATGGGGGTGTCGCGCCAGTCCATCACAGGGCACCGGCGAGGAAGACGAGAACGGCGACGGCCGCGCCGAAGAGGGCGATGGCGAGTTCGCGCCAGTAGGCCTGCAGAAAGCTCATGCCGCGTCCTTCATTGGTTGGGCCGTGTCGCCGGTGGGCACGGGTTCGAACGGGCGGTAGGGCGGCACGTGGTCCTGCCCTGCCGGATCGTGGGCGAAGTAGCGGGCGAGGCGTTGCAGGCCGCGCGCACGCTCAACATGATCGGGATTGCGTTCTGCCGCTTCGACCGCGCGGTCGCGGGCGGTGGCCAGGGCCGCGACCCATTCGGCGCGGGAGCAAAGATCGATCGCCACGATCAGCTTTGCGAACTGGATCGGCGTTGCCTCGTCCGTCCGGTCGGCCACGTCCTGTTCGAGCTGCGGCACGGTGCCGCCTGCGAGGAGGGCGATGGCCGCCCACGGGCGCAGCAACACCATGGCCTGTTCGTGGGCGAGCTGGTTGGCGGCGACCGCAGTCATCGCCGTCTTCCGGCGCAGCGCGTATTCGCGGGTGGCGACCGTAGCCAGCGAGGCGGTGTCGGCGCGCATCAGGCGGATTTCCTGCGGCCTACCGCTTTGCTGCTTGATGCGGATTTTTTCCGGCCTACCGCTTTGCTGCTTGAGGCCGTTCTGGTCTGGCCTACCGCTGCGCTGCTTGAGGCCTTGGCCTTGCGCCTGCGCCGCTTCGGCAGGCGCGGGGCGGCAAGGTCCGGTGTCTCGAACAGGTCCGCAAAGGCGACGGTGCGGTTGCCCGCGGCGTCGAGGTGGCGGCGGGGATCGTGGGCGACGGGCAGCATGGCGACGAAAGTGGTGCCGTCCGCGTTGTGGCGGATGATGCGCACCGGATCGCCATGGGGCGCAAGAAACGCGCGGCTGCCGGCATGGGGAAAGTCGGAAAAGTTGCGAAGCATGGATGAACCCCTTTCGTCCACGCGGGAATAAATGCGGGATATGTCCCGTGTCAAGGGGCTAATGCGGGGCATGTCCCTTTGCATTGATCGACGGGCGCGGTGGCGCCACACTCGGCCCGGATACTGGAGACGTGGGAATGCGAAATGCCTGGTTGCCGCTGGTGGGACTGGCGATCATCGGATGGTTCGTGCTGTTTTCGGACGCGGGCGACCGCCATTCCGCAGCGGAGCGGGCCAGCCAGTGGGAAGAGAACCGGCTACACGATATCGAGAGGGCGGGCCTGCGATCCTTGCGCGCAGGGATGCGCGAGCCCGACGCGATGGAAGTGCGCGGGGTCCATGTCGCGGCGCGCGGTCTTAACGGCGCGTCGGTGCTATGCGGGGAAGTGAATGGCCGGAACGGCTATGGCGGGATGACCGGGTTCCAGCGGTTCATGGTGATCGCCGACGTGCCTATGACGGAAAGGGCGGGCGGCGAAAACTTCGGCGGGTTGTGGAGCGATGCCGGTTGCTGACCGGCGTCAGCCCAGCAGTTCGTTCGGCATCATGATCCGGTGAAGGTGCGAGACCTGCCGGCGCGGTAGCCTGAAGACGGTGGGCGGGTTGTACTGTTCCAGTTCGACGTACTGCGTCGTCTGGCGCACGAGCTTTTTCACGAGGACGGAGACGACCGCGTCTTCGGTACCGTCGTTGAGCTGGACCAGAACGAAATCGCCAGGGCCCGCATGCCGATCGGGCTGAACGATGCCGATCTCTCCCGCAAAGAAGCGGGGTTCCATAGATGATCCATGGAAGTAGATGGCATAGGCCTTGCGGTCACCCGCCAGCACGGCGGGGCGCTTGATGTAGCGGACATGATATTCCGGGTCGAAGCTGGAGCGTTCCACTTCGATCTCTTCCCCCGATTCGTCGATAACTGCAAGTTCTGCGCAATCGCCGGTGCCGACGAGCGGAATGCCAAGTTCGGTCGGCTTTTCGGGGATCCAGTCGCGGCGCACGTCCTGGATCGAGACTTCGCTTTGTACCTGGTCTGGCGAGGCCGTGAGGCCGAGGAGGTATTCGGTCGTCGTGTCGAGCACTTCGGCCAGTTTCAGCATGACGGGGCCGGTGGGCATGCGCTTGCCGCGCAGGATATCCCGGATCAGGTCGGGCTTGCCGATCGCCTCTATCGACAGATCGCGCGGCGAACGGCCGCTGGCATCGACCCTTTCGCGCACGCGTTCGGCAAGGATTTCACGTTCATTTTTCACGCGGGGAGTATCCCGCATCCTGAAATCAACAGAAAGCGGGACATGCCCCGTTGACTGATGCGGGATATGTCCCGTATAGAATGCTCCGTCTACGAGGAGCACCGATGAACCTTACCGATCATCTCAACGCCTGCGCCGAGCTTTGGGCGGAAGCGTCCGGCAAATCGGTTGCACGGCTTTCCACCATCGTCGTCAACGACGGCAAGTTCTTTGCGCGGCTCGGCACCGGCAAGCTCGGCATCCATACGGCTACGCTCGAAAAGTTCGCGGACTTTTTCGCCGATGCAGGGGCCTGGGACGAAGGTCGGATTCCAGCGGAGGTGGGCGAGTTCATTCATAGGGTTGCAGGTATCACGCCCGACGCGGCGCTGTCGCCCGATGGTGAGGCGCAGGATATCGGCCCCGAGATCGGGCCGGACCACGACTACGACGAAAGCGAACCACGGACCGGCGGGCAGGACCCTGCCGGTGGCGACAGCTCTTCCGGTGCCGGACACGTTACCCCCGACGGTGCGCCGGGAGAGCTGTTTGCGTTTTCGCACGACGTCCTCGATGCCCCCGCGCTTTGCCCCGAATGCGACCTTCGCACCGACGACGTGCGCGTCGCCCAGTGCGTCTTGCAGCGCTGCCCGCGCCGGATCGCGGCATGAGCACCGATCGCACCCAGCGCTTGTCGCCCGACGAACTGGCCCTGAAGATCGCGACCGCCGATGCCGTGCGCGCGGCAGGCGGGCAGGATTTCGTGGCCGAGAACTGCGGCCGTTCACAAGGCGTGGTGTCGGATTACTGTTCGCGCACGACGCGCAGTTTCATGCCGCTGGATATCGTCGCCAAGGTCGAGGCGCTGGGCACCGGCGCACCGGGCGCGCCGCATATCACGCGGGCGCTGGCACGGGCGCAGGGCCTGCCGCTGGACGGGCCGCGCGCTGCCGTGGGCGAAGGGTTCGACCTTGGTGACTGGATGGCGTGGCTGGCGCGCGAAAGTGCCGACGTGATGGCCTGTCTTGCAGGCGAGGATCTTTCCGCCCGGTGCGAGAGCCTGTCGGTTTCCGCGCGCGAGAAGCTGTGCCGCGAGCTGGACCAGATCGAGCACGTGATCGAGCAGCTGCGCCACGTGATGGCGTCGGCCGGTGCAGGCGACGGGGCAGGGAATTGCGGAACGAACGGGGCCGGTGGGCGCGGCTGACAGCGGGACGACGAACGCCGTGCTGCGATGCGGCGGGGACTGGAATTCTTGAGGGAGCATAGCGGTATCATGCTGGCGAAAAGTGGGTCGGGGAGTGGTTCGGGGACAGGTGTCGGGTTCGGGACGGCAAGGGCCGAAGCGGTCGAAGATGGCGCGAACTGGAATGTGAAGGGCCTGATGGCCAAGGACAGTCAGGCGCTGATCCGGTGGGCCGAACGGGCGCAGCCCGGTGCACGTATCGCCTACTTCATGCCGTCGGCGACGACGCCGAGCATGCCGCGCGATTGCCCCAAGCCGATCTACAACATCGTCAAGTGGCTGGAGATGCGCGGCCTTGCGACGCCGCATTACCTGGGCAAGGCCGCGGGCGGGCCGGTCTATATCGTCCAGCGCGGTGCGCGTCCGTGGACCCGGGGGCTGGACGTTCACCGCGCGACGCATGATCCGCGCCCCCTGCCGGAGCCGGAGGCATGATCGCCGCCGAGACTTTCCTTGCCGGGAGAGTGCTGCCGTTTCCGGCCATCGCATCGCGCGTCCCGCCCGCGTTTCATGCCTTTCCGGCAGGGTCGCGCGACTGGAACGTGACGGCCGTGGTGGTCGATGCCGGTGCGCGGATGACCGATGGCCAGATCGTCGTCGAGATCCTGACGGACGGCGAAGTCAAAGCACAACCGATGAGCCTGCGGCGAGCACGTGCGATGGTGCGCAGCCTTGCGCGCGGGATCGACGCGGCAGGCGCGGAGGCGGTCTGTGTCGCCGTCGATGGCGTGACCTTTGCAATGGATGAAGCCGAGGCGCTGCGGGACGTTCTGACCCGCGCGGTGCGGCGGTGTGAGGCCGAGAGGCGGGGAGGGAAGAATGCTTAGAGCCGATGTTGCAAGCTGGATCGACGAGCGGTGCAAGGTCACCAGCCCGGATATGTCGACCGAGGTCGACTATCTATTCAGCGTCTTCCAGAGCTGGTCGGCATCAACCGGGCGAGGATTGGTTGGTTCTGCATACGTCCGGCATTTCCGTCGGTGCCTGACCGATCTGGGCTACGAGTTCACACGTTGCGGACCCAACGGCAGATATCACTGCCTTGGACTCGCTATCGCCCCGGCAGAGGAGTCTCCAGACACCGACCGGAATAGCATCGGCGAGCCGGTTCTGCCGCTGGCCGATCTGGGAGAGATGCAAGTCTGGGCCGCGAAGATCGTGGCGCGCGATCCCGATTTCGTCATCGGCGACAACTACATGCACCGCTGGTTCGTGGTGCCGCGCAATCCCTGGCAGAACGTCTACCTGCACCGCATCCTGAAAAGCGACGACGACCGCGCGCTGCACGATCATCCGTGGGACAATCGCACGCTGGTCATCGTGGGGCGTTATATTGAACACCTTGCCGATGGGCGGCAGGTCCTGCGCGTGGCGGGCGACGTGATCGAGCGGAGCGCGGACACACTGCACCGGCTCGAGGTCCTTCCCGGCGAGGGTGCAGTCACGCTGTTCATGACCGGTCCCAAAAAGCGCGAATGGGGTTTCGCCTGTCCGCAAGGGTGGGTGCACTGGGAAGACTTCACCGCCGCGGGCGATCCCGGCCAGATCGGGCGCGGGTGCGGCGAACATGGCGATCGCACCGTCACGAGCAAGCCCGGCGAGAAGCCTTTCGACCTGAAGAAGTTCGTCAAGGTCAAGGTGACCGGCGATGACATCAGCGTATCGCGCGCCGCCGCGGATCAGGAGACGGCACGGTGAGCCCGCTGGCCATCGCGCTGCTGTCGTTCTGGCTGGGCGGCGTGTTCGCGATCATGTCGTTGTCGATCATCGCAGCGCGGATGGACGGTAAGCGCTGGCCCGAGCTGAGCGAGCTCGTCTGGGCACTGGCGTGGCCTCTCACCCTGTTCATGCCGAACCTGTCATGAGCGGGGAGGGGATGATCGCGGCGCGGCCCGAGCGGCAAGCGGCTTCGGCGGACGTGATCGCCGAGAGGGCGTCGTGCGTCACCGTGCTGGAGCGTCTGCGCGACCGGCTGTCGCAGCTGGCGGGGCCGGTGGGCGCTTCGGGGCAATCGGACGGGCTGGTCGAGGCCCATGCGCTGCGCATCGAGTGCCAGCGGATCGACGCGGCCATCGACGGAATCGGACAGGGTTTGCACCGGTCGGACGCCATTTCGGCGCAGGACCCCGTGCTGCCCGAAGAGATGGAGGACTGACCATGGCGCGGGCATCCACTTCACGATTGGCGGTCAATCCGGTGCTGGGCTTGCGGCCCAGCCTGGAGAACTGCCGGGTGCCCGACCTGAAGATCGACGGCAGCTACCAGCGGTCGATCGACAACGGGTCCAGCAAGGACCTTATTCGCCGGATCGCGCAGCACTGGAACTGGTCGCTGTTCCATCCGCTGTCGGTGGCGCGGCGCGCGGACGGATCGCTGTGGGTGGTCGACGGGCAGCACCGGTTGGCAGCGGCCCGGTTGCGCCGCGACATCTATGACCTGCCTTGCGTCGTCACGCGGTACGACAGCGCCGAGGACGAGGCGGCATCGTTCGTCGCCATGAACGTCCAGCGGCGCGCGATGACGGCGATCGACCTGTTCCGCGCCGCGCTGGCATCGGGCGACGATACCGCCCGCAAGGTTGCGCGGCTGCTGGACCGGGTGGGCCTGACGCTTGCGCCGCATACGAACTTCACCGCGTGGAAGCCGGGCATGGTATCGAACATCGGCGGCATCCAGAAAGTGTTCCGCAAGTCGGGTGAGGCGCTGACCCACCGTGCACTGGTGCTGACCGCGCAGGCCTTTGAAGGCGAAGTGCTGCGGTACGCGGGCACGTTGTTTTCTTCCATCGCGCAGCTGTTGCACGACGCCAAGGGGCAGATCGACGACGAGCTGCTGCTGATGGTTCTGCAGGGCGACAAGCAGAAGGGCTGGGTCGCGGCAATCGAGATCGAACGGGCACAGCAGGCCGTGGCGCGCCACGTCGCCGGCGGATGCGTGCTGCTTACGGCCTATCAGGAAGCACTGGGGTGTGACGACGATGAGTGAAGTGGTGGACATGCCGGTGCGCGATACGCGGCGGCGGGCGGTGCGGGTGCGCGCAGGCAGCTTGCGAGCAGCATTGAAGGACGTGCTGGGCGCTGTCGCAGGGCGCAGCGAATTGCCGATCCTTGACCATGTCGTGATGACGGCGGGCGACGGGGCGATATCACTGGAATCGACCGACCTCGACATGTGGATCCGGCGCGAGCTTGCCAGCGACGACCGCGACGGGGCGGGAAGCGCGGACTGGGTCAAGTCGATCCGCGGCTTTTCGGTCGCGGTACCGGCCAAGCCGCTGGACAAGATCCTGGCAGGTGTCGACGCCGATGCCATGGCGACGATCGCGGTGGAAACCGACGAAGGCGCGCCCGACGACCTGACCGATGGCTATGGCGGGCAAGTAACGGTGAGCGCAGGGCGCGCCCGGTTCCGGCTTGCCTGCCTGCCACCTGCGGAGTTTCCGCGCGCGGCCAAGGCGGCGTGGGAACTGGAGTTCGACATGGATGCCGGCGGTCTGGCGGATGTGCTCGCGCGCGTCAGTCACGCGGTATCGAGCGAAGAGACGCGGTACTACCTGAACGGGGTGCTGTGGCATGTCTGGCAAGAGGACGGGCATGGGGCCGAGCTGCGTTTTGCGGCGACGGACGGCAACAGGCTGGCCCGTCTTGGCATGGACGTGCCCGAAGGGGCGATGGCGCTGGCGCCGACGATCGTCCACCGGCGCACCGTCGCGCTGCTGGAAAAGCTGTTGCCGCAAGCCGTGAAGGCGGCCGCCAAGGATGCACCGGCGGCGGTTTCCATCGCGCGCGATGGATCGGAGACCGGCGGGCTTATGCGGTTTGCCATGGACGCGGCGGACGGCGGGGCGATCGAGATCGTGGCGAAGTCGATCGACGGCACCTTTCCCGATTATGCCCGCGTGATCCCGGCGAGCACGGTGCGCGAGGCGACATTGCCGCGCGGCGCGCTGTCCGAGGCGGCGCGGCGCATTTCGGCGTTGAGCGAGGAGAAGAGCCGCGCGCTGAAGCTGGCACTGTCCGCCGATGCGGTGACGCTGCGCGCGGCGGTGCCCGGACTGGGTTCGGCGGAAGAGGCGCTGGCCTGCAGGTACGAGGGCGAGGGATTCGAGATCGGGTTCAATGTCGATTATCTGCGCACGGCGCTTGGCGCGATCGCGGCGGACGATGTCGTCGTCGGGTTTGTCCAGGACAGCGTCGGGCCGGTGACGGTGCGGGCATCGGGCGGCGACGATGATGACAGTTCGTCGCGTCTGTTGCAGGTCCTGATGCCGATGCGAGTCGCCTGATCATGGCGCGGCCGCCCGTTCCCCAGCACAAGATCGCCGCCATCGTGCGCGACTTCGAGGGCGAGGAAACCCTTGAAGAGATCGGCGCGCGCCACGGGGTGAGCGCGCGGCAGGTCTACAACGTCGCGCGGTCGCAAGGCCTGCGGCGGCGCGATCCGGTGGTGACCGAACGGGTGGACGGGCGCGATGTCAGCCCGCTGGAACTGGCAGTGTACGAGCACCTGTCGGCCATGGCGCGGCGCGGCGAGGTAATGCCGACGAACGTCACCATCGGCGAACAGATGGGCCATCATCCCAATTCGATCGGCCATGCGATGCGCGGCATCGGCATGAAAGGCCTGATCCGTGTCGACGGAACGGGGGCGCATCGGCGCGTGACGATCCTTGCTACGGGCGAGGCGACGGCGGGCGGACCGCCGCCTGTAGAGACGCGGGTCGATGCAGGCGCGCAGACCTATCGCGGGACATCGTGCACGTGGTGCGGGGCGCGGCCCGATGCCTGTGAATGCGGGCAGGGCATTTCATGAGCGGCGTGTTCGACGAACTGGGGCCGGTGGGGCCGAGCCGCGCGATGCTGCAGGCGCAGGCGCGCGAGTTGCTCGAACTGGCCCAGCGGGCGATGGAATTCGCTGGCACCGGGCCGAAGGCGGACACGGCGCTGGCCGAAAAGCAGATGGCACGGATGCGCGCGGTTCTGGCCGCGCCGCTGGTAACCGCGCAGGCGGGCGATCCCAGCGTTGCCGAAGTGGCCGCGTGGATGAAGGCGCGGCAGAGCCCGAGCTGGACGCGCAGCGCCGCCGACGTCGAGATCGCGCGCCGCGAGCTTCGGGGCGATCTGAGGGGTGAGGCATGAACAGCGCACCGTCCATCCAGTCGCGCATTGCCGAAGTGAAGCGCCGGTTGCGGATCGACACGGTGGTCGAGCGCCACGTGAAGCTGTCGGGATCGGCGAAAGCCACGAACCGGCGCGGGCAGTGCCCGTTTCACGGCAGCAATTCGGCCAGCCTTTCGGTGAAGATCGGCGGGACCGACAGCGGCGACGGGTTCGCGCATTGTTTCGGGTGCCAGTGGCACGGCGATGTCATCCGTTTCGTGCAGGATATCTTCGGCCTGCCGTTCAGCGAGGCGCTGGCCCGGTGCGAAAGCGAGGCGGGAATCGGCGGGGACGCAGGGATCGAGGGCGATGCCGCGCCGGTCCGGCGCGAGCGCAATCCTGCGCCGCGGCGCTATGCCGGACGATCGGTCATCGATCCGGTCGACATGGGGCGGTGGATCTGGAAGCGCGCGCGGCGCGAGGATGCGCCGGTGCGCCGGTACTTCGAAGGGCGCGGGGTTCCGGCGCAGGTTCTGACCGACGACCGGCTTGGCGCGTTCCGCTATCTTTCCGAATGTCCGGTCGCGCCCTGGCGCGATAGCGAAGACCCGCTGAAAGGTCCGGTCGCGCCCGCGATCGTGGCGGACGTGGTGCGTCCGACGCGCGGCGACGACGGCGTGCTGACCTGGCGGGTGACGGGCGTCCACGTCACGTATCTTGCCCCCGATGGCGTCTCGACGATGGTGCGGCGCAAGCCGTGGGCCAAGCCCGATGATACCGACCCGATGCTGCCCAAGCGGCGGATGCTGGGGCCGGTGGGCGGCGGCGCGGTGATCATCGGGCACTATGACCGCGATGCGCGGCTTTACGTCGGCGAGGGTAACGAGACCGTCCTGTCGGGTATGGCGATCGCGGAGGCGGATGCGGGCGCGGTGGGCGTTGCGACGCTGAGCCTTGATAATTTGCAGGGCGGGTTGCTGTTCGGGCGCAGCCGCCGCGATGGCGAGCGGTTCTGGCCGCTGCACGCGATCGCGCCCGATGCCGACCGGCCGTGCTTCACGATCCCCGGCCATCACGGGCCGGTTACGGGCCTCATTGATTCCGACATGGCCCCGCTGCGCGGACGCAAGGATCCGCAGACCGGCGCGTTTCGCGGCGAGCTGGTGCAGCCGTCGCGGCGCGGCGGGTTCGAGCGACGCGCGATCAGCGGGGCAGAACGGTCGCAAGTGTGCGGCGAACTGTTCGTGCGCGGGTGGCGGGCCAGCGGGGCCGCGCCGGTCGAGGCGATGCGCGCGCCACCGGGGATGGATTTCAACGATGCGGCACGCGCCGCGATGGAGGGGGTGTGATGGCTGACGGTACGAAGATCGAATGGGCCGACGCGACCGTGAATTATGTCAACGGCTGCTCGAGGGTTTCGCCTGGCTGTGGTGGCCCCGGCCCCTTCGGCGGCTGCTACGCCGAGCGGCTCGCTGGTACACGCCTTCGCAATCATCCGTCCCGTGAAGGCCTGGCAAAGCAGACCTCGGCGGGGCCGCGTTGGACTGGCGAAGTCCGCGAGAACCCTGCCGCGCTCGAACAGGTGCTTCGCTGGAAGAAGCCGCGGGCGATCTTCTGGAACGCGCATGGCGACCTGTTCCATGAGAACGTGCCTGACGAGTGGATCGACAAGCAGTTCGCCGTGATGGCGCTGACGCCGCAGCACCGGCACATGGTGCTGACCAAGCGCAGCGCGCGGATGCGGGAGTATATGACCGACGCAGAAATGCCCTGTCGCGTGGCGACTGTCCTACTGCACCATGCTGGGGATTGGGGTGTTCGCGGTGAGGCTGTTCTTGAACCGCTGGGAGAGCGCATCGAGGAGCATGAGGCAGAGTTTGTGTGGATGCCTCTCCCGAACGTCTGGCTCGGTGTCAGCGTCGAGGACCAGCGCCGCGCCGACGAGCGCATCCCTGACCTTCTCGAAACGCCCGCCGCCATTCGCTTCATCAGTGCGGAGCCGTTGCTGGGGCCGGTCGATCTCGAGCATATCGAATACTATCCCGGTTTCCTCAAGAACGCACTGACGGGCAAAGAGCAAGGTGGGCACTGCCCTGATGGCCCTGGACTCGACTGGGTGATCGTTGGTGGCGAATCCGGCCCGAACGCTCGCCCGATGCGTCCCGACTGGGCCCGATCACTTCGAGATCAGTGTGCAGCCGCTGGCGTCCCGTTCCATTTCAAACAATGGGGCGACTGTTTGCCACCGGGGCAGATGACAGGCGACGGTCGGATATGGGGTGGCAACAAGCCTCTGCGCGCAGTCAAGCGCATGACGGGCCGCCTGCTCGACGGCGTTCAGCATGACGGAGTCCCGGCATGACCGACTCGCCATCATTCGGAGCGCGGGATCCTTCGTCGGGTCATGCCAAGCAGATGCTGCTGGGCTACCTGCGCCGCGTGCGCCAGTTGCGTGACGATCGGCGTGTGATCGGGGAGGATCTGGCGGCGCTGCGCAAGGAAGCGAAGAATGCCGGGTTCGATGCCAAGCGCATCGAGGACGTCGTGCGCTGGCAGGAAGAGTGCGAGAAGAAGGGCCGCGAGCCCGTCGACGAGGCAGAGGCGCTGTTCGATCTCTATCGCATGGTCGCCGATGGGCAGGGGCTCGACTTCGAAGAGATCATGGACGACGCGCGCGACCGGGCGCTGGTGAAGATGTTCGCCGGCGAGGACCAGACCGCGCCGAAACCGGCCACCGCCAAAGTGCGCGCCGCAAACGACGCGATGATCGCCAGCCAGATCGACCGGATGACGCGGGGTGGGCGATGATCATCGTAAGGGTGGAATTGCACAGCGCCATAACGGGCAAGAGGACCGAACTGGCGCGGATGATGATCGACAATATCGGCGGATCCAAGACACGCGGCAATTACCGTTGCCGGACGTTTCGGGGCCGGTCGGCTCAGTCTTTGGACATTGCAATGGCCAATCGCCGAGCGTGTGATGTCACCCGCGAGGGCAGAGTGATGGGCCATAGACGCATTGCTCTCCATGTCTGGCATCTTGTCGGCAAGGCTCTGGCCTCGATCGGCTACGTCGAGACGCAAGCAAACGACGAGGCGGCAGAAGGCGAAGCGGTAGACCGTGGATAGTCCGATGATCCCCGTAACCGTCGCCGACCCGCTGATGATGGCGTGGTTCGAATGCAACGATGCCGGTAATGCGCGGCGCATCGCGGTGCTGGCGCGGGGCGAGTTGCGCTGGGTCGATGACGAGTTCTGGTCGGCCTTTGCCGGCACGCACTGGTCGCAGCGCGAGGGCGAATACCGTGCCCGCGCGCTGGCGCTGGATGTGGCGCGGCATATCAATGACGAGGCGGCGGCGCTGGGTGCGCTGATCGGCGATCCGAAGAACCCCGATGCCAAGGCGCTGGAGGAACAGTACGGCGACTGGTGCACGCCGGAGCGCGCGCTGGAACGGTTGTCGGCGCTGCGCCGTCATGCCGTGAAGTCGGGCAATGCCGCCCAGACCAGCGCGATGCTGGCGCAGGCCAAGGTCCTGCCCGAAATGCGCGCATGGTCGGAAGACTTCGACCGCGATCCGCTGGCCTACAACGTCCAGAACGGCACGCTGCGCTTCCTGCCGCCGGACGGGCCGGAGATGAAGTGGCGGCTCGATTTCCAGGAAGGCCACGATGCGGCCGACATGATCAGCCAGGTGGCGAATGTTGCCTATGATCCCAAGGCCGAGTGCCCGATGTGGCTGGAGCGGCTTGCGCTGGTGCAGCCGGACGACGAACAGCGCGCGATCTTTGCCCGCATGTACGGGCAGACGCTGACGGGCCTTACCGATTGCGAGGAATTCTACGTCCACAAGGGGCTGGGCGGCGACGGCAAGTCCAAGACACACGAGATCATCACCGACCTGCACGGCGACTATTACCGACACAGTCCGGTCAAGACGTTCCTGCAGGCCAGTTTCCAGAAGTCGGGCAGCGAGCACCGGTCGGACCTCGTGCGCCTGGCGGGTGATATCCGGATGGTGGTGAGCGAGGAGCCTGCGCCGAACGTGGCGTGGGACGGCGAGCTGCTGAAAATGGTGACCGGCGGCGGGCACGTGACCGCGCGCGGATCCGGCGCGAAGACCGAGATCACGTTCAAGCCGCGATGGAAGCTGTTTGTCGAAGTGAACCCCCTGCCGCGCATGCCCGGCGACGATCGCGGTTTCCGCCGCCGGTTGAAGCTGGTGCTGTGGCCGGTCGACCTGTCGCGCATCGAGGGCGGGTTCGAGGCCCCCGAGCAGCTGCGCAAGCGGTTGATGACCGAGAAGCCGGGCATCCTCAACTGGATGATCGAGGGTTGTCTCGACTGGCTTGGCGACAGGCGCATTCCGGTGCCGCAGGTCATGGCCGAGGCGCTGGAGAACTTCTGGGCCGAATCGAGCCCGCTGGCCGAGTGGCTGGAGGAGCGGTGCGACCAGAGCGACAAGGAAGCCGAGACCGGTTCGACCGTGCTCTGGAAGGACTTCAAGGCGTGGATGGAGTTCAACGACATCAGCACCGAGAACTGGAACACCACGAAGTTCGGCAAGCAGCTCACCCAGCGCCAGATACAGGGCAAGAAGGACGGACGGGGCCTGAAGGTGCGCAAGGGCGTAAAGCTGCGCAGCGACGTGCCATTGCTGGGCGATGGCGCGGACGATGCGCAGCGGGGCGTGAAGTCGCCTTCGCAGGGTCGTGACAAGCCGGCTTCGAACGATGGGCAGGGCGATGTTCAGGGCGACGGACTGGGGGGCTGGTGACGTGATCGGCGAGACGCAGGGCAGCCACAAGATGTTGTGTACGGACGGTTACGGACGGTTGGGCTCAACTATCCGTATTCCGGGGGTCGCGCGCGTCGTGGCGGGCCAGCGGGCGGCGGCGCGCGGCGTCGGCAACGTGCTTACGGACGGTTGGGACGGACGGTTTACGGACGGTGCGGGGGTGGTCTGGCCGTCCTGCAAGCCTTTGGAATTGCGGCAATGACGGAGGGTTACGGACGGTTACGGACAGTTTTTACAGGGTTGCGGCTCATGCGCGCTGGCGCGCCCACATGCGGCACCCGACCGCTAACTGTCCGTCCTGTCCGTAACCGTCTTTCCCCAAGATATGGATATGGAGGCTGATACAGATGGTGGTGGTCCTTCGCAGTGAGGTGGTGCAGGCGCGCGAGGGTATCGTCCCCATGCGCAGGCCATGGGACCGGACGGGCGCGGTCGATGTCGAGGTGCTGTGTGCGTGGGCCTATGGCGCGCAGATGGTCGACCGGTACGAGCGTGTCGGGTTGAGCGTGATGGAAGCGGAAGCGGCGGGGTACGAGGTCAGCCGCTACTCGAACGACGGGGTCGGGCAGCTGATGCAGATCGAGCATCTGGGCTGTCGGATCGATCGGGGCGGGGTGACGTTGTCGGCCGATGTCCACCCGGCGGCGCTCGCCGTGGCTCATGCCGTGAACGAAGCCGAAGGGGGCCGGATGGTTCGCGCCTATGCGCTGGCGGGCACGCGGCCCAGTGCATGGGTCGAGCCGGAGCATAAGGCGCGGGCCTCGGTCTGGGTCAAGCCGTGGGAGAAGGCGCAGGTCGAGTACCAGGGGCCGGGGCGCAAGGGTGCGTACTGTCCGGTCATCGTGCTGTGGGACGAAGGGCGCAAGGAATGGGGGCGCAAGCAATACCGCCAGTGGCACGAGGCGCTGGTCGAGGTGGCCTGGCTGCTGTCGACGCGGGCGCTGGGCTTCACGGTGACGGGGCCGGTGGCGTCGGCGGAGCCTTGGCTCGATGTCGATACGGCGCGGGCAGCGTGATGATGGGCGCGGCGACGAAACGGGCCGAACCGAGTTCGATTTCACTGGACTTCCGGCCGGGGCCTGCCGGCCCCCCTCGCGGGTCCTCCCGAATCGGCCTGCGTACAATGGGGTGCGGCAGCGCGGCGCTCGCGGGTTTTGGGAATTTTCTCGCAAGTCGTGGTTTTGTTTGGGTTTTTGATCGGGTTGCGGGAGCGGGGCGGGGGCGATGATCGTCAATATCGACGAGTTTTCGGAACTGTGCGGGGTCACGAGCGAGACCATGCGCGGGTATGTCCGGGCCGTCGAAGGCAACCCGGCATGGCTGATTGAGCGGGGCGAGAGGGGGCGGCCCTACCAGATCGATGCGGAAGGCGGAATGACCTGGTGGCGGGCACGGCGCAAAGACGAAGAAAATGCATCGATCGAGCGGCAGGCCAAGCTGCAGCAGCTGCGTCTGGACGTGCTGGGAGACCAGGCGGAGAGCGAGGAGGCCCTTGCGCTGTCGGGCAAGGCGCGGCGCGATGAATATGCGGCGGCGATGGAGCGGATCAAGCTGCGCCGGGTCATGGGCGAGCTGGCCGAAGTCGGTGACCTGGTTCCGCTGCTTTCGCATGCCGCTGTCGAGGCGCGGCGGCGTTTCCAGATGATCCCCGGCGAGTATGCGGCGCAAATGGGTATGACACCCGAAGAGGTCCGCCCCCTTCGCGACCTGATAGAACGGGCGGTCAACGGTTTCGTCGATGCCTTCGTGATGCCCGGCGACAAGGGGGGCAGCGATGCTTGAACATGTCGGCCAGCATGATGCCCTGTCCTTCGTAGACGTTCGCGCGATGGTAGGTTCGTGCCTTCAGCAGATGCGGTTTCCCGAGCGGGTCGCGATTTCGACGTCGGCGGAGCGGCACCGCGAGCTGGACAATCCCGGCGCCTATTCGGGTCGGTGGGGCGGCGGGCCGTTCTTCGTCGAGCATCTGAACCGGATCATGGACTGCCTGTGGTCCGAATCGCCCTATCGCGAATGCGGGGTCATGGGGCCCAGTCAGGTCGGTAAGTCGGAGATCGGCAACAACTGGCAGCTGCACACGATCATCTACGACCAGGCGGACATGCTGTTCATCGGGCCGGACCGCGTCCTGATCGAAGGCTACGTCAAAAAGGAGTTCGAGAAGATGATATCCAACGCCGTCGAGTGCGATGGCGTTGCGGCGGCCGAGGCGCGGTTGCTGCCCGGTGCCGGATCCGACACGATCCACCTGAAGCGGTTCTACGGCGCGGATTTCTTCTTCTACTGGCCGACCGGTTCACGCCTTCGTGCCCTGCCGTTTTCGCGCATTCGCCTGGACGATCTTGACGAGATCCCGACTGACATCAACGACCAGGGCGACGCGATTTCGCTGGCACGCGGGCGCATGGGCAGTTTCTCGGCGTTCGGACAGACGATGCTGTACGTCAACAGTTCGCCCAAGCTGGGGCCGCGCGCGGGGATCGAGGCTTTCGTGTCGGCGGGCACGAACGAGCGGCTGTGGGTCGACTGCCTCGAATGCCATTTCCCCTTCGCGATGGAGTTCGAGCGGCTCGACTTCGACCGGGGCGGAAGCCCTGCCGACGCCGCGGCATCGGCGGCGATGATCTGCCCCGATTGCGGATCGGTTCATCCGCAGCAGCTGAAGCGCCGGTTGATGGAGACGTTCCGCTGGGTCGGGCGCGGCGAGACTGCGGTGTCGCGCAAGGACGAGGAGACCGGCAAGACCGGCGAACTGGAGGCCAACACGCGCGCCTCGTTCCGGCTCGACGGGGTGCAGGGCTTCCGTCCTTGGTCGGAAATCGCGCGGCTTGCCCGCGAGGCCGAGATCGCGCTCGAGTACGAGCAGGACGAGTCCAAGCTGAAGAGCTTCGACCAGACGATCCTTGGCCGGAACTATCGCGCGCGGCAATCGGGCGAGGCACCGGTCAGCGAAGACGAGCTGGTCACGCGGTCGCGCGCATCGGCCTATGCGATGGGCGAGGTTCCGCCCGGCGTCGAGATCCTGATCGCGTCGATCGACCAGCAGGGCAACCGCTTTGAAGTCGCGGTCTGGGGTTTCGGACAGCACTTCCGCGCCTGGCTGATCGATCGTTTCCCGATCCTGACAGTCGAGGAAGACGGCAAGCAACGCCCGCTGCGGCCGTTCACGCGGCCCGAAGACTGGGGCGTCATCCACGAGAAGGTCATGAGCCGGACTTATCCGCTGGCAGGGGCCCCGCACTTGCGGATGAAGCTGTTCAACACCGCCGTCGACACGGGCGGTCTGGATTCGGCGACCGACAATGCCTTTGCCTGGTGGCATGCGATGGTGACGGGCGATGCCGGATCGGGCCGCGCGCCGATCCCGCCCACCGCGCTGACGCTGATCAAGGGCGGCAACAATCCCAAGGCGCGCAAGCTGCCGCCGCCGACGATCGATGCCAAGCGCCAGATCAAAGGCGCGCCACAGGCCGAGCTCTATGTCCCGAACGTCTCGCGGCTGAAGCACATTGCGAACACGGCGCTGAACCGGCGCGAGGATGGTCCCGGCTATGTCCAGTTCCCGTTCGACGTGCCGATCGAATACCTGGCGGAGCTGCGCGCCGAGACGCTGCAGGGCGACGTCTGGGTGCGCGATCCGCACGATGCCAACGAAACGTGGGACCTGATGATCTATGCGCGCACGGTGCTGTTGCGATTCGGCGGCGACGACTCGGCGCTGGGATGGGTGCCGGAATGGGCTCGCCCGCCGCGCGGCGCACCTGCCAAACTGGAGCGCGCGCCGATCGATACGAAAAAAACGAGCGATGCCGAACCCGAACCGAGCCCGGTTGTGCAGATCGCAAAGCCGCAGAAATCCGCGAGAATGCGGACAAGGCCGCGGCGCACGATCCGGTCGCGCCGGGCGGGCTGACAGGCAAAACGGGTTTTTGCAGATTGACCCTTTTCGAATTGGTTGACAGACCCAACAGCATCGGCGTCGCGCGCCAATCGGAAACCCGCCCCAAGACGGCGGGTTTTTTCATGTCCGGTGAAGACCGGATGGGCCGCGCCGCCCCCAACCACACATTGACAGGATGAACCCCATGGCGGCGTCGAGCGAGGAAATCGCGCGGCTCGCGGCGCTCGTTGCTGCCTATCAGCAAGCCGAGCTCGCGGTACTGCGCAACCAGTCCTACGAGATGCCGGACGGTCGTCGGCTTACCCGCGCGAGCCTGAAGGACATTCGCGCTGGCAAGCTGCAGGCCGAGGCCGATTACGCGGTGGCCTGCGGCACGACGCTGCGGCGCGGCCGTGCGCGCCGGTTCGTCAACATGAGCCGCTGATGGAACCGATCCGACCGACCATGCTGGACCGCGCGATCGCGGCGGTGTCCCCCGCACGGGGTGCGCGCCGTCTTGCCGCACGGGCAAGCTATAGCGCGATGGCCGCAGCCGTTACCGAACCGGGTGGCGGCATCGACCGTCGCGGCGGATATCGCGCGGGGCAGTCGGACCGCCGTCAGACGCGCGGATGGTTCGCGCGGCCCAAGTCGGCGAACAGCGACGGGCTGGGCCGTCAGGAAACACTGATCGGCCGGTCGCGCGACGCGGCGATGAACCTGCCGCCCGCGACGGCGGCGATCGAGCGCAACGTGACCTTCACGGTCGGGACGGGCCTGATGGCCATTCCCGATCTGGACGCAGACCTGCTGGGCCTGACGGCGGAAGAGAAGCAATACTGGACCGCGCGGATGATGCGCGACTTCGACGAATACATGACGTCGAAGGACCCCGACGCGGAACGCACCGCGACCGGTTACGGGCTGCAGCAGATCGTGCTTCGCGCGATGCTGGAATCGGGTGATTGTCTTGGCCTGCGCTGCTGGCCGGAAGAGCAGATCGGTCGGGTCCACATGACGGCGTGGAAGCTGGTCGAGGCAGATCGCATCGTCAGTCCGGCAGGTCATACCGAGGGCCACCGCTATGGCGGCGAGAACGGTCCGGTGGTCGTCGGCGGTGTCGAGCAGGACCAGTTCGGCGCGGCGCAAGCCTACCATGTCCTGCAGAAGGCGCGCGAGCCCTACGCCTCTGCACGCCGGCAGGGCGACACGCGGCGGTACGAGGCATGGGGCAAGGAAAGCCGGTTGCCGACTGCCGTGCTCGTCTTCGACAAGAAGCGGCCCGAACAGGCGCGCGGCGTGCCGTTCCTGGCACCGGTGCTGGAACTGGTACGCGTGTTCATGGACGCGACCGATGCGGCGGCGCTGTCGCTGGTGCTACAGTCGATGCTGGCGGTCATTTACAAGTCGCCGGGGGCGCAGGCGATGCCCGAGCCCGAATACGGTACCGGCGAGCTGGTGCAGGCTGACGGCATTCCGGAAACGGCGATGGCCCCTGCCAGCAGCAATATCGCGATGGAACCGGGCATGGTTCTGGAGACCGAGGACAATACCGAAGTCACGCTGGTGTCTCCGGAAGCGAAGAACCCGGTTTACCAGCAGTTCTTCGAGACGCTGGTCACGATGATCGGCGCGGCAACGGGCACGCCGTTCGGTGTCCTGATGGCGCGGTTCAACAACAGCTACACGGCGTCGAAGGGCGAGCTGGAGCTGTTCTACAAGGAAATCGTTCGCCGGTTCGACCGGTTCGCCGCCGACTGGTGCGCGCCGACACGTGAATGCTGGATCTACGAACAGGTGGCCCGCGGCGTCTACGACCTGCCGGGTTTCCTCGACGATCCGCGCCTTCGTGCCGCGTGGTGTTCGGTGCGCTGGGCGGGCGACGGCAAGATTTCGCTGGACCCCTATCGCGAGGCCAAGGCCTTCGAATTGCACGAGGCGCATGCCTGGCAGACCGGCCAGCAGATCGCGGCCTCGATCAACGGCGGCGACTTCGACGCGAACGTCGAGCGCCGCACCGCAGAGCATCGCAAGTTCGTGGACGGCGGTTTGCCGATCCCCAACCAGCAGGGCGGGGGCACGAAGACTGCGGATGCCGGTGCAGGGGACGGCGGGGGCGAACGGTCCGACCAGGAGGAAAAGACCGATGAATAGGGCATATTCGCGCGCGGGTATTATAGCGCGCCTTTTCAATCAGCCGCTGGCAGTCCTGCCGCAGACCGCGAAAGTGGTGCTGGGCGCTGTCGGCGACCGGCTCGACGTGTCGCAGCTGTTCGTGCCGACCGATGGCCGTGCGCTGGCGCTGGGCGAGCTGGAAGCGATGGCCGCCGATGCGCGGGTCGAGATCGAAGCGCGTGGCGGTGTCGATCGCCGTGCCGGTTCGGTAGCGGCCGAGCGCCTGATGTTCGTGCATGCAGGCGTCGCTCACGTCGTCATTCGCGGTGAGACGGTGGCGGAAAACGGCATCGGGCCGTCGTCGGGCTTTACCGGCTATGACGGGATCGCGGCATCGGTCGAGAGCGCGGACAACGACCCGAACGTGCGCGGCATCCTGCTCGATATCGACAGCCCCGGTGGCGAAGTCGCGGGCCTGTACGAGTGCGCGTCGATCCTGATGGCGCGGCGCGGCAAAAAGCCGATGCGTGCGATGATCCGCGGGATGGGCTGTTCGGCAGCCTATGCGCTTGCCTGCTGTGCCGACGAAGTGACGGTTCACGAGCTGGGCTATGCCGGTTCGATCGGCACGATCGCGATGCACGCCGATTTCTCGGGCGCGCTGGAGAAGGACGGCATCAAGGTGACGATGTTCACCGGCGGCGCACACAAGGCCGATGGCAATCCGTTCGAGCCGCTTCCCGAAGACGTCGCGCGCGATATCCAGTCGCGCATCGACATCGCGACCTCGCGCTTCGTCGCCCATGTCGCCGAGGCGCGGGGGATCGGCGAGGACGCGGTGCGCGCGCAGGAAGCCCGCATCTACAGCGGCGAGGCGGCAGTGACCGCAGGGCTCGCCGACAAGGTCATGAGCTGGAAGGATTCGATGGTCGAGTTCGAGCAGCTGGTGAATTCCCCGGCATCGTCGGGATCAACTGCTCCGTCCGGAGCGCGCTCAGCAAGGAAGGAAACCGCGATGAGCACCGAAGCAACCGCGCCGGCGGCGGATCAGCAGCCGGAAACCATCAACGCGCAGGTCGAGGCGGCGCGCGCAGAAGGCCATGCCGCAGGTGTGACCGAGGGCCAGACCGCCGAACGCGAGCGCATTGTCGCGCTGGCCGAAATCGACGGCGGTTCGAAGATGTCGGCAGGCCTGACCGAGGCGATCTCGGCGGGCACCAGCGCAGGCGACTATGCCATTGCCCAGGCAAAGGCCGCCAAGGCCCGCACGGGTGCGGCGCTGGAAGCGGCGGGCAAGGAAGCCGTCCAGTCGGGCGACCTGCCGGAAACCGGCGCGTCGGCCAACCCGACGGCCCAGCCCGAGAGCAATCGCGGACAGGCTTACGCTGCCCGCAAGGCTGCGGCGAAGACCCCGGCCTGATCATCAATCGCCCATAGAAGCCCGGGCGTGGGCTGCCCGGCTTTCGGAGAACATCCATGGCATACGAAAATGCGGCCTATTCGGCCGGTACGCCGGTGACCGATCCCCAGATCATCGCGGGCGGCACCTATACGACGCGCGTGGTTACCCTGCTGTCGGGCGAAGTACGTTCGGCAGGGGCCGTGCTCGGCAAGATCACGTCGGGCGGCAAGTACAAGCTGTCGGCGTCGGCTGCGGGCGACGGCTCGGAAGACGTGGCGCTCGTCCTGGCGCATGATGCTGACGCATCGGGCGGAGACATCGAAGTGCTTTGCTACGAGACCTGTTCGGGCGGCGTCGTCGGTTCGGCGCTTACGCTGGGCACGGGTCACACCATCGCCAGCATCCGCGACGCCATGCGCGCCATCGGCCTGCCGATCGACGACTGACCGGCCTTTCAACATCAGCTCGGGCCGTGAGGCCCTGACCCGCCCCGGCCAGACGGCCCTGGCGGGTTTTCTTTTCGGGAGGACCCCATGACCGACCTTAATCACGATACTTTCTCGCGTGACGAGCTGATGCCGCTCGTCCCCAGTGCCTTCGTTGCAGGCAGCTTCCTGCAGCTGGCCTTCTTCCCCGACGTGTTCGAGTTCGACACGGCCGAAGTCTATTTCGACCGCGTGCTCGACGACATGCGCCGCGCCCCGTTCGTCGCGCCGCTTGCGCCGGGCAAGATCCAGCAGCCGCGCGGTTTCCAGAAGGAAACCATCATCCCGGCGTCGATGAAGCCGAAGAACCAGATCACCGGCAAGGAAGTCCTGCGCCGGATGGCTGGCGAGGCGATCGGCGGCGAGATGTCGGCCGCAGACCGCGAAGCCGCGATCCGCGAGATGTATCTCGAAGCGCAGATGACGCGCATCGCCCGCACCCGCGAATGGATGGCCAGTTCCATCCTGCGCACCGGTTCGGTCACGATCTCGGGCGACGACTATCCGTCGACCGTCGTCGATTTCAACCGCGCCGGCACGCTGACCAAGACGCTGCTGACCACGGCCCGCTGGGGCGAAAGCGGCGTGTCGCCCCATGACGACGTCGACACGTGGATGAACACGGTGGGCGAGCAGTCGGGCAGCGCGGTCGACATCGTCGTGATGGACCGCCTGGCGTGGAACTACTTCGCCGCCGATCCGAAGACGGAGAAAGCACTGGACCGCACGCTGGGCCAGACCGCCGCAATCGAGCTGGGTTTTACCGCTGGTGTCCCCGGCGCGCCCCAGTTCAAGGGCCGCATCGGTTCGGTCGAGTTCTACGTCTACAACGACGTCCAGATGGACGAGAGCTTCGCCACCGAGAAGCTGATCCCCGACTATTCGGTGATCATGGGCAGCCGCGCAGGTTATGCCGGTTCGAAGATGTGCGGTGTCGTCCAGCACGCGGAAAACCGTTTCCGCAAGGGCGAATACTTCCCGCACGAATGGATCGATCCGAACACCGGCGCGCAGTGGGTCGAAACCATCACGGCACCGATCCTTGCTCCCAAGCGGGTCAACGCCTCGCTTGCGGCGACGGTGCGTTAAGGCCCCACCCTTAGCCACCAGACGGCGGGAGCGCGGGTCCCCTTCTCTCCATTCGCGCTCCCGTCTTCATCGGGCCGTCCCTTGCGGGGCGGCGCGGTGAGGCATGCCCGTTACGGGCACCGTCCTCGCTTGGCCCACAGGACAGGAGATCAACATGGCCAAATCTACAAAGATCCTCGTGGCGACCCGCGAGCTTACCGGCGGGGCGAAGAAAGACGCGCCCGTCACCGTCAAGAGCGGCGACGAGCTGACGTCCGACAAGGCCAAGGAACTGGGCCTGTCGGGCAAGGATCTCGATGCGCTGAAGCTGCGCGGCGATATCGTCGAAGTCGAAGCCCGCGTCGCCGATACCGGCACCAAGGGCGACAATGCCGCGCTGAAGGCCGCCGAGGAGCGCGCCGAGAAGGCCGAGGCCGAAGTCGCCACGCTGACCGAACAGGTCGAGGCGCTGACCGCAGAGCGCGATGCGCTGCAGACGGCGGCTGCCAAGACCCCGCAAGGCGGTAACTGACGCCATGCCGGTCGAGACCGTCGCCGACCTGGCGGGATTCTTCAGCACCGAGGAATACGCCGAGGCGGCGGTCTACGTGGCACCGGGCGGCGCGATCGAGGAAGGCGAGGCCTGCCTTGTCATCGTCGATCGCGGGCAGGGCCGCGCCCTGTTCGACGCGGGCGAGCGGCAGGCCAAGGGCGCGCAGCTGCATATCTATGCGCAGCGGGCCGAACTGGCACTGGTGGCGCGCAAGGGCACGTTCCGGATGCTGGACGAGGCGGACGGCATGGAAACCGGCGAAGTGTTCGAAGTGGCGGACATGCCGGTCAAGGACCAGACGGCGGCCCTGTGGTCGTGCGAGCTGGTCGACAGGAGCGCCTGACATGGCCCGCGCGCCCCGCACATCGGGCATGATCCCGAAGAACACGCGCACGACGCGTTACATGAATTTTCACAACCAGGCCCTTGCGCGTGCCGATTACCAGGGCGTGCGGGGGCAGGGTTTCGCGATCGAGTTCCTGGGCACGAAAGCCGCGGCGGAAATGAATGCCGCGCTGGTGCAGGGATCGGTTGCCATCCGGTCAAGCTCGATCGAGGCGGCGGTGACCAGCACCGACGAGCTGAAGCAGAAGATGCGCAGCTTTCTCGATGCGCATTTCACGGGTTCCGAAATGCACGGCAACCAGCACCGGCGCGTGTCCAACGCATCGGTGCAGAGCGTGACGTTCGACGACGTGGCCGAGAAGGGCCAGTTCACGTCGCTGATCTATTCGAAGTTCGGTTACCGCGGCGCTGGCGGCTTCGTCGACTTCCTGCTGCTGCACATGCGCGGCGGCACGGTGAAGCCCAAAAGCGGGGACTGGATCAGGCTGGACCGGCGCGGCAAGGGCCAGATGATGCGGCAGTCCGGGTTCTTCCCGATCTCGCAAAAGGACGTTTTCTTCGTCGAAGCCGACGACGGCAAGAAGCTGTTCCAGCTGCGCCGCAAACGCGGATCGAAGCCGGGTGCGGCGAACGGGACCGAGCTGCTGGCAACGCTGGTCAGGAGCCTGACCTTCAAGCCGAGCCTGCAGGGACTGGAGACGATCATGGGCCAGCGCGGCGCGATCTTTGAACGGCACTTTGACGCCCTTCTGGGTCAGAGGCTGTCCGAAGGCGGCGGCGCAGGCGTGGCGGGGGCGGCCTGATGGCATCACTGCGCGCACAGATCCTTGCCGTGGTGAAAGCCAAGCTCGACGCGGTGAAGGCCGACCTGGAATTCACGAGCGTGCTGGTAAACCCGCGCACGCCGATCGGGACCGACCAGCTGGACGCACTGCTGCTTTTGCATGGCGGTGACCGCGAGCCCGACTGGCTGACCGGATCGGTCGAGGAAGTCTGGCTGGAATTCGGCGTGGGCTGGATGGTCCGCGAGACGGCGGACGGCAGTGCCGAAGAGCAGCTGGACGCGGCCTTCGTCGCGGTGAGCGATGCGCTGACCGACCCTGACGACGTGCAGCTTTCAGGCCTTGTCGTCGAGATCCGGCGCGGCGCGCTGAGCGAACCGCAGATCGGCCGCGCGATGGACGGCGCGGACGTGCTGGCCGGGCAGTTCTGCGACTTTGCCGCCCGTTACATGGCCCGCGAGGGCGACGCATCGAACCCCGGCCCGTAGCGGCAGGGACAGACCACAGGAGCAAGCCAAATGGCCGAGGATACCCCCAAGCACCGCAAGGCATATGCCTCGCGGAGCGGCGACACGCGCATCATCGAAAGCGGCAATGTTCGCAACATCGACGAAGAGGCGCGCGAGGAAGCGCGCCGGAAGGCCGACGCGGCAGCTGCTGCCAAGTCCAAGGCCAAGCCTGCAAAGCCCGCGCGCGATACCGCGCCGGGTGCCGACACCTGATCATTCCGGGACCTGAAAGGATCACCCCATGAGCGATTTCCTGACCCGCAACCGGCTCGTGACCGCGAAGGTCGAGACGACTTCGGGCACCGATGCCGTGCCTGCGCCCGCAACCGACGCAGTGCTGGTGGAAGAGCCGCGCGCCACGCCGAACATGGAACTGGAGCAAACTGACGAGGTGACCGGTTCGCTGGACACGACCCAGTCGATCGTCGGCGGCGGTTACATGGAGCGCACGCACCGCTTCTTCGCCAAGGGCAGCGGCACGCCGGGCACCGAGCCCGAGTTCACGCCGTACCTGCAGGCAGCTGCGCTGGCGATGACGACGCTGGCATCGGACCTCGACGACACGGCGCAGGCCGGCGCGGCAGGCACGATCACGCTGGCAGCGGCAACACCTGCGACCGACCTGACCGGATTCGTCATCACGACGGACGGGGGTACCGGTAGCGGCCAGACCCGCGTTATCACCGCGTTCGATACCACCAGCAAGGTCGCCACGGTCAGCCCGGCGTGGACCACGGTGCCCGATGCCACGACCGAATATGTCGTGCATGCGGGCAACCTGTTCGTGCCTGCGTCGACCGCGCTGAAGACGATCACCGACTATCTCTACAAGAAGAATTCGGGCGCGGGTAACGCCATCCTGGAGAAGATCACGGGCGCTGCAGCGAACCTGTCGTTTGCGATCCAGACCCGCCAGACCGGCAAATTCACCGCGACGCTGCGCGGCAAGCTGGCCGATCCCGAAGGCGTCGCCAATCCGACCGGCGCCGTGTTCGACCAGGTTCGCCCGCGCCCGCTGCGCAGCGCCGACGCCTTCCTTGACGACCAGCGCGTTTGCTTCCGCAACTTCACGCTGGATTTCGGTAACGAGATCGTGATGGCGGACTGCCCGGGCGAGGAATACGGCTACGAACCGGCGCGGGTAACCCGCCGCAAGCCGACAGGCCGCATCAATCCGCAGGTCCTGACGCTGACCGATCGCAACGCCTTTGCCGACATGGTCGCGGGCACCCAGCGCAAGCTGTGGCTGAACTGGGGCGAGACGGCGGGCAACCGCGTTTCGATTTACCTGCCGTCGATCGTCTACACCGGCAAGGAAGACGACGACCTTGACGGAATCAGCGCCGATGGCCTGCCGTTCGAGCCTTACGGCCCGGACAGCTGGGTCTACATGCTGTTCTATTGAGGCGCGCGATGCTGGCAAGCGTACAGGACACGCACGTCTGCGACCTTGGCGGAACGCAGTACCGGTTCCGCACCCCGACGATTTACGATCCCGCCCGGATCAGCCGCACCCTTGCCAAGCAGATGGTGCGGCGCCCTTCGGCCACCGAGTTCCGCGTGGCGGCGGTGGCGGGGCTGGCCGAGCTGGGCCGGATCGCGGGGGAGGGTGCCGAGGCGGAGCGGCAGCAGGCCATCGTCGAGGACTACTACGGGCTGCTGAAGCCGACCGACGAGAATGATATCGACGAGCCCGACCAGAAGGCGCGGGCAGTGAAGCTGGGCCAGATGGAAGCCGACCGGCTTTCGAAGCTGGCCAGCCTTCGCGCCGATATCATGGCGATCGAGGCGACGCTGGAACGGCACTGGCCACCCTATGGCGAGCTGGTGGCCGACCGGAACTACTGGGACAGCGTGAGCCGTATCGAGATCGTGCGCCTGCTGCTGACCGAAATCGGCGGCGTGCGGGTGCAGGCCGACGCCGAGGGGCTGATGACGCCCGAAAGCTATGCGCTGATTCCCGCCGCGCATCGCACCGACCTTGCCACCTTTGCCTTCCGGCTGATCGCGCCGGACGAGACGCAAAGAAAAAACTGATCATCGCCGCTGCCTATGCCTTCGACCCGGAGGCGTTTGCCGGCGGCGAGGATTTCACCCCGGCCTGCCCGATGGAAGGCGACAGCTTCGTCGGCCAGCAGGCGGCGGGGATCCGCTGGCTTCACGTCCATCCGGACTATCTCGACGGCGATTGCTTCGAGGTCATCCGTCTGGCGCGAAACTGGCGGGACGGCGCGCTGCCCGAAGCGGGCGGCGTGCAGGACCAGGCGGCAATGACCGCCGCTTCGATCGAAGTCGTGCTCGTGACCTGGCGCAAGCTGCAGGACGCGCGCGACGCGGAATTGCGGGAAGCCAGAAAGTAGGGGATAAAGCGCGGCCATGGGGGGACCATGACCGAAGACGACGAACTGTATTGGCGCAAATGGCGTAATTCGCTGAAGCTTATCCCGATCCACATTCAGGGGCAGCAAATTACAATCATTCACGATCGGGCTGCTCAGCCGGAAGAACTTGAGGCGACGTGCATCCTCAGCGGTCCTAATGGTGTCTATCTTGACGGCTACACGACCGATGACCGGACTCGGCGCGTTTACGAGATTAGGCGGGTTTCAAGCATCACGACATCAGACGGCGTCGCCTTCGATAGCGTAGTCGAGTGGCTTGCGCATCGCGCGACGATCGCGCCGGTGGTGGCGGACGATATGGGTATTATGCTGCCCGACGAAAAAGACCGGCGCTGAGAGGTGATCGAGGGAGATGGCGAACCATACTGATGTGCGCTGAAATTTAAGCGCACATCGGATTCAGTTTGAACGATCGTTGAGAATTAATCGGAGCAAACGCCGGATTGCCTCGGGACGCGAAGGATTGTCGTCCTGTCGTGAAATCCAATCGTCGAGGGAGTTCAGGAGGTCGCGTTCGACGCGAATATTCACGGCCTCGCTATCGACCCGTGGGCGCCCGCGCTGTGATTTTTTAGCAGGATTTATTGACACGGGACGTTTTTAGCGCGATTTAATGCGGGACGGAAGAGTGTTGGCCCACTCAACCGCCCCTAACCATCTGCACGGAGCAAACCCATGCGTCAGGCTGCCGAAGTCATTAGCTTTCGCCGCGATGCGGTGACAACCGATTTCCTGAACGAAGTTACCGGATCACCGGCCCAGAAGCTCAACAGCGTGTGCGAAAGACTCGGCGCGCTGGAATCGCTGATCTTCGGATTGAAGCACAGCGACGTCGTCCCGCCCGAAGTCCAGAACATGCTGTTCTGCCTCGAACTGGTGGTGCAGGACACGCTGGTGATCGCCAGCGTCCAGCCCGTGGGGGGGGGGCAGGCATGAACGCGTTGGTGGAGCGGACGGATTTCGGGATCACGACTAGTAGTCGGACGGTGGCAGAGGTGTTTGAGAAAGAGCACCGAAACGTGCTCGCCTCGATCGACGACATTCTGTCGAAACAGGCGACGCGATGTGCGTCGAACTTTCGGCGAACATCGGCAAAGGTCAAAATGCCCAATGGCGGCGAACGTGAAGTCCGGGCCTTCGACATGGATCGCGATGGTTTCACGTTGCTCGCCATGGGGTTCACCGGCGAAAAGGCGCTCGATTGGAAGCTCGCTTACATCGAGGCGTTCAACCGGATGGAGACGGAACTTGCGGAGCGGAGCGACGCGCCGGTCGTACTGGACGCGCTGGAGCTTGCGCCGGCCCTCGCCGTGGTTCGTGAAGCAAGGCAGCTGTTCGGTCGACCCGTCGCCCGTAGGTTGTGGCCGCAATTGGGCTTGCCCGAAGTCGCGAGGACCGACGAGATACGTTACGAATTGGCGACTGGCTACGAACTGCCTGAGACTATTTCGTCATGGATGGAATATCGCGTTCTGATCGACGACGCGGCGCAGTGCCATTCAAGCGCGCTGTTCAAGAGTTACGAGCAGTGGTGCCACGACAACGACGAGATCGCCGAGAATCAGACTAATTTCGGGCGGGCGCTTACGCATATGGGCTACCCGTCCAAAAAGTCTTCACAAGGCAATATGCTGAGAACCGGTCTTCGACTGGTCACCTGATCTAACCACGAACTGACCCTTCCGGATCAAATCAACCGGCTGCGCAGCCTTGCTGCGCGGCCCGATACCCGTTGGAGCTTACCTCATGGCGTCGAGTGATCGCGCAATCAACATGGCCCTCCGCGTCCTCGGCATCGGGGAGGTGGAGCGCGACTTCAAGCGTGTCGGCGCAGCCGGTGACGCCGCGTTTTCCAAAGTCGCGCGGTCGGCCAACGGGGCCGACAAGGAAGTCAGCGAATACACGGCGCGCCTGAAGCGGGCGGTGGCCGCGGCGAAAGATGCCATCGATCGTTCGCCCGAGTTCCAGTCGCTGAGGCTTCAGGACCCTGCCGAGTACCAGCAGCAGCGCCAGCAGACGATCCTTGGCGCAGTGCGCATGGAACAGAACGCCATGCGCGAGGGGCTGGGCGAGACGGCGGCCGGTTGGGAATCGATCTACCAGGCAACCGAAGAGGCCGGCCCGTCCCTGACCCGCGTGGCCGCCGCCGGTGCGGCAGCGGGCACGGCCCTGGCGGTTGCCGCGCGGTTCGTGAACGCCAGCGCCGAAGCCTACATGGAGCACGAGCGCGCAGTAGATGCGTTTCATGCCAAGCTGGCTATGACCGGCAACTTCACCGAGGCTTCGGCAGCGCAGATCGAAGGGATGGCCAAGGGGGTCAAGGAGAGTACCCTTCAGACAGAAGAAGCTGCCCTGCAGGCGGCTGCGACCTTGGCCAAGGTTCCGGGTTTGACTGCCGCCGGACTGCAAGAAGCATTGCAGGTATCGGCGCTGCTTGCCGATGCGCTTGGTGTCGATGTTACGGAAGTAGCTGAATCGACTGGCAAAGCCCTGACCGCGCTCGCCAAAAACGACGTGAAGGCGCTTTTCGAGGCGACCGATGGGCTTTATCCGCCGGTCAAACGAGCTATTTTAGAGTTGGCCGAACTCGGTCAGACAGCTGACGGGCAACGCGTCTACCTCGACGGATTGCGCCAGATGGCTGGCGACGGGCCTGACGGGCTGACCACGGCGTCGGACCGGTTGGGCGACAGCTGGGACCGGTTGAAGACTTCGTTCGGCGAGGATGCGTCGCCGGTCGCGATCGCGATGTTGAACGGGATCGCCTCGGCGCTCGACTGGGTCACTGTCCGGACCCATGAGGCGATGACAGCATGGCGTAAGTTCCAACTTGTGCGGGCAGAACGGTCGCTGACCGCGCAGGCCGAGGGACGGGGGCTTTTCAGCAGTGAGGCAAGCCGCCAGTCGGCGCGCGATCAGTTGGCCACCGTTAGAGGCAAGCTTTACCAGGACGGAGCCGAAGACGGCTTCATGTTCAAAGGCAACTATGCCGAGACTCTGCTGAGCGAATTGCAGGGGAACAAAGGTGAATCGCTGAGCGACATCGAGGACGAGATCGATCGCCGCTGGGGCGACAAGCCCAAGGGCGGCGGGGGTGGTCGCGGGCGGCGCAGCGGGAAGTCCGATGCCGAGCGCGAGGCAGAGCGGATCAAGCGCGAGGCAGAACAGGCCCGCGTGGCGGCGGACCGGGTCATCGAATCGAATGCCGATGTCGTTGCCAGCTATGCCCTGCGCGCGCAGGAGGCCGAAGAGAAAGTCGGGCTGGAAGGCGCGGCGCTGAAGGCTGTCGAACGCCGTCAGGCGATCGAGGCGGCGGCGCGGCGCATCAATCGCGTCGAGATCGAGAAAGAGGTCGAGGCGCGCCGTGCAGCGGCACTGGCCGCCGGTACCGCCTTCGACGAGGCAGCGGCGACGCGGGCCGCGACCGATGCGGTCGAGGAAAAGGCCGAGCAGCTGCGCGTGCTGGCCGCGCGCGAGATCGATGCAGCCGATGCCACTGCCGAATTCAACAAGCGGCAGGCCGAAGCGCGCGCCTTTGCCGAGATGGTGAAGACGCCGCTGGAGCGGCTGAACGACGAGGTGGACAGGTGGGTCCAAGGTCTTCGGGACGGGACCGCCACCGCCGACGAATTTGACCGGCGGATGAAGCAGCTGGCCGAGGATTATGCGGACATCCGCTACGAAGCCAACGAATCGGCCCATGCCTGGCGCGGATTCGGCGAAGACGTGGGCCGCACGCTGAGCGACCTTGTCCTGAACGGCGGCAGCGCGCGCGACGTGCTGATGGAACTGATCCGCCTGCCGCTGGAAAGGCTGCTGTTCCAGAACATCGAGAACCCCGTTGCCGATTTCATCGACGGGCTGACGGGCAACAACCGCGACAAGAACGTGGCCGCCGCGCGCGCGGACCTGCCGATCGCGGGCGATGCCGCCGCCGGTTCGCTGGCGCGGGTGGGCACCGAAGGCCTGCTGGCCGCGCAGGCGTTACGCGCGCTTGCGCTGGGGACCGGCGACGATCTTTCGCAGTTGGGCGCGCAGGCGCTGGGCGCAGGGGGCGCACTGGGCACGATGGAACTGGGCCTCAACCGCATGGACGGGGCGATGATGGATTTCGTCACGCGCATCGCATCGATGTCGTTTGGCGGCGGCGGTGGGGGCGGCGGTCTTGGCGGGCTGTTGAGCCTTGGCATTTCGGCGCTGTCGGCAAGTTCGGGCGGCGGCGCGGGCGCGGGTGCCTTTGCCGGATATGGCGACGGTTCGAACATGACCGGCGGCATCATGAACTTTGCCTCGGGCACCGACAGGCTGCCGGTCGGGCGGCCGTTCTGGGTGGGCGAGAACGGGCGCGAGCTGATGGAACTGACCCGGGGCGGCGGCCTTCGCGTCCATAGCAACCAGCAGTCGCACCAGCTTGTTTCGAATGCCGGCACCACGATCGTCCAGCAGACGATCAACGTGCCGCAGCAGGCCGATCCGCGCCGCACCGGCAGCATGATCAACCGCGCCACCCAGTCGGGCCTTGCAAGGGCCGCCCGCAAGGGGCTGGCCGGGAGTGTCGAGAAATGATCGATGACGTCCGTCTTCCCGAGAACTGGTCCAAGGGGTCCAGTGGCGGCGCGGCCTTCATGACTTACGTCGTGCCGCTGGATTCGGGGCACGAGGACCGCGAGGAACGGTGGGAAGACCCGTTGGCGCAGTACGACATCGCGCACAATGCCCGTTCGCCTGCCGATATCGCCGCCCTGCGCGCGTTCCACCGCGCGCGCCGCGGCGCATCGCGCGCCTTCCTGCTGAAAGACTGGATCGAATATACCAGCCATGCCGATGGCCGGTCGGACCCGTCCGCCACCGATCAGCCGCTGGGCACCGGCGACGGGGCGACCACGGTGTTCGACATCGTCAAGCGGTACGGGGATGCGGGCGGCACATACGACCAGCCCGTGAAGTGGCCGGTTGCCGGAACCGTCGTGGTGGCCTTCGACGGCGTGGTGCAGGTGGGCGGCTATACCGTCCAGCGCGGCGACGGCACGGTGACCTTTGCCGTAGCCCCCGATACCGACGTGATCATCACCTGCGGTTACGAATTCGACGTGCCGGTGCGCTTTACCGAAGACCTGCTGTCGGTGAGCTGGGACACGATCAATTCGCGCAGTGTCGGATCGGTGCCGCTGCAAGAGGTGCGTCCGTGACACGCACCGTTCCTGCTCTTCTGTCCGATGTCATTGCCCAGTCGCCGCGCAAGGGTGCCGAGTGCGTCGTGCTTCAGCCGCGCAACGGGGACCGCGTCGCGCTGACGACATGGAACCGCACGCTGACGATCGACCTGGGCACAGGCGAGGATCCCGACGTGGCGAGCCCCGGGATGGTCGCGTCGGCGGTGACGATGGCGCTGGGCATGGAGTCCAGCAACTTCGAACTGTCGGGCCCGGTCGGCGGCGAATTCACGGCGGAGCGCGTGCGGGGCCATTACTGGCAGAACGCGAAAGTCTGGCTGGCGTGGACGTCGCCGGGTGTTGCGGAAACCCTGCCGGTCGTGCCGATCCTGTGCGGGCGGGTGGCCGATTGCCGGATCGAAGGCGGCAAGTGGATTCTGCAAGTGCGCGACCATGCCGATGCGTTGAACCAGGTGATCGGGCGGGTCCAGTCGCCGTACTGCACATACGATTTCGGCGACGGGAAGTGCACGGCGACGCGCACGCCATACCCTTGCACCGTCACCGCCGTGACCAGCACGTTCGAATTCACCGTCGACGAGGACGGCGAGGCCGACAACTTCTTCGACGGCGGGGACGTGACGTTCCTGACCGGCGCGCTGGCCGGGATCGAGGCCGAAGTGTTCCGCTATGAAGGCGGCGCTCTCGAGCTGTTTGCGGCGCTGCCGGCGGCACCTGAAGTCGGCGACACGCTGAACCTGTTTCGCGGCTGTTCGAAGCTGCGCAAGTCGGACGACGAAACGCTGCCGACGTGCCTGACCTATGACAACGTCATCAACTTCGGCGGGCATCCCGAAGTGCCGGGGACCGAGAAGTACATGAAGATCGCCACGCCCGGATCGGGCGGCGGGCGGCAGTTCGCCGGCGGGACGCTGGTGGGCGGCAGCGAAGGGGGCCTGACGCCGCCATGACCGCATCGGGACACACGATCATTGAGGCCGCGCGTGGCTGGATCGGCACGCCGTTCGCATGGGGCCAGTCGGCCAAGGGTGTCGGCTGTGACTGCAAGGGGCTGGTCGCGGGGGTTGCGCGCGAACTGGACCTGCCGGGTGCGGGAAGTTTCGAGGCAAACTTTGCAGGGTATGGCGCGCGGGTGCGCCCGGACGTGCTGAAGGCAGGCATGGTCGCCGTGTTCGATCGCGCGCGTGACGTGCGCGAAGGCGCGGTCCTGCTGCTGAAAGTGGCGGGGCGGACCCAGCACCTTGCGATCTACGCAGGGCAGGGCCGAATGATCCATTGCTATTCGGCGGGGCCGATGCGGGTCATCGAAGTGCCGATGGGGCATGTCTGGGCCCGCGCTGTCGATAGCATCTGGAACTGGAGGGGTGGCGACGTGCCGTCCGCCGTGAACGGAGGGAACGAACATGGCCGTTGATCCCGTATCGCTGGCCGTCACCGTCGCGCTGACAGCGGCGCAGATGGCGATGCAGGCCAGCCAGACCATCGAGGGGCCGCGCGTCACCGATCTGAACGCGACAGTTGCCGACTATGGCACCCCGTTCAATTATTTCTACGGGCGGCGGTGGCTGACCTGCCCGTGCTTTTTCGCCGAGGATATCGAGGAGAAGAAGAAAAGGCGGAAGACCAAGGGCGGAAAGTACAACGAATATACCTATTTCGGGACCTGGGCGATTCACGTTGCCGATCACCCGATCGGACAGATCCGCAAGATCAAGTTCGACGGGCACCTTGTCTACGACGTGACGGCGAGCGAGCCGCTTTACGAGCTGGACGACGATTACGAGCTCGACGCGAACATGCGGTTTTATTTCGGCAGCGCAGACCAGATGCCCGATCCGCGGATGCTGGCAACGGTCGAGGCCGAGCAGGGCGAAGGCACCTGCCCTGCCTATCGCCACCAGTCCTACATTTTCTTCGAACGCATCCCGCTGGAAAAACTGGGCAACCGCCTGCCCATCGTGACGGTCGAGGCCGAGACCGGTGGCGGCGTGGTGATCGACATGGATTTCTACAACGGGGTCTACACGATTAACGGAGAGCCTGCGGCCCTTACCGATATCTTCGAGGACGGCGGCGACGGCAGCGGGCTCAACACCTGGTATCCCGGCGACGTGAGCGGCGGGGCCTGGCGGTTCAGGAGCGACGGATCGATCGATCCGGGCGTGAAGCGCACCAGTTCGCGGGCGCAGCTGACCGATACCGTAAGGGACATGATCCTTGCCAGTGATGCATCGGGCATCAGCGGTACCTACGACTTTGTGGCGACCTTCGTGTCCCCGCCCGGTGGAGGCAGCGAAGTCGAGCCGGTCAGGTTCGGGCATTCGATCGTTTCCGACGATGCGCTCGAATCGTGGGGCGCAGAAGTTCGCTATACCTTCGACAGCGATCCCGATGACCTTGCAGGCCTGTGGCTATCCAATCCGGTCGATTCGCTTTCCTATTTGCCGTCCCCATCGATGGGCGGTGCCTACGTTTCGAAAAAGAATTCCCTGTCGATGAGCGACGGGGTCCGCTCGCTGTCGCGCACGCAGGCCTTCGATTTCGATATCGGTGAAATCCGGTTCGAACTGTCTGCCGGACTTACGGCTGGCCTGGCCGACAACTCGACCGCGAACCTGCGGCACCTGACAATCACGACGGGCGCGGGCGGAACCAGTTTCACGCTGGCCGACATCATGACCGACCTGTCGCTGCGCGCGGGGCTGGAGGCCGGCGATTTCGATTACAGCGCGCTGGACGATGTCGTCGTGGACGGGTTCAGCTGGACCCAGGGGTCGGTCAAGCAGATCGCGGGGCCGCTTCTGGACGTCTACGACTTTGACGTGCGCCCGCACGATTTCCTGCTGGAAGGCCTGCCGCGCAGCATGGCGTCGCAAGGAGCGATCACCGATTTCGTGAAGGCAGAGCCGCGCTGGGTGCTGGAATCGACAGCCGACAGCGACTTGCCCCGCCGCGTGTTCTTCAACTTTGCCGATATCGATTCGGACCAGCAGACCAATACGGCAGTATCGCAGCGGCGCGGCAACGAAGTGGGCACCGTGCGCGAACTGACGCTGGACCTGACGACGCTGGCGCTGACGCCGACGCCCGCGCGCAGGTACGCGGACCGGTTCCTGCGCCGCAAGTGGTGGGAACGCACGAGGGGTAATGCCGATCTGTCGCGGCGGCACATCGCGGTCGAACCCGGCGACGTCTATACGCTGTCGTTCGACGGCGAGCCGATTTCGATGAAGTGCGCGAAGCTGACGCTGGGCGCGAACGGCGTGATGCAGGCCGAATGGGAATCGGACATTCCCAGCCTGACCGGCCTGTCGAGCGCGGCGGGCGCCAGCGCGGACGGCATTCCGCCGGCAGAGATATATGCTCCGTCGCCGACAACCGGCGCGGTGCTGGACCTGCCGCTGCTGATCGACGCGCACGACCAGTCGGTGCCTTTCGCGTACCTGGCCGCTGGGCCGACCGACGACACGCGCAGCTGGCCCGGTGCGTCGTTCGCGCAGAGCGACACGGGCGAGACCGAAAGTTTTGCAGCCGACTGGGACACGATTGCCAGCGACCTTGCCAGCGAGATCGGGGTGATGAGCGATGTCCTGCCCGATGCCGAACCGTTCAACTTCGATGACGGCAGCAGCGTCGAGGTTGTCCTCCAATCGGGCGAGCTGCTGAGCACGACTTACGAGGACATGCTGGACGACGGCACGCTGAACCTCGCGCTGATCGGCGACGAAGTGGTGCAGTTCCGCACCGCGACGCTGACGGCCCCGCTGACGTACCAGCTGACCGGGTTCCTGCGCGGCCGGCGCGGGACCGAATGGGCGATGGGGACGCACGGCGCGGACGAACGCTTCATCCTGCTGGGATCGGTTCAGCGCCATGATCTTGGCGCAAGCGAGATCGGCGATACCGACAGCTACATCGTCAGCACGGTGGGCCGCGGGGCGAGCGAGGCCGATGCCTTTGCCGTTCCCTACACCGGCGCGACGCACAAGCCCTATGCGCCGGTCAGCGGCATTGCCGAACAGAGCGGTGCCGACTGGCAGTTCGATGCGACGCGACGCACCCGCGTGGGCGGTACGACGCTGAACGGGCAAGACGTGCCGCTGGGCGAAGCATCCGAGGCGTGGGAACTGGACGTTATGGACGGCGAAAGCGTCGTCCGCACGATTGCTGCCGCCACCCTGCCGATCACATATGCCGAGGCCGACCAGGTGACCGATTTCGGATCGGCGCAGGGTACGGTCACGGCCCGCCTCTATCAAATGAACCCGACGCTGAACCTGCGCGGGTATCCGCTTACCATCACGGGATAATCGAATGACGACACCGATTTACGGCGCGGTCGAATGGTCGGCGGCGCAGGCCTCGCCGTGGGTGCCGCACAATGCGGCGCTGCGCCTTTACGAAGCGGCGATCCGGGGCAGCGTGCTGGATCGCGACCTGACGGCCCCACCGGGCAGCTGCGACGACGGGGCGAGCTACTTGGTCGCCGCCAGCGCGACAGGCCTATGGGCGGGTCACGACGGCAAGCTGGCCGTGGCGGTGGGCGCCGATGCTGCCAGCGGATGGCTGTTCGCGACGATCGCGACCGAAGGCCAGATCCTGTGGGTGGAGGACGAAGGCGTTCGCATCCAGTATGTCTCGGCGGCCTGGGCTACGCTGGCGCTGTCGGCGACGTGGGGCGCGATCGGCGGGCAGATCGGAGACCAGACAGACCTTACCGCCGCGCTGGCGGCAGCGGGCGGCAATACCGGCGATGCCCAGCAGCTGAACGGCATCGTGTCGGGCCTTGGCATCAATTACGTGTCCGATCTCGATTTCGAGATGGCGGCGGGCTCGTTCTATCTCGATGGGGCGCTTCTGACGGCTGCCGCGCAGACGATCAGCCTGGATGTGGCGGACGGCAGCAATCCGCGCATCGACGTGCTCTACGTCGACGACACAGGTACTCTGGGCAAGATCACGGGATCGCCCGCCGCATCGCCGTCGCAGCCATCGGTCGATCCGACGACGCAGCTTTACCTGACTTTCGTGCTGGTGCCGGCGGCGGCAACGACGCTGGGCGATATAAGCAACGTCGACATCTACCGCGAAGGCGCGGAATGGACCGGCACGGTCAGCGGCGCGGGCTTCACACTCGATTCCACGAACAATCCCTATGCGGGCACGAAGTGCATCGAGGGGACGAGCGTTCCGGCGGGCGACTACGTCAGGCTGGTGGCGGGCGGGCCGCTGGGCTTCGACGGAGACGGCAACCTGACGCTGCGCATCCGGTCCAAGGCGAACTGGAACCCGAAACGCTGGCTGACGCTGCAATGGTTCGAAGGCGGGGTGGCGCGCGGATCGCAGGTTTCGCTGAAGTCCGGTTCCTTCGGCTTCGATTCCTCGCAGACGGCATCGTACCAGCTGGTCGTGATATCGAAGGCGTTGTTCCAGGTGCCGGCGGGCGTCAGTGTCGACGAACTGCGCATCGCGGACGTGGGCGGGTCGATCGGGTTCTATCTGGACGAGATCATCCTGCAGACGACAGGCGACACGACGGGCGGCAGCGGGCAGGCCAGCGGAATCAGCCAGGCCGACGCCGACGCGCGGTATGTCCGCCGGTCGCTGAACCTGTCGGACCTGACCGATGCGGGCGATGCGCGCACGAACATCGATGTCTATTCGAAGGCGGAAGTCGACGGGCTGGTGGGGGGTGGATCGAGCACGATCACCGAGGAAACGGGCACGACTTACTCGGCGACGGCTGCGGACTTTCCGAAGACCAAGGAATTCAACAACGCATCGGCGATTGCGCTGACCATTCCGGTCGACTTGGCTGTTGCGACGAACACGGTGTTCGAGATTCACCAGACGGGTGCGGGGGCGGTGACGATCGCGGGGGCGAGCGGTGTGACAGTGCAGTCGCGCGGCGCGGCGCTGACGACGGCGGGGCAGTTCGCCATCGCGGGAATCAAGCGGGTGGCGGAAAACGTCTATCGCGTGACCGGGGACGTGACGGCATGAGCTTTGGAATGTCGGTTCTGGCTGCGCGGCGTCGCGCGGGTGTTTGGGGCAACACTGTCCTTGTCGCAGAAATGAGCGGAGCCGATGGCTCTACTACGTTCACCGACCGCACCGGACGGCACACCTTGACGGCGGCAGGCAATGCACAAGTTGACACCGACCTGCCACCGCCTGGTCAATCCTCATCTGCGTTGTTCGATGGTTCGGGGGATACTATTACCATTGCCGATAGCGCTGACTGGAATTTCGGATCAGGCGATTTCACAGTCGAGTATTTTTCGCAACACAGGACGAGCGCCACAGGCGCGGCGATAACCCAATACAGTGCGTCAGGCGGTAACCGGGCGTGGGCAATGTTCGAAGGATCGGCCCTCGCGTTCTTCTACACATCGGACGGCGGCACCGACCAATCGCTTTCATGGACCAACACCGAGGAAGCGCAGTGGTATCATCGCGCGGTTAGCCGGGTCGGGAATACTCTTTACCTGTCATACGGCGGGGCGATTGTGGCGACCCGCGACGTGACCGGCGTGGCTTTTCGCAACAGCGCCCGTCCGCTCGTCATCGGCGGCAACAACAACGGCTCTACGGCACAATATGACGGCAAAGTCGCCAACGTCAGGATTACCAAGGGCGTCGGGCGTTATGGTAATCCGGGCTTCACCCCGCCTTCGGCTCCCTTCGCAACGGGCAGCAGCGACCCTTACTGGTCGAACGTCAAGCTGTGCGTCGAGTTCAGCGGGGCCAACGGCTCGACCTCGTTCACCGACCAAAGCCCCAGCGGCCACACCCTGACCGCATCGGGCAATGCACAGATCAGCACAGCCGATTCTCCATCGTGGCAGTCGTCCGCGCTCAATCTCGACGGCTCGGGCGACTTCGTGACCATAGCGGACAGTGCTGATTGGGATTTCGGAACGGACGATTTTACGGTCGAATATTACGCAAAGCACGACACGACGGTGGTTGACGCGCTGATCGCTCAATACGGCACGACCGGGAATGATCGTGGCTGGGGCTTTTTTGAAGGCAATAGCTTGGAGTTCTATTACTCGCTCACTGGCAGCGATGACGTAGGCACGACCTCCACGATCATCATGCCCCCGCCCCGGTGGTCGCACAAGGCGATCAGCCGCGTCGGCAACACGCTTTACCTGTGCTACGATGGGATCGTGCGGGCGACCAAGGATGTAACCGGCCTGACCATGTTCGATTCCAACCGGCAGGTGGCGATCGGCGCGAACGGAGAAGGCACAACCGCGTTTTACACAGGCCGCATTGCCAACGTCCGCATTACCAAGGGAACGGGGCGTTACAGCGGTTCGGTCAATTCAAGTTACACCGTGCCGAGTGTTCCCTATCCGGTCGGTTAAAGCCCGGATCACGGCGCAACCCTACAGCCTGACCCCGCCTGCCTGTAATCTGGCGGGCCATTCACGACAACTGACGCACTAGCTTCTACGCTGTCAGCTAAAACCATTTCTCTAGATCACATTCACGGCAGAACCCCTCGGGGCCGCAATCGGGTTCACCATACGGGCACTCGTGGGAGCCTTCGCGCAGCAGGTATAAAGCTACCGCAGCGATGCCCGTAATCTCCGTCAGTTGCTCCCTCTGAGCAACTGACAATAATCTAACAGGGGTCGAGAGTATGACGGACAAGTCTGTTGCCGTCGTCGTCGCGGGTGCGATGGCGGCGGTTTTCTTCGTGGTCGGGCGCAGGGCGATTGTCTGGCGGCAGTCGCGGGCGCTGATGAAGGCGAAGCTCGCCGAGATCCGCGGGGCGCGGGTCGGGGCCGACCGCGCATGATCGTTGATGCGAACGACTGGTCCGATGTCATGCGCTGGTGGTCGCACGGCGGCGCTGTTCTGGCGGTGGCTCCGCTGGCGCGGTGGCTGCGCGGGGCGGTCCGGCATTATCTGAAAGAGGGGCGGCGCACGGTTGTCGTGCCGCTGATCGCCCTGATCTTCGGGGCGACGGCGTTGGTCGCGTTCCTGTGCTTTGCGATGATCGCCGGCAGCATCATTCCGCTGACCTCGCGCATTGCGGGCTTCGATCTGTACGACCCGACGTTCGAAATCATCATGGCCGTCGCATGGACGTTCGTGGCGTGCGGGAGCTGGCTTTCGGCCTTTGCCCTGCGCCGTTCTCGCAAACTGATCGCGGCGGCCGGGTTCTTCGGCTTCATCGCCGTGGTCTTCGCGGCCTCTGCAACGGCGGGCTGAGCGCGTGGTGGGGGTAGAGGGAACCGTGAAGTACGGCCCCGCGATGGTCATGGCCGCCCTGGGCGCGATCGATCCGGTACTGGCGGGAATCGGGTTTGGCATGGTGGCGGGATGGATCGCGCTGGCCGCGGTGCTTTACGACGACGACAGGCCGCTTCCCGAGATCCGCAAGAAGCTGATCGTCTCGCTGGGCGTGGGCGGTGTCGGCGCGTTGTTCGCGATGTGGGCGGTGCGGACGGCCAATGCGGACCCGCTGGCCGCGTCGATGATGGCGGCAGCGATCGCCTTTGGCGGCGTGCGCTTCACGAAAAAGGCGATGGGCCTGACGAGCGAGGCGGCGCTGTGGCTGCTTGACGCGGCGTTGAACGGCGCGGTGAAGGCCCGCGCGCAGGAGAAAGAGCGGACGGTCGACGTCCTGATGGCCGATCACAACGTCTATCCGCTGGACGACAAGCCGCCGCCCGATGCGGTGGCGCCGAAAGACGACGACAACAACGACTGACGGCCCGCCACTGTGCGGGCCTTTTCTTTGGAGCGATCCGGATGACGATTGAGGACATGATCGAGAAGACCATCGGCCACGAGGGCGAGTATTCGAACCACCCGAACGACACCGGCGGCGAAACAATGTGGGGCATCACGAAGCGTGTTGCCCGCGCCAACGGCTACAACGGCCCGATGGATGCACTGCCCCGATCCGAAGCGGTGCGGATCTATCGAACCGAATACGCGATCAAGCCGGGCTTCGCCGCGATTGCCGCAGTCTCCCCAGCTATCGGCGCAGAGCTGTTCGACACGGGCGTGAACATGCACCCGCACCATCCTTCGCTCTGGCTGCAGGAATGCCTGAACGCTTTCAACAACGAAGGCCGGCACTACGCCGATGTCGTCGAGGACGGCAATATCGGGCCACGCACCGTCGCGGCACTGCGAGCCTTCCTCGTCCGGCGTCCGCATGATGGCGAGGAAGTCATGGTGAAGGCGCTCAACTGCAAGCAGGGGGCCCGATACCTCGACCTCGCCCGCGCGCGTCAGAAAAACGAAGCGTTCGTCTATGGCTGGATGCGCAACCGGGTGGCGCTGTGACGTTCTGGCAGTTCGTTGACCGCCGTCTCGACCGGATGCACTGGCCGCGGGCGCGGACGGTGGCGGGGGCGGGGTCGTTCCTGATGACGCTGATCGTCCTCTTGATGATCTACGTCCAGCCAGAACTGGCGAAAGACGACCTCTTCAAGATGCTGGCGCAGGGCGTTGTCATCCAGGGCTTCGTCGGCCTCGCGATGCCGTTCTGGTTCGGTGACAAGGAACGGGCCGCCGGCTCTCAAAAAGTCAAAGTGACCAACGATCCGGCGCATCCCGTGCCGGTGGATGATGGAGACGTGAAATGAGCATTATCGAAGATATTGAAACCATCGGCGGCAACCTGCTGGACGAGATCAAGACCGAGGCCAAGGAGCTTGCAGGCTCGATCGTCGTCTATGCCAAGGAAATGGCGGGCACCGCGCTCGACATGTTCGTGTCTTACGTCAAGGAAACGAAGCTCGGCACGGCGATCATGAACCTGATCAGCGCGGCTTCGTCGTCGGGCGAATCGGGCTATGTGAAGTTCGCCGCTGTCATCACGGCTGCGAAGGATGCCTGGGCCGCCTTTGTTGGCGCAGGCGGCGTGTCGGGTGTGTTCGCGCAGTTCACGTCCGCGCTCGTCTATGTAGTGCAGGGCCTCTACGAACGCTTCACCGGTAAGGTGGCGTGAGAGCCTTCGCATGGTCGCTGGGTCTGGCGGTGGTGGGTGCGCTCATCACCGCCGCCCTGTGGGCAGTGGGTGTGATCGACCTTGGCGGCCGCAAGGGCACCGAGGCCGAGATCGCCACCGGGCAGGCCGACGCCGCCCTCGAAAGCGGTGCTGATGCCGCCGACACAAGCGCGGACAACGAGGTTGCCGACGCGAAGACCGACAAGGACGTGGAAAATGTGCAACGCGAAATCGATGCCGCGATGGGCCGCGGCGATCCTGCTGCTTCTGGCCGTGCCTTTCGCGACGGCCTGTGCGACGTTGACCCCGATTATTGCAAGTGACACCGGCTGTTCGACGCTGGTGCCCGACAACCTGACAGCGGCAGTCAAAGGCGCGGCTCCCGCGAAAGAGGTTGCCTACCCCGACAAGTCGGCATTTTTCGGTGATGATCTCGCCTATCTCGAGGCCGAGAACGCAGCCCTTCGCGAAGACCTGGCCGAGACCCAGAAGTTCGGCGTGGCCCAGACCGGGCAACTGGCGAAATCGAACCGCGACAAGACGGACGGCTTTCGCATCATCGCCGATTGCGAGAAGCGCGACCGCGCTGCGATCGATGGCGCGAAGCCCCGTTTCAGGTTCTTCTGAACAACTTCCCCTGACTGTCGCCGGGTTGAGTATGTTCCGCGAATGTTCCATTCGGGCGGAATGCGCCAGCGACTCGACAGCCTGAATGAATGCGCCCGGCGCGGTTACCGGGTGAAGATCACCTGCGGGAATCCGGCTTGCGGCCGCGTGGTGACGCAGGACCCCGTAGTTTTGATGGAGAAGTGCCACCGCCGCCGGATCCCGATGGACCTGAACAAGGTCGCCCTGCGTCTGAAGTGCGGTTGGTGTCTGCAGGCATGTGCATCGATCACCCCAGTCGATCCGATCGTTGATGGGTAGGAACGAGAAACGCGCAGATTTCTGCGGGTTTGGGCTAATGCGGCACTACCGACTGTAGAGACACATTAGCTTTACCCGCTCCAACTCTTCCGACAGATCAGCTTGCGGGTTCGGCCCGCCACAGACCTGCCCCGCGCAGGAAGAATTCGACGCGGAAGGCGATCCCGGCGTCGTCGACGATGCCTTTCATGCCGTGGCTGATTGCCTGGTTCTGCATGTCCGCGACCATGAGCCCCATGAACATGTCGGCAAGATCCGACGGATGGCCGACGAACTTCACGCCATCGGCCTGCCATTTGCGCAGCGCCGATTCCACCGCGTCGCGGCTGCGCAGTGCGGTCGTCGTGAAGAAGCGTTCGGCAAAGACCTTGTCGCGGATCGAATGGGCAATGACGATGCGCACCAGCGCGATCGCCTCTGCCCCTAGGTGCTTGTCGTATAGGCCATACGCGATGCGCCTCAGTGCTTTCGCCGGATCGGGCTCTTCCTCGACGATCTGGCGAATCAGTTCGGCGCCGGAGGTGACAGTGGCGAAGACCACGGCGTCGAGCAGGCCGTCCTTGTTGCCGAACAACTTGTAAAGCGTCGAAAGCGAGCCGCCCGCGGCATCGACCACATCGCCCAGGGTGGTCTGTTCGTATCCTTTTGAAATGAAGAGCTCTCTCGCCGCGTCGAGGATCGCCTGCCGGCGTCGGTCGAGTCTGTGGCAATCGGAAAATTCATTCATCGAAAGGAAATCTTCTTTCAAACCGTCTTGCGGGCGTAACGTGTAATGCCTATTACACCTTCGCACCTGCACAATGGAATTGAAAGCCTTTTCTTGATGAGAGCCTTGATCGCCGGGTCCATCGCCCTGCTTCTCGCCGCCTGTTCCGCCACTGACGAGGACGCAGCCCCCACTGCCGTCCCCGTTCGCACGATCACGGTCGAGGAAACCACTTTGCCCAACGTGATCGAACTGCCCGGTCGCGTCGAACCGGTGCGGACCGCCGAAGTGCGCGCCCGCGTTACCGGCATCGTGCAGCAGCGTCTCTACGAGGAAGGCACTTATGTAAGTGCGGGTCAGCCGCTGTTCCGCATCGATCCGCGCGAACTGCGCGCCAGCTATGCGCAGACGCAGGCCAGCCTTGAGCGGGCCCGTTCGACCGCGGCCAATGCCCGCGCCGTCGTCGACCGCTATCGCCCGCTGGTCGAGGAAGACGCGATCAGCGCGCAGGAATATGACGCCGCCGTCGCCGCCGCGCGGCAGGCCGATGCCAGCGTCGCCGAAATCCGCGCCCAGCTTGATGCCGCCAGCCTTCAGCTTGGCTATACCACGGTGCGCGCCCCGATCTCGGGCCGGGCAGGCCGTGCCCAAGTGACCGAAGGCGCGCTGGTCAGCCAGACCGAAGGCACGCTGCTCACGAAGATCGAGCAGACATCGTCGGTCTACGTTACCTTCAACCAGTCGGCGAGCGAGCTTCTGGCCGTGCGCGACGGGATCAATTCCGGTGATATCGATTACGAGGACGGCGACCTTGTCGAAGTGCGCCTGACGTTCTCTGACGGCGAGGAATACGACGTTCCCGGCTACATCGACTTCCTCGCCTTCTCAGTCGACGAAGAAACCGGCACGGTCGAATCGCGTGCCGAATTCCCCAACAGCAACGGCGTGCTTCTGCCCGGCGAATTCGTGCGTGCGCGGATTCAGGTCGGCAATATCGCCAACGGCATCGCGGTTCCGCAGCGCGCCGTCACGGTCAACCAGAACGGCGGTTCGGTCTATGTCATCGACGCCGATGGCCTGGCCCAGATGCGCCCGATCCAGTTGGGTGCGATGGTCGGCGAACAGTGGGTCGTGAAGAGCGGTCTGAACGTGGGCGATGTCGTGATCGTGTCGAACCTGCAGAAGATTCGCCCCGGCGCGCCGGTCAAGCCGGTGGAGACCCCGGTCGGCAACAAGGCCCCCGCCGCGCCCGCGACGAAGCCGGACGAAGCCACCGATCAGGCCGGAGCCGAGTAAGCCATGGCCCGTTTCTTCATCGACCGGCCCATCTTCGCATGGGTCGTCTCGCTCGGCATCCTGCTGGCCGGCGTTCTCGCGCTGCGCACCCTGCCGATTGAACAATATCCGCAAGTCGCGCCGCCATCGCTGACGATCTCGGTCGTCTATCCCGGTGCCGACGCGGAAACGCTGGAAAGCAACGTCACCCAGGTGATCGAGCAGCAGCTGAACGGGGTGGAGGGTTTCCTCTACATGGCCTCGTCCAGCCTCTCGAACGGCACGGCCAGCATCACGCTGACGTTCGAGGCCGGGACCGACATCGATATCGCCCAGACCGAGGTGCAGAACCGCCTATCCACGGTCGAGGCGCGCTTGCCCGAGGCCGTGCGCCAGCAGGGCATCAGCGTGCGGCAGGCCGACTCCGGCTTCCTGATGATCATTGCGTTGTCTTCGGACGATCCGAACATGACGACGACCGATCTCGGCAACATCGCCGCAGAACGCGTGGTCGACGAACTGCGCCGCGTGAACGGCATTGGCGATGTCCTGCTGTTCGGTTCGCAATATGCCATGCGTATCTGGCTCGATCCGCAGGCGCTGGCGTCATACGACCTCTCGCCGGCACAGGTTCTTGCCGCGGTCCGCGAACAGAATTCGCAGAATGCCAGCGGCGCGATCGGCGAATTGCCTACGGTCGAAGGTCAGCAGATCACCGCGACCATTTCCTCGCAGGGGCGTTTCACCACGGTCGAGGAATTCGAAAACATCATCCTTCGCGCCAATACCGGCGGTGCGGTCGTGCGCTTTGCCGATGTCGCGCGGGTCGAACTCGGTGCACAAGACTACTCGGTCACGACCGAATGGAACGGCAAGCCGATGGCCGGCATGGCCGTACAGCTTGCAACCGGCGCCAACGCGCTGGACGCGGCAGAGGGTGTGAAGACGCGCCTTGCCGAACTGGAAAGCTCGCTTCCCCCCGGCGTGAACTGGGCCGTTCCTTACGACACCACGCCTTTCGTGCAGGCCTCGATCGAGGAAGTGATCAAGACGCTGGTCGAAGCGATGATCCTCGTCTTCCTCGTCATGTACCTATTCCTGCAGTCGTGGCGCGCGACGATCATCCCGGCGCTGGTCGTCCCGATCGCGCTTGCGGGTGCCTGCCTTGGCCTGTGGCTTTTCGGCTTTACCATCAACGTGCTTTCGCTGTTCGGCATGGTGCTGGCGATCGGCATCCTCGTCGACGACGCGATCGTCGTCATCGAAAACGTCGAGCGCATCATGCGCGAGGAAGGGCTTGGCCCGCTTGAAGCGACGCGCAAGGCGATGGACCAGATCACCGGCGCGATCATCGGCATCACGCTCGTGCTGGTCGCGGTGTTCCTGCCGATGGCGTTCTTCCCGGGGTCGACCGGCGGTATCTACCGCCAGTTCTCGGTCACGCTGGCGATCTCGATCTTCTTCTCCGCCGTGCTTGCGCTTTCGCTGACGCCAGCATTGTGCGCGACGTTCCTGAAGGCGGACGACCACGATGGCGAAGACCTGCCCGACACTGCGCCCGAGGGCGAGGGGTGGCGCGGCAGGCTGGCCGTGCTGCAGTGGCGCGCCAAGCGACTGTTCCGCAAGTTCAATGCCTGGTTCGACAAGATGACCGGCAAATACGGGCGCGCGAACGACAAGATCCTTGCCGCCCCGTTCCGGGCCTTTGCGGTCTTTGTCGCGCTGGGCGCGGTAACGCTGCTGCTGTTCATGCGCTTGCCGACCGCGTTCCTTCCGAACGAAGACCAGGGCTACCTGATCTCCATGGTGCAGTCCGCGCCGGGTTCGACGCGGGAACGGGTGAACGAATCGGTCGAGCCGATGAAAGAATTCTGGATGGAGCAGGACGAGCTCGACAACATCGTCGTCGTGCGCGGCCGCAGCTTCTTTGGCCAGGGCCAGAGCAACGCGATGATGTTCACGACCTTCAAGGACTGGAGCGAGCGTCCGTCGAGCGACAGCAGCGCAGAGGCGCTTCTGGGCAAGGCGACCGGCGTCTTTTCACAGCTTGAAAACGGTATCGCCTTCGTCATCCAGCCGCCGCCGATCCAGTCGCTGGGTCAGGCCAGCGGTTTCACGATGAAGATCGAGGACCGCGCAGGCCTTGGCCGTGAAGCGCTGCTGAATGCGCGCAACCAGTTGATGGGCATGGCATCGCAAAGCCCGCTGATTGCGAACCTGCGCCCCGAAGAACAGGGCGAGGCCCCGACGATCGATATCGACATCGACCGGCTTCAGGCGCGGGCGCTGGGTCTTTCGATGACCGACATCAACAATGCGCTCTCGATCAACTTCGGTTCGGCCTATGCCAACGACTTCAACTACAACGGCCGCGTGCTGCGCGTGCTGGTGCAGGCCGATGCGCCCCATCGCATGACGCCCGAAGACGTGCTGGCGATCCGCATCCCGAACGCGTCCGGTGAACCGGTGCCGTTCGGTGCCTTTGCCAATGTCGAATGGTCGGCAGCACCCGTCAGCCTTGCGCGTTACAACGGCTATCCGGCGATGACCCTGTCGGGTATGGCCGCACCGGGCGAAAGCTCGGGTGCCGCGCTGGAAGAGATGGAGCAACTCGCCTCGCAGCTTCCGGCAGGTATCGCCTTTGAATGGACCGGCGTTTCGTTCGAGGAAAAGCAGGCCGGCGGCCAGATCGGCATGTTGCTGGGCCTGTCGGTCGTGGTGGTCTTCCTGCTGCTGGCCGCGCTTTACGAAAGCTGGTCGGTGCCGCTGGCGGTTCTGCTGATCGTGCCGATGGGCGTTCTGGGCGGCGTGCTGTTTTCCATGCTGCGCGGGCTTTCGGCAGACGTCTATTTCAATGTCGGCCTGATCACGATCATCGGCCTGGCAGCGAAGAATGCGATCCTGATCGTGGAATTCGCGATCGAGGAAGAGGCGACGGGCAAGCGGCGTATCGATGCCGTGAAGTCTGCCGCGCGCCTTCGCCTGCGACCGATCATCATGACCTCGCTCGCCTTCACGATGGGCATGGTCCCGCTGGTCTTTGCCAGCGGCGCGGGTGCTGCCAGCCGGATCGCGGTGGGCACTGGCGTGATGGGCGGCATGATCGCGGCAACCGCGATCGGCATCTTCATCATCCCGGTCCTCTACCTGCTGGTCCGCCGCAAGTTGAGCCGGGGAATGCCGCATGCCGCCGGGCACATCGAAGCCCACGATGCAGACGGAAAGGAGCCGGCATGATGATCCGCGCCAAAAGCGGCCTGCTGCTGGCTGCTGCCACCCTTGCGCTGTCGGGCTGCGCGAACTTCGCGCCCGATCACGTGCGTCCCGAACTGTCGAGCGCGCCTGCCTACAACGCGGAAATGGCGCCCGACGGCACGGTTACGGCGTCGCAGCTGTCGTACGAAGACTGGTTTACCGACCCGCGTCTCGACGCGCTGATTGCCAGCGCGCTGGCCAACAACCGCGATCTCGTCGCCGCCACGGCGCGGATCGAACAGGCCCGCGCGCAGTACCGCATCCAGCGTAGCGACCGGCTGCCGACGGTGGCCGCCGATGCCAGCGCGACGCGCACCCGCACGGGTGTGTCGAACCTCGGCGGGATGGAAACCGATGCGTTCACGATCGACCGCTATGACGTGGGCGTGGGCGTGACCGGGTTCGAGCTCGACTTCTGGGGGCGCGTCGCGAACCTGTCGGAAGCGGCACGGGCCGAATATCTTGCGACGGTTGCGGCGCAGCGTTCGTTCTACCTCTCGCTCGTGCGCGATACGGCGACGACCTATTTCGAGATCCTCGAGACCGAGGAACAGATCGCACTGGCCGAAGCGACCGCGCAAAGCCGCCGTGAGGGCCTGCGCATCGCACAGCGCCGCCTTGATGCGGGCGTTACTTCCGCGCTGCCCTTCCGGCAGGCGGAAACCCTGCTGACACAGGCGGAACAGCAATTGGCGAGCGAAAAGCTGGCCGCGGCGCAATTGCGCAACCAGCTTGCGGTTCTGGTCGGAGGGACCATTCCCGTCGATCTGCCCGATGGCCTGCCGCTGACCGCACAGCTTGATGCGCGGCGCCTTGACGCAGGTCTGCCGTCCGACCTGCTGCTTGCCCGTCCCGACATCGTCGCGGCAGAGGAACAGCTTCGCGCGGCACGGGCCAATATCGGCGCGGCGCGGGCGGCGTTCTTCCCGACGATCTCGCTCACCGGCAGTGCAGGCTTTGTCTCGAACGAACTGGGCGACCTGTTTTCGTCCGACAGCCTTGGATGGAGCTTCGGGCCGAGCATTTCGCTGCCCATCTTCGACTTCGGCGCGCGCGAGGCAAACCTCGATCTCGCCAAGGCGCTGGAGGTGGAGGAAGTGGCGAACTACGACCTCGCCGTGCAGAACGCCTTCCGCGAAGTCGCCGATGCGCTGGCCGCGCGGCGTTACCTTGCCGAACAGGTCGCGACGCTGGACCGCGCCGTCACCGCGCAGGAGAAGATCGCCCGGATCGCCCGGCTGCGGTACCGCGAGGGTGTGGCCGACTATCTCGAAGTGCTGGATGCCGAACGCAACCTGTTCGAAGCGCGCCAGACCCTGATCGCGACGCGGCGCGCCGAACTGCAGAACCGCGCGACGCTGTTCGTGGCGCTCGGCGGGGGCTTCGGCGCCTTGCCGGATGCCGAATGACCGGAAAGCGCGCTTCCACAATCCGGTCGCGCACCTGCCGGTAAGTTTGCGTCACCCGTGGCAGGCAGGTTGCCGGCCACGGGGGCGACGCGCCGGTCATGCGCCCGTAATCCCCCTGTAACCTGCCGCTAATCTATCGGGCGCGCTGATCTGGCACGCCCCTTGCTTCTGTCTGTCCCGGACGGGCGCCCGGCGCCGCAATGTTAGTACGGGATGAGGGGACAGCCAGCTATGGCGATCGAGACCTTTTATGACGTGATGCGCCGGCAGGGCATTACGCGGCGAAGCTTCAACAAGTTCTGCAGCCTGACCGCGGCGGCCCTCGGCCTCAGCCCGGCCTATGCGCAGGAAATCCGCACGGCGATGGAAACGAAGCCGCGCATCCCGGTGCTCTGGCTCCACGGGCTGGAATGCACATGCTGTTCCGAAAGCTTCATCCGTTCGGCCCACCCGCTGGCCAAGGACGTGATCCTGTCGATGATCAGCCTCGACTATGACGACACGATCATGGCGGCCGCTGGCGAACAGGCCGAAGCGATCATCGAGGAAACGATCGAGAAGTACGACGGCAACTTCATCCTTGCCGTCGAAGGCAACCCGCCGCTGAACCAGGAAGGCATGAGCTGCATCATCGGTGGCCGTCCTTTCGTCGAACAGCTCAAGCACGCGGCCGAACACTGCAAGGCGATCATCAGCTGGGGCAGCTGCGCCAGCTGGGGCTGCGTACAGGCCGCGCGTCCCAACCCGACGCAGGCAACTCCGGTCCACAAGGTGCCGGGCATCGCGTCCAAGCCGATCATCAAGGTGCCCGGCTGCCCGCCGATCGCCGAAGTCATGACCGGTGTCATCACTTACATGCTTACGTTCGACCGCATCCCGGAACTGGACCTGCAGGGCCGTCCCAAGATGTTCTATTCGCAGCGCATCCACGACAAGTGCTACCGCCGTCCGCACTTTGATGCGGGCCAGTTCGTCGAGGAATTCGACGATGAAGGCGCACGCCGCGGCTATTGCCTCTACAAGGTCGGCTGTAAGGGCCCGACGACCTACAACGCCTGTTCGACCGTCCGCTGGAACGGCGGTCTCTCCTTCCCGATCCAGGCCGGTCACCCGTGCATCGGCTGTTCGGAAGACGACTTCTGGGACAAGGGCGATTTCTACAGCCGCCTTACCGACATCAAGGGCTTCGGCATCGAAGCCGACGCCGACCAGATCGGCGGCACCGCGGCTGCGGTCGTCGGCGCGGGCGTCATTGCCCATGCCGCCGCCAGCGCGGTCAAGCGCGCGCGGTCGAAGAACTCGGCCACGCCTACAGATACCAACAACACGCATGAGGATGCCTGATCATGGCAACCACCGTCACGCCCAACGGCTATAATCTCGACACCAGCGGCAAGCGCGTCGTCGTCGACCCCGTGACCCGTATTGAAGGGCACATGCGCTGCGAGGTGAACCTCGACGGCAACAACGTCATCCGCAACGCCGTTTCCACCGGCACGATGTGGCGCGGGCTTGAGGTCATCCTCAAGGGCCGCGATCCGCGCGATGCCTGGGCCTTTACCCAGCGCATCTGCGGCGTTTGCACCGGCACCCACGCACTGACGTCGGTCCGCGCGGTCGAGAATGCGCTCAACATCGACATTCCCGAAAATGCGAATTCGATCCGCAACATCATGCAGCTCTCGCTGCAGGTGCATGACCACCTCGTGCACTTCTACCACCTGCACGCGCTCGACTGGGTGAACCCCGTCAATGCGCTGAAGGCGGACCCCAAGGCGACGAGCGAGCTTCAGCAGAAAGTCTCGCCCAGCCACCCGAATTCGTCGCCGGGCTATTTCCGCGACATCCAGACGCGCCTGAAGAAGTTCGTCGAAAGCGGCCAGCTCGGCCCGTTCAAGAACGGCTACTGGACGAACCCCGCCTACAAGCTGCCGCCCGAAGCGGACCTGATGGCGGTGACGCACTATCTTGAGGCGCTGGACTTCCAGAAGGAGATCATGCTCGTCCGCACGATCTTCGGCGGCAAGGACATCCACCCCAACTGGCTGGTCGGCGGTGTGCCGTGCGCCATCAACCTCGACGGCGAGATGGCGGCTGGCGCTCCGGTCAATATGGTGTCGTTGAACTTCGTCGCCAGCATCACGCAAAAGTGCATCGACTTCGTGAAGAACGTCTATGTCCCCGACGTGATCGCGATCGGCGGGTTCTACAAGGACTGGCTCTATGGCGGCGGCCTGTCGGACAAGGCGCTGCTGGCGTACGGCGACATTCCCGACCGCGCCAACGACTACAGCCCCGAAAACCTGATGATGCCGCACGGCGCGATCATCGACGGCAAGCTGACCGACATTCACCCCGTCGACCTTGCTGATCCCGATCAGGTGCAAGAATTCGTCCCGCACTCATGGTACAAGTACCCGGACGAGAAGATGGGCCTCCACCCGTGGGACGGCATTACCGAGCCGAACTATGAGCTCGGCCCCAACTTCAAGGGCACCACCACCGCGATCGAGCAGCTTGACGAGGGCGCGAAGTATTCGTGGATCAAGGCCCCGCGCTGGCGCGGCCACGCGATGGAGGTGGGCCCACTGGCCCGCTACGTCATCGGCTACATGCAGGGTCACGAAGAGTTCAAGGATCAGACCGACCGCTTTCTGCGCGCGCTCGATGCGCCGGTCGATGTCCTGTTCTCGACGCTGGGCCGCACCGCTGCCCGAGCGCTCGAAGCACAGTGGGCTGCCGAAAAGCAGAAGTACTTCCTCGACAAGCTGATCGCCAACGTGAAGGCGGGCGACACCAGCACCGCCAACACCGCGAAGTTCGATCCCAAGACCTGGCCGACGGAAGTCAAGGGCGTGGGCTTCACCGAGGCTCCGCGCGGCGCGCTGGCCCACTGGATCCGCATCAAGGATGGCCGGATCGAGAATTACCAGTGCGTCGTCCCGACCACGTGGAACGGCTCTCCCCGCGACAACGAAGGCAATATCGGCGCGTTCGAGGCATCGCTGATGAACACGAAGGTCGAACGCGCAAACGAACCGGTCGAGATCCTGCGCACGCTGCACAGCTTCGACCCCTGTCTTGCCTGTTCGACCCACGTCATGGGGCCGGACGGCGACGAACTGGCCGAAGTGAAGGTGCGATAAGGACCATGGCAATGCATCCCACACGCATCCTGACCGCGCTTGCCGCCTTTGCGGCGGCAACGCCGGCCTTAGCCCATACCGGCAACGGCGCGCATGACCTGATCCATGGATTCTCCCATCCCTTCGCAGGGTGGGACCACTTCGCCGCGATGCTGGCCGTAGGCCTGTGGGCCGCGACCCGCGCGCCGAAACAGGCGTGGCACGCGCCTGCCATGTTCCTCGGGGTGCTTGCCGTCGGCGGCGTTGGGGGGCTCGTCCTGCCGGGCTTTTCGGCCGAGGGCATCGTGGCCGGATCGCTCTTCGCGCTGGCCGCGCTGCTGATCGTCGCGCCGTTTATCGGCAACCGCGCGGGGCTTGGCCTTATCGGTCTTTTCGCGCTGGCCCATGGCCATGCTCACGGGACCGAGGCGCTGGGCTTCCTGCCCGCCTATTTCGCAGGTTTCATCGCGGCATCGGCCGCGCTGCACCTGATCGGCTGGAAGCTGGGCAGCGCGATCTTCGCGACGCGCACCGGCCGCTTCATCGCGGCGCTGGGCATCGGTGCTGCGGGCATCGCCACGGTCGCGGCCTGACGCACCAAGGGAGGGGATAATGGCGCAAGACACTGCAAAGCAAACCCAGGAAGCGGTCTACGTCTACGAGGCGCCGGTCCGCATCTGGCACTGGATCAACGCGCTTGCGATCGTGGTCCTGTGCATTTCGGGCTATTTCATCGGATCGCCCCCGCCGTCGGTGGGCGGTGAGGCTTATGACCATTACGGCTTCGGCTATATCCGGTTCTTCCACTTCGTCGCGGGCCAGATCCTGATCGTGGGCATGCTGTTCCGCGTTTACTGGGCGTTCGTGGGTAACAAGCACGCCAAGGAAATCTTCACGCCGCCGGTGACCAAGCGGTCGTTCTGGAAGGAAGTCTGGCACGAAATGCGCTGGTACGGGATGATGGAGCACAGCCCCAAGCAGTACGAAGGGCACAACCCGCTGGCGCAGGTTGCGATGCACTTCCTGTTCGTGTGGGGCATCGTCTTCATGATCGTGACCGGCCTTGCCCTTTACGGCGAAGGCGAAGGTCCGGGCGTCATCCACACGCTGTTCACCAGCTGGGTCATCCCGCTTTTCGGGCAGAGCCAGGACGTCCACACGTGGCATCACCTTGGCATGTGGATCATCGTCGTCTTCGTCATCGTCCACATCTACGCCGCCGTGCGCGAAGACATCATGAGCCGCCAGTCGATCATCTCGTCGATGTTCTCGGGCTGGCGCACGTTCAAGGATCCGCGCTGACTTTTTCACTCCTGAGTGAGCGCTTTCGGGGGATGCGCGCGGACTGGCGGGTCCGCGCGCATCTTTCGTTTGGGGTATCGTGGATTACCGGAAAGTATACTTCCAATAGGAAAGATACTTTCCGATAAGTGCGATCGCAGACAGCGCGATCAGCCCCGTTTGCGCCCGTAAATACAGGAATTTTTCAAAGCGGATGGTCTGGCACGCTGTTTGCTAAACAAATCGGCAAGTTCGTTTTCAAAACGCCGGACGGAGAGGGCAAGGATCATGAGCGCGCAAGAGGCGCCTTCCATACTCGTATTGGGCATCGGCAACCTGCTGTGGGCGGACGAAGGTTTCGGCGTCCGCGCGGTGGAGCACATGCACCGCCACTATGCGTTCCCCGACAACGTGCGCCTGATCGATGGCGGCACGCAGGGCATCTATCTCGTGCAGCAGATCCGCGAGGCCGACGTGCTCGTCGTGTTCGACGCGGTCGACTACGGCCTCAAACCCGGCACGATGAAGCGGGTCGAGGGTGACGAGGTGCCAAAGTTCCTCGGCGCGAAAAAAGTCTCGCTTCACCAGACCGGCTTTCAGGAAGTCCTGATGATGGCCGAGATGATGGGCGAACCGCCTGCGCACCAGTTGCTGATCGGGGTGCAGCCGGTGGAGCTGGAAGACTACGGCGGCTCGCTACGTCCGCAAGTGAAGGACAAGATCGAACCCTCGATCGCGATGGCGCTCGACTATCTTGCCGGTTTCGGAGTGACCGCAGTGCGCCGCGAAGTGCCGCTGTCCGACATCGAATCCATCGGCAGCCTCGAGATGATGCTCGAACGCTATGAAGGCGAGCGGCCCGATGCCGATGTCGCGCCGCGCCACGGCGACGACCGCGTCCTGGCCCAGGGGTTCGTACCGCCCGAGGATTTCGACGCAGAGATGGAGGCCCTTGTCGCAAAGGCGGGCCCCGCCTGATGTGCATCGGCATTCCCATGCAGGTCGAAGCCGTTGACGATATGGGCCGCGCCGTCTGCCTCCATGCAGGCGCGCAGCACCGCATCGACACCGCGCTCGTCGGCGAAGTCGCGCCGGGCGAGTGGGTCATGACGTTCCTCGGCGCCGCGCGCGAGAAGATGGACGAGGCCTCGGCCCGCCGCTCGCTCGACGCGATTGCCGCTGTAGAGGCGATCATGTCGGGCGGTACTGCGAACATAGAGGCGGCCTTTGCCGACCTTATCGGGCGGGAGCCGACACTGCCGCCCCACCTTCAGGCACAACAGGACAAGGACCCGATCACCTCATGAGCCAGGCCATTATCGAGCGCGAGAGCTGCTCGCCCCTCTTGGCGGGGATCGCAGACCGCCACGGTTACAGCTTCGTGCGCGAGGCCGAACTGGCCGAGATCGCCGCGAACGAACCGCTGGTCATGCTGTTCCTTGCCGGTGACTGGTGGCGGCTTGCCGAAAGCAACGACGTCGCGGTCGTCCTGCCCGAACTGGAGCGCGCGCTCGACGGGCACGCCCGCGTGCTGATCGCCCACCACGAGGACGAACGCCCGCTCCAGCGCAAGTACCGCTTCAAGGCGTTTCCCGCGATCGTCTTCCTGCGTGATGGCGAATACCTCGGCACGATCGAGGGCATTCGCGACTGGGCCGACTATCTCGTCGAGATCCCCGAAATTCTTGGCCGCGAGCCCAGCGCTCCGCCCCCCTTCCAGATGCCCGCCGGTTGCGGCGGCACGAACTGAGGACGCCCCCGATGCAGCCGAATGACAACATGATGGGCGCTCTCGTCGGCCCCGGCAGCCAGCCTGCGGACTTTGATGGCGGCAAGCTCGAATACATGAAGATGCCCGCGGGCATGACGACCTTTTCCGCAAGCCACGTGCCCGAAGCGGACGAGGCGCAGGACCACCCCGACGGCATGGCCGCGGCAGAGGCGATCCTGTCCGCTCTAAAGCGCGAGGGACCGTCCCGCATCGACCTTTCGGGTCTTGCTGCCGAAGACCTCGCCTTCATCGACCAGCTCTTGGGCGAAGGTGAAGTCTCGGTCGTGGCGGGCAGCCATACGCAGGCACAGGAATCGGTGCTGGCCGGCGTGTGGCGCGTGCGTGGCTATAGCGAGGAAGGCGTGCGCATCGCCGACTATGCCGAGATCGCGGCTTTCCCGACCGCGCTGCTGACCTCCGCGTTCGAGGGCGCGAAGGGCAAGCTGACGATGCCCGAAAGCGCCGGCCCCAACATCTTCAACGCCCCGCCGCTGGTGGCCGAGATCAACGACCACATCGACGGCGCGGATGCCGATGGGGCCGATCCGCACGTCATCAACCTCTCGCTGCTGCCGCACACCGAAGAAGACCTCGTCTTCCTCGACAAGCTGATGGGCGAGGGCGAGCTGATCATCCTGTCGCGCGGCTATGGCAACTGCCGCATCCGCGCCACGCGCACGCGCAATTGCTGGTGGGTGCGGTACTACAATTCACAGGACACCCTGATCCTCAATTCGATCGAGATCAGCCGCATCCCCGAAGTCGCGCTGGCCGCCGACGTGGACATCGCCGATTCCGCCGAACGCCTGTCGGAGATCATGGAGACCTACCGGTGAGCGACCACTTCTTCGCCGGCAGCTACGGCGGCGATGCGGCGCGCATTGCCGATGACAGCGTGCTGGAATGCAAGATCTGCTGGCACATCTATGACCCGAAGGAAGGCTGCAACTACTGGCAGATTCCGGCAGGCACGCCGTTCAGCAAGCTGCCCGATCACTATTCGTGCCCCGAATGCGACGGGCGCCGCGAAGACTTCATGGTCGTGACCTGACATGGACCCGCTCGCCGCCCTTTCGGCCCGTATCGAGAGCCAGTTCCGGCTCATCGCCGAGACGCGCATGGCGGGTATTCCGGTGATGAACGAGGCGCTGGGCGTGGCGATGCGCGGGCTGGGGCGAGTGGGCGAAAACCATGTCGGCATCCTCGTCACGCCGTGGTTCATGAACATCCTGTTCCTGCCCCTGGGCGCGCCTGACCCCGCGCCTTTCATCGGGGCCAAGGCACAGATGCTGCTGCCATCGGGCAGTTACGAGGCGATCTGGAACCACGAGGAGGTTCTGGGCGGATATTGGAGCTGCTCGCTCTTTTCCCCGATGTTCGAATTTGCCGACATGGATAGCGCGGTTGCCACCGCCGATGCGGCGATCGAAGAACTGATGGCCAAGCCCGAGCAGGCCGAACGCGAGGCCGTTTGCGAAGCGATGGTCATGCCCGCCGCCCCCAGGGACGCGGCGACGCGCATGGCAGAGGCGGAAGCAGCGGAGCAGGCAAAGCGCGAGGCCGCGGAAGCCGCCGCGCGCGAGGAAGAGAAAAAGCGCCGTGGTGTCGACCGCCGCGCCCTGTTCGGCCTGCGCCGCGAAGTGGAAGGCACGGCATGAGCGGTTACCCCGCCCTGACCGTCCGCGTGCCCGAAACCGGCGCTTGCGAGATCGACTTCAACGGCACCGCGAAAATGGCTGCCCTTCTGGTCGGCCGCGCACCGGCAGAGGCGATGGAAATCGTCGGACAGGTCTTCGCAATCTGCCACATGGCCCAGCGCAGCGCGGCAAGCCTTGCTCTGTTCGGCTGCCTGCCGGTCGACATGCGCGACATGCTGGCGGCCGAAATCGTGCGCGAACATTCACTGCGCATCCTGCTCGACTGGGCGCGGGGACTGGGCGAAGTGCCGAACCGCGAAGTCGCGATGCGGATCAATACACTCTCGCGCGACGAACATGGCGTGCGGCAGGCGGCGGCACTTGCCTGCGATACGATCCTTGGCATGGGATCTGACGAATTCCTCGATCAATCAGCCGATGCGGCAGAGCGCTGGATCGCGCAGGGCGACACTGTCGCCGCGCGCTTCCTTGCCGCATCGCGAAACGTGCGCGACGTCCCGTTCCTTTCCGACACGCCGGGACTGTTGCGCCGCCACGGCGAGAACCCACTGGTCCGAACTTGTGCCGCAGGGTCGCTGGCACGGGTCCACATGGCCAGGCTGGTCGATCTCGCCTTCCATGCCCGCTCCGGCGACGCGGTGCGCGCCGTTTCGCTCGGAGCGGGCATGGGCTGGGTGGAATGTTCGCGCGGGCGGCTGGTCCACGAGGCCGAAGTCGAGGACGGCATGGTCACGGCCTATCGTATTTCCTCGCCGACAGAGCGCCAGTTTGGCGCAGGGGGGCTCGCCTCGCGCTGGCTCTCCGCGCTATCCCCCGCGGATATGGGCGCAAGGCTGGAGGCGGCGCGGCGAATGGTTCAGGCACTCGACCCTTGCGTCGAATTCCGGGTGGAGGCCGCCTGATGCACGAGATGTCGCTTTGCGAGAACATCCGCTCGATCATCGAGGACAGCGCGCGCACGTCCGGCTTCACGAAAGTCGAACGCGTCGCGCTTGAAGTCGGTGCCTTTTCGGGCGTCGAGGTAGAGGCACTGCGCTTCGGGTTCGACGTCGTGATGAAAGGCTCGCCCGCCGAAGCTGCGAAGCTCGAAATTCACGAAGTGCCCGCCAGCGCATGGTGCATGCCATGCGCGGCCAATGTCGGCATTCAGCAACGTTACGATCCCTGTCCCGCCTGCGGCAGTTTCCAGCTGCAGGTGACCGGCGGGGAAGAACTCAAGATCAAGGAACTGGAGGTCGTCTGATGTGCACTGTCTGCGGATGCGGCGATGGCGAAACGCGCATCGAGGGGAAGGCCGGTCATAGTCATGACCACGGCCACCATCATCATCATCACGACCATGATCATCACCATGATCACGGGCATGACCACGCGCACGATCATGGCCATCACCACCACGGCGATCATGGTGACCTGCACTATGGCGCGGGCCCTGCCGGCACTTCGGTCCCGGGAATGAGCCAGACGCGGCTGATCCAGCTGGAAGCCGATATTCTCGGCAAGAACGACCGTTATGCCGCGGTCAATCGCGGGGTGTTCGCGGGCAAGGGCGTGCTGGCGCTGAACCTCGTGTCCTCGCCGGGGTCGGGCAAGACCACCCTGCTGTGCAAGACGCTGGAGATGCTGAAGGACCGCCTCCCGCTCGCCGTGATCGAGGGCGACCAGCAGACCACCAACGATGCCGACCGCATCCGCGAAACCGGCGTGAAGGCGATCCAGGTGAATACCGGCAAAGGCTGCCACCTCGACGCGCACATGGTCGGCCACGCTGTGGAATCGCTGGGGGTCGAGGATTGCTCGATCCTGTTCATCGAGAACGTTGGCAATCTCGTCTGTCCGGCAGGCTTCGACCTTGGCGAGGCGCACAAGGTGGCGATCCTCTCGGTCACCGAGGGTGAGGACAAGCCGCTCAAGTATCCCGACATGTTCGCCGCGTCCGATATCGCGCTGGTCAACAAGGTCGACCTCTTGCCCCACCTCGATTTCGACATCGATCTGGCAGAGGCGAACCTGCGCCGCGTGAACCCGAAGATCCGCATCCTGCGCGTTTCGGCCCGCAGCGGCGAGGGGATGGAGCGCTGGACCGCGTGGCTGCGCGGCGCAGCGCAAATGGCGCGTTCATCGCTCACCGATGCGGAAGCGGCGGAGTAAGCGCCATGTGCCTCGCGATCCCTGCACAAGTCACCGAACTGCACGAAGACACCATGGCGACCGTGTCGCTGGGCGGCGTGGTCAAGCGCGTCTCGGTCGCGCTGCTCGATGACGTGGTGGTGGGCGACTACGTCCTGCTCCACGTCGGTTACGCGCTGCACAAGGTGAGCGAGGAAGAAGCGCAGCGGACGCTGGCCATGATGGCCGAAGGCGGGCTGCTGCAGGACGAACTGGACGAGATCGCGGCATCGGAAGGAGCAGCAATGGCAGGGGGAGCAGGGGCATGAAGTACGTCGACGAATTCCGCGACCGCCAGCTTGCCGAAAAGCTCGCCGCCGCCATCCGCGCAGAGGCGGATCCGAAGCGCATCTACAACTTCATGGAATTCTGCGGCGGGCACACCCACGCGATCTTCCGCTATGGCGTGCAGGATCTCGTCCCCGACAACGTGAACTTTGTCCACGGGCCCGGTTGTCCCGTCTGCATCCTGCCGATCCGGCGGCTGGACGACGCGATCGAACTGGCAGAGCGGCCCGAGGTTATCCTGTGCAGCTATGGCGACATGCTCCGCGTGCCCGCCAGCAAGCGCCGCTCGCTGATGAAGGCCAAGGCCGACGGCGCGGACGTGCGGATGGTCTATTCCACGCTCGACGCGCTCGATATCGCGCGGGCCAATCCCGACAAACAGGTCGTCTTCCTCGGCATCGGGTTCGAAACGACGACTCCGCCCACCGCGCTTGCCATCGAACAGGCGCGGGCAGAAGGAATCGAAAACTTCTCGGTCTTCTGCAACCACGTGCTGACCCCGGCGGCGATCCGCCACATCCTCGATGCGCCCGAGATCGATCCCGAACAGGCGGTGCGGCTCGACGGGTTCCTCGGCCCCAGCCACGTCTCGACCGTGATCGGCTCGCGACCTTACGAGTTTCTTTCCGACAAGTACGCCAAGCCGGTCGTCATTGCAGGGTTCGAACCGCTCGACGTGATGCAGTCGGTGCTGATGCTCATCCGGCAGGTGAACGAAGGCCGCGTCGACGTCGAAAACCAGTACACCCGCGTCGTCACCCGCATGGGCAACGAAAAGGCGCAGGACCTCGTCGCGAAGATCTTCGAAGTGCGTGATACCTTCGAATGGCGCGGGCTTGGCTCGGTACCCGACAGCGCGCTTTCCATCCGCGAGGAATATGCCCAGTTCGACGCCGAAAAGCGGTTCGAGATCAGCGAGAAAGTCTCGCGCGAGGTCAAGTCGTGCGAATGCCCCTCGATCCTGCGCGGGGTGAAGAAGCCCAAGGACTGCAAGCTGTTCGGCAAGGCCTGCACGCCCGAAAGCCCGATGGGCAGCTGCATGGTCAGCTCCGAAGGCGCGTGCGCGGCCTACTGGACATATCGCCGCGCCGAGACGCTGGCCGAAATGGCGCTGGAGGCGGCGGAATGAACGAGGTCTGGCTCAAGGCGCCCAAGGTAGACCGCCGGTTCAAGGCCGATGACCGCGTCGTCATGGCCCACGGCGGCGGCGGGCGCATGATGGCCGAACTGATCCGCGGGGTCTTCGGGCATCACTTCAATAACTCGCTGCTGGCACAGGCGCACGACGTTGCCGTCATGCCACAGCCTGCGGGCCGTATCGTCGTGTCGACCGACGGGCACGTGATCTCGCCCATGTTCTTCCCGGGCGGCGACATCGGCAGCCTTGCCGTTCACGGCACGCTGAACGACGTGGCGATGGGCGGGGCCATGCCGATCGCGCTGACCGCGGGCTTCATCATCGAGGAAGGCTTCCCGCTCGCCGATCTCGACCGGATTGCGGAATCGATGGGCAAGGCCGCGCGCGATGCGGGCGTGCGGATCGCGACGGGCGACACCAAGGTCGTCGAACGCGGCAAGGGCGACGGGGTCTTCATCACCACGACCGGCATCGGCGTGGTGCCCGACCATCTCGACATCGGGCCGCACGCGGTCCGTTCGGGCATGGCGGTGATCCTGTCGGGCACGCTGGGCGATCACGGCGTTGCGATCATGTCCTCGCGCGCGGGTCTGGAATTCGGGACGAGCATCGTGTCCGACAGCGCGGCGCTGCACCGCATGGTCGCCGACGTGGTTGATGCCGCGCCCGGCACCGCGCTGCTGCGCGATCCGACGCGGGGCGGGCTGTCGTCCACGATGAACGAACTGGTCGAAGGGCGGCCCTATGGCGTGCTGCTGGACGAGGCTTCGATACCGGTGAAGCCCGAAGTCGCCTCGGCCTGCGAACTGCTGGGGCTCGATCCGCTGCACATCGCGAACGAGGGCAAGATGATCTGCATCTGCCCGCCCGAACAGGCATCGGCCGCGCTTGCCGCGATGCGCCGCCATCCCGAGGGCCGCGACGCCGCGCTGATCGGGCAGGTCGTGTCCGACAAGCCCGGTTTCGTGCGGATGACAACCGCGATCGGGGGTATGCGCGTGGTCGACTGGCTTTCGGGCGAACAATTGCCCAGGATCTGCTGATGCCGTCGCTTCCCACCATTCTCGTCATCGATGACGAGGTCCGCAGCCTCGAATCGCTGCGCCGCATTCTCGAACCCGATTTCGAGGTGCTGACCGCGACGCGGACCGCGGCGGCGGAGCGTCTGCTCGACGATCACGAGGTCAAGGTGATCCTGTGCGACCAGCGCATGCCCGACCGAGAAGGCGTGGATTTCCTGAAGGAAGTGAAGGAGCGCTGGCCCGAAACGGTCCGCATGATCATCTCGGGCTATACCGACGCGCACGACATCATCGACGGCATCAACGATGCAGGCATCTTCCAGTACATCACCAAGCCTTGGCACCCTGATAACCTGCTGCTGACGCTGAAGGCGGCGTGCCAGCTTTACGACCTGCAGAAGCAGAACGACCTGCTGGCCGTCGAACTGCGGATGCTGCCCGATGCAGCCTCGCAGCTTGTCGAAAAGCGGCAGGAACGGCTGCGCGAGGCATACACGTTCGATGACGGTATCGTGCGCGCCAAGGGCAGCCCGATGGACGAGGTCTGCGACCAGCTGGCCGAAGTCGCGCGTTATGACATCCCCGTCCTGCTGTTCGGCGCATCGGGCACCGGCAAGGAACTGGCCGCCCGATCGCTCCACTATGGCTCGCCGCGCTGGGACAAGCCCTTCGTTGTCGAGAACTGCGGCGCGCTGCCCGACGAACTGCTGGAAAGCGAACTGTTCGGCCACCGCAAGGGCGCCTTCACCGGCGCGGTCGCGGACCATGTCGGCCTGTTCGAGCGCGCCGACGGCGGTACGATCTTCCTCGACGAAATCGGCGAGGTTTCGCCTGCCTTCCAGGTCAAGCTGCTGCGCGTGTTGCAGGAAGGCGAGATCCGTCCGCTGGGCGATACGCGCACGCGCAAGGTCAACGTCCGCGTCGTCGCCGCGACGAACAAGGACCTTGAGGAAGAAGTCCGCGCCAAGCGTTTCCGCGCCGACCTGTTCTACCGTCTTGCCGGCATGATCGTGCGCCTGCCCGACCTGAAAGACCGCAAGGGCGACTTGCCGGTGCTGGTCTCGAGCCTGCTCGAAAACGCGTGCCTGCGCATGGGCAAGGGCGTTGCGGGCGTCAGCGAGGACGCGATGGCGAGCCTGTCGGCCTATGCCTGGCCCGGCAACGTGCGCGAGCTTCAGAACGAGATCCAGCGGCTGGTGGTGAAGGGCGAGGAAGGCGCGGAACTGGGCGCGGACCTTGTCTCGCCGCATATCCGCGCGGCCTCTGCCAGTCGCGTGCCGCTGCCGGCAGGCGACGACGGCGTGCCGGCCGCCTTGCCGCCCGGTGCCGACAGCGGCCCGCTGAAGGACCGCGTCGCCGCGATGGAAGCGCAGATCATCCGCGAGGCGCTGGTCCGTCATCGCTGGAACAAGACGCGAGTGGCCAAGGAGCTTGGCCTGTCCCGCGTGGGCCTTCGCGCCAAGCTAGACCGCTATGGCCTTGAAAACGTGCATCCGATAAAGCTGGCGCGGGGCACCTGACGTCATGACCGATATCGACCGCATCGCACCTCCGCCGCCTGACCTCGACCTGCGCCACCTTGGCCTGGGCTCGCTGGAAGGCAGCGCCGAGGACATGTGGATCGACGTGATCCGCCAGATGGACACGGTCTATGCCGACCTCGTCAAATCGCAGACCGCGCTGGAACAGCAGCACGGCGAACTGGCCGAGGCGCATGATTTCATCGGGTCGGTCCTTGATGCGATGACCGACATCGTCGTCGCCTGCGATGCGGGCGGCACGATCCAGCAGGCGAACCGCGCGCTGGAAACGATCGTCGGCGAAACCGAGCAGGTCCTGCTGGGTCGCTCGGTCGTGGACCTGTTCGTGTCCGCCGAACGCGATGCCGTGCGCAGCGCTATGGCCGACGCGGGTGAGGGCCGCCCGATCGACCAGCGCGAATTTCACCTTGCCTCCCCCGATGGTGAGCAGGCGGCGATCTCGCTCAACATCGCGGCGCGCCATGACGGCGACGGACGGCTGGCGGGTCTCGTCATCGTCGGCAGACCGCTGGGCGAATTGCAGCGCGCCTACCGCGAACTCGATGCCGCGCACCAGAAGCTGACGCAGACGCAGGAACAGCTCTTGATGAGCGAGAAGATGGCCGCGCTGGGCCGTCTGGTCGCGGGCGTCGCGCATGAACTCAACAACCCGATCAGCTTCGTCTTCGGCAACATGTACGCGTTGAAACGCTATGGCGAGGCGATCACCAAGTACCTCGAGGCGACGGCCGACGCCCCGCGCGATCCGCGGCTGGATGCACTGCGCGACGAGCTTCGCATCGACCGTATCCTCGGCGACATCAATCCGCTGGTCGAAGGGACGCTGGAAGGCGCGGAACGCGTGCGCGACATCGTGCAGGACTTGCGCCGCTTCTCCTCCAGCCAGAAGGAGGAGCCCGAAGGCTTCGACCTTGTAAAACTGGTCCACACCGCGGCGGACTGGGTGCTGAAGGCTCAGCGCAGCAAGCCCGAGATCGTCTGCGACATGCCCGAAAAGCTGGAGATCACCAGCCGCAAGGGGCAGGTCCACCAGATCGTTGTGAACCTGATCCAGAACGCCTGCGACGCGGTGGAAGAGCGCGATGGCGCCTGCATCACCGTCACTTGCGGCAAGGCGAACGGGGTGGTCCGCCTGACGGTGGCCGATAACGGACCGGGCATCACGCCTGAAAACCTCGCCATGATCTTCGAGCCGTTCTTCACCACCAAGCCGATCGGCGCGGGCACGGGGCTTGGCCTGTACGTCAGCTACAACATGGCCGTGAAGATGGGCGGCACGATCGCCTATTCCGACGCGCCAGGCGGCGGGGCCTGTTTCGCGCTGACCCTGCCGGACGAGGGCGGCCATGGCGAATAGGCCGCTGCGCCTCTTGTGGTTGCAGTCGGGCGGGTGCGGGGGATGCACGCTTTCCCTCATCGGCGCGGAATCGCCCGATCTTGCGACCGCTCTCGACGCGGCGAACGTCGATCTGGTCTGGCATCCGTCGCTGAGCGAGGAGACCGGGGCCGAGGCCCGCGCGAAGATCGAGGCGGTGGCCGAAGGACAAGAACCGCTCGACATCTTCTGCCTCGAAGGATCGGTGATGACGGGGCCCAATGGCACTGGCCTGTTCCACCGCATGGCGGGCACCGATACCCCGATGATGGCAGTGATCGAAAAGGTCGCCCGCCGCGCGCGTTATGTTGTGGCGGTGGGAAGCTGCGCCGCGTTCGGCGGCATCACGGCTGCGAACGGCAACGAGGTCGGCGCGATCGGCCTTGCCTATGACGGCAAGCAGGCAGGCGGTTTGCTGGGCGCGGACTTCCGCTCGGCCAGCGGGCTGCCGGTCATCAACATCTCGGGCTGTCCGATCCACCCCGACTGGTTTGTCGAAACGCTGCTGCAGATTTCGGCAGGCGCTTTCGACGTGGTCGACATCGACGAATGGGCGCGGCCCGTGTCCTATACCGGCCACCTCGTCCACCACGGCTGTTCGCGCAACGAATTCTATGAATTCAAGGCAAGCGCCGAGCAGCTTTCGCACATGGGCTGCATGATGGAGAACCTCGGCTGCAAGGGCACGCAGGCCCGCGCCGACTGCAACATCCGCCCGTGGAACGGTTCGGGAAGCTGTCTTGATGGCAACTACCCCTGCATCAACTGCACCGCGCCGGGTTTCGAGGAACCGGGCCATGCCTTTGCCGCAACGCCCAAGATCTCGGGCATTCCGGTGGGCCTGCCGACCGACATGCCCAAGGCGTGGTTCGTGGCGCTGGCGTCGCTGTCCAAGGCCGCAACGCCCGCGCGCTTGCGCGAGGATGCGACGAAGGACCGGCTGACCGCGCTACCCACGCGCGGGAAGGGCAAGCGATGAGCCGGCTCATCATCGGCCCGTTCAACCGTGTCGAGGGTGATCTCGAAGTGCGGCTCGACACCAGCGCGGACCAAGTCCAGCGCGCCGAAGTGACCTCGCCGCTCTATCGCGGGTTTGAGCGGATGCTGCACGCCAAACCGCTGCCTGACGCGCTGGTCTATGCGCCGCGCATCTGCGGGATCTGCTCGGTCTCGCAATCGGTCGCCGCCGCCCGCGCGCTGGCCGCGATGGACAACCGCGCCATTCCGCCCGCAGGCGCGCACGCGATCAACATCGTCCACGCGGTCGAGAATCTCGCCGATCATTTCACCCATTTCTACCTGTTCTTCATGCCCGACTTCGCGCGGGAGACTTACGCGCCCGAACCGTGGCACCAGGCCGCCGCCGAACGGTTCGCGGCGGTGAAGGGGACGGCGACACGCGATGCGCTGCCTGCGCGCGCGGGCCTCATGCAGTTGATGGGTATTCTTGCAGGCAAGTGGCCCCACACGCTGTCGATCCAGCCCGACGGGTCGACGCGCGCTATCACGCGGTCGGAAAAGGCACGCGCGGGCGTGATCCTGACCGGTTTTCGCGGCTATCTCGAACGCACGCTGTTCGGCGACAGGTTGGAGAACGTGGCCGCGCTGTCCAGCCGCGACGCGCTTTACGCATGGGCCGAGGCGCAAGCCGCGCGTCCGTCCGACTTTGCCCATTTCATCGCCATATCGCGCGCTCTCGACCTTGCCTCGCTTGGCCGGACGAGCGTGCCGCACATGAGCTTCGGCGCATATCCGAACGCTGACGGCCACTTCTTCTCGCGCGGGCTGTTCCGCGGCGGGGTCGGCACGTTCCTCGACCTTGGCGCGATTGCCGAGGATGTGAGCCACGCGTGGTACCGGCAGGGCGGTGAACACGGCAGTCCGATGCACGATGCGCCGCCCCCCGATGCCACGCGCGAAGATGCCTATTCGTGGTGCAAGGCCCCGCGCCTCGGCTCCGAACCGGTCGAAGTCGGTGCGCTGTCGCGACAGCTTGTCGCGGGTCACCCGCTGCTTCGCGATATCGTCCGGCTGGGCGGGGCGAGCGTGGAGGCGCGGATCGTCGCCCGTATGCTCGAACTCGCCCTTGTCGTTCCGGCGATGGAGCGCTGGCTGGCCGCCATCGATACCGATGCCGCGTTTATCGACCACCGCCCGCTGCCCGCAAATGGCGAAGGCGTCGGCCTGACCGAGGCGGCGCGCGGGTCGCTGGGCCACTGGCTGCGCGGCGAGAAGGGCAAGATCGACCACTACCAGATCATCGCGCCGACGACCTGGAACTTCAGCCCGCGCGACGCGAACGGCACGCCCGGCCCGTTGGAGCAGGCGCTGGAAGGCGTGCCGATCCGCGCGGGCGAGACCGAGCCGGTCGCGGTCCAGCACGTCGTCCGCTCGTTCGACCCTTGCATGGTCTGCACGGTGCACTGATGCAGGCCGGGGGGGTGGCGGCAGACTGGACTTCCCGGCGCATCCGCGTGCGCGGGCTGGTGCAGGCGGTCGGCTTTCGGCCTCACGTCTGGCGGCTGGCAAGGAAGCTCGGCCTGTCGGGCAGCGTGGCAAACGACGGCGAGGGTGTGATCGTCCACGCATCAGGCAGCCGCGCCGCGCTTGACGCATTCGAACGCCGGATCGTCGCCGAAGCTCCGCCGCTGGCCCGCGTGGAAACGGTGGAAAGCGTGGCCGAACCCGCACGCGATTTCACCGACTTCGTCATCCTGAGCAGCGCAGGCGGCGAGATCGCGACAGGCATCGTGCCCGACGCGGCGACGTGCCCCGAATGTCTTGCCGAACTGACGGACCGGGCGGATCGCCGCCACGGATACGCTTTCGGCAACTGCACGCACTGCGGCCCGCGCATGTCCATCATCCGGGCGATACCGTACGATCGCGTCAATACCAGTATGGCGGCATTCGCCATGTGCGATGCTTGCCGCGCCGAATACGAAGACCCGGAAAACCGCCGTTTCCACGCCCAGCCGACGGCCTGCCCCGACTGCGGCCCGCGCCTGTGGCTCGAAGGGCTGGGTGCCGAGGCAAAGGAACCTGTGGCTGAAACCGCGCGGCTGTTGCGCAATGGAAAGATAGCCGCAATCAAGGGCTTGGGAGGTTTCCACCTCTCTTGTGACGCGCGGAACGCGGAGGCCGTTCACGAACTGCGTCGTCGCAAGGCGCGCGATGCCAAGCCGTTTGCGCTTATGGCCAGGACGGTCGCTGGCATCGCGCGTTATTGCCACGTGGACGCGGCGGCGGCCGACCTTTTAGCGTCGCCCGCCGCCCCCATCGTGCTCCTGCCCATCCGCGCCGACGCGCCCGCCTTGCCCGAGGCGCTGGCGCATGGGCAGGATCACCTCGGCTTCATGCTGCCCTATACCCCGCTGCACCACTTGCTGCTCGATGCGTTCGATGGCGTGCTGGTGATGACGAGCGGCAATCGCAGCGACGAGCCGCAAGTGACCGGCAACGACGAGGCGCGTGAGAGGCTGCTCGGCCTTGCCGATACGCTGCTGATGCACGACCGCGACATCGTGAACCGGGTCGACGATTCGGTCATGGCGCTCGACGGCGAAGGACCGGTCCTGATGCGCCGCGCGCGCGGCTTTGCGCCTGCGCCGGTCGTGGTTTCCGAGGCTCTGGCCGGTAAAGGCTCGATCCTTGCGATGGGCGGCGAATTGAAAGCCACGTTCTGCATGATGCGCGATCGCCAAGCGGTCCTGTCGCAGCATATCGGCGACCTCGAGGACATGGGCGCACACGACGATTATCGCCGGATGCTGGAGCTGTTCCGCGAAATCTACCGCTTTGAGCCCGATGCCATCGCGGTCGACCTACACCCCGAATATCTCTCTACCAAGCTGGGCAAGGCGATGGCTGAAGAGCTTGGCGTGCCGCTGGTCGAAGTGCCGCATCATCACGCGCACATGGCGTCATGCATGGCAGAGCAGGGGATCGAGGGCGCGTGCCATGCCATCGTGCTCGACGGGCTGGGCATGGGCGCTGACGGCACGCTCTGGGGCGGCGAAGTGCTGCGCGGTGATGCTGAGCAGAGCGAGCGGATCGCGGGGCTTCCCGCCGTTGCACTTCCGGGCGGGGCGGCAGCGATGAAGCAGCCGTGGCGCAATCTCGTCGCGCACCTGCGCCACGCTTTCGGCGCGGACTGGCGCGATCATGCCGCACCGCTGACGCGGCATCTGCCGAACGACATGGCGGTTTGCACGGTGGAGCAGATGATCGCGCAAGGCCTGAACAGTCCGACGTGTTCCTCCGCAGGGCGCGTGTTCGATGCCGTATCGGCGGCGGTTGGCATTCACGCTGATGCCATCGGGCACGAAGCGCAGGCGGCGATGGAACTGGAGGCGCTGGCCCGGCCATTCGCGGACGAGAGCGGATATGTCTTCCCCCTCGATGATCTGGGCAAGATGTGGCGCGCTATTGCAGCCGATCTTGCGTCCCAGATCGAACCCGGTGTGATCGCCGCGCGCTTCCACGCGGGGCTGGCGGGGGCTTTTGTCGAAGCGCTTCGGGCCAGCGGCGGGGCGGGGCGCGTCATCCTTTCGGGCGGGGTGCTTCAGAACCGTGTTCTGAGGCAGAACCTGTCGAGACAATTGCGCGCCGCGGGGCTGGAGCCGGTGAACCACCGGCTGGTGCCGGCGAACGACGGGGGTCTTTCGCTGGGGCAGGCAGTCACGGCGGCGCAGGTTCTGGGACGGGACAAGACGCGATGATGCGTAACGAACACGAACTGCGGAAATCGGTCGTCGCCGAAATGCACTTGCGGCGCTGGCCGCAGTTGCAGCCGGGGATGACGGTGATCCAGGTCCTGCGGCAAGTCGCGGCCGAGGAGCGCGAGGCAGAGCAGGAAGCGCTTGCCAGCCTGCCCGATGGCGCCAGCGTCGAACATTCCCCCAATCCGCGCCACGTTCAGGGCAGCCTTGGCGAAGGCGTGGACTTCGGGTGGGAACGCCATAGCGAGGCGAGCGCGACGACGCTGTTCATCTCGCGCGGGGCCGGTGCAGCGCTCGACCCGCAGGGGGACGCGGCGATTTCGCGCGCGCTCGACTGGGCGGACAGCCTGCCGGGCAAGATCGTGCGGGCCACCCGCATTGCCATCGTCGCCGACAAGACCGAGGCCGATGCCTTGCTGCCGCGTTTTGCGTTCGAACCGCTCGACCTCGTAAGTTGCCACATCGCGGGCGGGGCGCGGATCTGGTCGGACTTCCGCCTGCGCGAAGACGGGTTCGGCGCGGTGCTGGTCGCTGCCAACGGCCTGCCGCCGGGCGACTTGTCGCGTACCGTCCAGCGGCTTCAGGAACTGGGCAATTACCGCAATCTCGCGCTGCTCGGCCTGCCGGTGGCGCAGGCGGGGTGGAAAGTGCTGGACGGGATCGAGGCGGAACTGGCCAGCCTCGGCACCCGCGTTGCGCGCAGCGACGTGTCCGACGACGAACTGCTGAAGCAGGTGACGGACCTGTCGATGCAACTGATGACGCAGACCGCGTCCTCCGATTTCCGGCTGAGCGCGACAGAGGCCTATGCGGTTCTGGTCGAGGAGCGGCTGGAGGATCTGTGCATCGAGCCGGTGCCCGGTTTCCAGTCGCTCGCCGATTTCACCCAGCGCCGCTTCCTCCCCGCGATCCGCACTTGCGCCGCGCACCGGCGGCGGGCCGAGACGCTGGCGGCGCGTACGGCGCAGTTCGTGTCGCTGTTCCGCACGCGGGTCGAAACGCGGATCGAGAACCAGAACGGGCGGCTGCTGCACTCGATGGAAAAGTCGATCACAACGCAGCTACGCCTGCAGCACCTTGTCGAAGGGCTGTCGGTCGTGGCGCTCAGTTACTATGGCATCAGCCTCATCGCCTACATGCTGAAGGGCGCGGAGAAGCTGAACCACGATATTTCGTCTGGCGTGATCATCGCGGTGCTGACCCCGTTCGTAGTCGCGGCGATGTGGCTGGGCATCCGGTCGATGAAGCAGCGTATCCTGCACCACGACTGAGGCGGGTTACACCGCCATGTTGTCGATCAGCCGCGTTCCGCCGATGCGCGCGGCGACGAAGAGCCGGGCATTGTCGTTCGGTTCGTCTAGAAGCTCGATCGAGGCGGCATCGCGCAGTTCGGCATAGTCGACGCTGTCGAAACCGCCTTCCAGTAAGGCTGCGCGCAGGGTGGTCAGCACTTCTGCCGCCGGTTCGCCGTTTTCCAGCTTCCCGATCGCATCGCGCATCGCGTTCGGCAAAGTAACCGCCGCAGCACGCTGCCCCGCTGAGAGGTAAGCATTGCGCGAGGACATGGCGAGGCCGTCTTTCTCGCGCACGATCGGCACGCCGATGATCGCCTCCGGCATCGGGGCGTAGAGATCGAGATCGCGGGCCATGCGCCGGATAACGGCAAGCTGCTGCCAGTCCTTTTCGCCGAACAGCGCGATATCGGGCGCGACCTGGTTGAACAGCTTGCACACCACGGTCGCCACGCCGTCAAAATGGCCGGGCCGGTCCGCGCCGCAAAGCCCTGCGCTCACCCCCTCGACCGAAATGTTCGAGGCAAAGCCGTCAGGATACATCTCGCCCACCTCGGGCGCCCAGAGCAGGTCCACGCCTTCGCTGATGAGCAGCTCGCTGTCGCGCGCCAACTGGCGGGGATATGCGTCGAGATCCTCGTTCGGGCCGAACTGCTTCGGGTTCACGAAAATCGACACGGCAACGATGTCTGCCAGCTCGCGCGCGCGGCGCACCAGTGTCAGGTGACCGTCGTGAAGCGCCCCCATCGTGGGCACCAGCGCCAGCCTTGCCCCCTTGCCGGCAGCGCGGCGAAGGGCGGCGGTCGTCTCCCGTAGTGGATTGAGCGCGCGGATCGTTTGCATGAACTTCAGCCCTTCCGGTAAACTGCCCGGGCAAGCTGTAGCGTCCGCCCGCCGTTGGGCAACCCGGCAATGCCGGCGGCGCACCATTCATTGCGAGGACAGATGACCACACCTCACAAGATCGTGTTCGCGAACGAAAAGGGCGGAACCGGTAAATCGACCACCGCCGTGCACGTCGCGGTCGCCCTGGCCTACCAGGGCGCGAAAGTCGGCGCGATCGATCTCGATCCGCGCCAGCGCACTTTCTATCGCTATTTCGAAAACCGGCTGGACACCGAAAAACGCCGCGAAATCGAACTGCCCGGCGCTGCCGTCGGCGTGTTCGGCGGGCCGAACGTCGAGGCGCTGGACGAAATGGTCGCGGAAATCAGCGAAGGGCTCGATTTTCTGATCTTCGACACGCCGGGCCGCGACGACAAGTATGCGCGCCATGTGGCGACGCAGGCCGATACGCTGGTCACGCCCTTGAACGACAGTTTCGTCGACTTCGACCTCATCGGTCAGGTCGATGCCGAAACGTTCAAGGTGAAGAAGCTGTCGTTCTATGCCGAACTGATCTGGGAAGCCCGCAAGAAGCGCGGGATGGCGACGGTCAACGAAGGCAAGCGCGAGATGGACTGGATCGTGCTGCGCAACCGCGTCCAGCACGTCGAGGCGCGCAACATGCGCCGCATCGACGAGGCGCTGACCGAACTGTCCCGCCGCGTCGGTTTCCGCGTCGCGCCGGGCCTGTCCGAACGCGTCATCTACCGCGAACTGTTCCCCTCGGGGCTGACCTTGCTCGACAAGGGGCACCTCGGCGATCTGGCGACCAGCCACCTCGTCGCGCGGCAGGAACTGCGGGCACTGGTGAAGGGGCTCAATCTGCCGATGCCCGAACAGGGCAAGGCAGAGGCGGTGGATCAGGCCGCATGATGAAATTCGTCATCCTCGTCGTCGTGGCGGGGATTGCCTTCCGGATGCTGTTCGGAACCTGGCCGTGGCAGATGTTTGCCGAATCCGAAAAGAGCCAGAAACGCGCGCAGGCCCGCACTTTGCTGGGCGTGTCGCGCGATGCGAGCGCGGAAGATATTCTCGCCGCGCATCGCCGCGCCATCAAGGACGCGCATCCCGATCGCGGCGGATCGAGCGATGCGGTTCACGCGCTGGATCATGCACGTGACTTGCTGCTGGAACAAAGTCGCCGCAAAAACGACTTATAGGTAGTGTTGTTTCAGCGCGGCGTCCTGCCGCGTATGACGACCACCGCATCATCACGACCGAAAGGCCATCCATGAACCATACCTTCGACCCGACCGTCCTGCGCGAATACGACATTCGGGGAATTATCGGAGAGACGCTCGGCCCCGACGACGCACGCGCCATCGGGCGCAGCTTCGGAACGCTGTTGCGCCGGGCAGGGGGCAAGAAGGTCGCGATCGGATATGACGGGCGCGTTTCCTCGCCCATGCTGGAACACGCGCTTTGCGAGGGGCTGACTTCTACCGGGTGCGACGTTGTGCGCGTCGGCATGGGACCGACTCCGATGCTGTATTATGCGGAAGCATCAGCCGAAGATGTGGATGGCGGCATTCAGATAACTGGCAGCCACAATCCCCCCAATTACAACGGCTTCAAGATGGTATTTCAGGGTCGGCCGTTTTTCGGGGCCGACATCCTCGAAATCGGGACCATGGCTGCGGCCGGGGACTGGCTCGACGGGGCCGGTTCGGTCGAAACCCGCGAGATCATGGCCGAATATATCGAGCGCCTGCTCGACCCCATCATCGGCCTCGACGCTGCCGGGAAGGAGCGGCTGTCCACTCTTCGGATCGGTTGGGACGCGGGGAACGGCGCGGCGGGGCCGGCCATCGAAGACCTGGTCGCCAAGCTCCCAGGGGAACACTTCACTCTCTTCACCGATGTCGACGGGAATTTTCCTAATCATCATCCTGACCCTACCGAGGAGAAGAATCTCGCCGATCTCAGGAAGCTTGTCGCGGACAAGAACCTCGACTTTGGACTGGCCTTCGACGGCGACGGCGATCGCATCGGCGCGATCGACGGGGAAGGGCGCGTCATTTGGGGCGACCAGCTCCTGATGATCTACGCCGAAGATCTCCTCAAACTCGTCCCCGGCTCCACCATCATAGCGGACGTGAAGGCCAGCCGGGCGCTGTACGACCAGATTGCAGAGCACGGCGGCAAGCCGCTGATGTGGAAGACCGGCCACTCGCTGATTAAGTCCAAAATGAAGGAAACTGGCGCGCCGCTGGCCGGTGAGATGAGCGGGCACGTGTTCTTCAAACACGAATACTATGGTTTCGACGATGCGCTTTACGCAGGTGTGCGTCTGCTGGTGGCAAGCGCGCGGCTGAACAAGTCGGTCACGCAGCTTCGCGGCGAGATGCCCGACATGATCAACACGCCGGAAATGCGTTTTCAGGTCGATGAGAGCCGCAAGTTCGCCGTCATTGACGAGGTGAAGGAACGGCTGGCCGACAGCCCCGACGACGTCAACGACACCGACGGCGTTCGCGTCACCAATGACGACGGCTGGTGGTTGCTGCGCGCTTCGAACACGCAGGACGTTCTTGTGGCCCGCGCCGAAAGCGATAGCGAGGAAGGGCTGGAGCGCCTGATGGCGCAGATCGATGATCAGCTGGCTCTTTCGGGCCTGAAACGCGGCCCGCAGGCCGGTCACTGATATCGTTCACATCCCGCGAACCTGAATAGTGATTCGGGTTTGTGAGAGCCTTCCTTGGCAAGACAAGCGTCATTTAAAGCCAAAAGAGTCAGTACTTTGGTCTAACATGAAAAATGATTCAGGTTCTAAGTGCCTGATCGGGAACGCTTATTGACACTGTTGCAAAAAAAGAAAGTCCGCTAGCCATTTTTGCAGTTGCGAGAAGATGCGCTGCAGTGCACAAAGAAGCTGCCTTTCAGGCATCCTCTCCCAAAACTTCATGGCCCGGTCGGCTTGTCCACCGGGCCTTTTTCTTTGCCTGCAAACCTTTGCGGCACTGTTCGCGCCTTTCGTTCGTTAAGGTGGGACGATGGCGATTCCCGATAGCATAGAGGCATGGTTTCAAGGCCGCGGCTGGCGCATCCGCCGGCACCAGGCCGAGATGCTCGACGCCGACGATGCGGGGCAAAGCGCGCTGCTCACTGCCGACACTGGTGCGGGCAAGACGCTGGCCGGTTTCCTGCCGACGCTGGCGGCTTTCACACCCGAACGGCTTGCCGGTGGGAAGCCAGATGACGGGCTCCACACGCTCTACGTTTCGCCGCTGAAGGCGCTGGCCACCGATGTTCGCCGCAACCTGCTGGTCCCGATCGAGGAAATGGGCTTGCCGATCAGGGTTGAGAGCCGGACGGGCGACACGCCGTCACAGCGCAAGGCGCGGCAGCGCGCGAAACCGCCCCACGTGCTGCTGACGACGCCGGAATCGCTGTCGCTGCTGCTGTCCTATCCTGAAAGCTTCACGATGTTCGCGGGGCTGAAGCGCATCGTCATCGACGAGATCCACGCCTTCGCCACCGGCAAGCGCGGTGATTTGCTCGCACTGGCGCTCGCACGGCTGGAGGCGATAGCCCCTGACATGCGGCGGATCGGGCTATCGGCGACTGTCTCGGACCCTGAGCAATACCGCGAATGGCTGGCCTCGTGGGGTGATATCGATGCGGTCAGCCATGTGATCGGTGAACCCGGCGCGGAGCCCGTGATCGAGATCCTGCTGCCCGATGAAGAGCGTGTGCCATGGGGCGGGCACGCGGCGGCGTGGGCCGTGCCGCAGCTTTACGAGGAAATTCGCCGCAACCAGACAACGCTGATTTTTACGAACACGCGCTTTCTGGCCGAATATATCTTTCAGCTGCTGTGGGACGTGAACGAGGATGTCCTACCCATCGGCATTCATCACGGCTCGCTCTCGGTAGAAGCGCGGCGCAAGGTCGAAGGCGCGATGGCACGCGGAGAGCTGCGCGCGCTTGTCGCCACGGCCAGCCTCGATCTCGGCGTCGACTGGGGCGATATCGACTGTGTGGTGCAGATGGGCGCGCCGAAGGGCTCGTCACGCCTGTTGCAGAGGGTGGGGCGCGCCAATCACCGGCTGGACCAGCCGAGCCGCGCCATCCTTGTACCTGGCAACCGGTTCGAATTCCTGGAAGCACAAGCAGCCAAGGACGCGGTTGAGGAAGGCGTGCGTGACGGCGAGGATTTCCGCCCGGGCAGCCTCGACGTTCTGGCTCAGCATGTCATGGGCTGCGCCTGTGCGGCGCCGTTTCACGAGGCGGATCTGCTACGCGAGATACGCTCGTGTCATTCATACGCATGGGTGGACGAGGCGGTCTTCGAACGCGTCGTCAATTTCGTGGCCGACGGCGGTTATGCCCTGCGCGCTTATGACCGGTTCAAGCGTATCACGCGCGAACCGGACGAGGAGGGCGGCTTCGTCTGGCGGCTGACGCACCCTGAACAGGCGGCGCGGCACCGGCTGAACGCAGGGATCATTATCGACGGCGAGATGCTGACGGTGCGGTTTCGCAACGGGCGCTCGCTTGGGAAAGTGGAGGAACGCTTTGCGGCTGCCCTGCGGCCCGGCGACACTTTCCAGTTCGCAGGCATCAGCCTTGAGGTCGAGAGCCTGAAGGAGAGCGAGGTCATCGTCCGCGGGTCAAAGAAATCGGCGATGATTCCGTCATATGGCGGCGCGCGCATGCCGCTCACGACTCATCTGGCAGACCGCGTGCGCGAGATGTTGGTCGACCGGCCGGGATGGTCGCGCTTTCCCGATGACGTGCGGGAATGGCTGGAGGTACAGGACTGGCGCTCGCACCTGCCGGGGCCAGGTGAATTGCTGGTTGAGAGCTTTCCCCATGCCAAGCGCGAGTACAGCGTGTTCTATACCTTCGAGGGTTGGAACGCGAACCAGTCGCTGGGCATGCTGGTGACACGGCGGATGGAGGACAGGGGCCTCTCGCCCTTGGGTTTCGTAGCGAATGACTATTCTCTGGCGGTCTGGGGCCTGAAGCCGATCGAGGACCCCGCGTCGCTGCTGTCGCCCGATATCCTTGCGCATGAGTTCGTCGAATGGGTGCAGGATTCGCACCTCTTACGCCGTGCCTTTCGTGAGGCGGCAGTGATCGGCGGGTTGGTAGAGCGCCAGCAACCGGGCAAGCGCAAGACCGGCAAGCAGGTCACGTTCTCGACCGACCTGATCTACGATGTGCTGAAGAAGTACGAACCCGATCACGTCCTGATCGAAGCCGCCTGGGCCGAGGCGCGGACGCGGATGACCGATATCGGCAGGTTGGCCGGTGTCCTCGATCGTGCGGCGGAGCAAACCGTGCACGTCAAGCTGGAACGCGTCAGCCCGCTCGCCGTGCCGGTCATGGTCGTCATCGGTCGCGAGACGCTTCCTGCAGGGTCCGCCGATGATGAGCTGTTGCTGGAGGCAGAGACCCTTGGCGGTGTTGCCATGCGCCCCGACGATCCGGCGCGCTAAGAGGGCTCCGACCAGACAACCGTTACGTGATCGGGATGGCGAGAACGGTCATCACCAAGATCTTGCCAAACCCACCACGCCCGATCAGCCCAGCGCCCGCGGTGGTTGGTAAACAGCCGCGCTTTGGTTTGGGCCTCATGAACGAAAAAGGGCGGACCTTGCGGCCCGCCCCTGATCTGGTTTCCCTTGACGGGTTCCTTACTGGGAACTGGTCGTCGGGTTCACGCCCCTGGGACCTGCTTCGAATTCGCGGAACTGTTCGTTACCGACGAAGCCGAACTTGGTCGCACCCGAGGACTTGATGATCCGCAGGACCGAAGCCGACAGATCGTAGCTTGCGAACTCTTCCGGCTGGAACTGGAGTTCCGGTTCGACCGGAAGCGCCAGCGACTGCTGAAGCGTTGCTACGAACTGGCCTTCGTTCAGCGGAGTGCCGTTCCAGAGGATGTCACCACCCTGCGTGAGAACGACCTTGTTCTTGATCGGGTTCACATCGACGTTCGAGGGAACGTCGCTGGGAGCCGGGAGGTCGATGTTGACCGCGTGGGTCGCGACCGGGATGGTGATGATGAACATGATGAGGAGCACGAGCATGACGTCGATAAGCGGCGTCGTGTTCATGTCCATCATCGGCGAGCCATCATCGCTACCGCCTGACATTGCCATTGAATGTCTCCTTTAACTTGCTTGCCGCGATCAGGCGTTCGGATCGACCGGGGTCGAAATGAAGCCCACCGTCGGGTAGCCCGCGGACTGGATCTGGTAGATCGTGCCGGCAACACACTTCCAGGGCGTGTTGACGTCGCCACGGATGTGAACCTGCGGAATCGCGTCCGGATCGTCGACCAGGGCATCGGGACCGCCTGCACGTTCGATGATCGCATCGAGGCGATTGAACGAACGGTCATAGAGTTCTTCCGAACTCACCGGAGTTGCACCCAGGTAGATACGGCACTGACCGTCACGGCTGGCACCGGCATAGCCGGGTTCGCCGGGGCTGATGCCATTGGCATCGGTGGCGCTGACCGAAACGACCAGGTTCTCGACCTTGTCCTTGGATTCCTCGGACGCGAATACGGGCATCTTCATCTGCTCGATCGACTGAATCGCGACGGGAACCGCGATCAGGAAGATGATGAGCAGAACCAGCATCACGTCGACGAGCGGCGTGGTGTTGATGTCGGACATCGGGGCTTCTTCGCCGCCGCCTCCCATCGAAATCGCCATTATCTCATCCTATCTCGTAATTGCTCTTGCGACTGCCCGGACCGTTCCGGGCCGACTTCCCGCCGAAGCGGGAAATCCGTGCCTGGCGAGGCGAGCCCCGCCAGGCGTAACGGATGCTTACTTCTTGACCTGCGCGCCAGCAGCGGTCGTCGCCGGTGCGGGCTTCTTGGCAGGAGCAGCAGCAACGGCCGGCTTCACGGCGCCCTTCGAGTTGATGTTCGCGAGAACGTCAGTCGAGAAGCCCGAGAGCTGCGCAGCGATCTTCTTGTTGCGAGCCTGCAGGTAGTTGTAGGCGAGCACGGCCGGAACTGCGACGAGCAGGCCGAGCGCGGTCATGATCAGTGCTTCACCGACCGGACCTGCGACCTTGTCGATCGAGGCCGAACCGGCGATGCCGATGGCGATCAGTGCGCGGTAGATACCGACAACCGTACCGAACAGACCGATGAACGGCGAAGTTGCACCGACGGTCGCGAGGAACGGCAGGCCGCCTGCAAGCTTGGCGTTGATCTGCGCTTCCGAACGAGCGAGCGAGCCGTGGAGCCAGTCGTGGGCTTCGAGGCTGTCGGTCATCTTGGCGTGCTGTTCTTCGGCGGCGATGCCGTCGTCGACGATCTGGCGGTAAGCCGAGTTCTTTTCGAGCTTCGTTGCGCCTTCACGCAGCGAGCCTGCACGCCAGAACGTGGTGCGAACTTCGTTGGTCTGACGCAGGATCTTGTTCTGTTCGATCCACTTGGTGAAGAGGATGTAGAACGAGCCGAACGACATGATGCCGAGGATCGCAACGGTGGCGTAGGCGATGAAACCGCCCTGTTCCAGAGCTTCGGCGAAACCGAATTTGTTCTGCGGGGCCTCGGCGGCCGCGGCCATGATTTCGATGAGCATTACGGGATATCCTTCAACAAAATTGGCTTGATAGCTTTAATTCGTGGGGTGGTGGCGGGCCCGAGGGATTGGGCCCGCACCGTCATTAGTTGAGCTGGTAGACGATCGTGGTGCTCCACTGCGCCGAGACCGGGTTGCCGGCATCGTTGAGCGCCGGATTGAACCTGGCGTAGCGCTGGATGTCCTTGCACGCAGCGTCGTCGAGGGTCGACGAACCACTGGAGCTCGTCACCGAGCAAGCCGAAGCGCGACCGTCGGGACCGACCGTAACGCGAACGCCGACACGGCCTTCTTCTTCGTTACGGATGGCGCGGCTCGGGTAGTTCTCGATGATACGGCGCGTCCAGCGCTGGTAGTTATCAGGCGAGACACCACGGGCCTTCGAAGGCTGAGCGGGCGGCGGCGGCGGAGCCGGCGGCGGGACCGTCAGCACCGGCGGAGCCGGCGGCGGGATGTTCGGGATCGTCTGGATCTGCGGAGCGGGCCGCGTGATCGAGACGGCCGGCGGCGGAGCCACAGGCGGCGGCGGCTGCACCGGCACATTTTCGGGCGGCGGCGGCGGCGGCGGTGGCGGCGGCGGCGGCGGCTCGGAAATATTAACCGCAGTCACTGTCTCTTTCACCTTCTCGATCGCCTCATAGGCGAGTCCGGTGACAAGAGCATAGAGAACCGCGATGTGAATCAGCGCAACGATGATAATCGCGGTAACCTTGCTACCGCTCATCTGTTGGTCAGCGTAGGCCATTCAGACGGATCACTCCAATAAACTTACAGGCTTGCCCTTACAGGCGCACCCTCACAAACGCACGAGCCAGCGCAATCGATGCTGGACCGTATCGCCCCATTTTTTCCACCCTGCCGGAAGTTCCGGGATGCACGCTACCGGTAAGTCCATTTGATCGCATAGCGAAGAAACCTACCGTTGAACGCGCATTCGAATGTGGCCGGATCAATGCCCAGCCCCTTTTTTTCGGATTGTTAGCGGGCTTGGGCCCTACGTGCAATTGCTTTGTCGATTAAGGACCGATTCACGAACTTTCGCGTTTGGTGATCAAGCTTGTGCAAATTGCAGTGCGCCGCAGATGTTCCGAGGGTAGGGGGCTGCGCGACCTATTATAATGGTGAGGTAAGATGACGATCGTAAAGGCACGCAAACTCATGCCGATACTTGCCGCCGCAACGCTTGCGGGGGCAGGTGCCGGTGCGCTGCTGCCTGTTTCTGCGAGCGCGCAAGGCGCGACCGATTCGCAGGCCGTCATGCCCTATGCCGATCTCGCCGATCTCGCCGATGCGGCCCAGATGGTCGCGGTCGTCACCGTGAAGAAGGCGGTCGAACTTGATGCCGACCGCACCGGTCCCGTTCGCCAAGGCTGGACCCGCGCCTATGTGGAGGCGGAAACGAAGAGCCTGCTTTCCGGCAATGCGCCGATCGGGGCCAAGGTGAAATACCTTGCCGACATCCCCCTCGACGCCAAGGGCCGGATGCCGAAGATCAAGAAGCGCGAGATGGTCCTGTTCGCGCGCCCCGTCGCGGGCAAGCCCGGTGAGGTCCAGCTCGTGGCGCCCGACGCGCAAGTCCCTGTCGAGATCGTTGGCGCAGCGCGTCTGCGCACTTTGCTTGGCGAGCTCGTAACCCCGGACGGTGCGCCGGTCGTGACGGGTGTGCGCGATGCGCTCCACACGCCGGGTAACCTTGCGGGTGAGGGCGAAACGCAGATCTTCCTGAAGACAGAAGACGGCTCGCCCGCTTCGATCGCGGTGATCCGCAGTCCGAACCACCCTGTTCACTGGGGCCTGTCCACGGGCGAACTGGTCAATCCCGACGCGCGTCCGCCTGCTCGTGGCACGCTGGCCTGGTATCGCCTGGCCTGCGCGCTTCCGGCGCAGCTCCCTGCATCGGCCCAGATCGCGACCGATCCCTCGTTGCGCCGTGCCGCCGCGCAGGATTATGCTGTCGTGATCGAGCAATTGGGGGAGTGCGGGCGCAAGCGCGTCTTCTGATCGCGCATCTCGCGCCATTTCCTTGCGCGGAGTGACCGCAAGGAGAGCATTTAGTTGCGCTCACCTCTGGCCAATCGCGTCGCTGTCGCCTAACGGGCGCGGCGAACAGCGAAAGACGAAAGCGTGAGCGAAGCGATGAAGACAGAGCCCCTGCGCCTGGCCCTTGCGGGCCTTGGAACCGTTGGTGCGGGCGTGATCCGCCTTATCGAGACCAATGCAGACCTGATCGAACGGCGTTGCGGACGTCCGCTGCGAATCGTCGCCGTCAGCGCGCGTGACCGCAGCAAGGATCGCGGTGTCGACTTGTCGGGCTATGCCTGGGAAGACGATATGACCATGCTGCCCCAGCGCGACGACGTCGACGTTGTTGTCGAACTGGTCGGCGGGTCAGACGGTCCGGCCCTGACCCTTGCGCGCAAGGCTGTCGAAAACGGCAAGGCTTTCGTCACGGCGAACAAGGCCATGATCGCGCATCACGGCCTTGGTCTTGCACGCGACGCGGAAAGCGCGGGCGTCCCGGTTCGCTTCGAGGCAGCGGTCGCGGGCGGCATCCCGGTTATCAAGGGTCTGCGCGAAGGTGCTGCCGCGAACGAGATCGAGCGCGTTTACGGCATCCTCAACGGGACCTGTAACTACATCCTGTCCACGATGGAGGACACCGGCGCGGACTTCGCCGATGTCCTGTCCGAGGCGCAAGCTATGGGATACGCAGAAGCGGACCCGACCTTCGACATCGACGGCATTGATGCCGCACACAAGCTTTCGATCCTTGCCTCCATCGCGTTCGGCACCGAACTCGATTTCGGCGCCGTGACCACGGACGGCATCCGCCGCGTGCTTTCTGCCGACATCGCGCAGGCCGATTCGCTTGGCTACGTCATCCGCCTGCTGGGCATGGCGCGGGTGGAGCCGAGCGTGGACGGCGTGAAGCACCTGTTCCAGCGCGTGCACCCCTATCTCGTCCCCAAGGACCACCCGCTCGCCCATGTCGACGGAGCGACCAATGCCGTCGTGGCCGAGGGCAACTTTGTGGGCCGGCTGCTGTTCCAGGGCGCAGGCGCGGGCGACGGGCCGACGGCCAGCGCGGTCGTTGCCGACATCATCGACATCGCCCGCCTGTGGGAGAGCGAGAACGAGATCGATCCGCCGTTCTCGATCCCCGTCAGCGAACTGGACGCCAATGTCCCTGCTGAAACCGGAAATCACACGGGCAAGGCCTACTTGCGCTTCATGGTCAACGACCGCCCGGGCGTGCTGGCCGAGCTCACCGCCGCGATGCGCGATGCCAATGTTTCCATCGAAAGCCTGATTCAGAAGGGCGCGAAGGATTCGGGATCCAGCGACGGTTCGGTCATGGTCGCCATGGTCACGCACGAAGGTGAGGAGGGCTGCGTCACCCGCGCTCTCGAACTTCTGGCCGACAGCGACAGCATCACGGCAGAGCCGCTGGTGATGCACATCCTGCGGCAGTAATCGTCTTCCTGCCGCAAGGCTGCAACATCGCGGTTTTATCAAACGCCGCGATGGAACGACGTGATCATCTCGACATTGATGGGGCCTGCGGCTAGTCCCTTCGCAACTGCAAAACTTGCTTACGTCCTTCTGGGGGAAATGAATTGCCTAAAGCCAGTGATGTCCTTGATCGCGTTCTAGTTCTCGAAATGGTCCGCGTGACCGAAGCGGCGGCCATCGCGGCTTCCTATCTGATCGGTCGCGGCGACGAGAAGGCGGCCGACGCTGCCGCGGTCGAGGCAATGCGCAAGGCATTCGACGAGCTTTACATGGACGGCACCGTCGTCATCGGCGAGGGCGAGCGTGACGAGGCCCCGATGCTCTACATCGGCGAAAAGGTCGGCGGCGCGATCGGCAAGGGTCCGAAGATCGACATCGCGCTCGATCCGCTCGAAGGCACGACGATCACCGCCAAGGCCGGCCCCAACGCGCTGGCCGTTCTGGCCGCTGCCGAAGAAGGCTGCCTGCTGAACGCGCCCGACGTCTACATGCAGAAGATCGCGATCGGCCCCGGCTATCCCGAAGGCACGATCGACCTGACCAAGAGCGCGAGCGACAACGTGCGCTCGCTGGCCGCGGCCAAGGGCGTCGAACCGCACCAGATCATCGCCTGCGTGCTGGATCGTCCGCGCCACGCCGAAATGATCGCCGAACTGCGCGAACTGGGCTGCGGCATCGTGCTGATCCCCGACGGCGACGTTGCGGGCGTCATCGCCACAACCGATCCGGAAACGACGATCGACATCTACATGGGTTCGGGCGGCGCGCCGGAAGGTGTTCTGGCCTGTGCGGCGCTGCGCTGTGTTGGCGGCCAGTTCCAGGGCAAGCTGCTTTTCCGCAACGACGACGAACGCGCCCGCGCGCGCAAGTGGGGCATCGAGGATCTCGACCGCGTCTACAGCCTCAAGGATCTTGCCAAGGGCGACTGCATCTTTGCCGCGACCGGCGTGACCGACGGTTCGCTGCTCGACGGCGTGAAGCACCTGAAGGGCGGCAAGTTCACGACCGAGAGCGTCGTGATGCGCGCATCTTCGGGCACGGTCCGCTGGGTCCGCGGCGAACACCACACCACGGACTGAAGGCATGGCGGGGAAAAGGGCGTGAGCGAGGAAATCCTCACGCTCGTCCCCGATGCCGACATCGCGCGGCAACGCGCGGACGCGGCGTTCGAGGCGATTTCCGCGCACTTGCGCACGGTTCTTCCGGTCACTTGCGAGATTCATCACGTCGGCGCCACTTCGGTGCCCGGCTGTTTGGGTAAGGGCGATCTCGACATCAACGTGCGCGCGCCCCGCGCCGATTTTAAAGAGGCCGTAGCCGCGCTGGCCGCGCTCTACCCTCGTAACGATGGCAACGCCTCACTCGAGGACATGGCCTCGTTCGAAGACGGCACCTGCGATCCGCCGCTGGGCGTGCAGCTGACGATCGCGGGCGGCAAGTGGGACGTGTTCACCGCCTTTCGCGATGCGCTTTGTGCAGACGGCGCGCTGGTCGGCGAATACAACGCGATCAAGCGCCGCTTCGATGGCAGGGACATGGAAGCCTATCGCGCGGCCAAGGCCGACTTTGCCGACTACGTTCTGGCGCGCACAGGCCGCTAGGTGGGCAAAATGCCGCCTCAGTCCACCGCTTGGGCCCTTGGCATTGTTGCATTTGCGGGACTCCCCGCTAAGGCCCGTCGGCACGGGAATCGGGACATTTCGGGAGTCGTTTGATGAAGATCATGTCGGGCAATGCCAACCTGCCGCTGGCACGCGCCATTGCAGCCTACCTTGAAATTCCGCTGACGGACGCTTCGGTGCGCCGGTTCGCGGACGAGGAAATCTTCATCGAGATCCACGAGAACGTGCGCGGCGAGGACGTCTTCATCGTCCAGTCGACGAGCTTCCCGGCCAACGACAACCTGATGGAACTGCTGATCGGCATCGACGCGCTGAAGCGCGCTTCTGCCAAGCGCATTACGGCGGTCATTCCCTACTTCGGCTATGCCCGCCAGGACCGTAAGCCCGGTCCGCGCACGCCGATCTCGGCGAAGCTGGTTGCCGACATCATCACCCGCGCCGGTGCCGACCGCGTTCTGGCGGTCGACCTGCACGCAGGGCAGATCCAGGGCTTCTTCGATATCCCGACCGACAACCTCTACGCCGCGCCCGCGATGGCGGCGGACATCCAGGCCCGCTACGGCGATCAGGAACTGATGGTCGTCTCGCCCGACGTTGGCGGCGTGGTCCGCGCACGCGCGTTGGCCAAGCGTCTCGACAATGCGCCGCTGGCCATCGTCGACAAGCGCCGCGACCGCCCCGGCGAATCGGAAGTCATGAATATCATTGGCGACGTTTCGGGCCGCCACTGCATCCTGATCGACGACATCATCGATTCGGGCGGCACGCTGTGCAACGCGGCGCAGGCTCTGCTCGATCAGGGTGCCAAGTCGGTCGTTGCCTACATCACGCACGGCGTCCTTTCGGGCGGCGCGGTGGCCAAGGTGTCGAACTCGGCGCTGACCGAACTGGTCATCACCGACACGATCCAGCCGACCGAGGCGGCAAAGGAATCGGACAAGATCCGCGTCCTTTCGATCGCGACGCTGATCGGCGAAGCCATCCGCCGCATCGCGGATGAAAGCTCGGTTTCCTCGCTCTTCGATTGAGGATAGCCTCTCCCTTTCCTTGGGAAGGGGAGAGTTCCATGAAAAAGGCAATCGGGCAGGTCTGCCTTGTCGCGGCGGCGCTCTGTGCGTCGCCCGCGCTGGCGCATGGTGACCATGAGATGCCCGCCGGTTCAAACGAGATGCTGCGCGCCCCGCTGTCGGGCGCGCCCGATCTCGAGGTCATAATATCCGACGTGGTGATCCCCGCAGGCGCGCAAGTGCCGCGCCATTATCACCCCGGTGAGGAATTCCTCTACGTGATCGAGGGGAGCGCGACCCACGTCGAGGAAGGCCAGCCGGACCGCCCTCTGAACGCAGGCGACAGTTACGTCATCGCCCCGCGCCGCATCCACGAACCGATCGGCGGACCGGAAGGGGCGCGGGCCATCGTCTTTCGCGTCCACGTGAAGGACCAGCCCGAACGCGTGCTGGTCCCGCGCGACGAAGCAGAGGAGCCCAGCGAATAGCGCCGCAATTCGCTTGACCGGCGCGCGCGCTGCGGCAAGTGCGGATGGCATGGACCTGAAGGACGACATCGCGCTCGCGCAGCGCCTCGCCGAAGCGGCTGGCCATGCCATCCGTCCGCACTTTCGCAACATCGTCGACCCCGAACGCAAGGGCGATGCCTCGCCCGTGACAGTGGCCGACCGCGAGGCGGAAAAGGCGATGCGCGCGATCCTTGGCACGGCGCGGCCCGATGACGGCATTATCGGCGAGGAATACGGCAACGAGCGCGGCGAAGCGCGCCGCCAGTGGGTGCTTGACCCGATCGACGGGACGGCGGGCTTTCTTGCCGGACGTCCGATCTTCGGCACGCTGATCGCGCTGATGGTCGACGGCTGGCCGGTGCTGGGCGTGATCGACCAGCCGATCGCGGGCGAACGCTGGGTCGGCGCGGCGGGGCTGCCGACGCTGCTCAATGGAGAGGAAGTGCGCTGCCGCCCGTGCCGCGAACTGTCCGATGCGACGCTTGCGACCACCGGCCCGCACTATTTCGACGATCACCAGGGCGAGCACTTCATGGGCCTTGCCGCCAAGACCGACCATCGCCGCATGGTCATGGGCGGTGACTGCTACAACTACGCCATGCTCGCATCGGGCCAGCTTGATATCGTGTGCGAGGCGGGGCTGAAGCTGCACGACTACGCGGCGCTGATCCCCGTGGTCGAAGGCGCAGGCGGGACGATGTCCGACTGGAACGGCGAACCGCTCCACGCAGGCAGCGACGGCCATGTCATCGCGCTGGGAGATCCGGCGCGGCTCGAAGACGTGGTCGAAGCGCTGGCCTGCCACCACTGAGCCTTGCCACCACTTATCCCGAGAATGCGCAAGACGCTCTTCCTCTACGGCACGCTGATGAGCCACGCCGACACGCCGATGGCGCGCTTCGTGCAGGAGCGCGTAGTGTCCTCGCTGGAGGCCGATGCGCCGGGCAAGCTGCTTGCCATTCCCTCGGCAAAGGGCTGGTTCCCCGCGCTCGTGCCGGGTCAGGGGCGGGTGAAGGGTGTGCTCGCCGAACTCGACCTGACGCGCGCCGATCTCATGAAGCTCGACCGGTACGAGGGCCGCGAATATCGCCGCATTGTCCTGCGCGTGAGGACTTCGGAAGGGGTGTCTTCGGCGCAAGGCTGGGTCTGGACCGTCCCGCCGTCCGAGGAATCGGTGCTGATCGAAAGCGGCGACTTCATGGCGTGGCTGAAGAAGACCGGCCTGCCGATCCTTTCGCAGCGCAACGGCACCTGATCGCGTCCCCCGCGTTAAAGGGGCATGACCGACAAGACCGAACACAATGCGCCCGCCGTCGTCATCACTGGTGGCGGGGCAGGCATAGGGCGCGGCACTGCGCTACATTTCGCGGGCAGGGGCTGGAAAGTCGCCGCGCTCGACAAGGATGCAGAAGCGCTGGCCGAACTCTCGACCCTGCTGCCTGAAGGTCGCCTGCTGGCGATCGAGTGCGATGTCGGCAAGGAGGACGCGGTCGGCAAGGCGTTCGACAGGGTCGCGGACTGGACCGACGGTCTCGACCTCCTAATTAACAACGCGGGTATCGCGAATCCGAAATCAGGCCCGCTGGAGGATATGACACTGGAGGCTTGGCAGAGCTGGATCGACGCGAGCCTGACGTCGGCATTCCTGTGCAGCCGCGCCGCTGTCGCGATGCTGAGGAAGCGCGCACCTGCCGCCATCGTAAACGTGACATCCAGCCGCGCGCTCCAGTCCGAACCTGAAACGTACGGTTATGCCGCGGCCAAGGGCGGGCTCTTCGCGCTGACCCATGCGATGGCGGTGACGCTTGGCCCCGATATCCGCGTCAACGCCGTCGCGCCCGGCTGGATCGAGACCGGACCGTGGCAGAAGGAAGCGGAGCGCACCGACCCCGACCATTCCAGGCGCGCGAAGGAGCAGCACCCGGTGGGCCGAATCGGCCGCGTCGAGGATATTGCCGAGGCCATCGACTGGCTCGCGGGCGAAAAATCGGGCTTTGTGACGGGCCAGCAACTGGTCGTCGATGGCGGAATGACCCGGCTCATGCAGTACGATGCCTGATTTATTTGCGCAGGTGCAGCACGCGTTAGGCTAACCTTAACCCTGAACGCGCAAGGTGATTTCGACCTGCAAGGAGGGAACAGGGTCGAAGTCGCATGATGATATCGTTCTATAAATCTCTCGTGCCCGGCGCGCTCTTTTCGTGGATCGTGTCGATGGTGCTGATGAACGGCGGCACGACCGGCGGTGCACTCTATGTGCATCGTCTTACCGTCTATTCGGTTGCCTTCCCTTTCTCGTGGATGCTGTTCATCGGCGGTACGGGGCTTGCGTGGTTCATACTCCATTCGATGGATTGAGGCGCGCTTTCCACACAGCGCTTGCCAAACCGCGCCACCTTCTGTAGGCGCGCGCTCTTCAACGACACGTAATTCACCGCCGGCCTGGCTAATAGGGCTGCCAGGGCTGGTTCGGACGTGTCTTCTGACAAGGAGATGAAAATGCCCAAGCTCAAGACGAAGAGCGGTGTGAAGAAGCGCTTCAAGATCACCGCAAACGGCAAGGTCAAGCACGGCGTCGCCGGCAAGCGCCACCGCCTCATCAGCCACAACGGCAAGTACATCCGCCAGAACCGCGGCACCACCGTGATCAGCGACGCAGACGCGAAGACGATCAAGAAGTGGGCGCCCTACGGGCTGAACTGAGGAGTAGCGACACATGGCACGCATCAAGAGGGGTGTTACCACCCGCACCAAGCACAAGCGTCTTCTGGATCAGGCCAAGGGTTACCGCGGCCGCCGCAAGAACACGATCCGCGTTGCTCGCCAGGCCGTCGAAAAGGCCGGCCAGTACGCGTACCGCGACCGCAAGGTTAAGAAGCGGAACTTCCGCGCCCTGTGGATCCAGCGCATCAACGCCGCTGTCCGCGCCGAAGGTCTGACCTATTCGCAGTTCATGCACGGCGCGAAGCTCGCCGGCATCGAGCTGGACCGCAAGGTCATGGCCGACCTCGCGATGAACGAAAGCGCCGCATTCGGTGCGATCATCGCCCAGGCGAAGAAGGCTCTTCCGGCCTAAGCCGAAGGCCACCTTCGGGTACGAAAAAGCCCGCCGGTTCCATGACGGAGCCGGCGGGCTTTTCGTTTGTGGGCTGAACGATCAGTCCATCATCGACGCGGGCACCTTGCCGCCATTTTTCGCAAGACCATTCATCACCGCCTTGTGCAGGGCGATGTTTTCTTCCGCCTTGCCCGAATAGTCGGTATCGCCCAGTTCGTGGGCCAGTTCCTTGCGGTTCTCGTAGCTGGGATCGATGCCGACCAGCTTCATCAGGTCGACAATCGAGGTCCGCCAATTGAGCCGGTCGGCCCCGTCCATCGCGGCAAGCTGCTTCTCGACATCGACATCGGACATCACGCCCGCATTGCTGGTCGTCGCCGTGGGCGAGGGCATGCCGCCCGGAGGCGTCGGACGGATATTGCCGTCGGGGCTGACCTGCTTGTCCGGCTCGGCTTTCTTCTTGCCGAAGATGGCATCCTTGATCTTACCGAAAATACTCATGGAACTGGCTCCTGTCTCTCTCGGCCCGCTGCGGCGGGCGTGTCGTTACAGGAACAGCGGCAATTCGCGCCCCTTGTTCCCGGCTTTGCGATAGAGCGTGACGATCGCGAGCCGCCCCTTGCCCTGTGCTCACCTCTGCGTGATAGAGGCGGCGACCAATTCATTGCCGGGGAGCAAATTCGATGGGCGCATTTGACGGGATTCTGGGTCAGCTTGGCGAACATGCCGACGTTGCCAACATGGCTGAAAAGCTGGGTATCGATCCGAAAATGGCCGAAGTTGCGATCGCGGCCCTGGGGCAGGCCCACGCGCAGCCGGGCAATACGGTCGAACTGGCTTCGCAGAAGACGGGTCTCGATACCGGAATCCTCGCTCAGATCGTGCAGCAGATCGGCGGCGAAGGTTCGCTGGGCGAATTTGCCCGCATGCTCGATAGCCCGCAGGCTGCCAGTGTGCTGAAGATGCTGGACCGTGACGGCGACGGCAATCCGCTTGACGATATCGCGGGCATGGCATCCGGCTTCTTCGGCAAGAAGTAAGCGCAGCGCCAGTCACGACATGAGCGACATTGCCCTCTCCCTCCTCGTCCTTGGCGCGTTCGCAATGTGCGTGGGCGCGTGGCTCGCGTGGAAAAAGGGCGACCGGAAGCGTGCCGGGCTGATGCTCGTGCTCGCCGTGGTCATGGCGCTCAATGTCGGGATATGGACGATCCCCGGCCCGTCGGAAACGACGCTGGCCGAAGAGGCGCGGGACTAGACTTTTACGTCCATCCCGCCCTTGTAGAGGCCCAGTGCGCGGCCCTGCACGGGCTGCTTGTCGAAAGGCGTGTTGCCTGCCTGCGCTTCCATCCGGTCCGAATCGACGATCCACGGACGGTCGGGATCGACGATCGCGATATCGGCCTCCAGCCCCGCTTCCAGACGCCCTGCCGGAACGCCCAAAATCTTCGCCGGATTGACGCAGAGCAGCTGCGTCATGCGCGTCATGTCGATCACCCCGTCGCGAACCAGTTGCAGCGTCAGCGGCAGCAGCGTTTCGGCCCCGGCCATGCCAGGGGCTGCATCGGCAAACGGCAGGCGCTTGTCCTCTGCCCCGCGCGGGTCATGCCCGCTGGCGACGACGTCGATCGTGCCGTCTGAAAGAGCGGCCAGAACGGCCTGACGGTCGCTTTCCGCGCGCAGCGGCGGGGAGAGACGGGCGAAAGTCAGAAATCCGTTCACCGCGATGTCGGACAGCATGAAGTGCGCGGGCGTAACCCCGCAAGTCACGCGCACGCCGCGATCCTTTGCCTTGCGCACGATGTCGAGCGCAGCGGCAGTCGTAACCTGCCGGATATGCAGGTGCGCGCCTGCCATTTCGGCCAGCGTCACATCGCGCATGACCGCCAGTGCCTCTGCCTGAGCTGGTGCGCTGGCAAGGCCGAGCCGGGTCGCGGTCTCGCCATCGGTGGCGACCGCGCCGCCCGCGATCCCCGCGTCCTCGGCGTGCGAGATGAAAGGCAGTCCCAGCATCGCGGCATATTGCAGGACGCGCAGCATGACGCCCGAATCGGCGATCCACTTGCGGCCCGACGACACGGCCTTGGCGCCTGCGTCTTTCATCAGGCCCAGTTCGGGCAGTTCGCTGCCTTCGAGCCCGCGCGTTGCCGCCGCGATGGGGTGGACCCAGAAATCGGGCTTGCCGTAGCTTGCCGCAAAACGGACGCGCGCGGGATAATCGAGCGGCGGCGGCTGGTCGGGCATGAGCGCGGCGCGAGTCACACCGCCGAAGTGAAAGGCGGGCTTGTCGATCTCGAACACGCCGAGGTCGATGATGCCGGGCATAACGATCTTGCCCTTGGCATCGACCTTGCGGTCGCCGTCCTGCGCCGCAACGTCACCGACGGCGGTGATCAGGTCGCCTTCGCAGCGGATCGCGCCCGCAGCCGGTTCGCCCGATCCGGTCAGCAGCTTGCCGCCGGTAATCGTCAGGGGAGCTATCGGCCTCATGACGTCATCTCCCCGTTCAGGGGCTCCCATCCGTCGACACCGCGCGCGCGGCGGGTCAGCACGTCGAGGCAGGCCATGCGGATCGCGACGCCCATTTCCACCTGAGTGGTGATGGCGCTGCGTTCTACATGGTCGGCCACGTCGCTATCGATTTCCACCCCGCGGTTCATCGGGCCGGGATGCATGACGAGCGCGTGGGGCGCTGCACGCTTCAGGCGCGTCTGGGTAAGGCCATAAAGATGGCGGTATTCGCGGGCCGAGGGGATGAAAGGTCCGCTCATCCGCTCGTTCTGAAGCCGCAGCATCATGACGACGTCGACGCCGTCGATCGCCTCGTCGAAATTGGTGAAGGCCGACACGCGCATCTGTTCGATGGCGACGGGCATCAGCGCAGGCGGCGCGCAGACGCGAACGTCCGCGCCCAGCGCCGTCAGCAACAGCACGTTGGAACGTGCGACGCGGCTGTGCAGGATGTCGCCGCAGATCGCGACCTTGAGCCCGGTGAACTCCTCGCTCCCGCGCGAACGCATCCACTGCCGCATGGTCAGCGCGTCGAGCAGCGCCTGCGTCGGGTGTTCGTGGCGTCCGTCGCCTGCGTTCAGGACCGGACAGTCGACCTTGTCCGCGATCAGCCGCACAGCGCCCGAACTGGCGTGCCGGATCACGATGGCATCGGCGCGCATCGCGTTCAGCGTGGTGGCCGTGTCGATGAGGGTTTCGCCCTTCTTCACGCTCGACTGCGCGGCGTGCATGTTGACGACGTCTGCGCCCAGTCGCTTGCCCGCGATCTCGAACGACAGCAGCGTGCGGGTCGAGTTTTCGAAGAAGGCGTTGATGATCGTAAGGCCCGCCAGCGCATCGACGTGCTTGGTCGGCTGGCGATTCAGGGCGACCCACTGTTCCGCTTCGTCCAGCAGGTAGAGGATCTGCCACGGGGGCAGATCGGAAATGCCGGTAAGGTCCTTGTGGGGAAACGCCAGGCCACCGGCGGGGTAGCGGGTGGAGGAAGAAGGGGGCGTGTCGCTCATCTTAGGGACCGTGCCCTATTCACCTTCGCGCGATAGGGCAAGCGTGCGCGGGCCAAAGTCTCACGGTTTTTGTCCTTTGCCCTTTGGCGGGCGGGTCACTAGCTTGGCCGCCGATACCGCAAGTTTCAGGATACCCGATGTCGTTCGCCCGCAAGGTCTGGAAATTCCTCGTCGCCGTGAAGGACGGGCTCGTCCTTCTCATGCTGCTCATGTTCTTCGGCCTGCTTTACGCCGCGCTCAGCTATCGCCCGACGCCCGCTTCGGTCACCGAAGGCGCGCTGCTGGTGACGCTGGACGGCGTTGTGGTGGAAGAACCGCAGGCGATCGACCCGCTGGCGTTCATCGTGCCGATGCAGGCGGCGACCCGCGAACACCGCGCCGCCGACGTCATCCGCGCGATCGAGGGGGCGGCCAGCGACGACAAGATCAAGGCCGTGGCGCTCGATCTCGATTACTTCCTTGGTGCAGGCCAAGTGACCATCTCCGACATCGGCCGCGCCATGGACAAGGTCCGCGCCGCCGATAAGCCGGTTCTGGTCCACGCGATCGCCTATTCCGCCGACAGCGCGCAGCTTGCAGCGCACGCCAGCGATGTCTGGATGGACCCGATGGGCGGCGCGCTTCTGGCAGGGCCGGGCGGGACTTACCTGTTCTGGGGCGAGGCTGCCGACAAGTACGGCGTCAACGTCCACATCTACCGTGCAGGCCGGTACAAGAGCGCGGTCGAAACGTATTCGCGCAGTTCCTTCTCCGACGACGCGCGCAGCGACATCGGCGGCGCGCTCGATTCCCTGTGGGACCAGTGGCGCGGCGAAGTCGCCCGCGTGCGGCCCAAGGCAAAGCTCGACAAGCTGATTTCAGACCCTGCCGGCGCGATTGCCGATGCGGGCGGCGATCCGGCACAAGCCGCGCTGAAGAGCGGGCTGGTCGACAAGCTGGGCAGCCGCAAGGACTTCGGCGCGCACGTCGCCTCGATCGTGGGCGAGGACGAAGAGATGCCCGGAGATCCGGCGGCTTTCGCGCATACCAGCTATGAAACGTGGCTACGCGCCAGCCCCGCGAAAAAGCCGGGCAAGTCGATCGGTGTCGTAACCGTGGCAGGTAATATCATCGATGGCGATGCCGGCCCGGGTACGGCCGGGGGCGACCGGATCGCGCAGATCCTTGACGATGCGCTGGACGACGATCTGGCCGCGCTTGTCGTGCGCGTCGATTCGCCCGGCGGTTCGGTTACGGCGTCCGAAGTGATCCGCCAGTCGATCCTGCGTCACAAGCAGGCAGGCATTCCGGTCGTCGTTTCGATGGCCAACATCGCGGCGAGCGGCGGTTACTGGGTGGCGACGCCCGGCGATGCGATCTTTGCCGAACCTTCGACTATCACCGGCTCCATCGGCGTCTTCGCGACGATCCCGTCGTTCGAGAACACGCTGGGCCGTTTCTCGGTCCGCACCGATTCGCTGGGCACGACCCCGCTATCGGGCCAGCCCGATGTCTTAGGTGGTTTCTCTGAACAGATGGACGCGGTGCTGCAGGCGCAAGTCACGCATTCCTACGACACGTTCCTCGAACTGGTGCAGGAATCGCGCAAGATCGACCGTGCCAAGGCGCTGACGCTGGCCGAAGGGCGGACGTGGACGGGCGGGGCTGCGCGGCAGGTCGGGCTGGTCGACCGGCTCGGCGGGCTGGACGATGCGCTGGCCTATGCGGCGAAGGAAGCGGGGCTGGACGATGGCGACTGGCACGCGCGCTATCTGAAGGACAAGCCCGATCCCTTCACGCTGTTCATGCAGGACCTGACCGCGCCCAAAGAGGAAACCGTACGGGTCGGCCTTCCCGAACTGCTGGTCGCGCATCGCAATGCGCGGCTTTCCTCGGTTGTCGAAGACCTAGAGAGCATGATGGCACGCCCGACGATCCAGGCACGCTGCACGACCTGTCCGGTTCCGGCGCGGTTGTTGTCGGTGCAGGCGGACACGCCGCGCTGGCTGCGCGCGGCGGAAATGCTCTTCACGAACTAACCGTCAGAACTCGGATGGAGGCGGCGTTTCCATCGGATTGCCGCCGGGATCGGCGATGTCGGGCGCAGGTTCGGTCACTTCGCCGGGGCCCGGCGTCGGGTCGATCTGCGGCTGTTCGTCAGGGGTGATCACCGGCGGCGTCTCTGGCGGCGCGGCGGGTTCGATCGTGTCGGGCTTGGGGTCTGGATTGCTGGCCATATCGATAAAACGCACATCGGGGCCGCAGTATCCCGTGGCGCTTGCGCTTTTGGCAGGGCTTCGATAGAGGCGCGCGAGCCGATTTTTCATGCCGTATGGCAGGTGAAGGTCGCCGCGGGCGTGGCGGAACTGGTAGACGCGCCAGATTTAGGTTCTGGTATCGCAAGATGTGGGGGTTCGAGTCCCTTCGCCCGCACCAGACCGAAACGGCGGTAGACCCGGGCCAGCCACGCGGCAGATCCGACTACCGCCAGACCAGAGAGATACCCCTAGAAGGGATACCAATGCAGATTTCCGAAACCAAGAACGACGGCCTGGCCCGTGCCTACGCCGTAACCATTCCCGCTTCCGAGATCGATTCGCGCGTCGCTGACGAAATCAAGCGTATCGCACCGCAGGTCCGCATGCCGGGCTTCCGTCCGGGCAAGGTTCCCGCGAACCTCGTGAAGAAGATGCACGGCGAGGCGATCCACGCCGACGCTCTCCAGAAGGCCGTCCGCGAAAGCGTCGACAAGGTCATGACCGAGAACAAGCTGCGCCCCGCGATGCAGCCGTCGGTCACGCTCGGCGAAAGCTACGAGCAGGGCAAGGACGCCGAAGTCACTGTCGAACTCGAAGTGCTGCCCGAAATCGAGGCGCCCGAGCTTGACGGTCTGAAGCTTGAAAAGCTGGTCGTTCCCGTCACCGACGCACAGGTCGACGAGGCGCTCGAACAGCTTGCCGGTCAGCAGAAGTCCTTCAAGAAGGCTGCCAAGACCAAGAAGGCCGCCGAAGGCGACCAGCTGATCATCGATTTCGTCGGCAAGCTCGACGGCGTAGAATTCGACGGCGGCAAGGCCGAAGACGCGGCGCTGGAAATTGGTTCGGGCCGTTTCATCCCGGGCTTCGAGGAACAGCTCGTCGGTGCCAAGACCGGTGATGAAAAGACCATCACCGTAACCTTCCCCGAAGACTATCCGGCCGAAAACCTGAAGGGCAAGGAAGCCACCTTCGACATCACCGTCAAGGAAGTGAAGGTCGCGACCGAGACCAAGATCGACGAGGAATTCGCCACCAACCTCGGTCTCGACAGCCTCGACAAGCTCAAGGAGCTTCTGAAGGGCCAGCTGGAGCAGGAGACCGCCGGTCTTACCCGCACCCAGATGAAGCGCTCGCTGCTCGACGTCCTGGCCGCCGGTCACGACTTCGCCGTCCCGCCGAGCATGGTGGACGCCGAATTCCAGCAGATCTGGGCCCAGCTGGAGCAGGAAGCTGCCCGCGAGGAAGACCCCGAAGCCGCGATGAAGGAAATCGAGGCGGAGAAGGACGACTACAAGCGTATTGCAGAGCGCCGCGTGCGCCTTGGCCTGCTGCTTTCGGAAATCGGCCAGAAGAACGGCGTCGAAGTTTCCCAGCAGGAAATGCAGATGCTGATGATGCAGGCTGCGCAGCAGTATCGTCCGGAAGACCGTGAGCGGTTCATGGAATACGTCCGCAACGAGCCGATGGCCGCTGCCCAGCTGCGCGCCCCGCTTTACGAGGACAAGGTCGTCGACTTCCTGTTCGACAAGGCCGACGTCACCGAGCGTGAAGTGACCAAGGACGAGCTGCAGGCCGCGATCGAAGCCGAAGAAGGCGCCGAGGCCGAAGCCAAGCCCGCCAAGAAGAAGCCTGCTGCCAAGAAGAAGGCAGCCGCCAAGAAGACCGACGACGCAGCCGAGGAAAAGCCCGCTGCGAAGAAGGCCCCGGCGAAGAAGGCTCCGGCCAAGAAGGCTGCTGCCAAGGACGAGGGCGAAAAGGCCCCCGCCAAGAAGGCACCTGCCAAGAAGGCACCGGCAAAGAAGGCCGCTGCGAAGAAGGCTCCCGCCAAGAAGGCCGCCAAGGCCGACTGATCGGGCTCGCGATTCGCGACAGGCCGACAGGGCCGGGGAGAGCACATGCTTTCCCCGGCCCTATCTTTTTGTGCAGTCCGGACCCGCGCAAATGCCCTGCCGGAGTATCAGAAAACGCACCGGCGTAACCGCGATGTAGAGCTTTGTCGCAGTGTGTCTCAAGCGCCCGCCGGCCCATTGCGCGGCACGCACAGTCGTGGTTTTCCGTCGTTCACAGACGAACCGAACTCCACGAATTCAAAGGACTGCGACCCCCACATGGCACTTGCCGATACCCACGAACACGACGGACAACAACTTGCCCGCGACCTCGCCCGGATGGAGCGTATCGCGGTAGGCCGCCGCCGGGCCCTCGGCCTGTTCGGCAGTGCAGGTGCGACCGCACTCCTCGCCGGTTGCGGCGGTTCGGACAGCAGCGCTTCGACGACCACGACGGTCTCGACCTCGACGCCGACGCCCACTCCGACGCCGACGTCCACTGGCAGCACGTCTTCGGCCTGCGTCTCCTACGCCTCGGAAACCAACGGGCCCTATCCTGCCGATGGTACCAATACCTCGCGGGGGCTCAGTTCCAACGTGCTGGTCGAAAGCGGGGTCGAGCGTTCGGACATCCGTTCCAGCTTCCTCGGCACTTCGACCACGACGGCAGAGGGCATCGAGACCACGCTGACCATCCGGCTCGCCGACGTTAACGATAGCTGCGCGGCGCTGGCCGGTTACGCGGTCTATGTCTGGCACTGCGACGTCGACGGGCACTATTCGCTCTACGACCTGCCGAACGAGAGCTATCTGCGCGGCGTTCAGGTCACCGATGAGAACGGCGAGTGCACGTCCACGACGATCTGGCCGGGGTGCTACAACGGCCGCTTCCCGCATATTCACTTCGAGATCTATTCCAGCCTCGATAACGCGACCAGCGGCCGCTACGCGGTTCTGATCAGCCAGTTCGCCATGCCCGACGAGCAGAACCAGGAGGTCTACGCGACCTCGGCCTATTCCTCGTCGAAGAGCAATTATTCAGGCGAATCGATCTCCGGCGACAACGTATTCGGAGACAATACCACCGCCCAGCAGGAAGCGATGACGCTGACGGCCACGGGCTCGGTCAGCGAAGGATTTACAGCTGTCGCAACGGTCGGAGTCGCGACCTGAGCCTTGGGGGCACCCCAAGGATCACCGACCCTTGCGCATGCGCCCGGCGGCCTAGTCCCCCGCCGGGCGCATCACTTTTTCCAGAAATCGCGGATCGGACGCGAAACGCACCGTGGCGAGTTCTGCACTGCGCACCTTTTCATAAGCCGCACCTGCCTTCAGCACGTCGAGGTCAGCCCACTTCGGCCCCATGAACGACAGGCCGACGGGGAGCTTCTCGACTGTGCCCATCGGTACCGTGAGGTGCGGCGTTCCGCCGATCGCGGCGATCGAGCCGATGCCGATATCGCCTTCGAAATTGTCTCCGTAGATGAGGTCGGTCGACCACGCCGGGCCCATCGTCGGCGCGACGAGAATGTCGACCTCGTATTCGGCCAGAAGCCGGTCGACCCCTTCGTCCTTGGCCATGCGCAGCGAATCGGCGCGCGCTTCCTCATAAGCCTGCTGGTCCACCGTCCCTTGCGCCTGTTCCATCAGGTCTTGCCCGAACCAGCGCAGTTCGGTGTCCGCGTGCGCCTTGTTGAAGCGGATCACGTCGGCAAGACTGCGCACCGGAATGTCGGCGGGTGAGGCGCGCAAGTATGCGCCCAAGTCCTCGCGGAATTCGTAGAGCAGGACGGTAAACTCGTCCTCGTACATCTCGTCCTGCGGTTCGTAGTCGACTTCGACCAGCACGGCTCCGGCCTTCTCCATGTCGGCCAGCGCAGCTTCGAACAGTTGGGCCACGTCCTCGCGCTCCCCCACCTGCTTGCGCATGACGCCGATGCGCAGCCCCTCCAATGCGGCGGCATCGAGGCCCTTGGCATAGTCGACCTTGTACGTATCGGCGGCGGCCGTCGCGGGATCGAGCGGGTCGCTGCCTGCAATCGCGGTCAGCACGCGGGCGGCGTCCTTGACCGTCTGCGTGATCGGTCCTGCCGTATCCTGCGAATGGGACAGCGGCACGATGTGCGTCCGGCTGACAAGACCGAGCGTGGGCTTGAACCCGACAACGCCATTGACGCTGGCAGGGCACGTGATCGACCCGTCAGTCTCGGTACCGAGCGCGAAAGAGGTCATTAGGGCCGCCACCGCCGCCGCACTGCCCGACGACGATCCGCAAGCGTTGCGGAACGGCGCATGCGGGTTGCGTGTCTGTCCGCCAACCGCGCTCCACCCGCTGGTCGAATCCGAGGAACGGAAATTCGCCCATTCGGACAGGTTGGTTTTCCCTGCGATCACTGCCCCTGCCGCGCGCAGGCGGGCGACGATGGGGGCATCGCGGGCGGTCATGTTGTCGACCAGCGCAAGGCTTCCCGCCGTGGTCGCCCATTCGCGGGTCTCGATGTTGTCCTTCACCATGACCGTATATCCGGCCAGTGGCAGACCGCTGCGCGCAGCATTGGCCACTTGTGCCTGCAGGTCGTCGGCGTGGATCATCACTGCCCCGATGCGTGGGCCCCGATCATCGAAGGCCTCAATCCGCTGCACCTGCAGCTTTGCCGCGGTTTCGCGCAGCGACGGCGTAAGGTCGACGACCCGCGTCGCCTGTTCCTGCGCGGCGGCGGGGGTTACGGCGAGGAGGGCGAGCGCAAGCGGGAGCGCGGTACGCGAGGGGGATATTTTCATCGTTAACGTTCTGCCCTGATACGACTTATCCCGACAAGGATTAATGCCCTTGAACATGCCGAGGGGAGTGGCGACATAGGGCTGGCAACATCATGAGGACCTCCATGCTCGACCTGTTTGGCACCCGCTCCGAATCCGCCCAGGGTAAATTCGAAATCGATCCCGCAACCGGTGCCCTCGTGCCCGTCGTCGTCGAGCAGACGAGCCGCGGCGAACGCAGCTTCGACATCTTCTCGCGCCTGCTGCGCGAACGCATCGTGTTCGTGACCGGCCAGGTCGAGGACAACATGGCCTCGCTCATCGTCGCGCAGCTGCTGTTTCTCGAATCCGAGGACAGCACCAAGGACATCTCGATGTACATCAACTCGCCGGGCGGCGTCGTCACGGCGGGCATGGCGATCCATGACACCATGCAGTACATCAAGCCGCGCGTCTCGACGGTCTGCATCGGTCAGGCTGCGTCGATGGGCAGCTTCCTTCTCGCCGCGGGCGAGCCGGGCATGCGCATCGCGCTTCCCAATGCACGCATCATGATCCACCAGCCTTCGGGCGGTGCGCGCGGCATGGCATCGGACATCGAGATCCAGGCCCGCGAAATCCTGCGTATCCGTCGCCGGATGAACGACCTTTACGTCAAGTATACCGGCAAGGACCTTGAAACGATCGAGAAGGCCATGGACCGCGACACGTTCCTCGAAGCGGACGAGGCCAAGGAATTCGGCCTGGTCGACAAGGTCTTCGTGAGCCGGACCGACGCCGAAAGCGGCGAAGGCTGAGCAGCCTTAATCTCCCGGCACAGCAGTGCGGCGCCATCTGTCCCGAATGGGGGCAGGGGCGCTGCCTCACATGATTAACCGCTTCGACAGGGCGTTGCAGTTATGCACCGTGTGTCGGAGCACTTTTGCGTAATGGTTGATTCTCGACCCTGCGCGCGTAAATTCGATAAAGTCGCCCGAGTCCGGGCGCTTCAGGATGGAATATGACCAAAGTCAGTGGAACTGACAGCAAGAGCACTCTCTATTGCAGCTTCTGCGGCAAGTCGCAGCACGAGGTGCGCAAGCTGATCGCCGGGCCGACCGTTTTCATCTGCGATGAATGCGTCGAGCTTTGCAACGACATCATTCGCGAGGAAACGAAGGCCGGAATCGCCGGCAAGAAGGATGGCGGCGTGCCGCCTCCGTCGGAAATCTTCGCGACCTTGAACGACTACGTCATCGGTCAGGACCGTGCGAAACGCGTCCTGTCGGTCGCAGTGCACAACCACTACAAGCGGTTGAAGCATGCGGGTAAGTCGAACGACGTCGAACTGGCGAAGTCGAATATCCTGCTCGTCGGCCCGACCGGTTCGGGCAAGACGCTGCTGGCCCAGACGCTGGCGCGCACTTTCGACGTGCCCTTCACGATGGCCGACGCCACCACCTTGACCGAAGCCGGTTACGTGGGTGAGGACGTCGAGAACATCATCCTGAAGCTGCTGCAGGCATCCGACTACAACGTCGAAAAGGCGCAGCACGGCATCGTCTACATCGACGAGATCGACAAGATCACGCGCAAGGCCGAAAACCCCTCGATCACGCGCGACGTGTCGGGCGAGGGCGTGCAGCAGGCCCTGTTGAAGCTTATGGAAGGCACCACCGCCTCGGTTCCGCCGCAGGGTGGCCGCAAGCATCCGCAGCAGGAATTCCTGCAGGTCGACACGACGAACATCCTGTTCATCTGTGGCGGCGCATTCGCGGGGCTGGAAAAGCTGATCTCGGATCGTCTGCAGAAGCGTTCGATCGGTTTCGGTGCGCATGTCGCCGATCCCGAAAAGCGCCAGATCGGCGAACTGCTGTCAAAGGCAGAGCCGGAAGATCTGCTGAAGTTCGGCCTGATCCCCGAATTCGTCGGTCGTCTGCCGGTTATCGCAACGCTCGAAGACCTCGACGTCGCGGCGCTGGTCAAGATCCTGAGCGAGCCGAAGAACGCGCTGGTCAAGCAATACCAGAAGCTGTTCGAGCTTGAGGACGTGGTCCTGACATTCACCGACGATGCGCTTGAAGCGGTCGCCCAGAAGGCGATCAAGCGCAAAACGGGTGCACGCGGCCTGCGTTCCATCGTCGAGGCTATCCTGCTCGACACGATGTTCGATCTGCCGACGCTGGAAGGCGTTTCGGAAGTCGTCGTCGACAAGGAAGTGGTCGAGGGCCGCAAGGAGCCTGTTCAGGTCCACAAGGGCAAGGAAGCTGCCGCCTAAGCGCTGGCGCTACCATTTGAAACACGAACGGCGCGTCCCATCGGGGCGCGCCGTTTGCGTTTAAGCCTGTCGGTATGGGGCCGGTCGGGAAGGGCCTACTTGCCCTTGGCTTCCAGCAGTTCGCTGACCGTCACGACCTTCAGGCCCTTTTCGGCAAGACCATCAAGGATCAGCGGAAGGGCTGCGCGTGTATTGTCGTCGCCTGCGTCCAGCGCGTGGAGCATGATGATCGAACCCGGTGCCGATTGCGCCACGATTGCGTTGGCCAGCGCTTCAGGCGGGGCCTCTCGCTTGCCGTTATCGGAAACGTCCCACATCACCAGCTTGTAATCGGCCGAGTGCAGTTCCCAAAGCAGGCCCACTGACCGGATGCCGAACGGCGGGCGGAACAGGTTCGGGTTTTCCGCCCCCGCGTCGCGCAGCAGCTTGTCGGTCTGTTCGATTTCCGCCTTGTGAAACTCTTGCGGGCGGTCTTCCATCACCTGGTTCGAATAGGCGAGGTTGCCCAGTTCGTGCCCCGCGGCAACGATCTGCTTCGTCGCGGGCATCGCGTTTTCGATCTTCTGGCCCGACAGGAAGAACGTTGCCTTGGCATCGCGGCTGGCCAGAACGGGCAGCACGGCGTTCACCGTCCCGTTGTCAGGTCCGTCGGAGAACGTGAGCGCGACGACGCTGCGCGTGGTCGACACGCGGCAGACGGAATCGAAAATGGCGTTGAAACAGCGTAGCGATGCGAGATTGACGAAGATCGTCAGCAGGCACGCGATGATGCCTATGACCACTCCCACGCGCAACGCGATGTCTTTTATCCGGTTGCTTTTCATATCCCCCCTTGTTCCGGGAAAAGCCTGCCGGAACGGGGCGGAACTTACGTCAGAGCCAAACCTGCCGCAAGATGATGGCAGGATTTGTCATGACCGTTAAGCGCTACACGACGTGATCGTGGTGCAGCGCGCAGGCCTCCGGGTCGGTTTCTAGCTGGATTGTCGCATGCTCGATCCCGAAACGGTGGTGCAGCCGCTCTGCCACTTCGTGCAGGAAGGCATCGCCCGGATGGCCCGCCGGCATGACGAGATGCGCGGTCAGAGCGGTCTCGGTCGTGCTCATCGGCCAGATTTGGAGATCGTGGACGCTGGTGACGCCGGGCATACCCGCCAGTTCATCGCGCACGGTGCCTTCGTCGATGCCGTCGGGAACGGCGTGGAGACCCATCTTCACGCTGTCCTTCAAAAGTCCCCACGTGCCCACCGCGATGATCGCGACGATGACGAGCGAGGTGACCGGATCGATCCACGCCATGCCGGTGAGCCAGATCAACAGACCTGCCACGACGACGCCTGCAGAAACGGCCGCGTCGGCCACCATGTGCAGATAGGCGCCGCGAATGTTGAGATCGCCTTTGCGCCCGCGCATGAACATCAGTGCGGTCACCGTGTTGATGACGATGCCGATGGCCGCGACGATCATGATCGGGCCCGGCTCTACCGGCGCGGGATCGAACAGGCGGCGCAGCGTTTCCACCGTGATCGCGCCCAGCGCGACCAGCAGCAGCGCGGCATTGGCCATCGCGGCGAGGATGGAGCTGGATTTCAGGCCATATGTGAACCGCGCCGAAGGCGGCCGCTTGGCCAGCGCGCTCGCGCCCCAGGCAATCAGTAGCGAGAGAACATCCGACAGGTTGTGCCCGGCATCGGCGACCAGCGCCATCGAGCCGTAGAGAAAGCCTGCCAGCGCCTCGATGACGACGAAGCCGGTGTTGAGCGCGACGCCGATCGCGAAAGCCTTGCCATAATCGGCCGGCCCGTGATCGTGTCCATGCCCGTGCGAATGCCCGTGATGATGCCCTGCGCCCATGTCGTTACTCGTAGACGCAGGAATCGAGTCCGTCACGCGCCACGACACCGATCCGCGCACGAATCGTATTGCCGTGGCGGGCAAGCCAGCCCGACGGGTTCTTGACCGACCGCTTCTTGGGCAGCGGCAGCGCGGCGGCCATGCGGGCGGCCTCTGTCGTATTCAACCGGTCGGCGGAGTGGTTGAAATACCGCATCGACCCTGCCTCGACCCCGTAAGTGCCGATGCCGGTCTCTGCCACGTTCAGATAGACTTCCATGATCCGCCGCTTGCCCCAAAGGTTCTCGATCAGGAACGTGAACCACGCCTCCAGCCCTTTGCGGAAATAGCCGCCACCTTGCCACAGGAAGGCGTTCTTCGCGGTCTGCTGGCTTATCGTCGATCCACCGCGAATGCGTCCACCTTGCGCGTTTTGCTGCATGGCTTTCTCGATCGCTTCGCGGTCGAAGCCGGCGTGTTCGCAGAACTTCCCGTCTTCTGCCGCAATGACGGCGCGGACCATGTTGCGGTCGATGTCGGACAGCGGTTCCCAGTCCTTGGTGATGCCCTTGTCGTCCAACAGCATCGTCGCCGTCACCGGAACGGGCACGATGCGATAGAGCAGGACCCACAGCACGCTGAAAAGGACCAGCGCGAGGGTGAGTTTGAACAGGAAGATGAAAATGCGCGCACCGAACCCGCGCGCCTTTGCCTTTGCCATGGGCGGCTTAGTAACCAATCGCAGTGCCAGTGCCTAGCGGGCTGAAAGGCCGAATGTCCCGCCTCACGCTCAGGCTGGCCGTTCGTCGCGCGTGGCCGCGTGAACGACGGTGCCTGCGCTGAATCCATGGACCAGCGTCGACAGCAGGATCGTAAAGGCGATCGCGGCCCACAGGTCCCCCTCGTTCACGAACTGCAAGGTACCGGCAGCATAGGCGAGGTAGTAGATCGAGCCGATACCGCGAACGCCATAGAAAGCGACGACGCCGCGGTGTTTCAGCGGCATGTCCGTGCCGATCAGGGAAAGCATTCCGAATGCGGGCCGGATCAAGAAAATCAGGGCGATGCCGGTCAATGCGTGCTGCCAGGACAAGTATGGCAAAAGCACCGGCAGCGCGCCGCCGAACAGCACCAGCAGGATTGCCGTCACGGCATGTTCCAGCGCTTCGGAAAATGCGTGAAGGCGGGCGTGGTATTCGTTCTGCGCTTCGACCCTGCGCAGGGTCAGGCCCATGATGAAAGCCGCGATGAACCCATAGCCTTCGACAAGTTCCGTCATGCCGTACGTGAAGAGTAGTCCGGCCAACGCGATCACGCCGGTTCCGGATTCGGAAAGGGGGTTCTTCTTGGGCAGGCAGAAGATGACCTTGCCCAATACCCAGCCCGCCGCGATGCCTGCGATCACGCCGACGGCGATCTTGTAGACGAAGTATAGCCCGAACCATTTCAGGCCCCAGCCAGCCGGGTCGAAGCCAAGCGTGCCGACGAACAGCGCAAGATAGACGAACGGAAACGCAAGCCCGTCGTTCAGGCCCGCCTCTGTCGTCAGAGCATAGCGGATGGGATGTTCGCCCCCTTCGCCCGGCGGGCCGACCTGCACGTCGGCGGCAAGCACCGGGTCCGTCGGGGCGAGGACCGCGGCGAGAAGAACGGCGCCCGCAGTGGTGAGGCCCAACGCATAGCCAAGGACGAATACGGCCGCGATGCACAGCGGCATGGCAATGACGAGCAGCCTGATAGTTGGCGTCCAGAGTCCTTTGCCGACGATCCGGTCAAGGCGCATGCCGGTTCCGAACAGCGCGGCGATGACCGCGAATTCGGACGCGAACTCCCAAAAGCCGGTTCGCTCCATCGGGGAGAAGACTTCGGGTACGCCGGGCAGGATGCCAAACACCGCCAATCCGCCAAGGATGAGCAGACCGGACACCGACGGTTCGCGGTTTCGTATGAAGCGCGGAAGCCAGAACGCGAGGATGATGACGAGCCCGCAGCCGACCAGCAGCACGTGATAGGGGGCAATGCTGAAGAAGGCGTCGTCCATGAAAACCCTACCCTCGGCAGGGGTTGGCGGTTCCCGGCAGGGTCACTTGCGAGCAACGAAAAAGGCGGCAGCGGATTATTCCGCCACCGCCTTTCGGTGTCTCGATTGACCAGCGCGATTACGCGGTCGCCGGCATCAGCCTTTCGCCGACGATGCGCTGCATCGCCTTCTGGACCTTTTCGAAGGCGCGAACCTCGATCTGGCGGATACGTTCGCGGCTGACGTCGTAAACCTGCGAAAGCTCTTCCAGCGTCTGCGGATTTTCGCTCAACCGGCGCTCGGCCAGGATGTGCTTCTCGCGGTCGTTCAGAACGTCCATCGCTTCGACCAGCATGTCGTGGCGGACCTGCTTTTCCTCGGCGTCGGCGACGGTTTCGTCCTGCAACGGACGATCGTCGGTCAGCCAGTCCTGCCACTGCCCCGAACCTTCTTCGTCCGTGCGCATCGAAACGTTCAAAGAGGCATCGCCGCCCATGAGCATGCGGCGGTTCATGTTGACCACCTCCTGCTCGGGCACGCCGAGGTCGGTCGCGATCTTGGCGACGTCTTCGGGGTGCAGGTCGGTATCCTCGAAAGCCTCGAGGTTCTTCTTCATGCGGCGCAGGTTGAAGAACAGCTTCTTCTGGGCAGCAGTGGTGCCCATCTTCACGAGGCTCCACGTCCGCAGGATGTATTCCTGGATCGAGGCCTTGATCCACCACATCGCGTAAGTCGCGAGGCGGAAGCCGCGATCGGGCTCGAACTTCTTCACGCCCTGCATCAGGCCGACATTGCCTTCGGAGATGAGGTCGGACACGGGAAGGCCGTAGCCGCGATAGCCCATGGCGATCTTCGCGACGAGGCGCAGGTGGCTCGTCACGAGCTGGGCCGCGGCCTCGGGATCCTCGTGTTCCTGATAGCGCTTGGCGAGCATGTATTCCTGCTCGGGCTTAAGTACCGGGAATTTCTTGATCTCGGACAGGTAGCGGTTGAGGCTCTGCTCTCCGCCGAGTGCCGGGATGGTGGTCTTGGTTGTCGTGCTCACTTCTCTTACCGAACCTTTCTACCGTCGACCTACGTTTTGCCGACCCCTGCTGGGCATCCGCACGTGCAGGTCACGTTCTTTCTTTATAGACCCGTTTGCGTTCGAAGTGTCGATCATTCTCTCAATCTCTAAAACCGAGAGCGTCGATCAGTTCCCGCATGTCTGGCGGGATATCGCTGGAAAAATGCAGTCGATCGCCAGAGACGGGATGAATGAAGCCGAGAATGGCCGCGTGAAGCGCCTGTCGGGAAAAGGAAAGCCGCTGGAGAAGCGGGCGAAGGCGCGAATCGGGTCGTCCATAGACAGGGTCCCCTATTAGCGCATGGCCGATTGACGCCATGTGAACGCGGATCTGGTGGGTTCTGCCTGTTTCCAGCCTGCATTCGACCAGCGCTGATCCATCGAGCCGCGCAAGCGTCGAAAAATGCGTGACCGCGTGTTTTCCGCGATTCGAATTGTCGTCCAGCACCGCCATCTTCTTGCGGTCGCGGTCGCTGCGCCCGATCATCCCCGCGATCGTGCCCGAAGGCGGGGTCGGATGGCCTTTCACCACCGCCTTGTAGGCGCGCTCTAGCGAGTGTTCGGCGAACTGTTTCGCCAGCCCCTCGTGCGCAACGTCGCTCTTCGCCACGACGAGAAGGCCCGAGGTATCCTTGTCGATGCGGTGCACAATACCGGGGCGCGCTACACCGCCGATGCCCGAAAGCTGCCCTGCACAGTGGTGAAGCAGGGCATTCACCAGCGTGCCGTCGGGATTGCCGGCTGCGGGGTGGACGACCATGCCTGCGGGCTTGTCGACCACGATCAGGTCATCGTCCTCGTAAACGACGTTCAGCGGGATATCCTGCGCCGCCGCCTCGGCAGGGGCGGCCTCGGGCACGTCGATCTTGAAGGAGGTTCCGGCAACAGGCTTCATCGAAGTGCTTTTCGCCAGCGTCTTGCCGATGGTTACACGGCCTTCGCCGATTAGCGCCTTGATGCGTTCGCGCGAGAGGTCGGTGAGGTCGGCAAGCGCCTTGTCCAGCCGTTGGCCACCGTCCTCGATAACGCCGCGAATGACATTGCCGTCCCCCATGGCTAGCTAGATGGGTGATGGATGTCGAAGTCGCAAGCGAAGTGATTGACCTTATTCTGGCCGAAGCGGCCGCTGCGCACCCGCACGAGTGCTGCGGCATCCTGCTCGGCACGGGTGACCGGATCGAGCGTGCGGTCGCTTGCGCCAATGTGCATCCCGAACCTGCACGCCATTTCGAGATCGACCCCGTCTCGCTGATTGCCGCGCACAAGGCGGCGCGAACAGGCGGGCCGCAAGTCCTGGGCTATTACCATTCGCACCCCACCGGCCATGCCGAACCGTCCGCAACCGACCGCGCGATGGCGGTTGGCGACGGGCGGATCTGGGCCATCGCGGCAGGCGGGCGCATCGGGTGGTGGCGCGACAATGGGGACGGATTCGAGGCGCTTTGCCCATAAGAAAAGAGGCCCCGAACGGGACCTCTTCTCGTCTCGGTAATGCCTCGCTTCTTACGAGTTCATTTCCTGTCGTTCGTTCGTTTCGTATGTCGCACGGCTCGATACGCGCAGGTTGTTCTGCACATGGCCGACGCCGGTCACATAGTCGGCACGGTCTTCGGCACGGCGCTTTGCACCCTTGCTGTCGACGGTACCGTCAAGCGTAACTTCACGGTCCTTGACCGTTACGGTGATGTCGCTCGCGTCGATGTAGCGGTCCTGCGTCAGGTGGTCGCAGACATCTTCCAGAATGCGCTCGTCCGAACGGGTGTAACCCTGCGGGCCAACGCCCCTGTGGTCCATCTCGCGGCGGCGGGCGGCATCGTCATCGCCGAACCAGCTTGCGATCTCGTCACCGGCCTTCTCGAAGAAACCGCGATCGTTGCCGTAGCCATGTTCGCGGTAGTCACGTCCATAACCCGATCCTGCTGCTGCGCCCGGATAGCCCATGGTGGAACCCATGGAATAATATGGATCGGTCGAATAGGCATAGTCACGTCCGCCATAACTTTCGCTGGTGAAGCGTCCATATTCGGAACCGCGGTTGCGATACCTGTCGCCGGTGTAGCCGACGGTCTGGGTGTCGAAATCGCCGGCATCCGTGCGGTAATCGTCACGGGTTCGCTGGCGGCGCATTTCGGCGCGACGGCTATCACTGCGGTAGTCGGAATCGCCATACTGCCCGCGATAGTCATCGCGATCGTAAGTGGCGATTTCGCCTGCCTGGCTCATCGGGCGTTCGTCGAACTGCTGGGCCTGACGGGTTTCATATTCGTGGTACTGGGGGCGACGTTCATAACGTTCTGCCATGGTGGTTCTCCTCGAAAGCTGCCTTTCGAAATTCATCGGGCTCGGCAGACAGCGTTTGCCGGGCCAGTTGCCCTCTGCGGGGCGGTTACATCCAATCAACGGATGGGCAGGCATTCCGGTCCACTGCCGAGCGCGTCGCTGCGTCGGTTCGTCGCGTCATTTTACAGGCGCAACTATCTGATATAAATTAGAAACTTTCGGTTCGGCGCAAGTCGGGGACCGCTGACCGACAGACTTAGTCGAGCATCTGCTTGACCATCGCCCCGGCAGAGCACTGCTGTTCCGCCGCCTCGTACCTCTGGAACAGGTCCCAGGCCGCTTCCTCGCCGACGTTCATGCGGGCGAAGAAGGCGTAGTAGTCCTCGTCAGCTTGCGCATAGTCGGAAAGGTAGGCGATGTGCGCGCGCTTTAGGTTCACGGGCATTTGCACGCGCTTGGCGTAACACCCTGCAAAGCCGTAGTCCCGCCCGCGCAGCATGGGCATTCCGGTGTCCTTCTTCATGCCGATGATGAAGGACTGCGCGACCTCGCGCTGTTCGGGCGTGAGGTTCATATTGTCGAGCCGTTCGCTCTCCATTGTGGCACTGTCGCCACATGCCGAAAGCAGGCACGCCGCGGCCGTTGTCGCCAGTGCAATTTTGAACCGCATCGAAATCTTCCCCCCGAAAGTTCCGCGATACTGCGCAAGGCATGGTTTAGGCCCGGTAAAAGCCTTTCCTTACCCGGCTTTCCTAGCTTCGATGGCGGCGCTATGGAATATCGCCACATGATTATGACATCGATCCGATCCGCCGCATGCCTCACCCGACGTCCCGACATGGGGAGCATCGCGCGATGAGCGATCCGGTCCAGCTGGCTAACCTGATGTGTTCGCGCCTGTGCCACGACCTGCTTTCGCCCGTGGGCGGCATGTCGAACGGGATCGAGCTTCTGGCCGACGAAACCGATCCGGTGATGCGCGAACAGTGCATCGAATTGCTGGCGCAGGGCGCACGGCGCACCGCGACGAAGCTGCGGTTCTTCCGCCTTGCCTTCGGCGCGGCTGGCGGGTTCGATGCCCAGCTTCCCATCACCGACCTTACCGAACTGGTCGATGCGCTGGCCGCCGAAGGTCGCGACATCGAAGTTCAATGGACCATCGGCGTCGAAGGCCTGCCCAAGGCGGCGGTCAAGGTCCTCCTGAATTTCGCGCTGCTCGCGATCGAGGCGCTGCCGCGCGGCGGCACGGTGACCATTGCGGTCGAGGACAGCGGCAGCGCACACGAAATCGCCATCCGTTCCGAAGGCATGCGGATCGCCTTCGACGCGGAAGTTGGCAGGGCACTGGACGGGGAAGTGGCCATGGATGATCTGAACGCACATACCGCGCCTGCCGAACTGGTTCGGCTGGTCGCAGCCGATTGCGGCGGAGGGGTGCAACACGCGAAAAGCGACAATGCCCTCGTCCTCGGTGCGGTATTGCCTCATGCCTGAACGGCGCCGGTTCCGTCCGCGCGTCGATGTCGACTGGGCCTGCCCGTCGCCCAATTTCGACGAACGCAACCTGCCGATCACCATGGTCGTGCTGCACTATACCGACATGCCCGACGTGCGCGAGGCCATCGACAAGATGTGCAACCCCGACAGCAAGGTCAGCGCGCACTACTGCATCACCCGCGAAGGCAAGGTCGTGCAGATGGTCGAGGAAGAGAAACGCGCCTGGCACGCCGGGCGGTCCTACTGGCGCGGGCATACCGACGTGAATTCGGCCAGCATCGGGATCGAGCTCGACAATCCGGGCCATACCCACGGGTATGAGGATTTTCCCGAGGAACAGATGCAGGTGCTCCTGCGCCTGCTCAACGACATCGTGAAGCGTCACGACATCCCGCGCGCCAACGTCGTCGGCCATTCCGACGTCGCCCCGCAGCGTAAGGACGATCCGGGAGAGAAGTTCGACTGGGAGCGGCTGGCCGAACACCGGCTGGCGCTGGCCCGGCCCGAAAAGCTGGAACTGGGCGATCCGTTTGATAACGACGGGTCGTTCTACCTCGCGCTCGAACGCTTTGGATACGACATTTCCGACGGTCATGCGGCGGTAAAGGCGTTTCAGCGCCGCTTCCGGCCCGTCCGCATCGACGGAGAGATCGATGGCGAGATCCGGGCCATCCTGTTCGGATTGCTCTTGGAACGCGACCGCGGTCTCGCTAGATAGCGCTTCGCACCGGGGGGCCGGGCAGCCGCGTCATCCTCCCACGGGGATGCCGAGGAAAGTCCGGGCTCCACGAAACAAGGGTGGCGGGTAACGCCCGCCGGCTCGCCTTCGGGCGGGCAAGGGACAGTGCCACAGAGAGCAGACCGCCGATGGCCTTTCGGGGCACAGGCAAGGGTGAAAGGGTGCGGTAAAAGCGCACCGGGCGACCGGCAACGGAAGCTGCATGGCAAACCCCACCCGGAGCAAGGCCGAATAGGGACGGCGCGCCCGACCGCAAGGTGCAGGGCAGGGGTGTTTCGCCCCGTGATCGTCCGGGTTGGTTGCTGGAGCCCTGCGGCAACGCAGGGCCGAGAGGAATGGCTGCCGGCGGGGATACGGTGCCGTAATGGCATACCGTCCACGTCACAGAACCCGGCTTACAGGCCCCTCGGTGCGATTACCCTGACTGCTCAGCCGCGTCCCACGCCGATGTAGGTGAAGCCCTTTTCGGCCATGTCCGCCGGATCATAGACATTGCGAAGGTCCACCATCAGCGGGTTGTTGGCGATCGACTTCACGCGGTTGAGGTCCAGCGCACGGAAGGCGTCCCACTCGGTCACGATGACGATGGCGTCGGCCCCTTCGATCGCTTCATAGGAATTGGCCTTCATCTCGACCCACGGCACCAGCGGCTTGGCCAGTTCCATGCCCTCGGGGTCGTAGGCGGTCACCACGGCACCGGCATCGTCCAGCGCCTGCGCCACGGCGATCGCAGGCGAATCGCGCATGTCGTCGGTGTTCGGTTTGAAAGTCAGGCCCAGCATCGCGACTTTCTTGCCGCGCGCTTCGGCTGCGCCGCCCAGCGCTTCGATGACCTTGCGGCCCATCGCGCGCTTGCGTGCCTCGTTCACCTTGACCACGGCTTCGACGATGCGGACCGGGCTGTCGAAGTCCTCTGCCGTCTTCAGCAGGGCAAGCGTGTCCTTGGGGAAGCACGAACCGCCATAGCCCGGCCCTGCGTGCAGGAACTTCGCGCCGATGCGATTGTCGAGCCCGATGCCGCGCGCCACGTCCTGAACGTCGGCGCCGACTTTCTCGCACAGGTCCGCCATTTCGTTGATGAAGGTGATCTTCGTGGCGAGGAAGGCATTGCCCGCGTACTTGATCAGCTCGCTCGTCCGGCGGCCCGTAAACAGGATCGGGGCCTGGTTGAGGAAGAGCGGGCGATAGACCTCGCTCATGACCTCGCGGCCGAACTCGTCCTCCGCACCGATGACGATGCGGTCGGGGCGCTTGAAGTCGCCAATAGCCGCGCCTTCGCGCAGGAATTCGGGGTTCGACACGACGGCGAATTTATGGGTGGTGCCGCTTTCGGCGAGAATGCGCTCAACCTCGTCGCCGGTGCCGACGGGAACGGTCGACTTGGTGACGATCACCGCGGGGCCGGACAGCTTCTCGCCGACTTCCTTCGCGACCTGGTAGACATAGGTAAGGTCGGCATGGCCATCACCGCGGCGGCTGGGCGTGCCAACAGCGATAAAGATTGCCTGCGCACCTTCGATGGCAGAGCCAAGATCGTTGGAGAACGACAGGCGTCCGCCGCGCACGTTGGTTTCGACAAGGTCTTCCAGACCGGGCTCGTAAATCGGCATTACGCCCTTCTCGAGCGCCTCGATCTTTTTCGGGTCATTGTCGATGCAAACGACGTCGTGACCGAAATCGGCGAAACACGCGCCGGACACGAGGCCAACGTAGCCCGAGCCCACCATCGCGATTTTCATGCAATTTCCCCCATCAAGGACAAGATGCCGCCGCGGTGCGCGGCTAAAAGATTAAAAACGCCAAAGGAATTGGCGCGATAATTCAGGTTTGCGACGCTTCCATGACCCACCGCTCGCTTCCCTGCAAGCCGAGTGCGGTCAATCTCCCCGTACGAAAGGCGCCCGTGTCGATACCGATGCGATTGGGCCAGCCGGAGATGCGGTGGATTTCCACCTCGTCGCGAATGGTATGGCCATGCACGACGCACATGTTCATCCGGTCGGGGTGGCTGAGGAAAGGTTCGCGAATCCAGCGCAAATCCGACGGCGATTGCGCGTCGATGGCAACCGCCGGGTCGATGCCAGCATGGGCGAAGACGTAATCCCCTTCGATGATCAGGTCTTCTGCCGATTCCAGCCATTCCACCACCTCGCGGGGGATCAGGTCTTCCATCCTTGCCATGACCTCGTCATGGCGAAGCGTGCGGTATTCCTCGCGGGTGAGGCCGTAGCTCATCACCGTTTCCCTGCCGCCGAATCGCAGGAACTGGCGCAGGGCCGCTTCCTCGTTCAGCGAACGCAGGAACATTTCCTCGTGATTGCCCATCAGCATCCTGACCGGGCGCGTGTTTTGCCACGCTCGCGCCGCGGCGATGACGCCGGCGCTATCAGGCCCGCGATCGACCAGGTCGCCCAGCAGAATAATCAGCGTATCGGCCTTTTCGCGCGACGCATCATCGGACTCGATTCGCTCGATCATCTGTTCGAACAGGTCGAGCCGGCCGTGCACATCGCCGATGGCATAGATGCGCCGCCCATCGGGAAGCGCAGGCGCCGGCGAAGAGCCGTCACCACGCGGGCGCTTTCTTCCGAGCAGGCTGCCAATCGTTTTCAACACTTGCGACAAGTCACTTCCAAGGCCGGGGGATCCGCCATTTATGGCACGCCGGGGGTGATCTCAAGTTAACCGTCCCCCGATGTGAGGTGGCGGTTGCGGTGCGGCAACGGCACCGTTGCAGAAAATCAACACAATGTCATCGGAATTCACGGAACTGAAAGATTGGACTTGTGCGCTGCAGCAGTCAGAAGCAGTTTTATTGCGCACCTGCACATGAGCACGCAACGAACGTGCCTTGCTGAGGGTGTTTCAAGGGGAGAGGGTCCTTGAAACCATGAGGGATATATTATGACCGTTTCTTTCCGCAGCCTTTTCGCTGCCACTGTTCTTGCCGGTACCGCGCTCACTGCAGCTCCGGCCATGGCCCAGGACGAGAGCGACATCTCCGTCTCGGCTAACGTTGCACTCGTCAGCGACTACCGCTTCCGCGGCGTCTCGCTCTCGGGCGGTGACTTCGCAATCCAGGGCGGCGTCGATGTCGCTCACTCCAGCGGTTTCTACGTCGGCACCTGGGCTTCGTCGCTTGACGAAACCGGTTCGGTCTACGGCAGCACCGAACTCGACATCTACGGCGGCTGGAGCGGCGCTCTGACCGACACGCTGTCGGTTGACGTCGGCATGCTCGTTTACCTGTACCCCGATGCAGACGGCGACTTCGGTTGCAACTGCGATTACTGGGAACCCTACGCCTCGGTGACCGGCGCTGTCGGCCCGGCCGAAGTGACCGTCGGTGTCGCTTACGCCTGGGAACAGTCGTCGCTCGGTGACGAAGACAACCTGTACCTCTACGGTGACGTCGGCTTCGGCATCCCCGAAACTCCGGTCTCGTTCGTCGCTCACCTCGGTTACACCGACGGCATCCTGGCCACCCAGGCCGACGGCACCAGCTTCGACTGGTCGGTCGGTGCTTCGGTTGGCGTGATGGGCGTCGATCTCGGCCTGTCGTACGTCGACACGCAGGGCCCGAGCATCAAGCACTTTAGCGACGATGCAATCGTCGCCAGCCTCTCGGCTAGCTTCTGATTTCAAAAGTCTGGCGCAGTCGCGCCGGACGGCCTGATTTCGCAGGGCGGCCCGTACTCTTAACGGAGTGCGGGCCGTAATGCGTTTTGGCGCTTGTGCCGTGCGAAGGTACGCCTACCTTTGAGGGCATGACCAAGTACCTGCACACGATGATCCGGGTTACCGACCCGGACGCGACCATCGCCTTCTTCAAGCTCATCGGGCTGGAAGAAACCCGCCGCATGGAAAGCGAGAAGGGGCGCTTCACGCTCATCTTCCTGGCCCCGCCGGGGCAAGAGGACGCCGAGGTCGAACTGACCTACAACTGGCCGGCCGAAGATGGCAGCGCGCCTGAGGAATACGACGGCGGCCGCAATTTCGGGCACCTGGCCTATCGCGTCGACGACATCTACGCGACGTGTCAGGCGATCATGGATGCGGGCCACACCGTCCATCGCCCGCCGCGCGACGGCCACATGGCCTTCGTGAAAACGCCGGACGGCATCTCTGTCGAACTGCTGCAGGACGGGCAACTGCCCCCGCAGGAGCCGTGGGCCAGCATGGAAAACACCGGCAGCTGGTAAGGCGGACCTAAGTTACAACGAAAAAGGGCGCGCGTTCGGTTGAACGCGCGCCCTTTTCTATTGGCGATACTGCCGATCAGGCGGCGGCGGGTGCTGCCTCGTCCTCGTCGGGCTTGCCCTTGGCAAAGCGCAGGACCGCAAAGCCCATCAGGGCGGAGATAAGCGAGCCGAGCAGGACGCCGATCTTCGCCTCCTCGATCAGGAGCGGATAGCCCGGGAAGGCGAGTGCGCCGATAAACAGGCTCATCGTAAAGCCGATACCGCACAGGATCGCGACGCCCCAGATCTGGGTCCAGGTCGCGCCCGGCGGCTTGGGCGCAAGCTTCAGCTTGTTGGCGCCAACGATGGCCGCGAAAATGCCGACCTGCTTACCGATGACAAGGCCGCCCGCAATCGCCAGCGGCAGCGGGTCGAGCACGGCGGAGAGGCCGATGCCGGCCAGTGCCACGCCCGCGTTAGCAAAACCGAACAGGGGAACGACCAGATAGGCGTTCCACGGCAGCAGTGCGTGTTCAAAGCGCAACAGCAGGCTGTCGCCATGGCTGTCGAGGCGCATCGGAATAGTGAAAGCTGCCAGCACGCCCGCGATGGTCGCGTGGACGCCGGAATTCAGCACGGTGAACCACAACAGCAGCGACAGAAGCGCATAGGCCCACCAACGGTCCACGCGGAATCGGTTGAGCCCGATCATGACTGCCAGCACGCCGAGCGAGACGATAAGCCACATCAGCTTCAGGTTGGCGGTGTAGAACAGCGCGATGATCGTGACCGCGCCCAGATCGTCGACGATGGCGACGGTCAGAAGGAACAGGCGCAGCGACGCCGGAACCCGGTTGCCCAGAAGGCCCATGACACCCATCGCAAAGGCAATGTCGGTCGCGGCCGGAATGGCCCAGCCGCGGTGCAGTTCGGGTGCATTCTCGCCCATGACGATGGCCATGAAGACCAGCGCCGGTGCAGCCATGCCGGCCACTGCCGCGATGACGGGCAGGCGGCGGGCCTGCGGGTCGGACAATGCACCGTCAACGACCTCGCGTTTGATCTCCAGCCCGACGACGAAGAAGAAGATCGCCATCAGACCATCGTTGATCCACAAGTGCAGGTTGTTGAGCTTGGGGATCGGGGTCCACGGCAAAGTGCCGTGGAACAGGTCGTGATATTCGTGCGCAAGGCCTGAATTGGCGACGATCATGGCCAGGATGGCCACAAAGATCAGGATGATGCCCGAAGCCGCCTCGTTGTCGAAGAAGGCCTTCAGCGTCATGTGAATGGACTTGGCCGCGGTCTTCATGCCCGTGCCTCCGCGCTGGCCGGAACGGCGGGGACGGTCACGCGGATGGGGATAAGGGTCGCCTCGGTCATATCGGCACCCTTTTCCCCAATTTGCCACCGGTTGCAAGCCGCCCAAGGCCTGCTTATGGACTTAAGTAGCGCATCCAGGGGAACACGATGCGTCAAACGGGGGTCATATGGGGGTCGCAGCCCAGGGACTGGTAGTCCCGCTCTTCACATTGCTGGAAGGCGTGCGCCTTGAACTCTTGCTGTTCGCGGGGTTCTGGTTCGTGCTTGGCGCGCTGGACGAATTGCTCGTCGATCTGGCGTGGTTCTGGCTGGTGCTGACGGGCAAGGCCCGCTCGCCCCGGCTGACGGAACCGGCACGCGCGGAATTGAGCGCGCCGATCGCGCTGTTCGTGCCCGCATGGCGCGAGGCGAAAGTGATCGCCCCGATGCTTCGCGCGACTTTGGCGCGCTGGCCGCACCGGAACCTGCGGGTCTATGCCGGGTGCTATGTCAACGATCCAGAGACCCGCGCCGCGATGGAAGCGGGAGGCGGCGGCGATCCGCGGCTCACCATCGTCGTCAACGAAATTCCCGGCCCGACAACCAAGGGGCAGTGCCTCAACCGGCTCTACCGCGCGATGCAGGAGGACGAGGCGCGCACCGGGACGCGGTTCCGGGCGGTCCTGCTCCACGATGCAGAGGATCTGGTTCATCCCGACGCGCTGACCCTGATCGATCGCGCGCTGGACGACGCCGATTTCGTACAGATTCCGGTGCGGCCTGAACTTCGGGACGATTCCCCGTGGATCGGCAACCACTACGCCGATGAGTTTACGGATGCCCACGCGCGCGAGATGGTCGTCCGCGACCGGCTTGGCGCGGGGCTTCCGGCCGCCGGTGTCGGCTGCGCCTTCGGACGCGACGCCTTGGAGCATGTTGCCCAGCGGCGCAGCGGCGACCGGCTGGGCGAGCCTTTCGACCCGGCTGCCATGACCGAGGATTACGAGCTTGGCATGCTGATCGGTCGGCGCGGGAACTGGCCGGGCTGCAAGGGCGGGCGCTTCCTGCGCGTTCGGGCGAGCGACGGATCGCTTGTCGCCACGCGGGCCTATTTCCCGGGCACGCTGGCCACATCGGTGCGTCAGAAAGCGCGCTGGGTGCATGGCATTGCTTTCGACGGCTGGGACCAATTGGGCTGGAGCGCGAGGCCGGTGGAGCTTTGGATGCGGCTGCGCGACAGGCGGGGTCCGCTGGTCGCACTGGTCCTGGCGGCGGGTTATCTGCTTGTCGTGCTGACCGGCATATTGTGGCTGGCCGACGTGATGGGCTGGCATCCGGCGGGGCGCCTGCCGGTTCTCGTCTATTGGGTGCTGATCGCGACGACGGCGACATTCGCGTGGCGGGCCGTGGTCCGCGCCGTGGTCGTCGGGCGCGAATATGGTTGTGGGGAGGCGCTTCCCGCCGTGCTGCGCATCCCTGTCGGCAATGTCATCGCGATCATCGCCACGCGTGTCGCGGTGTTCCGCTACATCAAGACATTGCGAGGTGAGCCGGCGCGCTGGGACAAGACCGAGCATGACCGGCACCCGCATCTTGAGCCGCAACAGATCGAGCGGCAGGCAGCATGAGGGCCATGCCAAGACGGGGGCAGCCGCTTTTTGCATTGGCGGGCGTGATGCTGTTCTGGGTTGCGGCGAGGGCCTTCGGGCCGGTCGATGCACTGCTGGAAACGCCGCTGCCCCTTCCGCCGACCGTGGCCGGACGGGTGGAACCGGAGCCTGTGGCAGCGCAAGTCGTGCCGGACGCTTTCCGCGAAGCTCTCCCAGCCCAAGTCGCCGCGCGGGAGTTTGCGCCGGTTCAACCCGTAAGTGCGCCGAATTTCAGCCCGCCGCCTGCGCCGATTGCCCTCCGCATGGTTGAGCGAGCCCCAAATCGTACACCGACCTCAACCCTGCCACCTGCGCCACCTGCGTCCTCCATCCCCGAAGTGGCCCCTCCTCCCGCTCCGGTGCCGTTTGGCGCGGTTCCGGCGGACGTGCGCGCCGCCCGACGGTGGTCTGCCGATGCATGGGTGCTTTGGCGGGACAAGGCATCTGCCAGCGCCGCACTGGTCGGTTCGGGTACTTACGGGGCCAGTCAGGCAGGCGCGGTCCTGCGCTATCGCCTTGCGCCCGAAAGCAGTGTTGACCCGCGCGCTTATCTTCGCGTTACGACGGTTCTGACCGGCGACACTGAATACGAAGCCGCTGCCGGACTTGCTGTCCGCCCGGTGCGCGACTTGCCGGTCGACCTGCTCGTCGAGGGCAGGGTGCTTCGATACGAAGGCGATCCGCGCCTCAGGCCCAGCGAAACCCGCGTGAGGCCCGCCGCCATGGCGGTGATCGGGCCGCCGCCTGTTCCACTGCCGCTGAACGCGAAGGCCGAGGCCTACGCGCAGATCGGCTACGTCGGCGGGAAAGGGGCGACCTCGTTTGCAGATGGTCAGCTGCGGATCGTGACCGAGGCAAGCGTACTGGACCGCTTCCGCATCGAGGCAGGTCTTGGCGCATGGGGCGGGGCGCAAAAAGGCGTCGAACGGCTAGATGTCGGCCCCACGGTCGCGGCGCGTTTTCCGATCGGTGGCGGGCTGTTCGCGCGCGCCGGGCTGGACTGGCGACAGAGAGTTGCGGGACGGGCCGAACCCGACTCGGGGCCGGTCCTGACCGTGTCGGCAGGGTTCTGACGGAATTTTTCACGACTGAGCGGGGCAGAACCTGCCACTATGGGCAGACAGCACCGCAAGATTCTTGCATTACTGGGTGATCAGCCTAACCGCCGGGAAGTCATGGACGTCTACCTTCCCATCGCCAACCTTTCGGTCAACGGCCTTATCATCGTTCTTCTGGGCGGTGTGACCGGGCTGTTGTCGGGCATGTTTGGCGTTGGCGGCGGATTCCTGACGACACCGCTGCTGATCTTCTACGGCATTCCGCCCACGGTCGCGGCCGCGTCTGCGGCAACGCAGGTGACCGGTGCCAGCGTTTCGGGCGCAATCTATCAGCACAAGCGTGGCGGCATCGATTTCCAGATCGGCACGGTCATGGTCGCGGGCGGGGTCATCGGCACCGGCATCGGCGCGCTCCTGTTCAAGCTGTTGACCGCGCTGGGCCAGATCGATGTCGCGATCAGCGTGCTCTATGTCGTCGTGCTGGGTAGCGTCGGCGTGATCATGGCCCGTGAGGCGATCCCCGAACTGTTCGGCGGTAGGCTGGCGAAACTGGGCAAGACGCCGGTGAAGCGCCGCCACCACCCGCTGGTCGCCAACCTGCCGCTGCGCTGGCGGTTCTATCGCTCAGGCCTCTATATCTCGCCGCTGGCGCCGCTGCTGCTGGGCATGGCGGTGGGTATGCTGACGATGCTGATGGGCATCGGCGGCGGCTTCCTGCTGGTGCCCGCGATGCTCTACGTTCTGGGGATGAGCGCGAATGTCGTTGTCGGCACGTCGCTGTTCCAGATCCTGTTCACGACCATCGCGACGACCATGATGCACGCGCTGACGACCAATGCGGTCGATGTCGTGCTGGCCGCGCTATTGCTGCTGGGCTCGGTTTCGGGCGCGCAGATCGGCGCGCGGTTCGCTTCGGACGTGAGGCCGGAACTGCTGCGCTTCATCCTTGCGATGCTCGTCCTGATGATCGCGATCCGCATGGCGGTGGGGCTGACCTACCGGCCCGAGGAAATCTTCACGGTGGTCCCGCTGTGACGCGGCGCGGCCGCCTCGTCCTGCGCATTGCGGCCCTTCTGGGCATATTCGCCTGCACCACGGCGCAGCGCGATCCTATCCTCGTGCCCGAAGTTTCGCAGCACGAAGTCGTCGTCCGGCAGGGCTTCACGGGCGCGGACCTGCTGCTCTACGGCGCGGTCCTGCAGCCGGACGGAACGCGGGCGAGCGAGAATGCCAGCTACGACGTCATCGTCGTGCTGAAAGGACCGAGTCAGCCGATCACCTTGCGCGAAAAACGCCGCAGGCTGGGCATGTGGATCAACGCCGACAGTGCCTCGTTCCGCTCGGCCCCGTCGTTCTACGCGCTGGCGTCTTCGCGCCCGCTTGACGACATTACCGACGAGAAAACGCGCGCGATCTACGAACTGGGTCTCGACTGGCTGCAGCTGTCGCCCATCGGCGGGATCGACCAGCAGCAACAGGACCATTTCGCCCGCGGCCTTGTCGACAAACGCGTGTCGGGCGGTCTCTACCGGCAGGACGAAAGCGGCGTCACGATCAGCCAGGGCGTGCTGTATCAGGCGCGCATCCCTTTGCCGTCGAGCGTGATCACCGGCAATTACACGGCAGAGACTTTCGCGGTTGAAAAGGGCCGCGTCGTTGCCTCTGCCACAAGTGACGTCGTCGTTGCCAAGCGCGGTTTTGAACGTTCGGTCGAGGTTTACAGCCAGGACGATCCGATCATCTACGGGTTGATCGCGGTGATCCTGTCGGTCTCGATGGGCTGGATCGCGGGCCGCCTGTTCGCCAACGGTTGATCGCACCTGTTATATCGGGTCGGTAATTTAGCGGCCTGTTAACCCTGTCGCCCTAGGATGCCTGCGCGAAGATCAACTTCGCATGATGGCATATGAGGCGCGTTCATGAACGATATGGGCAGCAGGTTTCCCGGTGGTCACCCCTTTCGCAAGCCGTTCGAACGGGTAGGACCCGGCGAACGTCGCTCGATCAGTGACGAGAAGGATGCCGCTCAGCAGGCGCAGGCTCCCAAGCCCGTGGGCGAAGCGCGCTTCGCCTCGCCGCCCGACCTGCCCCCTCCCAGCACCGAACCGCCCGCACCGCCAAGCGGGTTCGGCACAGGCACGCCTTCGGCAGGTTTCGGCGCAGGCGCTCCGCCGTCCGGTTTCGGTGGCGGCCGTCCCGTCGCGCCGCCCGCACCGCCGCAGTCCCCGGAGGCTGCAACGGACACTGCGCCCGAGCCGGTAAAGGCAGAGGCACCCGTTGAAAGTCCGGTTGAACGCCCCGTCACGCCGCCTGCGCCGCCCAGTGACTTTCCGCCCAGCGATTTCACGGCGCGCGAACCCGCTTTCGATGCGCCTGCTCCCCAACCGCGTGACGAGCTTCCGCCCGCACCGCCGGCCCCCGCGCCAGTCGCCCGCACTCCCGAGCCTGACCCCGAACCGGAGGAACAGGCCGCTTCGCACGACGATGACGAGCACGAGGAAGAGCCGGAAAACCGCCGTTCCGAATCGCACAAGGCCATCGGCGAAGTGCTGCAGATCGCCGGTTCCTCGTCGCAGGCCCGCCTCAACGCACAGCGCCTTGTCGAATGTCAGCAGGATGCCGATCCTTCGGTCCAGCTTGCCGGCCTCGTCGGGTCGCAGATCAAGGTCCGCGTCGGCAAAGTCTGGCTTCTCGCTTCGGTCCGCACCCAGACGCTGGACCGCGCGACGGGCGAGATCATCGCGGAAATCGACTTCCTCGGCGAAGGGTCTGAAGAAAAGCTGACTGGCCGCATCCGCAACTTCACCCGCGGTATCACGCACTACCCGGTGCCGGGTGCAGAAGTGTTCGCCGCGACCAACGCCGACTTGGCCCAGGTCTACGCCTCGGACGGTCGTTCCAACATCCAGATCGGCAAAGTCTTCCCGACCAAGGAAATCCGCGCCGGTCTCTATATCGACGCCATGCTGGGCAAGCACTTCGCGCTGCTGGGCTCGACCGGTACCGGTAAGTCGACCAGCGCCGCGCTGATCCTGCACCGCATCTGCGAGGCTGCGCCCGAAGGCCACATCCTGATGGTCGACCCCCACGGCGAATATTCCGCCGCTTTCCGCGGGACGGGCCAGATCTTCGACGTCGGCAACCTCAAGGTGCCGTACTGGCTAATGAACTTCGAGGAACACTGCGAAGTCTTCATCACCAACGAAGGCAGCGACCGTCAGGCCGACATGGACATCCTGTCGAAGTGTCTGCTGAAGGCGCGTTCGAAGAACCGCATGGCCGAAGGCATGAGCCGCCTCACCGTCGATTCGCCCATTCCCTACCTGCTGTCGGATCTGACCGGTGCGATCCAGGACGAGATGGGCAAGCTCGACAAGGCGACCAACACCGCCCCGTTCCTGCGCGTGAAGACCAAGATTGACGAGATCAAGGCCGACCCGCGCTACCAGTTCATGTTCTCAGGCATGCTGGTTGCCGACACGATGCAGGAAGTCATCCAGCGCCTGTTCCGCCTGCCGGGCAACGGTTCGCCGATCTCGATCGTCGACGTGTCGGGTGTGCCGTCGGAAATCACCAGCACCGTGGTCGCCCTGCTGTCGCGCATGGTGTTCGACTTCGCGATCTGGGGCCGCGACGAAAAAACGCGCCCGATCCTGCTGGTCTGCGAAGAAGCGCACCGTTACGTGCCGAACGAGAAGAACGCCGACAGGTCGAGCGTGGGCCGCATCCTGTCGCGTATCGCCAAGGAAGGCCGTAAATACGGTATCTCGCTGGGCCTCATCACGCAGCGTCCGTCGGACCTTGCCGAAGGCGTGCTTTCCCAGTGCGGCACCATCCTTTCGATGCGTCTCAATAACGAACGCGACCAGGACTTCGTGAAAGCGGCCATGCCCGAAGGCGCGCGCGGCTTCCTCGACACCATCCCGGCGCTTCGCAACCGCGAATGCATCGTCTGCGGCGAAGGTACGGCGATCCCGATGCGCGTGACGTTCGACGACCTTGAAGAACGCAAGCGTCCGGCATCCGAAGACCCGAGCTTTAGCGAGCTTTGGAACGAGACCGGCGGCGAGGAAGAAGCCGTCGAGCGCATCGTCACCCGCTGGCGCGCACAGCATCGTTGATGCTGCCGCTGGCCGCTTAGATCCAAAAATGCCGGGCGGGGCATCTGCCCCCTTGGTTTCCTTGCTTTCCGGTGTCGCCTCGCGCTCCGGTTGGCGAGGAGCGCCCGGCCAATCCTGACAATTCCTGAAATATCTGGAATTGCTGGCTTTTGCCCTTGGCTTGGGGTCAGTCAGTGGGCAGACCCGTCGGCCTGACAATTTGCGGCAAGGCGGGGGCGCATGCGAAATTCACGATTCAGCTTCAAGGCGCGAAGAGGCGATCCTGGCAGGGGCCTTGCGACAGGTGCTGCAATGGCACTTCTCGTGGCGCAGGCAGTATCGGCAACTCCCGCTGCCGCGCAGAACGGACCCGGCGGCCTGCCCAGCGCCACGGCCGCCGCATCGATCAGCTTCGCAGACGTCAAGGCCGCGCTCGATGCGCAGGATCTTCCGCGTCTTCGCCAGATGGCCGATGCCGGAGCGTTCGAGCAGGACAGCATCGATGGCATTGCCATGCAGGACATCATGATGCTGGCCGTGATGACCGATCGGGATGAGATTTTCGAGATCATCCTCAACCCCTACAATCTCGCCCTGACGCAGACGACGCGCAACTATACCGGCACGTTTCATCACTACGTCAGCAGAGGTCTTGCCACGGCAGCGCATCACTACTCGGCCTATCTGCAATTCGGCAGATACGGCTATCACGGCAGCTACGGCTTCTTCTCGTCGCTCAGCACGAGGATCGAGGCGGCTGGCGCCCCGCTTGACGCGCTCGACAGCAACGGCCTGACGCCGAAGCAGGTCGAAAAACAGCAGGACGAGAGGATGTGGGCCCAGACCGAAAGGGAGAAGGCCGCAGTGGCGCGCAGCAAGGCCGAGATCGCAGCGGCAAATCGCGAACTTTCGGACCGTTTGGCCCGTCAGGCCGCTGCCTCACGGATCGAGGCCGAGCGCAAGCGGCAAAGTGACGAACAGATGATGGGAGACCTCTTCGCCCAGCGCGACGCGATGCAGCGCGAGGCCGAGCTTCAGGCGCGCCAGAACGAGGCGTTCGAACAAGGCTATCGCCAGAAGCTGCGCGAGAGCATGGCGAAACAGGCCCCGCAACCTGCCCAGGAAGAGACATCGGCGGGCACGCCTTCGACCGACGCGCCCTCCGCCTCCGGAGTGACCCGAAAGGCAGTACCGGTTGGCAGGAAGTCCGCTCCGCCTGCGCCTCCCAAGCAGATCGTGTGGAAGGGCGATGAATTACTCGCCTGCCGCAAGACTGGCGAGCGGCTGCAGATCGGCAATTCGAGAGATGACCTTGGTGATGCGATCAAGGCTTTCGGCGCTGGCTGCGAACTGGCGCACAAGATGAAGTTTTCGACCGCTGGATCGAACAGCCTCTATTGCGACAAAAGCGGCGAATTTTCCGAAGACCTTGCGGTGAAACTGGGCGAGATGGGCCTTGCTGGCTATCGCGCCTATGGGCAGCGGGCATGGGATGCATGGGAGGCGAACGTCGGCTGTTTCTGATCGTACGTTCGACCCGCAGCCCCCGAACGGATGTTGGCAGTGGGTGACAAAGGTTACACCCTGTCACCCTGCATGTTCCCTGAAATCCTGCTGAAACCCGTGAGTTCGGCCTGTCCGATCAGGATGACAGGTGGGCCGCGATCCGACGATGGCAAAGAACAGAGCGCATCATGGCGGTGTGAGGTGGTGTAGGAAAACGCTTTCTCCCGACATCTGTAGCGTCCGCCCGACATCGCATGAGGAAGGTTTGGCCCCGTGAAGATTGGCGTGGCGGAAATCTGGTCTCTCTCCTAACGTCCGGGCAAGTAGTCGAGGGATTATAGATGATTAAACGCATTGGCGCCGCATTCGTGGGGCTTGCTCTGGCAGTTCCGGCACAAGCTGAAGCACCGCTGGAGCAGGGTTTTGCCGGTTCGCTTCGTGGTTGCGAGGAATGGGTTCTCAATCCGGCAAGCTGGGCCGATGGCGTGGAGCCGTTCGTTGCCACGGTCGGGCTTGGCAATCGCATGGGGCTGGTCAAATCGGTCAACGAAGCTGCACTTCCTCCCGAAGGGTTGCGCGCGGGCAACCACTACTGGCGGATCAACTCGACTGATGATGCAGGCTTCATCCTCGTCGTGTCCGACCGGCTTCCGATGTGTCACATCACCGGCGGCGGCGGCAGCGATCTGCAACCCTTTGTCGAGACCGTCCTGAGCGGCGACGAGTTCCTTCTCCGGTGGGAGAAGATGGATGATGACCGGCATGGTGACATGGTCTCGACGACCTTTAAAAACCGCGAGGATGCCCGTTTTTCGATGGTGGTGAGCCGTGCGGATTCGCCCGGGCAGAGGGTGGACCGTGTGCAGGTCATCGCGACTGCCATGTTCGACACTTCGGGATAAGCCCAGCGCGGCCGGTGGCAATCAGGTCCTTAAAACGCTTCCGGCAAAAAAATTTCGGAAGTTGCGAAACATCTGCGCGAGATGATCGTTGGGGCACTAACCTGCGCGGGGTGAAGTGGGAATCTGCTTGCCGCGTGCGTGACTGCCAATACCGGCACCTTGAAGGGGAATATTGATGAAGTTCAAGACCGTGACTCTCGCCGCATCGGCTGCTGCTTTCCTTGCTCTGGGCGCTTGCGCTGAAAGCGAACAGGAAGCTCAGGAAGATGTGACCGAACAGGCCTACGAATCGCAGGAAGACCTGCTTGAAGAGCAGGCTGACCTTGCCGAAGCACAGGGCGACGAAGCAGCTGAAGAAGCTCTTGACGCCGAAGCCGACGCAATGGGCGAAGCTGGCGACGAAGCCGAAGACATGGTCGACGCTGCTGAATAAGCACACGGTCCGGCACCTGGTGCCGAACTGACGACATGGCGGCGCCCTTCACGTGAAGGGCGCCGCTTTTGTTTTGGGCGGTACCCGTTTGGCTTTCAGACGGCCCGCAGAATGAGCGCAGCAAATCCCAGCACGTTGCGATAGCCGTCCTCGTAGGCGGCGCGGTGGCTGGCCGCAGTTTCGCGGATCGTTTTTCGGTCCGCGTCGCTCATCGCCTGCTCATCAGCATGGCGTTCCAACGCGCCGCACCAGCTTTCTTCGTAGTCATCCCACTCTTCGGCAGTGCTTACGTGACACTTCTCGATTGCGAACCCGGCCGCTTCGGCCCGGTGTTTCAATCCGGCGAGATCGGGGAATTCGTCCTCGGTCCCGTCCAGTGCGGCGAGAGCCTCGGGCGTGGGCGGAACTGTCCAGAAACCATCGGACACCAGCGCCTTGCCGCCGGACATCAGCGAATTGCGTATCGCCGCGAGCATCGGCTGGAAACCGCCCAGCGCGTGGCTGGATCCGTTGCACAGGATGGCGTCGAAGGCAGGCGGGCCGGCGTCAAGGAAGCTGCGTGCATCTTGTTCGATCAGGGCTGCCCCGCGTCCTTCCAGCCGCGCTTGCGCCATCTGAAGTGACGGGGCGGCAAGATCGACGCCGGTTGCATCCACACGGCGACCGCGCGTCACGAAATCAAGCCAGACACCGGGCCCGCAGCCGATATCGAGCACACGTGCCCCCGCTGTCAAAGCCAGCTTTTCGACCAGCATCTCGACCGTGCTTTCGAACAACGGGCAGGCGACGGGGTGGTCGCTATGGGCAATGGCAGAGATTTCGGCGCGGGTGAGGGGCATCAGGTGCCCCGCGTGTCGCCATAGAGATGGATGTGCAACCGGTCGGTCATCCTGAGGCCGCGTTCCAGCGCTGCGGCGGACAGCCATGCCTCACGTTCCCGCAGGGTCGAACTGTCGGTGCCTTCGGGCATGACATAGACGCGGTCCCGGGGGTGCCGATGCTTTTCGATCAGCGCCGTGACCTCGTCCAGATCGCTGGGGCTCGCCACCACGAATTTCAGGAAGGCGCGCGGATCATCCGCCCAGAAGTCGAGCATCCCGGGGATGAGAGCGAGGTCGGCAGGGTTGCCGCTATGCGCCAGTTTCGGGCTGACGTTGTACTGGTCCACCCGCACGTCGAGGCGGGCAGGGGGCTTTACCGTGCCGTTGGTCTCGATCTCGACCTGTATGTCGGGCAAATGCTCCAGCATCTTGGCCAGCGCCGAACCTTGCAGCAGCGGCTCGCCGCCGGTGATGACGAGCCGGTCCTGACCCAGCGCGGCGATCCGTTCCGCCACGTCAGCCTCGTCCAGTGTGACCTGATTGGCCTTGCGATCGAATGCCACGTCGTCGCGGTGCGGCCTGTTGTCGCCTTCGAAACGCCACGTGTAGGCCGTGTCGCACCACTGGCAGGCAAGGTTGCACCGCGACAGCCGCACGAAAGCGACGGGCCGCCCGACCGACGGCCCTTCGCCTTGCAGCGAGGCGAAAATCTCCGGCCCGCCCGTATCGTCGGTGGCGAGCGTGAGAGACATCTTCCCTTAGCCCAGCCGCGCCAATGCAGCGCCCAGCCGTTCGACTTCGGCGGCGTGGTGCGCGTGGTCTGCGCGGGCCTTTTCGACCGCTTCGGGCTTGGCCTTCTCGACGAACTTGGGGTTCGACAGGCGGCCTTCGAGCGATTTGGCTTCCTTCATCGAAGCCTCGCGCGCCTTGGTGAGGCGGGCCTTCTCGGCCTCGACATCGATCAGGCCTTCGAGCGGGACGACGAAAATGTCGTCGCCCACGTTGACCTGCATCGCGGCCCCTGCCGGCGCTTCGCCGAAGTGGACGGCGGAAAGCCGCGCCACGCGGTCGATCGCGGGGAAGTTGCGTTCAATGATGCCGTGTGCCGGCCCTGCCGTGCTGGTCAGCCAAGCCTCCAGCTTTGCACCCGGCGCGAGGCCGAGTTCGTTCTTCGCTGTGCGCAGTGCGGAGGTGAGAGCGATCAGCCACTCGACCTCGGCCTTGGCGTCGGCATCGACGCTGGCGTCAGGTTCGGGCCACTTGGCGACGATCAGTTCATACGGGCGCGTCGTGCCCGAGGCGGCGGCCTGTGCGTGCCACAGTTCCTCGGTGATGAACGGCATGAACGGGTGCAGCATGACGAGGATCTGGTCGAGCACCCAGCCGGCGACTGCCTTGGTTTCCTCGTCGAAGTTGCCCTTCACCAGTTCGATGTACCAGTCGCAGAACTGGTCCCAGACGAAGTGGTAGGTGATGTTCGCTGCCGCATCGAAGCGCAGGTCGGCCATCGCCTTGTCGAGCTCGGCCGCGGTTTCGACGACTTCGCCGACGATCCACTTGTTGACCGCGCTGCTCGCCGCAGGGGCCGCCAGCGTGCCTGATGCGCCGATGCCATTGGACTGGCAGAAGCGCGCCGCGTTCCACAGCTTGGTGGCGAAGTTGCGGTAACCCTCGACGCGCTTTTCATCCATCTTCACGTCGCGGCCTTGGCTTTCCATGGCGGCCATGAAGAAGCGCAGCGCATCGGCGCCGTACTGGTCGATGAGGCCGAGCGGGTCGACGACGTTGCCCTTGGACTTCGACATCTTCGCGCCGTCAGCGGCACGGACGAGGCCATGGAGATAGAGCTTCTTCCACGGAACCTCGCCCATGAACTCCATCCCTTGCATCGCCATGCGCGCGTCCCAAAAGAACAGGATGTCGAAGCCGGAGACGAGCAGGTCGTTCGGGTAGTGCTTCTTCACGAGCGCCGTATCGTCGGGCCAGCCGAGCGTGGCGAAAGGCCAGAGCGCGGAGGAGAACCACGTGTCGAGCACGTCGGGATCGCGGGCCAGCGACTTGTTGCCGGCCAGTGCCTGCGCTTCTTCCTCGCTCTCGGCGACGAAGACTTCGCCGTCCTCGGCATACCACGCCGGAATCTGGTGCCCCCACCAAAGCTGGCGCGAGACGCACCACGGCTGGATGTTTTCCATCCAGTTGAAGAAGGTCTTTTCCCAAGTCTTGGGCACGATCTCGATGCGCCCGTCGCGCACCGCCTGCATCGGCGGCTGCGCCAAAGTCTCGGCATCGACGTACCACTGGTCGGTCAGCCACGGTTCGATGACCACGCCGCCACGGTCGCCATAAGGCGTCTGGATCGTGCGGGGTTCGGCGTCGTGTTCGGTTTCGTTGCCTTCCTTGTCCTTCACCACGTGCGGGATCAGGAAGCCGAGCGCCTTCATTTCGGCCACGACCATGTCGCGCGCCTCGAACCGGTCCTGCCCGAGATAGTTCTCGGGCACCAGACCGTCAGCCGTCTGCACCACGCGCGCATCGCCATCGAGCATGTTGAGCATTTCGCCCGGCGCGATGCCGGCGCGCTTGCCGACGTCGAAGTCGTTGAAGTCATGCCCCGGCGTGATCTTCACCGCGCCCGAACCCAGTTCGGGATCGGCGTGTTCGTCGGCGACGACCTTGAAGCGGCGGCCCGTGATCGGCTGGAGGATGTCCTTGCCGATGACCGACTTGTAGCGATCGTCGTCGGGGTGCACGGCCACGGCCATGTCGGCCAGCATCGTTTCGGGGCGCGTGGTCGCGACCTCGATAAAGTCCTGACCGTTATCCAGCGTAACGCCGTCCGCCAGCGGATATCGGAAGTGCCAGAAGCCGCCCTGAACCTCGCGGGTCTCGACCTCGAGGTCGGAGATCGCGGTCTTGAGCGCCGGGTCCCAGTTCACCAGCCGCTTGTCGCGGTAGATGAGGCCCTTGTTGTAGAGATCGACGAAGACCTTGAGCACGGCCTTCGTGAAGTGCGGGTCCATGGTGAACTGCTCGCGGCTCCAGTCCATCGAACAGCCAAGGCGGCGCAGCTGGCGCGTGATCGTGCCGCCCGACTGGCCCTTCCATTCCCAGACATGTTCGAGGAACTGCTCGCGCGTCATGTCGGTGCGCTTGATCCCTTGCGAGTTGAGGTTGCGCTCCACCACCATCTGCGTTGCGATGCCCGCGTGGTCGGTGCCCACGACCCACAGCGCGTCCTTGCCGCGCATGCGCTCGTACCGGATCACGATGTCCTGAAGCGTGTTGTCCAGCGCGTGGCCGATGTGCAGGCTGCCGGTGACGTTCGGCGGCGGGTTCACGATCGTGAAGGGGGCCGCATCGGGGCGTTCGGGGCGGAACAGCCCTTCGCTTTCCCAATGGGCAAACCACTTCGCCTCGATCCCGGCCGGGTCGAAGGTCTTGGCCATCTGCGTATCGGTGCCGGTTTCGGCATTCGTGTTGCTGGTCTCGCTCATGGCTCGGCCTTTGCCAGCGCCACAGGGGATGGGCAAGAGGCTGCGGGCCGCAATTGCCCTTGCGCGGGACAGAGGCACGCACAGGCGCTTGTAGGGCGGCCCTTTTTCGCCCATGAGGCCAATCATGCGCGAATGGGCGGATTTTGAATTGGTTGAGGGGGAAAGCGGCCCTGTCCTGCGGGTCAGCGGGCCGCTGACCGTGGCCGGTATCGCTCCGCTGGATACGCGCCTGCGCGAACTTGACGACATTGCCGCCATCGACATCGCCGGCATTACCGCGATCGACACCGTCGGCGCTTGGACTGTCTGGCGTTCTGCCACGCGGATGGATGCGCAGGTCACGGGCGCCAGCGACAAGGCGACCCGACTGATAGAGGCCGTGAAGGCGGCAGAGAACACCGCCGCGATCACGCCGCCGCGATCACGCCTGATGGAACGCGTGCCAGAGGCCGTGGGCATCAAGGTCAGCGAGATGCTGGTCGGCATGAAGGACATGGTGGGCTTTCTGGGTACCACCATCGTCGCTTTCGGCGCGCTGATCCGCCATCCGCGCCGCTTTCCGATCCTCGCCCTTATCCGCCAGATCGAACTGGTCGGCGTGTCCTCGCTCGGCATCATCGGGTTGATGAGCTTCCTCATCGGCATCGTCGTTGCCCAACAGGGCGCGGTGCAGCTTCAGCAGTTCGGGGCAGAGATCTACACGATCAACCTGACCGGCCGCCTCACCTTGCGCGAACTGGGCGTGCTGATGACCGCGATCATGGTCGCGGGCCGTTCGGGCAGTGCCTTTGCCGCGCAGATCGGCACGATGAAGCTGACCGAAGAAGTCGATGCGATGCGCACCATCGGCGTCTCCCCGATTGAGCGGCTGGTCGTCCCGCGTATCCTTGCCGCGGTGCTGATGATGCCGCTGCTGGGTTTCTATTCGGCCGTCATCGCCATTATCGGCGGCGCTTTCATTGCCAATTTCGCGCTCGACATCCCGTTCTGGACTTTCCTGTCGCGCACCCGCGAAGTCGTGCCGATGACCGACCTTTACGTCGGCCTCGTCAAGGCGCCCGTCTTCGGCCTGATCGTCGCGATGAGCGGTTGCTATCAGGGCATGCAGGTATCCGGAAACGCCGAGGAAGTCGGCCTTCGCACGACGCTGGCGGTGGTGCAGGCAATCTTCATGGTCATCGTGCTCGACGCCTTCTTCGCCGTGTTCTTCACCGAAATCGGGTGGGCGTGATGGGATCGGAACGCGCAGAAGAGCTGATCGAACGCGCCGAGAGCGAGGCGCAGTCGACGCCGCCCGAATTCACCGGCGAATACCCGATCGTGGTCGAGGGGATCACCAATCAGTTCGGCCCGCAGGTCGTGCACGACGATCTCTCGCTCAAGGTAAAGCGGGGCGAGATTCTGGGCGTCGTCGGCGGGTCGGGTACCGGCAAGTCGGTCCTGATGCGTTCGATCATCGGGCTGCAGATCCCGTCAGAAGGCAGCATCGAAGTGCTCGGCCAGTCGATCACCGATGCCGAGGAAGACGAGGATATCGACATCCGTAGCCGCTGGGGCGTGCTGTTTCAGGGCGGCGCGCTGTTTTCCACGCTGACCGTGGCGGAAAACGTCGAGGTTCCCTTGCGGCAGTTCTATCCCGAACTGTCGGACGCGTTGCGGCAGGAAATCGCCCGTTACAAGGTGCGCCTGTCTGGCCTGCCCGAAGAAGCGACGAGCAAGTATCCGTCAGAACTTTCGGGCGGCATGAAAAAGCGCGCCGGCCTTGCCCGCGCCCTGGCGCTCGACCCCGAACTGCTGTTCCTGGATGAGCCCACTGCAGGCCTCGACCCGATCGGCGCGGCGGCGTTCGACCGGCTGACCCGGGAACTTGCGGACACGCTGGGACTTACCGTTTTTCTGATCACGCACGATCTCGATACGCTGCACGCCATCTGTGACCGGGTGGCAGTGCTGGCCGACAAGAAAGTGATCGCCGTGGGCACGATTCCAGAGCTTCTGGCGCTGGATCACCCGTGGATACAGGAATATTTCAACGGCCCGCGCGGACGCGCGGCCGAGGCGACCCATACCCGTTCGATGAGCGGCACGATGGACAAAGACAACAAGGGCGGGGCATAGACCGGGCGCATGGAAACGCGGGCAAATCATCTCTGGGTGGGTGCGGTAACGCTGGCGCTGCTGGCGATCCTCGCTGCATTCATCATCTGGATCGCGCGCCTTAACGAAGGTTCGCAGGCGGAATACGACATCTTCTTCGAACAGTCGGTCAGCGGCCTTGCCCGCGGATCGGAAGTGGCGTTCTCCGGCGTTCCCGTGGGGCAGGTGAAGCGGATCGAATTGTGGACCAAGGATCCGCAGTTCGTGCGCGTGCGTATTTCCATCGACGCCGAAGTGCCGGTGACGACGCTGACCACCGCCTTCATCCAGGGCAGCTTTACCGGCGTTTCGACGATCCAGCTTGAAGGCACCGACAAGGATGCGCCGCTGCTGACCAAGATCGGGCCCGAGGGTGTGCCCGTCATTCCCACCAAGCGAAGCGGGCTGGGCGAATTGCTCGCCAATGCGCCGCTCTTGATGGAGCGGCTGGCGACCCTGACCGAGCGTCTGACCATGGTGCTGTCCGACAAGAACCAGGAATCGATCGAGGGTATCCTGTCGAACACCAACCGCATGACGCGCGATCTGGCCGATGCGACTCCCAAGGTCGAGGCGACGATGAGCGAGCTTCAGGCAACGCTGCGGCAGGCGAACATGACGCTGGCCGAATTCCAGAAAGTCGCGGCATCGACCGACCAGCTGATCAACGGCGAGGGCGCTTCGCTGGCCGACCAGATGCGCGATACGCTGACGGCGGCCGAACGCGCGGCGAACGAGCTTGAAGGCACGCTGAAGGACGCGCGTCCGGCAGCGCAGCAGCTGTCGGAATCGACGATCCCTGCCGCCGAAGCCGCGATCCGCGATCTGCGCACGACGACCCGCGCGCTTCGCAACATCACAGAACAGATCGACGACGGCGGCGCAGGCGGCCTGATCGGCGGGCAGAAGCTGCCCGAGTACGAGCCGTGAACGGAGACCACCAGATGACCCGCAAGATCATGGCCCCGCTGGCGCTTTTCGCGCTGCTGGCAGGCTGCGTCAGCATCGGCCCCAAGACCGAGGTGCCCGAACAGCTGATCACGTTCAGTCCCACCGCCATGGCCCCTGCGGGTACGGGGGCGAGCGGGGAAGTAACCGACGCGATCATGGTGTTCGAACCCGAGGTCGAGGACCGTCTCGACGTGAACCGCGTGCCGGTTCAGGTCAGCGATTCGGGCGTCGCCTACCTCAAGGACGCGACTTACATCGATCGCCCGGCGCGCCTGTTCCAGGGTCTTCTGGCCGAAACGATCCGCGCCAATACGGGTCGCCTCGTCATCAGCGGCGAAGATCCCGGCGTTGCCGTGCGCACGCGCCTTTACGGCCGCATCATCGAAGCAGGCTATGACGCGCGTTCGTCGTCGGTCTCGATCATCTTTGACGCGGTCGCGGTCTCGCCCGACGGCAAAGTGCGCCAGCGCCGGTTCGTGAACCGGGTGGACGGGCTTCCGGCAGAGGCGGCTTTCGTGGCCCCTGCGCTGAATGAAGCGGCCAACGCCGTGGCAGGCGAAGTCGCCGCCTGGGTTACGGGCTAAGCTGGGGTGCTGGCTAAGCGCGCACTAGCTGCGCGAGCTTCGCCGCCAGCCTGAAACCGGCCAGCCGCGCATCGCGGCGAGCAAGCGCATCGTTGTCCCAGCCCCACTGCTTGGCCTGCCAGTCCTCTTCGAGGTTGGCTCGGCCAAACAGGTCGTCGATATCGGCATCGGGCTTCAGCGCGGCGAGTGCGACGCATAGCGAACTGGCCAGCGCTGCCATGTTCTGCACCGCGACCAGCGTCAGCGGGTCCATCGTCTCAAGGTGGGCGCGCAATTTCGGCAGCGTGTCTTCAGGATGCGGGGCGTGCAGCACGCCGCCCGCGCGGGCGAAAGACACGCCATGCTCGTCCTCGACCGCGGCCAGCAAGGGCTCCCACGCCTCGTCCTGACGCTGGCGCAGGGAATCGCCTTCGTCGGCGCGGTAGCAGAGCGTATCGGTATCGCCATAGGGCACGATCGCGTCGATCGCCTCGGCCGGGCTCTCGGCCACGCCGTCGAGGCCATAGTCGACCATGTCGCGCATCGGGAACGTCGCGGGGTCGAGGTCTTCGCCCTGATCGCGCCATTCTGCAGCCATCACTTCGGCCAGCGCCTCCGCCGGCACGACCTGCGGCTTGCCGCCCTGTGTCTTCATGGCCCGGCCATCGAGAAAGACCTGCCAGCCGCCCTCGACCGGGGCGGTGGTCACTTCCTTGTAGAAGCGTTTCATTATCTGTCGCTGCTCCACAAACGGGCGAGGAGGAGGGGCATCAGGAAGGCATCACCTGCCCCGATAAGGGCAAGGGCCCAGGCCCATTCGGTCGGCGCGCCGCTGAACCACGGGGCTTTCCCGCTGGCCGCGGCGACACCGTAGATGAAGATCACGATGCCGGAAACGCGGATCGCCTGGATCGCGGCCCACTTGGCAGCGGCAGGGTCGCGTTCGCTGCTCATTCGGCTTCCAGCATCCGGCGCAGTTCGTCGATGTCGCAGGCGACGCCGATCGCGCCGCTGGCCACCAGTTCGTCCGCGCCGTGATAGCCCCAGTCGACACCGATCGGGCGGACCCTTGCGGCTTCGGCCATGACCATGTCGAAAGTCGTATCGCCGATCATCACTGCCTGTTCAGCAGTGTGGTCGGTGTCGGACAAGACCTGCTCGATCATCGAAGGGTGGGGTTTCGACGGATGCCGGTCTGCCGTCTGCAGGCTGGCGAAAAGCTCGGTGATGCCGTGTTCGGCAAGACAATGGGCCAGTCCGCGATCGGATTTGCCGGTCGCTACGGCCAGCGTCCAGCCCGCGTCGTGCAAGTGGCGCAGCAGGTCCTCCATCCCCTCGAACAGGGGTTCGAAGACCTTGCCCGCCTCACGATGGCTGCGAAAGGCGAGGCGATAGCGCTCGGCCAGTGCGTCCTGCTCTTCCGCCGTGCTTTCGGGCAGCAGCATCGCCATCGCTTGCGGCAGCGAGAGGCCGACCGCGCGGCGGATCAGGGGGCGGGGTGGGGGCGTGCGACCCGTGGCTTCGAAAGCCTCTTCCATCGCGATGCAGACGTTTGCCTGCCCGTCGACGAGAGTGCCGTCACAGTCGAAGATCGCCAGTCGCTTCACTTACGCCCTTTCCCCGATCCCTTGCTGGCCGGCCCCTTGCGTGCAGGCCCCTTGCCGGCGGGTCCGGCGCCGCGCGGTTTGCCGCGCTGGTTGCCCTTGGGCCCTGCCTTACCCGATTTTGCGCCGCCCGGCTTGCCGCCAGCCGACTTTCCCCCACTCTTGGCGCGCGACGCAGATGTCGTGCGGGTCCGGCGCTCACCACGGCGGGCCTTGCGCACGTCCTTGGCATGGCGCTTGGCAGCCTGCTTCTTGTCCTCGCGCGTCAGCGGCGGCGGGCCGGTTTCGGGCTCGGCATCGCTCATCGCCTCGTCGAAGCCCAGTTGCTCCATGCTGGCCGCGAAGTGTTCGGGCAGCGACGCGGTCACATCCAGCGGGACACCGTCGGGATGGTCGATGATCAGGCGGCGCGCATGAAGGTGCATCTTGCGGCTGATCGAACCGGTCAGGAACGCGGTCTGCCCGCCGTATTTGCCATCACCGACGATGGGGTGGCCGATGGCGGCAAGGTGGACGCGCAGCTGGTGCGTGCGGCCCGTCAGCGGTTCCAGCTCCACCCAGGCGGCACGATTGCCCGCGCGGTCGACCACGCGGTAGCGCGTCTTGGCGGGCTGGCCTTCCTCGTCCGGCATCATCTTCTCGCCGCCGGTGCCCGGCTGTTTCGCCAGCGGCAGGTCGATCGTGCCCGCCGCGATATCGGGAACGCCGACGACAAGCGCCCAGTAGATCTTCTTGGCCGACCGGCCCGAGAACCGCTTGGAAAAGAACGCCGCGCTGCCCGGCGTTGCCGCGGTCAGCAGGACGCCCGAGGTATCCTTGTCCAGCCGGTGAACAAGGCGCGGGCGCGGGTCGCGTTCGGAATTGACGTAGGCGTCGAGCAGGCGGTCGATATGGACGTTCGTGCCCGTGCCGCCCTGCGTCGCAAGACCCGGCGGCTTGTTGAGCACGATCGCCGCGCGGTCGCGGTGGAGCAGCATGGCATCGGCCTGGTCCAGCTCTTCCTCGGTCAGCGGGACGCGCTGTTTTGCCGCGCGGTGCGGGGCAGCGCCGCCGGGGGGCACGCGAATCTGCTGGCCCGATTCGAGCCTGTCCTCAGGCTTGGCGCGCTTGCCGTCGACGCGGACCTGTCCGGTGCGGGCCCAGCGGCTGATCGTGGCAAAGCCGATCTGCGGCAGATGGCGCTTGAACCAGCGGTCCAGGCGCACGCCGTCATCGTCGCGCGCGACGATGAACTGGCGGACTTCGGATTCGTTATCGCTCATGCGGCGATCCTCATGATGGTAAGGCCGAGGAACAGGCCGGCGATGCCCGCAGCCAGCGAGACACCCGCGTAGATCGCGGCAAGGCCCGGTGCGCCGCGTTCCCAAAGCAGAACGATTTCAAGGCTGAAAGAAGAAAAGGTCGTGAACCCGCCCAGCATTCCGACACCCAGAAGCAGGCGCCACCCTTCGGCGCCGATGCCCTTGTCGGCCCCGTGCCGCGCCAGCCATCCGGCCAGCAGCCCCATGAGAAGCGAGCCGATGACGTTGGCGACAAGCGTCGCCCACGGGAACGCGGTGGCCGCGACAGGGAACAGCTTGCCCACGACGCGCCCCAGATGGAAGCGCAGCAGGGCACCCGTTCCGCCGCCAAGGGCGACCAGAAGCGATGCAGGCAGGGCATTGGGAAGGATCATCGGCGCCCCTTACAAGGCCGGTGCAATTTGCGAAAGGGTAGCTGACTGTGGTATATAGGCAACGTTCGAAAGTACCTGCGCGCTTGCTTTTCACAGCTTTGGCTGGTAGCCGCGCCGCCGGTCTGGCCGATTCCGCCCCGATTCACGTTGAGGGGATTCGGCCTTCTTGCATTTTATATTCATTGCGTGCGGCAGCCATCTGTCCGGTCTTGCCGCCGCCATAACGGAAATTGAGGTAGAAGCTTTTTATGCAGATCATGGTTCGCGATAACAATGTCGACCAGGCCCTCCGCGCTCTCAAGAAGAAGCTGCAGCGGGAAGGTGTGTATCGCGAAATGAAGCTGCGCCGCCACTACGAGAAGCCGAGCGAGAAGCGCGCCCGTGAAAAGGCCGCTGCTGTTCGCCGCGCTCGCAAGCTGGAGCGCAAGCGCATGGAACGCGACGGCGTTCGTTAAGAACGGCCGTTGATGGCATTGCGGGCGCAAAGGCACTTGCCGCGCCCCTCTGCTTGAGCCAAAGGGGCGCCTGACACCTGTCGGGCGCCCTTTTTGCTGCCCGGTACCTGCCTAACCGCCCAAGTCGGGCGAATCGAAGAGGACGATCATGGCCGAAGTCACCCGCGTTCCCCTGCAGCCGATCGGCAAGGGCATTCTCGGCAAGCTGTGGCTGGGCGTGATCGTCGCGATCCTGCTGGCCGCCGGCGCCGCCTGGGCCACCAGCTACGAAGGCGTTACCGTCGACACCCTGTCGGCCGGCGAAGGGCCGAGCCCGGCTGAAGAGGACATCGTCCTCGTCAATTACGAAGGCCGCCTTGCCGACGGCACGGTCTTCGATTCGGGCGAACGCGTGCCGTTCCCCGTGAACGGCGTCGTCCCCGGCTTCACCGAAGCGCTGGTAAAGATGCAGAAGGGCGGCCGCTACGAGGTCTTCATCCCCTCGCAGCTTGGCTACGGCGCGCAGACCCGCGGCACGATCCCGCCGAACAGCGATCTCTATTTCACGGTCGAGCTGATCGACTTCCGCACTCAGGCACAGCTTGAGGAAATGCAGCGCCAGATGCAGCAGATGGGCGGCATGCCCGGAATGCCCGGCGGTATGCCCGGCATGCCCGGTTCCCCCGAAGGCGCCCCGGCCGAATAAATTTGCGTCGGAGAGGGGTGAAGACCCACTCTCCCGCTTGGCAAGGACACGGGCGCGCGCTAACCCGCGCGCCATGTCTGTCGATAAAGCAACGGTCGCCAAGATCGCCTCGCTGGCGCGCATCAGGATGGATGACGCGGCGTGCGACGCGATGGTCCCTGAACTCAACCAGATCCTGGGCTGGGTGGAGCAACTGGGTGAAGTAGACGTCACCGGCGTAGAGCCGATGACGGCCGTCATCCCCAATACGCTCCGCCTGCGAGACGACGTCGTCGACGCCGATCCGCTGACCGGCGGCGGCGTGCGCGACAAGGTCCTCGCCAACGCTCCTGCGCCGGAACACGGTTTCTTCGGCGTGCCCAAGGTGATCGAATAATATGACCGAACTTACAGAACTCACCGTCGCCGCCATCCGCAAGGGTGTTGCAGGCGGCGATTTCACCGCCGTCGAAGTGGCAGAAGCGTTCAACGCCAATGTCGCCGCGGCCAGCGAACTCAACGCCTTCATCGTCGCGACGCCCGAAAAGGCTGTCGAGGCAGCGCAGGCCGTCGATGCCAAGCGCGCCAAGGGCGAAGATCTTGGCAAGATGGGCGGCGTGCCGATCGGCATGAAGGACCTGTTCGCCACCAACGGCGTGCAGACCACGGCGGCCAGCCACATGCTGGAAGGCTTTGTGCCGCAGTACGAATCGACCGTGTCGCAGAAGCTGTGGGATGCGGGCGCTGGCATGCTGGGCAAGCTGAACCTTGATCAGTTCGCCATGGGTTCGTCGAACGAGACGAGCTATTTCGGCAACGTGATCAGCCCGTGGCGGCGCAAGGACGGCGGTAACGCCGATCTGGCCCCCGGCGGTTCTTCGGGTGGTTCGTCCTCTGCCGTTTCGGCGCGTCTGTGCCCGGCAGCGACCGGAACCGACACCGGCGGCTCGATCCGTCAGCCTGCGGCCTTCACCGGCATCACCGGCATCAAGCCGACTTATGGCCGCTGCTCGCGCTGGGGCGTGGTGGCCTTTGCCTCCTCGCTCGACCAGGCGGGCCCGATGGCGCGCGACGTCACCGACTGCGCGATCATGCTTGAGGCCATGGCGGGTTTCGATCCGAAAGATTCGACCTCGCTCGACATGCCGGTTCCCGAGTGGGAAGCGGGCCTCAACCCCGACATGAAGGGCAAGAAGGTCGGCATTCCGCGCGAATATCGGATGGACGGGATGGACCCCGAAATCCTCAAGTCTTGGGACGACGGCATCGCGTGGCTGAAGGACGCGGGGGCAGAGGTGGTCGACATCTCGCTGCCGCATACGAAGTACGCGCTTCCCGCCTACTACATCATCGCTCCGGCAGAGGCTTCGTCGAACCTCGCGCGCTATGACGGCGTGCGTTACGGCCTTCGCGACCTTCCCGAAGGTGCTGGCCTGCAGGACATGTACGCCGCGACCCGCGCCGACGGCTTCGGGCCCGAGGTCAAGCGCCGCATCATGATCGGCACTTATGTTCTGAGCGCCGGTTTCTACGACGCCTACTACAACCAGGCCCAGAAGGTCCGCGCGCTGATCGCCCGCGACTTCGAACAGGCATGGTCGCAGTGCGACGTGATCCTCGCCCCCACGTGCCCCAGCGCGGCCTTCGCGCTTGGCGACAAGACGAGCGATCCGCTCTCGATGTACCTCAACGACGTCTTCGCCGTGCCCGCCTCGCTGGCCGGACTTCCGGCGATGAGCGTGCCCGCGGGCCTCAACAGCGAGGGCCTGCCGCTTGGCCTGCAGATCATCGGCAAGGCCTTTGACGAGCAGGGCGTGCTGAACGCCGGTCTCGCAATCGAACAGCGCGCCGGGTTCACGGCCAAGCCCGAAGCATGGTGGAAGTGATGAGCGAATATCGTATCCAGGGCGCGACGGGCGAATGGGAGGTCGTGATCGGCCTCGAAGTCCACGCGCAGGTCACCTCGAAGGCCAAGCTGTTTTCGGGCGCCGCCACCGCTTTCGGTGCCGAACCGAACACGCAGGTCAGCCTTGTCGACGCGGCGATGCCGGGGATGCTGCCCGTGCCCAACCGCGAATGCATCCGTCAGGCCGTCCGCACCGGCATGGCGATCGACGCGCAGATCAACAAGTGGAGCCGGTTCGACCGCAAGAACTACTTCTACGCCGATCTTCCGCAGGGCTACCAGATCAGCCAGCTCTACCACCCGCTGGTGGGCGAGGGGTATCTGGACGTTTCGCTGGACGACAAGGACCCGGAAAACACCAAGCGTATCGGTGTCGAACGCATCCACGTCGAACAGGACGCGGGCAAGCTGATGCACGATCAGCACCCGACCATGAGCTACGTCGATCTCAACCGTTCGGGCGTCGCGCTGATGGAAATCGTGTCGAAGCCCGACATGCGCTCGCCCGCAGAGGCAGGTGCCTACGTGCGCAAGCTGCGTTCGATCCTGCGCTATGTCGGATCGTGCGACGGCAACATGGAGGAAGGCTCCATGCGCGCCGACGTCAACGTGTCGGTCCGCAAGCCGGGTGATGAGTTCGGCACGCGTACCGAGACGAAGAACGTGAACTCGGTCCGCTTCGTCATGCAGGTCATCGAGTACGAGGCGAACCGCCAGGTCGACGTGATCGAGAATGGCGGTACGGTGGACCAGGAAACCCGCCTGTTCGATCCTGACACCGGCACGACGCGCACGATGCGTTCGAAGGAAGACGCGCACGACTATCGCTACTTCCCCGATCCGGACCTGCTGCCGCTGGAACTCGACGATGCGTTTCTGGCCGATTGCCGCGAAAGCCTGCCAGAACTTCCCGATGCAAAGCGCCATCGGTACGAGAACGAGCTTGGCCTGACCGCCTATAACGCCGGACAGCTGACCGCCGACGTCGACGTCTATCAGCGTTACGAGGCGATCCTTGCCGCCACGGCTGCAAAGGTCGGCAAATCCGAAAGCGATGTCGCCACGCAAGTCGCGAACTGGGTCCTCTCGGTCGCGCCGGGCGTGAAGAACGCGACCGAGGATGCGGACGAGGCGAACGACACGACCGCTGCGAACGCAGGGATCATCGCGCTTTCGGCTGCGGGCACCGTGTCGGGTGGACAGGCGAAGGAGATCTACGAGATCGTCCTCAAGACCGGCCGCGAACCGGAAGAAATCGCTGAGACCGAAGGCCTCAAGCAGAACAGCGACACCGGCGCGATCGAAGCGGTGGTGGACGAGGTTCTCGCGAACAACGCCGACAAGGTCGAGGAATACCGCGGCGGCAAGGACAAGCTCTTCGGCTTCTTCGTCGGCCAGACGATGAAGGCCATGAAGGGGCAGGGTAACCCCGCCGTCGTCAACGAGATCCTGAAGGCGAAGCTGGGCTGATCCAGCCGCTTTGCCGAAAGGCACGCAAAAAGGGGCCGCAGGCATTGCACCTGCGGCCCCTTTTTACGTTCGATCCGCGCGGGGCTTAGCCCACGCGCTTGCCGATCATCGCCATCGCTCCTTGGCGTTCTGCCGTTCTACAATCAGTTTGTGTTGAAGTTCGAGAGGACGATATACCTGATCTTTTGGTTATCGGCCTCAATGACCTTCAGTCGAGCTCCTCTATAGGCAATTTCGTCTGAAGTCGTGAGGTCGTATTCGGCTTCGTTTGAGAAAGCTGGTCGAGCCATATTTCCAGAAGATTCGCGGTATCCGATTTTAATACGATCACCAACGCGACCGCTATAAATCAGAGTTTGTTGAAGGTCGCGATCGGATAATGAGGGTCTGCGGGTGCGCACGAAGGCGTGTTCTGTGTCGCATGCTTTGCCATTGATGCCTCCAACGACAACGCAAGTTTCCTGCTTGCTCTTTGAGGCGCTAATTGACTGCGGTATGGCAAGTGGAAAACCTAAGAAGTCGCGGTTCGATATAAGATATCCGCTACCATCTCGTGAGGACCGCATTGAGAAAGAGTGGTATGTGTATTCTTCGTCCTCAGAAATCTGAGGGTAAAACCCGGGGCTTAACTTGTACCCCTTGATATTGTTTTCTGAAGAAGTCTCGATTCCGTCAGTCTCTGTGTAAATACCCTGCTTGACCATGTCTTCACCAAGTGAAGCGACAGTCACCACGCCGATCTCAGGAAAACTGATTTCTTTCGAGACCGGTATGTAGTTTGGTGCAGGTGTGCCAGCACAAGCTGCCAAGCTCAGTGCTAAAAAACAAGAAGCAATTCTTTTCATAATCCCCCCTTAATTGGGGCACTAAAATTGCAGAGAAGATCAAATATATCAAGTTTAATAAATTGAATTTAAATACTTATCCTCAAATTGTTATGGCGCATGCTAGCCGACGCGCTTGCCGGTCATCGCCATCGCGCCGAAAGGCGTGCTCATCGCTCCTGCAATCGCTTCGCCATCGACGGTCGCCTTGCCGTCGATCGTCATCGGCATGGGTGCGGTCATCGTGACCTTGAAGGTCAGGTCATTGCCGTCGATCACCCCGTCTTCGATGTCGATCGATCCCATCGGGCCGGTGAACTTGCCGGCAAAGGTCTTGCCGTCATCTGCAGGAACGACCGTGAACGTGCCCGACTGGTCGCCCATCGGGGTCTTGGTGGTGACTTCGTAGGTTCCGCCTACCGACATTCTCGCGCTCCTCTCGATTAGATTGCGCATGGTCTAACCCGCGGGTTGTTCTGCATCAATTGCATTGCGCGGGCTTAATCCTATCTTTCGTGAACGGGGGAAGAGGACGCACGTTTCATAGGTAAATTTTCGTGCGGCCAGTCCTTGTGTTGTAAAATTGCAACACTATCTGAAGTCGGTACTCAGGGAAGGACCAGCGATGAATCTCGAAAAGTTCACCGACCGGGCGAAAGGTTTCCTGCAGGCCGCGCAGACCGTGGCCATCCGCATGAACCACCAGCGAATCTCGCCCGATCACATTCTGAAGGCCCTGCTGGAAGACGGCGAGGGCATGGCATCGGGCCTGATCCAGCGCGCCGGCGGCAACGCCGCGCTTGCGCAGGCCGAAGTCGACAAGGCTCTGGCCAAGGTGCCGGCCGTGTCGGGCGGCGGGGCGCAGCAGACGCCCGGGCTCGACAACGATGCCGTGCGCGTCCTGGACCAGGCCGAACAGCTCGCCACCAAGTCGAACGACGCCTACGTCACGGTTGAACGCCTCCTGCTCGCGCTGACGCTGGCGACGACTACGGCTGCCGGTCAGGCGCTGAAGGCTGCGAACCTCACGCCGCAGGCGCTTGAGGCGGCGATTACCGAACTGCGCGGCGGCCGCACGGCCGATACCGCGAGTGCGGAGGAAAGCTACGACGCGATGCAGAAGTATGCGCGCGACCTGACGGCGGCGGCCCGCGAGGGCAAGCTCGACCCCGTTATCGGCCGTGACGAGGAAATCCGCCGCACCGTGCAGATCCTTGCGCGCCGCACCAAGAACAACCCTGTCCTCATCGGCGAACCCGGCGTCGGCAAGACCGCCATCGCCGAGGGACTGGCCCTGCGCATCGCCAATGGCGACGTGCCCGACAGCCTGAAGGACCGCACGCTCATGGCGCTCGATATGGGCAGCCTGATCGCGGGCGCGAAGTATCGCGGCGAGTTCGAGGAGCGGCTGAAGTCCGTGCTCGACGAAGTGAAGGGTGCCGAGGGGCAGATCATCCTGTTCATCGACGAGATGCACACCCTGATCGGTGCCGGTAAGTCCGAAGGCGCGATGGATGCGGGCAACCTGCTGAAGCCCGCGCTGGCCCGCGGCGAGCTGCACTGCATCGGCGCGACCACGCTCGACGAATACCAGAAGTACGTGGAGAAGGACCCCGCGCTGCAGCGGCGGTTCCAGCCCGTCTTCGTGGGAGAGCCGACGGTCGAGGACACGATCTCGATCCTGCGCGGCCTCAAGGAGAAGTACGAGCTGCACCACGGCGTTCGCATCACCGACGGCGCGATCGTTGCCGCAGCGCAGCTGTCGAACCGTTATATCTCCGACCGTTTCCTGCCCGATAAGGCCATCGACCTCATGGACGAGGCGGCAAGCCGCATCCGCATGGAGGTCGAGAGCAAGCCCGAGGAGATTGAAAACCTCGACCGCCGGATCATCCAGCTGAAGATCGAGGAACAGGCGCTCCAGAAAGAGACCGATTCCGCGAGCAAGGACCGGCTGGCCGCCCTGCGCGAGGAGCTGGCGAACCTAGAACAGCAGTCGTCCGAACTGACGACCCGCTGGCAGAACGAGCGTGACAAGATCCACGCCGAAGCCAAGATCAAGGAAGAGCTGGATGCCGCCCGTATCGAGCTCGAACAGGCGCAGCGCGCAGGCGACCTCGCCAAGGCGGGCGAGCTTTCCTACGGCAAGATTCCGCAGCTCGAAAAGAAGCTGGAGGAAGCGCAGGCCCATTCCGAAAACGCGCTGCTGCGCGAGGAAGTGACCGAGGACGACATCGCCGGTGTCGTGTCCAAGTGGACCGGCGTGCCCGTCGACAAGATGATGGAAGGCGAGCGCGAAAAGCTCCTCAACATGGAGGAAGTGATCGGCAAGCGCGTCATCGGTCAGGAACAGGCCGTGGTCGCCGTGTCCAAGGCCGTCCGCCGCGCGCGGGCAGGGCTGCAGGACCCGAACCGGCCGCTGGGCAGCTTCCTGTTCCTCGGCCCCACGGGTGTCGGCAAGACCGAGCTGACCAAGGCGCTCGCCGAATTCCTGTTCGACGACGACAGCGCGATGGTGCGCATCGACATGAGCGAGTTCATGGAGAAGCACGCCGTCGCCCGCCTGATCGGCGCGCCTCCGGGCTATGTCGGATACGAGGAAGGCGGCGTTCTGACCGAGGCGGTCCGGCGCAGGCCCTATCAGGTCGTGCTGTTCGACGAGGTCGAGAAGGCGCACCAGGACGTGTTCAACGTGCTGCTTCAGGTGCTGGACGATGGCCGTCTGACCGACGGGCAGGGCCGCGTGGTCGATTTCTCGAACACGCTGATCATCCTGACCTCGAACCTCGGCAGCCAGTATCTCGCCAACATGGAAGACGACCAGAAGGTCGAGGATGTCGAGCCGCAGGTCATGGAAGTCGTGCGCGGGCACTTCCGCCCCGAGTTCCTGAACCGCCTGGACGAGATCATCCTGTTCCACCGCCTTGCGGCAGAGCACATGGCCCCGATCGTAGAGATCCAGGTGGGCCGGGTGCAGAAGCTGCTCAAGGACCGCAAGATCGTGCTGGACCTGACGGACGGTGCGAAGAAGTGGCTGGGCCGGGTCGGTTACGATCCCGTCTATGGCGCAAGGCCGCTGAAGCGGGCGGTGCAGCGTTACCTGCAGGACCCGCTGGCCGAAATGCTGCTCTCGGGCGAGATTCCCGACGGCAGCACGGTGAAGATCGACGAAGGCGACGGCGCACTGGACATGCAGGTCGCCTGACCCCTTCTGCAAACCCTCAACAAAAAAGGGCCCCGGTTTCCCGGGGCCCTTTCTTTTTGGCTTACCTGATCGGGAAAGATCAGAACCGCGCCCGGGCGCGAACGAACGCGCGGCGGCCGAGGTAGTCGTAGTAGGTGCCGATGGTCGGTGCCTGACCGATGTGGCTGATCGTGGAGAACACGCTCGACGCACGCGGCGGTGCGGTGTCGAACAGGTTCGCAACGCCCAGCGTCAGGTCGAAGTCGTCGGCGACTTCGAGGTTGACCGAGGCATTGTGGTAGAACGTCGTACCCAGCGTGTAGTCCGGGCAGACGGCGCCGCCACGGAAGCTGCTGCTCGGGCAGAGCGTGCCGTAGGTGTCGAGCACGTCTTCCTTGTCGGAAGTCTTGCCGATCACGTCCATGCTCCACAGCACGGTCACGGCCTTGCGGGCCCACGACACTGCGAAATCGCCGACCCACTTCGGATCGCCCACTTCGCCGTTGTCGTCGCTGATCGTGTTGTCGAACAGGCCGAACTTGTCCTCAAGCTGCCACGTCATCTGCGCCAGAAGGCCCAGTTCACCCATGTCGCCCAGGTCCTGCGAGAACTGGAGCGTGACGTCGACGGCGCGGTTACGCTGGCTGTCGATGTTCAGGTACGGGTTGCGGATCGTGAGGATGTTGTTGAACGACGTGCTGTTCGGATCGCTGTCGCGGACGAACTGGTTGCAAAGCGGATCGTTCGGATAGAACTCCGAGTTGTAGCACGACGACACGATGTTCGCGGCGCCCAGCTGGGTGACTTCGCCCTTAACCTTGATGTCGATGTAGTCGACAGCGAGGCTGAAGTCCGACCCGCTCCACAGCTGCGGGGTCAGGATGACCGAGCCCGACCATGCGCGCGAGGTTTCGGAGTCGAGGACACCGATACCGCCACCCGAGATGGTCTGCGCGCTCGAACCGACGCCGTTGTAGTCCGACGGAACGCCGGCTGCGGCGCAGTTGTCGGCCAGACGCTGCGTGACCGCACCGTTGGCAAGGCCCGTGCCCCAGCGGATGCAGGGGTCGACCGAAAGCTGCGCGAGGAAGCCGGTCTGGTCCTGCAGGAACTGTTCGTACAGGGCCGGCGTACGGAACGAGGTGCCGTACGAACCGCGGAAACGCAGCCAGTCGGTGACCTGCCAGTTGGCGCCGATCTTGTAGGTGAAGTCCTCGTCGCTGTCGCTCGCGCCGTCCGACGAACGTTCGGCGTCGACGCGGGTGAAGCGGCCAGCAAGGTTGATCGTGAAGTCTTCCACGAAGGGCACGCCGCCGAAGATCGGCAGTTCAAGTTCGCCGAAGGCTTCGTAGGTGTCGGACTTGCCGGCGGTGATGCCCGCGCTCGTCAGGCCCCACGAGTTGCCGGCCAGCGTTGCCGGTCCGGGAGTGTCGGTGATCTCGTCGCGGCGGAACTGGACGCCGACGCCGAGCTGCGACATGCCGCCCGGAAGCTTGATCAGGTCGCCCGAGGTGAAGAACTCGGTGCTCCACTGGTCATAGCGGGTCGTGCCGGTGTCGCGCCCGAACAGGAAGGCTTCCTCTTCGGGCGTGAAGTTGCCGGCCAGCGTATCGGGGCTGGTGATGTCGATGTCGACGCAGGGCACGCCGCGAACCGAAGTCACCGTGCCTTCGCACAGCTCCGTACGGTAGTTCAGCGTGTCGTAGGCATCGTTGAACACGATGTCGCTGGTGTAGCTGCCGTCCGAACGGCTGAACTGGCCGTAAAGGTCCCAGCTCCAGTTCGGGATCATGCTGCCGTAGTCGCCACGGGCGCCGAGCACGCCGCGGTAGTAGTCGACTTCGATGTCCTGATCGAAGTTGTCGGTCACGATGACCGGCTGCAGCAGGACTTCGCCCGAGAACTCGTCGTTCAGCGGATCGCCCGAGAAGAGCGCTGCGCTGTCGCCGAAGAGGTAGGGCAGGACCGAGAAGCCCGTGTACTGGACCGGGAACAGCTGGCGCGATGCGTCAACGTGGGTCTTGCGGTTGTTGTAAAGCGCTTCGCCGTAGATCTCGACATTGTCGGTGATCTCATAGGCGCCGTTGGCGTAGAGCGTGTAGCGATCGGTCTGCGGGATGACCGATTCCTTCTTCTCCGCCTCGGGGTAAAGGTTCAGAAGGCCGGTCGACGGACCGTCATAGTTGACGGGGAAGTAGTTCGACGGCGCGCTGAACTGGAACAGCTGCGCTGCGGGGTCGAGCGAGGGCAGGAATTCGCCCAGGCGGTCGCCGCCACGGTCCGGCTGGATGATCTGGATCGCCTGACCGCCCGGCGTGAACAGGTTGCTCGGCGTCGGGATGCCGAAAGCGTTGCCCACGGTACCGATGTAGTCGTAGGTGAAGATCAGGTTGCCGATCGTGCCGTTACAATACGGCTGGCCGGTGCGCGGATCGGTGATGTCGGCGCGCTGGCCGGCTTCGTTGACGATGTAGTCCTCGTCGCAAGCCAGGTAGTCGCGGTCGCGGCGTTCCAGTTCGTTGCGGCGGTAGTAGTCGCCGGCGAACATGATGTGACCGCGGTCGAAGGTCTTACCCCAGGCGAGGCTGGTCTGGTACGATTCGCCGCCGCCGTCTTCGGTGGGCGATGCGAACAGCGACACGTCGAAGCCGTCGAGGTCCTGGCGGGTCTTGATGTTGACCACGCCGGCAACTGCGTCCGAACCGTAGATCGACGATGCGCCGGTCTTCAGGATTTCGACGTCCGAAATGATCGAGATCGGCAGGACGTTGAGGTCGAACGAGGAGACCGCGCCGCGGGTACCGGCCGGACCGGCACGGCGACCGTTCAGCAGGACGAGCGTGCGGTTGGCGCCGAGGCCGCGCAACGACAGCGTCTGTGCGCCGACACCGCCGTCGGTGACGAAGTTCGACGAAAGCGTCGAGGTGATCTGGGTGGAACCGGCAGCAAGCGGTGAGTTCTGCAGAAGGTCGGCAGCGTCGGCCTGGCCCTTCTTGATGCCCAGTTCCGGCGAGATGATCTGGATCGGATCGGGGCTGTTGAATTCGGTGCGGCGCAGACGCGAACCGACGACGACGATGGCGCCGTCATCTTCAGCGGCCTGCGGCGTGGTGACGTCGAGAATTTCTTCTTAGCTTTCCTCGGCCTGAGCGAAGGCGGGGGTGGCGATCATCGACAGTGAAATGGCGGCAAAGCCGGTAAGTGCGGTCGTGGCGGACAAAGCGCGCCGCGCCGTATCGTGCTTGAGCATGAAATTCAGTCCCTACGCTTGCGGGGTGGTCAGACCCCGGTCCCAAAAGCGCACCATCACACGCGACGTGCAGGCGCACCTTGCAGGCACGTATTCCGGTTTAGCGGCCTGAAAGCGAGAAACTAGTTACGTTGCATACGATATTCCGTGCCGATCGTGGCCGAATCGCAACACGCCTGAAATATGTTAATTCGCTTGCTCTGCGGCCAAATCAGTTCTTGGGAACGGTCCCATGGCGAAGGTGCGATTGCAGCAATTTGCCATTATCCGCGCGGGATGGTGTGGCCAATGGGTCACAAGTGCCTCCCCGGGGCCAATTTTTCGCCTCTTCGCACTTGCAACGCGTGTTGCACATCGATTTAGTTGGAAATGAAACGTTCGTTTTGCACGGGATTGCTGATGCGTTCGTTTCGTGAACCTAACGGGGACTGCAACATGAAAAAACTGAGCCTGCTCGGATCGAGCGCGCTATATCCTGCCGCGATGGCAGGGCTCGCGATGGGCCTGCCCACCGCGGCAATTGCACAGGACGTGGAAGAAACCGTCGAAGACGCACAGGCAAGCGATGAAGTCATCATCGTGACCGGTTCGCGCATCGGCGGCATCAACGAATTCAACAGCCCGGATCCGATCACCGTGATCGAACCGGAAGTCGCGCGCCGTGAAGGCAAGCTCGACCTCGCCTCCACCCTGCAGAGCTCGCCCGTCGCGGCAGGCTCCACCCAGATCACCGCTGCGATCTCGTCCAACTTCGTGACGAACGGCGGCCCGGGCGCACAGACGATCGACCTTCGTGGCCTTGGCCCGAACCGTACGCTCGTCCTTCTCAACGGTCGCCGTGCAGGCCCCGCCGGTACCCGTGGCGGCGTGTCGTCCTTCGACCTCAACGTCCTGCCGCAGTCGCTGGCCCAGAATGTCCAGATCCTGAAGACGGGCGCTTCGTCGGTCTATGGTTCGGACGCAGTCGCCGGTGTTGTGAACATCATCACCAAGACCGACACCGACGGTGTCGAGCTGAGTTTCAGTTCGTCGGTTCCGTTCGATGGCGGCGGTGAAGATTACCGTCTCAGCGGCATCTTCGGCAAAACCTTCGATCGCGGCCACATCCTGATCGCGGGCGACTATTCGCACACCAACGAACTGAAGCGCGGCGATCGCGGCTACCTGGCATGTCCGGAAGCTTACACCTTCCGCGAAGATGGCAGCCGCGCCGATCTCATCGATCCGCGCACCGGCAACTACAAGTGCGAAGACCTGCCGTGGGGCCACGTGTGGACCTACAACCTGGTCGACAACCTCTATCTCGATGACGGCACCAACACCTCGCCCAACTTTGCGACGGTGCTGATGCAGTACCAGTACCCGGGCGAAACGCTGGGCGTTCCGGCCTTCGGTGCTCCCGACTCCGTCGGCGACTTCGGCGCTCCGGCCGGCTGGTATCCGGTCAGCTACGACACCGCATCGCGCGCTGTCACCAACAACTACCACCCCTTCGTCGAACAGCAGACGATCATTCCGGAAACCGATCTCTACACCGCATACGCGGACGCATCGTACGAGATTTCGGATTCGGTCGAACTGTTCGGTGAGTTCCTCTACAACCGCCGCGAAACCTACCAGAACGGCTGGCGCCAGTTCTGGAACTTCGGCTACACGGGCGACCTCTACTCGACCGGTGCAGGCAACTACTGGAACATCTGGGGCGACGGCTGGCAGGGCATCAACTACATCAGCCCGACCGCCATCACCGACCAGTCGGATTCCAGCCAGACGGTCGACTACTATCGCGGCGTCGCAGGGCTTCGCGGCGATTTCGCCGACAGCCGCTGGCGCTATGAAATCTACGGCCAGTATTCGCGCTCGAAGGGCAAGTATCGTACCCAGCAGATCCTGCAGGATTCGTACGATATCGGTTACTATCAGGGCTTCGGCTACCTCGGTTCGTGCGTCGGCATGGTCACGCCCCTCGGCGGCAAGGACTGCGTCGATATTCCGTGGGCCGACCCCTACTTCCTCGCCGGCCAGATCACGCCGGAACAGGCCGAATTCCTGTTCGACTGGGAAGAAGGCCAGACGACCTACACGCAGAAGACCGTCGAAGCATCGCTTTCGGGCGAGCTGTTCGAGCTTCCTGCTGGTCCGCTCGGCATCGCGATCGGTGCCAATGCGCGTGAAGACAAGATCAACGACGTTCCGGGCGAAATCACCCGTTCGGGCAACGCATGGGGTACCTCCACTTCGGGTATCACTGCCGGTAAGTCGCTGACGACCGAAGCTTTTGCGGAAATCAACGTTCCGCTTCTGGCCGACCGTCCGTTCTTCGAGGAACTGACCCTTTCGGCTGCAGGCCGCCTGACCAACGTGAAGGCAACCCGCAAGTCGGACGGCGAAAGCGCGTCGGACAACGGCAACTTCACGTACAAGATCGGCCTGAACTGGGCGACGACCGACTGGCTCCGCTTCCGCGGTTCCTATGGTACCTCGTTCCGTGCACCGGCGCTGTTCGAACAGTTCCTTGCGGACGAAACTTTCTCGGTCAGCCAGCGTAACGACCCCTGCCGTCTGTGGGGCAATGCCCTTGCAACCGGTGCGATTTCGCAGCGCGTTGCCGACAACTGCGCCGCCGATGGCGTCCCCGCCACCCACTCGGGTGCCGGCGTTTCGGCAACCGGCGTGTCGAGTGGCGGTCTTGGCCTGCTGGAATCGGAAACGTCGCGCGCATTCGTCGTCGGCGGTGTCCTGACCCCGCAGATGCCGGCCGGTACCCGCGTCAGCCTTGCGGTCGATTACTTCGACATCAAGGTGAAGGGCGAGATCGCGCAGCTGGGCGCATCGAACATCCTGTACGGCTGCTACGATTCGGAAAATTTCCCGAACGATCCGCTGTGCTCGCTGTTCGAACGTGGCCAGACGGCAAACGCGAACAACATCGCCATCGTTTACGACCAGTTCGTGAACATCGCGACGCAGCGTAACACCGGCCTCGACTTCGCACTCGACGTTCGCCAGGACCTCGGCACTGCCGGCTCGCTGACGTTCACCGCCGATGCGACGTACCAGATCAAGGACAACTCGCGCCTTCTGCCGGGTTCGCCGCTTGAATCGGACAACGGTGAAGCCGGTTCGCCCGAATGGGTCGCCGACTTCCGTGCCAACTGGAACACGCCGTGGGATGTCAGCTTCTTCTACGGCATCAACCTGATCGGCAGCACGTCTGACGTGTCGGACTTCAAGGACGACTACGGTGGCGACACGTGCATCAACTCGACGATCTATGGCCGGTATTGCCCGGACCTGACGACGCCGACGATGTTCTACCACAACGCCTCTGTCACGGCGACGGTCGACGACAGCTTCGACATCACGCTGGGCGTGAACAACCTGTTCAACACCCGCCCGCCGCGCGTGTCGGTGCTGAACGGTGGTCAGATCTCGATGATCGGCCCTGTCGTTGCGGCCTCGCAGTACAGCCTTGTTGGACGCCGCGCGTTCATCAACGTGGCGGCCAAGTTCTGATCTTCGCATCAGGACACGACTGCTGAACAAGGACCGGGCGGCATGGCGACATGTCGCCCGGTTTGCTATCCGGGGCAGGTAATTCCCCCGAACCCTTTTCGAAGAGAGACCATGGCCAGCATCTGGGTGAAATCCGACAACCTCGACGAAGCGAACGGGCGTTTCGAACAGACCCGGCTGGAAGTGCCGATCTTCCTCAATTCGGTTCCCAAGAGCGGGAGCCACCTGCTGCGCAACGTGATGCGGATGTTCGTTCCGGTGGAGCAGCAGTACAAGGCCGACTTCATCCAGTGGGCCAACATGCAGCAGCATCTGAAGGCCTTCGATCCCGCCAATCCGATGCTGAGCTGGGGGCACCTGTTTCTCGCCGATGCCTCGGCGATCGAGACTGCGCCCGCCCGCCGCATCCTGCTTTACCGTGACCCCTATGACTGGGTGCTGGCCCGTGCGCGGTTCTTCGTGTCGGACCAGTTTTCCGGCAATCTCGACCATATCAAGGACGGCAAGCTGAGCGCGGACGAACTGATCACGATGATGATCTTCGGCCTGCCCGGAAAAGCGCCGAGCCTGCGCGACATCTACGAAATGAACGCCGCCGCCTGGCTGGGCGCGCGCTGCTATCCCATCCGGTTCGAGGACTTGCGCGATGCCGTGGGCGACCTTGCCAGCAAGCGCGCCGAGCGATTCTTCGAAAGCCTGTTCGGTGCCTGCGGACTGACGCTGCCCGAAGACTGGCGCGAACGCGTCGCCATTGGCTCGGCCCCTGAAAACAGCGGCACCGCGCGCGAGAACCTGACCGGCATCGGACTCGACCTTCCCGACGAACTGTCCGCCCGCCACAAGGCGCTGGTCGATTACCACGTGCCCGGCCTTCGCCGCCTGCTCGGTTACGGAGAAGCATGATGGCGAGCGTTGCCGCATTCCCCGGCCTCGCCCAGGCGCAGGCACTGCTTGACGAACAGCGCCCCGAACAGGCCGCGCAGGCGATCATGGCGCACCTTCGCCAGCACAAGGACGAGCCGCGCGGGCTTGCCATGCTGGGACAGGCCGCCGCGATGATCGGCGCGCTGGGGCAGGCCGAACATTTCATGCGCAAGGCGCTGGCGACAGGGTTCAACACGCCCGAACTGCGCAGCACCTTCATCACCGTGCTGCTGCGCCGCGAAAAGGTGCCCGAGGCGCTGGCGCTGCTCGAAAAGGCGATCGAGCAGGGCGGGGACGACAATTTCCGCTCGCTCTACAGCGGGGTGCTGACCAAGATCGGGCGCAGCGACGAAGCGCTCGAACTGCAGCAGGAACTAGCCGCGGCCGACCCGAAAAACCCGCAGCACCTTATTGCGCTGGGCCACAACTTGCGCGCAGCAGGCCGGGTGGACGAGGCGGTCGAGACTTTCCGCAAGGCCATCGCGCTGGCCGAAGGCGCGGGCGAAGCGTGGTGGGCGCTGGCCTCGATCCGCAAGAAAGTGCTGACCGACGAGGAAGTCGCGCAGTTGCAGCGCATCGTCGCCGACGCGCGCGAGGACCGCAACGCAGCCTCGGTCCACTTCGCGCTGGCCCGCGCTCTGCACGAACGCGGCGATTATGAAGGGGCCTTCGCGCACTACGAAAAGGGCAACTGGTTGCGCGCGGAAAGCATCGGTTACGATGCCACCGAACTGCGCGAGGAAGTCGCCCAGACACGCCAGATCGCGACCGCCCAGCGGATCGCCTCGTTCCCCGATGCGCCGGTGGGCGACGTGACGCCGATCTTCATCGTCTCGCTGCCGCGATCGGGTTCGACGCTGCTTGAACAGATGCTCGGCTCGCACCACCAGATCGAGGCGGTGGGCGAGTTGCAGTACGTGCCCGCGATCCTGCGCGCGATGCTGGAAGCGGCGACGATGCGCCAGAAGATGACCGTGCCGCAGCTCGTCGCCTCGCTAACCGATCAGCAGGCGCAGGCGATGGGGCAGGATTACCTGCGCCGCGTGGCGCTGCACCGGCAGAGCGAGGATCCGTTCTTCATCGACAAGCTGCCCCATAACTGGAGCAACGTGTTTCTGATCCGCCGCATCCTGCCGCAGGCGAAGATCATCGACATCCGCCGCCCGGCGATGGACTGCTGCTTTGCGAACTTCACGCAGTCGTTCACAGACGCGCACTCGTCGTCTTTCGCGCTTGAACATATCGGGCGCACGTACGTCGATTACGTCGACTACATGGCGCATTTCGACGAAGCGGCGCCGGGGCTGGTGCATCACATCGACTATATCCGCCTGATCGAAGAGCCGGAGCCGGTGCTGCGCGCTGCGCTCGACCATATCGGGGTCGAATGGGATCCGTCGGTACTCGAATACCACAAGCTTGATCGTTCGGTCCGCACGCCCAGCAGCGAGCAGGTACGCCGCCCGCTGAACCGCGATGGCATGGCGGTGTGGAAGCCCTATTCGCAGTGGCTCGATCCGCTGCGCGAGGCGCTTGGGCCGCTTGCCGAAAGCTGATCGGCGAAACCGATTGACCCGCTCGGTCCGGGCGCTAGCTTTTTCGTGAGAACCGCTGCGAAGCGGTGATGCGCCTGTGTGGCGTCCACGAAAGACCGGGATGGTAGATCAGATGAGATTCCAGAAGTTTGCATGCGGTAGCCTCGCCATGGCTATCGCAATTTCCGCCGCAGCATCGGCGAACGCGCAGGACAAGCGTGAGGCGCGACTGCTCGATCCGTTCCGCGAATGTGGCTCGATACAGGAATCGGACGCGCGCCTTGCCTGCTTCGATGAGGCGCTGTTGGCCTTGCCGCAGGCGCAGGCAGAGGAAAACCGGCGCAGTGAGCAGCTGACTGCCGAAACATTCGGGATGAGCGAACGCGCCGCTGCCGAGGCCGATGTTCCGGTTGAGGCGCTTGATCAGGTTGCGGACACGGCATTGTCCAAAAATGCAGACGGCGATTACATCCTGACCCTGACGATTGCCGACGTCTTCGTCGACAAGACCTCGCGCATGGTCATCCTGTTCGAGAACGGGCAGCTTTGGCGGGAAACCGGCAATGGCAACATGCGTGGCAGGCTGCGGGCCGGCTGGGTTGCCGAAATCGAGCCCAGCGGGTTCGGCGGTTACCGCCTGCGGATCCAGGGGCGCAATGGTTTCATGGGCGTGCTGCGGGTGAAGTAGCGCGTCCGCTAAGGGCCGTATGCGCCATCCGGCGCATTAATCGCAGACAAAAGAAAAGGGGGCGGAAGTCGAAACTTCCGCCCCCCCTTCTTTTCGGTAGGTGCCGATTAGAAGCTGACGTTTGCAGTCAGCATGAAGCGGCGGCCGAGAACGTCGTAAACCGACGGGTAGGTGTTACCCGAGTTGTACGACGACGTACCGATGTAGGACGACACGTTCGGAGCCTTCTTGTCGAGGACGTTGAAGACCGTGAAGCTCATGCCGATGTTGTCGGTGACCTGGTTGCGGTAGGTGAAGTCGAAGTACGAACGAGCACCGATTTCCGAGTACTCGGGCAGGATGCCCGAACCGTCGAGAACGAAGCCTTCGTCGTTCAGTTCTTCGTACTTCAGGCCGTCCATCCAGCGCCACAGCACCGAGAACTCGCCAGCCGAGCCAACATCGAGGCCAACGCGGGCGTCGAAGCTGAATTCCGGCTGCGGCGGGTCACAGTCAACGCCGTATTCACCCGAGCAGATCAGCGGATCCGACGTCGGCGAGGCCTGGAAGTAGAATTCCTTGGTCCAGTTGCCGGTGATGTCGAAGTTCACGCCGCCGAACGAAGTCGGGATGTCATAGACCAGGCGGGCGTCGATGCCCGAGGTCTTGATCGTGCCCTGGTTCGTGAGCTGCAGGATGAGACCCGGGGTGTCGCCACCGCCGTTGAGCGAGCCATTGAGCGGGTTACGCTGGATGAGAGCGCAGGCGTCTGCGTTGCCATCGTCGAAACACGGACCAATGATGTCGCCCGGGGTCGGGGTGGTGATCGCGTCGGTGACCTTGATGTTGTAGTAGTCAACCGTGAGCGACAGACCGGGGATCGACGGCGGGGTGATAACCGTACCGATGGTCCACGAGTCGGCCTTTTCCGTTCCCAGGTCGGGGTTGCCGCCGCTGGTCTGGTTGATCTGAGCGGCCGAAGGCTGCGGAATGTTGCCGTAGGTGCTGGCCGGAGCGCCCTGAGCCGTACAGATCGACTGCGGAGCGGTCGGGTTCGCGCCTGCGCACGGATCGACAGCAAGGTTGTTCAGGCCGGTGGTCACCGGATCGAACAGTTCGCCGATGTTCGGAGCACGTTCCGAACGCTGGTAGATGCCGCGGATCTTGTAACCCTGCACCGGTTCCCAGCTACCGCCGGCCTTCCAGGTGAAGGTCGAGCCTGCGTTCGAGTATTCGGAGTAACGAGCACCGAGTTCGAGCGACAGGTTGTAGATGCCGGGGGTGTCTTCAACCAGCGGAATGATGGTTTCGCCGAAGACTTCCCAAACGTCATATTCACCTGCGAACGACGGCGACGGTGCACCCGTGCCCAGAACTTCGTCCTGCGTCGCGCTTGCAGCGTCGGACTGCTGCTCGGCGCGATAGCGACGGTATTCCGAACCCAGTGCGATACCGATCGGGGTTTCAGCAGCGAAGAAACCGGTTTCGGTAAGGTCGCCGGTGATGCTGCCCGAAACGACCGAAAGCGTCGTCTTGGTGGTTGCGATGGCCGGAGCGTTGAAGAACGCAACCGACTGCGGATCGATCGACTGACCGTCACCGAACAGGTTGATCGGGTAGCAGCCGTTCGACGCATCCGAGCAGGTTTCTGCATCGGCAGTGCGCAGAGCCTGCTGAACGCGCGACTTCAGACCCCAGTTGATGTTCGTTTCGGTACGATCCGATTCACCGTAAAGGCCGTAGACGTCCCAGTCGAGGAGGTCGGTCAGGCCGCCGCGTGCACCGGTCCAGATCTGGAACTGGTTGGTGACGTAGTCGGTCTGACGGGCGCCCTGTTCAACCAGACGACGGTTGATGATGGTCGGCACTTCCGTACCGGAAGCGATCGCACCGGCGCAGTCAGCGATGTTGTTGTCGGCGCAAAGCTGAGCCTGGATGGCGGGCGTCAGGAACGCGTTGTCCAGGGGAAGCTGCCACGTGTCGCCGAACAGGCCCGACGGAGCGAGCTGCAGCGAAACCGTCGACTTCGTGAACATGCCCTTGGCATAGAGTTCAACAGCGTCCGAAACTTCGTAGCGGCCCTGACCGAAGACGTTGAAACGCTCCAGCGGGGTCTGGAAGTAGTTGAACGGTGCGAAGTTGAAGGTGTTGTAGGTCGGAACCAGCGTGCCGGTGTCCGGATCGTACTGGTCGCCATTGATGCGGGTCGGGACCGAGGTGCCCGAACCGATTTCCTGGCCGCCGACGAACAGCGTCTTCTTCGAGATGTCGCGGTCGCCCTGGAGGACCGAGTCGATCGTCTGGTAGCCGACGTTGAGGACCGCGTTGCCGCGACCGTCGTCGAAGTTGGCGCCGAGGGTGACGTCAGTGCGGAAACGCTTGCCGTCGCCTTCTTCGTTGATGCCGATCGAGGACGTGACGTTCGCGCCTTCGAAGTCGCGCTTCGTGACGAAGTTGACAACGCCGGCGATGGCGTCAGCACCGTACACCGACGAAGCACCACCGGTGACGATGTCGACGCGTTCGATCAGCGCAACGGGGATGATGTTAAGGTCGGTCTGCGAAGCAGTGCTCGACGGAACGAGGCGCGTACCGTCCATCAGGACGAGGTTGCGGTTCGAGCCGAGGTTACGCAGGTTGAAGGTGGCGAAGCCGCCCGAACCGTTGTTGACGTTGTTGCTGATGCCCGGAGCGACGCCCGGCAGCTGACCCAGCAGTTCTTCGGCGTTGGTTGCCTGGCGAAGTGCGATTTCGTCTGCGCCGACAACGTTGATCGGGCTGGACTGTTCGAGGTTCGGGTTGGTGATGCGCGAACCCGTAACGATGATGACATCGCCCGTGGCAGCTGCTTCAGCCTGAACTTCCTCGACCGTGTCCTGCGCGAAAGCCGGTGCGGCCATGCCGCCGGCAACGGCGAGCACGGTCAGAGCCGAGCTGGCGCGCAGCGCAAGCTTGTTGATGGATTTGGTGTTCATTGCAGTCCCTTTGCATTTGACCCCGGCTTTTCGAAATTGCCGGGTGGAACCCTGGCGCACGAGAACTCCCTCATGTGGCCAAGATCGGGGAGGCATCTCCTATCGATGGGTGCAATGCAAAAGCAGATAGTATCACTTGAACCGTTTTAATGGCCGGTGTTGCATGAACACCACAAATCCCGATTCACGGTCGGCCCTCGCTCGTAAAACTAAGAGGCGGTCAAGTCCCGAAATGGCGATGTGAACCGGAAATTCGCAGATTCCGGTGGTTTGTGCGGTGGTGGCGCGCCCCATGAAGAGGGGAAGATAGTGACCAATGAGACTTGATCTGGCTATCGTTGCGCGCACCGCTTTCGATCGCATATTGCTATCTGGTTGCTCGTGTAATGATCAGTTGCAGATTGGACACACGGCATTCCAGATGTAACGATAGCTTTGTGATTGCCGCATGATTAGGTAACAACGCTGTAATGACGAGTCAGAACACCCGCCTTGCCGACTTCCTTCCGTACCGCCTTTCGGTAACCTCGAATGCGGTCAGCAACCGCATTGCGGTGGAATATCGCGCGCGTTTCGGGGTGAACGTTCCCGAATGGCGAGTCATGGCCGTTCTGGGCGATGTCGGCTCGCTGACTCAGCGTCAGCTGGTCGGGGCGACTTTCATGGACAAGGTTGCCGTCAACCGCGCCTGCAAGGTGCTGGTCGATCGCGGGCTCGTCGAAAGGCGGCCCAACGACAGCGACGGACGTTCGCACCTGCTGGAACTGACGGCTTCGGGCCGCGAGATGCATGGCCAGATCATGCCGCTGGCGATGGGCATGGAAGAGCGTCTGCTCGAATGCCTGACCGCAGCGGAGCAGCGCAACTTGCGGAAAATCCTCGACAAGCTTTTCGCACAGGTCCGCGATACCGATATCAGCTGACGCGGGCTTTTCAGCGTTTCATTCAGGCAAATGGAAAGGGCGCCGGGCTTTTGTTAGCCCGGCGCCCTTCGCCTTTGTCGGTTTCTGAAACCCCTTGCCTTACTTTGTGGCCGGATTGTTGCCGCCCAGCAGGGCGTCTGAGATCGAGCAGGCCGCAGGGCCAAGGATCACGACAAACAGCACGGGCAGGATGAACATGATCAGCGGAACGGTCATGATGGCGGGAAGGCGGGCTGCCTTTTCCTCGGCACGCATCATGCGTTCGTTGCGGAATTCCGCAGACAGCACGCGAAGCGCGCTCGACAGCGGGGTACCGTAGCGTTCGGTCTGGACCATCGTGGTGGTCACGCCCTTCACCGCTTCCAGGTCGACGCGGTAGGCCAGGTTGTCGAAGGCCTGCTTGCGTTCGGACAGGAACGACAGTTCGATCGAGGTCAGCGCGAATTCGTCCGAGAGTTCCGGATAGGCGCGGCCCAGTTCCTTGGCGACGCGGCCGAAGGCGCTGTCGACGGTAAGGCCGGCCTCGGCGCAGATCACCAGCAGGTCGAGCGCATCGGGAAGGCCCTTGCGAATCGCGTCGGTACGCTTGGTAATCAGGTTCTTCAGGTAGATGTCCGGCGCCTTGTAACCGAAGATCAGGATGCCCGCGAACGTCATGAAGCGGCGCAGCGAGCCCCATTCGGGGAACATGTCCGACCAGTAGCAGACCATTGCACCTACAAGGCCGAATACGATCATCAGAATAGGACGCGCCGCGACCACGACATAGGCCAGTTCCTTGCGGCGGATACCGGCCTGCATCAGCTTCTGCTCGATGTCCTTGATCTGCGAATCCTGCAGCATCTTGAGCGAGCCGAGGACGTCGCGGATCTTGTTCGTGACATCGGTCTTGCGGCGGATCGAGCGGCGCACGTTGACCGTGCCCATCAGGCCTGCCTTCAAATCTTCGCGGCGGGCGTTGAGCGACTTCACGCGCTTTGCCATCGGGTCGCGGACGGTAACCGCGGCATAGACGGCCATCATCATGGCAAGGGCAGCGACGCCTGCTAGCACGGTGCCGACGAAGATGACGTCGAAACCGAGGAGCGTGGGACCGGCGGGGTTGTTGACCATTGTTCGTGCCTTTCCCGATCAGACTTCGAAGCTGACCATTTTGTACATGATGAACGCACCGATGCTCATCCAGACCATCGCGCCGAGGCCGGCGACGATCAGGCGGTCGTCGGTGAAGAAGCCGCCCAGGTATTCCGGGTTCAGCATGTAGACGAGCGTGAACACGATGAAGGGCAGGGCGCCGACGATGTAGGCCGAGGCCTTGGCTTCCGAGCTCATCGCCTTGATCTTGAGCTTCATCTGCGCACGCTTGCGCAGCACTTCGGCAAGGTTCGACAGCGTCTCTGCAAGGTTACCACCGGTCTCGCGTTGAATGGCGAGGGAGATGCAGAAGAACTTGAATTCAGGCAGGTCGAGCTTGTCAGCCGTGTCCTGCATGGCATCGTCCAGCGTCTTGCCGACTTTCACCTTGTCGACGACGTCCTGGAATTCCTCGCCAACGGGGCCGGGGACTTCCTTGGCGACGACGCCGAGCGTCTCGGTCACCGGAAGGCCCGAACGCAGGCCGCGGACCAGCAGTTCGATCGCGTCAGGAAACTTCGAGTTGAATGCATTGGTGCGCTTGGAGATCAGGTACTTTACCGCAAGGTGCGGAATGCCCGCGCCCAGCGCCGCGCCGACGGCGAGGCCGAGCAGCGGTGCACCGAACTTCAGCATGATCACCAGCGTCACGAACAAGGCGATACCGGCAGAAACGTAGAGGTACTGCTGGACCGACCAGTCTTTGCCCGTACGCTCAAGACGCAGGGCAAGCGCCGCGATGCGGGAATCGGCACCTGCCGTGGCATGAGGCTTGATCCGGCGCGCCGCGATCGCCTTTTTGAACTGCGCCTCGACCTTGGCCTCGCCGTTCTGCGAGTGGCGCAGGCGCATCTGCTGAAGGCGGCGGTTTTGCGTGCGGTTGGCAGCCGAGCCGTAAAGCAGGACGTAGGCGATGAACATGATCGCGAACAAGCCAAGGGTGATTACGCCGATTTGCGCGATGTCCATCGTCCTGGTCCTTACAACTCTACTTATACGTCGGTTCGGTCAGCTGGTTCGAAGCCTCAGGCCTTCTGCTTGGATCCAAGCATCGAGCCCAGGTTGAACTTCTCCATCAGCGAACCCTTGGCCTCGCCCTTCGCGGCCGGGGCATCGGTGCCCTGTGCGGCGATGGACTTGCCCAGATCGCGCAGGGCCGTGGTGGCCTTGCTCGAACGGTTGGCTTCCACGAAGACCTGGCCAAGCTTGGCTGCGTGAACGGCGGCCTTCACGTCGGCCGGGATCACGTAGTCGATCTTGCGTTCGATCGAGGCTTCGAAGTCTGCACGGCTGATCTCGCCAGCGCCCTGTGCGACGCGGTTGGCGACGATGATCGGGCGCATGTGTTCGGCATGGCTCGACACCCACGACAGGATGCGGATCGCATCGCGGGCCGAGGCCAGCGTCAGTTCCGTCGCGAGGACAAAGACATCGGCCCCGTTCAGGATGTGCGGGAAGTTGATCAACATGTTGCGCGGCAGGTCGACGACGGTCATGTCGAAGGCCTGGCGGAACTCGTCCTCAAGCTGCACGAAGGCCGAACCGTCGGTCATCAGCGGCGTGTGGATCGGAGCCTCTGCCGAGAGCACCGAGAGATGGTCGTTGGCACGAACCATCGCGCGTTCGATGAACAGGCCGTCGATGCGGCTGGGATTGTCGATGGCGTCGGTCAGGCCGCGGCCCGGTTCCAGATCCATCGTCAGCGCGCCGGTGCCGAAGTGGACGTCGAGGTCCAGGAGGGCGGTCGGCAGCTTGTGTTCGGTCGAGAACATCCATGCCAGCGAGGTCGCGATGGTCGAGGCGCCAACGCCGCCACGCGTGCCGACAACTGCGGTCATTACGTGGTCGCGTGCCGCCTTGTTGTCGCTCGATGCGCGGGGGGCGGAGAACGAGGTCTGCGCCTGGATCAGCGCATCGCGCAGCATTTCCTCGGTCAGCGGCTTGATCAGGTAGTCCTGAATGCCACTGGCAACGAGATCGCGATATAGGCGAACGTCGTTGACCTGGCCTACGGCGAGAACGACGGTCCCCGGCTCGCAGACTTCGGCAAGCGCGTTGATATCGCTCAGCGGGTCGCCGCATTCCGACAGGTCGACCAGAAGGATCGACGGGCTTGCCGAGACCGACAGGGTCTGGACCGCGTTGCGCAGACCGCCCTTGTGGCACTTTTCATGCGGCATACCGAGTTCGGACGCAGTGTTGCGCACGACGTCGATGGTGGCTTCGTCGCAAACGAAGGCGGCGAAGGCGTCACGGTCAGAGCCCGATCCGGGATTCCAGGGAGCATTCATCGTACTATCCTCCTGCCTTATTCGTCGGACGAAACTTCGCTAACCGTGTTGCCCTGACCGGTAGTCGGAGCATCACGATAAGCTTCGATCGCCTTGGTCGAGCTCATCACGACCGTCTCGCCGGAGCCGCGCTGACCACGCAGCAGGTCCTCGGGATCGGCGATCATCGCCGCGAGGTTGCCGTTGATCGAGCAGCCATAACCGGGGCTGGTCGCGTTGTTGGGGTTGGAGTCCGAATTGGCCGACCAGTTCGGGCAGTTCGGGACCGACGCGACCGAACGGGTCACGACGACACGGGCCATGCCGGCACCGACTGCACCTTCGGTGACAGGTGCACCATCGGACATGATGAAGCCTTCACGGCTGGCGATCGATTTCAGGTCGTCGCGGGCCGCGATCGAAATCATGCTGGAGTCCAGCGAGATCTTGTCGCCATAGCCCAGGTCGAGAGCCTCGAACCAGTCGGTCAGGCGACGTTCCTCGCTCGACGGGACGCCCGAGGCGCTCGTCTGTACGTCGAAGACGTAGTTGGTGCGCGATACGACCGGCTGGTTCAGCGAGTAGAGCGACTGGTTGGTCGCTACCCCGCCGGCACAGCCCGAGAGGCCGAGAGCGGCAACGATAGCCAGCGTAACCGGGCGGATCTGCCGGAGCCGGGCGGTCTTATGTGTGGTGTTCATGGTCATCTACCTTGCTCCTCGGCAAATCAGAACGAGAACCCGGGGTTCGAACCGGTCGCATCGGCGCTGCGAACCGGCTGGTTCGACGGCGTGGCCGGTGCGGGCGAAGCGGCGCTGATGCCGGGGCTTACCTGCGTGTCGACGGCAGTGGGCATCGGGCGCTTGATCCCTGTGTCCTTGCTCCACTTGTTAAGCAGCAGGCGCTCGATCTCGCCGGGGGTGGAGTAGCCGTCGGTCGGGAGGACGATGTCCTTCGCGTCGACCGGCTTCACCAGGTACGGCGTCACGACGATGACCAGCTCGGTCTCGCCCTTGCGGAACGAGTTGGAGCGGAACAGGTTGCCCAGGATCGGGATGTCACCAAGGCCCGGGGTCTTGTCGATCGTCGAGTTGTTGAAGTTCTGCAGCAGGCCGGCGATCATGAAGCTCTGACCGGAGCCGAGCTCGATCGTCGTTTCCGCGCGGCGCACGGTAAGGGCCGGGACCTGCACGTCGCCAAGCGTGATGGCGCCCGAGCTCGACAGTTCCGAAACTTCCGGACGGACACGGACCGAAATGCGGCCATTGGCAAGCACCGTCGGAGTGTACGAGAGGCTGACGCCGTACTTCTTGTACTCGATCGCGGTCGAACCGAGGCCGCTGCTGATCGGGATCGGGTATTCGCCGCCCGCCAGGAAGTCGGCCGTCTCACCCGAAAGGGCGGTCAGGTTCGGTTCGGTGATCGTGGTGACGAGGCCTTCGGTCTCGCCGACGTCGAGTGCGCCTGCAAGGTCGAGGCCGAGGAACTTGCCGACACCGCCAAGGGTGGTGGCAGCGCCCTGACCGATCAGGGTCGAGCCGCCAGCGGTCGAGCCGCCGGTGAACAGGCCGGAACCGACCGTCCACTCGGGCAGGAAGTCACCGCGGCCCTGCGCAACGCCGAACTTGAAGCCGTCGGTACCGTCGTAGGTGTTGACGCTGGCATTCAGCACGCGGACGAGCGAGCGGCTCACTTCGGCGAAACGGACGCGCAGGTTGACCTGCAGAGGCGTCGTCAGGCGCAGGCGGCTGATGACGTTGGTGCCTTCGCCGACGAAGGCGGAGACGAGGCGTTCGGCCTCGGCGGCGTCTTCGGGGGCGGCGACGGTGCCGGTCAGAAGAACCGTGTTGTTCATCGTCGCGGTCGTGATGTTCGCTTCCGGCATCGCCAGGCCCAGCATCTGGTCGATGCTGTCGATGTTGTTGCCGACGCGGACGTTGGCCGACCAGACGATGTTGCCTGCCGAGTCGCTGGCATAGACCGTGGTCTCGCCGGCCTTCTTGCCGAACAGGTAGATCTGGTTGGTGGCCTTGACCTGGACATCGGCGACGCTTTCGTCGGCGATGAAGATGTCGGTCATCCGGCCACTCACGTTGACCAGCTGGCCGCGTCCGATCGAAATGACGATGTCATTGGCCGGGCGGGCAGTCTGGGCCGTAGCAGTGGTGGCCGTTCCGGCCAGGCCCACGGGCGCCAGTGCGGTGGCGGCGAAGGCGATGCTGGCGAGCATGCGTTTCATCTTGGTTCCCCCCTGGGAATGATTGCTCTTGATCATGGTCCGCTTGTCCTTCTCGGGTGGGCTTAGCGGGCGACCGTGACGGCCTGGGTGGCGGCGCCGCGGCTGATCCGGACGACCGGACCGCTGGGCATGTTGGCGGGTCCGTCGGACTTGCCACCGCCGATGGCGACAGCCGGAGCCTTCGAGACCGGGCCATTGAAGCGCGACTGGAAGCGCGAGACGTCACCGCCGGTCTGGTAGGTCGTGCGACCTTCCTGCGGCTTGTTCATGGCGAGGCGCAGGATTTCTTCCTCTTCCTCGGCCGTGGCGCCATCGGGGACGACCACTTCGCCACGGGCGATGGCACGGTCGAGTTCGGCGCGGGTGTCGGCGAGCGGGCGCAGGGCCAGGCTCAGGGCACCCAGCTTCTGGGCGACGGCGATCTTTTCGGCGATGCGCGGAGTGGCTTCGATCGTGACGAGGCTGGTCTTCGTCACAGTCGTCTTGCCGTCCACGATGTTGCTGTCGGTGCGCTGGTCGGTGGCAAGGACGCGCAGGTTGCGCAGGACCGTTTCCGATGCCGAGAACGCTTCCTGGCCGCGGCCGCCGACGGCCTGCGTCAGAAGAAGGTCGACGCGGTCACCCGGGAAGATGAAGCCGGCAACGCCGGTCTTGGCCGAAACCGGGATTGTGACGGCGCGCATGCCGGGGCCAAGCGCCGCTGCAAGGAAACCGCGGTCACCAGGCATGACGAGCGCGCCCTGCGTGACGGGCTGGCCCGCCGTGATGGGGAAGCGCGAAACCGTGCCGAGCAGCTGGTTCATGTCGGCGCTGCCTTCGACGAAGTAGGCGTCCTGGACCATTTCCTTGGGCCACAGCTTGAACTGCAGCGCATCGGCCGTGATGATCGTGCCGATCGGCAGCTTGCGGGTTGCAACAAGAACGCGCGGGCCTTCCGGCTCGGCAGTGGCGGCAGCGACCGTCGGGGTCGCGTTACCTGCGAACATGGAGCGTGCCATCAGGGCGGTACCTACCGCCACGACGAGCGCGACAACCAGCAATATCATCTTCTTCTTGTCCATGGCTAAAGTCGCCCCTTCGTCATGTCCCTATGGATGGCCTTGCGATTCTGTCGGCTCACCCGCGTTGTCCCGCCAGACTCGCGGGCAATGGTTAAAATCAGGTCAAGACCACATGGAATTCGTGGTCAGCGTTTCGGAAGCCTGCGCGCCGTACTGCACGGCGAGCAGGGCAAGCATGCACAGCGCCACTGAAACTCCGTAGGGAATCTGTAGCTTTTCCGGTGCCTTACCGGCGCGCTGGGCCTTGCGATGACGCTTGATCATGAACACGGTAAGCACGCCGTTCACGATGCAAATCATCAGCATCAATACGAAAAATGCGGTCGGCGGCAGCCACAGCGCGATCGCGGTCAGCAGCTTTACGTCCCCGCCGCCCATCTGGCCGAAACGGAACATCAGCGCGCCGAAGAAGAACATGCCGACGGCCAGCGCGACCTGCACCGCGACGCCCGGCCAGATCGACAGGCCCGATGCCCACCAGAAGACAGGTGCGAACGCCGCGACGGCAAAGGTCAGCCGGTTCGCGATGCGGCGCGAACGAATGTCGGTGAAAGCGGCGTAGACCACTGCGATTGCCAATCCGGCGAGCAGTCCGTAAGTGACCAGTGCGGCGTCCATTGCGGCCCCTTCGCTGCGTTGAGAAAATTTACCTTGCTGAGGGCCGGTCTAGGCAGGATGGCTTACCAAACAGTAACCAAGCCGAAGGGTCTTGCGCCTGAGGTCGCCGCGCAGGGATGACCGGCACGCCTGCCAATCAGACACCTGCTGACGCGCGCCGCGCCATTCCAGACGCCGCAACCGAATCGACGTGGGAAGCGCCCGATGGGCACGTGCTGCGCCGGATCGACTGGCCAGCAGGCGGCGGAGGACACGATCGCGGATCGCTGCTGTTCATGCCGGGCCGCGGCGACGCCTACGAAAAATACCTCGAGACGCTGCAGCACTTCTACCTCCAGGGCTGGAAAGTCACGGCACTCGACTGGCGCGGGCAGGCCGGGTCCGGGCGGCTGGGCTTTGACGAGACGACCGGCCATGTCGAGGATTTCGCCCACTGGGTCGACGATCTCGCCGCCTTCTGGGCGGAATGGGAAACGACTCACGAAAAGCCGCGCGTCATCGTCGGGCATTCGATGGGCGGGCATCTCGTCCTGCGCACGCTGACCGAAAAGAGAATCGATCCTGCCGCCGCCGTGCTCGTCGCGCCGATGCTGGGCTTTGCAGGCGTGCCGCTGCCCTACTGGCTGCTGCGTGGCTTTGGGCGGCTGCGCGCCAGCATGGGCGACCATCGTCGCCCGGCGTGGAAGTGGAGCGAGAAGCCCGGCGCGCTTCCGGCGGGAAGGCAACACCTGCTGACGCACGATGCCACGCGCTATGCGGACGAGAGCTGGTGGCGTGAAATACGGCCCGAGCTGGTCATGGGACCGGCAAGCTGGGGCTGGCTGGAGCAGTCGGTGATCTCGATGCGCAAGGTCATGGCGCCCGATGCGCTGGCCAAAGTGACGCTGCCGGTGCTGCTGCTTTCGACCTCGGCCGACCGGCTGGTCTCGCCCCGCGCGATTCGCAAAGCGGCGAAACTGCTGCCCGATGCCGAATTGTTCGAGTTCGGCCCCGAATCGGCGCACGAGATCCTGCGCGAGGCCGATCCGGTGCGTGACAGGGCGCTCGATGCGATAACCCGCTTTTTCGACGAGAATGCCCGATGACTGCCCCGATGACTGCCAAGGCCGATATCGCCATCGTCGGAGCAGGGATGGCGGGCGCCAGCCTTGCCGCAATGGTCGCGCCCCATGCGCGTGTCATCCTGCTGGAGGCGGAGGATCGCCCCGGCTATCACGCCACGGGTCGTTCCGCCGCATTCTGGGAAGAGACTTATGGCGGGCCGGGCGTATTCCCGCTGACCTTCGCGTCGGGGCCCTATCTTCGCGAGCACGGCTTTCTCGGCCGGCGCGGCGCGCTCAACATCGGACGCGAGGAAGATCGCCACAAGGTCGAGGCTTTCGTTCGCAACTTCGCCGATCTCGGCGCTGGCATCGAATTGCTTGAGCGCGAGGCGATGGAGGCGCTGGTGCCCGGCCTCCTGCCTGGATGGACTTGCGCCTCGTGGGAGCCGGAATGCTCGGACATCGACGTTGCGGGCCTGCATGCCCATTATCTGTCGCTGGCGAAGAAGGCCGGTGCGCAGGTCCTGACAAGGGCAGGATTGCTGTCGGCCGAGCGTGAAGGCGAACGCTGGACGCTTTCGCTGGCTGACGGCAGCACGCTGAACTGCGACACGATGGTCAATGCCGCCGGTGCCTGGGCCGACGAGGTCGCGCAGATCGCCGGAGCCCGACCGCTGGGCATCACGCCGCTGCGCCGCACGGTCGCGCAGCTTCGCACTTCGCCTGCCGTCCCTGCGGACATGCCGCTGGTGCTCGACATCAACGAACAGTTCTATTTCAAGCCCGAGAGCGGCCGCATCTGGCTCACCCCCTATGACGAGACGCCGAGCGAGCCTTGCGATGCCGCGCCAGAGGAACTCGACATCGCCATCGCGATCGACCGGATGGAACACGCGGTAGACTGGAAGGTCGAGGCGGTGGAGCGCAAGTGGGCGGGCCTGCGCAGCTTCGCGCCCGACCGGCTGCCGGTCTATGGCTTCGATACGGCATGCGAAGGTTTTTTCTGGTGCGCAGGGCAGGGCGGTTTCGGCATCCAGACCGCGCCTGCCGCCGCCGCGCTTGCCGCCTCGCTCCTTTTGGGCCGCGCGGTTTCGCCGATCGCGGACGGTATCGACCCCGCGCCATACGCACCGGGCAGGTTCGACTAAGCTACGGGGTTGCGCCCTCTTTTCGGCGCGTTAGGTTCGGCGCTCGCACAACAAGGGAGGCCGCACATGGCGCATCGTTTCGAAATCCGTAAAAACAAGAAAGGCGAGTTCGTCGCCTATTTCGTCTATAACAGCGAGACCATGTTCTGGACCGAGGGCTATTCCTCGAAGGCCAGCGCCAAGAACGCGATCGAATCGATCCTGAAGAACGGCCCGAATGCCGAAGTGGTCGACACCACGGTCGAATAATTGAATTTCAGGACGCGCTTGCCAGCAGCGCCTGCTCGCTGGCGAGGGCGTCCACACGCTCGTTCTCGGGGTGACCGGCGTGGCCTTTCACCCAGTGCCAGCGGATCGTGTGCGGGGCCGATGCTTCCAGCAGGTCGCGCCACAGGTCGTCGTTGATGACCGGCTTTTTCGCAGCGGTTTTCCAGCCGCGCCTGATCCAGCTGTGCACCCAGCTGGTAATCCCGTCGATCACGTACTTGCTGTCGGTGAACAGGTCGATCTCGCACGGGCGCTTCAGCGCGCGCAGCGCCTCGATCACGGCCATCAGTTCCATGCGGTTGTTGGTCGTGTGCTTCTCGCACCCCGAAATCTCGCGCTCGGTCTCACCCATGCGCAGCAGAGCGCCCCAGCCGCCGGGGCCGGGATTCCCCTTGCAGGCCCCGTCGGTATAGATCTCGATGCGGGTCACGCGAACGCTCCTGCACCCTCGCGCTTGTAGAAGTCGTAGCGGCGCAGAAACGCCAGCGGGTCCTTCTTCGTCACCAGCGCGTCGGCGGGCGTGAACAGCCAGTCGTAGGCGCGGGTCAGAAGGAAGCGCAGCGCCGCGCCCTCCGCCATGATGGGAAGGGCGGCGCGCTCCTCGTCCGAAAGCGGGCGCACCGCCTCGTATCCGCGCAGGATGGCATCGCCCACCGCGCGGTCGTGCCGCTTGCCGTCGCCGGAAAAGCTCCACGCCGCGTGAGTCACGGCGACGTCGTAGACCATGGGGCCGGTGCAGGCGAAGTAGAAGTCGATGAGGCCCGAAACCTTGTCGCCGACCAGCAGGACATTGTCGGGGAACATGTCGGCATGGATCACCGATTGCGGCAATCCGCGCGGCCAGCGGGCGATCACGTCCTCGACCGCTGCGGGCACGCCTTCCAGCGCGTCGTCGATCTCGCCCCAGCGGCCTTGGCAATCGGCGACAAAACCGCGCCATGCGGCATGGCCCATCGTGTTCTTACGCTGCGCCGGATAGTCCAGCGCGGCTAGGTGGATGCCCGCCAGCGCGCGGCCCACGGCCTCGGCCTGCGCCGGAGTCGGGTTGTCGGCGGATACGCCGGGCAGGAACTCGATCAGGGCGAGGTGCTTGGTCTCGCCGTCATCGGTCACGAATTCGCGGAAAGGCGCGCCGTCCACGTCGTGGATCGTGCGCGGCACCGGACAGCCGGCGGCGGATAGATGGTCGAGCAGGTTGAGGAAGAAGGGCAGCTCCCCGACCTCGGTCCGCTCTTCATAGACCGTCAGGATGAAACGTGCGCCGCTCCCGTCCTTGCCGCCCCCATCCTTGCCGGTCGTCTCGATGATCCAGTTGCTGTTCGAAACGCCTTCGGCGATGCCCTTGGCGCTGGTTAGCGTGCCGACGTCGAAGCGCGCGATCAGCGCGTCCATCGCCTCGGCCCCGATGCGGGTATAGACGGCCACCTGAAATCAGTCCTGCAGCTGGCGGGGCAGCTTGAACGTGATCCTTTCCTGCGCGGTGCGGACCACTTCTTCGGTCAGCGGGCGCAGCGCGGCGAGCCTGTCGACCACTTCGCGGACCAGCACTTCGGGCGCCGATGCCCCTGCGGTAAGGCCGATGGTGTCGACGCCTTCCAGCCATGCCGGTTCGATCTCCGACCCGCGCTGGACCAGCTTGGCGACAGAGCCCATGCGCTCGGCCACTTCGACCAGTCGCAGCGAGTTCGAGGAATTGGGCGCGCCGATGACGAGGACCAGCTGGCACTCGCCCGCGATCGCCTTGACCGCGGCCTGCCGGTTGCTGGTGGCATAGCAGATGTCCTCTGCCTTGGGCGCGACGATGTCGGGGAAACGCTGGGTCAGCGCCTCGATGATCTGCGCGGTATCGTCGACCGAAAGCGTGGTCTGCGAAAGATAGGCAAGGCCGGTCCCTTCGGGGAAATCCAGCGTCGCCACGTCCTCGACCGTTTCGACCAGAGTCATGCGGCCTTCGGGGACCTGTCCCAGCGTGCCGATGACTTCGGGGTGACCCTTGTGGCCGATGAACAGGATGTGCCGGTCATGCTCCACCTGCCGTTCGGCCTGGCGGTGGACCTTGCTGACCAGCGGGCAGGTCGCGTCCAGATAGTCGAGCCCGCGTTCCTCGGCATTGGCCGGAACCGATTTCGGAACGCCGTGCGCGGAAAAGACGACGGGGACGCCATCGGGCACTTCGTCCAGTTCCTCGACGAAGACCGCGCCCTTGGCCTTCAGCGAATCGACCACGAAGCGGTTGTGGACGATCTCGTGCCGGACATAGACCGGCGGGCCGTAGCGATCGATCGCGCGTTCCACGATCTCGATCGCGCGGTCGACCCCGGCGCAGAAGCCGCGCGGGGCAGCGATCAGCAGGCGCAGCGGCTTGTCGCTGGCAGGCGGGGCGGACTGGGTCACGGTTTGGTTCGGCATTGCGAGCCCCTTTAGCTCCCGTCGGGCGGCAAGGTAAAGCGCGCAGGGCCATTTCAGGCGCGCGGTAAATGCTGGAGAAAGGTTCGCGGCTTCAATCGTGGCCAGATTGCCGCAGCGCATTGCCCAACCGGCTCGTGCGGGCTAGGGCTGGCGCGCAATTTGCACAACGATGGGTTCTTGCCGACGATGACTTTCCGTATCCGCCCCGCCGCCGCGATCACGCTGGCCCTTGCCGCCGCCTCGCTGGGGGCCTGCAAGTCGGAAGGCGACATCGTCGTCAACCAGGGCGTCGGCATCACCGCGATCCGCTCGCTCTGCCCCGCGGTCGGCGTGCCCGATTACCTCGGCGACGTGACCACGTTCACGCAGGCAGGCGCAAAGACGCAATCCGCGCTCGACGTGACGGCGGTCATCACCAACGTGCGCCCCGCGTGTGACGAAAGCGGCGCGAAGGTCTATTCCGAAGCGACGTTTGATGTGCTGGGTACCCGCCGCGATGCAGGCGCTGCGCGCAGCGTCGAACTGCCCTATTTCGTTACCGTGCTTCAGGGCGGCACCGCCGTCGTGACCAAGCGCGTCGGCACCGTCCGCCTCGACTTTGCAGCAGGCGAGACCCGCGCCTCGACCACGGCCCGCGCCGGTGCCTATGTCGATGCGGCTGCTGCGACGCTGCCCGCCGACGTGCGCGAACGCATCACGCGCAAGCGCAAGGCAGGCGACATCGACGCGGCACTCGACCCGCTGGCCGATCCCGAAGTGAAGGCGGCGATCGCCCGCTCGACGTTCGAGATGCTGATCGGCTTCCAGCTGACGCAGGACCAGCTGGCGTATAACGCGACTAGGTGATTTTTTAGTCCCTCAGACGCCGGGCGCCGGGCATCCGCCCGGCTTGGCTTCGCCGCATAAGCGGCGGCGGCCGTTCGGCCTTGCGGGAGTCGCCTTCGGCGCCCCGATCCAGTTCTTACCTTTAGGTCTGGCGCAGTTCCGGGCGCGAAGCGACACCGGCAAGCGCGAACGCGCGCCCGAGCTTATGCGAGGATAGCCAAGGGGCCGGATGGCCCCGCCGGCGCTTGAGGCTAACAAACAATCCCGCGCCCGGCGCTTGAGGCCAAACAAAAATCCTCGGAGCCACTGCCCTTGTGCCCGGACATATCAAACTAACAATCCCACCTCCCGCGCTCCGCACGAACACACCTTCCACTTGGCCCCATGTTCGGCTAGGCGCGCGGCCATGACCGATATCGTTAAGTCCGAGACCAAGACCATCCACGGCGCGATGACGCGTGCCGTCGACAGCGCGCTCGATGCGCTCGTTTCCGCTGGCACGCTGCCTGCCGATCTCAACCGCGCCAATGTCGCGGTCGAACCGCCGCGCGATCCTTCGCATGGCGATCTTGCGACGAACGCGGCGATGGTTCTGGCCAAGCCTGCAAAGACCAATCCGCGCGCGCTGGCAGAGGCGCTGGTGGCCGAGCTTTCGGCGCACCCGGCAGTGAGCGAGGCGACGATCGCAGGTCCCGGCTTCATCAACATGCGGCTGGCGGGTGGCGCGTGGCGCGACGAGCTTGCCGCGATTGCCGAGCTTGGCGATGCCTATGGCCGCAGCGCGATGGGCGCAGGGCAGACGGTCAACGTCGAATATGTCTCGGCCAACCCGACCGGCCCGATGCACATGGGCCACTGCCGCGGCGCCGTCGTCGGCGATGCGCTGGCGGGCCTGCTGGAGTTCGCTGGCTTCGCCGTCGTCAAGGAATACTACGTCAACGACGCGGGCGCGCAGGTCCAGACGCTCGCCCGCTCGGTCCACTTGCGCTACCGCGAGGCGCTGGGCGAGACGGTCGAGATTCCCGAAGGCTTCTATCCCGGCGACTACCTGATCCCGATCGGCAAGGCGCTGGCCGAGGAATTCGGCGACGCCTACGTCGGCAAGCCTGAAAGCGAATGGCTCGCGCTGTTCCGCACCAAGGCGGTTGCCGCGATGATGGACATGATCCGCGACGATCTTGCCACGCTCGGCATCCGTCACGACCTGTTCTCGTCCGAGGCGGAGCTTCAGGCCGCGGGCAAGCCCGAGGCGGCAGAGGCGTTCCTGCGCGAGAAGGGCCTTGTCTATGACGGCATTCTCGAAGCGCCCAAGGGCAAGACGCCCGAGGACTGGGAACCGGTCGAACTGCCGCTGTTCCGCTCCACCCAGTTCGGCGACGATCAGGACCGTCCGATCAAGAAGAGCGACGGCAGCTGGACCTACTTCGGCGCCGACCTCGCCTATCACTACCAGAAGGCGCAGGGCGCGGATGCGCTGATCGACATCTGGGGTGCGGACCATGCCGGCACGGTCAAGCGCATCAAGGCCGCAGTTGCCGCCCTGACCGAGGGCGATGAAGGCGGGGCCAAGCCCTTCGACGTGAAGCTGGTTCAGATGGTGCAGCTTCTGCGCGACGGCGAACCGGCCAAGATGTCGAAGCGTTCGGGCAACTTCATCACGATCGCCGACATGGTCGATGAAGTGGGCAAGGACGTTGTGCGTTTCACGATGCTGACCCGCAAGCCCGAGGCGCAGATGGACTTCGACTTCGTGAAAGTCGTTGAGGCATCGAAGGACAACCCGGTCTTCTACGTGCAATACGCCCACGCGCGCATCTGCTCGACCTTGCAGAAGGGCGCGGACGCAGGCTTTGCGCCCAGCGCCGATCACCTCGACCTGCTGGGCGAGGAAGAGATGGATCTCGTCAAGGTCGCGGCCCAGTTCCCGCGCCAGGTCGAGGCCGCGGCGCGTGCCCGCGAACCGCACCGCATCGCCTTTTTCCTCGGCGATCTGGCGGCAGCTTTCCACGCCTACTGGAACATCGGCAACGACCGTCTCGACAAGCGTTTCGTCGTGGCCGACAATGCCGACCTTTCCGGCGCACGGCTCTATCTGGCCGAGCGTATCGGACAGGTGATCCGCAACGGTCTCGCCATCTTGGGTGTCGAGGCTGCGGAGCAGCTTTAAAGGGGTCGCGCACGTGAATAGCCAGGCAGGAGAAGCGGACGGCCGCCTCGCTTTGGAGGAGCCGGAAATGCGCCTGCCGTGGCTCGAATCGGCGGACGAGGATCTGGACGAGGGGCTCGACTGGTCCCGCATCGGCAAGTTTGCCGCGGTCGTCGCGCTGCTGCTGGTCATGGCCGCGATGGCCATCTTCGTCGCGCGCGAATATTTCAACCGCCCGCCCGAAGGTGACGGTTCGCTGATCGAGGCACCCGACGAACCCTATAAGGTGCGTCCCGCCGATCCGGGCGGCACCAAGGTCGCGGGCACCGGGGATACCTCCTACAAGGTCGGCGAAGGCGTCGACAACGAGGCAAGCCTTGCCCAGCCCGAGCCGACCGCCACGCCCGAGCCCACGCCGACCGCTTCGGCGCCCCCGACTCCGACACCGACCGCGACGCCCGAACCGCCGCTGACGGGAACGGCCGTGCAGGTCGGCGCCTATTCGACGGAGGCGGACGCGCGGAAGGGCTGGGATCTTATCCGCCAGCGTTACGAGCCGCTCAAGAACTACGACCGCCGCATCGTGCAGGGCCGCGCCGACATCGGCATCGTCTATCGCCTTCAGGCAGTCGCGCCCAACACCGCCGGAGCGTTTGCACTCTGCGACGACATGCGCCGCAACGGCATCGAGTGTCAGGTAAAACGGTAAGAGCCGACCGCCAGCCACATTCAGGTAGAACGTGAATCGGGGCATGATGGCGCTCTGCCCCTTGCGCTTGGCGGCGCCTTGGCCAAACCTTGCGAATCTATGACGCCATCGATTTTCGGCATGTCCGGCCTGACCCTGACCGACGCGGAGCGCGCCTTCTTTCGCGCTAGCGATCCGGCGGGGTACATCCTGTTTGGCCGCAACTGCGAGAGCGCTGCGCAGATGCGCGCGCTGACCGACGAACTGCGCGCGCTGCATGGGCGCGATGACCTGCTGATCCTGATCGACCAGGAAGGTGGCCGCGTCACGCGCATGAAGCCGCCCGTCTGGCCGAAATACCCGCCGCAGGGCGTGTTCGACCGGCTTTACGACGTCGCCCCGATCTCGGCGATGGAGGCTGTGCGCTGCAACGCCCGCGCCATCGGGCTGGATCTTGCCGAAGCGGGCGTTTCGTCGGACGCGCTGCCGCTGCTCGACGTGCGGCAGGAAGGCGCGCACGACGTGATCGGCGACCGCGCCTATGGTCACGATCCGGCCCGCGTCGCGGCGCTGGGGCGGTCGTGCCTTCAGGGGCTGGCCGATGCGGGCGTGGTCGGCATCGTCAAGCACATGCCCGGCCATGGCCGCGCGCTGTGCGACAGTCACAAGGACCTGCCGAAAGTCTGCGCGAGCGAGGAAGAACTCGCCACCGATCTCGCCCCGTTCGAAACGCTTAAAGATGCGCCCATGGCCATGAGCGCGCATGTCGTGTTCGAGGCATGGGACGCGGATCACCCCGCCACCCAGTCGGCCACGGTGATCGAGAACATCATTCGTGGGCGCATCGGGTTCGACGGCCTCTTGATGACCGACGATATCGACATGGAAGCCCTTTCGGGCACGATCCCCGAACGCTCTGCCGCCGCGATCGCGGCTGGCTGCGATGTCGTGCTCAATTGCTGGGCGAAGATGGACGACATGGAAGGCATCGCCGAAGTGCTGCCCGAAATGACTGCGAAAGCGCGCGAGCGGCTGGACGCGGCGATGAAAGGCGCGAACGTTGCCTGCCCCTTCGAACGCGCGGAAGAGCGCGAGGCCGCCATCGCCAAGCGTGACGAGCTTCTGGCCGCAGCAGGTGTGACTGCATGATGGGCCCGTTCGCATGATGGAGGGGGGCGGGGACGACGGTGCGCCATGGGGCACGCAGCCCCTCCCGCCCGCGACCCTGCCGCTTGACGAAGAGGCGTGGGAAGCCCGCGTCGACGATGCGCGGGACGATCCGGCCAAGCTCTATATCGACATCGACGGATACGAAGGCCCGCTCGACATCCTGCTCGATCTTGCGCGGCGGCAGAAGGTCGACTTGCGCCGGATCTCGATCCTCGAACTGGTCGACCAGTATCTCGAATTCATCGACCGCGCGGGCGAGATGAAGCTGGAGCTGGCCGCAGACTATCTCGTGATGGCGGCGTGGCTGGCCTACCTGAAATCCGCGCTGCTCCTGCCCAAGGAAGAGCAGGAAGACCCCAGCCCCGAGGAACTGGCCCTGCGGCTGCAACTGCGCCTCCAGCGGCTGGCCGCAATGCGCGAGGCTGCGGCGCGGCTGATGGCGCGGGACAGGCTGGGCCGAGACGTATTCGTGCGCGGCGAGCCGGAAGGACTGCGCGTCCTGAAGAAGCGGGCTTGGGAGTGCGAGTGGTTCGATCTTGTCCAGGCCTACGGACAGGTAAAGGCCCGAACCGCGCCTGTCGTTCACATGGTGCGCGAACGCATGGTCATGACGCTGGAAAGCGCGCTGTCCCGCGTATCGTCCATGCTCGGCGTCGCGATCGACTGGATGGAGCTGAAGCAGTTCCTGCCGCCCCATGCCGATCCGAAGCTGAAGAAATCGGCGCTCGCCTCAAGCTTTGTCGCCGCGCTCGAACTGGCGAAACAGGGCAAGGCGGAACTGGCGCAGGAAGAGACGTTCGGCCCGCTGCGCTTGCGTTCGATGAAGCGGGGTGAGGGGAAATGAGCGCGCCCGACGACCTGACCCGCGCGGTCGAAGCCGTGCTGTTCGCAGCCGAAAAGCCGATGACCCGCGACGAGATTTCGGAGCATCTCGGCGGCGCGGATGTGCGCGATGCGCTGGCCGATCTGGCCGATCATTACGATGGACGCGGTGTCAATCTCGTGAAGCGGGGCAAGCTCTGGCATTTCCAGACCGCTGCGGACATGGCGAACCTGCTGCGGCGCGAGCGCGAGGAAGTGCGCCGCCTGTCACGCGCGGCGACCGAGTGTCTTGCCATCATCGCCTATCACGAACCCGTCAGCCGCGCCGAGATCGAATCGATTCGCGGCGTGCAGACCGCCAAGGGCACGCTCGACGTATTGATGGAAGCGGGCTGGGTTCGTGCCGCAGGCCGCCGCGAAGTGCCCGGAAGGCCGGTGATCTACGCGACCACGGCCGATTTCCTCACGCATTTCGGGTTGGCGAGTCGCCGGGACCTGCCCGGTCTTGCCGAACTGCGCGCAGCGGGCCTGCTGGAGCCGGTCGAGGATGCGATGGAGCGCGAGCTTGACCTGCGCGCTGCAGAAAACGCTATCCAAAGCGCGGATTCGGGCGAAGAAACTACGCAAGAAGCGACAAACGACGACGCGGGGTCACTGGATATGGGCGACGAAAGCGCCTAGAGAGGGGCTGACCTTCAAGGAGAATCCCAAGTGAACGTTGGCCCCTGGCAGCTGATCATCATTGCCCTCGTTATCCTCGTGCTTTTCGGGCGCGGCCGGATTTCGGAAATGATGGGTGACTTCGGCAAGGGCATCAAGAGCTTCAAGCAGGGCATGAACGACGAAAGCGGCAAGGACATGGCCAAGGACCTGCGCCTTGAACAGTCCGCCGACGCCGCCCCTGCCGCTACCGAGACCAAGGCCGCCGCGCCTTCGGAAAGCGAGAAGAAGGCCTGATCGCCTCTTCGCGGCGCGCAATCGCGCCGCACCGGACCTGACCGCCCATGTTCGATATCGGCGCCACCGAACTCCTGCTCATCATCGTCGTGGCGGTCCTCGTCATCGGCCCGAAAGACATGCCCATGGCCCTGCGCACCGCGGGGCGCTGGATCGGCAAGCTGCGCAAGGTCTCCGGCCATTTCCGCGCAGGGCTCGACGCAATGGTGCGCGAGGCCGAGATGGAGGACATGCAGAAGGAGTGGGATCGCCGCAACGCGGAGATCATGAAGAAGCACCCCGACGCCAGCGCCGAGACCGGCAAGTTGACGGCGCACGCCTCTGCGGAAATGGAACCGATCGCGGACAAGCCCGACGCCAATGCTGAGCCTGCGCCTGCGCCTGCACCGGAAAAGGCGGAAGCGACGGTGGAGCCCGAAACGGAGGCAAAGCCGCTGGTGAAGGACGAGGCGCCGGAAGAAAAACCCGCGCCCGTTCGCGGGACGCTGCCCTTGTTTGAAGACATGGCCGACCGGGCGAAGGACTGAACCGGTGGCATTCAAGATTTCCGATCTCGACGAAACCGAAGCGCCGCTTCTCGAGCACCTGATCGAGCTGCGCACGCGGCTGTTCCGCGCGGTGATCGCGTTGATCGTCTGCTTTGCGGTTTGCCTGCCGCTGGCCGACAGGATTTTCGGCTACCTCGTCCGTCCGCTGACGATGGCCTTTCCCGAAGGGCAGGGGCGGCTGGTCTATACCAAGCTTTACGAAGCGTTTTTCGTGGAGATCAAGGTCGCGATTTTTGCGGCGTTCTTCCTGTCGTTCCCGATCATCGCGAACCAGCTTTGGGCATTCGTCGCGCCGGGTCTCTACGCGAAAGAGAAGAAGGCTTTCCTGCCCTTCCTGTTCGCCTCGCCGATCCTGTTCATCGCGGGCGCTTCGCTGGCCTATTTCATCGTGATGCCGACCGCGTTCAAATGGTTTCTCGGCTTCCAGGGCATGACCGGCGGTCTGCAGCAGGAAGCGCTGCCGGCGATGGGCGAATACCTCGGCCTCGTCATGCAGTTCATTCTCGCTTTCGGGATCAGCTTCCAGCTTCCCGTCCTGCTGTTGCTGCTTAACCGCGCCGGCATCGTCAGCCGTGAGCAGATGAAAAAGGCGCGGCGTTACCTGATCGTCGCGATCTTCGCCGTTGCCGCGATCATCACGCCGCCCGACATCGTCTCGCAGCTGATGCTGGCAGCGCCGCTGATCCTGCTGTTCGAGGGATCGCTGATCCTGATGTGGTTCAGCGACCGGAAGAAGAAGAACGAGGGCCCGCAGGTCCCCGCTGTGGTCGAGGACGCCTAGCGTTCCGAGGCAGGAGCCGCGACGTTGCCCTGCACCGACCACACCTTGCGTCCCGCGATCCACGTTGACAGCACGCGCCCTTCGCGAAGCTGCGCCGGAGCGGCCAGCAGCGGGTCCACCGTCACGAAGACAAAGTCGGCCCATTCGCCCACGGCCAGCGTGCCGAACTTGCCATCCGCGCCCATCGCGTAGGCCGCGCCCGCGGTATAGGCGGCCAGCGCCTGTTCGCGGCTGATCGCTTCCTGCGGCTGCCACCCGCCGAACGGTTCGCCATTCGCGTCCTGCCGCGTGATGGCATCGGCCAGCCCTTCGAACACGTCGGGAGCCTCGACCGGCGCATCAGACCCGAACGATAGCCGCGCTCCGCCCGCAAGGATTGAGCGCCAGGCATAGGCCCCTGCCAGCCGGTCGGGCGATAGCCGCGCCTCTGCCATAACGCGGTCGGATACCTGGTGATGCGGCTGCATCGAGGCGACGACGCCGAGGCTGCCGAAGCGCGGCAGGTCCGAAGGCTGCACGATCTGCGCATGTTCGATCCGCCAGCGCCGGTCGCCGGGGTAGTTGTCCTTCATCTCCTGCACCGCGTCGAGCACTTCGGCATTGGCGGCATCGCCAATCGCGTGAACGGCGACCTGGAAATCGTCCATCGCCGCGCGGCTCATCAGGTTGCGCAGCTGCGTGCCTGAAAGCATCTGCAGGCCGGTGTCGTCCGGCGCATCGGCATAAGGCGCAGAGAGCCACGCCCCGCGCGAACCCAGCGCGCCGTCGAGATAGAGCTTGAGGCCCGTCAGCTTCAGGCGGTCGCCATAGAGCCACGGCGTCGGGCCGGGGCCTGCAATCGTCACCATGTCCTCGACCCCGTGGGCGTAGGACACGACGCGCAGCTGCATCCGGCCGATATCAGCCTGCCGCCGCATCGACTGCCAGTCGAGCAGGGTCGTACCCATGTCGGCTACGGCGGTGATCCCGCGCTTCAGGAAGACGTCCTGCGCCTGAAGGAAAGCGATGTCGCGTTCCTCCGGCAGCGGGGCAGGCAGCTTTGCCTCCACCAGTTGCCGCGCGGAATCGACGAAAATGCCGCTGGGCTTATCGCCGGCACCGCGTTCTATGCGGCCGCCGTCGGGGGCCTTTGTCGCGGCCGTGATACCCGCCCGTTCCATCGCGGCGGTATTGGCCCAGCCTGCATGTTCGTCGGCGCGGACCAGCCAGACCGGGCGGTCGGGCACGGCGGCATCGAGTTCGGCGGCAGTGGGCAGGCGGCCAAGGCCCCAGCGGACCTCGTTCCAGCCGCGCCCGACGATCCACGGCTTGTTCGGATTGCGGCGGGCATAGTCGGCGATGCGGTTCAGCGCCTCTACCATGGTATTTGCGTCCGACAGGTCGAGCCCGATGGCGTTGAACCCCACGCGCGAGACGTGGACGTGCCCGTCGATGAAGCTGGGCAGCAGGACGCGGCCTTCGCCGTCGACGTGGTAGTCAGGGTCCTTGGGCAGCTTCGCACCGCGGCGGTAAAGTTTCTCCACCCGTCCGTCGTCATCGATCAGCATCGCGCCGAATCGCTCGACCGATCCGTCGGCATCGACGCGGATGCCATCGACATTGTCGACCAGCGTATCGGCACGGGCCGCGGGCGCGGCAATCGCGGCAAGAGCGGCAGTGGTGAGAACGAGATGGCGGAATTTCACGGTGCGACCAGTCATGGCGCAGGGCTTAAACGGCATTTCCATCGCGCGCCATATCCGATAGGGGCCGCATCATATGACACAGGACAGCTCAGCGACGACCGTGGCGGCCCAGACGGGCCTGCCCTTCAATGCGGATGACGTGCGGCAGGCGGCGACGAACATTGCCGGCCAGGTCGTGCGCACGCCCATTCTCTATTCGCAGACGCTGTCCAAGATTACCGGCGCGGACATCTGGCTGAAATTCGAAAACCAGCAGTTCACCGCCGCCTACAAGGAACGCGGCGCGCTCAATGCACTGCTGCAACTGAACGACGAACAGCGTGCCAAGGGCGTGATCGCGGCATCGGCAGGCAACCACTCGCAGGGGCTGAGCTATCACGGCACCCGCCTTGGCGTGCCGGTCACGATCGTCATGCCGCGCACGACGCCGACGGTGAAGGTCATGCAGACCGAGAGCGTGGGCGGCAAGGTCGTGCTGGAGGGCGAGACTTTCGACGAAGCCTATGCCCACGCCCGCAAGCTGGAAAAGGAACTGGGCCTCACATTCGTGCATCCCTTCGACGATCCGGTCGTCGCGGCGGGGCAGGGGACCGTGGGCCTCGAAATGCTGGACGATGTGCCCGAACTCGACACGCTGGTCGTGCCGATCGGCGGCGGCGGGTTGATCTCGGGCATTTCGACGATCGCGAAATCGATCAATCCTGACATCGAGATCATCGGCGTGCAGGCAAAGCTCTACCCGTCGATGTTCGCGCGCATCAAGGGCGGCGACCTGCCGTGCGGCGGTGACACGCTGGCCGAGGGTATTGCCGTTAAGGCACCCGGCGAGATCACGTCGCAGGTCATCAAGGAACTGGTCGACGACATACTGCTGGTGGACGAAGGCGCGCTTGAAAACGCGGTCTCGCTGCTGCTGCAGATCGAGAAGACGGTGGTCGAGGGTGCGGGCGCGGCAGGGCTTGCCGCCGTGCTCAGCCACCGCGAACGTTTTGCCGGGCGCAAGATCGGCCTCGTCCTGTGCGGCGGCAACATCGACACGCGCCTGCTGGCCAATGTGTTGCTGCGCGATCTGGCGCGTTCGGGCCGCCTCGCAAGGCTGCAGATCACGCTTCAGGATCGACCCGGCGCGCTGTTCAAGGTGATGCACGCCTTCGACCAGCACAACGTCAACATCATCGAGATCTATCACCAGCGCATCTTCACGACGTTGCCGGCCAAGGGCCTGATCACCGACATCGAGTGCGAGGCACGCGACCGGGCGCAGATCGATGCGCTGATCGCGTCGCTGACCAGCCAGGGCTATACCGTCCGCGAGGCGGAACTCGCCTGAGGGTAAACGCGTATAGGCTGCGACGGGGCGAGTTGACCGCCGGACGGGTTGGCCCGTTTTGTGTCAATTGGCCCCATCGTGGTTAATGGTCTTTAACACTTTCGCCTTGTGAGGCATAAGGATGGCACGCGTTCGGCGGCGGCTTTCCTGGTTCGCCCACCGGCGCAAGCGGCAGGATGGCCGGCCCAGTGCCCCGGGTCGGCCCCTCCCTCCCGAAGAACAAGAGGTAACAAGGTAGCTTCGTGACCGCCCCGGTTCGTTTCCCCCGCTTTTACGTGACCGCGCCCGCGCCGTGTCCGTACCTTGCGGGCAGGCAGGAACGGAAGGTCTTTACCGAGCTTGGCGGCCCCGATGCGGACGCGCTCAACGATGCCCTTGGCCGAATCGGTTTCCGTCGCAGCCAGACCGTCGCCTACCGCCCGTCGTGCGCGGGCTGTAACGCCTGTGTCTCGGTGCGCGTCGTGGCGAGCGAGTTCAAGGCATCGAAGTCGCAGGCCCGCACGCTGAAGGCCAATTCGGACCTTGTTGCCACCGCCTGTAGGCCGTGGTCCACGGTCGAACAGTACGAGCTTTTGCAGAAGTACCTGGCGTCCCGTCACCCGGGCGGCGGCATGTCCGCGATGGACGAGATGGACTATGCCGACATGGTCGAGCAGACGCCCGTCACCAGCTACATCGTCGAATATCGCGAACCGTCCGATGGCGATACGCCGGGGCGGCTCGTCGGAGCGTGCTTGACGGACCGACAGAACGATGGTCTTTCAATGATCTATTCGTTCTACGACCCGCAGCACGAGAACCGGTCAGGGCTTGGAAACTACATCATCCTCGACCACATCAGGCGCTCTGCCGCGGCAGGGCTCGCCTACGTCTATCTCGGATACTGGATCGAGGGATCGTCCCGGATGCAGTACAAGATCCGTTTCCGGCCGCTCGAACGGCTCGGCGCGGACGGGTGGGAGCGTTTCGACGCCGACAGGCAAAGCTCCCTTATCGCCGGCGTCTTTGCCAGCCCCGGCGAAAGCCGCGAGGGCGAAGGACTGTCGAAGGACGGTATCGTCGATCAGCGGTCGCTTAAAAATTCCGACGCCGTTCCGCAGGACTGAGCTTTTCATCACGCGCGCATCGCGGACCGCCCTTGTCGGCGGCGCGATGGCGCTTGTGCTGTCCTCGCTGTCGATCCAGCCCGCCTTTGCGCAGTCCGCCGATGCGGAGCTTGAGGACCTGATCCCCGACGCGGCGGTTGCCGACCCCGAAGCATGGGCGATGGAAACCGAGGCTGCGCAGACGCCGGAGGACAGCGGCCCCGATCCCGACACGCCGCTGGACGGCGAGGGTGAGTTCACCCTCGCCTGGCCCGACGACGATTTCGACGTGGCGATAGAGCCGCTGGAAGAAGATCCCGAACTGGCCGAGGCGTTGTCCCGCCGCGCGCCGCGCCCTGCCGCCGATATCGCCCTTCCCGAAATGGCCGGCGAGGAGAGTGAGGAAGAGGCCGAACGGGTCAGCAACGAGATATCGAAGCGCATCACGCTGCGGTATCCCGCCAGCTTCGCCGAGTTCGAGAATATCGAAGAGTTCGAGCAGCGCTTCAGGGACCTGTCGGACATACGCCTGCTGGCCGACAAGGACGACAATCTCGCCCAACTCGCGAACCGCGCGAAGGCCGATACCGAACTGCTCCGGACGCTCTTGTCGGTCTATGGCTATTACGACGGGGACGTGACCCAGCGCGTGCAGACCCCGCGTGAGGGCGAGGGCAGCGGCGAGAACGGCACGATCCGCGCCAGCGACGCAACATTCATCTTCAACATCGATCCGGGCCCGCGCTACAAGTTCGGTGCGATCGATCTTGGCGAACTTGCCAACGTCGGCGCCGATTACGAGCTGCTGCGCTCTGCCTTCGAGATCGAGACGGGCGACTATGTGAACGAGGACACGATCGTCTTCGAACGCATCGACCTTGACGTGGCGCTGGGCGAGAACGGCTATGCCTTCGCCGAAGTCGGCGCGCCGGAACTGACGGTCGATCACGCGCGGGACGAGGGCGACCTTGCCCTGCCGGTGACGCCGGGCGGCAAGTATGTCTTCGGCTCTGTCGTCAGCACGTTGCCCAAGTTCCTGTCGGGCAAGCACCTTGGCGAGATCTCGCGGTTCGATGCGGGCGATCTCTACAAGGAAAGCGATGTCGAGGATCTGCGCCGCGCGATCCTTGCAACCGGCCTTGTGTCCACGCTTTCCATCGAACCGCGCGAGGTTCAGGCCCCCGCCAACGGCGAACCCGGTGTCGTGGAGCTTGACGTCGACATGACCGAGGGCCCGCTGCGCACGATCGCAGGGTCCTTGGGCTATGCCAGCACCGACGGCTTCCGCGCCGAGGCGAGTTGGGAGCATCGCAACTTCTTCCCGCCGGAAGGCATGCTGCGCGTCCGCGCCATCGCCGGTACGCAGGAACAGCTGCTGGGCGCGACGGTGCGCCGCAACAACTGGCACGGGCGCGACAAGGTCATCTCGCTCGACGTGTTCGCCAACACGATCGACCGCGACGCATACGAAGCCCGCACGGTGTCCGCGATTGCCAAATACGAACGGCTTTCGACGCTGATCTTCCAGAAGGAACTGTCCTACTCGATCGGCCTCGAACTTGTCGCGACGCAGGAACGCGAAGGTACGCTCGACGGGCAGGTCGGCCCGCGCGAAACTTACTTCGTCGCCGCAGCGCCTGCCCGCGTGTTGTGGGACGAAAGCGACGACCTGCTCGATCCGACGAACGGCTTCCGCCTCGAAGCATGGGCTTCGCCGGAAATCTCGCGCAACAACGGGACGCAATCGTTCTACGGGCGTAGCTATCTCGAGGGTCGCTATTACCAGCCGGTCAGCGATTCGATCGTCCTTGCCGCCCGCGCCAAGGTCGGCACGATCCAGGGCACGGCGCTCGACAATATCGCCCCTTCGCGCAGGCTCTATGCCGGTGGTGGCGGGTCGGTCCGCGGCTACGGTTATCAGGATATCGGGCCCAAGGACGACCTCGGCGATCCGACCGGCGGTCGTTCGCTGACGGAGCTTTCGATGGAGGCCCGCGTGCGCACCGGCTTCATGGATGGCGCGCTGTCCGTCGTACCCTTCGTCGATGCCGGTGCGGTTGATACGACGACAACGCCGCGCCTGCGCGATCTGCAGTTCGGTGCGGGTATCGGCATTCGCTATCACACCAATTTCGGCCCGCTGCGTGTCGATCTGGCCACGCCGATCAACCGGCGTCCGGGTGACAGTCGCATCGCGGTCTATGTTGCGCTGGGTCAGGCGTTCTGATGGCGGAAGAAACCGACATGACCGCGCCCGAGCATACGCCAGAGCGCGAGGCTGCACCCGCCAAGCCCAAGCGCGACTGGGGCAAGTACTGGCGCAGGCGCATTGCCGCCGGGCTTCTCGGCCTCGTCCTGTTGCTGGGCGCAGGGGCACTGCTGCTCGACAGTTCGATCGGCCACCGCTTCATTACGAACAGCCTTGCGTCATATGCGCCGGCTTCGGGGCTTCGCATCAAGGTCGGGCGGATCGAGGGTTCGGTCCTGTCGGAAGCGACATTGCATGACGTGCGGTTCTACGACCTGGAGGGCGAGTTCCTGTCCGTGCCCGAGGTCGAGCTCGACTGGCGCCCGCTCGAATGGTTCACCAGCGGGCTCGACGTGCGCAAGCTGGTCGCGCGGCGCGGAACGCTCAGCCGTTTGCCAGAGCTTAATCCCGGCGATCCCGACGCGCCGTTGCTGCCCGATTTCCCGATCCGCGTCGACCGGCTGGAACTGGATCGGCTCTATGTCGATGAAGCCGTGGCGGGCATTGGCCGCTATGTGAACCTCAAGGCCAGCGCCGACATTGCCAGCGGGCGGGCCAAGCTCAACCTGATCACCGAACTTGGTGAAGAGGACAATATCTTCCTGCGCCTCGACGCGTCTGAGAAGAAGAACAAGCTCGACCTCCTTGCCCACTACAACGCACCGGCTGGCGGTTTTCTGGCAGGTCTCGTGGGCGCAGAGGAAGATGTCGACGCAATCATCTTCGGCGATGGCGAGTTGACCGACTGGGATGGCAAGCTGCACATTCGTCAGGGCGGCGATACCTTCGCGGCCTTGGGGCTGGGCAAGCAGGGCGACGTTTATACTGCGCTCGGCCAGATCGTACCTGATGGCTTCCTGACGGGCATCCCGGCCCGCGCCGTGGGTGAGAAGCTGTCGGTCCGGTTGGCGACGAAGTTCGAGGCCAGTGTTTTCGACGGCAAGGCAATGCTGGTCGGGCAGGGCGGCTGGGCGCAGGCCGACGGCTCTGTCGACCTTGCCGACAACCTGTTCGACCAGATGGCGATACAGGCGCGCGTAAAGGACCCGATGCTGCTGGGCATGCGGACCGAAGGGCTGCGCGCGTTTCTCGATCTCGACGGCGATTTCGACGACCTGAACATTGGGTATCGCGTCCGTTCGACGCGCATCGCGGCGGGCGACACGCAAGTCGCGGGGCTTCTGGCCAGTGGCGATGCGAAATGGGATGGCAAGACGCTTACCCTGCCGCTGAATGCGCGTGCAGACCGCATCGCGACAGGCGTGGAACTGCTGGATCCGCGGCTTGAAGGTGCCTCGCTGGTGGGCACGATCACTTATGCTGACGGCCGCGTCGCTGCGGACGAGATCGTCTTCGACGCGCCGGGCGTCGATGCGAAGGTGACGCTGCTCGGCAATACGAACGCGGGTCGCTATACGCTCGCTGGGCCGGTCGCGATGCAGGGCGTAGAGCTTGAGGGCATGGGCCGCGCCAACATGCTGGCCGATCTGCGCACCGTGATCGGCGGGCCGCAAGGCTGGTCTGTCACTGCCGACCTCGACGGCAAACTGACCAATGTTTCGAACGCCACGCTCGCCAATCTCGCTGGTCCCGCCATCGCGGTGCGTGCCGATGTCAGCGCTGCGGGCAACGCGCCGGTGCTCGTCCGCTCGGCAAGGGTGTCCTCGCAGAACCTGAAGCTCAACGTGTCCGGCCGCCGCGCGGTCGACGGTACCGTAACGCTGACCGGCAGCGGCGAGCAGGCAAGCTACGGCGCGTTCACGGTCGACAGCACCATCGACGGGGAAGGGCCGCACGCAGTGCTCGTCTTTGCAGAACCCGTGCCTGCCGCAGGCCTGCGGGATGTGCGCGTTGCCATCGACCCCACCGACGACGGATTCGAGATCGACACCGAAGGCCAGTCGATGTTGGGCCCGTTCGACGGCGTTGCCTTCGTGGTCATGCCCGCCGACGGCCCGACGCGGATCGACATCGATCGCCTCACCGTCACCGATACCGACGTGACCGGATCGCTGGTTCTGGGCGAGGGCGGCGCGACGGGTGATCTCGCCATGAACGGGGGCGGTGTCGAAGGGACGATCAGCCTTGCACCCAATGCCGAAGGGCAGGGCGTGAACGCGGATGTCATCCTGCGCAATGCCCGTTTTGAGGGTGAGCCGGCCATCACGGTGCGGGCGGCGCATCTTGTTGCCAACGGCACGATCGGCGATGCCACGACGATCGAAGCAGGCGTGAACGCCCAGGGGATTTCACGCGGCAATCTGTTTATCGGCCGGTTCGCGGCAGAGGGCGAAATGCGCGACGGCGTGGGCAGCTTCAACGCCCGCCTTGCCGGTCGCCGCACGCAGCGGTTCAACCTTCGCGTGGTGGGTGATGTCTCGCCCGAACGGATATCTGTCGGTGCGCGCGGACGCTATGCGGGCGAACGCATCAGGATGCCGCGCCGCGCGGTGCTGACCAAGGTGGACGGCGGCTGGGCGCTTGAGCGTACGCAGTTGAGCTTTGCAGGCGGCGATATCCTTGCCGAGGGGCAATTCGGCGATGCGACCGCGATGACCGTGAAGGTCGCCGACATGCCGCTGGAAATCGCGGACCTGTTCGTGCCTGATCTCGGCCTTGGTGGCACGGTTTCAGGTGTGGTCGAATTCGACGATGCGCCGGGCCGACTGGCGACCGGCAATGCGCGGTTGAAATTCGATGACCTGACGCGTTCGGGTCTCGTACTGACCTCACGCCCCATCGATATCCTGATGGCCGCCAACCTCAGCGCGACGGACCTCCAGACCCGAGCGCTCTTCAAGGAGGACGGCAACAGCAGCGGCAGGTTGCAGGCGCGCATCGCTGGCCTTCCGTCCAGTGGCGGCCTGGTCGACCGTTTGCGGGCTGGACGCCTGTTCGGGCAGATGCGGTATGACGGGCCGGCGGATTCGCTCTGGCGTCTCGCCGCGATCGAGGTTTTCGACCTAACCGGCTCGATCGAGGTCGCCGGCGACGTGACCGGCACGCTCGACAATCCGGTCGTGCGCGGCACCTTGAAGGCAGAGGACATGCGCCTGCAATCAACGCTGACGGGTACCGATGTCACCGGCATTTCGGCACGCGGCAGCTTTGATGGTTCTGTCCTGCGCCTCTCACGCTTCGCTGGCACGGCGTCGAACGGCGGTTCCGTTTCGGGCAGCGGTTCGATCGACATGTCCGACATCGCGACCAATGGCGTTGGCATGGACATCCGCGTCGCTGCACGTGAAGCGCGACTGCTCAACCGCGACGATATGGCGGCAACCGTCACCGGCCCGCTGCGCATCGTGGCGAACAACAATCGCGGGACCGTCGCCGGGCGTCTCGATGTGATCAGCGGTAGCTGGACGCTCAACAATGCTTCTGCCGAAGCGACGCTGCCCAATGTCGCCAAGCGTGAGATCAACACGCCGCCCGATCGTGAGCAGCGTGCCCCCGCATCCGCGCCGTGGCGCTACCTCATCGACGTGAACGCCAACAATCGCTTCGTCGTGACGGGCATGGGCCTCGACAGCGAATGGTCTGCCGATGTCCAGCTTCGCGGCACGACGGACGAGCCGCGCATCCTGGGTGAAGCGAACCTTGTGCGAGGCGGTTATGAATTTGCAGGCAAGCGTTTCGAACTGACCCGCGGGCGCATCCGGTTCTCCGGCGAAAGTCCGCCTGCTCCGCGCCTCGACGTGGTGGCACAGGCCGATATCGAGGATATCAACGCCACGATCTCGATCACCGGCACTGCGCTGGCACCGCAGATCGCGTTCAGCTCCATCCCGGCGCTGCCCGAGGAAGAGGTCCTTTCGCGCCTGCTGTTCGGCGATTCCATCTCCAACATCTCCGCGCCCGAAGCCTTGCAGTTGGGCGCGGCGCTGGCCTCGCTTCAGGGTGATGGCACTGGCGGGCTGGATCCGATCAACAAGCTGCGCAGCGCCATCGGGCTGGACCGCCTGCGCGTGGTCGGCGCTGATGAAGCGCTGGGACGCGGGACCAGCGTGGCGGTGGGCGAATATCTTGGCCGCGATCTCTACGTCGAGCTTGTCACTGACGGGCAGGGGTATAGCGCGACCGAGCTGGAATACCGTGTGACCGCATGGCTCTCGCTGCTGGCCACGGTCTCCTCGATCGGCGGCAACGGGGTCGAGGCGGAGATTTCCAAGGACTACTAGACTGCAACGAAAAACGCCGGCCCCGAAGGGACCGGCGCCAAACGTCGCTAAGTTCTGAAGGTCAGATCTTGCGAAGGATCGTGTCGATCGGAATGGCAGATCCGTTGCTGGTCATCACGGCATCGCCTGCGAAATGGGCTTCGCTTCCGTCCGACGACGACACGGTGATCGTGCCGTCCTCGGCCTTCGTAAAGGTGACAGTCGTATCGCCCATGGTCGTCATTTCGACCGGGCCGCCAGTATCGTCGATGGCCTTGCCGATATCGTTGCCCGACATCGCGCCCGGCAGGATGTGATCACGCAGCACTTCTGCCAGAAGCGCGCGGTTCGCCGGATCGTCGAGTTCGAGCGACGAGGCCGCTTCGAACGCGGCGTCATCGGGGGCGAGTAGCGTGTAGTTTGCCGTTCCATCGAATATCTGGCCCAGTCCGCTGTCGTTCAGCGCGCTGCTGGCAGTCGACAGCGAATCCGCACTGGCCAGCTGGCTGGCAAGCGTATCGTTGCTCACGGTTTCGCCGGTCGCTGCTTCCTCGCTGCCCGAACAGGCGGCGAGGGGAAGCGCGAAGGCGAGTGATGCGGCGATCAGGAGACCGCCCTTGCGGTTATGTTTGCGCACGTCAGTCTCCTCAGATCAGCAGTTCGATCGCAGCGGCGACGAGCTGGGTCGTCGGGTCGATCTCATAAACGTAGCCGTCGCTGTAGCGGTACATGGCGTTCGGCCCGTCGACATAGCGATCGCGGTAGCCATAAGGCACGTTGTAGACGCCATAACCCGAAGGCATCGGCTGGCCGACCGTGAAGGTGTCGCCCGTTAGCAGCGCCGCGACCGACGTAATTGCCGCCGTTTCCGGATCGACGCGATAGAGCGCGTTGTCGGCATAACGATAGCTGCCCCTCGGGCCGAGGCCATAATAGCTTTCATAGTACGAGGGCACCGGCTGATAATCGAACCACGAAGGCCAGACATTGCCGGTCGACAGGGCACCGCCCAGGAGCGGGTAGTAGCCAAGGATCGCACCTGCATCCGACAGGCGGACGAGGTTGTTGTCGTAGTAGCGATAGCGACCTTCGATCAGGCCCGGCAGGCCCCACCAGTTGGCGCGGTCGTAATCGTAGTAATCACGCTTTACGAGCCCCGGCGGATTGCAGCCGTTGTTCTTCTTGGCCAGCCCAGGGGGGCAGCCGTCGATCAGGCCGTAATCGCGTGCAAGGTTGTCGCGGAAGGAATAGCGGATGACCTCGTAGCCATCGTTGCCGTTCCCGTTGCCGCGGCGATTGGCGATCCGGATATTGCCCGAATTGCCGTTCCCGTTGCCATTACCGCGCAGGACGGCGTTGCCATTGCCATTGCCGGCGTTCCGGACATTGCCATTCCCGTTGCCACGGTTCGCGTTTCCGGCATTGCCGTTGCCGCCACCATTTCCGTTTCCGCGCACGGCCACGTTTTTCGCGTTTCCGTTACCATTGCCGCGGTTGTTGTTGGCCTGAGCGACATTGCCGCCCTGATTGCCGTTGCCGCGGTTGGCATTGCCATTGCCGCGGTTGGCATTTCCGTTGCCATTACCGCCGCCATTGTTCTTGGCAGCTGCGGCGGAGTTACCGCCGCCTTTGCCGTTACCGTTGCCGCCGCCATTTCCGTTGCCGGGCTGGGCATAGGCCCCTCCGGCTGCGAGTGCGATGGCAGCAACGCCCATCACGATATTTCGCATGTCAAAACTCCTTTGCCTCCCAACGAGCGCGGCGCTGCACCGTTCCTCGGGCGCGGCAAGTGGTGCCCCGCAGCGGGACAGGATGAGGAGTTAAAACGATCGGCAGAGCGGCCTGAACCCGCCGTTTAGCTGGCGTTCAGTAGAGTTCGGACGTCAGGTCGAAGGTGTTGATGCCGCCGACCCCGCGTTCGCGTCCCCTCCAGCGGTGATCGTGCAGCGAGTGGTGCGCGTCGCGGTGTCCGGTCTGCCAATGTTCGTCGATCGTATAGCGCGAGAATTCGTAGTCCTTCGAATGGCTCTCGCTCATCTCGCTGCGGTTGATCAGATGCATGACCGAAACACCGCCATGCGTCGGCAACTGGGCAAGAAATTGCGCGTCGGGATCGGCGCACAGTTCGGGCGGCATCTTCGCCATCAGGCGGCGGGCCGCGTCGCGCAGTTCCTCCAGATGCTTGTTGAGATCGGTGTTGAGACGCGTCCTGCTCGAAAAGCGGATGTCCTTTTCGCGCTGAAGTGCGTCGGGCATCGTCACCGGCATGCGGCCGCGCGCGCTGAACAGGTCGACCTGAAAGATGGTGAGCCCGCCGCAAGGCGTCGTGTCGAGCACGTATTGCAGCGGCGTATTCGATACGATGCCGCCGTCCCAGTACGGCTCTTCGTCGATGAAGACCGGCGGAAATCCGGGCGGCAGCGCGCCGCTGGCCATGATGTGTTCGGGCCCGATCGTGCGTTCGCGGTTGTCGAAATAGACGAAGTTGCCGGTCAGCACATTGACCGCTCCGACGCTGAGCCGCAGCCCCTTGGGATCGTTGATCAGGTCGAAGTCGACGAGTTCGAGCAGCGTCTTCTTCAGCGGTGCGGTGTCGTAATAGCTGAGCGATTGGGGCTCGTCCGGCCAGAATACGCCCGGGGGAATTACGCGCGGGTGGAAGAAGCCGGGAATGCCGGTGGCCGCGACGACGGCGGCGGAAAATTCGTTGAACCAGCGGCGCGCTTCGCCATCACGGCTGGGTGAAGGGAACGTCACGCGCGAAGAGGCGGTATCCCAGAAGGCGCGCAATCGTTCGACGCGGCGTTCAGGCGGATTACCCGCGATGATCGCGGCGTTGATCGCACCGATAGAAATGCCGGCAACCCAGTTCGGAATGGTGCCGCATTCGGCCAGCGCTTCATAAACGCCCGCCTGGTAGGAGCCGAGTGCGCCACCGCCCTGCAGGACGAGGACGTTTTCTTCGGCGCTCGGTTCAGCCTTTGCCATACCGGCAATATGGTGCGTTCATGCTGCAATGCAACAAGCAGGGGCTTGGGCCCAAAGAGAAAGGGCGCCCGGTTTCCCGGACGCCCCTTCTTGTACCGATGATCCGAAGATCAGGCCGAGTAGTACATGTCGAACTCGACCGGGCTCGGCGTCTGTTCGAAGTTGTACACGTCTTCCCACTTCAGTTCCATGTAGGCGTCGATCTGGTCCTTGGTGAACACGCCGCCTTCGAGAAGGAAGTCGTGGTCAGCAGCCAGCGATTCGAGAGCCTCACGCAGCGAGCCGCAAACGGTCGGAACTTCGGCGAGCTCTTCCGGCGGAAGGTCGTAGAGGTTCTTGTCCATCGCGTCGCCGGGGTGGATCTTGTTCTTGATGCCGTCGATGCCGGCCATCAGCAGCGCTGCCGAAGCGAGGTACGGGTTTGCCAGCGGATCGGGGAAGCGGAATTCGACGCGCTTCGCCTTTTCGCCCGCACCGTACGGGATACGGCACGAAGCCGAACGGTTGCGAGCCGAGTAGGCCAGCAGAACCGGAGCTTCGAAGCCCGGGACGAGTCGCTTGTAGCTGTTCGTCGTCGGGTTGGTGAAGGCGTTGATGGCCTTCGCGTGCTTGATGACGCCGCCGATGTAGTAGAGGCAGGTGTCCGACAGGCCGGCATAGCCGTTACCCGCGAACGTGTTCTTGCCGTCGTTCCAGATCGACATGTGCGTGTGCATGCCCGAACCGTTGTCCATGCGGATCGGCTTCGGCATGAAGGTCGCGGTCTTGCCATAGGCCTGGGCGACCATCTGCACGACATACTTGTAGATCTGCACGCGGTCGGCCGTGGTGGTCAGCGTGCCGAAGGTGATGCCGAGTTCATGCTGGGCAGCGGCCACTTCGTGGTGGTGCTTGTCCATCGGCAGGCCCATTTCGACCAGCGTCGAGACCATCTCGCCGCGGATGTCCATGCAGCTGTCGACCGGCGGGACGGGGAAGTAGCCGCCCTTGGCGCGCGGACGGTGACCGAGGTTGCCGCCTTCGTAGTCCTTGCCGGAGTTGCCGGGCAGTTCGATGTCGTCGATCTTGAAGCCCGAGCCGTCGTAGCCGTCGTAGAACTTCACGTCGTCGAACATGAAGAATTCCGGTTCGGGGCCGACGTAGACGGTGTCGCCAAGGCCGGTCGACTTCAGGAATTCTTCTGCACGCTTCGCGGTCGAACGCGGATCGCGCGAGTAGAGTTCACCGGTCGAGGGTTCGACGATGTCGCAGAACAGGACCATCATCGGCGTTGCCGAGAACGGATCGATGTAGGCAGCGTCGAGGTCGGGCTTGAGGATCATGTCCGACTCGTTGATGGCCTTCCAGCCTTCGATCGACGAACCGTCGAACATCAGGCCCTGCTCCAGTTCGTCTTCGCCAAGCGGCTCGGCCAGCATCTGGAGGTGCTGCCACTTGCCCTTGGGGTCGGTAAAGCGGAGATCGACCCATTCGATCTCTTCGTCCTTGATCCTTTTGAGGATGTCCTTTGCAGAGGCCATTTTCATCCCTTTCGATTGATGTTTCCCGGCTCAGTTCCGGGGGATGGCACGATACGGATCGGGCCCTGCCACGGGCCCGTGGGTTAACTCAGACCGCGTCGGCGTCGCGTTCGCCGGTGCGGATGCGGATGGCAGTCTCGATCGGGGAGACGAAGATCTTGCCGTCGCCGATGCGGCCCGTCTGGGCAGCGCCTGCGATTGCTTCGATCACGCGGTCGGCAAGGTCTGCCGTGACGATGACTTCCAGTTTCACTTTGGGAAGGAAGTCGACGACGTATTCCGCGCCGCGGTAGAGTTCGGTGTGGCCCTTCTGACGGCCGAAGCCTTTCGCTTCGGTCACGGTGATGCCGGTAACGCCCACTTCGTGCAGCGCTTCCTTCACCTCGTCGAGCTTGAACGGCTTGATGATCGCTTCGATCTTTTTCACGTCAGTACTTCTTACGCCCCCGCGCTTCGATCCGTGTGCATGGCGCGACCGGTATCTTACGTGTCGTCCGGTACGCCGGTGGTCGTTCCCGCCAGAACGGAGCGGCGCGCAACATGCACCGAGCCATTAAACAAGAATCGTGCCACCTCTCTAATGCGCTGCAACCTAGGCGATGGGAAAGGGCGACGAAAGGGGTATTGCGGCGATTGCGAAGGTTTTTGCTGCGCGTTTTGCCGCTTGTGCGAAACGATCCGTCAGCGGGTCGCGTCAATCCGGCAATTTCGTGCCCAAAATTGAGGCTTTGCCCAAAAATCAGGCACGATTTTAGCGGTCGAGGCGAAGCCCCGTGGCGCCCGGCAGACCTGCCATGACGTTGAGGTTCTGCAATGCTGCGCCGCTGGCACCCTTGCCGAGATTGTCGAGCACGGCGACGAGCCGCGCCTGTTCACCCTGCTTGCCGCCGAAGACATGGATGTCGAGCCCGTCCCACGGCTGGGCATCGCTGGCGAGGGTGATTTCGGTCATCTCAGCCATCTCGGGCTTTACCGTCACGATCGCGCTGTCTTCATAGAAGCTGGCCAGCGCATCACGCAGGTCATCGGGCGTCGAGCCGAGGAAGGCCGATGCCGGAAGTGCGACTTCGACGATCATGCCGCGGAAAGCAGGCACGACGGCGGGTGAGAACAGCGGCGGGCGTTCCAGCCCTGCGTGCGCTGCCATTTCCGGCAAGTGCTTGTGACCGCCGTGCAGGGCATAGCCAAGGAAGGCGGGAGCCGGCTCGTCACTTTCGTACCGTGCAATCATCGCCTTGCCGCCGCCCGAATAGCCAGAGACGGCGTGGCAGCCGTAAGGCCAGTCGGCGGGCATCAGCCCTGCGCGCACGAGCGGCGCGACGAGGCCGATGAAGCCGGTGGGATAGCAGCCCGGATTGGCGACGAGCCGCGCATCGCGCACGCTGTCGACGCCGACGATTTCGGGAAAGCCGTAAGTCCAGCCATCGGCCACGCGGTGCGCCGTCGATGCGTCGATCACGCGCGTGCTGTCACCGCGCAGCATGGCGACAGAGGCGCGGGCCGCATCGTCGGGCAGGCACAGGATCGCGAAATCCGCCGCGTTCAGCGCGTCGGCGCGGGCGCCGTCATCCTTGCGCAGTTCGTCGGGCAGGGTGACGACGGTGAAGTCGTCTCGGCTTTCCAGCCGTTCGGCGATTTCCAGTCCGGTCGTGCCGGCGGCGCCGTCGATGAAAACGCTGGCGCCCATGACCTCAGGCCTGCGTCAGCTGGTCGAGTGCGACATAGCCCACCGCGCCGTCGCCATCGACAACGCCCCAGGCCCAGCCGCCCGCCATGTCCAGCACGTCGAAGCCGCTGCCCTGCGCCAGCTGGCCCAGCACGACGGCATCGTCGCGCGCAGCCGAAAGCAGCGCGCAGTCCGCGGCCAGCGTGTGCGGCATCGGCACGGCGTAATGCGGCACGAAGACTTCACCGGCCAGCCGGATATGCGCAAGGTCACCGCGCACCGGCAGGACGGCATCGCGCGCATGGAGCGAGGGACCGGCAAGGGCGAAGCTTTGTGACGCGGGGCTATTGGTGGACTGGCTGGACAATGGTCTTGTAATTCTTGTTAGGATCGAACCGCGGCGCTTAAACCGCGTGATCGGGAAGGGCAACCCGGCAGATGATCGCAGAAAAGGCTTAAGGGGCAATTGAGGGACGATGGATCGCAATTTTGACCGCGATGCGGACCGCCGGGTGATCGAAGCGAGCGCGGGACTGCCCCGCATTGCGCTGATCGCGTCGAGCCATCTGCGCGTGACGGGAAAGCCGCTTGTGCCCGAGGATACGGACTTCGCTCATGCGCTCTGGCATTTGCCTGCCGTCGTGCTTGCGCATGGGACCGAAGATGATCCCTTGTTCTTCTATGCCAATCGCACCGCGCTGGACCTGTTTGCCCTGACCGGTGAGCAATTGCTGGCGATGCCGTCGCGTCTCTCCGCCGAAATGCCCGACCGGGGGGAGCGGGAGACGTTGCTGGCGCAAGTTCGCGACCGGGGCTTCATCGACGACTATGCCGGCGTGCGTATCGCATCGACCGGTCAGCGTTTCCGGATCGAGGCGGCTACGGTCTGGAACCTGATTGACCGCGATGGCGCGAAACAAGGGCAGGCCGCCACTTTCGCGAAGTGGCAGGACCTTTAAACGACAAGGGGCGGCGCGAGCCTTTGCCCGCACCGCCCCGTTGATCGCGTTCCGACGAATCAGATCGAGAGCTGCTGCTCCACGTCACGCAGCTTCAGGCGGGCAAGCGCGAGGTTCGCCCTTTTCCGGTCGAGCGCGAGATAGACGAACAGGCCTTCGCCGCTCTTGTCCGTCATCGGGCGGATCAGTTCGTACCAGTCGCCCAGCGAGATCAGGATGTCCTCGACCTCGTCATCGAGCTTCAGCAGGTTGAGCAGCTTCAGCTCGCTGCGCATCACCTCGTTGTTGCCCGCGGCGGCAAGATCGAGATCGGAATTGCGCAGTTCGCCGACAGTGGCGACCGACATGCCGCTGGCAATATCGACGATGGCAGCGCCCATCGCGCCATTGATCTCGAGGCATTCCTCCAGCTTCTGCTGGAACGGGACTTCACGCTTGGCAAGCATTGTTCAATTTCCTTCAGATTCACTGCATTACGTCAGGTCGATCGACCTTTTTCAGCATCCTGGACCCGTCAGGCGATGGCCGCGTTTTGCGAGCCTATCTCGTTGAGACGCTGTTCAAGGGCATCGGCATCGAAAGCGACGACAGTGGAATTGAACCGCTCTGCGCTCCCATGTAGGCCCGAAAGGTTATCGGAAAGTTTGTCGAGCGACCGGTCGAGCAACGGCAGCGCATCTGCCATCTGGTCTGCCAGCCCGAACTTCTCGATCAGCGTGCGCCAGCGGCCCAGGATCATGCCGGTCAGGCGCAGCGCGGCTTCGGCCTTTTCGATCTCTTCGGTCAGTTCGCCGACTTTCTCGCGGTCGAGCGTCAGGCTGGTGCGCATCGCCTCTACCGAACCCGTGAGCGAGCGGACGAGCGTGTCGTTGGCGCTGGCGGTGGTGGCAGCGTCTTCCTTGCCGTCGATCGTGGCGACGGCGAAGCGGCACACGGTCTCTGCCTGCATCTGGGCAAGGCAGGTGGAAAAGCGCAGCTTGTGGCGCAGCACGCACATCAGGTCGACGTGGCCCAAGACGCCGCGCATCGTGTCGGCGACCTTGCGGCACTGTTCTTCAAGCGCAGGTGCGGCATTGGCGACGACGGGGGCGTCATCCTCGTGCGCGTCGGACACGGCGCGCGCGGCGTGGATCGCCTGTTCCAGCGCGCCGAGACTGTCGAGCGTGGCGCTGACCCGCTGGTCGAGATCGACGGCCAGTTCGTCGGCCGAGCCGAGTTCTCCGGCCAACTTCGCGATGCGGCCCTCGATGTCGGTGGCGGTGTGCAGCAGGACACGTTGAAAGCCGTCGGCATTTTCGCGTGCCGGGATCGTCGCGCCGGCCTTGCTGCGGGCGGAAAGTTCGGCAGGCACGCAGTCGTGCATGAAGGCGGCGTAGCTGTCGTAGCCCAGCGCGCGCAGTTCATTGAGGATCGCGTCCTGCCCTGCGCGCGCGGCGCGGGCCGGGCTGCCGCCTTCGGCCATGACCTTGCGCTCCACCTCGCGCACGCGGGCGTAGATTTCGGCGACGAGCTTTACCGTCTTGCCATCGCATGGCCGGGCGCGGACCGAGATGTAGCCCTTGTCGAGCGGAGTGATCGTGGCGAAGGCCCAGTAGGCCGAACCGTCGCCGGCAAGGTTCAGGACATAGGCCGAAACGGGTTCACGCGCTCCGATGGTTTCCCACACGATGCGGAACGCGCCGCCCGGCATGTCGGGGTGGCGGATCACGTTGTGCGGCGCGCCGATCAGGTTTTCGCGCGGGGTACGGGCAATGTCGACGAAGACGTGGTTCGCCTGTTCGATCACGCCCTTGGAATCGGTAGTCGAGAAGAAGAGGTCATTGACGTCGACCTCGTGGAACTTGCCGTTTGGAACAGTCGCCATCGTGTCCTCCTGTCGCTGGATGGGGTGCAACAGGGGTATGGCGAAGGGCTACCGACAAGCTTTGACCGACATCAATTAAGTCGATCTTAACCTACTGATATAGCTTCGTATTTCTGTGCTCAGGCCAATCGTTAAACGATCTGCCTTGCGCGTTAACCAGCCTGATGCGCACGCGTCTGCGCATCAGGCCGATTGCAGGTCTGTCCGGTTACGCGGGATTAACCGCGGTATCTTTTTTTCAGCATCTGCCACGCAGCACGCAGGCCAAGCGCTGCGCCGCCCTTGGGACGGCCCGGTTTTGCCGCCGGACGCCATGCGAAGGTGTCGAAATGGGCCCATTCGATTCCCTCTGCGACGAATCGGTCGAGGAACAGAGCCGCCGTCGTCGCACCGGCGAAACCGCCGCTGGCCGAGTTCACCATGTCGGCAATGTCGCTCTTCAGCATCTCGCGGTATCCGTCGTGCAGCGGCAAGCGCCAGCAGGCATCGTCATGCGCAAGGCCTGCTTCGAGCAGCGCGTCTGCCGTATCGTCCTGCCGCGTGAACAGCGCGGGCAGGTCGGGGCCGAGTGCCACGCGGGCGGCACCCGTCAGCGTCGCGAAATCGATGATGAGGCCAGCGCCATCCTCGCTCGCCTTCGTCAGCGCGTCGCCCAGAACCAGGCGACCTTCGGCGTCGGTGTTCGTTACTTCGACCGTCAGGCCCTTGCGCGTGGCCAGCACGTCGCCGGGGCGGAAGGCATTGCCCGAAATCGCGTTCTCGACCGCAGGGACCAGCAGGTGGAGGCGGACCTTCAGCCGCTGCCCCATGATGAGCGAGGCGAGAGCGAGAGCATGGGCCGAACCGCCCATGTCCTTCTTCATCAACGCCATGCCGCTCGTCGGCTTGATGTCGAGCCCGCCCGAATCGAAGCAGACGCCCTTGCCAACGATGGCGATGCGCGGGGCATCGGCGGGGCCCCATTCCAGCTCGATCAGGCGCGGCGCATGGCTGCGCGCAGCAGCCCGGCCCACCGCATGGACCATCGGGTAGCCCTTTTCGAGAGCATCACCGCGCGTAATGGTGAGCTTGGCATCGAATTTCTTGGCAAGGCGCGAGGCTTCGGCCTCAAGCGCTTCGGGGCCCATGTCTTCGGACGGCGTATTCACAAGATCGCGGACGAGGTTCACTGCCTCTGCCTCGGCGATCATACCGTCGATCGCGGCAACGTCCTTGGTCAGCAGGATGCGCGGGCCTTCGGCGTCCTTGTCGTCCTTGTAACGGGTGAAGGCATATTGCGCGCTCTGCCAGCCGAACAGCGCGGCGCCCGCATCGCCCGTGGCAAGGCGGTAGGTTCCGGCGGGCAGCACTTCGGCCAGTTTGGCAAGGCACCATGCGGCAAGCTTGTCGGTGTCGGCAACACCGCCGACCGCGAACCAGCCATCGCCGTCGGGGACGATCGCGGTCTGGTATCCCTTGCCGGTGAACTTCTGCGCGGCGAGGTTGGCACGCTGCGCAGCGGTCAGTTTTTTCGACCAGTCGTCAAAGCCGTCCGTGTCGACGAGGTGGATCGGGGTTGCGTCCTGCCCGCGATCGGGCTGAATAAGTGCGTCTTTGTCGGTCATGACCGTGGCAGTAGCCTTTCGGGAAAGAGATATGCGAGTGAAATCTGTGCTCATCGGAACGGCACTGGCCCCGTTCCTGTTCCTTGGCGGTTGCGGCTCGTCATCCGAAGCCCCGCCCGAGGCGCCCACCGCCAGCGCGGTTGCTACGGCCGATGCGGGCGAGGGCGGTCCGACCGCAGAAGCAACAGCCGACAGCGCCGACGCCGAAGGCTTTTCACAGAAGGTCGAAGCGGGCGGCAATACCGGCCGGTTCCAGTTCGAATATTCGTGGCCCGCGCAAGTCAGCGCGATCGCACCGCTCGTCGCGCGCTTCGATGCCGAGCGCGAGGCTGCCTATGCCAAGTGGCGGGGCGAATGGGACGAGGCGCAGAAGGACACGGTCATGGCCGACTGCATTTCGTGTCGCAGCCGCGGTTATGACAAGGAATGGAGCGTAGTGACCGATCTGCCGCGCTATCTCTCGCTGTCGGCCAGCGTCTATTCCTATACCGGCGGCGCGCATGGCGGGACGGTCTATGATGCGCTTGTCTGGGACCGCGAGAAAGAAGTCGCGATCAAGCCCATCGAAATGTTCCGCAACGCGCAGGTGCTGGACGCGGCGGTACAGGACGACTTCTGCGACCAGCTCGACAAGGCGCGCGCCAGAAAGCGTGGCGGGCCGGTGAAGCGCAGTGACGATCCCTTCTACGACTGCATCGCGCCGGTCGCGAATTCGACGGTCATTCTCGGCTCTGCCGGCAAGCAGGGGTTCGACCGCGTGGGCTTCCTGATACCTGCCTATAATGCGGGGCCCTATTCGGAAGGGACCTACGAAGTGACCCTGCCGGTTACGCCTGCGCTGCTCGACACGGTGAAGCCCGAATATGCCCGAGCGTTTCAGGTGCGCTGATATGCTTCGCGCCCCCTCGTAAATCGGGGGAAGGGGCGCTACATGGGCTGTCATGACCGAATACATGACAGTCGACGAACACGACATGCTGCCGCGCGACGGCACGATCAAACTGCACGGCGAGGCCGGGTTCCAGGGCATGCGCAAGGCCGGGCGCCTTGCTGCCGAGATTCTCGATGCGATGGTCCCGCTGATCAAGCCGGGCGTCACCACCGCGCAGATCGATGACGAAGTGCGTCGCCTGACGCTTCAGGGCGGGGCGGTGCCAGCAACGATGGGCTATCGCGGATATGCCCATTCGTGCTGCATCTCGATCAACCACGTGGTCTGCCACGGCATTCCCGGGGCCAAGACGCTCAAGGAAGGGGACATCCTCAACATCGATGTCACCCCGATGCTGGACGGCTGGCACGGCGATTCGAGCCGGATGTACATCGTGGGCGAGGCCCCGTTGAAGGCGAAGCGCCTGGTCGAGGTGACTTATGAATGCCTGATGATCGGCATCGAAAAGGCCAAGCCCGGCAACCGTCTGGGCGACATTGGCGCGGCTATTCAGAAATACGCGGAAAAGCACCGCTACGGCGTCGTGCGCGATTTCTGCGGGCACGGCCTTGGCCGCCTGTTCCACGATGCACCCGAAGTGATCCACGCCGGTCGCCCCGGCACCGGCCCTGAACTCAAGCCCGGCATGTTTTTCACGATCGAGCCGATGATCAATCTCGGCAAGCCGTCGGTGAAGCTGCTGGAAGATGGCTGGACGGCCGTGACGCGTGACCGTTCGCTTTCGGCCCAGTTCGAGCATTCGATCGGCATTACCGAAGACGGCTGCGAGATCTTTACCGAAAGCCCGAAGGGGCTGCACAACCCGCCCTACGCCTGATCCGGGCGGGCCTTGCTAGGCCCGTTTTACCGGCCCCAGAAAAGAGATTGCCCCGGCACTGCGCGGTGCCGGGGCTTCTCTCCTCTCCGAACTCGTATGCGGCCAGTTTGCCGCGTCGCGCTCAGTCTTCCGGCGCGATGGTAACTTTAAGGCCGTCAGTCTCCGCGTTGAGCTGGAGCTGACAGGACAGTCGCGAGTTTTCGTTGCGATGGTCCGAACTGTCAAGCAGATCGTCCTCGTCCTCGCTCACTTCCGGAAGCTTGTCCTTGAATGCGGGGTCGACATAGACGTGGCAGGTCGCACACGAACAGCAGCCGCCGCACAGCGCGAGGAGTTCGTCGAACCCGTTGTCGCGGATCGCTTCCATAACCGTCAGGCCATCGTCCGCCTCAACGGTGGACTCGGTTCCTTCGCGGTTCACGACGATCAGCTTCGGCATTGGTTCTCGCTTGTCCCTCGCTTACGGATCGCCTGGCGGACATATCCGTTTAAACTCTGGCGGGGCTGCTACTGGCTGAAAGTGCAATTGGCAAGCGTTCAGTGAAATATCCGATAAGGGAAGGGCGCAATCTTGGGATTATCTCGAAAGCAATTGAAGTCTGGCCTCGACGCGATTGCTGCGAAAGAGCCAGCCATGCGGCGCGCGATCAAGGCGGTTGGCTATCCCGACGAGCGCATCCGAGACCGTGGCTATCGCACCATGCTGCGCACAATCGTTGGCCAGCAGGTGTCGGTTGCCTCTGCCGATTCGGTGTGGCGAAAACTCGAAGCGCTGCTGGGTGAGACGATCCCGCCCGAAGAACTTCTCGCCAGCGAATTCGACGCCCTGCGCGCCTGCGGACTGTCACGGCAGAAGCAGGGCTATGCCCGTTCGCTGTGCGAGCTGGTGACGGCAGGCGAAGTCGATTTCGAAAATCTCCCCGCCGATGACGAGGAGGCGATTGCTGCGCTGACCCGCATCAAGGGCATCGGGCGCTGGTCGGCGGAAATCTACCTGCTGTTTGCCGAGGGGCGTGAGGACATCTGGCCGGCCGGAGACCTTGCCGTACAGGTCGGCATGGGCAAGTTGCTGGGCCTGCCCGAAAGGCCGAGCGAGAAGGAAACGCGCGACCTTGCCGAACCGTGGCGCCCCCATCGCGGTGCGGCGGCGGTATTCATCTGGCACTATTATCAGAACCCGGCCCTCTGATCCGCGTCATGGTGGCCTGCAAATCGCAACGCGGCGCGCTTACGGTGCTCACGTACTGAAGTACGCTGCGCTCCGGGCCTCACCACGTCACGATTCTCGGCGAACCCTGACGCGGATCTGAACTGTCGTGGGTTACAAAGGTGACACCCTGTCACCCAGCGAAATTCCTGACAGAGCACGGAGTTGAGCCGTTCCTGTGCCCTCAGACAGGGTGACACATTGCGGCGGAAAACGACGATCTGAAAGAGCGGGCGCATAATGAGGGCGTGCCGCGATGTAGGACAGCGCTTTTTCCCGCCCTACTTTCCCCGACCTGCGACCATTGCGCGCTTCGCATCCGGTATGCGGGCAATCCTGTGGTCCTCTGCACCCGACACCATCAACCGGTTCGGAGAGCGCCTTTGCAATATACCATTCTTGGCAATAGCGGCCTTCTCGTCTCGCGCCTCGCCTTCGGGGCCGGTTCGCTGGGCGTGGGCGAAACGCTGCCCGGTCTTCGCAAGAACATCGGTGAGGATGGCGCAAAGCGCATCGTCGCCAAGGCCATCGACGCTGGCGTCAACCTGTTCGACAGTTCCGATGCCTATACCGGCGGCCAGTCCGAAACTCTGCTGGGACTGGCGCTCGAAGGGCACCGCGAGAAAATCGTCATCAGTTCCAAGTGCGGCCTCCGCGTCGGCACTGCCCCTACCGATGCGGGGTTGTCACGCCGCCACATTGTAGAGGCGTGCGAGAGCAGTCTGAAGCGGCTGAAGACCGACTGGATCGATGTCTATCACTTGCACACCATCGACCCGCTGACCCCGATCGACGAGATCGCGCGCGCCTGTGAAGCACTGGTTCAGAGCGGCAAGGTGCGCAGCATCGCGCTGTCCAACTGGCCTGCGTGGATGGCGGCGCAGATGCTGGAAATCCAGCGCGGCACGAACGCTTCGCCGATCTGCGCGATGCAGCTCTACTATTCGCTGGTGGGCCGCGACATCGAGACGGAGCATGTGCCGTTTGCCGAGGCGAACAACCTCGGCATCATGGTGTGGAGCCCGCTGGCCGGAGGCTTCCTGACCGGCAAGTACACGCGCGAAACGCCAAACCCCGAAGGCGCGCGTCGATCGACTTTCAGCCAGCCGCCGGTCGATCTCGACAAGGGCTATGCCATCGTGGACGAAGTGATCGCCATTGCCGCCGCGCGAGAGTGCGAGCCGTCATCGGTCGCGATGGCGTGGCTGATGGCGAAACCGGCGGTGAGTTCGGTGATCTTCGGTATCAGCCGCGAGGAACAGCTGGACCGCAACCTCGCCGCTGCCGACCTCGTGCTGACCGCCGATGAAGTCGCGCGGCTGGATGCGGCAAGCGCCACGCCGGCGCGTTTTCCGGGCTGGATTCTCGGCATGACGCCCGATCCGGTGACGAGTAAGCTGCTGGGCCTATGAGGCAGCCCGATCTTCGGCTCAGGCCGGTCGCGGAACCCCAATTGTTTGAAAACGTTGCTGCATAATCAATGTTCTGGCGGACTGGACGCAGACCGTCTTACCGGAGAAAGATTATGAAGAAGCTTCTGTCCGTCATGGCCCTCGGCACCTCGATGATCATGCTCTCGGCCTGCAACACCGTGCAGGGCTTGGGCGAAGACGTGGAATCGGTCGGCGAATGTGCTGACGGCGTCGAAGGCAACTGCTAAGCCGCACTCGCGTTACCGACGCGATAAAGAGGCGCTGCCTGCGGGCGGCGCCTTTTTTGTTGGCTGCGAGGTGTGGGCAAGGTCCGGCTTCAAACACCAGGCCTCGTCAACCGGGACCGATCGGGACGAGCACCAGGACGAGTATGAGGAATGCGAAGCCGGCAAAAGGCAGGATCGTAAAGCGCCCCAGCACCACGCGGTCGCGAACGGCAAGTGACACGAACAGCGCCAGCCAGATCAGCGGTACGATTGCGACCGGGCTCAAGCCGAGATGACCTGCGGCCCGCGACGCCAAAGGTTCCAGGACAAGGAAGCTGCCGATCATCATCAGGTTTTTGTGAGTCTGCGGGCGATGGCGATTGGCGATGGCAGCGACGACGCATCCGGCGAAGGCGGCGATCATGATCGAATTGATCAGGGCAAGGCCCGAAATCCCGTCGTTCCGCAGGTAATGAAGGGTCTGAAGGTAGGCGGTGGTCAGCACCAGACCGGCCGCCGCAACCGCTCCGATCACACCCAGAGTCCGGTGGGCGGAAATTTCCCCGCGCGAAATCAGGAAAGGCTGAACAGCGATCAGCGTGAACCAGGCCAGGGCAAAAATACCGTGGATGATGAACTTGGGGTCGCTGTTTGACGGCTGGCCAACATCGGTGAACAGGTTATCGGAAAATCCGACGATGGCAGTCAGAAATAAAAAAGCACCGATGGCTGGGTAATAGTATTCAGAGGTGACTTTGCCCAACCCGCTATTATTCATACTCCGACCTGCCCCTTATTCGAATAGCTCTTCCCAATATGCTTGATTGTGCGCATTAATGAAAGTCACCAAGCGAGCTGTGACCTTTATCCTTTAGCGTCCGCTGCCGTGATATTTTCGGGACGGTGAATTGCCTGCCTGCCGGATAGTCGGTCCGGCGCGGCTTCTCATGCTGTCTCGGCAGCCGGATGCTCAGCTTGTTGCCGACAGGAGGAGAGCCCGGTTGCCGCACTATCGTATCAGCCTGGGGCTTGCGCTGCTGGCTCTTGCCGCGTCTCCGGCCATGGCTCAGGACAGCGGCGGGGCAGTGACGGTTGCCGATGACGGGCAAGTCACGGCGCAGACTGTGCGCATTCCCCTGTCGCGGTTTCTCAGCCCGGAGGCGCGGGCGATGCAGCGCGAGAAGCTGACCAATCCGCCCACCCTGCCACAGGGCGAGGACTGGATTGCGCAAGTGCGCCTGATGTCGGACGAGATACAGGGCGACATCCAGAACCGCTGGGCCGCGATCTTTCCGGTGAACATTACGTCCGAAGTGATCAATGGCGTGCGCACCGATGTCGTGGTGCCGGCAGACGGCGTAGTGCCGGAAAACGTGGGCCGGGTGCTGATCAACCTGCACGGTGGCGGGTTCTTCACCGGAGGCGGCGCGGGCGGCAGGGCCGAGGCAGTGCCGGTTGCGGGGCAGGGCCGTATCAAGGTGGTCGCGGTCGATTATCGGCTGGGGCCGGAGCACCAGTTCCCTGCGGCCAGCGAGGACGTGGAAAGCGTCTACCGCGCGCTGCTCAAGGACTATCCGGCGCAGAATATCGGCATTTACGGCTGTTCGGCAGGCGGCGCGCTGACGGCGCAGGCGATGGCGTGGTTCCTTGACCGCGACTTGCCGCTGCCCGGTGCGATCGGCGTGTTCTGTTCGGGCCTGATCGCGCCGTTCTATTACGGCGGCGATTCCGCGTCGTTCACCCCGCCGATGAACGGCAATGCCCAGCCCGACGCCGAAGTGCGTGAGAACGGGCGCGGCAATCCCTACCTCGGCATGCCGGACGGATCCGATCCGCTTGTGTCACCTGCCGCTTCGGACGAAGTGCTGGCAAGCTTTCCGCCAACGCTGTTCGTGACCGGAACGCGCGATACCGCGCTCAGCAATGTGCTGGTCTCCAATTCGCTACTGATCGCGCACGGGGTGGAGACTGAGCTGTTCGTGCAGGAAGGGCTCGGCCACCAGGAGTTCAACGACTTCGTCGGCACGCCGGAGGCGATGCAGGCGCACGAGGTGATCTGGCGATTCTTCGACCGGCACCTTGGCCAGTAGGGCGGATCAGCTTCCCGGCACTGTTACCCTTGTAAACAGGCCCTTCGCCTGCGCATCCGGCACTTCGGCAGTGATGCCATATTCGCCTTCCTCAAGGTCGACAGTGAAATAGGCGGTCGAGCCCTCGGGCATGTCGTGGATGCCGCCGACGAATTTGGCAGGTGCAGGTGTCTGCTGGCCGTCGACGGGGAAGAAGTCCGGCCAGCGCGCAGCGGCCTCTACATCGGTGTCGGCATCGATGCGGAAGACGTGTGCGTCATGGCCGACGAAGTTGTTGTAAAGCTGCTGCTGCACGAATTCGGCGCGCACCCTGTTCTTGCCCGGCACGAAGGCACCGTCGGTGATCTCGTAACCCTCGTTCGAAATCGCCAGCGTCACGTTGGCCTCGGGCTCTGCCATGCCGCCGTCTTCGGGAAGAACCGTCAGCGGCAGGACCATGCCGAGTTCACCCGGTGTCGGGTTGAAGTTGTGCTGCACCCCGTTCGACTTCACGTAGCATTCGACGATGTAGTTGCCGGGCTCCAGGAACATCGTAGCCTGTCCGGTCACGCCGTCAGACATCATGCCCGGCCCGCCGAGATATTCGATATCGCCCAGCCATGCCGGGAAGGTCGAGGCGATCTGCGCGGCCTTTTCGGTGTCGCCCTCAATCATCGCGGTCAGGCTGGCCTGAATGGGGCGCACGACCTCTTCGTCCAGCATCTGCGCGGTGACGCCTTCAGGCAGGCGATAGACCAGCCCGTGGTGCGTCATCCCGCCGCCATTGTTGATCCGCACCGTCGTCCAGCCCGACCTGATCGTGTCTGGTCCGACGAACTTCAGGCCTTCGACATTCAGTTCAAGGAGGTTCTTTGCAGGCTCGTCCTGCTCGGGCGCAGGCGCGCTGCAAGCGGCAAGGCCCGGCGCCAATAGCGATGCGATGATGATGCGATGCATGGTCCACTTCCCCCTATGGAGGGCCAAGTGGACCAGATTAGCGCCTTTCGCGCAAATCGCGCATGATCAGAGCAGTCCCTCGATCGCGTTCGCAAGGTCGATGTCGCGCTGCGAGACGCCATCCGCATCGTGCGTCGTCAGCGTGACTTCGACGCGGTTGTAGACGTTGAACCACTCGGGGTGATGGTCCGCCTTTTCAGCGAGGATCGCGACGCGGGCCATGAAGCCGAAGGCCTGGACGAAGTCGGCGAATTTGAACTTGCGCTCGATCGCCAGCAGGTCATCGCGCAGCTCCCAGCCGTTGAGGTCGGCCACTGCCGCGTGCAGTGCTTCGCCTTCGATCCGTGCCACCATGTCTCTCTCCGCTGTTCTCAAGTTCTGTCCTGCAACTTGGCAGGTCTCGCGCGATCCCATAGGGCAGCGTTTCGATGAATGCGACCCGTGCCTTTCTTCGCGCAACCGACATAGCCTGCCGCCGCGGCGAAAGGCTGCTGTTCGCGCGCCTGTCGCTGGCGGTGGAGGCGGGCGAGGCGCTGCACCTGGCGGGCGCGAACGGCATCGGCAAATCGAGCCTGATGCGCATCCTTGCCGGACTGATGCGCCCGTTCGCGGGCGAGGTGGAGCGCGAAGGCGCGATGGCGCTGTTGGACGAAAGGCCCGCGCTCGACACACACTTGCCGCTGGGCCGCGCGCTCGATTTCTGGCGCGAGGTCGATGCGACACCGGCCGGGCGGCTGGACACGGTGCTGACCGAGGTGGGCCTGCACGACCTGCTCGACGTGCCGGTGCGGTACCTGTCGACGGGGCAAAGGAAGCGCGCGGCGCTGGCCCGCACAATCGCGCAAGGCTCGCCGGTCTGGCTGCTGGACGAACCGCTGAACGGGCTCGACACCGCGTCTGTCGCCGTGGTCGAGAAGCTGGTGGCGCAGCATTGCGCCGATGGTGGGCTGTGCGTGCTCGCCTCACACCAGCCTGTCGCGGTGCCGGGGTTGAAGCGGCTCGAACTGGCGGAGTTCGTCCTATGAGATTTCGGGCATGATTTGGGCGATCCTCAAACGCGACGTCGTGCTCCTGCTCGGCGGTGGCCGCAGGGGCGGGGCGCTCTTGCCGATCCTGTTCTTCCTTGCGGTTGCCATGCTCTATCCCTTCGCGGTGGGGCCGGACGGACAATTGCTGGCGCGCACCGGTGGCGGCGTGGTCTGGGTGGCGGCGCTGCTGGCCGCGATCCTGCCGCTGGACCGGTTGGTGGAGCCTGATCTTGAGGCCGGATTCTTCGACCAATGGGCGCTGCGGGGTCTTGCCGAGGAATGGATCTGTGCGGTCCGCATCCTTGCGCACTGGCTCTGCTTTGCCGTGCCGCTGATGCTGGCAACGCCCATCGCGGCAGTTCTGCTGGGGTTGTCGGGTGAGCAGTTGCTGACATTGGAACTCGGCCTCCTGGCCGGCACGCCGGGGCTGGCGGCACTGGGCGTGGCAGTCGCGGCGGTGACGGCAGGCCTGCGCGGCGGGGCGGCACTGGCGGGGCTGCTCATCCTGCCGCTCGCCGTGCCGCTGCTGATCTTCGGCGCGGGCAGCCTGTCGACGGGCGGTGAAGGCGGGCTTGCCCTGACCGGCGCGGCCAGTCTCGTGCTCGTGGCGCTAAGCCCCTTTGCCGCGGGCGCTGCGCTTCGGGCAGCACGCGAATAGGCATCCCAAGCTTTTCTTCATTGCCCCGACAGGTTTCGCGTCCTACCTCTCGCGGCATAATGAACACGCTACCTGATACACTTTCTCTCATCGGCAATACGCCGCTCGTCCGTCTCGAAGGGCCCAGCAAGGCTGCTGGCTGCGACATCTTCGGCAAGTGCGAATTCGCCAACCCCGGCGCGTCGGTGAAGGACCGCGCGGCGCTGTGGATCGTGCGCGACGCGGAAAAGCGCGGCGTGCTGAAGCCCGGCGGCACGATCGTCGAGGGCACGGCAGGCAATACCGGCATCGGCATCGCGCTTGTCGCCAATGCGTTGGGCTACAAGACGGTCATCGTCATGCCCGAAACGCAAAGCCGCGAGAAGATGGATACGCTGCGCGCGCTGGGTGCCGAACTCGTCACCGTTCCCGCCGCGCCGTTCTCGAACCCCGGGCACTTCGTCCACACCTCGCGCCGTATTGCCGAGGAGACGGAGAACGCGGTCTGGGCCAACCAGTTCGACAATATCGCCAACCGCCGTTCGCACATTGATTCCACCGCGCCCGAGATCTGGGAGCAGATGGAAGGCCGCATCGACGGCTTTACCTGCGCGGTCGGCACCGGCGGCACGCTTGCGGGCGTGGGCATGGGGCTGAAGGAAAAGGACGAGAACGTCACTATCGCCCTGTCCGACCCGCACGGCGCTGCGCTTTTTGAATATTACGCCCATGGCGAGCTTAAGTCCGAAGGGTCTTCGGTGGCTGAGGGCATCGGGCAGGGGCGGATCACTGCGAACCTTGAAGATGCGCCGGTCGATACGCAGTTCCGCATTTCGGACGAGGAAGGCCTCGAATGGGTGCGCCGTCTGCTGTCCGAAGAGGGCCTGTGCCTTGGCCTGTCGAGCGGCATCAACGTCGCGGGTGCGGTCCTGCTGGGCCGGATGCTGACAGAAAAGCATGGCCGTCCGGCGCGCGTCGCGACGATCCTGTGCGACACCGGCTTCCGCTATCTGTCGAGCCTCTACAATGCCGAGTGGCTGGAGAAGAAGGGCCTGCCCGTCTTCCCCTGGCTGAAAGCGTAAGGAAGGCCCGTGGCACGCATCACCACTCCACAACCGTCGGGCCTGATGGGCACGCGGGAAGAGGCGATGTATCGCCTCAAGGTGGGCGTGGGCGGATTGCTCATGGTGCTGCTGATCGTCGCGATTGCCAGTTCCATCCTGCAGACCGCGCAGCAGGCCGATGATCCGGCGGGCCAGATGGCGCAGGATGAAGGCAACGAACCGGCCAAGGATCCGCTGGTCGACATCGGCGTTGCGCCCGAGCTTCCCGGCGAACAGACGAAGCCGATCATCGTCCCCGATCTTCCGGCAGAGCAGATGCCGCCCGAAGTGATCGACGAAGAACTGCCCGAACCCGGCCAGTGAGATCGGTTTTCAAGGCGTGAAGCTGGCCCCCGTTTTCGCCGCACTCGCGCTGGTCGCCTGTTCGGCCCAGCCGGGTGATCCCGCACCATCCCCGAATGCAAGTGAGGCGAGCGCGCCGGTCGCAGATCGTGAAGACCTGCTGCTGTTCACCAGCCTGCCGATCTACTGGTCCGAAGGCGGTGTGGGCGACATGCTTTCGGGCGATGCGCAGACCCACTGGGCGCGCACCGCGCTTGAAACGCGCTATGATCTCAAGCCGCTCGATACGCTGACCGCGCTTCCCGAAAGTGGCATCCTGCTGATGGCGCAGCCGCGCGCCCTGTCGGGTGACGAGAACGTCGCGCTCGACAATTTCGTGCGGGGCGGCGGCAGGGTCGTGCTGATCGTCGATCCGATGCTGGACGTGCATTCCTCCTACGGTTTCGGCGACAGGCGCCGGCCCGAGGCGATTGCCATGCTGTCCCCCATCCTCGGCCGCTGGGGCCTGAAGCTGATCCATGACGAGCGCGAGCCTTATGCGGGCAACTGGAATGGCCGCACCTTCCAGGTGGAGGAAGGCGGCCTGTTCGAACTGACCGAGACCGGCCACGAAAGCCGCTGCCACCTCGACGGCGAAGGGCTGTTCGCAAGGTGCAATGTCGGGACGGGCAAGGTGATGCTGCTGGCCGACGCGACATTCCTCGCCGACGGGGATCATGCGGGAGAGGGCGGGGATTCGCTGCTCCTAGGCCTGATCGAAGCTGCCGCGACACCGCCTGCAGCGCCCTGATCCGGGGAAACTGCGGGCCAAGGCCCACGATTCGGGGACGGTGCGGGAATGGCACGGGAAAGTGCGGCGATTCTCACGGGAAAACACGGGATTGCGCTTGAATCGAGGTCCGTAATGGGCGATTCTGCGACTATGAAAAGGGCGTCAGACTTACGGATTTCCACCGTTTCTATCGGATGAAACGTATTTTCCCGTAATTTCCCCTTTCATCCCCGATAAGTCCGAGGTATTACTTCCGTCATTCATGGAACGCATGATTTGCCGCGCCCGCAGGGGGCGTGCCGGGCAGCGCTAGGGCGCGGCCGGGTACGGGGGAGACGTGTGTTTCGCGGGGACCAATTTCGAGTTTCGGGGATCACGTGGCGGGACGGCCATTCAGCTATCGAGGGCAGGGCTTTTCGCTTCGCGGCGAAAAGGGACGCCTCGTGCTGCCTCCCGCGTTCCGCAAGGTCGTGCGCGACAGCTCGCACGACACCAAGGTCCTCTGCATCGCCAAGCATGAACGCTGGGACTGCCTGACCGGCTTTGGCCTTTCCCGCATGGACGAGCTCGACGAACAGCTCGACCGCGAGGAAGAGCGCGCGATCCGTCTTGAAAAGGACTTCGACCGCGATACCCGCTCCGCGCAGCTCTACGGCTTCATGGAAGTGCCCTTCGACGATTCGGGCCGCTTCATCGTGCCCGAATACCTCGCCGAACTCGGCGCGTTGGAGGATAAGGTGTTCTTCCAGGGCGGCGGCGCCTTCTTCACGATCTGGAACCCGGCAAAGCTCATGGAAATGGGCGACGACTGGGCGGCTGCAAAGGCTGCGTGCAAGGCGCTGATGGCCGATGCCGACAAGCCGAAGCGGGGCCGCAAGTGACCGCCGCTCCGCACATTCCTGTGCTTCTCGACGAAGTGGTCGAAGCTCTCGACCCGAAACCCGGCAGCGTCATCATCGACGCGACGTTCGGTGCGGGCGGCTATACCCGCGCGCTTCTGGACGCGGGCGCCACCGTCCACGGGTTCGATCGCGATCCTGACGCGATTGCCGCTGCGCGCAAGTGGGAAGAAACCGCGGGGGATAACCCGCGCCTCGTGCTCCACCCCCGTCGCTTTTCCGAAATGCTCGACGCAATGCACGAAGCTGGTGTGGCGGCAGTGGATGGAGTCGTCATGGATATCGGCGTCTCCTCAATGCAGCTTGACCAGGCCGGACGGGGCTTTGCCTTCTCGTCCGACGGCCCTCTCGACATGCGCATGAGCCAGGAAGGCGAAAGCGCGGCCGATTTCCTGAACACGGCGGCAGAGGAAACGATTGCCGACGTCCTGTTCCAGTATGGTGAGGAACGTCAGTCGCGCCGCGTGGCCCGTGCCATCGTCGCCGCGCGCCCGCTGGAAACGACCGGCCAGCTTGCCAATGTCGTGCGCAAGGCGCTCGGCTATCGCCCCGGCGCGCCGAAGGACCCGGCGACCCGCAGCTTCCAGGCCATTCGCATTCACGTGAACGGCGAACTCGACGAACTCGAAGCCGCACTTTCCGCGTCCGAGGCCCTGCTGAAGGATGGCGGGCACCTTGCCGTCGTCAGCTTCCACAGCCTTGAAGACCGCATCGTGAAGCGGTTCCTGCGCGATGCCTCGAACTCGGGCGCGGCGCCTTCGCGCCACATGCCTGATGTCGGCCCGTCGCATCAGCCGGTCTTCCGCAAGCCTGCCAAGGCGGTCCGCGCCGGCAAGGCCGAGCTCGACCGCAATCCGCGCGCACGATCCGCCGTGCTGCGCTCCGCCATCCGCACCGCCGCACCCGCCCGCCCCGAAGCCGAGAGGATCTCAGCATGACCAACCGCGCCCGCCTGCATTCCCTGCTCTGGACCGGTGCGGTGGCGCTTGCCCTTGCGCTGGCGCTGGCGCTGACGCTGCAGGTCAAGGCGGTGAACAGCCAGATCGCGGAAACGGAAAAGTCGATCCTTGCGACGAAGCAGCGGATCGCGGTGCTCGAAACCGAATTCCAGACCCGCGCGCGCCAGCAGCAGCTGGTCCGCTGGAACGAGGTCGAATTCGGCTACGTCGCCCCCAAGGCGAGCCAGTTCCTCGACGGTCAGGCGCAGCTCGCCATGCTGGGCAAGCCGGTCGACATCATCGAGGCCGCGCCGATCCGCATGGCCGATGCCGCCGAAGTCATGGCCGAGAGCGAGGAAGCCGCGCCCGTCCGCATGGCGAGCGCCGAGGTTGCAGGGCCGGTCAAGCTGAAGGGGGACCCCGACAAGGCCAAGGCCGACCTTCCGGTCCGCCTTGCCGCGGCCGAAGCGCCCAAGATGATGCGCCAGCTCGTCGCGCGCGACACCGGCAAGGCCAAGCCCGCCGCCCTTAAACCCACCGCAGCCAAGGAAGAAAAGGCCGAACGCGCCGCTTCCTTTGCAGAGCGGTTCGACATCGACTCCGTGATCGGGGAACAGCGCTAATGGCATCGATACCGCTCGGAACGGCTCAGGGCCTGACCGGGCCCGCCCACCGGCACCGCGCACGGCAGGCAACTCCGCAGGCATCCCAGGCATCGCCGGGGCGCCGTGCGGATCTTCGCGCTTCTACCCTGACGATGGCGCGCAAGCGCGTCGCGCTGATCGCCTTCGTCTTTGCGCTGGCGACAGCGGTCCTGGTCCTGCGCGTCACGATGATGGGTTTCTTCGGTGGTTCGGGCGGGCTTACCCCTGCCGGTGACGCGCTGCTGCCCGATCGCGGCATGATCGTGGACCGCAACGGCGTGCCGCTGGCGCGCGACTTCAAGTCCTATGCCCTGTGGTTCAATCCCAAGGCGATGGAAGGCGGCGACCCGCTGACCCGTTCGCCGCGCGAAGTGGCAAAGAAGCTGGTTGCGATCTTCCCTGACATGGACGAGGCGGACCTCGAAAAGCGCCTCGCGTCGGGCAAGGGCCAGTACCTGCGCCGCCGCATCCTTCCCGAAGAAGCCAACCGCGTCTTCGAGATCGGCGAACCCGCGCTGTCGCCTCCTGCCGAGCCCAGCCGCTATTACCCCGAAGGCAACCTTGCCGCCCACGTCCTCGGCTATGTCGGAGCAGACGGGAAGGGCCGCGTCGGGATGGAGGATGTCTTCAACACCTCCCTCACTGATCCCTCGACCCGTGGCACCGAACAGGTGCTGGCCATCGATTCGCGCGTTCAGGCCGCGCTCGAGGATGAACTGCTGCGCGGCATGGGTCTGGCCCAGGCCAAGGGCGCGGGCGGCATCGTGCTCGACGTCGATACCGGCGAAGTGATCGCGCTCGCCTCGCTGCCCAGCTTCAACCCCAATCATATCGATGAGAAGGGCATGGAGCTGATGTTCAACCGGGTGACCAACCAGGTCTTCGAACTCGGTTCGACGTTCAAGCCGCTGACCGTGGCGGCGGCGCTGGACGCGGGGACGATCACGAACGTCGGTCGCACTTATCCGGCAGGTAAGCCGCTGCGGGTCGGCCGTTTCTCCATCAGCGACAGCCACATCGTCGGGCAGAACATCAATGTGCCCGAAATCCTGATGCATTCGTCGAACATCGGCACTGCGCAGATCGCGGACGAAATCGGCAGCAAGCGGATGAAGGCCAAGATGGAGCTGCTCGGGTTCAACGAGCGTCCCTACATCGAATTGCCTGCGCGCGGCTTTCCCATCTGGCACAGCGGCGAATGGCCGCGCCTGACGACGATGACCGTGGGCTTTGGCCACGGCCTTTCGGTCACCCCGCTGCACCTTGCCAGCGCCTATGCCGCGATGGTCAATGGCGGCGTGTGGCGTCCGGCAACGCTGAAGAAGCTGGCTCCGAACGAAGTCCCCGAAGGTCGCCGCGTCTTCAAGGAAGCGACCAGCGCCCGCATGCGCCAGATGTTGCGCCTGATCGTTACCGACGGCACGGGCCGCAAGGCAGACGCGCCGGGATTCCGCCTTGGCGGCAAGACCGGTTCGGCCGAAAAGCCCGGCAAGAACGGCTATCAGCGCACCAAGCTCATTACGAACTTCGCAGCGGCCTTCCCGATGGATAACCCCCGTTATGTCATCGTGACCATGTTTGACGAACCGCAGGGCACTGCGGCCACCAGCTACCAGCGCACGGCAGCGTGGAACGCGGCAGCCGCTGTCGGCCGTATCGTCCCGCGCATCGGCCCGATGCTGGGCGTCTATCCCGATGAAAGCCGCGAAATCGACCTGACCGACCTGCGCCCGCTGATCGACAAGGGGGGCAATCACTGATGAAGCTCTCCACGCTCGCCCAACGCGCCGGCCTGACCGTATCGGGCGATGCCGACGTCACCGGCTTTGCCATCGACAACCGCAAGGTCGCGCCCGGCACGGTGTTCGGTGCGTTTCAGGGCAGCACCGTCAACGGCGAGGATTTCATTCCGGCGGCGATCAAGGATGGCGCGATCGCGGTCGTCGCACGCCCAGAGGCGAGCGTCGAAGGCGCGATCCACATCGCCGATGCCGATCCGCGCCGCGCCTTTGCCAAGCTGGCGGCGCAGTTCTTTACCCCGACGCCGCGCACCGTCGTTGCCGTCACCGGCACTAACGGCAAGACCAGCACGGTCGAGATGACCCGCCAGATCTGGCGCATGTGCGGCAATTCGGCGGCCTCCATCGGCACGCTGGGCGTCACCACGCCCGATGCGAGCGTTTCGACCGGCCTTACCACGCCCGACATCGTGACGTTCCTGTCGAATATGACCGGTCTGGCCCGCGAAGGCGTCACCCACGTCGCCTATGAAGCGTCCAGCCACGGTCTTTCCCAGTATCGCAACGAAGGGCTGCAGGTCGCAGCCGGCGCCTTCACCAACCTTTCCCGCGACCATCTGGATTATCACGCCGACATGGAGGCCTATTTCGCCGCCAAGATGCGCCTCTTCGACGAGGTCGTCTCGGATGGCGGATCGGCCGTGATCTGGATGGACGATCCGCGCTCCGGCGCGGCTTGCGAACACGCGACACGGCGGGGTCTTCGCGTGTTCGAAGTGGGCGAGCAGGCGGATGCCGCGGACTACGGGATCCGCCTGCTCGAACGTACGCCGACCGAACTTGGGCAGGTTCTCAAGCTTTCCTGCATGGGCGAGGAATACAAGGTCTCGCTGCCGCTGATCGGCGCCTATCAGGCCGCGAATGCGCTTGTCGCCGCGGGCCTCGTGCTGGCGACCGCCGGCGATGCGGGGCCGGGCGCTAGCCAAGTCTTCGACGTTCTCTCGCGGCTGCAGCCGGTGCGCGGGCGCCTGGAACGCGCCGCGATCAATCGCGCGGGTGCGCCGGTCTATGTCGATTATGCCCACACGCCCGATGCGCTGGAGGCCGCGATCTTCGCGCTGCGCCCGCATACCAAGGGCAGGCTCATCACCGTATTCGGCGCGGGCGGCGACCGCGACACGGGCAAGCGCGCGCCGATGGGCGAAATCGCTTCAGCCCATTCCGACGTCGCCATCGTGACCGACGACAATCCGCGGGGCGAAGACCCGGCGGACATTCGCGCAGCCATCGTCGCCGGGGCAGGCGACGCGGACAACATCAGGGAAATTGCGGGCCGGCGTGACGCTATCGCCGCCGCAGTAAAGCAGGCGGGGCGGGGCGACATCGTCCTCCTTGCCGGCAAGGGGCATGAACAGGGGCAGATCATCGGACGCGGGGAAGAAGCCCGGGTCCATCCTTTCGACGACGTAACCGTAGCCAGGGAATGTGCAGCATGAGCGCTCAGCCAGTACCTACCGCCACCCGCCGCGCCATCATCGAGGAAAGCGACGGCACCGCCTATCGCACCTTGTGGCGTGCCCACACGGTCGCCCTGTCCACAGGCGGCGAAGCGCATGGCGACTTCGCGGCCCATTCCATCGCGATGAGTCCGGCCAAGGTGATGCCCGGCGCGCTTTACTTCGCGCGCGGCGAAGTCGACGCGGTTGCCGCCCTTGCGCGCGGCGCGGTCGGTGTCGTCACCACCCGCCCGGTTCGAGGGCCCCATGTCCTTGTCGAAGACATCGACGAGGCGCTGGCCCGCCTTGCCCGTGCCGCCCGCTCGCGGGCCCGCGCCACGATCGTCGCGCATGCCGGCATGGACGGTACGCCGGTCGGCCGCTCGATCTTCACCGCGCTCAACATGGCGAGCCGTGGTCTGGCGCTGAAAGCGAACATGGAAGACGGCCTCGACGCCGCGCTTTCCGGCCTTGCCGCCGATCGCAGCCACGCGGTCTTCAACATCGACGAATGCGTCTCGATCGAACGTCTCCGCCCGCACATCTTCGTCGGCGGACGCGAACTTTCGCGGGCCGAGGGTATGCGCGCAGGCGCCGCTCTCCAGTCCGGCGGTGCCGCCGTGCTTCCTGCCGACCATCCTGATTTCGCCTGCTGGCGCGCCGCCGCGCTGGACGCGGGCGCACAGGTCTTCGGTTATGGCCGCAAGGCCAGCGCCGACATCTGCCTGCTCGACGCCGTGGGCGGTTTCGAGGGCGGATGGCTGGTGACGGCAGAGATCATGGGCCAGCGCATGTGCTTCTCGCTCGGCGAGCACTTCGGCGATGCCTGCGCCTCGCTTGCCGTGTTCGGCGCGATGCGCGCAGCCGGTGCCTCGATGGGATGTGCTGCGCTCGTGCTACAATCCGCCGGTTCGACGGACCGTGCATTGCCTGAGGCGGTTGCGGTGTGAAGCCGCCGTTTCCCCGGCCCCACTGGGGAAATGAGCAGCGGCCCGCTTCACAAGGCGGGCCGCTTCGCGCATTGCAGGACTACGCGTTTTCCGGTCCGGGCTTCGCGCCCGCCCGCCATTGTCCAGAGCACCGCTGAGGAGCGCCGATGCTTTACCTGCTTGCCCAGTTTTTCGAATTCGAGGGACTGGCCAACCTTGTCCGCTATCAAAGCTTTCGCGCAGGCGCCTGCCTGCTGACGGCGCTGACCATCGGCATGATCATCGGCCCACGCTTCATCGGCTACCTGCGGGTCAGCCAGGGCAAGGGCCAGCCGATCCGCGCCGATGGTCCGCAGACGCACCTTGCCAAGCGCGGCACGCCCACGATGGGCGGCCTGCTGATCATGAGCTCGCTGCTGATCTCGATGCTGCTGTGGATGGACCTTACCAGCTTCATGGTCTGGGCCTGCATCGCGGTGACGGTCGGATTCGGCCTGATCGGATTCCTGGATGACTACGACAAGGTGACGAAGCGTTCGCACAAGGGCCTGTCGGGCAAAGTGCGCCTGTTCTTCGAATTCCTGATCGCGGGGCTGGCCGCGTGGCTCGTCGTCGATGACACCACGCTCTACCTGCCGTTCATGACGTTCGGCATCCCGATGGGGCCAGTCTATTACGTCTTTGCCGCTTTCGTGATCGTGGGGGCGGGCAATGCCGTGAACCTGACCGACGGTCTGGACGGGCTGGCGATCATGCCGGTCATCATCGCATCGGGCACGTTTGCGATCATCGCCTATCTGGTCGGGCGCACCGACTTTGCCGAGTACCTGGGCATCCCTTACGTCGAGGGTGCGGGCGAACTGGCGATCCTGTGTGCCGCGATCATCGGTGCGGGTCTTGCCTTCCTGTGGTTCAATGCGCCGCCTGCCGCCGTCTTCATGGGCGACACCGGTTCGCTTGCGCTTGGCGGTGCGCTGGGCGTGATCGCCGTTGCAGCGCACCACGAAGTCGTGCTGGCGATCGTCGGCGGGCTTTTCGTGCTGGAGGCCGTGTCGGTCATCGTGCAGGTCTTCTGGTTCAAGCGGACGGGCAAGCGCATCTTCCGCATGGCGCCGATCCACCACCACTACGAACAGAAGGGCTGGGCCGAGAGCACTGTCGTGATCCGTTTCTGGATCGTCGCCATCGTGCTCGCGGTGATCGGCCTTGCGACATTGAAACTTCGGTGAGCGGGCAGCCGGCCTCGATCCTGCCGCGCGCGGTCTTCGAAGGATCGCGCTACGCGGTGCTCGGGCTGGCACGTAGCGGCCTTGCCACCGTGCGCGCGCTGTGCAGCGCCGGGGCCAGCGTCGTGGCGTGGGACCGTAACGAAAGCGCGCGGGAAGAGGCGGAGAAGATATTCGCCGATACGGACGGGGCCTGCACCGTTTCCGAACTGACGCCCGAACTCGTAAAAGGCTGCAAGGGCATCGTCGTGTCACCCGGCGTGCCGATCAACCGCCATCCCATCGCCGATATCGCCCGCACCGCCAACGTGCCGCTGATCGGCGACATCGAACTGTTTGCCACGGCCCGCAAGGCTCTGCCCGCGCATGGCGTGGTGGCGATCACCGGCACCAACGGCAAGTCGACGACGACCGCGCTGATCCACCACCTGCTGGAAAGCGCAGGGCGTGTGGCGCGGCTTGGCGGGAATATCGGCATTCCCATCCTTGGTACCGAGCCTCTGCCCGATGGCGGGGTCTACGTGCTCGAACTGTCGAGCTACCAGATCGACCTGACGCGCAGCCTTGAAGCTGACATCGCGATATTGCTCAATATCTCGCCCGATCACCTCGACCGCTATGATGAGGGGTTTCCCGGCTATGCCGCATCGAAAGCGCGTTTGTTTGAGCTTCAGCACGGGCATGGCCTTGCCATCGTCGACCGTCACTCGCTGAAACAGATCCGCCCCGTCGCCCGCGCGCTGGATGGCCGTGCGCCCGTAGTGATCGAGGATGTGGCAATCCCCGGTAATCAGGCCGACTGGCCCGCGCTGCAGGGCCCGCACAACATGGGCAATGCCGGCGCCGCCGTTGCCGCGGCGCGGCGCATGGGCCTGACCGACAACCAGATCGAGGCGGGGCTGAAGAGCTTCCCCGGCCTGCCGCACCGGATGGAGCGCGTCGATACTGTCGGCGGTGCGCTGTTCGTCAACGACTCCAAGGCGACCAATCCGGCTTCTGCCGCCCCGGCGCTTGCCGCGTTCCCGCCCGTTGGCGGCAAGCCGCGCGTCCACTGGATCGTCGGCGGCTTGCCCAAGGGCGACAGCCTTGGCGAGATCGAGCCGCATCTCGGCAATGTCGCGGCCGCCTATACCATTGGCGAGGCTGGCCCGATGTTTGCGGAATTGCTCGACGGGCGCGTGCCGAAAGTGGTGCGTTCCGAACTGATGGCAGAGGCCGTGCGTGCCGCTGCCGCCGCTGCGGGCGAGGGCGATGTCGTCCTGCTCAGCCCCGCGTGTGCGAGTTTCGACCAGTTCCGCGACTACGAAAAGCGCGGGGAGGCCTTTGTCAGCATGGTCCGGTCATTGGGGGGAGATGCATCGTGAGCCTTGCTCCGCAATTCGAAGGCGGCAATTTCCAGCGCGGCGCGGGCGGTGTCCATATCGCCCGCCGCTCGACCACGCGTCGCAACGGCCGCTGGCACGAACTGACCGTCTGGTGGCGCGAGATCGACAAGGTCCTCCTTGCCATCGTCGGCCTCTTGATGACGGCAGGCGTGATCGGCGTTGCCGCGGGCAGCGCAGCCAGCGCGCATCGCCTGTCTACGGCCGAAACGCGGCTGTCGGACCTGCACTTCTTCTGGATGCACCTGACGTGGCTCGTCATGGGCATCGCCACGATGTTCGCGGCCAGCCTATTGCCCCGCGATTCCGCGCGCAGGCTCTCGATCCTGCTGGCTGCCGGAATGTTCGTGCTGTTGATTGCGGTACCTTTCGTGGGGTCGGAAATAAACGGCGCACGGCGCTGGATCAGGCTGGGTGCCTCGTTCCAGCCGTCCGAATTCTACAAGCCTGCCTTCACGATCATGATGGCGTGGATCCTGTCGTGGCGCGTGCGCGATCCGCAGCTTCCCGTCATGGCCCTGTCGGGTGCGATCCTTGCCGTGTCGGTCGGCCTGCTGATGCTTCAGCCCGACTTCGGCACCGCCATGTTGTTGTGCGGGGTGTGGTTCGTGCTGATCGTCACGGTCGGCCTGCCGCTGCAACGCGTAGGCTGGGCGATCGGGGGCATCGTCGCGCTGATCGTCGCGGCCTACTTCTTCTATGACAACGCGCGCCGCCGTATCGACGACTTCCTCGGCGGGACCGAGGCGTATAGCCAGGTCGATCTTGCCAACAAAACGCTGACCAATGGTGGCTGGTTCGGTCGCGGCCTCTGGATGGGTGAACGCAAGAACGCCCTGCCCGAGGCGCATACCGACTATATCCTCTCGGTCATCGGCGAGGAATTCGGCCTGATCGCAGTTGGCGGGATCGCCTTGCTGTTCTGCGCATTGGTGGTTCGCGTCCTGTGGCGGCTTTCGGGGGAGGACGACCTGTTTACCCTGCTGGCCGGTACGGGTCTTGCGGCGCTGCTTGGCGGGCAGGCCTTCATCAACATGGCGGTGAACCTGCAACTGTTCCCGTCCAAGGGCATGACCCTGCCGCTGATTTCGTACGGCGGTTCCTCGATGATCGCGCTGTGCCTTACCGTCGGGCTGCTACTGGCGGTTACGCGGCGCAACCCGTATCTGACGCGCGATGGGCTCCCCAAGGGGCCGAGACGATAGAAGGACTTTAGCTGAGGCGATGAGCGTCACGCGCCATTACGTACTAGCCGCCGGGGGCACCGGCGGGCACATGATCCCCGCATTCGCGCTGGCGAGCGAGCTGCTCGCGCGCGGGCACCAGGTCGCGCTTGTCACTGACAGCCGGGGCGAGGCGATACCCGGCGTGCCCGATGGCCTGTCGGTCCACGTCCTGCCTGCGGGCAGGATGCAGGGCGGATTGCTGGCCCGCTTCAAGGCGCTGCTCGCGATCTGGAAGGGGCGGAGCATGGCGCTGCGCCTTCTGAAAGAGATCGAGCCGAGCGCCGTCGTCGGGTTCGGCGGATACCCCGCGCTTCCCACGCTGCTCGCCGCGCGCGCCGCCAAAGTGCCGTCGGTGATCCATGAACAGAACGCGGTGCTGGGCCGCGTGAACCGCTTCCTCGCCCGCAGCGTCGCGGCGATCGCGACCGCTTACGAAACGATTGAGCGTATGCCCTCGGGCACGGCGGACAAGATCCATCTCGTCGGCAATCCGGTCCGCGCCGAAGTGCTGAAACTGCGCGATCGGCCCTATCCGGCGTTCAGCGCAAACGGCCTGCTGCGCGTGCTCGTCACCGGCGGCAGCCAGGGCGCGACGGTACTGTCCAAGGTCGTCCCCGACGGTCTGGCGCAATTGCCCAAGAGCATTCGGCATCGGTTGCAAGTCACGCAGCAGTGCCGCGCCGCCGACATCGATACGGTGCGCGAAGCCTACAAGCGCCACGAAATCCCTGCAGAGCTTGGCACTTATTTCGAGGACATGGCCGAACGCCTTGCCGACGCGCACCTGTTCATCGGGCGCGCGGGCGCATCGACGATTGCTGAACTGACCGCCGTGGGCCGCCCCGCGATCCTGATCCCGCTGCCGAGCGCCATGGACGATCACCAGTCGGCCAACGCGCGGGATATGGCAGAGGCGGGCGGCGCGCGTTCGATCCGGCAGGACAAGTTCACGCCCGAGGAACTGTCCCGCCAGATCGAGGCGATGGCTGCCGACCCCGAAACGCTGGGCAATGCCGCGCACATGGCCTGGAACTGCGGCCGCCCCGATGCGGCCAAGGACCTGGCTGACCTTGTCGAAAGTTTCGGCGGCGCGCCGCTGATGGACGTGATCCGCGTCGGCAAGTCGGCAGCGCCCGAAACTTCCACCCAGACCGCAGGAGTTGGCGCATGAAGGGCGTTTCGACCGACATCGGCACGATCCACTTCGCCGGCATCGGCGGTATCGGCATGTCCGGCATTGCCGAAGTGATGCACAACCTCGGCTATTCGGTGCAGGGGTCGGACATCAACGAAAGCTACGTCGTCGAAGGGCTTCGCAAGAAGGGCATCCCGGTGATGATCGGGCAGAAGGGCGAGAACCTCGAAGGGGTTGCCGTCCTCGTCACCTCGACCGCGGTGAAGCGCGACAATCCCGAAGTGGTCTATGCGCTCGAAAACCGTATCCCCGTCGTGCGCCGCGCCGAGATGCTGGCCGAACTCATGCGCCTCAAACGCACGGTCGCGGTCGCCGGTACGCATGGCAAGACGACGACGACCTCGATGATCGCGGCGCTGCTCGATGCGGGCGGGGTCGATCCGACGGTCATCAACGGCGGTATCATCAATTCCTACGGCTCGAACGCGCGCGTGGGTGAGAGCGACTGGATGGTTGTCGAGGCGGACGAGAGCGACGGGTCCTTCCTGCGTCTCGACGGGCAGATCGCGGTCGTCACCAATATCGATCCCGAACACCTCGACCATTACGGCAGCTTCGACGCGGTGAAGGACGCCTTCGTCGAATTCATCGAGAACGTGCCCTTCTACGGCGCGGCGGTGCTGTGCATCGACCATCCCGAAGTGCAGGCGATCCTGCCCAAGATCCGCGACCGCCGCGTGGTGACTTACGGCTTTTCCGCGCAGGCCGACGTGCGGGGCGAAAACGTTCAGCCCTATCCCGGCGGCAACAGGTTCGACGTGTCGATCCGCCACCGCGACGGCCATGTCGACAAGATCGAGGGCGTGGACCTGCCGATGGCGGGCCGCCACAACGTGCAGAACTCGCTGGCCGCGATTGCCGTCGCGCTCGAAATGCAGTGCGCGCACGAGACGATCTCGGACGGCTTCTCGCGCTTTGCCGGTGTGAAGCGCCGCTTCACCAAGGTTGGCGAGATTGCGACCGGCGCGGAACCTGCCATCGTGATCGACGACTATGGTCACCACCCCGTCGAAATCCGCGCCGTGCTTTCCGCCGCTCGCGAAGGTGCGCGCAACCGCGTCATCGCCGTGGCGCAGCCGCACCGTTTCACCCGCCTGCGCGATCACATGAGCGAGTTCCAGCAGGCCTTCAACGATGCCGATATCGTCTATGTCACCCCGGTCTATCCGGCGGGCGAAAAGCCGATCGAGGGTGTCGATGCCGACGCGCTTGTCGCAGGGCTGAAGGATCGCGGGCACCGCACTGTCAGCGTCGTCGAAAACGCTGAGCACCTTGCCGATACGTTGGCGCAAGTGGTCGAACCCAATGATCAGGTCGTGTGCCTTGGCGCGGGCGACATCACCAAGTGGGCGGCGGGCCTTGCCGATGCCGTGAACGGACGGACCGCAGGCTGATGGCAACGATCGTCCGGAACGGCGACATGCTGGAGGTCACGCTGGAAAGCGGGGCTTTCACCATGCCTGCGCCGCGCGGCGACCTGACTGCCGATGCGCCGCTCGCCAAGCTGATCTGGTTCAAGACCGGCGGTCCGGCCGAACTGCTGTTCGAGCCCGAGGACGCCGACGATCTCGCCGCTTTCCTCGGCGCACTGCCTGCCGATGTGCCGGTCATGGGGCTGGGGCTCGGCTCCAACATGATCGTGCGCGACGGCGGCGTTGCGGGCGTTGTCATCCGTCTGGGCAAGCCGTTCTTCGATACCGAAGTGCTGGACGAGACTACCGTGCGTTTCGGCGGCGGTACGCCGGGGGTTCTCGCCAGCTCCACCGCGCGCGATGCGGGTATTGCGGGCATGGAATTCCTGAAGTCGATCCCTGGCACTGTCGGCGGCTTCGTGCGGATGAACGGCGGCGCATACGGGCGCGAGGTGAAGGACATCCTGACCGAGTGTGACGTAGTCTTGCGTGATGGCACGCGGCTGACGATGTCGCTGGCCGACATGGGCTATACCTATCGCCATTCCGACCTGCCCGATGGCGCGATTGTCGTATCGGCCACGATGCAGGGCGAACCCGGCGATCCTGCCGCAATCCAGGCCGAAATGGACCGCATTTCCGAAGCGCGCGAGGCTTCGCAGCCGCTGCGCACCAAGACCGGCGGATCGACCTTCAAGAACCCCGACGGCACGTCGGCGTGGAAGCTGGTGGACGAAGCGGGCTGCCGCGGGCTGATCGTCGGTGACGCGCAAGTCAGCGAGAAGCACACCAATTTCCTCATCAACCGGGGTGAGGCGAGCGCAGCGGACATCGAGATGCTGGGCGAGGAAGTGCGCCGGCGGGTGAAGGACAAGTCGGGCGTGACGCTCGAATGGGAAATCCGCCGCGTCGGCAAGTTCGGCGCGACAAGGGTGGAGCCGGGGGTATGAGCACCACGATCAAGCGCGGAGGCAAGGGGGTCCGCCGCGCGGCATCGGCAAAGGGCAAGAAGCGCGCAGTCGCCGGGGCCAAGGCCAGGACCGGCGGCCTGTTCTCGCGCATGATCGGCGCGCTGGGGCTTTCCGAAAGCGCACTGCAAAAGGCGTTCACGGTTCTGATCGTCATCGTTGCCGGTGCAGCTATCTGGGCCATCGCGGTCATCTCCGGCTTTCCGACGTTCGCGGACGAGAAGATCGGCAAGCTCGCCGCCGACACAGGCTTTGCCGTCCGACGCGTCGAGGTCCACGGCGTCGACCGCATGGACGAGGAAGAAATCTACAGCCGCGCGATCGCAGCACAGGCTCAGCCGATGACTCAGCTCGACGTGGCGAACCTGCGTGAAGAGCTGGTTTCGCTGGCCTGGGTGTCGGATGCGCGCGTTTCGCGCCAGCTTCCCGACACGCTCGTCATCGACATCATCGAACGCACGCCCCACGCGGTGCTGCAGCAGGGCGAGGATTTCGTCCTGATCGACCCGACCGGCCACCGGCTGGAACCGGTCGCACCGGCCAAGGCGGAAAAGATGTTGGTGCTAAAAGGCGAGGGCGCGGCCGAACGGGCCGCCGATCTTGCCATCCTGCTGGAGGCAGCACCGGCCCTGAAGACACAGGTGCGCGGGGCCGAGTGGATCGGCAATCGCCGCTGGAACCTTACGTTCTCGACCGGACAGGTCGTGGCGCTGCCCGAGGGCGAGGAACAGTCGGCAGAGGCGCTGGTCGCCTTTGCGCAGATGGACGGCATGAACCGCCTTCTGGGCGGCAAGGTCGCGGTATTCGACATGCGCGATCCCAGCCGCGTCTACATGCGCGTTCCCGGGCGCGCGCAGGACGAGGCGAAGGCACGCGAAGAAGCAAAGCGTCTCGCCGCCGAAGCGGCGCGGGACAACGGGGGCTAAGGGCAATGGCGAACCTCAGGATCGAAAAGGTTTTCGGCGCGATCAACATCGGGTCCTTCCGCATTTCCGCGATGATCGCGGGTCTGACGGCGGACGGAGAGATGATCGTGCTGGGGTCGGGGCACCGAGCGGCGGACGGCATCCGGCGCGGTTATGTCACCGACATGGACGCGGCGAGTCACGCCATCCGCGACGCGATCGAACGCGCCGAACGCGCCGCCGATACGCAAGTCTCTTCGGTGTGGATCGGCTGCGCCAATGCCGGATTGATGAGCGAGATCCGCGAAGTCGATATCGAGACCGGCGGCCGCCGCATCGATCAGGACGACGTCGAATACCTTCTGGCCGAAGCGCGCGACCGCATCGTTCCGCAAGTGGGCGAACCGCGCGTCGTGCTTCACGCACAGCCCGCGCACTACATCCTCGATGGCGCGCAAGGCGTGTCGAACCCGCGCGGCCTTCATGCGCAGCGCCTGGCTGTTGCCGTCCACGTGATGGAGGCAGAGGCCGGCCCGCTCCGCAACCTGATGGAAGCGGTTCAGAACGCGCATCTGGAGGTCGAAGGCGTCGTCGGCGCGGCCGTGGCGAGCGGCCACGCCTGCCTCAGCGACGAGGAAAAGGAACTGGGCGTCGCGGTCGTTGATTTCGGCGCGGAAGTGACCCACGTTTCGGTCCATGTCGGAGGAATGCTGGTGGGCGTATCCGTGCTGCCCTACGGTTCGAACGACGTAACCGATGCCATCGCGTCCGCCTTTGGCATTCGCCGCATGCAGGCCGAACGCCTGAAGTGCGTCTACGGCTCTGCCATCGCCAGCCCGACTGACCACCGCGAGATGATCCCGCTGGGCGCAGAGGGCAAGCACGGCGGCGAGGAAGTGCAGCGCGCCGAACTGATCAGCGTCATCAACGGCCAGCTTGGCCGCTGGACCGAGGATGTGGCCAAGGCGCTGAAAGGCATGGGTTTCGTCATCGGGCGCGGCGGGAGCGGGCGGCAGATCGTGCTGACCGGCGGCGGCGCGGAACTTGCCGGCCTTGCCGACTATGTCCAGCAGGCCTTTGCCAAGCCGGTGCGCACCGGACGCCCGCCGCAGATGACCGGCCTTCCCGAAGCGCACGCACGCCCCGGGTTTGCCGCGCTGGCAGGTCTGGTGCTCTATGCCGCGGCCGATCCGGTCGATATCCGCACCCACGGTTCGGCATGGCAGACGACGTCGCGCTTTGGCCGGATGAACCTGCCCGCGCGTGTCATGCGGGCGATCCGCGAGTACTTCTGATCCGGAACCGGTGCTGATCCTTCTCGTATCTTAGGGTACGAAGGAGGATCAATTGCTGCTCGAAAAGATCAAGACCCCCGGCCTATCGCACTTGTCCTACATCGTGGGTGCGGGCGGAAAGGCGGCGGTGATCGACCCGCGTCGCGACTGCGCAATTTATGTCGAAAAGGCCCGCGCAGAGGGTCTGGAGATCACCCACATCTTCGAAACGCACCGGAACGAGGATCTCGTCTCCGGCGCGCCGATCCTTGCAGAAATGACCGGCGCGAGAGTGCTGCACGGCCCCAATGCGGCAGGCGAAGTCGCCTATGCCGAGACCGCGCGCGAGGGCGATTGTTTTGAGATCGGCCAACTGCGGATCGAGGTTCTGGAAACGCCGGGCCACACGCTCGACCACCTTGCCTTCGTCCTGCACGACACCGCCTACCCGCAAGGGGCGGTCGGCGTGTTCACGGGCGATGCGCTGTTCGTGGGAGACGTAGGCCGGACCGATTTCTACCCCGATCGGGAGCGCGAGGTTTCCGGCATGCTTTACGACAGCCTGCAGAAGCTTCTGGCGCTGGGCGATCAGGCAATCATCTACCCCGCGCACGGGGCGGGTTCGGTCTGCGGTTCTGGTATGGCGGAGCGCGAGTTTTCGACCATCGGGCACGAGCGGGCGAATAACCCGCGCCTGCAACTGGACCGCGAGGCGTTCATCGAGGCCAAAGTTGCCGAGAACCATTACCAGCCGCCCTATTTCCGGCTGATGGAGCGGCTGAACCTCGAAGGCGGCGATCCAGCGCCGCGTGTCACTGCCCCGCCGGTACTGTCGCTGGACCGGTTCAAGGCGCTGGAGGTCGATCACGTCATCGACGTGCGCGAGCCGCTGGCTTGGGCGTCGGGGCATTTCCCCGGTGCGCTGTGCCTTCCGGTCGGCATGATCCCGGCCTTTGCGGGGTGGTTCGTGGGCGAGGGTGAGAGCATCGCGCTCGTCGGATCGGATCAAGGGCAGATCGCCACTGCCATGGAGCATCTGGTGCGTATCGCGCTCGACAACGTGGTCGGCGGCTATGTCGGCATCGTGCCGGCCGCCGCACAAGGGCGCGAAATGGAACGGGTTGCCACGGTGGTGACCGAAGAGGTCGAAGCCCGTTTGAACGAAGGCAATGCAGGGTGGAAACTGCTCGACGTGCGCGATGCGGACGAACGGGCCGAGACCGCGATCGAGGGGTCTGAACACATTTACGTCGGCGAACTGGGCGAAAAGTGGCGCGATCTCGACAAGGACACGCATTACACCGTCATGTGCGCCAGCGGGATGCGGGCCAGCGTCGCGGCAGGATTGCTGGCCTCCAAGGGCTTCGGAAAGCTGGATATCTACCTTGGTTCGATGGGCGCGTGGAAAGCCGCGCACGGCTGATTTTTCGCTTGGTCGGCAAAGCGGGCCGCTTCGTCGCGAATCGCCGGAATTCCTGCCCTCAGCGAGGTGTGGAAATCTATGAGAATCCTTTGCTCCGGTGATTCGTTCTGTGGCACAAAGGGGATCAATTTCGGGGGCACGCTGGACGCAGCGATTTTGCGGAGACGTTCATGAGCATCAATATCGGTCCACCAGCAGTTGAAGAACTGCGGCCGCGCATCACCGTGATCGGTGTCGGCGGGGCAGGTGGCAACGCCATCGCCAACATGATCCAGGCAGAGATCGAGGGTGTGGACTTCGTCGTCGCGAATACCGACGCGCAGGCCCTCAACAACTCGATTGCCGAAGATCGCATCCAGCTCGGGCCTGAAATCACGCAGGGTCTTGGCGCGGGTTCGCGGGCAGAGGTCGGCCGCGCGGCGGCAGAGGAAACCCTGCACGAAATCGACCGGATGCTCGACGGCGTCCACATGTGCTTCATCGCCGCCGGCATGGGCGGCGGTACGGGCACGGGTGCAGCCCCGGTCATCGCCAAGGCGGCGCGTGACAAGGGCGTGCTGACCGTCGGCGTCGTGACCAAGCCTTTCATGTTCGAAGGTTCGCGCCGCATGCGCAGCGCCGAATCCGGCATCGAAGAGCTGCAGAAGCACGTCGATACCCTGATCGTCATTCCGAACCAGAACCTGTTCCTGGTCGCCAGCCCCGACACAACCTTCAAGGAAGCTTTCGGGCTGGCCGACGAAGTGCTGCAGCAGGGCGTGCGTTCGATCACCGACCTCATGGTCATGCCGGGCCTCATCAACCTCGACTTTGCCGACGTGCGTTCGGTCATGGGCGAAATGGGCAAGGCAATGATGGGCACGGGCGAGGCCGAAGGCGATTCCCGCGCTCTCGAAGCGGCGGAAAAGGCGATCGCCAACCCGCTGCTCGACGGTGTTTCGATGGCCGGCGCCAAGGGCGTCATCGTCTCGATCATCGGCGGCGAGGACATGCGCCTCATGGAAGTCGACGAAGCGGCGAACCACATCCGCGAACTCGTCGATCCCGATGCGAACATCATCTGGGGTTCGGCCTTCAATCCCGACCTCGCGGGCAAGATCCGCGTCTCGGTCGTCGCCACCGGCATCGATCAGTCGACCGAACAGTTGCAGCAGCAGGGCGGCACGCAGCCGTTCTCGCTCGGTTCGGGCCGCGCCCCGATGCGCCCCGGTGCTGCGCCTGCTGCACCGGTCGCAGCCGCGCCGACGCCTGATCACGCGGTCACCGACCCCGTCGGCGGCATCGACGATCCGGCCGACGACAGCGAACACAAGATCGTTGGCGGCGGCTTCGGTTCGGCCAATGACGAACCGCTCGACCTGCCGCTGGAATTGAGCGACGAGGTCTCGGACAATTCGGACGAGCTGGTGCTCGGTGACGAGTTCGAACATCGCCCCGCCGCGCAGGAAGACAGTTCGGTCGTGGATGGCGGCTGGCAGCAGCCGGCGCCTGCCCCGCGTCCGGCAGCGCCCGCTCCGGCGGCTCCGGCCTCTTCGGGTGGCAGCACGCTTTTCGAACGCATGGCCAGCCTGTCGCGCCCGCGTGACGAGCAGCCTACTCGCGAGGATGACGATGACGACGGCGCGGAGCTCAACATCCCGCGTTTCCTGGGACGGCATAACCGTTAACCGGAACACGAAGTCGAAGAACCGCCGTCGCGCATTCGTCGCGGCGGCGGTTCTGCTTGCTGGCGGGGTGCAAATGCACTCTCCGCCCGCTGCCGCGCAGACGGTTCGCACGGCAATGGATCCGAACGAGCGCGCGCTCGAACGGGCGCGTGACCAGCTAAGCCGCGACCCATCGGACCTGCGCGCTTTGCGCGACGGGGTTCAGGCCGCGATGCGCATTGGCCGGATCGACCTTGCCGCCACATATGCCCAGCGCGCGGCGCAGCTTGCGCCGGGCGATGCGCATATCACGGCCGCCCGGGGCGCGATCGAAATCCATCGTGGCCGTCCGCGGCAAGGGCTGGCCCTGTTCGAGCAGGCGGACATGTCGGGTTTGCCCGAGAACGTCTTCGTGTCCGACCGTGCGCTCGGCTACGATCTGCTCGGCGACCAGCCTTCGGCGCAATACTATTACGCCATCGCCAACCGCCTGAATCCTGATGACGAGACGCTGCGCCGCTATGCGCTCAGCCTCTCGATTATCGGCGACTTTGACACGGGCGAGGCGATGCTGAAGCCCTTGCTCAACGTCGGCGACCGGCCGGCATGGCGCATTCATGCCTTCATGCTGGCCATCAACGGGCGCGGGGATGAAGCGGTGGAGGTGCTGAAGCGTATCCTGCCGTCCGACGTTGCCGCTGAACTCACGCCCTATTTTCTGCAGATGCCGAACCTGACCCGGGCGCAGCAGGCCGCCGCGGCCAATCTGGGCATCTTCCCGTCGCTTGCGCAGGCCAGCAATTCCGCGTCCGATGCGCAGCGCGCCGGACGACGCCGCGCCGGGAACTGATTTTCCGCGCGGGGCCGCGCAAATCAACGCTTCCACAGGCTGTCCCGTGCTTGTCCACAAGCTCTGCACAAATGTGTCGACTTATGCCCAGCATGCGGGGGCGGGGGTGATTGTGTCATCGGGGTGAAAAGATTCATCAGGGGCGAACAGGACGCACAACCCCAAACGCTGGACGGACACGCTTATGATAACAGACCGGCACACCGACACGGGCGAAGAGGATTCCGCGCCGGTCGACACGCTGGTCGCGCTGTTCGAGGCGCGGGGCTGGCCTTACGAACTGATCGGCGAGGACGAGCTTTCGGGCGAGGTCCAGGGCGCCTGGGCCAAATACCAGATGCGCGCGATCTGGCGGCGTGAGGACAATGTCCTGCAGCTGCTCTGTCTGCCCGAAGTGCGCGTCGGCGACGACAAGCGCACCGCGATGTTCGAACTCCTCAGCCTCGTGAACGAACAGATCTGGCTGGGCCATTTCGATCTCTGGTCGTCGGGTTCGGTTCTTCTGTACCGCCACGGCATGATGTTGGGCGACGATGGCTTGCTCTCCATCCTGCAGGCGCAGATGGCCGTCGAACATGCGGTGGAAGAGTGTGATCGTTTCTATCCGGCCTTCCAGTTCGTGCTGTGGGGTGGCCGTGAGCCTCAGGACGCGTTAGACGCCGCGCTCATCGACGCTGCCGGAGAAGCTTAGGAATGACACTGCCGAACAAGATGCTGCTGATCGGATGCGGCAACATGGGAGGCGCAATGCTGGATGGTTGGCTCGCCGGAGGGGCGGATCCCGCCATCTTCACCGTGCTCGACCGTTCGATCCCGTCCGCCCCCGAAGGCGTGCGCCTCGTTCGCACCCAGCCTGACGAGACTTTCGATGTCGTCATGCTCGGCATCAAGCCGCAGGGCCTTGCCGAATCCGCGCCCGCCATCGAACCCATCATCGGCCCCGATACGGTTCTGCTCTCGCTTCTGGCGGGGGTTCAGCTGGATACGCTGGCCGAACGTTTCCCGCGTGCGGGCGGCGTGGTGCGCGTGATGCCGAACCTGTCTGCCAAGCTGGGCAAGTCGCCCGTCGCGCTGGCCGGAAAAGGGCTCAGCGATGCGCAGAAGGCCACGGTCGATACGCTGGCCGACATGCTGGGTCAGGGCGAGTGGATTGGTGAGGATACCTACGACCTCACCACCGCGCTCGCCGGATCGGGTCCTGCCTTCGTTTATCGCTTCATCGACGCGCTGGGCAAGGCTGCGGCCTCGCTCGGCCTGCCCGAGGAACAGGCCAACCGGCTTGCCAAGGCGACCGTTGACGGCGCCACTGCGCTTGCCATGCGCAGCGAACATTCGCCGGGTGAACTGGCGCGCCGCGTTGCTTCCAAGGGCGGGGTGACGCAGGCCGGGCTCGACACGCTGGATGCGGACGACCGCCTGCTCAAGCTGATGACCGATACCTTGCGCGATGCGGCTGCCCGCAGCGCCGAGATGTCGCAGGAAGCCCGCGCCAAGGGCTGAACGCCCTGTTTACCGCGCATTGTAACATTTTGTTGCAGCCGGCCTGCCAGTGGACTGGCGGGCCGGTTTTGCTTGAATTGATGCGATTCAATCGCGATATTGTCCCGGACGGCCCCGCATTGTGAGGGCCAAGAGGAGTTAGACAAGACAATGGCAAACTGGAACGACCCCCAGCCCACTAGCCGGAGTGGCCAGACGGGCTTCGGCGCTGCTCCGGGCCTTAATCCGAGCGTGCCGAACACGCGGGCCGGCCTTGATGCGGGCCTGCGCAAGTACATGCTGTCGATCTACAACTACATGGCGTCGGGCGTGCTGCTTTCGGGCATCGTCGCGATCGCGATGGCAAATACCGCCATCGGTGTGTCGATCATCACCTCGCCGCTGATGTTCCTCGTGATCTTCGCCCCGCTCGCGATCGTGTTCGCGATGAGTTTCGGTGCAAACCGTTTCTCGCAGGGCACGCTGCAGATCCTGTTCTGGGCCTTCGCGGTCCTGATGGGCATGAGCCTGTCGACGATCTTCCTCGTCTATACGGGTGAATCCATCGCTGCGACCTTCTTTGCGACCGCGGGTGCCTTCGCCGGTCTCTCGCTGTTCGGCTACACCACGAAGAAGGACCTGTCCGGTTGGGGCAGCTTCCTGATCATGGGTGTGATCGGCCTGATCATCGCGTCGGTCATCAACATCTTCATCCAGTCGAGCGCGCTCTACTGGGCGATCAGCTTCCTCGGCGTCCTAATCTTCGCAGGCCTCACCGCCTACGATACGCAGCGTCTGAAGGCGCAGTACTATCACCTCGCCGGCACCGAGTTCATCGGCAAGGCCGTGATCCTGGGCGCGCTGTCGCTGTACCTCGACTTCATCAACATGTTCCAGTTCCTGCTCGCCTTCATGGGCCAGCGCGACTGACCTGACAGGGCCGGGCACTCGCCCGCCCGACCAGACACGAACACGAACGCCCGGTGCGGTATTCCCGCGCCGGGCGTTTCGCATTTCGGCTCGTCCGTGCCGCACGCTCGCCTCGTCGTATTCCTTGTGGACTGGTCCTATTGGCGGGATGCGCTGTGGTTAACGTACGGGCATGAAGGGGCTGCTTGCCGCGCCGCCTTAATCCTGCCGAAAGCCGGGTTCATGCAGGATGCGTGCAATCAATTTGGAACATCGGGAAAGAGGGTTCGGGTCGGTGACTTCGAAAGTCGTGAAAATCGTGCAGGCATGCGCCATCGTGGGCGTGGCAACTCTGGCGGGCTGTACGCCTCCGCCGCCGCCGGCTCCCCCGCCGCCGCCGCCGCCGGTGGTAGAGGCCTTCCCCGCGCGACCGATCGCACCCGGCTACGCGCAGGAGAATCTTGCCGTACCGACCGCCGACGCGATGGGCATTCGCCAGACGGTGAACACCGGGCTGACTTCGGCGCAGACGACGTGGAACCTGCGTTCGGCCTACAACGTTGCAGCGCTCAACTGCCAGGGCCCCGAACATGCCTTGATGGCCGAGCAATACGGCGCATTCCTCAAGACCCACACGCGTGAGCTTTCGGCGACGAACCGCGCGCTCGACAGCGAGTTCCGCCAGAAGTACGGGCCGGGCTACAAGGACGTGCGCGACAAGTACATGACGCAGGTCTACAACTATTTTGCGCTGCCCCCTGCGCTGGACCGCTTCTGCGCTGCCGCGCTTTCGGTCAGCAACCATCTGACCACGGTAGAGAAGGGCAACCTAGACGTGGCTGCCGCGACGCTCCTGCCGCAGCTTGAAAGCGTGTTCCTGCAGTTCTTCTCGGAATACGAGGCATATCGCGTTGCCGCGACCGCGTGGGATGCGCGCTATCTCGCGACTTATGGCGTTCCCTATCGCCGTCCGGGCGGCAACCCGCTCGCGCCCGAGGCGACCGACACGATGGGGCCGGATCAGACGCTGACCCTGCCGCCGCAGACTTCGGCATCCAGCGATACCGGAACTGTCGCTTCGGGCAGCTAGGCTACGTGGGGAAGGGGGGCGCAATTTCCCCCTTCCCAAGCCCGCGCTCTCGCTGCTAACCACCCGCTTCGCCCCGTGGCGGGCGAACGGATGGAACGGGGCCGTAGCTCAGTTGGGAGAGCGCGTCGTTCGCAATGACGAGGTCAGGGGTTCGATTCCCCTCGGCTCCACCATCCCCTCCTTCGAAAATCGGCGCAATTCGTTTCGGATGTAACCGCCGCGCACCTTTGCGCCTTCGCATAAGTCAGCGATATCAAGGTAGTGCCAAGCGGTAATCACCGTGCTAGTCCTGCGGCATTCCCCCAACGATCAGCGGACATCACATGCGTCGTTTCACCGTTCCGGTATCGCTTTCCCTCTCTCTCGCCCTTGCAGCCTGCGCCTACCAACCCGCCCCGGTTGAAGTTGCCGCACCTGCGCCCGAAGCGGGCGCAGCCCCGCTGTCGCAGCTCGTTTCCGAAGTCGACATTCCTTATGAAAGCTTCACGCTCGACAACGGTTTGACGGTTCTGGTCCACACCGATCGCAAGTCGCCGATCGTGGGTGTGACGACGTATTATCGCGTGGGGTCGAAGCACGAACCGCGCGGCCGGACCGGCTTTGCCCACTTGTTCGAACACCTGATGTTCGGCGGGTCCGAAAACGTCGAGAATTTCGACATCCCGCTTGAAGCGGCAGGCTCGACACCGACCAATGGTTCGACGTGGTATGACCGCACGAACTACGTCGAGACGGTGCCGACCGGCGCGCTCGACCTTGCGCTTTTCATGGAAAGCGACCGCATGGGCCACCTGCTCGGCGCGGTGACGCAGGACAAGCTCGATAAGCAGCGCGGCGTCGTCAAGAACGAGAAGCGTCAGGGCGACAACCAGCCCTACGGCCTTGCCGAGTACAAGATCTCCGACGCGCTCTATCCGATCGGCCACCCCTATCGCCACGCGACGATCGGCTCGATGGCCGATCTTGATGCGGCCAGCCTGACCGACGTGCGCAACTGGTTTACGGACAACTATGCGCCCAACAATGTCGTTCTGGCGCTGACCGGCGATATCGACGCGGCCACGGCGCGCCCGATGGTCGAAAAGTGGTTCGGCAACATTCCGCGCGGCCCCGAAGTCGTGCAGCCCGCCGCCCCGCTGGTGACGCTGGCCGCGCCGGTGCGCGAGGAAATGACCGATCAGGTGCCGGTAACGCGCATCTACAAGGTGTGGAGCGGTCCGGGCCTCAATCACGCGCAGGCTGCCGAACTTGACATGGGCATGTCGGTGCTGGGCGGGCTCAGCTCTTCGCGGCTCGACAATATCCTCGTGCGGGACGAACAGCTTGCCGTCAGCGTTTCGGCCTACATGCTGCCGTTCGAAAATTCCTCGTTCCTGCAGGCGACGATGGACGTGAAGCCGGGCGTGGACGTCGCCGCGGCGGAAAAGCGCCTCGACGAAGTGATCGCGCAGCTCATGGCCGAAGGTCCGACCAAGGACGAACTGACCCGCGCCGCGACACAGCAGGTCTCGTCGCAGATCGGTTCGCTCGAAGCGGTCGGCGGGTTTGGCGGCAAGGGTTCGACGCTGGCCGAAGGGCTGCTCTATTCGGGCGATCCGGCGACCTACAAGGAAGACCTTGCCGAAATCGCCGCGCTTACCCCCGCCGAAGTGCAGGCCGCGATGAGCACGTGGCTTTCGCGTCCCAGCTATACGCTGGTGGTAAAGCCGGGTGAGCGCACCGAGGACGGCGCGCTGATGGGCGGCTGGGGCGATGAAGGGACGGTTCCCCCGCCTGCGCCCGATGCCAAGGCGCCGGTCCCCGCGATCGACCAAGGTCCACCGCGCGAATATCCGCCGGTCGCGCCGGTCGGCGAACTTGTCTTCCCGACGGTCGAGACCACGACGCTGTCGAACGGCATCCCCGTCACGCTGGCGCGCCGCACCTCGATCCCGAAGGTCAGCATGGCGATCACGTTCGACGCGGGTAACGCCGCCGATGGCAGCGCAAATGCCGGCACGCAGTCGCTTATGATGAGCTTGCTGGACGAAGGGACCGAGACCCGCTCCACCCTCGACATTGCGACCGAGCAGGAGCGGCTGGGCGCTTCGATCAACGCGGGTACGACGACGGACACCAGCGCGGTCTATCTCACCGCGCTGACCGCAAACCTTGCCCCTTCGCTCGACCTGTTCTCCGACATCGTGCGCAACCCCGCCTTCGAAGAAGCCGAGGTCGCGCGTGTGAAGGACCAGCGCCTTGCCGCCATCGCGCAGCAGCAGGCCACGCCGGGCAGCATCGCATCCCGCGCGATCGGCCCGCTGATCTATGGCGAGGACCACCCCTACGGTTCGGTCGGTTCGGCCGGCCTCGTCTCCGCGATCGAGCCGCTGACACCGGCGGCGCTAGAAACCGTGCACGATACGTGGCTGCGCCCTGACAATGCCGCGATCACGGTCGTCGGCGATGTCACGATGGAACAGCTCAGGCCCGCGCTGGAGGCTGCGTTCGGGAACTGGGCCGCACCGGATAGCGCGGTCCCGGTCAAGACCCTCGACGCCGCAGTGCCCGAGGCGAAGAGCCGGATCGTCGTGATCGACCGTCCCAACTCGCCCCAGTCCTACCTGCTGCTTGCCCGCGTCCTACCGCTCGACGGCACGACGCAGGGAATGGAAGCGCTGGACATCGCGAACGAGGTTGTGGGTTCTGGCTTCCTCTCGCGTCTCAACAGCGACCTTCGCGAAGACAAGGGTTGGACTTACGGCGTGCGCAGCTCGGTCTCGTCAGGCGATGTCGGACCGCGCACGTTCTACATCTACACGCCCGTCCAGACGGACCGGACTGCCGATTCCATCGAACTGATCTTCGACCGGGTCGAGGAATTTGCAGATGGTTCGCGCGGAGTCGACGAGGTCGAACTGCAGCGCGTGACCGATGGCAACATTCGGGGCCTGCCCAACAGCTTCCAAACCAACGGCCAGGTGCTGGGCGCGCTGCTGGCGAACGGTCGTCTGGGCCGTCCGGCAGATTATCAGAAGCAGCTTCCCACGATCTACCGCGGCATCGATGCCGCCGCGATCGACGGGGCGGCGGCCGAGTACCTGTCGCCGGATAACCTGACGATCATCGTCGTCGGCGATCGTTCGAAGATCGACGATCAGCTGAAGGCGATCGACCTGCCGATCGAATACCGCGACGCCAGCGAGTTCTGACGCCGCGAACCGGAAATGAAAGGGCCGGGCTTCCACGTGGAGACCCGGCCTTTTTCGTATCAGGCGTTCTCTACGCTTCGCCGGCCGCGAAAGCTTTCATCCGCAAGGCTGGCGATCAGGGCAGACGGCAGTTCCGCCGCCTGCGCGGCAGGGCGCCAGCCATTGGCGGTGGAGACGCGGACACGGTCATGATGCAGGGCATTGCCATGGGGCATTGCCGGATATTCAACCGCGCGTTGCAGTCCGGCGCATAGCGCGGCGATCCGCGCGGTGTCCTTCGTGCCCGGCAGCAGAACGATGAAGCGCCCTTCGTCCCATGCGGCCAAAGTCGCGCCCAGCGGCGCGGGGACGGACTGCAACCGGCGCATGATGTCGGCGTGCAGGCGTTCGGCCCCGCGCATGCCGTGAAACGCGATATAGGCGTCCAGTTCGTCGATCTGCACCATGGCGGCGGCCAGTGGGACGCCGTTCGTGCGACATTCCCGCAAGGTCATTTCGGCCCACGCGCGTGAAGGCATTCCCGTCGCGCGGTCGATCAGGGTGCCGTCGATCACCGATTGCTGAAGTTCGCGGTTGCTTTCCACCAGTTGCCGTTCGCGGGCCTGCCGGCGTTCCTGTTCGCGCTTCAGGCGCAGGAGGGTGCGGACGCGGGCCTGTAGCTCGACCGGCTCTATCGGCTTGGTCACGAAGTCGCTGGCCCCTGCCATGAAGGCCTGTCCCAAGGCATCGAGATCGCGGCGGCCCGACAGCATCAGGATCGGCACGAAAGCCCCGCGCCGCGTGGTGCGGATCGCGGCGGTAGCCTCGATCCCGTCGACCTGCGGCATCATGATGTCCATGATCACGATGTCGTAGGCCAGCCGCTCTTCCTCTGCGCTGGCGCCGACCAGCGAAAGCGCAACATAGGCTTCCTCGGCACTTTCGACACAGCGGACGCGGAAATTGCCGCCTTCGCCCAGCATGCGGGCCGTGATCTCGGCGGAATCGGGATCGTCGTCGACGATCAGGACGCGCGGCCCCTCGTTGCTGCCGGGCTCGATAGCGGAAACGATGGAAAGCTGGTTCATGGCTGGTCCTCCCTGATCCATGCGCGCCAATGCGGCCCTTCGTGCAGGATGCGGTAACCGGGCAGGCCGCGTTCATGGAGATCGGGGAACGTGCGTCCCATGGCATCGGCCCCGCGCGGTGAGCGGGTATCCCGCACGACCTGGATATGTGCCCGCGCGTCTTGCCGCATTCCGGCAAGGCGGAAACGGATGGAACTTGCGGCGGAGATGCCTTCGGCGCTGCCGCGGTGGGCGATGGCGGACGGGGCTGCTGCCGCGTCGAACAGGATGTCGTCATGGCCCTGTAGAGCAAGACCCAGCGCGGCAAGTTCGGCATCGACGGCAACGGTCGGTCGGCCCGTCAGCACGGCGCGCAGATTCGCGCTTTCCACGTCGCGGGCCTGCCACACGATAACCGCGCCGCCGGCCCAGCCGAGCATAAGCATGCCGATGACCAGCATTTCCGAACGCACCCGATTGCGCGGCCAGCGCGTTGCGGCGGCCATTGCCAGCGGGACTGCCAGGGCGGCAAGCTGCACCGGTTCGGGCATTGTCTGGGTCAGCCAGCATAGCCCCGCGCAGGCCAGCGCGAAACCGCCGATTGCCAGCGAGGCGCGCCGCACGCCGACCTGTCTGCGCGTGCGAACGACGATGGCGGGCAGGATCGGTGCGCTTGCCACCATGCCGGCCAGCGCCAGCAGCAGCGCGGCAAGCGGCAGGGGCGGCGTGATCGGAATATCGGCAAAGTGGCCAAGGAAGGCGAAGGCATCGCCATTGAAGATCCAGTTCACGTAGGCAAACCCGCCCAGCACGAAAGTCGCCGGAAACAGCAGCGTCATCATCACGCCGGTAACCGATCGACGCATCTGCGCCTCTGGCACGCAAAGTGCGATGAACGGCACGGCGGCAACCACGAAGACCAGTCCCACCGGCTGCGACATCAGGATCAGCGGCAACGACAGCGCGACGAGTATCACGTCGGTAATCCGGTGATCGCGCCGCAGGTTGAACAGGCCGACAGCCAGCATCGACAATCCGGCATGAAGGCTTGCCCAACAGGGGCTTTCGGCAATACTGCGCACCAGTGCCGGATTCGATGCCAGCAGCACCGCTGCGCCGATCGAAACGCCCCACGACAGGCCCGCGGACTGGAACGTGCGCAGCCATCCTGCAACCATCAGGGCAAAGAACAGCGCGGTGACAAGCGGCAGGATGCGCATGCCGAAGGACGGCATGGCCAGTTCGCCGACGATCGTCGCGAAATAGGGGAGGGGCGGAGAGGCAGCGATGATCGAGGGCGCGGCAACCGCCCCGTCCGATGCCAGCAGCGCCTGCCCCCAAAGCTCCAGCGAAGCCTGCGAAACGTAGCCGGCGTCCTGCAGCCACAGCAACAGGCACAACAGCGCGGAAGTCAGTGCAAGGACGGGGAGCGTCAGAGACCTGCGGGCCTGCCACGGCACTGTCGACACCGGCATCGCCATGCGCGCACGGACCTGTTCCAGCGGCCATGTTTGCGCGTTCATGCCGCGTCCCCGTGGCCTTGCGCGCGGGCACGTTCGGCGGCGGTCATTTTCGACAACCCGTGCGTCGTCTTTTCCCAATAGAACGGCCGCGTAATCAGCTGGAACAGCCCTTTCCACGCCGCGATCGACATCAGCACCCAGTACGCGATCACCGTCGGTGCCCACGCCGTCAGTTCCAGCCAGTTGCGTCGGAACGGGGCCAGCATCATCAGGAAGATCAGCATCCCGTTGCCGACCAGCAGGTTGAACAGCGACAGGTAGAGCAGGACCGGCGGGAAGAAGATGTCGAACCCCGCCGCCTGCGTCATGGCCCAGACGATGAAGACCGCCCAGAAGATAGGGTTGATCAGCCCCGATGTCATCGTGCCGCCAATGAACATGACGAAGCCCAGCACGCCCAGCGGACCGACTTGCCGCGCAAAATCACCTGGACGGCGCAAGTGGACCAGCAGGGTCTGCATGTATCCCTTGATCCAGCGCGAACGCTGACGGATCCAGTTGCCGATGCTGACGTTCGCTTCCTCGAACGTGGTCGATTCCACCAGCTTGGTGCGATAGCCCTTCTGTGTCATGCGAATGCCGAGGTCCGCATCCTCGGTCACGTTGAACGGGTCCCATGCGTGCAGTTCGCGCAGGACTTCGGCGCGGAAATGGTTCGATGTTCCGCCCAGCGGGATAGGCACGCCCATTCGCTCCAGCCCGGGCAGCATGAGATCGAACCACAGCGAATAGTCGAGCGTGAAAAGCCGCGTCAGCCAGTTTTCGTCCCGGTTGTAGTAGTTGAGGCGACACTGCACGCAGGCCACGTTCTTCGGTGCACGCGCGAATGCGGCGACGACGCGCTTCAACTGGTCCGGTTCCGGCTTGTCCTCCGCATCGTAGATCACGCAGAATTCGCCGCGGGCGAGGCGGAAGGCGTAGTTGCAGGCCTTGGGCTTCGTCTGCGGGTGCGAGGGCGGGACGAGGACGATCTCGAAGATTTCTTCCAGCTTCAACGCGCGGGCGGCCTCGATCGTCGGGGTGTCGCCTTCTTCCAGCACGATCTTGATGTCGAGCTTGGCCGCCGGATAGTCGAGCCGCCGCAGCGCCCCGGCCAGGATCGGCAGAACGTCGGGTTCGCGGAACAGCGGCACGAGGATCGTGTAGACGGGCAAGTCCTCGTCCGAGAGCAGACCGATTGCCGCGTCGATCTCCCGCCGCTGTGCCACGAGGTCCACGCCGCCGGCCCAGATCGCCAGTCCCTTGAATGCGAAATTGCCGAGGTAGAACACGCTCATCAGCGCGTTCAGCACGATCAGCGTCACGATGGGCGCAAGCACCGCGCCGGTGGCGCAGGCGCTGGCCACTGCCCACAGCACGAGAAGCTGGACCGGGGTGAACACCGTCCGCGCGCTCATCACCGGATCGCGGTCATCAAGGTCGTAGACGGCGCGGCGGGTCCAGCTTTGCGAAAAGGCCTGCTGCACAGCCTGTCGCAAGGCGCGGCGCGAGGTGATGACGACGTCGACATCGCTGCCCCAACGGCGGCGGATGTGGAGCATGGCCTGCGGACCGGGGCGCGCGGTCGCGATGGTCAGCCGCTTGCCTTTGAACGTATCGCGCACGCGCCACGGCACGGCCAGTTCGCGCATGTATTCTTCTGCATCGCTTTCATTGAGCAGGGAAAGGTCGGGAGGGTTGTCGATCAGATCGACATGGTCAAGCCCGAAGCGGTCGGCGAGCGAGCGATAGAGCGTGCGGCTATCGACCGAACTGCGCGCGAGGAGCACGTCGGGCAGCGGCATCTGCCAGCTTCGCGACAGCGCCCACGCTTCGTCCAGTTCGGGCAGCGAAATGATGCCCTGATCGACAAGATGATCGCCGGTCCAGGCATCGGTGTTCGAAATGTCACCCATCGCCGTCACCCCCGCGATCGCGTGAAAGGTAAGTCTGGCGCAGCAGCCACGCGAATAGCGCGGAAACCAACAGCCATGCGCCCAGCACCAGCCAGATGCGGTGTTCGCGCATCCAGTCGGCAAGGTCGACGTCGCCTTCGGTTTCTATGTCGACCAGCTTCTCCCGCTCGGAATGCATGGCGAACAGGCGGCCCGATCCGTCGTAGAGCGCGATGTCTCCGTACCCGAGCCGTGCGGAGGAGGGCATTCCTGCCAGTCTTGCAAAGTCACGTCCGGGGCGGATCCAGAGGATCGGGCGACCCCCTTGCGAAAGCAGTTGCACGACAGAGGCATCGGCCAGCGTTTCCGCGGAGACCATCGGGGTTCCGTCGACGCCCTTGATCCGCGTTTTCGATGCGGGGTTCAGACGCGGAAGCGTGCCGGGCGGTGCGAAATCCGACAGCCAGACCATGGCGCCTTCCGGCATCGCACCACCGAACTGCACCGCAAGCGGCGTTGTCGCCGAAAGCATGCCGCCCAGAAGTCCGGCGACCGAGGCGACTTTTGCGGTGTCTGGCCGAGAGGGCAGCACCAGCGTGACCCCGCCCGCAAATGCGGCGGGCAAGTCGTGGAAATCGGCAACTTCGCTCGCCTTGGCCAGAACCGCGTGGCTTGATCCCAGCAGACGCGCTTCCTGCCGGATCGGCAATGTGTCGCAGTCCCCGCCGCGTTCCTGCCGCAGGACGCTGACGTCGATGCGATTGTCGGTCGTCGCCAGTCCGTCGGGGATGGCGACCGCCAGACGGCTGCGCTCTCCGGGCATCGCTGGCCGGCTTGCGAGCAGGAGACCGTTCAGCGCGACCGTGACGATGGCAGGGGCTTCTCCCCCATCGTCGGCGAGCGCGAGATCGGCAACGAGCCCGGAGAGCGCCCGACCCGAGGGGACGCGGGCAGCGGGGAGGGGGACGGTCCACCCCCTCGGTCGGATACCAGGCGCGGGGTAAGGTCCGCATCGAGACTGCCAAGGGCGATGGCAGCGCGATTGCCGGCGCCCGCTTTGCCAAGCGCGGCGGCGACCGTGGGCAGTGCGCCGCCCCGATAGTCGGCCACGTTTGCGAAGAGCCGCGGTGCGGCAAGTGGATCGCCGACAACGAATGCGGGCCGGGCGGCTTCGACTACCTTCAGCGGCTCAACCGCATTGCCATCGAAGATCACCCGCGTTTCGCGCCAGGCACCGACTGCGGCAGCGGTGCCGAAGCGTGCCGGCCGCGTAGCGGACAAGAGGATGGCACCCGCGACTTGCGCTTCGCTAGCCTGCTTGGGCAGTTCGATGACAAGTGGCCCCGGCGCATGACCCAAGGCGCGGGCTGGGCTGGCAATTGCGGACGGGTGATAGACGATCTGTGCTTCGGCTCTCCCTCCGAAATGGAGCCAGTCACCCCCGATGCGGCTGTCCACGCACTGTGCGTCGATACGCGATCCTGAATATTCGAGATCGGCGACAAGATAGTGGTCGCGCAACAGAGAACGCGGCACCGGCACCCGCCAGACACCCGTTTCCCTGTCGGCAAACCGCCGCGTCGCAATCGCGCGGCCTGAAACGCGCAGCGTTACCTGCCGGTCGGCGGGAAGCGCGGTGTTTGTCTCGAACGGAAGGGTGAGGACCACGCTTTCGACATCGGCGGGATCGCCGATCGGGAAGTGCAGTGCGCGCTTTCCGTCCCGGCCGGAAAATTCCACGCCGTCGCCAAAGCCGATTTCTTCAAGCGGAATCGCACGCGTGATTGTCTGACCCAGCGCGGGTGGAGATCCGGCCAGTGCCAGAGCGATGATGATGATTGCCAAGCCGCGCGGTGCGCCCATTCCTGTCGGTCCCCTGCCTCGTCGAAAGTCATTCTAGGAGCAGGTGGGCGCAGCCGGTTAGTCGAGGTGGGACCGGATCGGACCTATCCCTGTGCGGTGCATACGAAAACGCCCGCGAAATCCTCGCGGGCGCTGTCTTCAAGTGGTGGTTTGGATCAACCGATGGGCGGCTGGCCGTTCGAGGCGGTCACGCCGCCGTCGACGGGCAGGACCGCGCCTGTCACCATCCGTGCATCGTCGCTGGCCAGGAAAGTGATGACTGCCGCGATATCCTCGGGCTGTTCGGGCGGGTCGAGCGGCATGCGCTCTTCAAACTTTGCCAGCTTGTCCTTGTTTTCCATGATGCCCTCGGCAAGGCTCGTGTCGGTCAGCGAGGGGGCGACCGCGTTGACGCGAATGCCCTTCTTGCCAAGGTCGAGCGCAAGGGCGCGGGTCATGTTCGAAACGCCGCCCTTGGAGGTGTTGTAGGCAACCATTCCCCAGTCGCCGCCGATGCCGGACACCGAACTGGTGTTGACGATGCTGCCCTTGGTCTTTTCCAGATGCGGGATTGCCGCGCGCGAGCAGAAGAACATCCCGTCGACATTGGTGTCGAGCACCTTGTGCCAGTCTTCGTCGGAGTGTTCCTGCGGTTCGCCCATCACCGCGACCCCGGCATTGTTGCACAGAACGTCGATGCGGCCGGTCTTTTCCGCGATCATGTCGACTGCGGCCTTCACGTTTTCCGAATTCCGTACATCGACGCGAACGGGGATCGCCTTGCCTTCGGGGAAGTCCTTGGCGGCCTTTTCAACCTTGTCGCTGTAGCCGAACATGGCGACCGTCGCGCCTTCGTCGATAAAGCGCTTGGCCGTGGCCTTGCCGATGCCTGAACCGGCGCCCGTGACGATGACGGTCTTGTCCTGAAAACGTTGCATGATAAATCCTGTTTTTCGAGTGTCTTGAGGCGCGTCGGTTGCGCTGCCCCTTTGACCGATCGACGGTTCTGCAATCGTTTGGTTCCGCCTGCTGCGATGGTGCGAAAACCACGCGCGACAGAAGGTTCGCGGCGGTTCAGATCTTCGCGGCGACAGCCTCTATCGCAAAGCCGTAGCCCGCGATGCCTGCCCCGCAGATCACGGTGTCGGCAATGGCGGAGATATAGCTGTGATGGCGAAATTCCTCGCGCGCGTGGACGTTCGAGATGTGGATCTCCGCAATCGGGCCTTCGAAAGCCGAAAGCGCATCGCGCAGCGCGACCGAGGTATGGGTGAAGGCCGCGGGATTGATGACGATGGCCGCCGCCTCGTTTCGCGCTTCGTGGATCCAGTCGATCAGCTCATGCTCTGCGTTCGATTGCAGGAAGCGCATTTCGTGGCCCAGGGCCTCGCACCTTGCGGCGCAGAGCGTCTTCACGTCGTCGAGCGTGGCGTGGCCGTAGATCTCCGGCTCGCGCTTGCCGAGCAGGTTGAGGTTCGGTCCGTTCAAAATCGTGATCAAGGCCATCGCGCGCCCGTGTTCCCCTGCGCGCACGAAGCGGTGCGCCATTGCCCCAAGGGATTAGGGGCAGCACAGGCTCATGGCAATGGTCGGGAAATGGGGCGGGGGACAGCAGTCCCACCGATCAGGCGTGCGCCTGGAGAACCTGCCGGATCGCGTCTTCAAGCTGGCCATTGGGGCAGGGCTTGGTGCAGACGATGGCTTCGGGATAATCGCGGCGCAGTTCCTGCGGATCGGCGTGGCCCGAGTGGAATACGATCGGAACGCCCAGATCGCGAAGTTTGTCGGCGACGGGATAGACGTCACCATCGGTAAGCTGCACGTCGAGGATAGCGACATTCGGCTTGTCGCCATTGAGAGCGGCGAGTGCCTTGGCATTGCTGGGATAGGGACCGTCAACGGTGAAACCGCTGCAGGCGAGCTGGTCTGCCATGTCGAAAGCGATGATCATCTCATCCTCGACAAGCAGCACGATGGGAGTAGCTCCCGCCGCCTCAAAGTCCGTTTTCTCGTAGCCCCAGTCTGCCATGCGTCTTTGCATCCCTGTGACCCAGTCAGTCCGATCCTAGAGCCACTTGGTTAATATCTACATACGACCGACATCGATCGCCCATTCACTATCGAAAACCGCGAGGGCGTGATCGGGTTCCCATCATTATGACAAATGATAGTCTCGCACCTAGTCGCCAGTCGCCAGCGCGGTGAGAGTGTCGACGGTCAGGATCTGGGGCAGGACTTCGCCGTCCTTACCTGGTGCGTACCAGACATAGAGCGGCACGCCGGCCGCGCCCTGGCTTTCCAGATAGCGCGTGATCGTCGCATCGCGCCGCGTCCAGTCGCCGCGGATGACGACGACACCGGCCTTTTCGAAGGCCAGTTTGGTGTCCTCGCGGTTGATCGCGGTCGCCTCGTTCACCTTGCAGGTTACGCACCAGTCGGCGGTGAAATAGGCGAAGACCGGCTTGCCGCTGGCGCGCGCCTCGGCCAGCGCGGCTTCGCTATAGTTGGTCGCGCCAAGCTCATCCTCGACCACCGGCGCGTCGGTTTTCATCGACGCGGCAATGGCGGTGGCGACCAGTGCCAGCGCGAATGCGGCAAGGACTGCACCCTTGGCATAGAGACCCAGCTTCTGCCTGCGCCCTGTTTCGAAGAGCAGCATCAGGACCAGCGCGGTCGCAACAAGGCCGAGCGCGAGCAGCGTGACCCCGCCGATGCGCCACGTCAGCCAGACGAGCGCCAGCGCGGTCAGCCCCATCGGCACGGCCATCACGCGGCGGAAGGTGTTCATCCATGCACCGGGCTTGGGCAGCAGGCGCCGGATGGGCGGCACGAAGCCGATCAGCAGGAACGGGAAGGCAAGGCCAAGGCCGAGCGCTGCGAACAACAGCATGGCATCGGTCACGGGCAGCAGCAGCGCTGCACCCATTGCGGCGGCCATGAACGGGCCGGTGCACGGGGTTGCGACGAAGGCGGCCAGAAGCCCCGTCAGGAAAGCGCCGCTGCCGTGGCTGGAGCGGCCGACGGGCAGCATCATTTCGAACAGGCCAGCAAGGTTGGCAGTGATCGCGCTGGCAAGGATGAGCAGCAGGACAATTGTCGCGGGTTCCTGCAACTGGAAGGCCCAGCCCACTTCCTCGCCCGCTGCGCGCAGGCCCAGTAGAACCGCGCCCAGCAGCAGGACCGCGACCATGACGCCTGCGGTATAGGCCAGCGCGTCTTTGTGCGCGCCTTGTTCGTTCGCCTTGGCCAGCGAGATCGCCTTGAGGCTTAGGATCGGGAAGACGCAGGGCATGACGTTGAGGATCACGCCGCCCGCAAATGCCAGCAGCAGTAACCAAGCGAGCCCCGGCAGCGCGCCGCTCGATGCGGTAAGGCCCGCGATCGGCTCGCCCGCAGCAGGCACGTCGCCAGATTCCAGCGTGACCGCAAGGCCGGTGCCGTCGCCAAGGCGCAGGACGGCCTCGTAAGGCTCGCCCGCGGCTGCGTCGTCGTCGGCGACAGTTTCGACAATCAGCCAGTTGCCGTTACGCGAAAAGCTTTGCGGCGCGACAAATTCGGCGAAGCCGTCGGCAGCGGGAAACAGGTGCGGCGAAGTGACGTCCGCGCCCGGCGCCACCGGAACCGCGATGCGCAGCGTTTCACCATCGACGGCATAGCGGCCTTTCTCGGCCAAGGGCGCGGGAAGATGCGCGCGCCATTCGTCGAACTGGGCATCGTGCGGCGGCTCGCTGTCTGCCTCGGCTATCGCCACTTGCGCTGTGAAAGTGCCTCTTTCGGGAACGCAGATCTCGTCCGTGCAAGCCAGCCAGTTGGCTTCCAGCCCGATCTCAACCGTCTCGCCCGCCTTCGCATCGGCTGCCACCGTCAGCGGCACGAGGATGGCATAAGGCCCTTCATAGACGTGGTTCATCAACGTGCCGATGACGAGCGGTTCGGGGACGGGATACTCCGGTTCGCCCGCCGACCAGCCGTCAGGCAGCGTCCATGTCGTGTCCATACCGAAACCGGCATCGCCCGGATTGAGCCAGTATCCGTGCCACGTGGGCTTCGGTTCCTGCGCGATGGCGAGCGTTACCGTCTTGCCCGGCGCGACCGGACCCTCGACGACAAGCCGAGTCTCGATATTGTTGGCCAGCGCCGGAAGTGCAGCGATTGCCGCAAGGATCGCCAGCAGAAAGGCGGCGATAGTGCGGCTGTGCGGAAATGCGGGATTGAAGGCGCGGGGCATCGTGTCCGGTTCGCTTGCGGGCAGGCGGGGCTTGCATGGCAGGCGCCGCACCGCCATCTGGTGCGTGAAGCGTTTAAGGGCGGCAGTCCATGCTGTCCAGAAGAGCGCGATCAGGGCCTTAACGGCAAACAGGCGGAGATTATCGGGTGAGCGGCGAGATCGAGTTTGAACGGCGCGACGTGGTGATCCTTGGCGGCGGGCTCGTGGGGATGAGCCTCGCGCTCGCGCTGGCGGAACTGGGCATTACCAGCCACGTCCTCGACGCCGCCGATCCCGAGGCGCAGATGGCCGCGGGTTTCGACGGTCGCGCCTCTGCCATTTCTACCGCGAGCTGGAACTTGTTCACCAACATCGGCATCGCCGACCGGCTGGAGAAATACGGCTGCCCGATCGACGCGATCGCGGTGTCGGACCAGTTGAAGCCGGGCGAACTGCACTTCCGCCCCGAACCGGGCGAAGGCTCGCTGGGCCGCATGTTCGCCAATCGCCAGCTTCGCATCGCGCTGTTCGAAGCCGCGAAGGAACGGCCTGAAATCGCTTTCCACCCCAAGAGCCGCATCGTCGCGCGCGAACGCGACGAATTCGGCGTGGCCGCCATCCGCGAGGACGGTGCCCGCTTCGAAGGCAGCCTGCTGGTCGCCGCCGAAGGCCGCCGTTCGCCGACGCGCGAAGAGGCAGGGCTGACGGTCGCCAAGTGGGACTATCGCCACCGCGCGCTGATCTGCGGGCTGACCCATGAAAAGCCGCACGGTAATGTCGCATGGGAAATCTTCTATCCGGCAGGGCCTTTCGCCCTTCTGCCGATGCTCGACGACGATCAGGGCCGCCACCGCACCGCACTGGTCTGGACCGTCGCCGAAAAGGACGCCGATGCCTGGCTGAAGCTGGGCGAACGGGCTTTCGTGGCCGAAGCGCAGAAGCGCATGGGCGGCGTGCTGGGCGAAATCGCGCTCGACGGTCAGCGCACGTCCTTCCCGCTGGGCTTCCATCACGCGCCGACGATCATCGCGGACCGGCTGGCGCTCGTCGGCGATGCGGCGCACGGCATTCACCCGATCGCGGGGCAGGGGCTGAACCTTGGCCTGCGCGATGCCGCGGCGCTGGCCGAAGTGCTGGGCGATGGCATGCGGCTGGGGCTGGAGCCGGGCGATGCGCAGCTGTTGAAGCGGTATCAGGACTGGCGCGCGCTCGACGATTTCAGCGTGGCGCTGGCGACCGACGGGCTGACGTGGATCTTCGGCGTTCCGGGCAAGACCGCCAGCATGGTGCGCCGCGCAGGGATGAGCGCGATCGAGAAGTTCGCGCCGCTGAAGACGTTCTTCATGGACGAAGCGCGCGGCGTATCCGGCGCGCTTCCCGCCCTGCTTCAGGACTGATTATTCGGCAGCAGCCGTCTGTTCGGGCGAAGGCGTCGGCGAGGGTGCAGCAGGGCTGCCCTGGCGCACTGGCTGTCCTTCGCCGTCGATAAGCTGGCGCGGTTCAAGAAGGGCCGCGGTTTCGATCAGGTCAAGCGCATCGTGCATCGCTGTATAGCGGCGGGCCTCGGCCAGCCATGGTTCCACGCGTTCGCGATTGGGCAGGCGTTCGACCAGCGCGGCGGCGGCTTCGACGCGGCCATCGTCGAGCAGGGTGCGGGCACGGTCGACGCGCAGTTCCGGCTGCGGCGAAGGCGCGCTCGACTTGCGCAGCACGAAGAGGCGCGAGGCTTCGGCCTTCACGCGTTCCCAGCCGGTGGCATTGTCCGGCTCGTTCACCGCTTCGTTGGCGATTTCCTCAAGCTCCAGCCGCAGGGCGTCGAGCGTGACCGGATTGCGCGAACCGTTGATGATCGTGCGAACCGCGTTCGGCTGGGCATTGCCGAAGCGCAGCTGCAGCTGGTTTTCGAGATAGCCGAGAGGCGCGCCGCGTTCGATCAGGCGGCGGGCGGCGAAAGCGACGAGCAGCCCTTCGGCGCGGGCGGCGTGGCCCGATGCGGCCTCTGCCTGCAGGTCCAGCCGGTTCAACCGGCGTTCGAGATCTTCGAGGCGCATGCCCATCGTTGTCTCGTTCGCGGTCGTCGGGATGGTGGTGGGCACCGCGGCGGCCATTTCGGCATCGCCGGGAAGCGCGGCGGCTGTCTGCACGCTTTCGGCGGGTGCCTCTTCAGAAGACGTGAAGCCGTAACTCCACGCCAAATAGAAGGCGAGCGCGCAGCCGACGCTGAACGCGACGAGGACGGCAGTCGCCATCGAGCGCATGCGTTTGGTGCTGCCGGTACGATCCGAATCCGAGGTCGCGTTGGGGGTTGTCGCTTCCATTACATCTCTGGTTAGTTTTTCAGCTTCAGGCTTGGCACATTTGCTTGGCCAAGGCCAGCAGTGCCCCATCGTCGGTGAACGGCGCGGTGGATAGACACATCCACCCTGAACCCGCGCTGTCCGCGATGCGCGGCGCAAGACAGGCGAGCGCGATAGTGCTGCGCGCGATGCCCAGCCGGTCGACTTCGGCCGCGAAATGGGCCGCAGCCTCACCCGAATGAAGCAGGACGACGCAAGGTTCGCGCAGCTTGTCCGCCAGTTCGGGCGGGATGGGGTAGGCCGCGACGCGATATGCGGTGCGGGTGTCGGCGATCATCCCGTCGGGCAGGTCAAGCGGGACATGCGCCTCCCCGCTCACGCGCAGCAGGCGGCGGTGCCCTGCCGCCTCGGCCATTGGGACCACCGACTGCAAGCCGCCCGTGCCGGTGCCCGCGACCGTGAAACCCGCCTTGCGCGCGGCATTGGCAGTAGCTTCGCCGACGCACCATGCGGGGAGCGCGGTCAGTTTGCCGATGCAATCGCCGCCGTGGCGCAGGACATTGGCGCTGCCGATCAGGATCGCGTCGAACATGCCTGCATCGGGGCAGTCCCATGCCACGGGCTCGACCGCGAAAAGCGGGTGGCTTGCAACCTCGAGGCCCATTTCCCTCGCCAGCGCCACCGTCCGGGCATCGCCGGGTGCGGGGCGGATGGTGAGGACAGGCTTCAAGCCGGCGGACCTGCGAAGTGGACGGCAACAGCCTCGGGCGCATCGGCGAGGAGGCGGCGGGCAAGCACGCTCGCGCCGTCGGAGTCGGCGGCAAAAGTGGCTTGGCCTTCCACCTTCACCAGTCCGTCGGGGCTGTAGAGGCGCGCGGTCATCGTCAATTCGCTCTCGCCGCGCGTCCACACCGCGATGGGGCTGTGGCAATTGCCGCCGAGCGCCAGCAGAAGTTCGCGCTCAGCCATGATCTGCGCGCGGGTCGGCGCGTGGTCGATGGCCGACAGCGCCTGCTTTACGAAAGCGTCGTCGGCGCGGCATTCGATGCCGATCGCGCCCTGTGCAGGGGCGGGCAGCCATTCGGAAGCTTCGAGCGCGTGACCAACACCCGTTTCGCCGAGCCGCTCCAGTCCTGCTGCGGCCAGCAAAGTCACGTCGGCCTCGCCCGCCTGCAGCTTGGCCAGCCGCGTCGCGACGTTGCCGCGAAAGCCGACGACGGTGAGATCGGGGCGCAGGCTGAGCATCTGCGCGGCACGGCGCGGGGCGCTGGTGCCGACACGCGCGCCTGGCGGAATTGCGGCGACCGAGCTTGCGCCCACCAGCACGTCGCGCACATCGGCGCGCGGCAGCAGCGCGGCAATCGCGATCTGTTCGGGGCGGATCGTCTCCACGTCCTTCATCGAGTGGACCGAGAAGTCGATCTTCCCCTCGATCAGCCAGCCGTCGAGCTCTTTGGTCCAGAGCGCCTTGCCGCCGATCTCGGCAAGCGGGCGGTCCTGCACCTTGTCGCCGCTGGCGAGCACGGGGACGATCTCGACCGCGTCCTCGTTCCACCCGTGCGCCTTGCACAGGCGGTCGCGAGCCTCGTGGGCCTGCGCCATGGCGAGCGGCGAACGGCGCGTGCCGAGGCGAAGCGGGCGTTCGGGGGCGGGCAGCGGGTTTTGTATGACGTCGGGCATCGCGGGTTGTGCTAGCGGCGCAAAGCGTTCAGGGAAACCCGCCATGAGTGCCACAAATCCCATGGTTTCACAGTTTTCGCGTCCGCTCGTCCTCGGTATCGAGTCGAGCTGCGACGAAAGCGCGGCTGCGGTCGTGGCCGCCGATGGCACAATCGTTGCGCAGGCCATCGCCTCGCAGGACGAAGCGCACCGCCCATTCGGCGGCGTCGTGCCCGAAATCGCGGCCCGCGCGCATGTCGAAGTGCTGGGCCCGATGGTGGAACAGGTGCTGGCCGAGGCGGACATGGAACTGGCCGATCTGGACGGGATTGCCGCCACGGCAGGGCCGGGCCTGATCGGCGGGGTCATGGTCGGTCTCGTCACCGGCAAGGCGCTGGCCATGGCGGGCGACAGGCCGCTGATCGCGATCAATCACCTCGAAGGCCATGCGCTGAGCCCGCGTCTTGCCGATCGCGAGTTGTCCTTCCCCTATCTGCTGCTGCTGGCGAGCGGCGGGCACTGCCAGATCCTGGAAGTGCGCGGCGTCGGCGAATACCGGCGGCTTGCGACGACGATCGACGACGCGCTGGGCGAGGCGTTCGACAAGACCGCCAAGATCCTCGGCCTCGGCTATCCGGGCGGCCCTGCGGTTGAGCGGCTGGCGGCAGATGGCGACCCGAAAGCCGTGCCGCTGCCGCGTCCGCTGAAAGGTTCGCCCGAACCACATTTCTCGTTCGCGGGACTGAAAAGCGCGGTGCTGCGCGCATTTGAAAGCGGCCAGTACGAAAAGGCCGACATCGCCGCCAGTTTCCAGCAGGCCGCGCTCGATTGCGTGATCGACCGCACGACCCGCGCTCTGGCCAATGCGGGCGAAGTCGGTTCGCTGGTCGTTGCCGGCGGGGTCGCGGCGAACAAGTCGCTTCGTGCTGCGCTTGAAGGACTTGCTGCGGAAAACGGCCTCGGCTTCGTTGCACCGCCGATGAAGCTTTGTACCGATAATGCCGCAATGATCGCATGGGCAGGGCAGGAACGGCTGGCCGCAGGGCTGGTGGCCGAAGGCGGCGATCCGCTGGACGTCGCGGCGCGGCCGCGCTGGCCGCTCGACCCCGATGCAGAACCCGCACGCGGAGCAGGAGTGAAAGCATGAGCAAGATATCGACCGTCGGCGTGATCGGCGCTGGCGCATGGGGCACCGCCCTTGCGCAGATGCTGGCCAGCGACGGACGCGATGTCCTGATCTGGGCGTTCGAGGAAGACGTCGTCTCCGGTATCAACGACGAACACCGCAACGCGACTTACCTGCCCAGCGCGCACTTGTCCGAAAAGGTCCGCGCCAGCAGCGATCTTGCCGATTTCGCCGATCTCGACGTGCTGCTTGCCGTCACACCGGCCCAGCATCTTGGCCGCGTCATGTCGGGCCTTCCGGAATTTTCGGGTGATCTCGTGCTGTGCTGCAAGGGGATCGAGAAGGGCACGAACCGCCTGATGGCCGAAGTCGCTCGCGATGCCTGCCCCAACGCCACGCTTGCCGTGCTGTCCGGCCCGACGTTCGCGCACGAAGTTGCCGCGGGCCTGCCGACTGCCATTACGCTCGCCTGTGAAGGCGGGGAAGAGCAGTGGGAGCGACTGTCCGAAGCCGTCGCCCGTACCGAATTCCGCCCCTATTATTCGGACGACATTGTCGGGGCAGAGATCGGCGGATCGGTGAAGAACGTCCTCGCCATTGCTTGCGGCGTGGTCGACGGGATGGAGCTTGGCCAGAACGCCCGCGCCTCGCTGATCGCGCGCGGATTTGCCGAGATGCTACGCTTCGGTCTTGCCCGCGGCGCGCAGGCCGAAACGCTTTCGGGCCTTTGCGGGTTGGGCGACCTAGTGCTGACCTGTTCCTCGACTTCCAGCCGCAACTTCTCGCTCGGCACCGCGCTGGGGCAGGGTGAAGACCCGGTCGGCCTGATGGCCAATCGCCGCACCGTGGCCGAAGGCGCGCATACTGCGCCCGTGCTTCAGGGCATTGCGCAGGACATGGGCATCGAAATGCCGATCACCGGCGCAGTCTGCGCGCTGCTGGAAGGCAAGGTGACTGCCTCGCAAATGGTCGATGCGCTGCTGGCGCGCCCGCTCAAGCAGGAAGTGCCTGACGAGATTGCGGAGCAGCCCCGGTGACAAACCCCGCGCCGCCCGCATCGGGTGGCCAGCCCGCGCCGGATAATTCCGGACAGCCGGGACAGGACCTTGCGGCTCTTGCCAAGGGGGGCAGGACCAACTTCCTCGGCTTCCTGCTGCGCCTTGCCGCGCGCCTGCCGTTCCTGTTCATCGCGGGCCGCCTTTACGGCGCGGACCAGCTGGGCCGCTTTGCCTCGGCGCTGATCGTCATCGAGATCGCGGGCCAGATCGCGACGCTGGGCCTCAAGCGCGGGCTTGCCAAGGAACTGCATAACGAGAAGCGGGACGAGACCCACGTCATCACCGACGGGTTGCTGCTTTCGCTGATCACCAGCTCGCTGTTCGCCGCAGTCCTGTTCGTGTTCCCCGCGCCGATGTTCCCCAACGGCACGAACAGCCAGTGGGATTTCTACCTTCCCATCGCGATCGTAATGCTGGCGCAAACCGAAGTGATGCTGGCCGCGCTCGCCTATCGCTACAACATTGCCGCCACTGTGCGCAGCCGTTCGATCGTGGAGCCTTGGTCGCTCTCGATCATGGCGGGCGTGTTCTACCTTATTCCCGCGACGCGCGAGGGCGGGCTGGCGCTGTCATACCTGTTCTCGGTCATCGCGGCGATGCTGACGGCGCTTATCCCGCTGCTGCGCAGTTACGGCTGGCCGCACGGGTGGAAGCCGCACCTGATCCACCTTGCCGCGATTGCGCGTGACAATTTCCCGCTCGCGCTGGCCGACGCGATCGAGTGGGGCACCCGCCGCCTCGACATCGCGATCCTGGGCATTTTCGTCAGCCCGGCGACAGTCGGCATCTATTACGTCGCGGTACAGGTGGCGAGCCTGCCGCAGAAGCTGAAGACCAGTTTCGAGCCGATCCTCGGCCCCGTCATCGTGCGCAAGCTGAAGGAAAAGGACTATGCCGCGATCGCCCGGCAGGTCTGTCAGGCGGGCTTCTGGATCATCGCCGCGCAGACCGGCATCGGGCTGGCGCTGGGCATTCCGGGTGAGGGCGTTCTGGGCCTGGTCGGGCCGCAGTTCATCTATGGCAACGGCGCGCTGGCCTTCCTGCTGGCCGCGGAAGTCGTCGCATCGACCGCGGTCGTTTCCGAAGCGGCGCTGATCTATCTTGCAAGGCTCAAGAACCTCGCGATCTCGTTTGCGACGATCACGTTGCAGGGGCTGCTGACGGTCGGCGTGATCTTCACGATCAAGGAACTGGGGTTCAGCGAACTGTTCCAGGCAGCAGGCGCCTCGCTCTCGCTGTGCCTCGCGCTTGCCTTTGCCAGCTTCACCAAGTCGCGCGTGCTGGCGGGTATCTTGGGTGAGCGGATCAACAACTTCCGCTGGCCGCTGGTCTGGGCGGTTGCACCCGCGGTGGTCGTCGGGTTTGCCTTCACGTTCCTGCCCGAATGGATGGAACTGGCCATCGGCATCCCCGCCATCCTCGCCACTTACGGCTACGTCATCTGGAAGCGCGGTTTCGGCGAAGAGGACCGCGTTCTCTTCCGTCAGGCGGGCAAGAAGGACGCAGGCACTCTTCCGCCAGCCGGTTAGCTTCGCTATCGACCTGACGCATGAACGCAATTCTCTCGCTCCCCTCGTGGCTCAAGGTGCTGATCGGCGCGGCCTGCGTCGTGGTTGTCGCGCTGATCGGGTCCGACATGACGAGCGAGAATACGATTGCCCGGCTGGAGACACAGGCTGAGGCCGCGATCGAACGTGAAGGCGGTAGCGGTATCGTCGCCGATTTCCGCACCGATCAGGGCTGGCCGACGAGGCACCCGGAATTGAGCGGTGGGGACACGCTCGACGATGACACCCGTGGCCGTGTCGCCCGCGCGATTGCCGCGATACGGGGCGTGGGCGGCGTCCACTGGGCAAAGGGCGACCGCATGCCGGCAGAGACCGAGGATGTCGTCGAACCCGGCCCCTACCACTGCCAGCGCGATGTCGAGGCACTGCTATCCGTTCGCGTCATCCGCTTTGCGCAGAGCAGCGCGAAGATCGAGGAAAGCAGCGAACTCCTGCTCGACGAAGTGGCAGAGGCGCTTAAGCCCTGCCGCGGCTCAATCATCGCGGTTGCCGGCCATTCCGATTCCGTGGGCGATGCGCAAGTGAACCTGCGGCTCAGCCGCGAACGCGCCGATGCCGTGCGCGATGCGCTGGTCGAACGCGGTCTGCCGCGCGCCTCGCTACGGGCCGAAGGCTATGGTTCGGCTCGTCCTGTCGAAGGGCTTGATCCCACCGATCCGGCCAATCGCCGTATCGAGTTCTCGGTCATCTCGATCATGCCGCAAGTGCCGACGCCGGTCGACACGCCGGACGCAGGGTAGGAGGCAGACATGCCGCTGTGGATCGAATTGCTCGTCGCGCTGCTGATCGTCTATGGCGCGGTCCTGTCGCTGGCGATGCTGTGGTTTTCGCGCAGGGTGAGGTTCCGCAACCTCGTCAGAATGCGCGCCGCTCGCCGGGCGGAAAGATTAGAAGAGGAAAGCTGAAATGGTGGAACTGATCCAGGCGAACTGGGTGGCCTTCGCGATCGTCGCGATCCTGGCCGTTATCATCGCGCTGTGGCTGCTCGCCCGCCCGAAAAAGGAACGCGTGCGCAGCCACCGTCCCGACGTGCTGGACGAAGGCGTGGGCCCTGCCAAGCGCAACCAGGCGCTGATCGATTCCGCGCCCGCCGCCTCTGCCGTCACGCACGAACACGAACCGCCCGCCACGCCCGAGGGGCTGGCAGGGGTTGGCACGGCCGTGGCCGCTGCCGCGCTTGAGCATGACGAGGAAATGCACGCTGCCGCTGCCAAGGCGGAGGAAGACCACATGCCCGACACGGCGCGCGATGCGCAGGCCGTGGCCGCCGCGGTCAAGATCGATGCCGCCGATCATCCCGGCGAAGGTCTGGACGATCTTTCACGCATCAAGGGGCTGGGGCCGAAGCTGGTCGCCATGCTGGGCGACATGGGTATTTCGCGCTTCGACCAGATCGCGGCGTGGAGCGACGACGACGTTCAGAAAATCGACGAGCAGCTGGGCCGCTTCAAGGGTCGCATCAATCGCGATGACTGGCGCACGCAGGCCAAGTTCCTGGCCGAGGACGATACCGCCGGTTACGAGGAAAAGTTCGGCAAGCTGTAACGCGCGTCAGGCGGTCTCGTCGGTATCGACCGCCGCGCCCTTGATCGTCGCGTCGGCTTCCGGCTTGCAGCCGGTGATGACCGACGAGGCGATCGAGCTTGCGGGAGAGATCACTTTGCCGCCGCCTGCGACCGTGGCGTAAAAGGGCCCGCCGGTCACTGCGATCCAGAGCGGATCGTCGCTGCGCAGGCTGCCGTGCCAAGCCGCGCCGTCGTTCTCGACCTTGAGCCGCAGGATCCCGCGATAGCCGACGAAGGCGAACAGCGCCTTGGCCCCGTCGTCCGACGCGACGTTGCGCGTCACGTCGACCATACCGTCGTTGCAGACCATCTCGATCAGCGGCTTCTTGTCCGGCTCGCCATAGATCGCGCCCGACTTCGTTTCGCGCCATGTCGCGTCAGGCGGATCGATCTTGCCGGGCATGGCCTCGGTGATCTTGCGCTCGATCTCCAGTTCCGCCTCGTCATGATGCGGCAGGGCGAACTTGGTCACCGGCTCGTTCGGCGTCGCCTCCGGTTCGGAGTTCGAAGAACAGGCACTTGCGGCAAGGACGATGGCCGCCATCGCGGCGGTTCGGGAAAGCGACCGGATCATGGCGTGATGCGCTAACACCGCCCCGCGCGCGGTGGTAGTCCTATCGCGCCTTTATGAACGCCCGTACGTCGCGAGAAAGCTTCGCCCTGTCCTCGTCGCGCAGGTACATCATGTGGCCCGCGTCATAGTATTCCCAGACGATGCGGTCCTGCGGAAAGCCGGGTCGGTTCATCGAATATTCCGCCCCGAAGAAGGGCGTTGCGAAATCGTACCAGCCCTGTCCGACGAAAACGCGCATCTGCGAATTTTCGCGCATCGCTTTCGCCAGCTTCGGCGCGACGTTGAGGTAGGGTGCGACACTGCCTTCGCCCTCGGGTCGCCAGTCCCACGTATTGACCCCGCCCAGCGGCACGTAGTTGCGTTCAGTGTCAAAGCCGAGCGACCGGCGCAGCCAGTCGTTCGCGGCTGTCGTATAGGCCCCGTCGATGCCGTAGCCCGACGGATCGTTGTCGGGCGTTTCGCCCGCGTCGTCAAAATCCTCGCCGAGATAGCGGGAATCGAACCGGCCCACGACCTGACCGCGATCACGCAGCAGTTCCTTGTAGAACCGGCCCGGCGTGACGCGCAGGTTCGCACGTTCGATATATTCCTCGGACAGCCCCGTCAGGCGCGACATCTCTGCCCGGATTTTCGCTCGTTCGTCGGCGGGCAGATCCTGCCCCTTGAGAAGCGCGGTCATGTAGGGGCCAAGCGCCCACTGGCGCGCCTCTTCGGCAACGTCTGCGGGCGATCCGGCACTGCGCTTGCCGTGATAGGCTGCAGTCACTGCCATCGAGGGAATGTACATCGGGTAGGTCAGCTCGTTCCCGTCCTCGCCGCCGCCCCAGACGGTCGGGAAATCGAGGATGGTCGAGATCAGGATCACGCCGTTCAGCGCAACATCGTTCCAACCGCCTTCCAGTTCGGATGCAACGAGGGCCGAGCGGGTCGTGCCGTAGCTTTCGCCGCCCAGATACTTTGGGCTGTTCCAGCGGCCATTTTCGGTCAGCCACTTGCGAATGACGTCGGCAACGGACTTCGCGTCCTGCTGCATGCCCCAGTATTCCTTACCCTCGGTCTCGCCGATGGTGTGCGAGAAACCGGTGCCGACGGGGTCGATGAAGACCAGGTCGCTGACGTCGAGCAGCGAATCCGGATTGTCGACGATGGGGAAGGGCGGCGCACCGTCGTCAGTGGCATCGGACGGCGTGTCGACGCGCTTGGGCCCGAATGCCCCCATCTGCAGCCAGAGTGAGGCCGAACCCGGCCCGCCGTTAAACAGGAAGGTCACGGGGCGATTGCGGTCATTGCCCTTGGCGACATAGCTGGTGGTGACGATCGCGGCCTTGGGCGTGCCGTCTTCGGCCTTCAGGACGGTTTCGGCAACGCGCGCGGTATAGTCGATCCGCTGGCCCCCGAAGGTCCCCGAAAGCTGCCGTTCCGACGATAGCGGCGTATAATCGGTGACAGGCTTTGCGGCCGTTTCACCGTCCTTGTCGGCGGCGGAAATGGTGGCAGGGGCGGCAAGGATGCCGAGGGCCAGGGCCAGTGCGGGCGCGGTGCAAACCGGTTTCAGACGAAATCGCATGGCGCCGATATGCCAAGCTCTTCACGGCCCGGCAACCGGCTTAACGCTTCCACTTCTTCTGCACTTTGCCATAGCGCGTCTTGCGCGTCCCCGGCTTGCCCTCGTTGCTGCGTCCGACAATCGGAGCTTTCTTCTCGCCATCGGGCAGGCCGAGTTCCTCGTTCTCCAGCCTTCGGATCTCGTCGCGCAGCCGTCCCGCTTCCTCGAACTCGAGGTCGGCGGCAGCCGCGCGCATGCGGGCTTCGAGGTCCTCGATATAGGCGCGCAGGTTATGTCCGACGAGGTTGTTACGCTCGTCATCGCCGGTGTCGACGGTGACGCCGTCCTTGCTGGCGGTGTCGGCGACGATGTCGTGGATGTTGCGCTTGATCGTCTGCGGCGTGATGCCGTGTTCGAGGTTGTATTCCTCCTGCTTGGCGCGGCGGCGGTCGGTTTCGGCGATCGCCCGCTCCATCGAACCGGTCATGCGATCGGCGTAGAGGATGACCCGCCCGTCGACGTTGCGCGCGGCGCGGCCGATGGTCTGGATCAGCGACGTTTCGCTGCGCAGAAAGCCTTCCTTGTCGGCATCGAGAATGCAGACCAGCCCACATTCGGGAATGTCGAGCCCTTCGCGCAGCAGGTTGATGCCGACCAGCACGTCATAGACGCCAAGCCGCAGGTCGCGGATCAGCTCGATACGCTCCAGCGTTTCGACGTCGGAGTGCATGTAGCGTACGCGAACGCCCGCCTCGTGCATGAATTCGGTCAGGTCCTCGGCCATGCGCTTGGTCAGCGTGGTGACGAGAGTGCGATAACCCTTGGCTGCGGTGGCCTTGCATTCGTTGATGCAGTCCTGGACCTGGTCCTCGACCGGCTTGATCTCGACCGGCGGGTCGATCAGGCCGGTGGGGCGGATGACCTGTTCGGCAAAGACGCCGCCGGTCTGCTCCATCTCCCACCCGCCGGGGGTGGCGGACACGGCGATGGTCTGCGGGCGCATCGCGTCCCATTCGTTGAAGCGCAGCGGGCGGTTGTCGATACAGCTGGGCAGGCGGAACCCGTATTCGGCCAGCGTCAGCTTGCGCCGATGGTCGCCCCGCGCCATCGCGCCGATCTGCGGCACCGTCTGGTGGCTTTCGTCGACGAACAACAGGGCATTGTCGGGCAGGTATTCGAACAGGGTCGGCGGCGGCTCACCCGGAAGACGGCCGGTCAGGAAGCGCGAATAGTTCTCGATCCCTGCGCAGCTGCCGGTGGCGGCGATCATCTCGAGATCGAAGTTGGTGCGCTGTTCCAGCCGCTGGTGTTCCAGCAGCTTGCCCTCGGCCTCGAGCTCCTTCAGCCGCTCCGACAGTTCGAACCGGATTGCCTCGCTCGCCTGTTTCATCGTCGGGCCGGGCGTCACGTAGTGCGAATTGGCGTAGATACGCACCTTGTCGAGCGAGGCGCCCTTCTTGCCGGTCAGCGGGTCGAACTCGCTGATCTCCTCGATCTCGTCACCGAAGAACGAGATGCGCCAGGCCATGTCTTCATAGTGCGAGGGGAAGATTTCGAGACTGTCGCCGCGCACGCGGAAATTGCCGCGGGCGAACGCAGCATCGTTGCGCTTGTACTGGAGCGCGACGAGCTTTCTGATGATCTCGCGCTGGTCGGCGGTCTCGTCCTTCTTGATGTCGAAGATCATGGCCGAATAGGTCTCGACCGAGCCGATACCGTAGAGGCACGAGACCGAGGCGACGATGATGACGTCGTCGCGTTCGAGCAAGGCGCGCGTGGCCGAGTGGCGCATCCGGTCGATCGCCTCGTTTACCGAGCTTTCCTTCTCGATATAGGTGTCGGACCGCGGGACATATGCCTCGGGCTGGTAATAATCGTAGTAGGATACGAAATATTCGACCGCGTTATTCGGAAAGAAGCTCTTGAATTCGCCATAGAGCTGCGCGGCGAGGATCTTGTTCGGCGCGAGGATGAGCGCGGGGCGCTGCATCTCCTCGATCACCTTGGCCATCGTGAACGTCTTGCCCGAACCGGTGACGCCAAGCAGGACCTGCGTCTTCTCGTCCTCCTTCGCCGCCTCGACCAGTTCGGCGATCGCGGTCGGCTGGTCGCCGGCGGGCTGGTAGTCGGAAACAAGCTCGAAGCGCTTGCCCGGCATGGATTTTTCGGGGCGCTGCGGTTTGTGGGGGACGAAGCCTTCTGAAGTATCCGGCTCTTCAAGGCCGCGACGGATCACGAGTTCTGCCATGAGCGCGAATATGGGAACGGGTAGGGCCAGATGCAATCGCGGGCAGGCGCGGCGCGTGCACGGTTGCAAGGCGTTGGCACGAACTTGCCCACACCTTCGGGAAATCCGCGCCGGGCGCTTTGACAAACGGCCTTAACAAAGTGACAATTACTGTGCGTTAGGCGTGACGCTTCCCGTTGTGGTTGACGGGGCTGGTGGGGCAGCGCATCCGTCGATTTTTCGCCAATCGTCGATGGGTGCCAAGGGGGTTTTCAGGCCATGGAGAATGGGCACCAATACACGGATTACTACAAGGTCCTGAAAGTAAATCCCGATTGCGACGCAAGAATACTTGAACTTGCGTACCACTACTTTGCCAAGATGTATCATCCGGACAATGCGGCCACCGCCGATCCGGACCGCTTTGCCGAAACGATCGAGGCATATGGCGTCCTGCGCGATCCCGAAAAGCGCGCTGCCTATGACCGCACCTACAACCGCGGTGCGGGCCCTGCCTACGAATTCCCGCAAAGCGATGAGCTTGCCATCGACGAGAAGTCGGCGCTTTCCGATGCGGAGACGCACGCCAAGATCCTGTCGTTCCTATACAAGCGCCGCCGCGAACATGCCTCCGATGCAGGTGTGATCGGCTGGCTGCTGCAGGAAATGCTCGGCTGTTCCGAGGACCACTTCGAGTTTCACGTCTGGTACCTCAAGAACAAGGGCTTCATCGAGGTGACCGAACAGGGCACGATCGCGGTGACCATCGCGGGCGTCGACCACGTGATCTCGATGTCGCGGTCGCGTGAAGCGGAAACGCTGATGATCCAGCAGAAGCCGATCGTTTCACCGGGGCCGGGACACCTGTAGATCCGGCGCTTCGGGCGCTCGCACCGGCGCGGGCCCCTCCAACGACTGTTGCAATCGCGGGGCCGTGGTCTAGCGTGCCCACCGTCAACGACTGTCCAGTCCTTCGGAGAGAACCAAATGCATATCCGCCCCGCATCGAGGCTTGCTGTCCTGTGCCTTGCGCCGTTTGCGCTGGCTGCCTGCGGTTCGGATGAACCCGCAGAGCAGGCAGACGAAACCGTTGCGGAAGAAGCGATGGTCGCGCCCGAGGGCATGAGCGAGGACGAGATCGCCGCCGAGATGAAGAAGGCGATCCTTCCCAAGCCCGGCCAGTACACTTCGACCGCCGAACTGGTGGAGCTTGAAATTCCGGGCGTTCCCGCCGCCCAGGCGCAGCAGATGAAGGACATGATGCGTGCATCGCTGTCGCGCACGACCAGCCGCTGCCTGACGCCGGACGAGGCGGAGAAAGGCTTCGAGGAACTGGCCAAGGCGCAGCAGGAAGGCTGCACGGTCGACAGTTTCAAGGTCGATGGCGGCAAGTTCGCCGGCAAGATGATTTGTGACAATCCCGACGCCAGCGGCACGATGACGATGAGCGGCACCGGCACCGAAACCAGTTCGGAAATGGACATGGCGATGGACATGACATCGGCGAACCTGCCGGGCGGACGCATGGCCATGAAGATGCACGTGACCAGCAAGCGCACGGGGGAGTGCCCAAGCTGATTGGGATTGGCTGATCGGGAAAAGCGGAAACTACTGCCAATCCGGCGCGTTGGGAGAACAGGGCGGCAATTTCGCAACTGCAATTCAATCGTTTTGCACCTGCGAAGGCTTTTGCTAAGACTGACGGGATGACCATGGCGACCACGCAAGACAGCAAGGTTTCGAAACGCGGCGTTAGCGCCGTGGTCGAAGCTCGGCTGCCTGATGCGGAGGGTACTTCATCAGTCGCTTCGGAAAAGGCGAAGGGGCCGAAAAAGCCGGGCCGGGGGTTCAGCCTCCTGCTTGCCGAATTTCGCCGCCGTCATTCGCTGGCCTCGCGCCCGCAGCCCGATGGCGTGTCGACGCCGCCTTCGCGCCTGCTGATTTCCGAATTCGCCTCGCTCGCCTTTCCGCACCTCTATTCCGCGATCCATGGCAAGCCACAGATTGCCCAAGTATCGAACCCGCGCTCGGTCATGTTGCTGCCCGGCTTTGGATCGCACCCGTGGCGTATGGCCGCGATGCGCGACGCGCTGAACAAGGCTGGGCACTCGGTAACCGACTGGGGGCTTGGCTGGAATCTCGGGGCGAGCGAAGACCGGTTTGACCGGCTCCTTTCCCGTATCGAACGCGTGTCCCGCGCCGAGGGGCGCAAGATCACGCTGGTGGGATGGAGCCTTGGCGGCGTCTTCGCGCGTGAAGTGGCGAAGCAGCTTCCCGACCATGTCGAAATGGTCGTGACGATGGGTTCGCCCTTTTCCGGCGACATGCACGGCAACAACGCATGGCGCATCTATCACTGGCTGGTCGGCCACCCGGTCGACGAACCGCCGGTGGGTGAGGATTTCGCGGCCAAGCCTGCCGTCCCGACCGTCGCCTTGTGGAGCGCGCAGGACGGCATCGTCCATCGCCACTGCGCCTGCGGCCGCCCGGGCGAACGCGATCTCGCGATGCATGTTCGCTGCACGCACATGGGTTTTGCATGGCACCCCGCCGCGATCGAGGCGGTGGCAAGCGTACTGGCCGACCCGCCCTGCGATCTCGACAATCCCGACATTCCCGAAACACAACAAACGGACCCGGCATGAGCGCACATAGCCCCGACAATTTCGACGAGATGATCGACGCCGAAGGAGGGGTACGCGCTGCCTACGAAGGATACCGGGACTGGTACGACGAACAGGACCCGCAAGGTCTGAAGCGCAAGCACCAGGAAGCCGAGGCGTTCTTTCGCAAAACCGGCATCACCTTCAACGTCTATGGTCAGGACGATGCCGAGGAACGGCTGATCCCCTTCGATCCGGTGCCGCGCATCGTCACCGCGCAAGAATGGCGCCGCCTGTCACGCGGGATCGAACAGCGGGTGAGGGCGCTCAACGCTTTCTTGCACGATCTTTACCACCGGCAGGAAATCATCAAGGCGGGCCGCGTGCCTGAATGGCTGCTGCGCGGCAATCCGGCATACCTTCCGCACATGAGCGGGTTCACCCCGCCCGGTGGCGTTTACACCCACATCACCGGCATCGACCTCGTGCGCACCGGCCCCAACGACTTCCACGTGCTGGAAGACAATGCCCGCACGCCCAGCGGCGTTTCCTACATGTTGGAAAACCGCGAAACGATGATGGCGATGTTCCCCGAACTGTTCACGCGGGTGAAGGTCGCGCCTGTGTCGAACTATCCGCGCCGCCTTGCACGCAGCCTTGCCGCCTGCGCGCCGCCGGCCTGCGAAGGTCGCCCCGTCGTCGCGGTGCTGACGCCCGGCATCTACAATTCGGCATATTACGAACACGCCTTTCTCGCCGACCAGATGGGCGCCGAACTGGTGGAGGCATCGGATCTTCGCGTGATCGGCGGGCGCGTGCAGATGCGCACGACCCGCGGTTTCAAGCCTGTCGACGTGCTCTATCGCCGTGTCGACGACGACTTCCTCGATCCGCTGACCTTCCGCGCCGATTCCATGCTGGGCGTCCCCGGCATCATGGACGTCTATCGCGCCGGCGGCATCACGATCGCCAATGCGCCGGGCACCGGCATCGCCGACGACAAGGCGCTCTATTCCTTCATGCCCGAAATCGTCGAGTTCTATACCGGCGAGAAGCCGCTGCTTCCCAATGTCGAGACTTATCGCTGCATGGAGGAGGATGCGCTCAAGTACGTCCTCGACAACATTGCCGATCTTGTCGTCAAGGAAGTGCACGGTTCGGGCGGCTACGGCATGCTGATCGGGCCGACTTCGTCGAAGCGTGAAATCGCAAAGTTCACCGAGAAGCTGAAGGCCAATCCGCACAATTACATCGCGCAGCCCACGCTCTCGCTCTCGACCGTTCCGATCCTGACCAAGAAAGGTCTCGCCCCGCGCCATGTCGACTTGCGTCCCTTCGTGCTGATGAGCCCCAACGGTATCGAAATTACCCCCGGCGGCCTCACCCGCGTCGCGCTGAAACGCGGCAGCCTGGTGGTGAATTCCAGCCAGGGCGGCGGTACGAAAGACAGCTGGGTGCTGGAGGAGTAAGGACGATGCTCGGACGCTCAGCCAACGCCGTCTTCTGGATGTTCCGCTATCTCGAGCGGGCGGAGAACCTTGCCCGCCTGCTCGACACCGGCTTCCGCATGGCGCTCACCCGCGATCACCTTACCGCCGAAGAGGAATGGCGCTCGGTCATCGAAACCGCGGGGATGCGCGATTCCTACCAGGAACAGCACGGCACTTACGCCGGGATCCAGGTGTGGAACCACATCCTGCGCGACCGCGACAATCCGAACTCGATCCGCTCGCTGATCGGCGCGGTGCGCAGCAATGCGCGCTCGGCCCGCAACGTCATCACCAGCGAGCTTTGGGAAGCGGTGAACGAGAGCTATCTCCAGCTCAACGACCTGCTGGCCCGCCCCGTCAACCAGTCCGGCCTTGCCGACGCGATCAATACCGTGAAGCGGGAATCGACGCTGGTGCGCGGCGCGATGGACGGGTCGATGCTGCGCAACGACATTTACAACTTCGCACGCATCGGCAGCTTCATCGAACGTGCAGACAACACCGCCCGCATTCTCGACGTAAAGTACTACGTCCTGCTGCCTTCGCTGTCCTACGTGGGGTCCAGCCTCGACAACGTGCAGTGGGAGACGATCCTGCGCTCGCTGGGGGCGGAACGGGCCTATCGCTGGCTGAATGCAGGCCAGCTGGACGCGCGCGGCATTGCCGATTTCCTGATCCTCGACGGGCGTTTTCCGCGCTCGCTCTCGTTCTGCTATTCGAAGATCAGGTCCAACCTGCACAGCCTCGCGCTGCAATATGGCGAGGAAGTCCACGCGCACGAGGTCATGCGCAATGCCGACCTCAAGCTGCAGGACAAGGACATCGACCTTGTCATCGACATGGGCCTTCACGAGTTTCTGAGCGACTTCATCGCCTGCAACAACGACATCGCCCGCGCCGTCGAAACCGACTACCGCTTTACCGACTGACCGGAGCTGCCCATGCGCATCGCAATCACCCATCGCACCCGGTACGATTTCGAAGAGCCGGTCGTCCACGCGCTGCAACGCCTGCGCCTCACGCCCAAGAGCACGAGCGGGCAGTCCGTCATCGAATGGCAGATGGACATGGAAGGCGCGCACCGCGAGCTGGAGTACGAGGACCACAACTGCAACACGACCACCCTGGTCTGCGTCGAACCCGGCATCCAGCAAGTGAAGATCGAATGCCGCGGACTTGTCGACACGGACGACAATTCCGGCATCATCGGCCGCCATGCAGGTCACTTGCCGATCTGGCACTTCGCAGGCCAGTCGAAGATGACGAAGCCCGGCTCTGCCATGAAGGCGATCGTGTCCGGCATGGCCGACAGCGACGACCGGCTGGGCATGCTGCACGAACTGTCGGCCAAGGTGCTGGATACCGTGCGTTACGAAACCGGCCGCACCACTAGCGAGACGACGGCAGAGGAAGCGGCAGAGGCCGGGCACGGCGTTTGCCAGGACCACGCGCATATCTTCATCGGCTGCGCGCGCCATCTCGGCATTCCTGCGCGCTATGTCTCGGGCTACCTGATGATGGAAGACCGCGTCATGCAGGAAGCAGGGCACGCTTGGGCCGAAGCGTTCATCAAGGACCTGGGTTGGGTCGGTTTCGACATCTCCAACGGGATCAGCCCCGATGCCCGCTATGTCCGCGTCGCGACCGGCAAGGACTATTCCGAAGCCGCGCCGATTACCGGCATCAGCTTCGGTGGGACGAGCGACCGGATGAGCGTCGAACTCGAAGTTTCGCAGCAGACAGTGGAACAATAGGGCGCATTTGCGCTAAGCGGGCTGGATTCGCGGTGCGGCAACTGGACTGCCCACCGCCCGGACTTGCCATGAAAGGGCGACATTCGTGACCTATTGCGTCGGCATGATGCTGGACAAGGGGCTGGTGCTGATGAGCGACACCCGCACCAATTCGGGCGTCGACAACATCTCCGTGTTCCGCAAGATGCATAGCTGGTCCGTTCCGGGCGAGCGGGTGATCGCGGTGATGACGGCGGGCAACCTCGCCACGACGCAGGCGGTTATCAGCCTGCTGGAAGAACGCACCAAGGCGCCGGAAGACCGCGAACCCTCGATCCTGCGCGCACCCACGATGTTCCGCGTCGCCTCGATGATCGGCGACCTTCTGTCCGAAACGATCCGCAAGCGGCAGGAATCGAACGACCACATGTCGGGCGGGCCCAAGTTCACCGCATCGATCATCGTGGCGGGCCAGATCGCGGGGATGGAGCCGCGCCTGTTCCTGATCTACCCCGAAGGCAACTTCATTGAAGCTTCGATGGACACGCCCTTCTTCCAGATCGGTGAGACGAAATATGGCCGCCCGATCATCATCCGTGCCTACAACCGCGACATGGATTTCGAAGACGCGGTGAAGCTGCTGATGGTGTCGATGGATTCGACGCTGGCGGCGAACCTGTCGGTCGGCATGCCGCTTGACCTCATGGTGATAGAGCGGGACAATTTCGATCCGCTGCACGAACGCCGCATCCATGCCAGCGATCCGTTCTTCCAGTCGATCTCGACGGGGTGGAGCGAGGCACTACGCACCGCGTTCCATTCGCTGCCGTCCTATTCCCTGGACGAAATCGACGATCCGGAGTGAGGAAAAGGTAAAGGGCTTCGTGCCCTTGGTCCGAAACGGCGGCTTTTCGATGAGAGTTTTCCGCTGTTTCAGGTGGTTAACGCAATCATTCCCTCCGTTTCGGAATCGTCCTTAATGGCGCTTACGCAGTTTTCCGGGGCATCGTCCCGGACATGGAAAAGCGCAGCATCATTCACATCGTCGACGTCGATCCGCGCAACCGGGCGCAATTCGCCCGTGCCGTGTTCGAAATGGGGCACCACGCCGAAGTCTATGACGATGCCTTCGAACTGACATCGCACATGCCGCGTCAGGGCATCGTCCTTGCGCATGACGATCCGGAAGCGGGCGGGATCGCGGGTCTGGTGGATGCCATGGCCGAACGCGGGGCCTGGCTGCCGGTCATCGCCATGGCCAATCGCCCCTGTATCGACCACGTGGTCGCCGCCATGCGCGCGGGTGCGTTCGATTACCTGTCGAAACCGCTGCACCCCCCGGCACTGGAACTGGCGATCGAACGCGTCTCTCGCGAGGCGGCGACACAGGCGGAATATCGCAAACGGTCGCTCGACGCGCGTACGCGGATTTCGATGCTGTCGAACCGCGAACGCGAAGTGCTCGACCGGCTGGCGCAGGGCTGTTCGAACAAGGCGATTGCCCGCGAACTCGATATCAGCCCGCGCACCGTGGAAATCCACCGCGGCAACATGATGGAAAAGCTTGGCGCACGCCACGCGGCAGAGGCTGTTCGCCTGCGCCTCGAAGCATCGATGGGCGACTGGTTGCACTGATACTGCAGAAGGTCCGGTTGGGACCTGGTGGGGGCCCGCCGCGACAATGTGTCCTTGTCGCGGCGGGCAAACCCTGTTTGCTCAGCCCAGCAGACCCGCCGTTTCCGCCGCCAGCCACAGGCCGACCACGACGAACAGCAGCGCCGCCGCAATCCGGATCTTCGCCAGCGGCAGCCGGTTCGCCAGCCTGTCACCCAGCCACAGGACCGGAGCATTGGCCAGCATCATGCCGATCGTCGTCCCGATGGTGACCATGACCGCGTCGGAGAAGCGCGCACCCAGCGCGATCGTCGCGACCTGCGTCTTGTCGCCGATTTCGACAAGGAAGAATGCGACCAGCGTGGTCAGGAAAGCCCCGCCGCGGGACTTAGGCTTGTCGTCTTCTTCGAACTTGTCGGGGATCAGCGTCCACAGTCCCATGACGACAAACCCCGCCGCGACGAGATAGCGGAACAGCTCGCCATCGAACCATGCGGCTGCCTGCGCGCCGATCAGCGCGGCAAGGAAATGGTTGGCCAATGTCGCCAGCAGGATGCCAAAGGCGATGGGCAATGGCTGGCGATACCTGGCCGCCAGCAACATGGCGAGCAGCATCGTTTTGTCGCCGATCTCGGCCAGCGCGACGACGGCGGTGGAGGTGAAGAGGGCTTCCATGCAAAAATTCTCCGGGCCGGGCATTCGCAGCAGACATGAGCAACACCGCACCCCCGCCCGGCCGGACAGGAGGTTCGGTGTCACGCAGTCTCGCCGGAATTAAATCCCCACGCGCCGGAGCCTCTCGGCCCAGTATGTCGACGGCGGGCCTGCGCTACATGGCGCAGGTGGCTACTCCCCGGATGACGTGGGCGAGGTAGGGCAATCGGCCGCCAGTGGCAAGCCGGTCAGCGGCAGAAGCTGCCTTCGCCCAGTTCGAGGTGGAAGTGATCTTCGTGCGCGGCGTTGTATTCGGGGCCGAGGACGGTGCCGAACCGCTTGCAGGCGCTGGCCTGGACAACGCGGAGGAAGCGGCGTTCCATCTCGGTCCCGCCGTCCCAGTCGTCCTTCACCGTGATGCGGCGGCCATCTGCCAACACGAAGCCCGACACGTCGAGCGCGTTGGCGTTCGAATGGGCCGACCGGCGTGACGATCCGGCGACGTTGCGACAGTTGTACGATCCGAAAGTCTCGATCCGCACGATCCCGCTGCCCAGCATCTGACGCGCGGCGCGGTCCACACCATAGCGAGCCCATGATGCCACAGTCTGCGACAGCGGGCAGGCGATCCGCTTGGCGTTCGTAACTTCAAAGCGGCTGCTGTCGCCGGCAAGGTGGAACAGCGTAACCGCATTGGTGCTGGAACAGCCGCCACCTGTCAGCAAGTCATCCAGCGGCACGAAGTCCGCGCCCTGTTCGGCCAGTTCGCGTCGGCACATCCGCGCCTCTGCCGTCGTGACGGGGCGCGCGATGGGCGCGCTGGTCGTCGTGCGCTGCGGGGCAGGGCGGTCCGATGCGCAGGCCGCGAGCATCAGTGCAAACACCGGAACCGCCACGGCGGTGCTGCGGCGCGGCAGGCGGAGGAACGGGCGGCGTCGGATTCGGTTCGACATATATGCACTCTACGGGTCCATGCCGCCGCCGCCAAATGGCTTGGCGTACATATCCCTTCACGAAATCGTCCAATCTTTTTCGAAAGTTGCGTGAATGGGCCCAAAGATCGATTGACACCGCGCGCGCCATCTTTAGAGCGGCCGACGGGCCACGCGGTCCCAACGCCGCGCGTGCTCTCTGCAAGGAGAGTCTTAAATGACTGATACAAAGCCGACGCTGCCGGAGCGTCCCTACTTCTCGTCCGGTCCCTGCGCCAAGCCCCCGGTTTGGACTCCCGAAAAACTCGACACCGCATCGCTTGGGCGCTCGCATCGCTCCAAGATCGGCAAGGCACGCCTGCAGTACTGCATCGACCTGATGCGCGAACTGCTGGAGCTGCCCGAAACGCACCGCATCGGCATCGTGCCGGGTTCGGATACCGGCGCGTTCGAAATGGCGATGTGGACGATGCTGGGCGCGCGCCCGGTGACGACGCTGGCGTGGGAAAGCTTCGGTTCGGGCTGGGTCACGGATGCCGTGAAGCAGCTCAAGGTCGACCCGACCGTGATGGAAGCGCCCTATGGCGAAATCCCCGACCTCTCGCAGGTCGACTGGTCGAACGACGTTCTCTTTACCTGGAACGGCACGACTTCGGGCGCCCGCGTTCCGAACGCCGACTGGATCGCCGACGACCGCGAAGGCCTCTCCTTCGCCGACGCGACCAGTGCGGTCTTCGCGCAGAAGATCGACTGGACCAAGATCGATGTCGCCACCTTCTCCTGGCAGAAGGTTTTGGGCGGTGAAGGTGCGCACGGCGTGCTCATCCTCGGCCCCCGCGCCGTCGAACGCCTGGAAAGCTACACCCCTGCGTGGCCGCTGCCGAAGGTCTTCCGCCTTACGAAGGGTGGCAAGCTGATCGGGGGCGTCTTCAAGGGCGAGACGATCAACACCCCGTCTATGCTGGCGGTCGAGGACGCGATCCTCGCGCTGGAATGGGGCAAGGGCCTTGGCGGTGCAGATGCAATGCGCGCCCGTGCCGATGCCAATGCCGCCGCACTGAATAGAATCGTGGAAGAGCGTGAGTGGCTGGGCCATCTCGTTGCCGATGCCTCGATCCGTTCGAACACCTCGGTCTGCCTGACCGTTGCGGGCGCGGACACGGACTTCATCAAGAAGTTCGCCAAGCTGCTCGAGGACGAAGGCGCTGCCTACGACGTTGCGGGTTACCGCGATGCCCCGGCGGGCCTGCGTATCTGGTGCGGCGCGACCGTGAACACGGCGGACATCGAGGCTCTCGGCCCGTGGCTCGACTGGGCATATTCCCAGCTTTCGGCCTGATCCTGTTCTGACCGGCGGGACTCCGTTCCCGCCGGATCACCCTGCAAATTTCCAAGATTGAAGGAGGCTACCATGAGCAAGCCCCGCGTTCTTATTTCCGACAAGATGGACCCCAACGCCGCGCGTATCTTCGAAGAGAACGGCTGCGACGTCGACGTCATCACCGGCGAGACCCCCGAACAGCTGATCGCCCGCATCGGCGACTATGACGGCCTTGCCATCCGCTCGTCCACGAAGGTGACGAAGGAAGTGCTCGACGCCGCGACCAACCTCAAGGTCATCGGCCGCGCCGGTATCGGCGTCGACAACGTCGATATCCCCTACGCTTCGTCCAAGGGCGTTGTCGTAATGAACACGCCGTTCGGCAACTCGATCACGACGGCCGAACACGCGATCGCGATGATGATGGCGCTCGCTCGCCAGATCCCGGCCGCGAACACGCGCACGCAGGCGGGTGAGTGGCCGAAGAACGACTTCATGGGCGTCGAAGTCACGGGCAAGACGCTCGGCCTCATCGGCGCAGGTAACATCGGTTCGATCGTCGCCAGCCGCGCACAGGGCCTGAAGATGAAGGTCATCGCCTTCGATCCGTTCCTGTCGGCCGAACGCGCCGTCGAAATGGGTGTCGAAAAGGTCGAACTGGACGGCCTGCTGTCGCGCGCCGACTTCATCACGCTGCACACCCCGCTGACGGCAGAGACGAAGAACATCCTTTCGAAGGAAAATCTCGCCAAGACGAAGAAGGGCGTCCGCATCGTCAACTGTGCACGCGGCGGGCTGATCGACGAGGCTGCGCTGCGCGAGATGCTGGAAAGCGGCCACGTTGCCGGCGCTGCTCTCGACGTGTTCGAAAAGGAACCGGCCAAGGACAACGTCCTGTTCGGCGCGCCGAACTTCATCTGCACCCCGCACCTTGGCGCTTCGACGACCGAGGCACAGGTCAACGTCGCGCTGCAGGTGGCGGAACAGCTTTCCGACTACCTCGTCAACGGCGGCGTCACCAACGCGCTCAACATGCCGTCGCTGTCGGCAGAGGAAGCCCCCAAGCTCAAGCCCTACATGGCGCTCGCCGAAAAGCTCGGCAGCCTTGTCGGCCAGCTGGCGCACGGCAATCTCAAGCGTATCGGCATCGAGGTCGAAGGCCATGCCGCAACGCTCAACATCAAGCCGATCACCGGCGCGGTGCTTGCAGGCCTGATGCGCCGCTATTCGGACACCGTGAACATGGTCAACGCGCCGTTCCTCGCCAAGGAACGCGGCATGGAAGTTCGCGAAATCCGCAACGAGCGTGAAGGCGCCTACAGCACGCTGATCCGGATCAAGGTCGATACCGATGCGGGTGAACGCACCGTTGCCGGCACGCTGTTCGGCAAGAGCCAGCCGCGTCTTGTCGACATCTTCGGCATCGGCATCGAAGCCGATCTCGATGGCAACATGCTCTACATCGTGAACGAGGACGCACCGGGCTTCATCGGCCGCATCGGCTCGCTTCTGGGCGAAGCGGGCATCAACATCGGCACGTTCCACCTTGGCCGCCGCGAAACCGGCGGTGAGGCGGTGCTGCTGCTCTCGGTCGACCAGGAAATCCCGCAGGAAGTCCTGAAGGCCGCGTGCGATTGCCCGGGCGTGAAGACCGTGAAGGCCCTGACCTTCTAATCACAACCCTTCTGACCCAATCAAGGGGAGGGGCGCTTGCCTCTCCCCCGATTGCCATCTAGGCGAAGCCGCGATGTTCGAAGAGGCCGATCCCGACCTGCTGCCCGAGGGGCTGTCAGACCGCCTGCCGCCGCTGGCGGCCGAAGCCATGCGCGTGACCCGCGCGATGAACGATGTTCTGGCAGGCCATGGCTTCGATCCGGTCCAGCCACCGATGGTGGAATTCGAACGCTCTCTCGCCAGCCGCATGGCAGGCACGAAGCGCAACCGCATGGTCCGCTTCGTCGATCCCGCCTCGCTGCGCACACTGGCGCTGCGGTCGGACATGACCGTGCAGGTCGGCCGGATTGCCGCCACCAGCCTTAAGGACGCGGCCCGACCGCTGCGCCTGTCCTACGCGGGGCAAGTGCTGTTCCTGAAGGGCAACGGGCTGGAGCCTGAACGCGAACGCCTGCAGGTGGGCGCGGAAATCATCGGCAACGACACCGTCGCCGCCGCCGCCGAATCGGTCGCACTGGCGATCGAGGCGCTGAAGGCCGCAGGTGCGCGCGACATCTCGGTCGACTTCACGCTGCCAGATCTTGTCGACACGCTGGCTACCAGCAGCCTGCCGCTGCCCGAAACTGCCGTTCCTGCCGTGCGCCGCGAACTGGATGCCAAGGATGCCGGTTCGCTCGTCGCCGCAGGGGGCGAGGCTTACCTGCCGCTGCTCTACGCAACCGGCCCCTTCGACAGCGCCATCGAAAAACTGGCCGCACTCGACGCGGGCGATGCCGTTGCCTCGCGTATCGAAGGCCTGAAAGAGATCGCAGCCCGCATCGACGGTGCCGCGCGTCTGACGCTGGACCCGACCGAGCGTCATGGTTTCGAATACCAGTCGTGGTTCGGCTTCACGATCTATGCCGCCGGCGTGCGCGGCGCGCTGGGGCGTGGCGGTACTTATCGCATCACCAGCGAAGGCGGCCACGACGAAGTTGCGACCGGTTTTTCGCTCTATCCCGATCCGCTCATCGCGCGCGGCGCGGGCAGCGCGAAGATCGAACGCCTGTTCCTGCCGCTGGGCCATGACCGCGACGCGGCACTGCGCTTGCGCACGATCGGCTGGCAGACCGTTGCTGCGCTTGAGGCATCGGACGATGCCAAGGCGCTGGGTTGCACCCACGTTCTCGACGGCAAGGAGCCGCGCGCTCTTTGAAGCGCCATATCTTTGTCACAAGAAAAAAGGGGCCGCTGAAACGGCCCCTTTTTCGTGTCTGGTATCAGGCGTCGTTGCCGTGGACCATCGGGTCCGGGCCAAGCCTGCCCTCGGGATGATCGAGCGCGTCGATCCTGGCCATGTGGTCGCGGTTCAGGACCACGCGCATGGCATCGAGATTGTCGCTCATCCGCTCGGGATTTTCGGTCTTCGGGATCGGCGCAAGGCCATGCTGAAGGTGCCAGCGCAAGATGACCGAAGCGACGGGCACGTCCAACTCCTCGGCAATCTCGACCAAAACCGGATGACGCAGAAGCTGTCCGGCGCCCAGCGGGCTCCACGACTGGGTTATGATGCCCTTGTCGCGGTTGTAGGCGCGCACTTCGCGCTGCTGCCACATCGGGTGCACCTGGATCTGGTTCACGGCCGGAGTGACACCGGTTTCCTTGATCAGGCGATCAAGATGTTCGGGCATGAAGTTTGCGACGCCGATCGATTTAACGCGGCCATCTTCGCGAAGCTCGATCAGGGCCTTCCACGTATCGACGAAGAGGTCCTTGCCCGGCGCGGGCCAGTGAATGAGAAGGAGATCGACCTCGTCACGCCCCATGCGGGCCAGCGCTTCGCGGAAGGCGGCCTTGGCCTCGGCGTGACCGTGACGGTCGTTCCAGATCTTGGTCGTCAGGAAAACATCGTGCCGCGAACCGACGCCTTTGCCGACGCCCTCCTCGTTGTCATAGATCGACGCGGTGTCGACGAGGCGGTAGCCCCGCTTGATCGCTTCGGCGACCTTGTCTTCGGCCTGGTCGTTGTCGATACCGTAAGTGCCGAAACCGAATTGCGGCATCTCGCGACCGTCGTTGAGGATTGCAGTGGGAAAAGCTGTCTGAACTGGCTGAGGCATCAAGACTCCAATGGATCGTGGATAGGTGGCGCAGGGGCGATTGCCGCCTGAAACGCCGGGTTCGCCTCTCTAGCTGGCCCTCGATCCTTGAATTTCAACCGTTTCGCCGCCTTCGGGGCCAAGATCGGCCCGATGGCGACGATCAGCGCGCCTTTCCAACCGTAGCGGCCAGCCACTCGTCGACCGGCACGGTAGCGGGGGAATCGCTGCGTCCCAGCATGGCGTTGATGAGGTTGTGCCCCTCCATCCCGCGGCCCGGAAAGGCCATGACTTGCGCGTCTGTGCCCTCGGCGTTGAGGTCTTCGCCAAGGATCTCTGCCTGCCGCTTCGCATCGGCGCGTTCGACGTGGAGGAGGAGGAACCGTCGCGCGTTTTCTCCCGCCGCGTGATAGGTCGGGGAAAGCTGGTCCTGACGCGCGAGGCGGCTGCCGAACGCGATCTGGTAGGCAAAGCCCAGAAGCGGCCCCGCATCGCGGATCTGCACCGGAACGTCGTAGGCCGCACCATCGAGCAAGACGACGCCCGCGATGTCGCCGGGGCGCATGTCGACGCCGTCCAGCCACTGCGGATCGGTCGCCACCAGCGCCGCGAGGTGCGCGCCCGCGCTATGCCCCATCAGCACGATGCGCCGCTTGTCGACGCCCAGGTCTGCCGAACTGTCGCGAAGCCGCGCGATGGCGGCGGCAACGTCGCGGGCCTGGTCCTCGATATCGACTTCGGGCAGCAGGCGGTAATTGATGCTGGCCAGCGCATAGCCGTTTTGGGTGTAGTGCCGGATCTTTGCCGCACCGGTCGAATCGGACTTGTCGCCGCCCGCCCATGCGCCACCGTGGACGAAGACGATCAGCGGGCGGGGCCCCGAGAAATCCTTTGACGCGGGATAGAAATCCATCGCCTGCAAGGGGTGGGAGCCATAGTCGATGACTTCGCCCGGTATCGTCGTTGCAGTGGCCGCAGCAGCGGGTTTTGCCGGGATCGAGGTGGCAAGCGGGGCGGCGACAAGCGCGCCGAGGGCGAGGGTAAGGGCAGCGATACGCATGGCGCTCTCGATAGAATGGCAAAGCTTTACCGCTCCCGAACGAAACGATCATGCGCTTGCCGCTTGACTAGACGCGCCCCCTGCCTCTAACGCGCGCGGCGCATCCGGAGGCGTTCCTTTTTGCCTCCGACCGTCCATCCCTCGCGCCGAGTCCTGTCGAAGGGCGCGAAGCGGATCCACCGGGCAGGGGGAAGGACTCTATCCATGGCAAACGTCACCGTGATCGGCGCTCAGTGGGGCGACGAGGGCAAGGGCAAGATCGTCGACTGGCTGGCCAGCCGTGCCGACGCCGTCGTCCGCTTTCAGGGCGGCCACAACGCGGGCCACACGCTCGTCGTGGGCGAAAAGGTCTACAAGCTCTCGCTGCTGCCTTCGGGCATCGTTACCGGCACGCTCTCGCTGATCGGCAACGGCGTCGTGCTCGACCCCTGGGCCCTGAAGGCCGAGATCGAGAAGCTTGAAGGCCAGGGCGTCGAAATCAATGGCGAGAATTTTGCCATTGCCGACAACTGCCCGCTGATCCTGCCGCTGCACCGCGACCTTGATGGTCTGCGCGAACAGGCCGCAGGCAAGGGCAAGATCGGCACCACGGGGCGCGGCATCGGCCCTGCCTATGAAGACAAGGTCGGCCGCCGTGCGATCCGCGTTTGCGATCTCGACCACCTCGACGATCTTGCGCCGCAGATCGACCGTCTTTGCGCTCACCATGACGCGCTGCGCGCAGGATTCGGGCAGGACCCGATCGACCGCGATCAGCTGATCGCAGACCTCAGGGAAATCGCGCCTTTCGTGCTGCAATACGCACAGCCGGTGTGGAAGCGCCTGAAGAAGGTCCGCAAGGCCGGCGCGCGCATCCTGTTCGAAGGTGCGCAGGGCGTCCTGCTCGACGTCGACCACGGCACTTATCCCTTCGTCACCAGTTCGAACACGGTGTCGGGCACGGCGGCCAGCGGTTCGGGCCTCGGACCCAATTCGACCGGCTTCGTGCTGGGTATCGTGAAGGCCTACACCACCCGCGTCGGATCGGGCCCGTTTCCGACCGAACTTGAAGACGCCGACGGCCAGCGCCTTGGCGAGCGTGGCCATGAATTCGGCACCGTCACCGGCCGCCAGCGCCGCTGCGGCTGGTTCGATGCGGTTCTGGTGCGCCAGACCTGTGCGATCTCGGGCGTTACCGGCATCGCGCTGACCAAGCTCGACGTGCTCGACGGGTTCGAGACCGTGAAGATTTGCACCGGCTACCGTCTCGACGGCAAGATCCTCGACTACCTGCCCAGCCACGCCGGCGATCAGGCACGGGTAGAGCCGATCTACGAGGAAATGGACGGCTGGCAGGCAACGACCGCGGGTGCGCGTTCCTACGCCGACCTTCCGGCACAGGCGATCAAGTACATCCAGCGCGTGCAGGAACTGATCGAAACGCCGGTCGCACTGGTCTCGACCAGCCCCGAACGTGAGGACACGATCCTCGTGCGCGATCCTTTCATGGACTGAGGAAACGTGTTTCGATCCAGAACGGATCGGAAACATACTTGACTTGTTTTCAATTTGTTCTCAACTTGTTCCTCGTCTGGAAAAGGGGAGAACAGGTCCATGGCGCAAGTTGTAGAAGCGTTCCGGTTTGACGATGCGGCTCCGGCCGAACGCCCTTCGCGTTCCGCCGCGGCCAGCATCTCCATTTTTGCCAGCCGCGATGCGGTGCGGTCATCCTTGTCCGATCATGCGCTCGAACTGGGTCTCGTGCTGCGACAGGCTGAACCGCTTGCCCGGCTGACGGGCGGGGACGCATTGGTGCTGGGCGACATCGTTATCGTCGATGTACCGATCATGGATGCGGAACTGCTTGCCTCGCTCGCGCGCCTCGACATGCGCCCTGCGCGCAGTGGGTGCGAGATGATCGTGTCCACGTCTGGAGACGCACTCGACAGCGTGTTCGGATGTGTTGACCAGTCCTCGGCACAGATCCTCGTCTCGCCCAGCGAGAGTGAGCGGGCACTCGCCTTGGGCAGCGCACTTGCTCGGCTGCCGGTGGGTACCGTCAATGAACTGACGGGTGAGGACCGGATGGCGCTGGTCCGCCTGACCGAACAGGTCCAGATGCTTGCGCGCAAGATGGAAGGGTTCGCAAGTCACGAAGAACTGCTTCCCGGGGAGCGTGAGGATGATACCCGTGCAGTCCGCTCGCCGGGTCTGTCCTACATGGCACCCCCCAGCCAGAAGGCTGTTTCGGTTTCGGGGGGTGCTCCTTCTCTGCCCTCTCCGGTCCTCGTACGCGAGATACTGCGACAGCGTCAGCTTCGCGCGCAATTTTTCGAAGGCGACCTTTTCGCTGATCCGGCATGGGACATCCTGCTCGACCTGACCGCAGCGAAGGTGGAAGGGCAGCAGGTCAGCGTTTCCAGCCTGTGCATCGCTGCCTGCGTTCCGCCGACCACGGCGCTGCGCTGGATCGGGCAGATGACGGAGGCTGGCCTGCTCGACCGCGTCCGCGATCCACAGGATCGTCGCCGCGCATTCATTGAACTCAGCGACAAGGCGGCAGATGCGATGGCGGCCTATTTTCACCGTCTCGACAACGGTGCTGCGGTGGTCTGATGGTCGCTTGTGCAGGGCGGGGCAGGGTATGGCGCAAAAAGCGTCACGATTGCCTTGCCTTGTTACGCGCGTGGCGCTAGTTCGCCCCCTCTGCCGTCAGGCATGCGGAGCGGTGGCCGAGTGGTCGAAGGCGCACGCCTGGAAAGTGTGTATACGGTAACCCCGTATCGAGGGTTCGAATCCCTCTCGCTCCGCCACTTCCCGGTCTTCGGATCGGGATCTCAACCAAGCACGATCCTCAATCTTCACGGCGCTGCGCGATCGGCGTTGGTGCGAACTGTGCCGACCGGCTTCGATAGTTGGACTTCAACCTGTCGGAACGGAGAGGTTGGAGTGCGGGGCTGCGATTACCACCTCTGGTCTTTAAAGCAGAGGAATTAGACATGCACGGTAGGTTCGCGGACAAGGTTGTCATTATCACGGGGGCCGCATCGGGTCTCGGGCGGGGAACTGCGGAGCGGCTTTCCAAGGAGGGCGCGAGCCTTGTGCTTGTCGATCTTCAGGAAGCGGAGCTGCAGGCACTGGCTGAAGAATTGTCCGCAAACGCCCCGGCCATTGCCGTGACCGCCGATGTTTCGAAGGAAGAGCAGGTCGCCGCCTATGTGAAGGCTTGCATGGACAAGTTCGGACGCATCGACGGCTTTTTCAACAATGCGGGCATCGAAGGGAAACAGAACCCGACGGAAGACTTCGGAGCAGAGGAATTTCGCCGCGTTGTCTCGATCAACCTCGACGGTGTGTTCTTCGGCCTGTCTCACGTTCTGAAGGTAATGCGTGAACAGGGTAGCGGCGCGATCGTCAACACCGCGTCCGTGGGCGGCATTCGCGGCATCGGCAACCAGTCAGGCTATGCTGCCAGCAAGCACGGGGTTGTGGGCATGACCCGCAACAGCGCGGTCGAGTATGGCCAGTACGGCGTGCAGATCAACGCCATTGCGCCAGGTGCGATCATGACCGCCATGGTAGAAGGTTCGCTGCGGCAGATCGGCGGCGACAACTGGGAAGAAGTCGGGCAGGAATTCGTGAAGAACAACCCGATGCAGCGCTTCGGCAAGACCGAGGAAGTTGCGGCGCTGGTCGCATTCCTTTTGTCTGGCGAATCCCCCTTCATCAATGGCACCACCGTGCCGATCGACGGTGGACAGTCCAACAAGTACTGATCCTTGCGCCGGCGGCTTACGGGTCGCCGGCTCTTCTGTTTCAGGGCCGATCTTCAAGGATCAGGCGCGAGGCAACGAGCCCGATCGCCATGGCGGGCGCATTCGTGTTGCCGGTGACGTGCCCCGGGATCACGGAACAATCGACGACACGAACGCCATCGACGCCGCGTACTTTCAGACGCGGATCGGTAACCGCGTCTTCGTCGCGTCCCATCCGGCAGGTGCCGATCGCGTGTAACCCGCACTGGGCGTATCGGCGGAAGGCCGAGAGGATCGCCTCGTCACTATCAGCGTCGCGGCCGGGTAGCGCTTCTTCCCCGCGCATCGAACCGATGGGATCTGCATCCATGTAGTCGCGCATCTTGCGGACCAGTGCGACGGCGCTCTTGCGGTCAAATTCGGTCGTCAGGAAGTTCGGGCGTATATCTGGCGTGTCGCCTGTGTCCGGCCCCGTGATGGCGATGCTGCCTTCGCTCGTCAGCCTGAGAAGTTGCCCATAGATCGTGATGCCGGGGCGCCGATCGATCTGGTCGAGCGGGACGGGGTTGTTTTCGTCCCCGACTGCAAAAGTATATCCGCCAAGATAGAACTGCGCGTCGGTCCGCCCATCAGGATGGTGCACGTTGCAGAAGGCGCCGACTTCGAATGGACCAGTCGCCATGATGCCCGACCCGGTCAGAAGATAGCGTGCCATCGCTCGAGCAAGGCCGAACCCGTAAAAGCTCTTGTGCGATCCGCGACCCTTTTCGAGGCGATAGGGCATCGAGATCGAAAGATGCTCGATCATGCGTTCGCCGACGTTGGGGGAGTGGGCGACGGTCTCGACCCCTGCTTTTTGCAGAGTGTCGGAATTTCCGATGCCTGAGCGCTGCAGGATCAGCGGGCTTTCAAGCGTGCCTGCCGAAACGATGACTTCGCCGCGGCAAGCGAACGTGCGTGCCTCGCCGTCAATGCTCGCTTCCACGCCTACCGCGCGTTTGCCCTCGAAAACGATGCGCTTGGCAAGCACGCCCGTAATGACGTCGAGGTTGGGGCGTCCTCGCGCCGGATCAAGGAACGTTACCGCGGCGCTCTGTCGCTTACCGCGCTTGATATTGTGGCTGTAAAGCCCGACGCGCGGGCCGGTTGCGCCGTTGAGGTCCGACACGCGCTTCAGGCCAAGGGTCTCACCCGCCTCGATCATGCGTTCGGCAAGCGGGTAGGTGTAGATGGCGGGATCGACATGCACAGGCCCGCCCGATCCGCGCAGGTCCGATGCGCCCGCCGCATGGTCTTCAAGCTCGCGAAAGGCGGCAGTCATTGTCGCGCCGTTCCAGCCGGTCGCGCCCTGTTCCTGTTCCCAAGCGTCGTAGTCCGCCGGTTCGCCCCGGCTCCAGATCATGCCGTTGACCGAGGAGGAGCCGCCAAGCCCCTTGCCGCGGATCCAGAACTCGCCGCCCTCTGCGCCTTCCTCGCGCGGTTGATCGACGTTGTAGAGCCAGACCTTCTTCGGGTTCGTGACCAGCTTGGCGACGCCCTTGGGCATCCGGTTCCAGAACCCGTTGCCGCCGCCCGCTTCCAGCAGGAGCACGCGCGACTTGCCATCCGCGCTCAAACGCTCGGCCACGACGCAGCCGGACGAGCCCGCTCCGATGACGATGTAATCGAAGGCGTCGCCTTGCGAACTTTGGTTCAAAGTAGCGGCACCCGTTTGTAGAACGACAGGTCTTCCATCTCGTAAGTCGCCGGATCGCCTTCCTTGCGCGCCTCGTGCAGGCGCTTCCAGTGCGCGAACAGGCCCATGATGTGCGGCGGATCGCCGTGGATTTCGGTGAAGCCGCCGTTCAGCGAACGGGTATCGAAATAGGCGGCGTTCACTTCATCGGCATAGAGTTCGGTCGCCAAGTCATAACCCATGTCGAGCCAACGCTGACGCTCTGCCGCGAAGTCGGTGACGAGGTAGGCGATGTGGTGAAAGCCTTCGCCGCCATCGGGGTACATGTCGCGATATATCGAATTCTTGTCATCATGCTGCTCGATGAACTGGATCATCTGGTCGCCCAGATAACCGAAGGCGTAGGAGACGTCGGCCTCTTCTTTCGTGCCGCGATAAGTGAATTCGTCGCAGTGGTGATGGCGAACCATGCAGAACGGGCCGGCGCCAAGGCTGTCGGACCATTTCTGCGCAGCCTCGTCGATGCTTTTGACGAAGTAGGCTTGCTGGAACAGCGGTTGGGTCTTGCTCATCCCGCTTACTCCGCCGCCTCGTCCATCGGTTGTTCGGTGAACGGTTCCAGCAGTTGTTCGACCGCCAGCCCTTCGGGGATGTTCTCATTGCCGATCAGGCGGTCGACCTGTTCGTGGAACCAGTAGATGCGACGTTCCTGGTAATTGACGAGCATGCCGGTGAAGCCGCCGGATTCCAGGCTCTTCTGGATCGGTTCGAGGTTCATCATGTCCTCTTCCAGAACGGCATCGAAGATCGGCAGGAAGCGGTTCCAGAAATCGGGAAGTTCGCCGTCGCCCCAGTCCGGCGCGATATAGATCGCCTGCATTGTGCACTTGTTCTTGCCCTTGGGCCAGAACAGCAGAACCGGAAAGCCGGTCGGTTCCACAGGCGTGATCAGGTTCGGGAATGACATGTAGGCGACGTTGTTGAGCCGGTAGAAGTCCGGCATCGTCGGGATGTCGGGCGCGCCTTCGTATTCGACGAAGTTCAGCCCTTCGTTCATTTTCTTGCGGGTGGCCATACGGGAATGTCCGCCCTCCATCAGGCCCATCGCCGCGGCCTTGCTGTCCAGCATGATGCCGGCATTCGTCGGGTGGATGGTATTGATGTGATAAACTTCCAGGAAGGCATCCATCGCGACCTTCCAGTTGCAGTTCATCTCGTAATCTTGCGAGTGAACGGTGCGCAGCTTTTCCATGCCGACACATTCGAGTTCGTCGACCAGCGGGCCAAGGTATTCCTGCAAGGGACCTGCATCGCGGTCGAGGTTCACGAAGACCCAGCCGCCCCACGTTTCGCACTTTGCCTCGATCAATCCGCGATCGGCCTTGTTGAGGCAGGGAAAGTCGCGTTCGTCGGGCACGCCTTTCAGCGTCCCGTCGAGGCCGTAGGACCAGGAATGGTACTGGCAGCGCAGCAGCTTGGTATTGCCTGCCTCGTCACGCACGACGGGTGCGCCGCGGTGGCGGCAGGTGTTGTAGAAGGCGCGCAGTTTTTCGTCCCGCCCGCGGATCAGCAGCAGCGGAACGCCCAGCCGTTCCCACAGGCGATAGTCGCCGACATTGCGCAGGTCTTCATCGCGGCCGGCGCAGACCCATGACTTGCGAAGGACGTACTCGTTCTCAAGCTCGAAGAATTCGTCGCTGGTGTAACGGCCGCCCGGAATCTCCGGAAGGGGTGGAAAATCGGGGCGCGGTCCGGAACGGGCCGCTTCGAATTCGATGACCTTTTCCACGTCGTTGTAAATGTTGCCGGTCATTGCCCTCTCCTCTGTCCGCGTGTCGGTCGCGGAAATTTGGCATTGAAAAATAATAGTTTTATTATTCGTATTTGGGCCAAGTCCATATGATGCCTGATCGTCGGTCCACTATCCGAAGTGATAGATTACGTGCAGAACCGGCCCTGCGACGATTGCCATGGTGACGTTATATAACTAAACCACGTTGAAGTTCTCTCGCAAGTCTATCCCAAAGGGAAGGCTCGCAGGTTCAGGGGGGACGAATATGGGAGAGGGCAATGCAATCGACTTTATACCCGAAGTGCGTCCTGCGCGGTCTTGCCACCACGACCGCGATCGCCGCGATAGCCTGGGCGACGCCCGGCCTGGCGCAGGAAAGTGAAGATCCCCCGGCAGCCGGTGATCAAGTTGCTGCCAACCCTAATGCAATTATCGTGACGGCAAGGCGGCGTTCCGAAACGCTGCAGAATACGCCTGTCGCCATCACCGCGATCCAGCCTGCTGCGCTGGAGGCCAAGGGTACGCTGGACATCGGCGACCTTCAGGGCACGGCGCCCAACCTGCTGATCACGCAGCAGCCGACCGGTTCGGCCACGGCCAACATCTCCATCCGCGGCATTGCCTTTGCCGACGTGGAAAAGAGCTTCGACCCGGCTGTCGGCATCTATGTCGATGGCGTCTACATCGGCACTTCGACGGGCCAGTATCTCGACTTCTTCGACATCGAATCCATCGAAGTGCTGCGCGGACCGCAGGGCACCCTGTTCGGCCGCAACACGATCGCGGGCGTCATCAGCATCCGTCGCACCAAGCCGACGATGGAATTTGGCGCCAAGGTCGAGACGACCGTGGGAAGCTTTGGCACGTGGGGCATGCGCGGCGTGCTGAACGTCCCCATCATCGAGGGCGAGCTGGGCGTGAAGTTCTTCGAATTTCACCAGCAGACCGATGGCTACATGCGCGACGGGTTTACGGGCCAGCGCCTGAACAGTTCCAACTCCGAGAATTTCGGCTTGGCGGTTCGTTACAACCCGTCGGCCACTTTCGACGCGACGCTGACGCTGGAGCGGCAGGACCAGACTTCGAAGCCTTACTTCGCTTCGGCCATGGTGCCGGGCGATGCGTTCTGCGGCTTTGTTCCGCCCGGCGCATGCGGCGGCAACCTGACCGACGATCTCTACACCGCTTACAAGGTTGCCGAACACAGCGGCTTCTACAAGGCGGACGGAGTCACGCTGGACATGGAGGTCGGGTTGGGCGCGGTGACGGTCAATTCGATCACTTCATATCGTGACAGTGACGAAAGCTTCTATGCCGACTTCGGCACCGCCGGCCTGTTCATCGCACAGCGTCCGCAAACCTACGAACAGTTCAGCCAGGAATTGCGCTTTGCCGGCGACCTGTTCGGTGGCTTCGACTATGTCGCGGGGCTGTACTACTTCGAAAGCGACTACGAGCTTGACCAGTCGACGTTCGTGTTCGGCGCGCCTGCCGGCGGCATCGGCGTGATCGGCCATTCGGAAAGCTACGCCGCCTTCCTCGACTTCAACTGGGAAGTTTTCCAGGACGTGCGCCTGTCGGGTGGCGGCCGCTATACCAAGGACAAGAAGGAGTACGAGTTCCCGCTGATCCTGTCCGACAGCGTCAAGAAAAGCTGGAGCAAGTTCACGCCCAAGCTGACGATCGACTGGCGCCCCACGCCGGACATGATGCTCTATGGCACATGGTCGCGCGGTTATCGTTCGGGCGGCTTCAGCGGCCGTGCGGGTACGCCGTTCTCTGCGCAGACGCCCTATGATCCGGAAACGGTCGACAGCTTTGAACTGGGCGCCAAGACCGAATGGCTGAACGGGCGCGGAACGTTCAATGTTGCCGGCTTCTATACCGACTACAAGAACATCCAGCAGAGCACCGTTATCACCGCCGACAACGCGCAGGGTAACGAGACGATCGTGGTCAATGCGGCCGGTGCCAAGATCAAGGGTGTCGAGGCAGACATGTCGTTCGAGCCTCTCGACGGCCTGAACTTCAGCGCGGCGGTTGGCTATACCGATTCCAAGTTCAACGGCTTCATCATCGGCCAGCCGATCACGCGTCCCGACGCAACAATCTTCCTGCAGCAGCTCGACTATTCGGATGTTGATCCGATCTTCGCGCCGAAGTGGACGCTTTCGCTGAACGGATCGTACACGATCCCGGTGGGCGAGGCGGACGTCACGCTTTCGGCGGGCTATCGCTATCTGGCCGAATACGACCAGCAGATCGCGCCGGACCCCGCACTTTACGGGGCACTTCTGGCGCAGGACTTCTCGGCAACGCCCTTCGTGGTGCCGCAGAACGATCCGCGGGTCCGGTCCGATGCGCAGAACCTGCTCGACGCCTCGATCTCGGCGCAAGTGCCGATGAACGACAGTGGTGCGATGGCAAACTTCAGCCTGTTCGTCCGCAATCTTCTGGATGACCGGGGGCCGTCATTCGCCTTCGCCGTCGCGGCCTATCCGAACCTTTGGCACTACGGCGTCCCGCGGGAGCCGCGCTTCTGGGGCGCTTCGGCCGGGTTCGAATTCTAGGCGCTCAGGATTGTGCTTCGTCTCCGCCATCTCTTCCTGCGGAGGCGAAGCACAACTGGTCCTGGAGCTGGCGGATTTCCTCCACCAGGTCCTTGCGGACCGAGGCCTTGGCCAGCGGCGTCATGATGCGCAGCACGCTGAGCCGCGCGAAGGAGGGGTAGCTGTCATCGTCGATACTGCCGCCCGCCCACATGTTCTGAACCGCGACCTGGTCGAGCATGATCGAACGGGCGGTGAAGTCGATGTCGACCCATGGGTGGATCTGGCGTTCCTTCTTCATGCGAATGATCGCGTCCCGGTGCAGTCTTTCGAAGAAGGACGTCAGGTGAAACTCCTCCGCCGACTTGACCAGCATCGGGGCCAGCGCGCGCGACAGGGCAGGGGTGTGCAGCACGGCATCGCAAGTCAGGTCGACCGAGCGAAGCAGGCGGTTGAGCCCGCTTCCGGTCAGCTCCTCGCTGAACCGTTCGACAAGGTCATCGAGGCGCAGGGCGACGGCTTGGGCAACAAGACCCTGCTTGCTGCCGTAGATGTCGTAGATCGTCTTCTTGCTGACCCCGCCCGCTGCGGCAAGCTGATCGACTGTCACCGCCTCGTACCCGCGCTCTGCCACGAGATCGAGTGTCGAGAGCATCATCTTGGCGCGGCGCATGAGCCGGTTGTTGCTGAGTTTTCGGCCCAGCCGGTCAGTCGCGGTCTTCCCAATTTTTTGAGCGACTTTTGCGTCGGCCATCGAACAAGCACTTTCAAATCAATATGATGATCAGTTTTATCAGGGTCGGTCGGCGTGTCGGCACGCTTTTTGGGTATATCCTGAAACCTGAATTAAACTACAACATAGGCTAGTATTACGCTGCCAATTCACTAGCCTAGCGTAGTGCAGCAAGACAAGGCTCGCCGACAAGAAACCGGGCCGGAAACAGGAGATGGATGGGCATGGAGAGTCAGGTTCTCAAGGACAAGGTCGCAATCGTCACCGGCGCCGGTCGCGGCATCGGGCGGGCCATTGCGCTGGCCTATGGCCGCGAAGGTGCGAAAGTCGTCGTGGCATCGCGCACGCAGTCCACGGTCGATGACGTGGCGAAGGAAATCAACGATGCCGGCGGCACGGCAATCGGCGTTGCCTGCGATGTCGGCCACCGCGACGAAGTCTTTGCCTGCGTTGACAAGGCGGTCGAGGCGTTCGGCACCGTCAACATCGTCGTCAACAACGCGCAAGGTTTCGGGACAGAGGCCGATCCCCAGCCTTCGACCGTGTTCGTCGCCTGTGAGGATACCGACGAGGTCGAGTGGGAATATACCTTCCGCACCGGCGCGACGGCCAGCCTGTGGTTCATGAAGGCGGCGTTCCCGCACATGAAGAAGTCGGGATATGGCCGCGTGATCAACTTCGCATCGAGCTCGGGTCAGATCGGGTTTGAAGGCAACACCTGCTACAACGCCACGAAAGAGGCGATCCGTTCGCTTTCCCGCACCGCCGCGCGCGAGTGGGGGCAGTACGGGATCACCGTCAACATCATCAATCCTGCGTTGGAAACCCGCGCTTTCGACAAGTGGAAGGCCGCACGCCCCGAATTTGTCGAGGCATTGAAGGAAAAGATCCCGATGCGGCGTCTTGGTGAACCCGAACGCGATGCCGGTCCGCTGGCGGTCTTTATTGCAAGCGAGGGAGCAAGCTACATCACCGGCCAGACCTTCATGCTTGAAGGCGGGATGCACACACTGCCCTGAGGATAACGGGCCCTAAGGATAACGAGATGAGCAATACCAACCGCGCATGGCGCGTCGGCCAGCCTAATGACGACACCGTGGGGGGCATGGCTCTCGTCAGGGGGCACTTCGAACGGTCGGAGGCGGACAAGCCGTCTCCGGGCGAAGGGCAACTGGTCGTAAAGGCCGAGTATTTCTCACCCGATGCGATGAACCACGCATGGGTGCGCGGAATGCCGGGCAAGTTCGACCCGCTGGCCCCGGGTACGATCATGCGCGGCGGTGTTGCCGGCACGGTGGTCGAAAGCCGCAACCCCGCGTTTCCGGAAGGGACGCGGGTAACCGGCTTTCTCGACTGGGCAGACTATTCGCTGTCTGACGGCACCGACCACATGGGCGTGCCGCTGCAGGTCATTCCCGAGGGGATCGAGACGCATAGCGGCCTTGTTACGCTTGGCATGAGCGGCGTTTGCGCATGGCTGGGCCTGTTTCATTTCAGCCACCCCAAGCCCGGCGATGACATCCTCGTTTCCGGTGCATCTGGAGCCATCGGTTCGATCGTCGGGCAGCTCGTTCCTCTTGTCGGCGGACGCGCGATCGGCATCGCGGGCGGGCCCGAAAAATGCGCCGCTGCGCTCGATGCGGGCTTCGACGCGATGGTCGATTACAAGGCGCCCGACCTTGTCGGCCAGATCGCGAAGGCGTGTCCCGACGGCGTGAACATCTTCTTCGACAATGTCGGCGGAGACCTGCTCAGCAGCGCGCTCGTCAACATGGCGCATTTTTCGCAGATCATGATCTGCGGCGGCACGGCGCATTACGGCGCGCAGCCGGCGCCGATCTACAACCACATCCACCTTGCCATGCACTCGGTAAACATGCGCGGCTTCTTCTATTTCGACCACGTCGACTTGTGGGGCGAGGCGCGGGCGCGGCTGGGCGAATTCCTGAAGAGCGGCCGCATCCGCGAGTGGCTGGACATTGCCCAAGGCTTCGACGCCACGCCCGATGCGGCGCTGGCAGGGTTCAGCGGGGGGACGAAGGGACGCAAGCTGGTGCGGCTGGACTGACCGCGCCCGCGTCCCGAGAGGATAGAGAGAGGACCTGAGATGGACGCCAAGACGAGGATGCCCGTAGATGGCACGGCGCGCTGCGAAGGGCTGGACTGGAACGGGCTCATGGCGCTCGATTCAAAGGACGTGCCCGAGTTCCTGACCGAGGATAGCTATACCTATCGCGGCTCGGACCCGATCGAGGCTTCGCGCTATACGTCCGGGGAATTCGCAAAGCTTGAGCGGGAGCGGATGTGGCCCTTCGTCTGGCAGTTCGCCGCGCGCGAGGAAGACCTGCACGAGCCCGGCGATTTCGTCGTCTATGAAAACGTCGGTCGCAGCTACATCGTCAGCCGGCAGGACGATGGATCGGTCCGCGCGTTCCACAACGTCTGCCTTCACCGCGGGCGCAAGCTGCGCAGTGAGGACGGCCATGCCGACAGGTTCGTCTGCCCCTTCCATGGCTTTGCCTGGAACAAGGACGCCAGTTTCGACGCCATGCCATGCAAGTGGGACTTCCCGCACCTGACGGACGAAAAGATGGCACTGCCGCAAGCGCAAGTCGCCCGCTGGCAGGGCTACATCTTCATCCGCGAGGCCGCCGAAGGCCCGACGATCGAGGAATATCTCGCCCCGCTGCCGGACCATTTCAAACGCTGGCGGCACGAGGAATGCACGACCGTAGTCCGCGTGGCCAAGGCGGTTCCGGCGAACTGGAAGATCGTGATGGAAGCCTTCATGGAGGCCTGGCACACGATCGTCACCCACCCGCAATTGCTGCCCTTCACCGGCGACTGCAATGCCGGATACCGGACGTGGGGCGACAACGTGAACGTGAACCTCGTGCCCTTCGGCATCGTCAGCCCGCACATCACCGAGACCCGCAGCGAGCAATGGATCGTCGACGAGTTCGTGAAATACAACGGGCGCAGTTCGGACAACTACGACGCCGATGCGGACCCGATGGCGATCACCGTGCCCGAAGGCATGACCGCCCGGCAGGCGCTGGGTGATGCGATGCGGGCGGCCTACACGGCACAGACCGGGTACGACCATTCCGAGGCAAGCGATTGTGAAGTGCTGGACGGGCTGGTCTACAACGTCTTTCCCAACTTCTCGCCGTGGGGCGGGTACATGCCCAACATCGTATATCGCTGGTTCCCCGGCGACACGCCCGACACTTGCGTGATGGAAGTGCGGGTCCTGTCCCGCGTGCCCAAGGGGCAGCCAATGCCCGCAGGCGTTCCGGTTAAGAAGCTGTCGATCGACCAGAAATGGACCGAGGCGCCCGAACTGGGAATGCTGGGCGAAGTGTTCGAACAGGACATGGAGAACCTGCCCGAAGTGCAGGAAGGGCTGCACGCGTCAAAGACGGGCGAGGTCAATCTCGCGAACTACCAGGAAATCCGTATCCGGCAGTTCCAGGATACGCTGGGCAAGTACGTTTCCGGCGCGGACTGACGCTTTGCGCTAGCGCTTCTGCTGCCCCAGCGCGGCAAGCAGGGCGATCTGCTCTTCCGATTCCGCGTGCAGCAATTCGGCGGCGGACTTGTCGTGCATGGCGTTCAGCATGCGCTTGGCAGCGCGGATGGCCATTGGCGACTGCCCCGCGATCGTTCCGGCCAGCGTCATCGCCTCTGTCAGCGGATCGTCGGCAATGCGGGTGAGAAGGCCAACTTTCACCGCCTCGTCCGCCTGCAGCACCTTGGCGGTATAGACCAGTTCACGCGCATCGTCGTCTTTCAGAAGCGACCGGATGATCGGGAAGGCCCCCATGTCCGGGATGATGCCCCATCGCATTTCCATCAGCGCGACCGCTGCATCGGGCGCGGCGATGCGGATGTCGGCGCCCAGCATGATCTGGCAGCCGCCGCCGAACGCATTGCCGCGCACTGCCGCAATCACTGGCACCGGCAGCATGCGCCAACCCCATGCGACATACTGGAACAGGTTCGCGTCGCCGTAGGTCCGCTCGATCAGGTTGCCCGCGACGGCCTGCGCGTCCTGCATCAAGGAAAGGTCCAGCCCCGCGCAGAAGTCCGCGCCTTCGCCGGACAGGACGACACAGCGCAGGTCGTCTGCGTCCTCAAGCGTCCGGATCGTGTCGGCAATCGCTTCGAACATCGCCATGTCGAGCGCATTGCGCTTGTCCGGACGGGACAGGAGCACGTCGGCAATCCCGTCCTTGATGGTCAGCGTGACGCGGTCCGACATGGCGGGATCAGCCGTGCGCTTCGGCCAAGGCGATTACGCGTTGCGCCTGCTTGAGGTGCGGAATGTCCAGCATCTTGCCGTCGAGGCCGAGCGTGCCGGCATCAGGATTGTCAGCGAACAACTGCACCACGCGGCGGGCGAAATCGACTTCCTCGGAAGATGGCAGGAAAGCCTCGTTGATTATCTCGACCTGGGCGGGGTGGATCGCCATGCGGCCGGAGAAGCCCTCCGACCGGGCGGCGCGACTGCTGGCACGCAGGCCTTCGTCGTCGCGGAAATCGGCGTGCAGCGTTTCCACCGCTTCAACCCCTGCGGCATGTGAGCCAAGCAGGCAGAGCGAGCGGACCATGCGATAGGTCAGAGCCCAGGCACCGGTGGCATCGCGGTTGGTGCTCGCTCCCAGCGCGGCGCTTAGGTCCTCTGCGCCCCAGGTCAGTCCGTAAATCCGCTCGTTCGCGACTTTGGCGTAGTCGCCCAGCGTGAAGGGCGCGGATGCCGTTTCGGTCGCGACGGGCAGGATCTTCGTCGAACCCTTGGCGACGCCGCATTGGACTTCCAGCGCGTCGAGATAGTGGCCCAGCTGCACCGCATCGGCCGGACCAAGTGCCTTGGGCAGCATGATCCCGTCAGGCTGCGCTGCGACGACAGCGACAAGGTCGTCCAGCACTTGCGGTGCGTCGAGCGGGTTCACCCGGACCCACAGCTGCGATTGGCGCCCCTGGCGCGGACGTTCGGCAAGGACCGAGCGGGTTAACTCGCGCGCGGCGTCCTTGCGCGACGGGGCGACCGAATCCTCAAGATCGATGATGAAGGCATCTGCTGGCGTCGCGTCCAGCTTGCCCAGTTTCTTCTCGCTGTCGCCGGGGACGAACAGGAAGGACCGGATCGGCGCGCTCATGCGTCCACCGGCTTCTTGTGCTGCAGGCCTGAACGCTTGCACGATGCGACCAGTTCATCGTTCTGGTTGTAGGCCTTGTGCAGGAACGTGACGATCCCGGCGTTGGGGCGCGACTTCGATTCGCGCAGGTCGATCACTTCGGTCGTCACGCGGACGGTGTCGCCGTGGAACAAGGGTGCGGGGAAGCGCACTTCGTCCCAGCCAAGGTTCGCTATCGCGGTGCCAAGCGTCGTATCGCCCACGGAAATGCCCACCATCAGGCCCAGCGTGAAACAGGAATTGACCAGCCGCTGCCCGTAAGGCGTGCCCTTCATGTATTCCTCGTCGAGGTGAAGCTGCGCGGGATTGTGGGTCATGGTCGTGAACAGGACGTTGTCGGTTTCGGTCACCGTCCGCCTGATGGGATGTTCGAAAACCATTCCGACTTCGAGTTCGTCGAACCACTTGCCTGCCACGAAACGTCCTTTCCTGTGTTTCGCGCTGCTCTAGCACGCCGGTCGGGCATGTCTAATCGCAGGGGCGGTTAGGTGGGTTTCGCGGGAAGGGTGCCTGGTGCCGGCTGCAGGATTCGAACCCGCGGCCTGATGATTACAAATCAACTGCTCTACCAACTGAGCTAAGCCGGCCCGAGGCATCGGTGCGCCCCCATGCACAAGGCCGCGCCGGACGTCCAGCCTTTCCTTTGTTCCCGCACAACGATTGCATTGTCCGTCATGCGGATAACAACGAGGAAGGTAATGCGGAAGGCACCTTCTCGCGGCGACCATCGCACCTTACCTATCACGGGAGTGGGCGTTGATGATCAAGGCGGTTTCGGGCGGTATTCTTCTTTCCTTGCTTCTGGTGACCCAGTCGCAAGCCGGGGGCGGCAAGCCTGCAGGCAACGCCGTGCGCGGCAAGATGCTCTTCATGCAATGCGCAGCCTGCCACGCGGTGAAGGAAGGCGCGCCAGCCAAGATCGGACCCAACCTTGCCGGGATCGTCGGCAAGAAGGCGGCCGCGCAGGAAAGCTTTCGCTATTCGCCGGCAATGGAAAAGGCCGCGGCCGACGGGTTGAAGTGGACGGCCACCGATCTCGATGCTTTCATCGCCAAGCCGCGCGAAAAGGTCCCGGCCAATCGCATGTCGTTCGGCGGTATTTCGGATGAAGCGAAGCGGCGCGACATCGTCGCCTATCTCGAAACGCTATGAGTGCGGTGAAAACGGATCGCCGCCGCTTTCTCGCAGGGGCAGGCCTTGCACTGGCCGTGATGGCCGGTGGGCGGGTCGCCCATGCCAGCACCTCTGCCGCCGGTTCCGGCAAGCTGTCGGCCTATATCGAGGTGCAGCCCGATGGCCGGATCGCGATCACTACGCCCGCTGCCGAAATGGGGCAGGGCATCGCCAGCAGCCTGCCCAAGATCATCGCCGAAGAAATGGACGCCGACTGGTCGCAAGTGACCATTCGCCTGTCCGGCGCTGACAAGGCCTTCGCCAATTCCTTTGGCCGCCAACGCAGTGCGAACAGCGACGGCGTGACCAGCTACTTCGAACCGTTGCGCAAAGTCGGCGCGACGGCGCGGCAGATGCTGGTTGCGGCGGCTGCGGCGCGCTTTGGCGTTCCGGTTGAGCAGGTCGACGTTGCCAAAAGCGTCCTGACCGATCGCGCCAGCGGGCGGACGCTTGCGTTTGCCGATGTCGCTGCGGACGCGGCGAAGCTGCCCGTGCCGGACGAGGTAAAGCTCAAGGCGTTTTCCGATTTCACCCTGCTCGGCAAGGATACGCCGCGTAAGGACATTCCGCCCAAGGTTACGGGTGAAGCGGTTTACGGCATGGATGTGGTCCTGCCGGGCATGCTCTATGCCGCCATCGCCCACGTGCCGGTGGCAGGCGGAACCCTCAAGAGTCTTGACGCCGACGCCGCGCTGGCCAAGCCCGGCGTGCGGAAGGTTGTCGCGCTGGACGAGGCCGTGGCTGTCGTTGCCGATACTTACTGGCAGGCGCAGCAGGCGGTCGATGCCGTGACGATGGACTTCGAAGCGGACGTGCGGCTGGGCACCGAGGCCATCCGCGACAAGCTGCGCAAGGGGCTTGATGGCGAGGGCAAGATCCTTCCGTTCCCGACCGGGATGGAAGGGCGCGAATTCATCATGGGGCTTTCGGACGCGGAGTTCGAAGAAGCCTTTGCCAATGCACCGCGCACGATGAGCGCGGACTACGAAGTGCCCTATCTTGCCCACGCGACGATGGAGCCGATCTGCGCCACCGCGCAAGTCGATGCGAGCGCCTGCACGATCTGGGCCCCGATGCAGTCGGCGGACACGATCCCGCCGGAGATCGGCGAACTGCTCGGTCTCGCGCCTGAAAAGGTGACACTGCACCGCACGTATCTGGGCGGCGGTTTCGGGCGGAAAAACGAACGTGATTTCGTGCGCGAGGCCGTTCTGATTGCGCGCGACGTACCGGGCGTTCCGGTGATGCTTGTCTGGTCGCGCGAACAGGACATGCGGCACGATTACTACCGCCCCGCCTGCATGGTGCGCACGCGCGCGGCGCTTAGCGATGACGGCGCGATCCTGGCCATGCACAGCCGCATCGCGGCGCAGCCGCTGACGGTGCCGTCCCCCTATCGTCTGCCGCAGTTCGGTGATGGTTCGATCGTCGGCGGCCTCATCCCGCAAGTCTACGCGATGGAAGGTCGCCGCATGGACACGGCGGAGATCGATCTGCCGATCCGCGCCGGATACTGGCGCTCGGTCTCCATGTCGCAAAACGGGTTCTTCGCCGAAAGCGCGATCGACGACATCGCCCGTGAGCTCGGTCGCGATCCGCTGGAATACCGGATTGCGCTGGCGAAAGACGACGCGCGGTCGGTGTCGGTGTTGAAGCGGGTCGGCGAGATGGCTGGCTGGGATACGCCGCTCGACGCAGGTCGGGGCAGGGGTGTCGCCTTGCTCGAAGGGTGGAATACCCGCTGCGCACAAGTGGTGGAGGCCAGCGTCACCGACGGTTTCGTGAAGGTTGAACGCGTCTTCTGTGCCTTCGACTGCGGTCTCGCGCTCGAACCCGATAACGTGAAGGCGCAGGTCGAAGGCGGGATCATCTTCGGCCTTTCCGCGGCCCTGTTCGGCCAGATCGAATTCGTGGACGGCGTGGTGCAGGAAAGCTCGTTTGCCGACTATCCCGTCGTCTCCATGGCCAGCACGCCTGAGATCACGGTCGATCTCATCCACTCAGACGCAGGCGTTGGCGGGGTGGGAGAAGCGGGCGTGCCGCCTGTCGCCCCGGCGCTTGCCAGCGCGATCTTTGCCGCGACCGGAACCCCGGTGCGCAGGCTTCCCATCATCAAGTCCGGTTTCGAGGTGGCAGTATGAGCATGTTTGCATTGGGCCTTCTGGCCAGCGTCACCGGCGGTCTTGCCGATGGTGCGACTTTCACCGAATGCACCGATTGCCCCGAAATGGTGGTCGTGCCCGGCGGCACTTTCGTCATGGGCGCGGACGAGGGTGAAGAGGGCCGCTATGAAGGCCCGCCGCACGAAGTCACGATCGAACGGCGCTTTGCCATCGGGATCGATCCGGTCACCGTTGGGCAGTTCTCCGCCTTTGTTGCGGATACCGGCTATGAAGCGGCTAGCGATTGCATCGTGCCGATGGACGGGACCTACAAGGTCGTGCCCGGCGCGGACTGGCGCGATCCGCAACTCGGCCGCCCGCCCTTACCGAACGAGCCGGTGGTCTGCATCGATTTCACTGATGCCACTGCCTATGCCGCATGGGTCGCAGCAAAGACCGGCAAGCCCTATCGCCTGCTGAGCGAGGCGGAGTGGGAATATACCGCACGCGGCGGCCTGATGGCGCGCTTTCCGTGGGGCGACGATCCGGAAGACGCCTGTGACCATGGCAACTTCATGGATGCCTCCGCGCCGAGCGAGGCGAATGTGGAAGGCGATATGCTGGGGTGCAGCGACGGCTATGCGCAGCTTGCCCCCGTTGGACGCATGCCTGCCAATGCCTTTGGCGTGCGCGAGATGGTCGGCAATGTCTGGACCTGGGTTCAGGACTGCTACGAAATGCCCTATCCCGCCGACACGCCGACCGACGGCAGTGCCTATCTTGGCGGCGCGTGCGACAGGCATAGCGTCCGCGGGGCAAGCTGGGCGACCAACGTGACGCGCGCCCGCCCGACTTTCCGCGGCCGCGATCCGGTGGACCGGACCAGTTCGCTGTTCAGCGTGCGCCTGGCGAGGGACCTGCCATGAGCGTGCAGATCACCGTCAACGGCACCGATCACGAAGTCGATCTCGACCCGCAGACGCCGCTGCTTTGGGCGATCCGCGATGCGCTTGGCCTCAAGGGCACCAAGTTCGGCTGCGGCGTAGGATCGTGCGGGGCCTGCACCGTCGAAGTCGACGGCATGGCGCTGCGCAGTTGCGCGATCGCGACCGGCGATGTCGCAGGCATGGCGATCACCACGATCGAGGGCATGCCGCAGGGCGGCGGGCTGCATCCGATCCAGCAGGCCTGGATCGACGAACAAGTACCCCAGTGCGGCTATTGCCAGCCGGGCATGATCATGGCCGTATCCGCCATGCTGAAGGAAACGCCGGAGCCCAGCGACGCGCAGATTTCCGAACAGATCACCAACGTTTGTCGGTGCGGCACGTATCCGCGCATTCGCAAGGCGATCCACCGCGCGGCAAAGGCCATGTCGGCATGATCGACAGGGTTACGCGCCGTGCGCTTATCGGCGGGATGGGCGCAGCGGCACTGGCCCCTGCTTTTGCGCGAGCCACGACGGCCGTCGAAAAGGTCGATGTCGTCGTTCTGGGGGCAGGGCTGAGCGGTCTCCACGCCGCGAGCCTGCTTTCCGGCAATGGCATGAAGACCGTCGTGCTTGAGGCGCGGGATCGCGTCGGCGGGCGCATCCTTTCTATGGACGCGGTTTCCGGCAATCCGGAAGCCGGCGCGAACACGATGCTGGCGGGTTATGGCCGCACCATCGGCCTGGCCCGCGAACTTGACCTCCCGCTCTATGACGTAACGCAGCACCGCTCTGCCGCGATGACCTACAGCGTCCGTGGCAAGACCTACGATGCCGGTTCGTGGCCCGATGCGCCGTCCAATCCCTTCGACGGCCCGCGCGCATCGATCATGCCGGGAAATTACGTCTTCCCCGAACTCGGCGCGCTTGGCGCGATGGCCGATCCTGCCGGGTGGGCCGATCCGGCCAATGCGCATCTCGATATCTCGATGGCGGCTTTTCTGCGTCAGCGCGGGATGACCGACGACCAGATACGCTTTGCCTACGATCTCAACCCCGGGCAGGGACGCAACGCGGAAGAGACGAGCGCACTGAACTGGTTGTTCGTCTCGCGCTTCTTTGCCGAACAGATGGCGGGCGGGACCGAGGAACTGGCCGTTGTGGGCGGCAATTCGCGTTTGCCCGAAGCGATGGTGCAGGGCCTTGATGCCGATGTGCGCCTGTCTTGCCCGGTGCGCGCGGTTAGCAAGTTGGCCGACGGGACGTTCGTCACCGAGTATGCCGACGGGAAACGCGTACGCAGCGACAAGGTCGTGTGTAGCCTGCCGCTCGGCACGATGCGCCGGATCGCGTTCGATCCTCTCCTGCCGCTCGATCACCGCATGGCGATCCACACCGTGCCGCAGATGATGATCACGCAGGTGCACATGGAGTTTTCCGAACCCTTCTGGGAAGAAGACGGCCAGCCTGCGAACATGTGGACCGATACGGCCGCTGGCATCGTTCTGGCTGCCCGCAGTGGTCAGGATCCGACCCGAATCTCCAGCCTGACGGCATGGGCGCGCGGCGATACGGCAGCGGCGCTGGACCGGCTTTCCGAGGCCGAGGCGAAACGCCTCGTCGTCTCCGAGATCGAACGCATCCGCCCTGCTGCCAAGGGGCGTATCCGGGTAGCGGGCTTCAAGTCCTGGCAGAACGATCCGTGGTCGCGCGGCGACTGGGTGGTCTGGGCGCCGGGGCAGGCGAGCCAGTTGCCGCTCGCTCTGAGCGAGGCGCGTGACGGGCTGCATTTCTGCGGTGAGCACACTTCGGTAGCGGCACGCGGCATGGAAGGCGCGATGGAAGCGGCAGAACGCGTCGCGCTGGAAATTCTCGCGCCCTGATCCCTCGCCCTCACGGCTGAAACGAAAGACCCGCCCGCGCCGAAAGCGCGAGGCGGGTTTTCTCTTGGGCCATCAATCCTGCGACAATTCGCCTTCAAAAAGAGAACCCCTCCTGCCGCTTGGGCAGGAGGGGCTTTCCCTGTTCCAGACGATAGAGCCTGATCAGAAGCGGTACTTACCTTCGATGCCGAAGGTACGCAGGTCAGGCAGGCCGAGCAGCAGGCGCGAGCTGCGCGCGCTGTAGGCGAAGCTGGGGACCAGGACCGAACCGTAATCGATCGAGACAGGCGTCTTGTTGTTGAAGGCATTGTCGACGAATGCGCTCAGCGAGAAGCTGTCGGTTTCGATACCGGCACGGAACTTGAACAGGTGCAGGTCGGGGGTCTTGGCGATGTTTGCCGCCGAAGCCCAGACGCCGGACTTGAACGTCCAGTCACCACGCACGTACCAGTCCGTATCGACGTTCAGTGCGCCGGTGTACTGGACACCCGCACTGGCCGAGTACTTCGAGGTGTTCGGGTTCTCGTTGCCCGAGAAGTCCGTGATGCCCGAGAAGCCGGTGACGGTCGCGTTGGTGAAGTCGTTGATGTCGCTGTCGTTGATCGAGCCAGCGAAGTCGATGTCGACTGCACCAAGGTCAAGACGACCTTCCAGTTCGATACCCATCATGTCGACCGAGCCGGTGTTACCCGAACCGCGCAGGATCTGCATCGTGTCACCGTTGACGTAGTTGAACGTCAGCGGATTGATCTGGTTGCGCCACGGTGCGTAGTACGCTGCCAAGGCGAACGAGAGCATGTCGTTGAGGACGGTGCCCTTGAAGCCGACTTCGTAGTTCGTGACCTTTTCCGGATCGACGGCGATGGTGATGCCGTTGTCGGCTGCGGCCTGACGCTGTTCCTCGGTGAAGTTGAGGAAGGCAGTGTTGAACAGGCCCGGGTTCACACCCTTCGAGTACGACGCATAGACCATGAGGTCCGGCGACACGTTATACTCGACGATGAGACGCGGCAGGAAGTTCTTGTAGGTTTCCTTCAGCAGCAGCGAGCCGCCTTCGTAGAAACCTGCCGGAACGAACACATCGGACGTGGCATTGAAGCCGCTCGGCGCCGCGAAAGCGTAGAGCTTGTCGATCTGGTAACGGCCTTCCGCACTGATCGTCAGTGCGTCGGTTACGTCGTAGCTGAGGCCGAAGAACGCACCGTAGGTCTTGTTCTGGGTCTTGCCGCTGATGCTGGAGAAGACCGTGCTGCCAAGACCGCCGTTGCCGCCGCCAAGGCCACCCTGACCGCGAGCGTTCAGATAGCTGAGGCCGACGGTGCCGTTGAACGGGCCGCCATCGTCATAGCTTGCGCGCACTTCCTGCGAGAAGTCCTTGTAGACACGTTCGACGAGGTACGGGAAGTCGAAGTAGTCACGCGCGCCGGCCGGAACCGCGCCGAAGGCGTCGTTCGAAAGACCGGTCGAGCCGTAGTTGTCGATGTCGGCAAGCTGGCTGTAGAATTCGTCGTTGTAACCCGTCAGCGACGACAGCGTGATGCCGGTATCACCGATTTCCCAGTCAGCGACGAAGTGAGCGTGCTTGAATTCACGCACGAGGCCGTAGCCCTGCACACCGTCTTCCGGATCGATCAGGCGACCGGTCGGGTTGGCGAGGAAGTTCTGGATGAACGCGTCCTCGGTGGTGTTGGCGCTGGGCTGGTTGGCTGCGTAGAAACCGCTGCCGATCGTGCCGCACATGAACGGAACAGCGACGCCGCCCGAACCGGTGAGGGTGCAGTTGCTCTGACCCGGAAGGACAACGTTGCCGTCGCCGTCAAGGACTTCGTAAGCCGAAACCAGTGCCTGGTCCGAGTGGCCGTCCTTGTCCTTCGACAGCATGCCGAAAGCCGTGAAGGTCAGGCCCGGAGCCGGTTCTGCGAACAGCGTGATCGTGCCCGACTGCGACTGCTGGTCACCCAGCGTTTCCGACGGGTTCAGTTCGCTCTTCCACGAACCCGACTTTTCGTAGTGGTCCGCCGAAAGCTTGAAGAGCAGCCAGTCGCCGACCAGCGGGCCTTCGATGTCTGCGTGGAAGCGGTAGTAATCGCGCGTGCCGATCGTGCCACCGACCGAACCGGTCAGGTAGTCTGCGGGACGGCCGTTCACGACGTTAATGGCGCCAGCGAAAGTGTTACGACCGAAGTACGCGGTCTGCGGACCCTTCAGGACCTCGATACGCTCGGGCGAGGAAATCACGCTCAGCGCGCTCGACGAGCTGACCGGAACGCCGTCGATGAACAGCGATGCGGTGGGGTTGGTGAAGGCCGACGGCGTGAAGCCGCGAACGATCAGCTGCTGGGCCGAACGGTCGTTACGGCTGGCGGCGTTGTTGTTTACGTTGACGCTCGGCGTGAAGCTGGCGACGTCGTTGATCGACGTGATGCCGCGCTTTTCCATGGCCTCGGCCGTGACGGCCGAAACTGCGAGCGGCACTTCGTAAAGCGATTCATTCGTTTTACGTGCCGTGACGACGATTTCGTTGCCCGTGGTGACTTCGGCTTCGCCGTCCTGGGCGAAGGCCGTGCCGCCCGTCAGCGCGATCGAAGCCGATGCGCCAGCGAGTAGAAGCGATTTGCAGTAGCGTGTGACAATCATCCCGAGATCCCTGTGAGAGTTTGCTGGATAAGTCGATTCCATCGCTTCGGGGCCGAAATTTTTCTTTCTGACCCAAAAGCCCTGCGAAAGTGGCGATCTCTGGAGGACCGCTTCTATTGGTATCATCATATGACAAATGGACTTCAGGGAGATGGCCTTGGATATCTTGGCCGCACTGCGGATATTTAGGTGGGAACCAATGCCAAAAAGACCGGAATTCAGCGGTTTGGTCGGCGGTTAGCGATATCCAAAAACGCAGTCTGTCCGCTTAGCGGCGATAGAAACGCCCAGTGGAGCTTGCCGAAAATTGCGCGGGCTTTGCAGTGAGAAGCTGTTCCGCAAACGCGAGCGATGCGTTGATCGCACTTTCCAGCTGCGCAGTTTGATTCGGACCGACCTTGTCCGGATCGCAGATCAGGCCGCCGAAATAGTGATCGACGCCGTCGAGAACGAGGCCGAAGCGATCGCCCGAGGGCTGACCAGCCCAGAACGCCGACAGGTGCGCGCGCCAGCTTTGTGGATCGTCAGATCCGGGCAGAACGTCCCGGTCGCCGGTCTGGATGAGCGCGGGTACGCGGATGGTTGCGTATCCAGCCTTGTCGATCAGTGGCGGCAGGGGGCCCGGGGGCGAGAAAGCGACGACCGCGCGAGTGCGCGGATCGAATAACTGCCTTTCCACGCCATCTGGCAGGAATGTCGTCGCCCCGCCCATGGCAAGCGCGGTCAGACCGCCGAAGCTGTGCCCCATGGCAACGTGGTCGCTGCCGTGCCAGTCGGACAGGGCGCGCATGTCCTCGATGCGCGCAGCCCATCCGGCCATGCCCTGGAATTGCGCCGTGTCGGGATGCTCGGTCGAATCGACGTGCAAAGGCGCATGGACGGCCCAGCCATCGGCGACCCAGCGATCGATCATGCGCATGTAGTGGCGCGGGGCCGAGGCAAAGCCGTGCGAGAACAGGATCGTCCCGCGCGTTTCGGCAGGAGTCCAGCTTGCCACGCGAATGTCACGTCCGGTGCTGCCGGTCAGCGTCGTCCACTCGCCGGAAGCGGCATCGCCAGCGTAAGCGGCCGCCCGTCCCGCGAAGGGGAGGGCGGCCATGAACCCGAGAAGGGAGCGTCGTTGCAACGCGACCATCGTTCAGATCTCGGAGACGGCCGAGGCGGGTTCGGAAGACGCTTCGACCGGCGTGTCGAAACCATTGGCGTCGAGGAACGTGCGAATATCCTCCACGAACAGGTCGGGGATTTCCCACATCGGCCAGTGACCGACATGATCGTATTCGACCACGGTCACTTCGGTATTGGTAAAGCGGTCGATCGTCGGCTGCGGGCCTTGGGAGATCACGGTATCTTCCCAGCACCACTGCAGCAGCACGGGTACCGTGACCTTTTCGGCAATCGCGCCAACGTCGGTCGTCTGGAACAAGCGGACGTTGTCGGCGATGTACGACTTCTGGTTCGGCGTCGCGCCCGGCAGATTGTTCATGTCATAGACCATCTGCGGCAGGGCGTCGGGGGCGACCCAGCCTTCGTGGCCGGTGTCGTTGAACATCCATTCGTAAAAGATGCGCGGGTGATAGTTGGGCAGGACCGCTTCATGGAATTTTGCCGCAACGCGTAGCTTCCAGTCCACTTCGCGGGTCTGGCTGGGCCGTTCGAGCGGGATGATCGAAAACGCCATGCCAGCGACCTTTTCAGGCGACTGTTCATTCAGTGCCAGCGCCACGTTTGCACCGTTGGAGGTCGAGATGACGACCGTCTTTTCGATGCCCAGTTCGTCGAGAACGAGTCCGACTAGCCGCGCAGCCTCTGCGGTCGTGTAGCCGCGCGGGTTCGGACCGCTGAGCCCATAGGGCGGCCAATCGACGCGAACGATCCTGTAATCGTCCTTCATGCGTTCGACCGTGGGGTCCCATTCGTGCAGGTTCACGATGGAGCCGTGCAGCATCAGCAGCGGATAGCCATCTTCTTTGCCCTCGACACGCACGTGCATCGGCACGCCGTCGATTTCCATGAATTGCGAAGGCGCGTCGGCATAGCGTTCGACGACTTCGGCGCGGTCGGGGGCGAGCCAGCCGGCCTTTGCCGCGACGAACCACCCCAGGAAGACAAGGCCGGAAAGAAGGGCGAGAATGCCCACGATACGAATGATCTTGCGAGCCACTTGGTGGTCTCCCTGATGGCGGCCTGCGGCTTGCGCGGGCAAATGGGGGCTTATCGGTTGCGGTGGATGAACGCGTCGGCGAGATCTGCGACGGCTTCGGGCGATTCCATCGGCGGGTAGTGCCCTACGCTTTCCAGTTCCACGAAAGAGCGGGAGGAGGCGTTCTTCAGATAGCTTTCGAGGTCGCGTCCCTGATTGGGCAGCAGCACGTAATCGCGCATGCCCCACATGATCAGCACCGGCGCCTTCACAGCATCGAGCCGCGCCATCGTCGTATCGATGTTGGCAGTCAGCGCATGAAGACCGCGCGGGTTCGCTTCGTCCTCACGCAAGTTCGTCTCGTAGTAATAGCGGACGAAATCGTACGAGAGGCGCGACTGGTCACCCCACAGCGAGCCGAGATATTCGCACCAGAAGTCCAGCCCTTCGACACCGACTTCGCCAGCACGCACATAGGCTGCATCAAGCGCCGGCGGCGTTTCGGGCTTCAGGCCCGGAACTGCGTTGGACGGCGTGTTGGTGAGAATCAGGTTTTCGACCCGGTCGGGATAGCTGGCAGCGAAGTAGTATCCCATCGTGCCGCCGCTGGAGACACCCATGACGCTGGCTTTCTCGATGCCCAGAGCGTCGAGGAAGCCGGCAACCAGACCTTCGGGGCTGCCGACAGCTGCGATCGCCTCGTCGGTCAGCGGGCCCGACAGGCCGGTCGGCGGCATGTCGAAGCGCACGATGCGGTACTGTCCGGCAAGATGAGCGGCCACGCCGTCCCATGCATTCAGCGTGCTACGCGATCCGTGGAGGAGCAGGAGTACCGGCCCTTCGCCTTCGTCGCGGTAGCGCAGTTCGACACCGCCGACATCGACGTACTGGTCACCCGGCTTTTCGAAACGCTGGCGCAAATCGGCCAGCGAGATGCGTTCCGGCACGTGCGTACGATCGGCCGCGCTGCAGCTTGCCGCCGTATCGATGGGCTCGGATACGGTTGCGCAAGCTGCGGGAGCGGTGCTGGCGGCGAGCAGCGCGAGCGCTGCGGGGAGCTTGCCGCGCATCAACGCGCGATGCCCGATGCGACGAACCACGAACGGAAGACGCCTTCGCTTTCGGGGCCGAAGCGATACGGACCCTGGCGCGCGTCCTGGCTGGTCGGCTGATAACCGATTTCGACGTCGGAGAAGCCGGCCGCTTCGTAAAGTGCGGCATAGTCCGCCGTCAGCGCACCGCGCCAGTTCGGCTCGTTATTGTACTGCGCTTCCAGTTCGCCCGACAGCTCGACCCACGCATCGGTGTTGTCGTGCAGCAGCGGCACTTCGAGGTGGACGGCAAGGCCGCCCGGGCGCAGGAGCCGCTTGGATTCAGCGAGAATGTTCATCACCGCTGCCTGCGACGTTTCATGGAACAGCGCGCAGCTATAGACGAGATCGAAGCTCGCATCGGGGAAGTCGGTCTTTTCCGCGCTCTGCTGCGAGAAGTGGACCGCCGCGCCCAGATGTTCTGCGCGGGCATGGGCATAGCGCAGCATCGATGCGCCAACGTCCACGCCGTGGACTTCGGCTTCGGGAAAGGCCATCGCGGCGGGAACCGTGCTGGTGCCGATACCGCAACCGAGGTCGAGGATCTTTTCGGGCTTGAAGTCGGGGAAGCGGGTCAGCGCGTGGGCGATCGCGGTCTGGCCGCGAAGGTCATTCAACATGCCGCCATTGCGGCCCAGCATGTAGACCGCGCCGCCGCGATCCATGACCGCACCCTGCATGAGCGAATTGTCGTCGTGCGCATTGCCGCCCGGCATCAGGTGGATGTCACCCGACAGGATATAGTCCGGCGCGACGAAATCGGGATTGGTGCGAACCGAACCCTTGGGCTCGGGAATGTCGGCCAGTGCCTCAAGGTCGGCAGCCTGACGTTCCACGCTGTCGCCGATGGTGGACCACAGCTGGCGCTGGCTTTCGCGCTTCATGGCAAGCCAGGTCCGGAACGATTCATGCTCCGACATCTTTTCGCGCAGGCGCGCCACGCGGCTGTTGTCGGCATTGCCGTCGATCGTCTTTTCCTCTGCCGAGGCGATCTTGGCCTGCACCGGTTCCAGCTGGCCCATGACATAGACCTTGAGATCGCGGACGAAGAGCTGTTCAATCATCTCGTCATGCGTCGGCACCGCGATCAGCGGGTGATCCATCTTGGCGCGGCCTTCGGTGATATCGGGCAGGGAACTCATTGCGTGGCTCCTTCGGTTGCTTCGAGGTCCTTGAGCGCGGCTTCGCGCAGCGGACGGAAGATCTTCTGCATGGACTGCTGGCGCTGTGCCTCGCGCTCGGCCTGGCCTTCGGCGTCGGGTTCGAACGCGTCGATCGCGCCCTTTTCCAAGGCCCCGGTCGACACCAGCAGGCGTTCGCAGGCATCGAGGCGCGCGCGCAGGACCGTGACTTCGCTGGCCAGCGACACGATCATGCCGAGCATCTGTTCATCGAGATCGCGGCTGCCTTCGATGGCATCGAGGCGGTTGGGCGTTCGCGGCAGGGGAGTGCGTGTCATGGGTCTACTCGTGCTCGGTTATCGGGGCAGTTGTTCGTCGGCGCTGGCAACAAGGCTGCCGGTCGTGGCGAACAGGGTGGTATCGCGCGCAGCCAGCCGCCCAATCAGCGCGTCGAGCGCGTCGATGCGGTAAGGCAGGCCGGTGATGTAGGGCGTGAGGTGCAGCGGCAGCATGCGCCCGCCGTGGGTCTCTGCTTCGCCTTCGAGCCAGTCGCAGGCGTCCTCGATCTGCGTCGCGTAAGAATCGATCGACTGCTGCGTGACGGTGATGATCTGTCGGTCCGACAGTTCGTGGTTCAGCGGCAGGTTGATGATCGAACCCGACTTGGTGGCAAAGCGATAGGGCAGTTCGTCGTTCACCCAGTCGAGCATGTATGCGATGCCCGCCTCGGCCAGAACGTCCGGCGTCTCAAACGCCTGCGAACGCGCGATCGACAGCCAGCCCTTGGGCCGCGTGCCGGATGCCGCCTCGATCTCGTCCAGCGAGGTCGTGACGATCTCGGCCTGACGTTCGGGCGAAACACCGCCAGCGATGGTCGCGTTCATGTCGGTAGCGTGGGCCACGATTTCGTGCCCTGCGTTCGTGACGCTTTCGACGATTTCCGGATAGCGCGTGGCAATCGCCGAATTCATCGCGATCGATGCCTTCACACCATGCTTCGCAAACGTATCGAGCAGGCGGAAGAGGCCTACCCGCGTACCATATTCGCGCGAGGTATAGTGGCGATAGTCGGGATAGGGCGTGACCATGTGGCCGGGCGCGCGGAACGGCTTGTCTTCCGGCAGGATCGGAAACCATTCAAGGCTGACAACGATCGGGATCGCCACGGCCTTGCCTTCGGGCCAGTTGATCGCGGGGCGCTGGGGCAGCGCGCTCCACTCGTAACGGTCATGATCCATGCCATGACGGCGCTTCGGGTATTCGAGATAGGATGCGTCGAGGGTCATCAGACGGCTCCCTCTTCCGCAGTGGCTTTGGCAGGGGCGGCCACGTTCGCAAGGTAATGGTCGGCGATGTCGCCCGAACGCGTGATCCATGCGCGGTCGTCCGCTGCGATGTGGCGCAGGACTTCCTCGAACGCCCCGATGCGGTGAGGCTGGCCGATCAGGTAGCTGTGCAGCGGAATGCACATCACCGTGCCGCCGTCCTCGCCCTCTGCCGCCAAGCGCTCGAACTGGCGGATGAGCGCATCGGCATATTCGCGCGGGCTCATGTTGTAGACGAAGAAGCCGTAGTGGTCGTTCACTTCCAGGCTGTAAGGCATGGAAAGAAGACGGCCCGACTTCACGTGGACCTCGCCCGGCTGATCGTCGTGATAAAGGTCGCAGGTATAGCTGAGGCCATATTCGGCGATCAGGTCCATCGTGCGCGGCGTGTGCGTAAGGGCAGGGGCAAGCCAGCCCTTGATCGTCTGGCCGGTCGCGTCGCGGACGGTCTTGATCGAATCCTCGATGATGGCGCGTTCCTGAGCCTCATCCATCCCGTAGGAATAGCGGGTGTTGTAGATGCCGTGGCTGAAGAACTCCCACCCGCGCTCATTCGCGTCGGCGACGACTTCGGGCACGTGCTGGCACAGTGCGACCGACAGGCTGACCGAACCGGGGAAGCCGTGCTTGGTCATGACATCCGCCATGCGCCAGTGGCCGACGCGGTTGGCATAGTCGCGATGGCCATAGCCGACGACATCGGGGTGCGGCTTCGCCCAACTCTTGCGGTGGGGATTGGCCGGCGGGTCGATTTCATAGAATTCGAGGTTTGGCGAAACCCACACCGCGACCTTCTTGTCACCCGGCCAGCGGATCGGCGCGCGATCGGGCCAGCGGCGGAAGTCGTAAAGGCCGGGATCGGGTGCGTTCTCCCGCATCAGCGCGCCTCCAGCCAGTCGATCACGGTCTGGACCGGCTCGACATCGGCATATTTAAGCTGAAGATCGGTGAGGTTCGCGAAGTGATAGCTCTCGTGCTTGTCGGCACAGGTCTCGATCGGGACGATCGTGCGATATCCGCGGCTGAGGCTGTCGACCGCGGTCGCGCGCACGCATCCCGAGGTAGAGCCGCCGGTCACGACGACGGTGTCGACTTTGTGCCAGACCAGCAGGCTCTGCAGCGGCGTTTCGAAGAACGCGCTGGGCATACGCTTGGTATAAACCGTGTCGGCGGGATCGATCTCGCAGCGTTCGTCGAATTCGTGACGGCGCGAATCGTACTTGATGTTCTGCAGGCTGTCGGGCGTGTCGGTGCGCGTGCCCCATACGCCTGCATCGCTGGCGTCGTCGGCAAAGGCGACGTGGGTCCAGATCACCGGCATGCCGCGTTCACGGGCCAGGCGCGAGATCGTGTTGGTATATTCGATCTGGCGCGGATCGGTTTCGTACGCGGTCTTGAATTCGTCGATCCGGGTATAGGCGTTCTGGAAGTCAACGTTCACGATAGCCAGCTTCTCGCCAAAGCCGAACTTGGCGCGGGCGGGGTTGGCCATGACGTCTTCGAAGATCTGGCGCGCGGTGCGGTCGTCCCGAACCATGTGAGTACCGATTGTCATGCCGCCAGTTCCGCCTTTCCGGTGTGTTGAGTGAAGCCCTTGGGCAGGCCCGCATCCGTAACGAAGCCGTAGAGCGGTTCGCCCGGAAGGGCCGCCTCTACAATTGACCGGACTGCGAACAGCTTGTCGAGATCGACGCCGGTCTCGATGCCCATCGCCTCCAGCATGAAGGCAAGGTCCTCGGTCACGATATTGCCGCTGGCACCGGGCGCGAACGGACAGCCGCCAAGCCCGCCAAGCGATGCGTCGATCGTGTCGAGCCCCGATTCGAGCGCGGCCAGAACGTTTGCAAGGCCAAGCCCGCGGGTGTTGTGCAGATGAATACCGGTAAGGCGGTCGTCACCGACGACGCCGCGAACCAGCTTGACCAGATGGCGCACCGATGAAGGATCGGCGTAACCGGTCGTATCGCTAAGCCCGACCTCGTCGCATCCGGCATCCATCAAGCGTTCGGCCAGCGAAGCGATCTGTGCATCGGGAATGGCACCTTCCAGCGTGCAACCAAAGGCCGTCGACAAAGAGCCTTCGAAATGCGGGCGCTGATCTTCGGGCAGCTCCTTAATCATGCCAACGATCTTGCCGGCTTCTTCGATCACCTGGTCATGCGTGCGGCGCAAGTTGCGCAGCGAGTGCGTTTCGGAAACCGAAAGCGGCAGGGTCAGCTTGTGCGCGCCGGCGGCGATCGCATCGGATGCGCCGCGGGCATTGGGCACCAGCACCGCAACCGTCAGGCCCGGAATGGTGCGGGCATAGGAAACAATCTCGGCAGTATCCGCCAGTTGGGGAAGAAGCTTGGCCGGAACGAAGCTTCCGACCTCGATTTCGCGGATTCCCGCGTCTGCTTCGGCCTTTATCCAGGCCTTCTTCGCATCGGTCGACATGGTGGCGGAAACGTTTTGAAGCCCGTCACGGGGCCCGACTTCGCTGATCAGAACGCGCAAGAAATATTCTCCGTGGACTATTTGTCATATCCATATATCAATTAGGAAATGCTGTCGAGTACGGAGCAACTGATGTCGCAACGCGAACTCCCCCTTGCCGGGATCGAAGTCATCGAATTCACGCACATGGTCATGGGGCCCACTGTCGGCCTCGTATTGGCCGATCTGGGGGCCACGGTTACCCGTATCGAGCCGCCGGGCGGGGATCGTACGCGCCGCCTGCTGGGTTCGGGCGCAGGCTATTTCCCTATGTACAATCGCAACAAGGGCTCGGTCGTGCTCGACCTCAAGAGTGAGGAGGGCCTCGCCGAAGCGCGCTCCATGTGCCTGTCCGCCGACGTCGTGATCGAGAACTTTCGCCCCGGTACGCTCGACCGGCTCGGCCTTTCCTATGAGCAGCTGAAGGTCGACAATCCCGGCCTGATCTTCTGTTCGGCCAAGGGCTTCCTGACCGGCCCTTATGAACATCGCGCGGCGCTGGACGAAGTGGCGCAGATGATGGGCGGCCTTGCCTACATGACCGGCCCTCCGGGACGTCCGCTGCGCGCGGGCGCATCGGTGATCGACGTTACCGGCGGCATGTTCGGCGCGATTGGCATCCTCGCCGCGCTTGAGCGGCGCCACCGCGACGGTGAGGGCGCCTACGTGAAGTGTGCATTGTTCGAGACGACGGCGTTCCTTGTCGGTCAGCACATGGCGCAAAAGGCGGTCACGGGTAACGCGGCGCGCCCGATGCCGGTGCGCGTCTCGGCCTGGGCGATCTACGACGTGTTCGAGACTGCGAACGCGGACGAACAGGTCTTCGTCGGGGTGGTCAGCGATTCGCAGTGGCAGGCATTCTGCAAGGCGTTCGGGCTGGACGATCTGCTCGCCAACCCGGACCTTGAAACCAACAACCAGCGGGTCGAGCGGCGCGATGAATTCCTGCCGCACATCCGCGAAATGCTGGGCGCGATGACGCGCGAGGAACTGCTCGCCAAAGTCGAGGAAATCGGCCTGCCCTACGCCCCGATCATGCGGCCGGAAGACATGTTCGACGATCCGCAGCTCAATGCGGGCGGCTTGCTCGAAGTCACGATGCCAGACGGGACTCGCGCTGCGCTTCCGGGACTGCCGATTGAATTTGACGGTGAACGTCTGCCGCTGCGCCACGACCTCGCGTCGCTGGACTGATCGAGTCTCCACTCTGCGGGCAAAGGAGATTTGCCCTGCAGTGTGGGATCTGTGTCGGGATGGTGATAAATCACGCTAAATCAGGTGTTTGTTACGATTTTTCGAGCCATGATGCGTGACTTGCCGATGACAGAAACAGCTTCCCTTAAATGATATAGTCTTATACCAATTAACTCATGACATTTTCGTTCCCTTCCTCACCGCGAACGCTGTTCCAGAAAATCTGGGACGGCCACGTGGTTGACGGCGGAACGGATGCCCTTGTCGCGATCGACCGGATCTGGCTGCACGAACGGACGGGCGGGGTCGCATTGACCAGCCTCGCCGAATCCGGCCGTACCATCGCCGAGCCTGCGAATGTCTTCGTGACGCTTGACCATGTCGTCGACACGCTGCCGGGCCGGACCGACGAGACGATCATGCCGACCGGTTCGGAATTCATCCGCGTGACCCGCGATGCGGCGCTGGCGGCGGGCCTGACTTTCTTCGACCTCGATGACGAACGTCAGGGAATCATCCATGTGATTTCGCCGGAGCAAGGCGTCGTCCTGCCCGGTGTCACGCTGGTCTGCCCCGACAGTCATACCTGCACGCAGGGCGCTTTCGGCGCGCTCGCCTGGGGCATTGGGTCGACGGAGGCGGAGCACGCGCTGGCGACGATGACACTGAACCTCGTCCGGCCGCAGACGATGCGCATTTCGGTCGGCGGAGTGCTGGGCGGCGACGTTCAGGCGAAGGACCTTGCGCTCTACGTCATCTCGCAGATCGGCTCTGCCGGTGCGCGCGGCCACGTGATCGAATTTGCGGGCTCCGCTATCGAGGCGCTGTCGATCGAAGGGCGCATGACCCTTTGCAACATGGCCGCGGAAATGGGCGCTTTTTCGGCCATCATCGCGCCGGATGCGAAAGTTTTCGAATACCTCAATGGCCGTCCATATGCGCCCAAGGGTTCCGACTGGGATGCCGCGCTGGAAAGCTGGCAGGACCTGAGCAGCGACGATGGCGCGACGTTCGATGCAGAGTTCGCTTTCGATGCTGCAGACGTCGCCCCGATGGTCAGCTGGGGCACCAATCCTCAGCAAAGCGCCCCGTTCGGCCTCGCGCCCGCGTCGGGCAAGGCCGCGGACGGCGATGCCCGCTCGCTCGATTACATGGACGTCTCGGCGAACCAGCCGGTCGCCGGTCTGCCGATCGGCGGGGCTTTCATCGGTTCGTGCACCAACGCCCGTTTCGAAGATCTCGAGATCGCCGCGCGCGTGCTCAAGGGCCGCAAAGTGGCTGACGGTGTCCGCGCGATCTGCGTGCCCGGATCGGGCGGTGTGAAGCGCCGCGCCGAAGATGCGGGGATTGACCTCGTTTTTCGCGAGGCCGGTTTCGAATGGCGCGAACCGGGCTGTTCGATGTGCTTCTTCGTTGGTGGCGAATCATTCGGGGAAGGGGAGCGGGTCATCTCCTCCACCAACCGCAATTTCGAGAACCGCCAAGGCGCGGGCACCCGTACGCACATTGCCTCGCCTGCCAGCGTCGCAGCGTCGGCCGTGCTGGGTCGGATCGCCAGCGTGCGCGAACTCGAAGAGCTGGAGGCCGTGCGATGAACGCCTTCACGACAGTCACTTCGCGCGCGGTTCCGCTGATCCGTGACGATATCGATACCGACATCATCATTCCGTCCCGCGAAATCCGTTCGGTGACCAAGAAAGGGCTGGCCAAGGGTCTTTTCGCAGGCTGGCGTTATGACGCCGGCTACGAGCCGAAGCCCGACTTCGTGCTCAACCGTCCCGAATATGCGGGTGCGCAGATCCTGCTGGGCGGTGCGAATTTCGGTTGCGGGTCCAGCCGTGAACAGGCCGTCTGGGCGCTGGCCGAGCACGGCTTTCGCGTGATCGTCGCGCCTTCGTTCAATCCAATTTTCCGCCGCAATTGCGTGCGCAACTTCGTCCTGCCCGCGATTGCCGATCCGGTGCCGATGGCGAAAGTCGATGGTCCGCTGCATGTCGACCTTGCCGCCCGCACGATCAGCGGCGGTGACCAGACCTGGACTTTCGAAATCGACGAAGGTTCTGCCGAAGTGCTGGCGAGCGGTCTCGATGAAATCGGGCGTACAATGCTGTCGGCGGACAAGATCGGTGCGTGGCGTGCGAAAGACCGTGCGTCACGTCCGTGGATCTATCTGGAGAACCGAGCATGAGCATCGCGATCAAGCGCGCCTACGCCGAAGGGCGTTATGGCCAGATCCACTATCGCCATGCCGGTGAGCCGGGCGATAATGCGCCTGTCCTGCTTCTGCACCAGAACCCGTCTTCGTCTTTCGAATACGAACCGCTGATGCGCGAACTGGCGAAGGACCGCCAGGTCATCGCACTCGACACGCCGGGTTACGGCATGTCCGACGCTCCGCCCGAACCGCTCTCCATGGCGGATTACACCGCCGCGCTTGCCGATGCCTTGCCCGAGGCTGGACTGCCGGAAGGCCGCGCGTTCGACGTTTACGGTTTTCACACCGGCGCGCTGCTGGCCATCGAAATGGCACTTTTGCTGCCCGGTCAGGTGCGGCAAGTTGCCGTCACCGGCCTTCCGATGCGCACCGATGAAGAGCGCGCGGAGCTGCTCGCCAAGGCGAAAAATGCACCTGCGCTGGACGAAAGCGGCGACGTTGCTCTTACCATGGGCCGAGGCTTGTGGGACTATGTCGTGGGCGCGCGCAAGCCGGGCCTTTCGCTCGACCGCTATGGCGCGCTGTGGATGGACAAGTTCCGCGCGCTCGACCGGTCGTCGTGGGCCTATGTCGGCGTGTGGAGCTACGACTTTGAACGCCTGCGCGGTGTGACGCAGCCCGCCATGCTGATCCAGCCGGCCGAAAGCCTGCGCGATGTTTCCATCGAGGCGATCCGCCTCGTTCCCAATCACGTCATTGCCGAACTGCCCGATCTCGATCGGGACGTCCTTGACCTGCCCGAGGGCGTGACCGCCATTGCCTCGGCCATGCGGGACTTCTTCGGCCAACCGTTTCTCGAGGAGCAAAACTGATGAGTGCTGTCGATACCCCTAGCCGTCCGCAGGAAAAGCTGACCGTCGCCAAGATCAGCCACTCGGTCGTCGATCCTCATTTCATGAATGAAGAGATCGCCCGCCGGTACGACATCGAAGGCCCGCTGAGCACCTTCCTGCTCTATCGCGGCATGAACGACGTGTACCTCGTGCAGGGCAAGAATGAGCGTTTCGCCGTTCGCGTCTGGCGCAAGACCTACCGCGATGTCGACGAAGTCAGCTACGAGCTCGATTTCCTCGATTTCCTGCGTGAAAAGGGCTTCCCGGCATCGGTCGCCATTCGTGACCGTGAAAACCAGCTCTACTTCAAGCTCGACACGCCCGAAGGCGACCGCGCCGTGGCTGCCTATACCTGGGCACCGGGCAAGAAGTTCGGCGATATGCTGAGTGTCGAGACCGCAGAACGCATCGGCGCGAAGTTTGCCGAAATGCATCTGCTGGGCCTTGAGTACCAGGGCGACAAGCCCTTCACGCTCGACAACGTCCTGCGCTTTGATGAAACGGTCCCGGCCCTGCTGGACTTCGTCTACGACCGTCCGGACGACCTGCACGATTATCGCACGATCGCCGAACGTCTTCCCGCCAAGATGGAAGAGCTGTTCAAGGCCGGTGTGCCGATGAGCATCTGTCACTGCGACTTCCACCCCAGCAACGTCCACGTTGACGAGAAGGGCACGATCACCTTTCTCGACTTCGACGGCGCGGGCGAAGATTTCATGATGCAGGACGTCAAGAACTTCGTCTGGGGCAACCTGTTCTACGGCTTTGACGACGCCATCGGCACCGGGTTCGAGCGTGGCTATGAAACCGTCCGCCCCTTCACCGATGCGGAGAAAGAAAACGGCGAACTGTTCCTGATGCTGAAGGCCTTCCGCCTCGTGGCCGGTATGGCCAAGGCTTCGGAAGCTGTCGGTCGCGGTACCCTGCGTTTCCGCAACCTCGATTGGCTTGGCAACTACATCAAGACGCGCGCCCGTCCGCTGGGCCTGCTCTGATCTGATGGAAGCGAGCCCGACCATGCCCGATACCCACCAGTATCCGCCGCGCTGGCAAGCGTGGCTGACGGTCGGGCTCCTCTTCCTCGCCTCGATCGTATCGGTGATCGACAGGACGTTGCTGTCCATCGTCGTCGATCCGGTCAAGGCGGACCTGGGCATCAGCGATGTCCAGATCGGTCTTCTGCAGGGACTGGCGTTCGGCCTGTTCTACGCGACGATGGGCCTGTGGCTCGGGCTGGTCGCGGACCGGACCAATCGCCGCAACCTCATCATCATCGGCATCGTGCTGTGGAGCCTTGCCACGATCGGTGGCGGCCTTGCACAGAACTTCGGCGAATTCTTCCTCTCGCGCATGCTTGTCGGGCTGGGCGAGGCATCGCTGGCCCCGGCGGCGATCTCGCTGATCGCGGACCTTTTCCCTGCCGGCAAGCGTGGACGGCCCATCGGCTTCTACCTGATGGGACAGGCGGTCGCGAACGGCCTGTCGCTGTGGATCGCGGGGCTTTTGCTGGGCGCTGCAGCAGACGGCGCGTTCGATCACATCGCCGTGCTGGAACAGCTAAGCCCGTGGCGTATCGTCTTCGTCATCTGTGGTCTTGCCGGTTCGCTGGTCGGTTTTGCGTTCTTCACGACGAAAGAGCCCAAGCGCCCTGTCGCGCCTGCCGCGGTGCCGGTGCGCGAACAGCTTCGCAAGGCGTTCGGCTATCTCCTTTCAAACCGCACCCGCTACCTTGGGCTCTATCTCGGTTTCGCGGTATTCTTCCTCGGCATCTACGGATCGGGCCTTTGGAACATCGTCATGGTCTCGCGCCAGTTCGACATGGACCCGGCGGCGGTATCCCTGATCTTCGGACCGATCGCGATCGGCTTCGGCCTCGTTGGACCGATGCTTGGCGGTTCGCTGGTTGACTGGATCGTCAATCGCCACGGGACCAACGGCCTGCTGGTCATGCTGGCGATCGTGCCCTTCCTCGCGATCCCGTCTGCCTCGGCGGTCATGGCGCCCAACGCCAACCTCGCCATCATCCTGTGCGCGTCGCAGGCCGGTGTCGCCGCCGTCGTCGGCAGCGCGACGCTCGCCTACCTCCAGTCGGCCATGCCGTCCGACATGCGCGGGCTTTCGGTGTCGCTGACCGGCCTTCTCAATACGATCGTCGGCCATGCGCTTGGCCCGATGCTGGTCGCTATCGTGACCGAAGACATCATCGGCGACCACAATGCTGTGGGCTGGGGTATCTTCTGGATCGCGGTCCCGTCCTTCATCGCATCGGCCATGCTCTATGGTTGGGCAGCACGCCGCAATCGCGGAAAAACGGACGTTCCTCTTGGAGTCACTGCAGATGTTTGAAGATCCGATCATGGCGAACGACGATGCCCTGCTGAAGGCATTGTCGCAGGAAGGGCCGATGAACCTGCCCCGCGCCTATGAGGTGATGGAGCGCTTCGGCATCGACGGCCTGGTCCTTGGCGACCCGCTCAACGTCTATCACGTGCTGGGCTACTACCCGCAGATCGGCCTGACCCGCTGGGGTCAGCCGCCGACGACTTTCGCGATCCTGAGCCGCGATCCGGCGAAAAAGCCCGCGATCGTGACTTCGCACTTCATCTACTATTACAGCTTTGCCGACGGCGGTTCGCGCGGCGACATCCCGGCCTTCCTGTTCGAGGCATCGGCCAATACGGGCGAGGCGAAGCAGGTCGAAGCGAACCCGATGTTCTTCGCCAACCCGACCGGCGATCCGCTGACTTCGGTCGAGAGCCGTCGCCGCAGCGAAACCGATCGTGTTCTGGCGACACACCACCTCTATTCCGAAGCGGGCGGGGCACTCGTCGCCGCGATGCGCGAAATGGGCATCTGGAACGGCACCATCGCGGCTGACCACCAGGTCGTGTCCGCGGTCAGCGAGACATATGATCGCCCCGGCCGCACGATCGACGCGGACAACATCCTTCGCTGGATCCGCATCGTGAAGTCGCCGCTGGAAATCGAACTGATGAAGCGCGGTGCTGCGGCCAATACCGCTGCGGTCGATGCCGTCGTCGCATCGGTGCGGGCAGGGGCGGGCTACCGCGACTTGCGCCGCCTGTTCGATGTCGAAGCGGCCAAGCGCGGTAACAAGTCGGTGTTCATGACGATCGACCGCGTGTCATCGCAGCTTCCCACCGACGATGCCGTCATCGACGGCCAGTCGCTGTTCATCGATGGCGTCAGCCACTTCCAGTACTATCACGGCGACTATGCCCGCACCGTCTTCGTGGGCGAGGGGACGACCGCCGCGAAGAAGGAAGCCGCCGCCGCCGTCAGCGGTTGGGAAGCCATTCGCGAACAGCTTCGCCCCGGTATGCCTTTCGCGCAGATTTCCGAAATCGGACAGCAGGCCCTGGCCAAGACCGGCGCCGACAGCCTTGTCACTTTCGGGCCGCACAGCGTTGGTCTGATGCACACCGACGAACCGGGTCTCGACCTCGGCGGGTTCTATTCCAAGGAGCAACTGCTGCTGGAAGAGAACATGGTCCTGTCGGTCGACTGCCCGTCGTTGGCCACCGGCATCGGCGGATCGATCCATATCGAGGATCTGGTGCTGATCACGCCCGACGGTGCCGTTCCGATCCACCCGATTTCAAATCACGTCATCACAGTCTGATCCAAGGGAGCACACCATGTTCTTGTCCATGTGTCTCGATATTGCCGGCGCCGGACCCGGCGGTGAGACTATCTCGGCCTTCAAGCAGCGCGCTGCCGCCATCGAGGCGGCGGAGCCGGACGTCGTGATCCTCGCGGCCGAAGGCGATGACGGCGCGATCCTGCCGCCGAAGCTGGAAGCGCTGGTCGACAGTTCGTGGATTACGGGCACCCTGCGCACGCCCTGCGTCGTTGCCGGTCTTCCCGCAGGGCACGCCGTGCCCTTCCACGTCGCACGTGCCCTCTCGGCGGTCGACTTCCTAAGCGCAGGCCGCGTTGGCTGGATGCCGATTGCCACGAACGGCGCGGAATTCGACGGAGCCTATGGCGAAACGCGCGACGATGCCGATCTGGTTGCCCGCACCGACGATTTCATCCTTGCCACGCAGGCCCTTTGGGACAGCTGGGACGAGGACGCGCTGATCATCGACAAGCAGTCGGGCGAATACCTCGACAGCACGAAGGTCCGCCGCGTCGATTATCGCGGCAAGTTCTACAGCACGATGGGCCCGCTCAACGCTGCGCGCCCGCCGCAGGGCTATCCGGTCCTCGTCCGTGACGTCGATACCGTCAGCGGAGCCGAGACCAAGGCCGATATCGCGATCGGTACGGTTGCCTCGCTGGCCGGCGATGACGCTGGTATCAAGCTGATCCGCGTCGATGCTTCCGATGCCGCTGCGCTGGCCGATGCCAAGGCGGCAGTTGCCGCTGGCACGGCCAATGGTCTGCACCTTACCGGTCCGGCCGCTCTCGACGCGTTGACCGCGCTGCGGGCAGAAGCGGCAAAGCCCGCTGCTTCGGCCAAGACCGCGCGACAGTCTCTGGGCCTCGACAAGCCCGCGAATGCCTATGTTGAAGGAGCCCTCTCGTGAGCAAGGAAGCAAACGGCCGCGTCCACCTCTGGGCCTTTCTGCAGGGCATCGGCTTCTTCCCCGGTGGCTGGCGCGACGATAAGGCGCAGCCTGCCAGCGTGTTCGAGCGCGAATATTACGAGCGCGTCGCCCGTATGGTCGACGACGCCTGTTTCGACGCCATCGTTTTCGGTGACCAGCTGCAGGGCCGCGACGCCGCAGGCCGCACGCCGGGCCGCCTCGCGATCCCGACGCTCGATCCGTTCAGCCTTCTGGCCGCGATGGGTTCGGTGACGAAGCATGTCGGCCTGGTGGCCACGGTCAGCACGACTTATGCCGAACCGGCCGAAGTCGCCGCCAAATTCGCATCGCTGAACTATGTTACCGATGGCCGTGCTGGCTGGAACATCGTGACCACCGCGCACCCCAATTCGTCGTGGAACTTCGGCGAGGACGAGCTTCTCGAAAAGTCGCTTCGTTACAAGCGCGCTGCCGGTTTCGTCGATACGGCCAGCCACCACTGGCAGGCCGCTGCCGGCAAGGCCGAGGGCGCGTACAAGAACGACTGGTTCGAGATCGAGAACCCGCTCACCATGCCGACTTCGCCGCAGGAGCGTCCTGTCTTCGTGCAGGCCGGTCAGTCCGAGGACGGCCGCGAGTTTGCAGCGTCCTGCGCCGAGGCGATCTTCTGCCCTGCGCCGACGATCGAGGCAGGCAAGGAATTCCGCGACGACATGCGCCGCCGCGCTGCCGAAAAGGGCCGCAACCCCGATGAACTGATCATCATGCCGGGTCTGGCCTTCGTCCTTGGTGAAACCGAGGAAGCGGCCAAGGCCAAGCATGAACGCATGATCGAACTGGCCGATGTGCCGCTATGCATCGAATATCTCAGTGAATCGATTGGTTACGACCTGACGGTGCATGACCCCGACGGCCCGATCCCGATCGAAGAGATCTGCGCGACCTGCGAATTCCCGGCAGGGATGATCCGCGGGATGCTGACCCCCAGCGTGGAAGCCGGCAAGACGCTGGGCGAACACTGCCGCGAATATGCGACCAAACCGCGCGGACACGCTATCTTCGTGGGCACACCCGAACAGATGGCCGACCGTATCGAGACCTGGATCGACGCCGGGGCCTGCGACGGCTTTACGCTGCAGCCGGGCTTCATGCCGAACGAGCTCGAACTGTTCTGCCAGCAGGTCGTTCCGCTGCTTCAGGAGCGCGGCCTGCTGCGCAAATCCTACCAGGGCACAACGCTGCGCGACCACCTGGGTATCGCGGCGTGATTGCCTCGGGCGGAGAGGCCGAACGCCGTTTCGTTCGTATTGCCGAAGGTCAAGTTCACCTTCGGTCGGTGCAGGGGGACGATAATTCCCCCCCTATCTTCCTCCTGCACGCCTCTCCGTCCTCTTCGCGGTTCATGGTGCCGCTGGCCGCGGCCATATGCGAAGCGACAGGCCGGACTGTCCATGCCCCCGATACGCTTGGCAACGGGGATTCCCCTGCGCCCGTCGGCGACGAGCCCGACATCGCCTATTTTGCGGACAGCGTAGTGCGCCTTGCCGATGCGATGGGCATCGACAAGTTCGCCGTCTACGGATCGCACACCGGTGCCCGCATCGCCTGCGAACTGGCTGCGGCCTTTCCCGACAGGATCGAGGCCACGTTCCTCGACGGGATCAAGGAGTACGAAGACGACCTTCGCGAAAAGGTCATCGAAAACTACGCGCCGCAGGTGAAGCCCGACGACCATGGCACGCACATGGTCTGGGCGTTCCACTTCGTACGCGATCAGGCGATCTATTTCCCGCACTTCATGCGCGATCCTGAACACCGGCTGCCCGGTTTCATGCCGCCTGCGCAGATCCTGCACGAAGCGGCGATCGACGTGCTCAAGACGCTGGATACTTACGCCAAGCCCTACATTGCTGCTTTCCGCTACCGTGCGACGGAGCGCCTGTCCGACATCAAGGGGCCGGTCCTGTTCATGAAGGCGGAACGCGAACTGGCGGTCCTGAACGAAGCGGTCGACAAGCTCGCCGCGCTCGTTCCCGCCGGCACCACGGTTGAAGTTGCATCTGCCCCCCAGGACAAGGCCCGGGCCATCGCCCGGTTCCTTCAGGAGACGCATTCATGAACGCACGGCCCCTAAATCCCGACGGGTCGAGCGACCCGAAGCTTCCGCTTTCGGTCTGTCTCGGTTTCGGCATCGGCACGATCGGCGTCTCGATCATGCTCAACACGGTCACGGCCTATTTCCCGGCCTTCATGTCGACCGTGCTGGGCAAGAACACCGAGATCGCCGGCTACCTGCTGATGCTTTCCAAGCTTTACGACGCTTTCGCAGACGTCGTGATCGGGATGATGAGCGACCGCACGCGTTCGCGCTGGGGCCGGCGCCGTCCCTATCTTCTGGTCGGCGCGCTGGTTTCGGCGATCTCGTTCCTGATGATCTTCTCTCCGCCCCAGATCGGGCAGGATCACATCGCGATCTACATGTTTATCGCGCTGGTCATCTATTCGACTGGCTATTCGCTGTTCAACGTCCCCTACATGGCGATGCCGTCGGAGATGACGGGGTCCAAGTACCAGCGATCGCGATTGCTGTCGTTCCGCACGGTGTTCGTGTCGATCGGCCAGACGCTGGCGATGGCGGGCACGGCATTCCTGATCGACATCGGCGGCGGTGACGAACGCGGCTATATGATCATGGGCTGGACGATGGCGCTGATCATCCTGTCGGCCATGGTCATCTCGTTCTTCGGCACATCAAAGGCGCCGCATATCGAGGTGTCGGAAGAAAAGCCGACGCTGACGCTGGAATCGCTTAAACTGATGTGGGCGAACAAACCCTTCATGCTCATCGTAGGTGCCAAGATCTTCCAGTTCCTGGCCTTTGCCAGCATGGCGACGACCAGCCTGCTGTTCAAACTCAACGTCCTGCTCGTCGGCTATACCGGCCAGATGCAGCTTGCGCTGGCGCAGAACATCGCGTCTGCCATCTCTATGCCGTTCTGGCTCTGGATGGAACGGCAGATGGGCAAGCGGAACGCCTACATGGTGGGCCTGTTCACGATGGCCATCGGATCGCTCAGCTGGCTTGTCGCGGATGAGAGCATAACCGTCTTCGGCATCGTCTGGCGCGGCGCGCTGGCGGGTTGGGGCGCGGGCGGTATGATCCTGCTGTCGATCTCGATGTTCGCCGACACGCTGGCCCACGATCGCGAGGTGACCGGGCTGCGCCGTGAGGGCCTCCTGTCCAGCGTGATCGCAGTGGTCGAGAAGACGACCTTCGCATTGGGCGTTGCCGCGGTGGGCATCTACCTCAGCTGGGCGAACTATGTGCCCACGACCGGCGGCCAGATCATCGAACAGCCCGAAACGGCCGTGAATGCACTTTACATAAGCTTCGCGATCCTTCCGGTCTTCTTCTTTGCTTGCAATGCCTTGTGCATCAGCTTCTACAAGATCGGCGGACGCTATCCGCAAGCGACCACGCCTGTCGTGGACGAACCGGAACAGGAGCCGATTGCCTGATCGGCGATATCAACAGCGCGGGCCGGATGCAGTGTTGCAGCCGGCCCGTCCATCATTGAAGGATAGCATCTGCATGGGGGAGCAAGACGCTTGAGAAAACACGCGGCGAGAGTTCAGCGGGCGGCCGCCCTTCCGCTTTACTACCAGATCTTTTCGGCCCTTCGGGACCAGATTCTGTCGGGCGATTTGCCCTATGGCGCGAACGTCCCGACAGAGCATGAGATCGTGGACCGGTTCGAAGTTTCCCGCATCACTGCCCGCCGTGCCATGCGCGAACTGGCCGAAAGCGGGCTTGTCGAACGCCGCCGCAGGGTTGGTACCCGGGTCATCTATCGCATGCCCGAACCCACCGGCGGTGACGGGCGTGAAAGAGCCATCGACACTCTCATCGCCTTCGGCCGCGAAACCAGTGTCGAACTGGTCGACTACGGAACGGTCGAAGCAACGCCCGAAGAAGCAGCAACGCTGAAAGTCGGGGCAGGTGATCAGATCGTCCGCGCGGTTCGTATGCGATCCATCCGCGAAGTACCGCTGGGCATCATCGAAAGCATCCTGCCGATCGAGGCGCTGGATTGGGTCAGCGAGGACAAGCTTCGCACCGAACCGCTGCTCCAGCTTCTGCGCGGTACCGGCAAGGGCATCACCGCAGGCCAGCAGGTCGTGTCCGCCGTAGCCGCCAGCCCGGAAATTTCCGCGCGCCTCGGCCTTGAACCGCGTGCGCCCGTCATGCGGATCGAGCGTCTCGTCCTGGATGAGAACCAGCAGCCGGTGGCGCGCACCATCGCGATCTACCGCGGTGATCGCTATCGCCTCGCGCTTGATCCAGACGCGGTGCCGCACCCTCACGTATCCATCGCCTGAGCATTGCTCTGGCCCTATTGAAAGAGCCGGTCGCCCCACGGGGCGACCGGCTCTCTTTTTATCAGGTTCCGATCAGGTCAGAACGAGTAGCGTGCCGTCGCCAGCCAGGTGCGCGGATCGATGATGAAGCGCGGGTTGATGACCGAGAAGCCGAAGCCTGTCTGCCAGCCTTCTTCCTGAAGCAGGTTCTTGCCCGCGACCTGGAAGTTCCACGGGCCGGTCTCGTAACCGAGGTACGCGTTCACCAGCTCGATCGGTTCGACCGCGCCGATGGCTGCGTTGTCCGGCGTTGAGTAGTAGAAGTCTCGGCGGTTGAAATCGCCACCCAGCTTCACTTCGCCGTCGCCAAGGTCGAAGGCATAATCGAAGCCGACCGTGAACTCGTAGTCCGGCAGCGAGGGCGGCTCGTTCGCCAGCAGCGATCCGATCGAGGAATCGGTGCTGGTGTACTTGCCGTCGTTCAGCGCGCCATTGCCCCAGATCTGCAGGCCCATGACCGGGCGCCACGCGAACTCGAGCTCGATACCCTTGATCTCAACGTCGTAGTTTTCGATCAGGAAGCCGCCGTCGCCAAGGTTCACCGTCTGCTGACGGTCCTTGATGTCGTTCCAGAAGCCGGCAAGCGTGAAACGCAGCGTGCGGCCGATGTCGCCCTTGATGCCCGCTTCGTAAGCACGGGTGATTTGCGGGCGGAAAGGCGCGGCGAGCTGGTCTGCGGTAGAGGCTAGGCCGTTGTAACCGCCTGCCTTGAAGCCTTCGGAGAACGAGGCATAGAGCAGGACGTCCGGCGTCACCTTGTAGTTCACGCCAAGCTTGGGCGTGAACCGTTCCCAGCTTGCGCTGTTGACGGCGGGCAGGACGCCTATCGTCGCGTCGAGGTCCTTGTCCTCGATCGTGTAGCGACCGCCGCCTACAAGCGCGAGGCTGTCAGTGACGTTGAGCGTGAGCTGGCCATAGCCCGCCCATGCGTCAGTAGTCGCATTGAACACCGTCTGCGACGGGGCGAAGAAGATGTTGGAATCGATGACCTGCGTCGCGCTTTCGTGGAAGAAGAACACGCCTGCCACGTAGTCCAGCGCGCCGATCGAGCCTGCGCCCTGCAGTTCCTGGCTGAACTGCCACTGGTCTGCGACCGCGCCGCGTTCGAACAGGGCAAGCGCCGTGCCGTCGGGCATGCCGAGGAACGTCGGCGGGACGCCGCCAGAGAAGTCGATGAACCACGAATCCTCAAGGTCGGAATAGGCCGTGATCGATTTCAGAGCGCCGCCCGGATACTCGGCCTCGAGCGTCAGCGAGGTGCCCCACTGCTTCACGTCGGTCGACGACATGTCGGGCGACAGGACGGTCCGGTAATCACCCGAAACCGGCACGATCTCGCCAGAGGTGTCGACCATGGTGTTGCTGGCGTAGAGACCCTCGCTCGACAGGTCGAGGTAGAAGACATTCAGGCGTCCCTGCACCACGTCACCCTTGTAGGCGAGGTCGAACTGGCCGCCGTGGAAGTCCTCTTCGCCGACGTCCTTGTCCAGCGTTTCGTTGTACCACTTGCCGCCGTCACGGCCGCGGATCATGCCGTTGACCGAGAAAGCCCATTCGCCATCATCGGTGAGGGGGACCGAGAGGTAGCCCTTCAACCGGCGCTCGTTCCATGAACCGTAGCCGACCTGCACCGTGCCGGTCAGTTCGTCGGCGGGCGTCTTGGTGATGATGTTGATCGCACCGGCCGACGAGTTGCGTCCGTAAAGCACGCCCTGCGGCCCGCGAAGCACTTCGATCCGTTCGATTTCGGCAAAGTCGACAAGCGCGGCCTGAAGGCGCGAGTTGTAGACATCATTGGTGTAGAGCGCGACTTCGGATTCCGACAGGACGAAGGCGCTGTCCGTCACGCCGCCGCCGCGGATGTAGGCCTTGAGGCCCGCCGACCCGCCGGTCACGCCATCAAGCTTCACGTTCGGCGAAAGGCGCGCAATGTCGGTCGGCGACAGGATCTGGCGCGTTTCGATCTCTTCGGACGTGATGGCCGTGACGCTGACCGGAACGTCCTGCAGACGCTGATCGGTACGCTGGGCCGAGACAACGATTTCGTCGAAACCGTAATCGTCATCGTCCTGTGCATGCGCGGTCAGGGGGAATGAAGCAAAAGTACAGGCAAGCAGTAACGAGCGCGTAGATAGCATTTTCATGGGGGACCTCCCTGTGGTCAGCGTGACGTCTTGTGTCCTTGGCCGTTCAGCCTCCCGACGTCTGAGGAGTGCGCTCCCAATCGGGATAGCGGCCTAATGCGAGAAGAGAGCAGCCGCCCAGCGCCATCAGGACTGCCGCCAGGTAAAGGACGGGCTGATAGCTGCCGGTGGCATCGCGAACGGCGGCAAAGGCGGTGGAGCCGATGCCGGCGGCAAGGGCGAAACCGGCCCATTGCCACGCATAAATGCGGCCATAGCTGCGCATGCCGAAGTACCGGGCGCAGATGAACGCGACGAGATCGAATTCGGCGCCGCCTGCAAGACCAACCAGAGCGGCGGCAAGACCGGGCGCGATGTCGTTGGCCAGAAGCACGCAGGCAAGGCTGGGCACGGCAAGCAGCATCACCGCGACGAGCGGGGCCCAGATGCGGTCGAGCAGGAAGCCTGCCAGCAGCCGCCCGACGATGACCATTGCGCCAAGGATGCTGGCATAAAAGGCGGCATCGGCCACGCCTGCTTCCTGCAGCATCGGCACGAGGTTGGGGATCGATCCGCCGATGCCGAACGAGATCAACGCGAAAGCGGCAAGGATGACCCAGAAGCGATAACCGCGCAGCGCCTGCGCGAAAGTCAGACCGGGTTCGACAACGGGCGCGCCTTCGGACGTAGGCGCGGCGGCGGGGCGGACGTGGAACAGCAGGAACGTCGTCGGCACCGCGACCACCAGAACGGCGGCGGCCATAGCGAAGTATCCGACGCGCCAGCCGAACAGGTCGATCACATGGCCGACCAGCGGCGGCGCAATGATGGCGGTAATCCCGCTACCCGAAAGTGCGATGCCCAGCGCCGTGCCGCGCCCTTGCGAGAACCAGGCCGCGATCCCGCGCGACCATGTTAGCGGCGTCGTGCCGATGGCCATTGCCGCCATCAGGAACCATGCGGCTTTCCATAGTGTAGGATTGCTGCCCTGAAGCCCCAGTATGGCCAGACCCGCGGCCAGACCGAGTTGTCCGGCCAGCGCAACCGCGCGAGCACCGAAACGGTCGATTGCCCAGCCGGTCAGGCCCGCCACCAGAACGGTCGCGATCATCGAGAACAGCAGGCCGGACTGGATATCCGCCCGCGTCCAGCCAAGGTCCGCGCCCATCGGTCCGGCAAATACGCCAAGCGTGTAGAAGGGCAAGGCGGACAGCCCGAACGTCACCCCGACGAGCGAGGCGACGAGGACTTTCCAGCCGCCCGATTGCATTTCGCGGACAAGGCCGCCTTCGCCATGAGGTTCCGACATCGTGGGGGCAATCGTCGTCATGAAACCTCCGAAGACAGGAATTCGGTGATGCAGGCGGCAGAGGCCGAGCGGTTGCTTTCGTCGCCCGGCACTTCGGCAAGCTGGCCGTTGGAAAGGCAGTCGAGCGCCTTGCGCGTGGCTGCGGCCAGCGTGTCCGATTGCGGAACGAGGCAGAGCGTCCGGTGCGGGACCTGCGCCAGCATGGCTTCGGTCGGGTAGGTGAAGGCGGCACGGTAGGCGGCGGGCAGGACCGCGGACGCCTTCAGCACTTCCTTCACGAAGGTGAACAGCACGTCCGCAGGCGGCAGTCCGCCGCCGCGGGCGGCTTTGGCCGAGTGGTCGTACCAGGGGTAGAACAGGAACTGGTCGCGGCAGAAGTTGTGCGCACGAAGCAGGTGCGTGCCGTCGTGGTCGGGTTCGATCACGGGGGCGTAACGCGCCGCGAACTCTTCCGCCGTGGCAGTGTCGAAAATCGGGACGCCATCGATGATCAGGCGGCGGACGCGACCGGGGTGGCGGGCGGCGATCTCTATCGCGACGCAGGCGCCGGTATGCGTGCCGTAAAGGTCGACGGGACGATCGCCATGCGCTTCGATCAGGGCAAGAACGTCGCTCGCCATCGCCGCGATGGTCAGAGGTTCAGGCTCCGCCTCGCTGTCTCCCAGACCCGACAGATCTGGTGCGACGAGGTGCCTGTCGCCAAGCGCTTCCATCAGCGGAACCAGTTGCAGGGACGAGCCCGGCAGGAGGTGGAGCATGAAGAGTGTCGGCGTGTCGCCCGCTTTGCCGCTTTCGCGATAATGGATCTGCCGGTCGGCCAGATCGTGGAAGCGGCGGCGGACGGTCAACCTTGCGATCCGTCTGCGAAAGGGTGCGGGCAGATCGGCGGAACTTTCGCGCCCTGCATGACACCGCCCGTCGTCTTCCGCGACGCGATGATGTCATCAAGATCGAGTACCAAGTACCGCAATTGCCGGACCTCCCTCTGGTCGGAACCGGCTTAAGGATGCATGGCACCGCGCAGGACGAAGCGGCCTTGCTGAAAATTATTCGCAGGTCGGAGAGTTCCTGCAGAATTGCCCGTTTTGCATTCGTCACGCGATAATTTGCAACGCATGACAAAGTCGCAGAAATCCGCGCTTCGCAAAGGCTATGCCGACGTTTCGGATGGCCAGATCCACTATCATGAGCGGGAGGGTACGGACCCTCCGATCGTGTTCCTGCATCAGACGGCGAGCAGTGCGGGAAGCTTCGATCCGCTGCTTCGCGCGCTGGATTGCAAGAATCGCCTGATTGCTCTCGATACCCCCGGATTCGGCGGTTCATTCGATCCGGATGGGGAGCCGATGCTGGGCGATTATGCGCGCTGGGCGCTTGATGCCCTCAACGTTCTGGGGGTGGAGCGGGCCCACTTGTTCGGCCATCACACCGGGGCAAGCCTTGCGGTCGAAATGGCAAGGATGGAGCCTTCTCGCGGAATATCGATCATGCTCGCCGGGCCGGTCTTCATGACCGATGCGGAGCGGGCCGAATTCGAAGCCGGTTACCGCGATGCGATCGCGCCTGAACGGTCAGGTGCACACCTCCAGACAAACTGGGACTACGCGGCGAAATACAATCCCGATTGTCCGGTCGAGATACTGCACGGCGAAGTCGTTTCGATGCTACGTGCGTGGCGCGGTCGGGCGCAAGCCTATCTGGCCGTGGCGCGGCATGACACGGCAGAGGCGGCCAACGGGCTGGACTTGCCGGTCCTGCTGCTGACGTCACCTGACGACTTCTTCCACGAGATGCTGGGCAGGGCGGTCGACCTGTTCCCCGACGCCACCGCCGCGACGACGGCGGGTGGCAACTTCCAGGCGACTGCCGACCCCGAAGGCGTCGCCGCTGCGGTCGAGCACTTCCTGACCGATCAGAGCGGCACCGCCACCGGGTCATGACCGAAAATCTCGGGGCTGAGCATCGGCGACTTTTCCGGCAGATCGCCCGATTTGGCCTTGGCGAATGCCTCTGCTTGCTTGCGAGAAGCCGCATGGATCATGGCTGCACGCGGGCGGCGGGCGGCTTCGTATCTGTCGAACGCTTCATCTGTGGGGAACGAAGACAGCGCTCGCCCCAGCACGACGGCGTCTTCGATCGCGAGGCCAGCGCCAAAGGCGAGAAAGGGCAGGATCGGATGCGCCGCATCGCCAAGGAGAGCGACGCGGCCTGAATGCCAGCGGGGCACGACCGGCCTGTCGAACAGGCCCCAACGGTAAAGTCCGACATCTCCCGCCATGGCGACGAGGGCGCGCGCGTCTGGATGCGCGGTCGCGAAGATTGCGTCGAGCGCCGCGGGATCGCCCCGTTCGCTCCAGCCTTCGGCGGCCCATTCGTCGCTGCGGGTAATCGCGACGCAATTCAGCAAATTGCCTTGGCCGACGGTATAACAGGTCAGCGAAGCATCGGGCCCGGCAGTGATCGTGGCGCCATGCCCCGCCATATGCAGCAAGGTCGCAGCGTCTGCAGGCAACATGAAGCGCCACGCGACGTAGCCCGTGAACTCGGGCGCGGCTTCGCCGAAGACGGCGTCTCTCACGACAGAGCGTGCGCCGTCCGCACCGAACAGCAAGCTGCCCGCGATCTCGCGCCCGTCGTCCATCGTTGCGGATACGCCACTTGCGGATTGCTCGACGCCGGAAAGTCTAGATCCGGTGAGAACCTCGAAGTCGAGATGTTTCTCTGCAGCATCCAGCAGCAGCGCATGAAGGTCTGCGCGGGAGATGCGGCGTGTGTCGGACAAGTGCTTCACTGCGGCCATCGTGGTGCCCGCGTTACCGGTGCTCCAGTCGCGCAGCACCGGCGGCGATCCCGGTTCGGCCAGCCGGGCAAGGCCGTCTTCCAACCCTAGCCACGCCAGCGCCTTGCACGCGCTTGGCGACAAGGTGATGCCTGCGCCGACGGGTGAGAATGCGCTCGCCTGTTCGCACAGCGTAACGCGGCGTCCATCTTTCAGGAGAGCGAGGCTGAGAGCCAGTCCGGCAATCCCGCCGCCGATTACGATCATCCGGTCCATGCGACATTGGCGCCGACCGCCGCCGCGCACACCATCGGCTATGCCCCTTCTGCCCGCCCTGCGACTACATTTCCGATTGGCGAACGAGCGCGATTTCCTTGCTGCGACAGTGCGATGCGTAACAGCACAAGGACTACTTCATGACGGCGACCGGCATCTGCGAAATCGTGTTCAGCACTTTCGACATCGATCGCGCGATGAAGCCGTTGGTCGAAGTGGCCGGTTTTGTGCGGCTGGACCTGCCCGATGCGCCGAAGGAGCAGTTCGCGGCCTGGCAAGTGCCCGAAGGCTGCACGCGCATTGAACAGGCGCTGTTCCACGCCCCCGGTGACCGTCGCGGCCGCATCAGGGCGGTAAAGTTCCACGGGGTCGAGCAAAACCTGATCCGCCCCAGCCAGCGCACTTGGGACACCGGCGGTATCTTCGATCTCGATCTGTTTTCCGCCGACGTTCGCGGGACATATCGCGAGCTTCAGAACGAACATGGCTGGACCGCGTTCGGGGAGCCGGTTGACTACGAGATGGGCGAATTCGACGTCGCCCAAGTCGTTGCGCGGGGGCCGGACGGGCTTATGCTGGCCATCATCCAGCCTTACAAGGAACCGACCTTCAAGTTGCCCGATTTCGACGCCCTGTCGCGGGTGTTCAATTCGACGCAACTGGTCGCTAACCTCGATGCGGCGCTTGAGTTCTATTGCGAGACGCTGGGCTGGGAAGTGCTGGTCCGCGAAGACGTGAGCGGCTTTGTCGAGCCGGGGCAGGACGTGCTGGGCATTCCGATGCCACACGCCGAAACGTGCCTGCGCAAGGTCGCCATCGTCCATCCGCAGGGGATCAACGACGGTTCGGTCGAACTGATCGAGATCGAAGGGCTGGACGGGCGCGACTATTCGGCCCGCGCGGTCGCGCCCAATGTCGGCATCCTGGCGCTGCGCATCACGGCCGATGATCCCAAGGCTTACGCCAGCGAGATCGTAGCGCGCGGTGGCACTCTGTTTGCCGAGCCGTCGACTTTCGAAGTCGCACCTTTCGGCGAAGCCACCACGTTTTCCGTGCGCAGTCCCGAAGGTGCGATCATCGAATTCGTCTCGCCCATGGACGAGACGCTGATCGGCTAACCGGCCCTCAGATGCCGAGCGCGCCCGGGTTCATCAGGTTCTTCGGGTCGAGCTCGGCCTTGATGGCTTTCAGCAGCCCGATCGCACCGGCATCGCGGCCCTTGGCATAGGGGTAGAGCTTGCCGATCTGGAAGTGGGCCGCACCGTGGCGGTCCATCATCGCGATCATGTCGGTACGCATCGTCTCGATCAGCGCGGCACCCTCCGGATTGGCCGGATAGCGCGGCAGCGAAGCAAGGTAGTCCGGCTCCATCATGCGTTCGTGATAGGGCATAAGTTCGTCCTGCCAGTAGAGCGCAGGCTCGAACAGGAACGTGCCCGATCCGATCGAGGAGAACATGGCGCCGACGAACGCCTTGTGGCGCTGCATATCGGCTTCCTTGTTCGCTACGTATTGCGCAAATTCCGCTTCGAAGGCGGCGACCTGCGAGTGCGGGAACAGTCCGTGCAGTGGCACCCAGCGTTCGCCATTGGGACCGAGCATGTTGTGTAGCGGCTGGAACGGCATCGCGCGCACGACCGTCGGGACCGAATTCGCAATCTCGCGTCCGTGCTTCAGGCCTATGGCGCGAACGGTGGCGAGCTTGGCCTTGGCTTCCAGTGGAGTGAACCCATCGCAGATATAGTGCGCGGCATAAGGCGCGCTGGCGAGCACGCGGCGGCCCGCCTTGGCAAGCCCGATCAGGCTGCGCGCGGCAACGACCGCGTTGGGCGACGATTTCCAGACCCCACGCGCGACCGACAGCACGGTGCCCGCGTCCTGCTTCGCGATCTGGCCCTGCGACAGCTTGAGGTCGAGCCCGAAGCTCTTTTCCTCGACCTTCGTCGCGGCGACTTCGGACATGCAGGCGTGGAGCGAGGCAAAATCGGGGAAGGCGAAGCTGGCCGTGGCCGAATGCGGACGGCGGCGCAGCAGTTTCAGCGTGATCGCCGTCTTGACGCCGAGCGCGCCGGAATCGCCGATGAACAGTCCGGCAAGGTCGGGGCCATAGTTGCGAAACCGGCCTTCCACTTCGCCGCTGCCGCTCGTTCCTGTGCGGATCATGGTGCCGTCGGGCGTTATGACATCGATGGCGACGACGCTTTCGGCCGAGATGCCATTGGCGTTGGACCCATGGCCGTTCGCGTTCTGGCTGACCGTACCGCCGACACTGGCAGCAAGGCCGCTGAAGGTGCCGACGAAAGGCACTTTCAGTCCGTGCTTTTCGAGCGCCGCGTCAAGCGCGCGCCACGAGATGCCCGGCTCTACCGTGACGGTCATGTCGCGCTCGTTGAGTTCGACGATGCGATCGAGCGCGGAGGTGTCGATGACGACCGAACGCTCGCTCTTCGGCAAGTGCGCGTCGGTATAGGAAACTCCGCCGCCGCGAACGTGAATGGCAAGCCCTTCGGCGGCGGCACTGCGCACGATGCGTTTCAGGTCCTCGATGGTCTCGGGACGAAATGCAGCAGCAGGCGCCGCGTGCGAGCGGTAGACATCGGCGCCCAGAAACGCACGGTCCTCGGCGGACAGGTTGCCCGCGTCGTCGGCAATGGTCTTTTCGAGCGTGCTCACGAAGCGCCCTCCGCTTTGCGAGCGATCAGCACTTCCCAGCCGCCACCCGGAGCATATTCCCCTGCGCGAAACTTGCGATTGGCGACTTTTTCGGCGGCGTCGGCATCGTATCCGGTGCCTTTCGCCATCTGTTCGCGGATGGCCATCGGCGCCGTGTCGAAGCTGATGGTGTCGGCAGGGAACCCCGCATCCTTCGCCAGCTTCACTTGGTCCATCTCGCGCATCGCGCCCCAGAACGGTTCGTTGTTGTAGTAAGTCTCGTTGTCGAGGACGAACTGCGTGAACGGGTCCATCAGGTCGAACGGGGGCAAGTCGGCGTGGATCATGTAGCCGCCGGGCTTCAGCAGCCGGTGGCATTCGTTGAAGATGCGCGGCATCGCCTTGCCGCTGGTTTCGTGCAGCAGGATGTGGCTGACGACGAGGTCGAAGCTTTCATCCTCGAACCCGGTATCTTCTGCGTTCATCTGCGCGAAGTTGACGTCGTGGTTCAGCGCGACGGCGCGGGCATGAGCGTAGCGCACCAGCGCGCCGGTGACGTCGATGCCCCATACTTCGGCATCGGGGAAAAGCTCCTTGTAGGGCAGAGTCGAGTGGCCGACCGTGCACCCCATGTCGAGGATCCGCTTCGGCTTGAAATCGGGCAGATTGCGGCGAATATAGTTGCAGACCGACCGGCCCTTGTCGTCATTGAACGGCCCGCCGAACCCCATCGAATAGAGATAGACCCCGCGTTCGTAGAGCGCGCCTGCCGCAAAGCCCGCCGCGTCGCCGGAATCGTAGCCGCCCGGCATGCAGTGGATGTCGAGCGCGGTGACATAGCGCGGCACGTCCATCCCGGGGTCGAGCTTCAGCGCGCCGCCATCATCTTCGCGCGCGCTGACTTCGCCTTCCAGACGGTCCCAGTCGCGCTCCAGCGTGTCGATAACCGAGTGCCAGATCATCTCCTGCGCACCGCGGGTCATCGCGGCATAGGCCTGGAAATATGGCTTCGACTTCATCGCGCGCCGCACTTCGTGGCGGCTTTGCAGGTCGACGCCTTGCGCCTTCTGTTCCTTCGCGGTCTTCGCGAAGAGCGGCGTCAGGCCGGGCAGAACGGCCCGCTGGATGTAACCGCGCAGGCTTTTCGCGAAATCCTGCCGACTGCTTTCGTCGTGGTTGGGACGCGGCAGGACCGGGTGGTCGGCCTGCTGGAAGATGTTGCCGACCGCCATTGCCTTACTCCTTGCCCAGCACGAATGCCGCCACTGCGTCGGACCACGCCTCGCTCTGCTGGTCCACGATATCGACCCCACCGCCGTCCAGTTCGACGAACGCGAAATCGGGGCGCAGCTTGTGCGCCTCGTGCGAATGGGAATTGATCATGTCGCCGCTATTGGTGAGGAACAGGCCGGGCTGCGTCACGAGCGGCAGGCGCGGGCCCTGATCGTACATGTAGGCGGCGTGGTGCCCCCACCAGAACTGGCCCCGCCCGACGAGCGCCTGCACGACGTAATCGCTGATGCGGTCAAGCTCGACCGTGCCATCGGCAAAGCGGTGCCGGATGTCGAAAAGTTCGGCCATGTGGCCTGCGTGTTCGCGCGCCGTGAAGTTCTTTTCCCAGACGTGAAGGCCCGACAGGAAATCCTCGCGGTCCTTCTCGCTGACGAGCAGCGCGCCGTTCACGATCAGCTTGTCGAACCGGTCGGGGAAAAGGATCGCCGCCTCCGTCGCGGCAAGCGCGCCAGTGTGGTGACCCAGCATCGCCGCTTTCCCGATCCCGAGCGCGTCGAGAACGGCAGGAGCGACCGCGGCATAGTCGGCCACTGTCGGTGTATCGGGTGTCGGGTCCGACCCGCCAAAGCCGGGCATGTCGATACCGATGGCCATCACGCCGCGTTCGGCCAGCAGGGGATAAACCATGTCGAACTGGCCCGAAGTCATTGGGGCTTGATGGAACATGACCAGCGGGGCGCCGGTGCCCATGACCTGGTAATGGACCTGTCCGAAGGGGCCGTCGGCGTAACCGCGGCGGGGGAAAGTCTGTTCAGATGTCGCCACGGGCAATCTTCTCCAGCGTTTCGTCATAGGCGTCGCCGCCGGTGCGCTGTTCGACTTCGGCGCGTTGCTGCGCGAAGATAAAGAACAGGCGGTCGTAGAATGCGTTGCGGGCGGCCTCGCGCTCTTTGAGCGCAGCTTCGTCCAGCTTCAGGCTCTCGATCCCTCCGGCAAGGTCGATACCGTGGCCCGCCATGACCCGCTCTGCCGCGTCCAGCCGGTCGCGCAGGACCCATGTTTCCTGCGCCAGCGTCATGATCATGCTGAACGCTTCGTCCACGCCGGGCGTGTCGAAGAACGTGGGGCGCTTGCCGCGAACGGTGCGGGGAAGGTCGGGCTTGTCGCTCATGCCGCTTCTCCTGCAGCCCTGTCCGCGAGTTCGGCGTCGATCTCGCCTACGGGGCGGACGTCTGCGTATTTGTAGGCCATGTCGAACAGGTTCACCGCGTGGGCCGCCTCGCTGCGATCGTAGACGCATTCTTCCGGCACGGTGACGTGGAAGTTGTAGGAAAACGCATCGACGACGCTCGATCTCACGCAACCGCTGGTGGTGCATCCGGTCACGACGACCCCGTCACAGCCCAGATCGATCAGGTAGCTGGCAAGCGGCGTGCCGAAGAATGCGCTGGGGTGTTTCTTGGGCAGCAGGACATCGCCGTCCTGCGGAACGACTTCCTCGACGAAGCGATAGCCTTCCTGCGAGATCGTCATCAGTTCGGGCACCTTGGCGGCAAGGCGGCCCTGGTCAAACGCTTCCTTGGGCGCGACGTGCGGATAGATGACGGGCAGGCCCAGTTCGCGGAACCGGTGCATCAGCGGCGCGATGTTGCGCACCGCTTCCCAGCCAGGCGCGCCGCAACTGGTCTTGAATTCCTCGATGCTGTCCCAGAACGGTTTTTCCGCCGTCCCGATCGTGCGGTACTGCACATCGATGATCAGCAGGGCAGGGCGCTTGCCGATGCCGCCGGCGCGTCCGAACCCGGCCGCGCGGTAGCGTTTTTCCTCGTCAGCCGAGACGATGCCCGTCCACGGACGGCTCACTTGCCCGCACCTTCATAGCGGCGTCGCATTTCGTCCCACTCGGCAGTGCGGACCATGCGCTGGCGTTCGGGGAAACCAGCCAGACGGTCGCTGACAGTCTCCAGTGAACCGTGATCGCGAAGGCCTGCCAGCACGTGCTGCATCCCCGCGACCGATGCCTGCAGCGCGGCATTGGCATAGAGCACGAGGCGATAGCCCATCGCGCCGAATTCCTCGGCCGGGAAGGGCGGGGTCTTGCCGCCGTGGACGACGTTGACGAGGTGCGGCTTGCCGCTGTTGCGCGTAGGCGCATCGCGAAGCTGTTCCTCGGTGATCAAGGCTTCGACGAAAAGGATGTCGGCACCGGCCTCGGCGTACATGGCGGCGCGTTCGATCGCGGCGTCGTAACCTTCGGTGGCGCAGGCATCGGTGCGGCCCATGATGAGCGTCTTTTCGCTGGCCCTTGCATCGCAGGCGGCCTTGATCTTGCCGATCATTTCGTGCGCGGGGACGACTTCCTTGCCTTCGAAGTGGCCGCAGCGTTTCGGGAAGACCTGGTCTTCAAGCTGGATGACGCTGGCACCGGCGCGTTCAAGCCGGCGGACCGCGTGATAGCAGCTGACCGAATTGCCATATCCGGTATCGGCATCGACGACGAGCGGCAGGTCGACAACGTCGGCGATGGCGGACACGGTTTCGGCCATGTCGGTCAGGTTGAGAATGCCGATGTCGGGCAGGCCCAGCGCGGTATTCGCGACGCCTGCGCCGGTTACGTAAAGCGCTTCGAAGCCAAGATCCTGCGCCACGCGGGCGGCAAGCGGATTGGCGACGCCGGGCAGAAGAATCGGCGGGCCGTCCTCCAGCCGGTGGGACAGATCGAAATTGGCCATCGGGACTCCCTTTGTTGACCGGGAGGCTACGGACGACCTGCGTCTTGGCTAGTGGCGCAACGTGGATTTAGCCGACTGACGGATAACCGGCATCCGGCCCGCAGTAGTTGCCAAAATGCGACATAGGCTGCCGTTATGCGCACTGCGGTCGACATCCTCACCGGCTTTCTGGGAAGCGGCAAGACCACGCTTCTGAACCGCATGCTGGCATCGCCGGATATGGCCGGAACTGCCGTCATCGTGAACGAATTGGGCGACATCGCGCTCGATCATCTGCTGGTGACAGAACGCAGCGATAACATCGCATTGTTGGAAGGCGGCTGCCTGTGCTGCGCGGTTGTCGATTCCTTGCCCGAAACGCTGCTGGAACTGTGCAGGCGGCGGGCTGCGGGCGAGATCCCCGCCTTCGACCGTATCGTGATCGAAACGACCGGATTGGCCGATCCAGGGCCCATCCGGCGGGTGATCCGGCAAAGCTCTCTGCTGGCTCATTTCCTGACTGCGGGCGTGGTCGTGACGGTTGTCGATCATCATGATCTTGAAAACCGGCTGTCCCATTTTGCCGAAATGCGAAACCAGATCGCGCTGGCGGACCGCTTGGTCTTTTCGAAAGAGGACCTGCACGGACCAGTGCCTGCGCGAATGCTGGGGCTGGTCCGGTCGGTCAATCCACTGGCCGTGATTACCGATGCGGATTCTGCGGCAGAAGCGCCGCGATCGGTTTTTGCACCGTCGCTGATTTCCCCCGACCTCGACGAAGACCGGCAGGGCCACGTCCATTCGCACGATGTGCGCGCGTTCAGCCTACCGATCGAAGCCTTGGCAACACGGTCGGGCATAGTCGCTTTAACCACGGTTCTGAGTGTCCGATTGGGAAGCAGTCTGCTCCGCGTGAAAGGCATCGTGCCGGGGCGGCATGGTGCCTTCCTCGTCCAGGGGGTGGGCGACCATTTCGAGATCGAGATGATCGCGTCGGTGCCTGAGGGCGTTACCCCGCACCTGACTTTCATCGCCGAAAACGCGGCACGCGCCGACTTCGAGAACGAACTGCACTGGCTCGCCATTCCAGAAGGCACGCCGCCACCTGCACCGGAGACACTGACATGACCTGCGACCTGCTGATTGCGAACGGAAAGGTTGTCGATCCGGCCGGAACGGTGGAGGCGCGCGACATCGCGATTTCCTCGGGCATCGTAGTAGGCCAGTTTCTCCCCGGATCAGGTCCCGAGGCGAAAGACGTGATCGACGCGACCGGCCTTCACGTCTTCCCTGGCCTGATCGATGCACATGTCCATTTCGGATTCGGTGAGCCGGTGACCGAATACACGACCGAAACCGTCTATGCCGCGCAGGGCGGGTTCACTTCGATCGTTGGCTACTTTCTGTCCAGTCAGCCCTATGGCGAGATATTCGACGCCGAAATCGCCCACGCCCGTCAGCGTTCGCACGTCGATTTCGGTTTTCACTTCAGCGTCGCGAACGACACGCATCTTGGCGAGATGCAGGAATACTGTTCCCGCTATGGCGTCAATTCGTTCAAGTATTTCATGAACTTCAAGGGCGAGGAGGGACGTTATCTGGGCCTTGATGGCACCGATGACGGCTACTTCTACGCCTTGCTGGAAAAGGCCGCGTCGATCGGCGACGTCACCATCGTCGTCCATACCGAGAATATCGAACTGGTGAACCGCTTCCGCCGCGACACGATTGCCTCAGGCGGCGGTACCTTGCGCGACTGGAACCTGTCGAAGCCTCCGTTCACTGAGGCGGAAAGCGTCGTGCGCGCGCTCTATTTTGCAGAGCACCTGGGCGCGACGATCTACATCCCGCACCTCAGCACGCGCATGGCGCTGGACGAGGTGCGGCGCTGGCGCGACCGCTATGACCGCGTCTTCGTCGAGACATGCCCGCATTATCTGACCCACGATCTCGATGCCGACATCGGGCCCATCGGCAAGGCAAACCCCCCGTTCCGCAGCGCCGACGATGTCGCCGCGCTATGGGAAGGGCTGGCCGACGGTTCGATCGATGTCGTTGCCTCTGACCACGTCCCGCGCAAGCGGGCGACGAAGGAAACCTCGATCTGGTCCGCCTCGCAGGGGTTCCCCGGCACGGCGACGATCCTGCCGGTCCTGCTCGACCACGGGTACCACAAGGGCAGGCTCAGTCTTCCGCGCATTGCCGAACTGCTGACCAGCGCGCCGGCCGCGATCTTCGGGCTGGAAAGCAAGGGCAGTCTCGCGCCCGGCAGCGACGCCGACGTGACGCTGGTCGACCTTGCCAAGGTGCACGAGGTCGATCCGGCGAAGCTGGGCTCGTTCTCCGACTATAGCCTCTACGAAGGACATTCGCTGAAAGGTTGGCCAGTGCGTACGATCCTGCGCGGCAAGACGATCATGCACGACCACGAGATCACCGGCGAAGGCGGCTACGGCAGCTACCTTTCGCGCGGCTGATCCCGCCGGTTTGAACCCGTCCGCGTCAGGCGGGGACGGGCTCGCCTGCCTGATCCGCGGCCTTCAGCGCCCGGTTGAGCGCAGGCACGAAAGCCATGCTGGCAAGAAAGAATGCCATCGGCACGACCGAGTACGACATGATGATGCCGGTCAGCGCGCCTGCATCCTGTTCGATGATTCCGCCGCGCGATGACTGGAAGCCGAACGCCGACAGCGTGACACCCGAAATCAGCGGGCCGAGCGCAAAGGCCAGTTTCTCCGACGCGGACCAGATGCCGGCATAGCTGCCTTCCATCGCCGCGCCCGATCCGGTTTCGCCCTGGTAGATGCTGTCGGTGAAAAGGGAGGTGAGCAATAGCAGGAAGCCCGCATTGGTCACCCCGATCAACCCGCCGCGCAGCAGGATGAGCAGTTCCTTCACGCTTACTTCGCCCACTGCGGGCAGGGCAACGAACATGTCCGAGCCGTAGTCGATCCACAGCCAGCTGAGCGTGATGAGGCACCATGCCAGAACCTGCCAGACAAACAGTGGCAGCTTGCCCATCCGCTTCGACAGCGAAAGCCACAGCGGCTGGACGGACAAGCCGACGATCGACATTACGATGACGAAGGGCAGCAGCAGTTCGACGCTACCGGCAAGGTAGATGAAGACCAGCGCGACGACGGTATAGGAACAGGCCTGACCGACCGTCTGGATGAAATGGATGATCAAAAGCAGGCGGAACGGCTTGTTGCGGGCCAGCGCCGCGAACTGCTCTTTCAGCGGAGGCGTTGCCTGTTCTTCCGAAGTCTTGTGATCCTTCAGCACCGAATGCAGCCCGATCGCGCTGCCCAGCATTGATACAAGGCAGATCAGTCCGAAGATCAGCCCCATCGAATGCCACCCGGCATAACCGCCGCCGAACCAGAACACGACCGGTTGGGCAACGCCGACACCCAGTAGCACGCCCGCCGTCACGAAGATCATGCGGTAGACAAGGATGCGGGTTCGCTCGTGCGTGTCGGTAGACAATAGCGCGGCGATGCCGAGGTAGGGGACCGAGAACGCGCTGAATGCCGTCATCGATAGCAGGAACACGATGCTGACGATCGTTGCCGTCACCAGTTCGCTTGCGAAATCGGGAATGCTGAACAGGGCATAGAAACCCAGACTGGTCAGGATCGCGCCGACAGCGAGAAACGGCGTGCGTCCGACCTTGTTGGCCGAGCGGTCGGACCATGCGCCCATCAACGGATCGCAGATGATGACCCACAACTTGGGGATCAGGATCGCCGCCCCTGCCATCCATGCCGGAATGCCCAGGATGGTCGTCATGAATACCGGCAGAAGCGCGGCTGGCGTATCCCGGAAGATCTGTGCGCCCGTCTGGCCAAGGCCATAGCGCAGCAGCACGTTGACGGGCAGGGCGGACGAAGAATTGGCGTCTTGCGGCAAAGGGGGCGCTCCGCGAATTGCTGTTGCCACAGGCTGAAGCCGACCGGGCAGGGCGAACAGGAAATGCTCGTCGATGACCGCGTGCCGGATATTGGCCACCAAGCGATACGCTGCATTGTGGCAGGAACCCGCGTGTAACCGCCGATCTGCGGATACGGCGCGGCGCAATGCGCTCTCCGCCTAGCGATCAACAGCCGCTCGCCCCCTGCCATCGGGCCTGCGCCAATGCTTGCATCGCGTCGTTAAACCACACGCGAGATCAAGACATATGACCTATCGGCTTGGCGTTGACGTCGGCGGCACATTCACGGACCTGCTCCTGTTCGATCAGGAAAGCGGAGCCTTCTGGCGCCACAAGACCCCCTCCACCCCGCACGACAGCTCCGAAGGCATCCTGAACGGCCTTGAAGCTATCTGCGAGAAGGCGGGCATCACCCCTGCCGATATCGAGTTTTTCCTGCACGGTACGACCGTTGCGACGAATGCCGTCCTTGAAGGCAAGGGCAGCCGCGTCGGCCTGATCGTCAGCGAAGGCTATCGCCAGGTCATGCAGATCGCGCGCAGCTTCGTGCCGGGCGGTCTTGCCGGCTGGATCGTGTGGCCCAAGCCCGAACCGCTCGCCGCGCTGGAAGACACTGTCGAAATCGATGGCCGCATGGATGCCAACGGCAACGAAGTGCGCCCGATCGACGATGCGCAGATTCGCAAGGCGCTCGAAACGCTGCGCGATGCAGGCGTCGAGGCGCTGACCGTCAGCCTGATGAACGGCTATCTCAACGGCGCGCACGAAACCCGCGTCGGCGAACTCGCCGCAGAGATCATGCCGGACGTTCCGATCTCGCTCAGCCACGAAGTCCTGCCCGAAATGCAGGAATACGAACGCACCCTGACCACGGTTGCCAACGCCGCCGTGCGCCCCGTCGTCGGCAGCTATGTCCGCGCGCTTCGCAGCCAGCTTCGTGCAGGCGGCATGGCCGGTTCGCTTTCGCTGCTGCGTTCGGATGGCGGTCTGATGAGCTCCGAAAAGTCGGAAGAGCATCCCGTCTCGCTGCTCATGTCCGGCCCGGCTGGCGGCGTGACCGGCGCGCTCTGGGTCGCGAAGAACGCGGGGCTCAAGAACATCCTTACCCTCGACGTCGGCGGCACTTCGACCGACGTGGCATTGATCGAGAATCTCGAAGCTCGCCGCGTCCGCACGACCGAGGTCGGACACCTCTCGGTCCGCGCTTCGGCGCTGGACGTGAAGACGGTGGGCGCCGGTGGCGGTTCGATCGCCTATGTCCCCGAACTGACCGGCGCGCTGCGCGTCGGCCCGCAGTCGGCGGGCGCGGTTCCGGGTCCTGTCGCCTATGGCAAGGGCGGGACCGAGGCGACGGTGACCGACGCCAACGTCGTGCTAGGCTATTTGCCCGAAAGCCTGCTGGGCGGTTCGTTCAAGCTTGACCGCGAAGGCGCGAAGGCTGCGGTTCAGAAGATCGCGGATGCACTGGGTATCGGCCTTATGGAAGCGGCCCGCGGCATCATCGACATCGTGAACGAGAACATGTTCGGCGCGCTGCGCATGATCTCGGTCCAGCAGGGCTATGACCCCCGCCACTTCGCCCTGATGGGCTTTGGCGGTGCAGGTCCGCTCCACGTCAACGCGGTCGCCCGCCTGATGGGTAGCTGGCCCGCGGTCTCGCCGGTCAGCCCGGGCGTGCTTTGCGCCCTTGGCGACGCGACGACGCAGATGCGCACCGAAACGGCGCGCAGCTTTTCGAAGCGTTTCGACGAAACCGACGAGGCCAGCGTCATTGCCATCCTCGAGGAAATGGCCGCCGAAACGCGCGCTGAACTTGAAGCGGAAGGCATCAGCCCGTCCGACATCAACACCTCGTTCGAACTCGACGTGCGTTACGAAGGTCAGGCCTTCGAAGTCCCGCTGTCGATCGACCCCGAAACGCTGCGCAAGGATGGCCTGGCCGCCGTGCGCGCCCGTTTCGACGAAGAGCATGAGCGCCTGTTCACATTCAACATGGACAGCGCCCACGAACTGGTGAACCTTCGCGCCGTGGCGCTTGGCCCGGCACTCGAACTCGGCCGGTTCAACCTGCCCGAAGGCAACGGCGATCCGTCCGAGGCAAAGATCCGCGATCACGAGTTGTGGGCAGACGGCAAGATGGCGCCTGCCGTGATCTACGACCGTTCCAAACTGCGCGCCGGGGACGTGATCCCGGGCCCTGCCATCGTCATCGAGATGGATTCCACCACGCTGATCGAAGCCGATTGCGTGGGCACCGTCGATGCCGTCGGCAACATCCTCATCAACCTCGCCTGAGCGAAGGGAGTAATCACCGATGCCTGCACGGATCATCCAGGAAAACGAAGCCCCCTTCGCGACGGTCGACATCGATCCCGTCACGCTGGAGGTCATCGAAAATGCGCTTCGCAACGCCCGCATCGAAATGGACGCGACGCTGGTGCGTACCGCCATGTCGCCCGGCATTCGCGAACAGGGTGACGCGTTCCCCCTTATCGCCGACAGCAAGGGCCGCATGATCGTCGGCCAGTTCGGCAGCTATATCGGCCCGTTCCTCGACGGGTTCGACGGCACGGTCGAAGACGGCGACCTGATCTTCCTGTCCGACCCCTATTCGGTCGGCGGCGCGATCAGCCACTCGAACGACTGGCTGGTGCTGATGCCGGTGTTCAAGGACGGCCGCCTCGTCGCCTATACCTCTATGTTTGGGCACCAGTCCGACATCGGCGGCAAGGTGCCCGGATCGATGCCGATCGACGCGACCAGCATCTTCCAGGAAGGTGTGCGCATTCCGCCGGTGAAGCTGTGGAAGCAGGGCCAGTACAACGAAGACCTTATGAAGCTGGTGCTGCACCAGGTCCGTACGCCCGAATGGTGTTCGGCCGACCTCAACGCCCTGATCGCGGCCTGCCGCGTGGCCGCGCGCCGCGTTGTCGAGCTTTGCGAGCGTTTCGGCGACGACGTCTATGCCTCGGCCACGAACCTGCTGCTCGATCGCAACTACCGCGCGATGAAGCACCTGGTTGAAACGTCGGTGTCGGAAGAGAAGGTCAGCTTCCAGGACTACATCTGCGACGATGGCCTTGGCTACGGCCCCTACAAGATCCGCTGCACGATGTGGCGCGAGAACGGGAAGGTGATCCTCGACTTCGATGGCACCGATCCGCAGAGCCAGGCCTCGATCAACTTCTTTCTCAATGAAAACATGATGAAGATGTTCTTCGGCATCTACATGATCATGGTTTTCGATCCGCAGATCCTGTTCAACGACGGGTTCTACGACCTGATCGAGGTTCGCATTCCCAAGGGCTCGCTGCTGAAGCCCAAGTTCCCCGCCGCCCTGTCGGGCCGCACCCACGCGCTGGGCCGCCTCTTCGACATTCTCGGCGGCCTGCTGGGCCAGAAGACGCCGGAATTCCTCAATGCCGCGGGCTTCTCGTCCTCGCCGCACCTGTTCTACGCGGGCACGGACAAGAACGGTAAGTGGTTCCAGCTTTTCCAGATCGGCTTCGGTGGTATTCCGGGCCGTCCGCTGGGCGACGGGCCGGACGGCCACTCGCTCTGGCCGGGCTTTACCAACGTGCCGAACGAGTTCCTTGAGCGTTACTTCCCGCTGCGGATCGAACGGTATGAAACCGTGCCCGACAGCGGCGGCGCAGGCCTGCATCGCGGCGGTAACGGCATCGACATGGTCTACCGCTTTCTCGAACCCGGCGTCATCGCCATCCACGACGACCGCTGGTTCGTTCCGCCTTGGGGTGTGAATGGCGGCCTTCCGGGCAAGCGAGCGCGCAAGCTGCTGGTCAAGGCCGACGGGACCGAGATCGTCATGGGCAACAAGGTCGAGGACTATCCGGTCGAAGCGGGCGACATGCTGCACTTCATCACCTGGGGCGGTGGCGGCTGGGGCGACCCGCTGGAACGCGATCCGGCACTGGTGTTGAAGGAAATTGGCCAGGGCCTAGTCACGGCGCAGGGCGCGCTGGATTACGGCGTGGTCATTGCCGACGACGGCTCGGTCGATGCCGATGCGACGGAAGTCCTGCGCACGACGATGCGGGCCGAACGTCCCGCCGATGGTGGCCCGTTCAACTTCGGCCCCGACATCGAGACGCTGCGCGCCAACTGCCTTGAGGAAACGGGCCTGCCCGCTCCCAAGCAGCCGCAGTGGCACTCTTCGCTGGCGGAGGCCGCGGAGTGAGCGAGGAAAAGGACCTTAACGAGGATTATGCGCGCGGCGGTTTCGGCGGCGCGCTGGAGAGCGGGAAGAACCCCGCTCTCATCCTCGTCGACGTGGTGATGGCGTATTTGACGCCGGATTGCCCGCTCTATTCCCCGCGATTCGAGGATGCGGCTGACAGCTGCCGCCGCCTCGTCGCCGCGGCGCGAGAGGCCGGCGTTCCGGTGATCTTCACGAACGTCGTCTACCGCGCAGGCGGGCTCGACGGCGGGCTGTTCTATCGCAAGGTGCCTGCGCTTCAGTCGTTCCTTGAAGGTTCTGAGCTAGGCGCTTTCCCGCCTGATCTCGACCCGCGCGCGGACGAGGTCGTGGTGACCAAGCAATATGCCTCGTCGTTCTTCGGCACGTCGCTGGCGGCTACGCTGACGGCGATGGGCATCGATTCCCTGTTCATCACTGGGTTCTCGACCTCGGGCTGTGTCAGGGCCACCGCGCTCGACGCGATGCAGAACGGTTTCGTTCCGCTGGTCGTGGCCGATGCCTGCGGCGACCGCGATGCGCGCCCGCACGAATCGAACCTGTTTGACCTTTCGCAGAAATATGCAGAAGTCCTGAGCGAGGCCGAAGCCGTCGCGCTAATGCAGCGCTGACGGGCTTCGGGCCCGATCAGAACAGGATGATCTGGCGGACACCCTGTCCGTCAGCCATCCGGTCCATCATCGCGTTCAACTCACCCAGTTCATGGGTCGACGTGATGAGCTTTTCGACCGGCAGCTTACCCGCACGCCAAAGGGCGATGTAACGCGGGATGTCGCGCGCCGGGATCGACGATCCCATGTACGAACCGATCAGGGTCTTGCCCTCTGCCACCAGCGACACGGCGGGAATGCCGAAGGTCTGGTCGGGGGCGGGCAGGCCCACGGTCACGATACGACCACCGCGCCGCGCAGCGCGATAGGCGGTTTCCAGCACGCGCGCGTGGCCTGCGGTTTCGATCACCACGTCGGGCCCTGCGGGCATCTCGCGCTTCATGACCGCTTCCAGATCGTCGGGAGCGACAGCGTAAGCGCCGACTTCCTCGGCAAGCCGCAGCTTTTCGACCACGGGATCGACGCCGATCACCTTGGCTGCGCCACTTGCCAATGCGCCCATGACGGCGGCAAGGCCGACCCCGCCAAGGCCGAAGACGACGACCGTTTCGCCAGGCGTGATCTTCGCGCTGTTCATGGCCGCACCAACGCCGGTCAGCACCGCACAACCAAAGACGGCGGCGATCTCTGCCGGGATGTCGGCATCGACCTTCACGGCGGAGCGGCGATCGACGACAGCATGGCTGGCAAATGCCGACACGCCGAGGTGATGGTGCACGTCATGCCCGCATTCATGCAGGCGGAAGCCGCCGTTCAGCATCTCGCCCTTGCCGTTGGCGGCTGCGCCGCGTTCGCAAAGGTAGCCTTCGCCCGACTGGCACGGCACGCACTGTCCGCACGACGGCAGGAAAGCCAGGACGACACGGTCGCCCTTGGCATAGCCCGTGACACCGGGGCCGACCTGTTCGACGATGCCGGTGCCTTCGTGGCCCAACGCCATGGGCATTGGACGGGGCCGGTCACCGTTCACGACCGAAAGGTCGGAGTGACACAGCCCCGCCGCTTCCATGCGGATCAGCAGCTCGTCCTGCCCCGGAGGGTCAAGATCGAGCGAGGCGACGCGCATCGCCTCGTTCCGCACGTATGGGCGGGGGTTCTCTCCCGATCGGTCGAGAACCGCCGCCGTGATCTGCCGGGTTTTCATCGCGCCCACTTGCGGTCGAATTCCCAGACGTGTTCGAAGCCGATCAGGCCGCAGAATTCCTTGAAGTTGAACAGCGGCACATCGGCAGGCTCACCGTCCAGATCGTCGCGAAGGCGGGTCAGCGCGGTTTCGGCGGCCTGCGCCGCGACAAGGCTGGTCAGCGAGGGGTAGATTGCAAAGGCAAAGCCGATCTCGCCCAGCACGTCGCCCTTCATCGGCGGGGTCGACCCGCCATTGGCCATGTTGACCAGAACCGGCTGTTCGAAAGTCTCGCAGACCTTGCGCATTTCCTCTTCGCTTTCCAGCGCTTCGGGGAAAAGGATGTCGGCACCGGCCTTGGCATAGGCTTCAAGACGGCGCAGCGTGCCGTCGAGACCTTCGGCTTGGCGCGCATCAGTGCGCGCAATGACCAGCATTTCGTCACGCGCCTCGACCGCGACCTTCACCTTCTCGACCATGTCCTCGATGGGCACGACGCGGCGGCCGGGGGTGTGGCCGCACTTCTTGGGGAATTCCTGGTCCTCGATCTGGATGGCCGAGATGCCGGCGCCCTCATAGCCGCGCACGGTGTGATCGACGTTGAGCAAACCGCCGAAGCCCGTATCGGCATCGGCGATCAGCGGCAGGCCGGTGGTCGTGCGGATCGTCTGCATCCGGTCCAGCATCTGGTTGTAGGAAACAAGGCCGGCATCGGGCAGGCCGTACGCCGAGGCGGTCAGCCAGTAGCCGCTGCCATAAAGCACGTCGAAACCGACTTTCTTTGCGACGACCGCCGTGATCATGTCCTGGACGCCGGGGACGACGAAGAACTCGCCGGTGGCCAGCTTGTCGCGCAGGGTGGTGTCAGACATTTTCGGTGATCTCCTGTTCGGTTTCGTTCGCCCAGAGCCACGGTTCGGCAACGCGCTGGCGCTTTTCGAAACGGGCGATCTGCTGTTCGTGAAGGGCAAGGATGCGGGTGGTCTCGTTCCACCCGTTCAAAAGGCTCTCGCGCTCCGCCTCTCCGATGGAGAACGCGAACGTACCCGCGCTGCACGCGACGGTGCGGCCCACCAGATCGACTTCGATCCGGTCTCCGGCCTGCGCTGCGGCGTGCAGGGTTTCGGCGACGTCTTCGGTGACCACGCCTGCAACGATGCCGTTGTTGGCGCAGTTGCCGCGGAAGATTTCTCCGAAAGAGGTGGCGAAGATCGCGCGCACGCCCAGATCGGCAATGGCCCAGACGGCGTGCTCGCGGCTGGAACCGCAACCGAAATTGCGGCCCGCGATCAGGATCGGTGCGCCGGTGCCTGCCCCGATGCGGGTATCGCCGCCGGCGACACGGTCGGCAAAGGCGTATTCACCAAGCCCGTCGCGGCTGGTGATGAGGAGGAAGCGCGCCGGATAGATGATGTCGGTGTCGACATCGTCATCGGGCAGCGAGATCGCCTTGGCGGCAAGGGTGTCGAAAGGTTTCATGACGTCTTTCTCGGGTCCGCGAGATGGCCGGCGATGGCAGAAGCCGCGACCGTGGCCGGGCTGGCAAGATGGGTGCGGGCACCGGGGCCCTGCCGCCCTTCGAAATTGCGGTTGCTGGTGGATGCGCTGCGCTTGCCGGTGGGCACGGTATCGCCGTTCATCGCAACGCAGAGCGAGCAGCCGGCCGAATGCCATTCGAAGCCTGCCTCGGTAAACACGCGGTCCAGCCCTTCGGCTTCTGCCAGCGCCTTGACCTGCCCCGATCCGGGTACGACGATCGCCTGCACGTGCGGCGCGACTTTGTGGCCCTTCACGATACCAGCGGCCTTGCGCAGATCCTCGATCCGCCCGTTGGTGCAGCTTCCGATGAAAGCGAAATCGATTTGGGTGCCGAGCAGTGGCTTGCCGGGTTCGAGACCCATGTAATCCTGCGCCTTGGCGTCGCGCGATCCGGCGGCGGGGGAGGGCAGGGCCGTGTCGATTGGTGCAACCTGATCGGGCGAGGTGCCCCAACTGACGTGTGGCGCGATTTCCGACGCGTCGATCACGACCGTCTTGTCGAAATGCGCGCCCGCATCGCTTTTCAGCGTCTTCCAATAGGCGAGGGCCGCATCCCAATCCTTGCCCTTGGGCGCGCGGGGGCGTTCGGCGAGGTATTCGAAAGTTGTGTCATCGGGCGCGATCAGGCCTGTGCGTGAACCGGCTTCGATCGCCATGTTGCACAGGCTCATCCGCGCTTCCATCGATGCGCTGGCGATGGCGTCTCCGGTAAACTCGATGGCATAGCCGGTTGCGCCAGCGGCCCCGATCTGGCCGATCAGGGCAAGGATCAGGTCCTTGGTCGTGACGTTGTCGTCCAGCTTGCCGTCAAAGCGGACCTGCATCGTCTTCGCCCGCGTCTGCCAAAGGCACTGGGCCGCCATGACGGTGCCGCATTCGCTGGCACCGATGCCGAAGGCCAGCGCCCCGAAAGCGCCGTGGGTGGCGGTGTGGCTGTCACCGCAGACCAGCGTGATGCCGGGAAGAGTGAAACCCTGTTCGGGCGAAATGACGTGAACGATACCCTGCCGCACATCATCGAGGTCCAGCAGTTCGATCCCGAATTCGCCGCAGTTACGGCGCAGCAGGTCCACCTGGTCGCGGGCAAGCCCCGGAGGCAGGGGCAGCGCGCGATTGCGGGTCGGCACGGCATGGTCGGGCACGGCAAGGTTCGTTGCGGGGCGGCGGACCGACAGGTCGTTCGCGCGCAGCAGTTCGAAGCTTTGCGGCGTGCTGACTTCGTGCAGCAGGTGGCGATCGATGTAGAGCAGGGCGCGCCCGTTCGGGTCCCCTGCCACGACATGGCGGGTCCAGAGACGCTCATACAGAGTGGCGGCGCCGGGCGATTCGAAGGGTGTCTGCTCTCCCATGACCCTGCGATGGCGCAGCTTTGGTGCTTTCGCGACAAATCAGACGGCCCTGTCCGACGCGCGGATAGTCAGAGGGCGGAAACGATGTCCTGAATTTTATAAGACATTGAAAGTATATGTATATTATTTCCGATCGAGCCAGTCGTGCCCGACAGGCGATCAGTGCGATCGGCTTTTTGACCCTCGCTTTTTATCCGCAGTGCGGATAAATGTTCCGAAGGGCGGATGATCGCACAGCGGAACAGTCATGTTCACGGATGTGTAACACAGCCATAGGACGGACATATGGAACGAGGTGTACCCATTCGATCGGTCAGCAGGGCGATCGGCGTATTGCAGGCAGTCAACCAGCTGGGATCGCTGTCGATGATGCAGATCGCCAAGCGCGGCAACCTGCCTTACCCGACGGCCTGCCGCATCGTGCAGACGCTGATCCACGAAGGCTTGCTGGAACAGGAACCTGCCCGCAAGTACTATCGCCCGACCGCGCTGGTGCAGTCGCTTTCGCAGGGCTTCCAGGCCGATAGCGTCGTGGTCGAAACTGCCCGCCGCCACATTCGCGCACTGACCCAGAAGATCGGCTGGCCGGTATCGGTCACGGTTCGCGTCGGGACGCAGATGGTGGTGCGCGATTCTACGCACGCCGATACCTCGCTGACCTTCGAACGCTATTATCCGGGCTTCCGCCTGCCCCTGATGGATTGCGCGTCGGGCCGGGTCTGCCTTGCGCACATGTCGCAGCAGGAACTGGATTCGGTCATGGGCTGGATCTCGCTCGTCGGTGCGCCGGAAGAGCAGGAGATGACCGCCTATGTTTCGGTCAACACGCTGAACAAGATCCGCGAAGAAGGCTACGCGGCGATCGGCTGGGGCCAGCACAACCTGACGCCGGGCAAGACGTCGTCGATCGCGGTTCCGATCTTCGTCGATGGCAAGTTCGAAGCGGCGCTGACGCTGATCTACTTCGCCGCCGCCATGAAGCAGGGCGAGGCGATCGAGCGTTATATCGACGATCTCAAGACCTGCGCCGAACAGATCTCGGAAGAGCTTCGCGAGGGCGGGGACGACTACCTGCTCGAGGCAGCGGAATAAGCAAAAAGTAACCGGCCGGACCGCGATCGTAGAAGGGTACGAAAGCGGCCCGGCCGGGCCTTAAGGCGCGAGGGATCGGCGCCTAGTCGATGGCTTCGGCCCGCTCGAGGCTTTTGAACATGGCCTGTTCGAGCATGTATTCGCGGCGAGCGTCCGCATCCTGCAGCAGCTTTTCCATCTGAGCTTCGCGGGCGGTGACCGCGTCTTCGAACGCGTGCTTGTTCGCGATGGTCTGCTTCTGGACGAACTCGCGGGTGATGGTGCGGCGCTGGCGGTCGTACCGGTCCAGCAGGGCATCGGCATCGCCGTTGTCGAGATAGATCTGGCACAGCTTGTCCGACAGGTTCATCGCATCGTGGATGCCCGAATTCATGCCGAAACCGCCCAGCGGGTTGTTGAGGTGCGCCGCATCGCCGGCCAACATCACGCGGCCGCGGCGGAACGTCTTGGCCACGCGCTGGTGCACGCGGTAGCAAGTGCGGTGATAGGTCGGCACCTTCTCGTTCGTGCCCAGCAGTTCGGCAAAGACCGCGTCCTTGCGTTCGTCGCTGGTGACGTCCGCATCAGATGCATCGGCATCCTGCGGGACAAGCACGCGCCACAGGCCCGGCACCTTCAAAAGCACCCACCATTTCGGCTGATCGGTCACGTAGTTGACCTGCTGCAGCCATGGGAGGTGTTCTTCGATCGGGTAGTCGGTGGACAGCGTCAGGAAGCTTTCGGGATAGGTAAATCCGTCGAAGCCGACGTTGAGCCACTTGCGCACGGTGGAATTGCCGCCATCCGCGCCCACGAGGTAATCCGCGTGGAACAGGCGAATGTTGAACGGCCCTTCGACCGAGACATGTACGCCGTTGGCGCCTTCGTCGAAATTTGCGACGCGGTGCGAGAACAGCACTTCGGCATTCGGCATCGCGTCCAGCTTGGCCGCGATCAGGCGGGTCAGCTTGTACTGCTCGCACTGCATGCGGAAGGGATAGGGCGTCTTGTCCTCCAGCTCGGTCATGTCGAGACTGTAGAACTTGTCGGTTCCGATATTGCCGTACTGGTAGATCGGCGCCTTCAGGCCCTGTGCCATCAGGTCGTCGAGCAGGCCGAGCGATTCCATCATTTCCAGCGTCGGCGGATGGAAGGTCGAGGCGCGCATGTCTTCAAGGCAACCCGGCGCATTTTCGATCACGCGGACAGAAATGCCCTTCAGCGCGAGCGAGTAGGCCAGCGTCATGCCGACCGGCCCGCCGCCAGCGATCAGAACGTCGGAACGAACGTCGTCAAAAGCCATCTTCAAATACCCCCGTTCGCTCAATCGATCAGCAGGCGGATGCGTGCATCCGCTGCGCCTTCACGCAGGTCCTTGCCATGCTGGTAGCGGTCCGATGTCAGGTAGGCGCGGGCGCTTTCCGCGTCGGGAAAGCGCGTTACGACAACCCGTTCGTTCGGGTCGACGTCACCTTCGAGAATTTCGGCCACCGCGCCCTTTACGACGGATGCACCACCGAACTCCTCGGCAAGTCCCTTGATCGCCGCGCCATAGGCGGCAAACTTTTCCGGGTCCGAGATCGTGACCGTGGCTACGACATATGCGGGCATGGCAACTCCTGTTATTCCCCTTTCGCATAAGCCAGCTTTGCCGCTCGTAACCCGTCGATGAACGCGGTGTCCGCGCTGCGGAGAAACGGCGGACCATCGGCGGCGGCGCGCGCCATGCGTGGCAAACAGGTTCGGCAAGGAACGAGCGTCCGCCCGGTGTGCAGGCGCGCCCGGGCCGGGCGGAAAACCCCGTCCTACCGAAACGAGAGACAGGAACGATCATGCAGATTGCCCCCCAACCCACCTCCGAAGCCGTCAAGGCGCTGCTCGACCGGGCCGGTGAAGCGAAGATGCTGATCGGCGGGGAATGGACCGGTGCCGAAGGCGGCCGGACGATCGATTCCATCGACCCTGCAACGGGCAATGTGATTTCCACCGTTCCCGATGCCAGCGCCGCCGACGTCGATGCCGCCGTTGCTGCTGCGGCCAAGGCACAGCCGCTCTGGGCCGAGACCACGCCCGCTGCGCGCGCTGCTATCCTTTGGAAGATTGCCGACCTGATCGAGTCGAACATCGACGAACTGTCGGAGCTCGAATCGCTTGATCAGGGCAAGCCGCTTTACGTTGCGCGCTGGGCCGAAATTCCGGGCGCGATTTCGCAGTTCCGCTTCTTTGCAGGGCAGGCGATGGCGATCGAGGGCAAGACGATCACGCCGTCAATCACCTACCAGCCCGAAGGCAAGGAAGTGCAGGCCTGGACTTATCGTGAAGCGGTGGGTGTCGTGGCTGCCATCGTCCCGTGGAACTCGCCCATCGTGCTCACCGCGATGAAGCTCGCGCCCGCTTTTGCCGCAGGTTGCGCCGTCGTGCTTAAGCCTGCCGAGGATACCTCGCTATCGGCGCTGCGCCTTGCCGAGATTATCGAGGAGGCGGGGCTTCCCGCAGGTGTTCTCAATGTCGTGACCGGACGCGGGGCCGAATGCGGTTCGGCGCTTGCCGCACACCCCGGTGTCGACAAGGTCGCCTTTACCGGCAGCACCCAGACGGGCCGTGCGATCCTTGATGCGTCCAAGGGCAACCTGAAGCGCGTCAGCCTTGAACTGGGCGGTAAATCGCCGGTCATCGTCATGGGCGATGCCGATCTTGATCTTGCCATTCCGGGAGCGGCCAACGCGATTTTCTTCAACGCCGGGCAGGTCTGCGTCGCGGGATCGCGCGCCTACGTTCATTCATCGGTCTATGACCGCGTGGTGGAGGGTCTGGCCCAATATGCCGGCGGCATGTCGATGGGCCACGGCCTCGATCCCGCGACTCAGATGGGCCCACTGGTTTCGGCCAAGCAGGCAGAGCGTGTCGGCGGTTTCATCGAAGGCGCCTCGAAACAGGGCGCCAGCATCGTCGCGGGCGGCCAGCGCACCGGCCCTGCGGGCACGTTCATCAGCCCGACCGTGGTTGCCGACGTTGCCGCCGACATGGACATCGTGCGCGAGGAAGTGTTCGGACCCGTCCTTGCCCTGCAGAAATTCGATGAGGTCGAGGAAGTCGTCGCTGCGGCTAATGACAGCATCTACGGCCTGGCCGCCGGCATCTGGACGGAATCGCTTTCGAACGCGCACCGCCTGTCGCGCCGGATCAAGGCCGGCACGGTCTGGATCAACAGCCATTCGATGTACGATCCCTCGCTGCCCATCGGCGGCATGAAGCAGTCGGGCTATGGCCGTGACAGCGGGATCGAGGCGCTCAACAACTACCTTGAAACGAAGACGGTGTGCGCCGTCCTTTGACGCGCATGCCGCACCGGGCCTCTCCGCAATGCGGATAATGCAGGGCCTGCTCGCGCCACAGGGCGCTCGTGAGTTATGCTCTGCCAGACACGATTCAGGATACTCTGACCATGCTAAACACCTTCCAGCAGATCCGGCACGACATGCTGCCGACGCCGACGCCGCAGGAGGCATCGCGCCAGGAATTCGCCAAGAGCCTGAAGCACTTTGTGCAAAAGGGTCTTCTGCCCGGCCTAGGCCCGATTTTTGAAGGCCGCGCCGCTCCGTCCTATTCCAAGGAAACCGGCAAGGTTCCGGCCAACCGCCACGACATTCGCAAGGCGATGGTGACCGACCCCTATTTCCGTCACTACGCGGCGGTAAACCGCATCAGCCAGGAAATGCTCTGGGATAGCGTGATCGATTCGATCGAGCGCGAGCAGGAGCTTTTAAACAAGAGCGCGTCGGAGCTGTCGGCGAAGAACGCTGGCCAGCTTGTCGTTCCCGAAGATTTCGTGCCGCCGCGCTATGTCTCGGCGCTCGACATCCACTGTATGCCGGGCGGCTATTGCGGTGACGAAGAGACCGGCGACGACGTGTCACTGGGCGTGCTCTACGATCGCGGCGTGTACCTCTACTCGATGGGCTATACCGGCCCGTTCAACGACGACATGGGACGCTCGGTCTGCAATTACCTGAAGCGCAACATGCCCGACTTCAAGCCGAAGCGGATCCTCGACATGGGGTGCACGGTCGGTCACTCGACGCTTCCCTACAAGGAGCTGTTCCCGGACGCGGAAATCTGGGGCATCGACGTAGGCGAACCGATGATCCGCTATGCCCACGCCCGTGCAGGCGCGATGGGTCTGGACGTCAACTACGGCGTCATGAACGCGGAAGAGACCACGTTCGAGGATGAAAGCTTCGACCTCGTCGTCAGCCACATCCTGCTGCACGAAACCAGCGGCAAGGCGATGCCGCGTATCTTCAAGGAATGCCATCGCCTGTTGAAGCCGGGCGGGCTGATGATCCACGCCGATCTTCCGCCGTTCGACCTGATGGACCCGTTCACGCAGTTCATTCTCGACAACGAGACGTACTACAACAACGAGCCGTTCTGGGGCGCGATGCGCGATCTGGACCAGATCAAGCTGGCCAAGGACGCAGGTTTCCCCGCCGATGCGATCAAGTTCGATACCGCGCCGATGGCGGTGATGGAATTCGCCGCTGCCTCGCAGGGCGGTTACAACGAACAGACCGCTTCCGGCGTTGCCGATCGTGACTTTACGGCAGGCGAATTCGCACCCGGCGGCGGCTGGGAAGTCCTTATCGCGCAGAAAGCCGGTTGAAGGCGAAAGACGAGACATGATGAAGCGTGAAGCACAGGGCAAGCGCCCTTCGTTCTATGAAGATCCCTCGCTGGACCAGATGATGTCGATGATCATGGTCCTGGCCGGTGAAGTGTCCGTCCTTGCCGACGAGCTTGATTCCACGCACCGCGTGCTGAAGGCCAAGGGCATCGATACGGCTGCGGAAATCGCGCAGCTTGAACTCGACGATGCCGCGCTCGAAGTGCGCGAGGCACGGCGGCAGGAACTGCTGAACCGCATGTTCTACCTCGTGCGCAAGGAAGCGGCCGAAGCCGCGGCCAGCGAAACGCGCGAAGGCTATCTCGCCACGATCGACGCGATCGCGGAGGGCTGAGGCCATCATGTCGAACCTTGCCGAAGCCTTCGCCGCAATCGTCGGCGCGCCCAATGCCCTGTCTGGCGAAGACGTCACCGCATGGGCGACCGACGTCTATCGGGCCAAGGAACTGCCCGCGGCAGTCGTGCGGCCCGCTTCGGTCGAGGAACTGCAGAAAGTCGTCGCTCTGGCCGCGGAAAAGGGCCTGTCCTTTACTGTGCGCGGGGGCGGGGCGTCCTATACCGATGCCTACAATACGGTTTCGGCCGATCACGTCCTGATCGATACCGGCAACCTGAACCGGATCGTCGAGATCGACGTGAAGGACGGTTATGTCACGGTCGAGGCCGGTGTCACTTGGGCTGCGCTGTCCGAGGAACTGGCCAAGCACGGGATGCGCACGCCGTTCCGCGGGCCGTTTTCGGGTCTGAAAGCGACCATCGGCGGGTCGATGTCGCAGAACTCGATCAGCCACGGATCGGGCGCCTATGGCATTTCGGCTGAATCGGCGCTCGCGTTCGATATCGTGCGGGCAGACGGCACCTTGCTGCGCACCGGTTCGGGCGCATTCGGCGAAGCACCGTTCGCACGCCATTGCGGCCCCGACGTCACCGGCCTGTTCACGGGCGACGGTGGCATGCTGGGCGTCAAGGCGCGCATCACTCTGCCGTTGATCGCCATGCGCGAGGCGCACCGCGTCATCTCGTTCTCGTTCCCCGACTTTGCCACGATGCACGAATCGATGCGCCGCATCGCGATCGAGCGGATCGAGGAATCGCACTTCTCGCTCGACGCTGCGCTTTCGCAGGGCCAGATCGCGCGGCAGGACCGTGCGGGCGGCGCGCTGAAGATGGCGCTTTCGGTGCTGCGTAGCTCCCCCTCGCTCGTATCGGGCGCAAAACAGGTCATGGCCGCCGGGCTTCTCGCCCGCGGGCAGATCGCGCGTTCGGCTTTCATGACGCACTATATCGTCGAAGGGTTCGACGACGGTGAGTGCAAGGCCAAGCTTCACCGCCTGCGCGAACTCGTCAGTGGTCTCGGCAGTGAAATGGCGGCGACCGTTCCTGCTGTCGTCCGGTCGATGCCCTTCGCACCGTTTTACAACGTGCTCGGTCCGCAGGGGGAACGCTGGGTCCCGCTGCATGGGATCCTACCGCACGGCAAGGCTGCCGAATTCCACGACGCGCTGGAAGCCTTCTACGCCGAACGCAAGGCAGAGATGGACAAGCACGGCGTCTGGGCCGGCGGCATGTTCTCGACAGTCGGGTCCAGCGGTTTCCTCTACGAAATCGCGCTCTACTGGCCGGACGAGCAGACCGCCTATCACAAGGCTAACGTGCCTGCCGATTACCTCGCGACGGTGCCGACATATCCGGCAAACCCGGAAGCGCGCGCCTATGTCGACAAGCTGAAGGGCGAGCTGGTCGCGCTATACGACAGCTTCGGTGCGATCCATTTCCAGCTGGGCCGTGCCTATCCCTATCGCGACAGGCTGAACGAACCGGCGCGCGAACTGGTCGACGCGGTGAAGTCCGCGATGGACCCGCAGCGCAAACTGGCGCCGGGGCTGCTCGGATATTGAGAAGCCCGGCGCCTGCCTGCTGACTGTATCAGCCGGCGGGGTCGACTTCGGGGCCGGTTTTTTCCTGTTCGACCGGATCGGTCTCGACAAGGTTGATGAAGATGCCGTCGGGATCGCGCAGGCATACTTCCAGCTGCGAACGATGGTCCATCGCGAAAGTCTGCGGCTCGGGCGCCCAGGTCGCGCCTGCTGCGCGTAGCCGGTCCATCGTCGCCATGATGTCGGTGACGTAGAACACCAGCGTAACTTCGCCGATGCGGGCAGGGCCGGTCGCGGGCGGCACTTCCTCGGCTTCACCCTCAAGCTGGAACAGGCCGACCATGCCGTAATTGGGGCCGGGGCGCTTTAGAATGCGGATGGAGAAGGGGCGATTGTCGGTAAAGCCCAGGATCGCGGTGGCCGAAGGATGGTCTAGCCGCCCTTCGAAATAAGTCTCGGTCAGGCCGATCTCGCGGTAGAAACGGGTCGATCGTTCGAGATCGCGGACGAAGATCGTGCCGCGGATCAGGGCAGAGGAACGGGGCTGTGCGTCGGTCATCGGCTTTTCAAAAACTCCCATGTGGTAAGACGGGAGACTGAAGCCGCTGCCGCTCTGCGGCTATTGGCCGCCGCGCCCTGTCCGACTGGCGGATAGGTCGCCTCCGGCTGCTGTCTTTCGATGCGTTGCCTCGCCGAAAAGACGATGACCGGACGCTCCTGAAGTCAGGGGGCTCCGACTGGATCGTATTGCCTCGAAAGGACCGGAAGACCATGACCGACTCGCTTGGCCACCGCATGAAATTCGCCGTTGTCGCCCCGTCGACCAACACCAGCGTCCAGCCGGAATACGATGACATGCGCCCGCGCGGCGTAACGAACCACTTCGCCCGCATCTCGATCCCCGACACCAAGGTGACGGACGACGAAAGCTTCATGGTCATGCTGGAAAACATTCGTTCCGCGACCGAGGAAACCGTCGACGTCGCCATGTCGATGGACCCGGGCTGCGTCATCATGGGCATGTCGGCAGAGACATTCTGGGACGGTGCCGAAGGCGCTGACCGCCTGCACAAGCGCATGGTCGAACGGACCGGCGGCGTGCCGGTCATCATGGGTTCGACCGCAGTGGACGCGGCGGTGAAGGCCTATGAAACCAAGGTCGGCCCGATCAAGAAGCTCGGCATCCTGACGCCCTACGCCCCTGTCGGCGACGCCAACGTGAAGCGTTTCTTCGAGGACCAGGGATACGAGGTCGTGAACATCATCGGCCTGAAATCGCAGTCGCCGATGCTGATCGCGCATGAGGACAAGCAGAAGCTGAAGCGCACGGCCATCGCCGTCAGCGAAGGCGTCGACGCGATCATTCAGTGCGGCACCAACCTCGCTTTCGCCGAAGTCGCCGCGATGGCAGAATTCTGGCTGGAAAAGCCGGTCATCGCCATCAACACGGCGACCTACTGGCACGCACTGCGCACGATGGGTATATCCGACCAGATGGATGGTTTTGGCCGACTGCTGAGCGAATTCTGATCGCGACTGCCAAGACTGTCCCTATCCCCCGGCGGGCCGTCCGCCATCCAGGAGTTGAGTAAATGGAATACGATTACGTCCCCTTGCCGCAACGCAAGCCGCTAAAGTGGCCAAACGGTGCGCGGGTGGCCCTGATCCTGACCTTCAACCTGGAAACCTGGGATCTGACGAAGGACACGGACAAGCCCTATTATGCGGGTGGTCCCTCGATCCTTCCGGACATCCTGCCAGGCAATACCGCCGACTTCCCGAACTTCACCTGGCGCGAATATGGCCAGCGTGTCGGCATCTGGCGCATGTTCGACCTGTTCGACAAGCTGGGCGTGAAGGCCAGCTGCACGACGAATGCCGTCACGTTCGAACGCCGCAAGGCGATGACCGACGCGGTGCTGGAACGCGGCTGGGAACTGCTGACCCACAACTGGGAGCAGGGCGAACTGCTGACCAACTTTGCGCACGATCCTGAAAAGGAGCGTGAGGTCATTCTGCGCACGCTCGAACAGTTCGAAAAGTACACCGGCCGCAAGTCCAAGGGCTGGCTGTCGTCGTCGCTGCGCGGCACGCCGCGTACGGCCGACATCCTCGCGGGTGAGGGCTGCACTTTTTACTGCGACATCATGAACGACGATCAGCCGTACCTGCTGCGGACGGAAAACGGCCCGATCGTGTCGGTGCCCTATTCGAACGAGATCAACGACTTCACGTTCATCACACGCAAGAACTTCACCACCGACCAGTTCCGCGACGCGCTGATCGAAGAACTCGACGTGCTGTATGAAGAAGGTGCGCAATCGGGTCGCATCATGAATGTCGGCCTGCACCCCCACGTGACGGGTCGCGCGCACCGCGTTCGGGCGCTGCGCGAATTCATCGAACATGCAAAATCGCTTCCGGGCGTCTGGTGGGCCACGCGCGAGGAAATCGCCGAATGGTATCTCGCCAACCACGAAAGCCACATCGAAGGACAACTGGGCTGATGCGCGATCTGGACATCATCGTCGCCGGTGGCGGCATCGGCGGGTTGACCGCCGCCATTGCGCTGCTGCGCGCAGGCAACAAGGTCCGCGTTTTCGAAGCGGCGCGCGATTTCGGTGAGGTGGGCGCGGGCGTTACGCTGGCCCCGAATGCCATGCTGGGCTTTCAGGCCCTTGGCCTTGGCGAGAAGATCGAGGCGCAGGCGATCAGTCCGACCCGGCAGGTCGTGCGTCACTGGCAGGACGGGCGCGTGCTCAAGGCGCTCGACCGCGGTGACGGCATGCGCGAAAAGTATGGCGCGCCCTATCTCTACATCCACCGCGCAGACCTTCACGCAATCCTGCTGGACGCAGTGCGGGAACTGGGCGGCGAAACGCTGACTTCTGCCCGTGTCGAAGGCGCTGGTTTTGACGGTGATCAGGCCTGGATCGAGCTTGCCGACGGCACGCGCCAGACAGCCGATCTGGTCGTCGGCGCCGATGGCGTCCGCTCTGCCGTGCGCGGCATTTACGAACCGATCTCGGCCCACTTCACCGGCCACATTGCGTTCCGCGGCATCGTGCCGGTGGACGAAGTGATGAAGGACTTTGCCGAGAACCCCGGCAACATCATCGGGCCGGACCGGCTTGTCGTCTGGTATCCGCTGCGTGGCGGCACGCAGCTCAATCTCGTGTTCTTCGCCCGCGAAGAAGGCTGGACCGAAGATGGCTGGACGATCCCCGCCACGCGCGACGAACTTCGCCGCATCTTCGACGGCTGGTGCGAACCTGTGCGCCAGATGATCGACCGGCTTGATGAAGAACGCCTGTTCAAGTGGGCGATCAATGCCCGCACCGCGCTTTCGGGTTGGAACAAGGGCGGCCGTATCACGCTGCTGGGCGATGCAGCCCATGCGATGACCCCGTTCATGGGGCAGGGCGCGTCGAGCGCGATCGAGGACGCGGTTGTCCTTGCCCGTGCGATTTCCGATTCAGAAACGCTGCCCCGCGCGCTGGAACGCTATGAAGCCGCTCGGCTCGAACGTGCGACTTTCATTCAGCAGGAATCGAACGACAACGCGAACCGCCTGCAGTCGAAGGACGCGGACTCCTTCGACAAGAAGGAGCTGCGCAACGAGGAAACGCTAGGCCTCTTCGCCTATGACAGCGCGACGGTGCCCGTATGATCGACAAGGCCAGCCAAACAACGCGTGACGCCATCGCGGCGGGCTTCCCGCTGCTGATCGGCGGGCGCGAGACCCCCGGCCATGCGGGCCGCACGATGGCCAGCACGGACCCGGCAACGGGTGAGGTAATCGCCGAATTCGCGCTGGGCGATGCCGAAGACGTCGGCGAAGCAGTCGCGGCGGCAAAGGCCGCGTTCCACGGTCCGTGGTCGCGCCTGTCGAACATGCAGCGCGCGGATCTGCTGCGCAGCCTTTCGCGCAAGATTGCCGAGAACGCAGTTCTGCTGGCCGAACTCGAAGTGCTCGACAACGGCATGCCGCGCATGCTCGCCGATCAGATCGTCGGCAACTGCGTGCATCTGTTCGAATATTACGCAGGCTGGGCCGAACGGATCGAGGGCACCACGACCGAAGCTCCGCCGCACGTGCTCGCCCAGGGTGAGGCGCTGACCTACACGCTGCGCGAGCCGGTCGGCGTGGTCGGCCTGATCGTGCCGTGGAACGTGCCGCTGTCGATGGCCTGTCTGAAGCTGGCGCCTGCACTGGCCGCCGGTTGCACGACCGTGCTGAAGCCTGCGGAGGAAACGCCGCTTTCCGCCGTCGTGCTGGGCAGGCTCATCAAGGAAGCCGGTTTCCCTGATGGCGTCGTCAACGTCGTCAACGGCCTTGGCGCAGAGGCGGGCGCGGCCTTGGTTGCGCATCCGGACCTGTCGAAGATCGCCTTCACCGGTTCGACCGAGGTGGGCAAGATGATCGCCCGCGAATGCACCGACAGCCTGAAGAAGGTGTCGCTGGAACTAGGCGGCAAGTCGCCCGTCGTGGTCTTCCCCGATGTCGATCTGGCCAAGGCGATCCCGGGTGTGGCGATGGCGACGTTCTTCCTTCAGGGGCAGAACTGCATGGCCGGCACGCGCATCTTCGTGCATCGCGACATCTACGAACCGCTGCTCGCAGGGCTGGCTGAATTCACCGCGAACATGCAGATGGGCCACGGCCTTGAGGCTGGCACGATGCTGGGCCCGCTGGTTTCGGCCAAGCAGCAGCAGCGCGTTATGGAATATGTCGAGGATGGCAAGTCCTGCGGCGCCCGCCTGATCGTGGGCGGCGAGGCATGGCAAGGTCCGGGCAACTTCGTCCGCCCGACGATCTTCGCCGATGTCGATCCGTCGATGCGTATCGTGCGCGAGGAAATCTTCGGCCCCGTCATGGCGGTGCAGCCGTTCGACACCGACGATCTGGACGAGATCGCGGCCATGGCCAACGACAGCCCCTATGGCCTGTCGGGCAGTGTCTGGACCCGCGACCTGTCGAACGCGCACCGCATGGTGTCGCGCATCCGTTCGGGCCATGTCTCGATCAACTGCCACGGCGCGGTTGCCTCGAACATTCCGTTCGGCGGGTACAAGCAGTCGGGCTGGGGCCGCGAGTTCGGGCGTGAGGGCATGGACCTTTACCTCGAAACCAAGGCCGTGACGGTCGCGCTTTGAGCATGGCCGACTTTAGCCCCCGCCGCCACGCAGGTCGCATCCACTACGTCAAGGATGGCACGATCCACGGGCGAGAGGACTTCGCCATCGACGTGCGCGCCGACGGACGCACGATCCGCTCCTATTGCGAGATCGACGACGACGACCTGACCCGCGATGCATCGTGGACGCTGGGCGTTGATCACGCGCCGGTCGAAGGCCATGTGCGCGTGGTGCAGGGCGGCAAGATGACCGGCAGCGCCTGGTATCGTTGCACTGCGGAGGAGACCGAGTGCGAATCCCTGACCGCATCGATGGGCCGCACGTCCCAGCGCCTGCCGGGGCGGGCGCAGTATCTGGGGCTGCACCCGCTGGTGGGCGACGGCATGATCGCGCTTGCCCGCGGCACCGACGAACCCGGTACCGAGCGGATGATCGAAAGCGTCACCTGTTCTTACGACATCAACGGCGAGACCAGCCTTGTCGCGCTGCCGATTGCGATCGGCGTGACTTACGTCGGCAAGGACACCGTGACGGTTCCTGCGGGTGAGTTCGAGGCGGATCGCTATGAACTGCGCTGGCAGCCGCATTGGCCGCCCGCCTACCTTTGGGTGCATGGCGAGGACGCGCTGTTCCTGCGCCTTGCGTGGGAGTTCTCGGGGCTGGATTCGCAGCTTGTCCGGTACGGCACCACCGAAACGATGGTCTCGCCCCAGTTCGAACACTGATCACGGCGCGCCGAAGGTCCATCCTTCGGTTCTCGCGATATGGTCCGTCAAAGCCGCGGGCGACCACAGCTCCGTGACTTTCGCGGCATTGCGCAGCCATGCGGCGGTCAGTAGCGCGTCCGAGGCATGGTCGGTCACCGGCCCTGTCTTGCCGATGGGCGGCGAACCCAGCACCTGTAGCGCTGCGTCTAGATCGCCCATGTCGCGAATCTTGCTGCGCCCTGCGGCCCGCGCGGCGCTGACGGCGGAGATCGCGGTGTAGATCTCGACGATGACCGAGCCGGAAGCTGGCAGGGGATCGACGGGCCAGACCGGTATCGCGCCGTCCAGCCGGTGCAGCACGCGCATTCCCGTGAGGCTCGACTTGCCGACTTGCGCCGCCCCTACGAGGTTGAAGTTCGAATAGGGCTTGCAGCCCAGCGCTTCCTGCGCGCGTTCGGTAACGCGGAAACGCCCGCGCCTGCTGTCGGCGTCGGGGGCATGGAACCGGTCCCCCTCGCGCCCGCCGTGCCGCCGGTAATAGCGCGAGAGTTCGGGGTGGTCGACGAAACTGGAGGCGGAGAGGTGCTCGTCACCAGCGCAGATTTCGTCGATCATCCGCCACAAGGCCCTGGCATCGCCCGGGCTGTCTTCCCAGCCGGGAAAGTACGCACCGCAATCGGCAAACGGCAGCGAAATGCCAAGGTCCATCCCGACAAGCGTATCGTCGGGCAGGTCTTCCTTCAGCAAAGCCAGAACATCGGCGCGCGACCAGGCGCAATCGGGTTCCACCAGCAGCGGCGGCCCGCCATTAGCCACGGTTATGGCAATCGCGATACCCTTCTGTCGCGGGCCCGCTGCGCCCGACCAGTCTATGGCGACAAAGTGCCGGAAGTCGGGTGCAGGGATCAGCCCTGCCGCTCCCGCCGCTTCTTTTCCCACCATTCCATCCTCTCGATCACCTGCCGCTCGAACCCGCGGGGGACGGGGTGGTAGTATTCGGTCCGCTCCATCCCCTCGGGCCAGTAGTTCGCGCCCGAAAAACCGCCTTCGGCATCGTGGTCGTAGGCATAGTCCTTGCCGTAACCGAGGTCCTTCATCAGCTTCGTCGGCGCATTGAGGATATTTTGCGGGGGCGACAGGCTGCCGGTTTCGCGCGCGCTTTTCCACGCGGCTTTCTGCGCCTTGTAGGCCGCATTCGATTTGGGCGCGGTGGCGCAGTAGAGGCAGGCCTGCACGATGGCGAGTTCGCCCTCGGGACTGCCCAGAAACTCATAGGCGTCTTTGGCGGCAAGGCACTGGACCAGTGCCTGCGGGTCGGCGAGCCCGATATCCTCACTGGCGAAGCGGACGATGCGGCGCAGGACGTAAAGCGGTTCCTCGCCGGCCGTCAGCATTCGCGCCATCCAGTATAGCGCGGCCTGCGGGTCGGAGCCGCGCAGCGATTTGTGTAGCGCGGAAATCAGGTTGTAGTGCCCGTCGCGGTCCTTGTCATAGACCGCCAGTCGCCGCTGCAGGAACTTGCGCAGGCCATCAGTGTCGAGCGGCGTGTCGATCTTCGCCGCGTAGAGCGTTTCGGCCTGATTGAGCAGGAAGCGCCCGTCGCCATCGGCACTCGCGACCAGCGCGGTGCGGGCTTCAGCGTCGAGCGGTAGCGGGCCCGCCAATTCCTCTGCCCGGTTGAGCAACTGGTCGAGGGCTGCCTCGTCCAGCCGTTCGAGCACCAGAACCTGCGCCCGCGACAGTAGTGCGGCGTTGAGCGCGAAGCTGGGGTTCTCTGTTGTCGCGCCGACGAGCGTCACCGTGCCGCGCTCCACGAAAGGCAGGAAACCGTCCTGCTGCGCGCGGTTGAAACGGTGGATCTCGTCCACGAAGAGCAGCGTGCGCTGACCCGCGGCCTGCGCCTTCTCGGCCTCGGCGAAAGCCTTCTTAAGGTCCGCGACACCGGAAAAAACCGCGCTGACCGCGGCAAAGCGCATACCGACGCTGTCCGCCAGAAGGCGCGCGATGCTGGTCTTGCCGGTGCCGGGCGGCCCCCACAGGATCATGCTGGTAAGCCGGCCTGCCGCGACCATGCGACCGATCGTGCCTTCCGGTCCGGTCAGGTGATCCTGCCCGACGACATCGGCCAGAGTGCGCGGGCGCAGGCGATCGGCCAGCGGCGCGTCTTCGCCCGGTTCGGACTGGCTTGTGGGCGGGGGTGCATCGGATTCGAAAAGGTCGGTCATCGCTCCTGCCAATCTAGGCGCGCCGGATGAGATTGCGAGGGGACGGCATATTGCGGGTGTGGGTAACGCGCAGTCCATCGGTTTGCCTGTTGGCACGCTTGTCGATAGCCTCGCGCGCAGGGATCGAGGAGGGACTACGGACCATGACCGCATCCGATCGAGTAAAGACGCCGACCAGTTTCTGGATCGTCGCATTCCTGAGCCTGCTGTGGAACGCCTTTGGCGCCAATGACTATGTCCAGACGCAGACCGGCAACCGCTCTTACATCGAAGGCATGACGCAGGGGACGGGGCTGACCGTCGATCAGCTCATGGAATACTACAACGGCTTTCCCGCGTGGATGGACGCTGCCTGGGCACTGGGCGTGTGGGGGTCAGTGGCAGGGTCGGTCCTGCTGCTGCTGCGCAGCCGGTTCGCGCTTCACGCTTTCCTGATCTCGCTGGTCGGACTGGTATTTACGACCGCTTGGACGATCGCGAGCCCTATGCCGGGGCAGACGTCGATGCTGGTGCCGATGATCTTCACGGTCGTCATCTTCGCCGTGCTGATCGCGCTGATCTGGTATTCGCGCCGGATGTACGCAAAGCGTATTCTGGCCTAGCCGCGCTCCTCCAGCAGTCGCTGATAGGTATCTGCGACTGCCTGGTTGATCGTGTCCCATGCAAAGTCGCGGGCGCGCATCTCGCCCGCCTTGCCATGCGCGCGGGCCAGCGCGGGATCGGTGAGGTAAGCCTGTAGCGCGTCGGCAAACGCGGTAACATCGCCCGGTTTTACCAGTGCACCCGAAATGCCATCGGCGACAAGGCTCTCGCTGCCCGTCGCCGCCGCTGCGACGACCGGCAGTTCGCAGGCCATGGCTTCAAGCGTCACGTTGCCGAACGTTTCGGTGATGGAGGGATTGAACAGCATGTCCATGCTGGCAACCGCCCGGCCAAGGTCCGCGCCGCTCTGGTGGCCAACAAACACGGCGCCCTTGCCATCGTCGGCGGCCAGATTCTCTTCGAACCAGCCACGCGCCGGACCTTCGCCGATCACCAGCACGCGGTGCGCGACGCCGCGTTCGCGCAGTTTGGCGATCGTTGCGGCAAAGACGTCGAGGCCCTTTTCCATGACGAGGCGGCCAAGAAAGCCGACGACCTTTTCGTCGTTCGCAATGCCGAGCGACTTGCGCCACTCCATGTCGCGCGCGCCGGGGTTGAATACGTCGCGGTCCACGCCCCGGGTCCAGAGCGAGACGTCGTCGCTCATCCCCTGTTCCTTGAGCACGCGGACCATCGATTCCGACGGCGCGACCAAGGCATCGCAGCGGTTGTAGAACCGGCGCAGCATCTTGACGACCAGCGGTTCCAGAAAGGCCATGTTATAATATCGCGGATACGTCTCGAACCGGGTGTGGACCGAGGCGAGGACCACCACGTCACGATCGCGCGCCCACGACACGGCGCGGTGGCCGACGACGTCGGGGCTGGCCACGTGGACGATGTTGGGATCGAATTCATCGAGGTTGGCGCGGACCGAAGGCGAAAGCGCCAGCGGGAAACGGTATTCTGCGCGGCCCGGAATCGCAAAGGACGGTACGCTGATCAGCGGCCCGGTCGCCTCGAACGCGGGGTTTTCGACCGTCGGCGAATAAGTGCGCACTTCCGCGCCCTGGCGCAGCAGGTAATCGACGAGGCGGTTCAGTGCCTGGTTCGCACCGTCGCGTACATAATTGTAGTTCCCGCTGAACAGCGCGACGCGCAGGCCCTTCAAGGGCGCGGCTTTGGCGGTATCCGTGGTCGAGGCGGCGGTTTGCGACATGGCGAAGCGCCTTAGCTTTCGTCGCGCGATTTGGCGAGGGGGTCGGTGACAATATGCCTCGTCAGCACTCTTTTGACATAAATGTGTCAAATCTTTGAGACATGGCGACTTGCGCGGCCCATAGTCGTGCGCGGGATTCGCGCGGTTGTACCGGCCGGGCAGGGGTCATAAACCACTGGCGCAAAACAGACGGGTGGAATGAAGAACTTGCGATTCGTTCGCGGCGATGGCGGTGGACGGCGGCTTTCGCTGCCGGGGCTGCACGATGTGCTCTGGTGGCTTCTGGCCGTCGGGATCGTCGTTGCGGGTGCGCAGCTTGTCTGGATGGTGCTGGCGCCTGTCAGCCCGCTGGGTGACTGGAAACCGGCGCGCGTCCGCCTGATGGACGAGGGTGCACGGTCCGCCTTGATGACCGGTTTCGATCCCTTCAACCGCGATGTCGCCGTCGTTGCAGGACCTGCGCGCGCCGCGACAATCACCGATCTTCCGCTCACGCTCTACGGCATTCGCGTCAATCCCTACTCGGGAGGCGGCACCGCGATCATCGCCGGTTCAGACGGTGAACAGCAGGTGTTCCGCATCGGAGAGGAAGTCATGCCCGGCGTGACTTTGGCTGCTGTAGAGTTCGATCACGTGACGCTGGGCCGGGGCGGAGCGTCGGAATTGCTCTATCTCGACCAGTCGAAGCCTGCGCCTACGGTTGTACCTACCAGGGCGTCCAATCCGGTCGCGCCGCCCTCCCTGCCGTCCGCGCCTGCGCGCGGAACTGGCCAGATCGGGGCGAGCGATCTTCGCGAGGGGATTTCCTTCGGCGGCAATGCCGAGGGGGGCGGGGTCACGCTCAACCCCGGTGGCGACGGGTCGGTCTTTGCTGGCGCGGGTCTGCGTCCCGGTGACGTGCTGGTGTCGGTCAATGGCCAGAAGGTCACGGGCCAGCAGGACCTTGCGGGTTTTGCAGGGCAGGTTCGCCCCGGTTCGAATGTTTCCATGACCGTGCGGCGCGGTGGTCGCGACGTGCCGGTCAAGATCACGGTGTCCAAATGAAGTCTTTCGTGCGCAAGTTCTCCGTCGGCCTGATGGCAGCCTCGCTGCTGTCGCTGTCCGCGCCGCAGGCCGCCTTCGCGCAATATGCGCTGAACGTGCGCGATGCCGACATCCGCGCTTTCGTCGCCGATGCAGCGCAAGTCACGGGCCGCACCTTCATCGTCGACGGTCGCGTGAACGGGAAGATCTCGGTCGTCACCGAGCGTCCGCTGTCGCGCAGCGAGTATTTCGAGGTTTTCCTCGCCACGCTGCGCGCCAATGGCCTTGTCGCCATCCCTATCGGCAACGGCGCCTTCCGCATCCAGCCTGCCGCCAATGCCGCGTCGCAGCCCTCGCGCCTCGGCAGCGCGGGCGCACCGTCCAATGCGCTGGTCACCGAAGTCATCCGCCTCGGTTCGGTCGAGGCGTCGCAGGCGGTCGAAACGCTGCGTCCGCTGGTCAGCCAGGAAGGTTCGATCACCGCGAACCAGTCGGCCAATTCGCTCGTCGTCGTCGACTATGCCGACAACCTGCGCCGTATCCGCGCGTTGGTGAAGCAGATCGACACCGACAATTCGAGTACCGAGATGATCGGCCTCAACCACGCCGGCGCGCGAGAGATTGCCGCCGCGCTGACCCAATTGGTGCCGCAGGGCGCGCAGGGTGGGGCGCTGGCCAGTGTCGTTGCGGTCGACAGCTCGAACTCGCTGCTGCTGCGCGGCGAACGCGATACGCTGACCAAGCTGGCCGCCATGGCGCGCGACCTTGATGAACGGGCCGCCAGCGGGTCGGAGATCAAGGTCCTCTGGCTCGACTATGCCGATGCCGCGACGATGGTGCCGATGCTCGAAATGCTGGTCGGCGGATCGGGTGGCTCGATCATGCCTGCGGCAAGCAGCACGGTCACCGCCACGACCGGCGGCGGCGATGATGCCAGCATCGGTTCGGGCCTCGCCAATCGCCAGATGACCAGCGGTTCGGCCAGCAGTGGCTCCATCGGCGGCGGCGCGATCGAACTGGCGGGCGGGCGCGGCACTGCAATCATCACCCGCTATCCGGGCGCGAACGCCATCGTCATTTCCGCGCCGGTCGACATCCAGCGCCGCCTTGCCGAACTGGTCCGCCAGCTCGACATTCGCCAGGACCAGGTCCTGGTCGAGGCGATCATCGTCGAGGTTTCGGAAAGCGTGGCCAAGGAATTGGGCGTCCAGTTCCTGATCGGCGGCGAAGACATGCCCTTTGCCGTCACCAACTTCTCCAACGTCGCGCCCAATATCATCGACCTTGCCGGCGGTTTGATCGCCGATGCGGTCGACGCCGATACCACGACGGTCAGCGACGGCGTTGTCGTCACCACGTCGAGCTCGGGCACCGGCGACCTGCTGCGCGAAAACGCGGCATCGGCGGCACTGGGGGCGAGCGGGGGCTACCTCGGCGGATACACGTCCATCGGCAACAACCGCTATCTCGGCGCGCTGATCAACGCGATCCAGTCCGATTCCAATTCTAACATCCTGTCGACGCCGCACATCACGACGAACGACAACGTGCCCGCCTCGATCCTGTTCGGTCAGGAAATCCCGGTTTCGACCGGAGAGGCGCTGTCGGGCAATTTCGACAATGCCTTCCGTACGATTCAGCGCCAGAACGTCGGCATCGAGCTTGACGTCACTCCGCAGATCAATGCGAGCGATCAGGTCCGCCTCGACCTGCGTCAGGAAGTCAGCTCGATCGCGGGGCCGGTTTCCAGCGATTTCAACGAGCTGATCATCAACAAGCGCGAGATCAAGACGACCGTGACGGTCGGCGACCGCGAGATCCTCGTGCTCGGTGGCTTGCTCGACGATAACGAGCGTCGTACGATCCAGAAGATCCCGCTGTTGGGTGACATTCCGATCATCGGAGAGCTGTTCAAGTCGCGCGGCAAGAGCCATGCGAAGACGAACCTCATGGTTTTCATCCGCCCGACGATCCTGCGCAGCGCAGCCGACCGGCAGGAAGTCACCGCGCGCCGTTATGGCGTGATCCGCGATGCGCAGCAGGCATTCTCGCCTGACCGCGAACCGTCGATCGACGAACTGGTCATCGACTACCTCGGTGCGGCCCCGCCGCAGATGCCGAACCGCCCCGACGACGTGATCATCACGCCCGCTGATGAGGCTGCGCAGTAAGCTGATGACGGAGCCGACGCCTCTCGACAGCGACATCCCCCTCGGGGACGACGTCGCGCTTGCGGGCGCGGCGGCTGTTGTCGTGCCCGAAGGTGGCCGTGGCGCACCGCTTCTGACATATGCCGAGGCGCGCGACTGGGGCGTGATCGTCGCGAACGAGGATGTCGACGGCGCGATCCCGCTGGTCCTGCGCGAAGGGGCGGATGCGACGGTTCTGCTTGAACTACGCCGCCGTTTCGCGCGCCGCCTTTCGGTGCGCAATGCGACGTCGACCGAGTTCGAGAAGCTGCTGACCGAAGTCTACGGCGACACTGGCGCGCTGGAGGCCGATACGCTGGGTTTCGACGGGCCGGACGATGCGCTGGCCTATGGCCTGCCGAGCGCAGAGGACCTGCTCGACAGCGCCGACGATGCGCCTGCGATACGGCTCATCAACGGGCTGATCGCACAAGGCCTGCGCGAAGGCGCGTCGGACATTCACATCGAACCTTACGAACAGGCGCTCGTCGTGCGTTTCCGCGAGGACGGCGTGCTGAAGGAAAAGCTTCGGATGCCGCCGCACGTCGCGCCGGTTCTGGTCAGCCGCATCAAGGTCATGGCCCGCCTCGACATCGCCGAACGCCGCGTGCCGCAGGACGGGCGCATCGGGCTGTCGCTGGGCGGCAAACTGGTCGACGTGCGTGTCTCCACCCTGCCGAACCGCGCGGGCGAGCGGGTCGTTATGCGTCTGCTCGACAAGGAGAACGCGGGGATCGAACTGGCCGAACTGGGCCTCGATGAACATTCCGAAGGGGTGCTGAAGCGGGCGCTCAACGAACCAAACGGCATCGTGCTCGTCACCGGGCCGACCGGTTCGGGCAAGACGACGACGCTTTACGCGGGACTTCGCGGGCTTAACGATGGTCAGCGCAATATCCTGACTGTGGAAGACCCTGTGGAATACGCTGTGGACGGCGTGGGGCAAACCCAAGTCAACGCGAAGGTCGGCCTGACTTTCGCGGCGGGCCTGCGCGCCATCCTGCGTCAGGATCCCGATGTCGTCATGGTCGGCGAAATCCGCGACAAGGAAACCGCCGATATCGCGGTGCAGGCCTCGCTCACGGGGCACCTCGTGCTGTCGACCGTCCACACCAACGATTCCGTCGGCGCGATCACCCGCATGCGCGACATGGGGGTCGAACCCTTCCTGCTCGCCAGTACGCTGCGCGCCGTCATCGCCCAGCGCCTCGTACGCCGCATCTGCAAGCATTGCCGGCGCGAGGCGACGATCGATCCGGCGCTCGCCGAGATGCTGGGCATCAAGCGGGGGCGCACTGTCTATCACCCGGTCGGCTGCGATCATTGCAACCAGTCGGGATATCAGGGGCGTATCGGCCTGTTCGAGGCGATCCGCATCGACGACACCATCCGCCGCCTGATCAACGCCAATGCCTCGGAAGAGGAAATCGCCGACTACGCCTTCGGCAAGGACGCGGCGGGCAATCGCCGTGGCACGCGCCTGACGCGGGCGGCGAAAAAACTGGTGCAGGCGGGCGAGACTTCGCCTGAAGAAGCGGCGCGCATCGCCCGCCGCGATGATTCCGGGTTGGGTGTGGGGGCTGCCTGATGCCGCGCTGGTCCTATCTGGCGGTCGACCCGCAGGGCAAGGAACGGCGCGGCGCGATCGATGCGGCCAGCCTACCCGCCGCGCGCGAGCAGCTCGCAACGCGCCGCTGGCATGTCCTGCGGCTGGACGAGGCGGCGGCGAAAAGCACTGCGGCAAAGCCGGGCTCGATCTCGCTGCCGAGCCGCACGCCGAAGCTCAACGCCAAGCAGCTTGCCCTGTTCACGCGGCAGTTCTCGTCGCTGATGATGGTCAGCCCGCTTGAAGAAGCGTTGCGTACGATCAGCCGCCAGACCGAAAAGCCCAAGGCCCGCGCCATCCTGACGAACGTGCACCAGGGCGTGGTCGAAGGTCTTCCGCTGGCAGAGGCGCTGCGCCGCGAACCGCAAAGTTTTCCGCCGATCTACCGCGCCATGATCGCGGCCGGCGAATCGAGCGGCAGCCTGCCGCAGATCGCCGAACGCCTTGCCGACATGCTGGAAAAGCAGGCGGCGGCAAAGGCGAAGATCGTGGCCGCGCTTGCCTATCCCATTATCCTGTCGCTCATGGCGATCGGTGTCGTCACGCTGCTGATGATCTCGGTCGTGCCGCGCGTCGTCGAACAGTTCGACAATGCCGCGCGCCAGTTGCCGCTGCTGACCCGCGCGGTCATCGGCATTTCGCAATTCATGTCGGCATACTGGTGGGTGTTGGGCGTGGTGCTGGCGCTGTCCGTGCTGGGTTTCCTGCGCGCGTTGACGGTACCTGCCTTCAAGTACCGGTTCGACGGTCTCCTGCTGCGCCTGCCCTTCATCGGGCGCTTGATCCGCGACGTGCACGCCGCCTCGCTCGCCCGTACGCTGGCGACGATGATCGATGCGCGCCTGCCGCTTGTCGACGGGCTGAAGCTGTCGTCGCGCACCGTGTCGAACGCGGTTCAGCGCGAGGCGCTGGAACAGATCACCGAGAAAGTGCGCGGCGGTACCTCGCTGTCGACCGCGCTGCGCGAGGCGGGCACCTTTCCGCCGTTGCTGGTCTATCTCGCCTCCAGCGGGGAGAGCGCGGGGCGGCTGGGTGACATGCTGGAACGCGCCGCCGACTATCTCGAACGCGAATTCGCGCAGTTCACTGCCGCCGCGATGGCGCTGCTCGAACCGCTCATCATCATCGTCATGGGCGTGATCGTCGCGCTCATCATCCTCGCCATCCTTTTGCCGATCCTGCAGTTGCAGGACCTGACCGGCCTTTGAAGACACCAACCGGATAACAGACATGACCGAACCGACCCGCAAGACCGCCCGCAAGGCCCGCCGCAACGGCTTCAGCCTCGTCGAACTGATGGTGGTGCTTTTCATCATCGCGCTGCTGGCGACGGCCGTGGCGATCAATGTCCTGCCCAGTCAGGACAAGGCGATGCGCGTGAAGGCCGAATCCGACATCGCCACGCTGGGCCAGGCGATGGAGATGTACCGCCTCGACAACGCCAGCTATCCGGGCGCGAGCGAGGGACTGTCCGCTCTCGTCAATCCGCCCGCCTCGCTTGCCATGCCGCAGAACTATCGCAGCGGCGGTTATATCAAGGCGCTGCCGACCGATCCGTGGGGCCGCCCGTACCAGTTCCGCTCGCCCGGCCAGAACGGCGCGCCTTTCGAAATCTACTCGCTGGGCGCCGATGGCCAGCCCGGCGGCGAGGGGGAAGATGCCGACATCGTCGGCTGATCACGCATGGCGCTGCGACTGAACCACGATTTGCCCGAAGGCGATGTTGGCGGCGGGCCGGAAGGCTTGCTCGTCCTGCTGCCCGAAGCGCCGGGCGGCGAATGGCGTTACTGGCATGTCGAGGGCGGCAGGCTCGGTAGCGGCCACCGCTTCACGCCCGGTCACGATGCGCCTTGGGGCGATATCGAAGGGCGACGCGTCGTCGCGCTCGCACCTGCCGCGCTCGCGCCTGTCCGCATTGCACCGCGTGGCGAAATGACGTCTGCACAGGCACTGGCCGCAACGCGTCTCGACCCGCCGGGCCTGCGTGCGCCGATTGCCGAAACCCACGTCGCGGTTGCCGCTTCGCCGGATGGTGATGCGGTACTGAATTCCGCCGTCGCAAAGTCCGACATGGATGCATGGCTCGGCGAACTGGCGACCGCGGGGCTCGATGCCCATGCGCTGGTGCCTGCCGCGCTGGCCTTGCCGCTGGCCGAGGCCGGAACCGTCGCATCGGCGGACCTCGGCGGTCAAGCGCTGGCCCGCACGCCGTCTGCCGCCTTTGCCGGAGAGAGCGACTTGCTCCCCGCGCTCGCACCCGGAGCAGGCGCGGTCGAGATCGGGGAAGACCGGCTTGCCGCGCGATTGGTCGATACGTTCGCCGCGCCCGAACTCGACTTGCGTCAGGGGCCATATGCCCTACCGCGCGTATCCTATTTCCGCCTGCCCGACTGGAAGCAATTGGCCCGCATGGCTGCGATCCTGCTGCTGCTCGTTTTCCTGATCTTCACGGTCGAGACTGTGAAGCTGAACCTCGATGCCGACGCGCGCGAAGAGGCCGCGATCGAGGCTGTGCGGGCCCGTTTCCCCGGTGTCGGCGATCTCGCCGGGGCCGAGATTCAGATCCGCTCCGAACTGCTGCGCCGGGGCGCGGGCGGTGTGGCCTTTGCCGACAGCGCGCCTGCAGTCTTCGCCGCGATGCAGCCGAACCCCTCGGTCACGCTGCGCAACATCAACTGGCGCGCGGACGGCACTCTGGCGATCCGCGCAGCCGCTCCGACAGATCAGGCGCTGAACCAGATGCTGATCTCGCTCCAGCGTGACGGCTGGCAGGTCACCGCGCCGCCGCAAGTCGCACCCGATGCCAGCGGCGCGACCGTGGCCGACATTACCGTGAGGGCACCATGAAATCGGTCTGGACACCGGCGCGGGACTGGTTCCTCGGCCTCACCATGCGCGAACGCGTGCTGGTGGGCGTGGCGGGCGCGCTCGCGGGCGTGCTCATCGTCATCTACGGCCTGATCCTTCCTCTGGGCGCTGCGCATGACGCGGCCCATGTCCGCCACCGCGAGGCGGTTGTCGCGGCAGGGCAGGTGATGGCGGGGCTGGAGCAGCTCGACGATGCACCTGCGGCCAAGGGCGGGGCAGGGCCGGTGGCACAGGCCGTCGCGCAGATCGCCGATGCCGAAGGACTGGTGCTGCAATCGAACGACCCGCGCGGAAATGACAGCGCATTGGTCGTGATCCCGACCGCCGCGCCGGGTTCGGCTTTCGCGTTCCTCGACATGCTGCGCAGGCAGGGCATCGTGGCAGAGCAGGTGACGATCACGCCAGCTGCCGACGGCTCGGTCTCGGTTAACGCCACCGTTCGGAGGGCAGGACGGTGATCGGGCGCTGGATTTTCATTCGCGATGCGCGTCTGTCGCGTACGACGAAGATCGTGCTGGGCCTCTTGGTGCTAATCGCGCTGGTCGTGATGTTCCCGCTGCGCGTCGCGCTGGGCGCTGCCAATGGCGAAGGCTCGCTTGCCGCCCGCGAAGTCGTAGGGACGGTCTGGGACGGGCAGGTAGGGGACATGCAGGCGGCCTCGCTGCCGCTGGGCAATCTTCACGTCGCGCTGCGTCCGCTGCCGCTGTTCACCGGCACGGCGGAGTTCGCGCTCAACCGGCCCGCCATGCCCGGCCAGTCGCAGTTCCACGCCTATGCGCGCGGGGGTGAGGCATGGGCCGCGCTGCGCGATGCCAATGGCGAACTGCCGCTATCGGGGGCGATGTCGCCGCTTCCGGTGCGTTCGCTGACTTTCGCGGACTTTGCAGTGGAGCTTCGCGAGGGTCGCTGCGTGGCGGCATCGGGCACGCTGGGCCTCACTATCCCTGCGCTTGGCCCCACGCTTCCGGCAGAGACGATCATGTCCGGCCCCGCGCGGTGCGAGGGCGATGCCCTGTTCGTGCCGATGAAAGGGCCGAGCGGGACCGAGAATCTCGGTTTCTGGCTGGAGCCCAACGGCAAATGGCGCGCCAACCTCGTTCTGACCGGGCTTCCGGTAGAGGTCAGCACGCCATTGCTGGATATGGGGTTCACAGGCAGGCCCGACGGGATCGGGCTGTCGGCGAACGGTAGCCTGTAGTTTAGCCCCTAAGTCAGCCCAAAATCGAGGAGAGGAACCATACGCGTTCCTCTGCCTGGTCGGTCCAGTCGTCGATCAGACCGTCGGTGGCGTTGTCGCCCGCTTCGCCGGCAAGGTCCTTCAGTTCCTTCAGCGTCGCGACCAGCGTCGCGTTGTCGTCGCGCAGCTTCTCGACCATCGTCATCGCGTCGAGCGAGGTGTCATCCTCATCCGCGACCTTGGTCTTGGCAGCGACCGACCCGATCGAGGTCAGCGTCATGCCTTTGATCTTGCGGACACGCTCGGCAATGATGTCGACGTTGCCGAAGATTTCCTGCGCCTGTTCGTCGAACAGCAAGTGCAGATCGCGGAATTCGCGGCCCTTCACGTGCCAGTGAAAGTTCTTCGTCTTGAGGTACAGGGCGAGATGGTCGGCCAGGAGGCCGTTGAGACCGTCTACCAGCGCCTTCGTCGCGTTATCGCCCATGTTCTAAACTCCTGTAATTCGATTTCCTTGGTTCACCCTAATAACGGACGAAGCCTCATCGCGTTTCTGGTATAAAACCGGTCACCGTATTCGGATTTATCGATTACTGAATGCGCCCGTCCAGCTTCCGCGCGAATCCGGCAAACCATGTGACGAGGAAGGGGATCAGCACGATCGACAGGACCACCTTGGCGATCATCTGCCCGGCCAGCAGCGGCAGGATCGGGAATACGCCCAAGAAGGCCACCGTAATGAAGATGACCGTGTCGAGAGCCTGCGAAAGTGCCCCTGCAAGCCCTGCGCGGATCCACATCGGCCCGCCGAACCTGGTCTTCAGCGCGCTGATCACCGTGATGTTGAGGATCTGCGACGTACCGTAGGCGATCGGCCCCGCGATCCATATCCGCCACGTTGCCGTCAGCACCATCTGGATCGCTTCCAGCCGTTCGGGCTGCATTTCGGGCGAAGCGGGCATCGCGGCGACCAGCAGCGAGAGCAGGATCGAGGCGAAGATCGGCACGAAGCCCCAGAGCACCAGCTTGTTCGCGACAGAGCGGCCATAGACTTCGGCCACGGCACCGCCCATCGCGACCAGCAGCAGGAAGGCAAACATCCCCGCCTCCACCGCCAGCGGGCCCAACGCGACCTGCTTGTTGCCGAGCAGGCCTGCAAACGTGCACATCCCGCCATAGAACAGCGCGATGGCGAAGAGGCCGGGGGCAAAGAGGCCCTTGGGTACGGCGACGAGAGTCTGCGGAGCGGCCTGATCGGCGGGGGATTCGTTCATCTTTCAAGCGATAGCGGCTTTCCGGGCACGGGCAAGACCTGTGGAACGCCTCTCTCGATTGACCCGTTGATGGCGTGAGTATAGTTGCCGCCGAAACCTCCCAGACAACCGACACGGATTCCCTTTTCCCGCCATGGCCAGCGAACAGTTCGATATTGTTGCATTGGGCGATGCCATCGTCGACGTGCTTGCCCGCCGTGACGAGGCTTTCCTGACCGCTGCCGGCGTCAGCAAGGGCACGATGCGCCTTCTTGCCGATGACGAGGCCGAGGCGCTGGCGAGCGCGATGGCGGAAAGCGGCCATGTCGAGGAAGTGCCCGGCGGCTCTGCGGCAAACACGCTGGCGGGCGCTGCGGCGCTGGGTGCGAAGTGCCGCTTCATCGGGCAGACCGGCGACGACCGGCTCGGCACCTTGTTTGCCGCGCATATGTACGGGCTCGACATCGCGTTCGACACGCCGCCGATCCGCCACGCGCCGACGGGCCGCTGCTTCATCCTCGTCAGCCCGGATGGCGAGCGTACGATGCAGACCTCGCCCGCCGCCAGCCACCGCCTGACCGTCGACGCGCTGGACGAGGACGCGATCCGCGGGGCGCAGATGCTGTTCCTCGAAGGCTATCTCTGGGGCCCCGAAACCCCGCGTGCCGCGATGCGCCGCGCGATCGAACTGGCCCATGCAGAGCGCCGCAAGATCGCCTTCACCCTGTCCGATTCCATCGCTCTTCCGGGCCGCCGCGAGAGCCTTGCCAAATTGGTTGCCGACGGCGCGGTCGATATCCTTTTCGCCAACGAATACGAAGCCAGGCTGATGGCGGGCGTCGAAGACAGCGAAACCGCGATCGCACTGCTGTCGAAGCAGGTCGAAACGCTGGTCCTGACCAAGGGCCCCGAAGGCGCGATGGCGGTTTCGGGCACCGACCGGATCGAGGTGCCCGCAGCCCCCGTTCCCGAAGTCGTCGACACGACCGGCGCGGGCGACCAGTTCGCGGCCGGGTTCCTTGCCGCCCACGTCGCAGGCGCAGACCTCGAACATTGCCTGAAGGGCGGGGCGCGGGCCGCTGCGTCCGTCATTACCCACGTCGGCGCACGCCCCATCGGCGGCTTCGAGACAGGAGACCACGCGTGAGCACGATCCGCAGCCTTGCCGTCTATTGCGGGTCCGCCGCCGGCACCAACCCGATGCACACCGAGATCGCGAAGCAGCTTGGGGCAGAGATGGTGTCGCGCGGGATCGACCTCGTTTACGGCGGCGGCAAGCTGGGCCTGATGGGCACCATCGCCGATGCCGTTCTGGATGCTGGCGGCAAGGTCTATGGCGTGATCCCCGCAGCGCTCGTCAGTCACGAGGTTGCGCATACCGGCCTTACCGAACTTCACGAAGTTGCCGACATGCACCAGCGCAAGGCAAAGATGACGCAGCTTGCCGACGGGTTCTTGTGCATGCCGGGCGGCATCGGCACGTTCGACGAACTGTTCGAGGCATGGACCTGGAACGCGCTGGGCTATCACTCCAAGCCGTTCTGCCTGCTCAACACCGATGGCTACTGGGACAAGTTCATGTCCTTTTGCGACCACGTTCGCGACGAAGGTTTCATGAGCGCGGCCCGCCGCGACCAGCTTTTAAGCGCGGACACCATCGGCGAAGCTATCGACAAGCTCGACGCCGCGGCCTCGGCTGCGGAGAACAAGCCGGTCTGGTGAGACCTGCTAGATCGCCGGAAACGTGATCGTCCCGTCCTCGGCGATGGGCAGGAACGGGTTCCACGCGATTTCCCAACCATGCCCGTCGGGATCGGCGACATAGCCGCGCAGCCCGCCGTGTTCCGGCTCGTCCGCATGGCGCAGCAGTTTTCCGCCTGCCGCGACCAGCTTGTCCAGCATCGGCTCCACGTCTTCTCGTGCGGCAACATTGTGCGCCAGCGCAAAGGCACCGGGGCTGGCTAGACCGGTTAGCTGCATGTCCTTTTCCAGTTCCGGGCGCAGCCACGTTCCGAAGATGAAGCCGTTCATCTGGTAGAACGCGATGCCGTCTGCCTCGAAGACGGGCGACCAGCCGAAGCCTTCCGAATAGTACCGGCGCGAGCGGGCCGGATCGGTGATGCCGAGCGTGATAAGGGATAGGCGGTGTTGCATGTCAAAAAGCCTCCATCGCTGCGGCCCGATTGCTCGCAGCGTTCAGGTCTTGGGGCACGACGCCGCAGCGAAGGTCAGGGCCCGCCTTGGCAGGGACCGATTGAACCGCACCGGTCTCCCCTTTTTCGACCCTGTCGGATTATCCGAACCCGTCAGCAGTGGCAATCGCGCTGATTGCCGCGGGTGACAAAGGTGACACCCTGTCACCCACTGCCAACAAGGCGTGGGCCCAGCATTTTTGCGCCTTTCGCGTCTGTCCCGCCGGGTGACAGGTGCACGACGAATTTCGACCATGGCAAAGAACGGCGCGGATCATGACGGGGTGATGGCGTGTAGGACATAGCTCTTCACGCCGAACATTACGCCCTTCGAACTAGCCGCTTTTCTTATCAGTCCACACCCCGTATCGCTTTGCGCCAGTAAGGCCGCATTGGGGGATGATGGTGAAGCTGGGACGGTATCTGGCGATCTGCCTCGGCCTGTTTGCGCTAGGCTTGATTGCTCTGGTCATCTGGCCTTTGACCCCTGCGCCCCTGCCGGACAGCGCCGACAGCCGGATCGTCCGCGACGTCAGGATCGTCGACGTGCTGTCGGGCAAAGTGCTGCCCCCGTCGTCCATCGAAATTCGCGGCGGGGTCATCACCGAAATCGGCCCGGACCTTCCCGCTGAAGGTCTGCCGGTCATGGACGGGGCTGGCGCCTTCGTCATTCCGGGCCTTTGGGACATGCACGTCCACACGTTCCAGCATTCGCCACAAGCGCACTTCCCCTTATGGATCGCGAACGGGGTTACGGCAGTCCGCGACATGATGGACTGTCCCGGTATCGAGGACAGCCTCATCGCCTGCCACGCCGATAAACGAGCCTGGAATGCGGCATCTGCGGGCGGCCGGCTGACGGCTCCGCGCATAGTGGAAACCGCAAGCTATTACCTCGAAGGCGAAGATGTCACACCAACACAGGTGCGGTCGCGTATCGCAGAATACGACAGCCGCGGCCTGAACGCGATCAAGGTCTACAATCGCCTGCCCCGCACATCCTATCTGGCCGCCGCGCAAGAGGCTGGGCAGCGGGGGCTGCGCCTCGTCGGGCATCTTCCGAAAGAGGTGGATCTGATCGACGCGATCGAGGTCGGCCAGACCAGTTTCGAACATGCCCACCTGTTGCCTCGCCATTGCTTTGCGCGCGCGGGCGATTGGCGTGAAGGCAAGCTGGACGCGATGACGCCGATGGAGCGGGATCGGGCCATCGTTGCCGAATACGACGAGGCGCGCTGCGCATCGGCAATAGAGGCGCTGGCGCAAGAGGGCGTGTGGTATGTCCCGACCCTCGTGACCCGCGAAGAGGACATGCGCGCCGACGACCACGCATTCGTGAACGATCCGCGGTTGGCCTACCTAGATCCCCTGTCGAAGTGGGCCTGGAACGACGATTTGTCCGCAACGCGCAGCGCCTATGCCGGGCCTGAGGGCCGGAAAGTGCTCACCGCATATTTCGAACACGCGCGCGGTCTGTCGGGGCAGGCTTACAAAGGGGGCGCGAACCTGCTGATCGGCACGGACACGATATTGGGCGGTTTCCGCTATCACGACGAGATGGCCCATCTGGCGGGAGCAGGGCTCAGCCCGGCAGAAGTGCTGCGCGCCGCCACTTACGATGCGGCGCGCTATGTCGGGGAAGAGAGCGTGGCCGGGTCCATCGCGGTCGGCAAGCGGGCCGATCTGGTCCTGCTCGCCGACAATCCGCTGACCGACATTGCCAATACGCGATCGATCCGGGCCGTCGTTCAGGGCGGACGGCTTTATGATCGTGCGCGGTTGGACGAATTGCTCGACTATGCGCGCGGACAGGCAAAGGCGCCGCACAACTGGGCCAAGCTGGTCTGGGGCTTTGTGCGCAGTTCGGTCAACGGCGATCTGTGATGCGGTGAGCGGCCTGACGGTCCGCTTGCGCAGAACCTTAAAGCACCCCTGGCCCGCATTCAGGCGTCGGGCGGATCACGACGATCATGTCGCCGGCCTGCACCGATTGCGCGTCGTCTTCCCAGTACCCGATCGCGCGGCCGTCGCGGTAGAGCCTGAGGCCGAGGCTGCCCGAACCCAGTTCGCGTAGCGAGCGCCCGATGTCTTCGGGCCGCGCTTCGCGTTCGACAAGTTGCACGCGGCCCGTGACCGAGGCGAGGTCGGACAGATAGTCGGCGGTGTGCATGCCGCTGGCGCTTCCGGCCAACAGAAGCCCGGTAAAGCGCACCGGATTGATCACGTTGGTCGCGCCAGCCTGCCGGGCGAGCAGTTCGTTGTCGGGCGCGCGCACGACGACGGTGATCGGCACTTCGGGTGCCAGGTGACGCACGGTCAGCACGATCAGGATCGAGCTGTCGTCGCGGCCTGCCGAAACCAGCACGGTCGCGGCCTGCGCGATGCGGACGTCCTGCAGGGATTCGTCGCGGCTGGCATCGGCGTTGATGATGTTGCAGCCCATGTCCTCGGCTAGCTGCAAGCGTTCTTCGCTGCTGTCCATGACGACGATGCAATCGGGGCTGGTGCCCCGCGCGATCAGTTCTGCCACCGCTTCGGAGCCGGAGACGCCGAAGCCCAGCACCACGACATGATCCTTCAGGCGTTCCTGAATACGGGACATGCGGAATCTCTCCCAGCTGCGTTTGATGATGAAGTTGTAGGCCGTGCCGACGAAGATGAAGATCACGGCAAAGCGGATCGGGGTCACGATCACGGCTTCGATCATGCGGGCCTTGTCGGACACCGGCGCGATGTCGCCAAAGCCCGTCGTCGTGATCGAGATCATCGTGAAATAGACGACGTCGGAGAAACTGACGACGCCGTCATGATTGTCGATCAGTCCGTCACGGTCGCTCCAGTGGATGAGCACGACGATGAAGACGAGAAAGATCGCCGCGAACAGGCGAAGGAAGGCATCGGCCCAGACCGGCAGGCCCAGCTTGCGCCGCAGGGGGCGGTGTCGTTGCAGCCGGATGGGCTTGCGCATCGGCACGTGTCGTCAGTCTCCCATCTTCGCGAAACGGTCTGCCAACGTATCAAGCGAAGGATAGTGGGTCAGGTCAAGCTGCAGCGGGGTGACCGCGATGTAGTTGTCCTGCGTTATTTCCAGATCGGTCTCGTGCCCCGGGGTGTGTTCGATCGGTTCGAGGCCGAACCAGAAATAGGGGAAACCCCGAGGGTCCATCCCTTCGACCACGGTGCCGCGGCTGTAGTCGTGGAAGCCCTGACGCACGACGCGAATGCCCTTCACGTCCTCTGCCTTCACGGCAGGAAAGTTGATGTTGACCAGCGTGCGGGCGGCAAACGGCATGTCGAGCAGGGGCTTCAAAACTTTGGCGCCCCATTTTTCCGCCGCGTCGAACGATACGTCGTTGCCCGCGCCCTCGCGGCTGTAGATCTGGCTCAACGCGATCGAGCGCACGCCCGCCAGCGCGCCTTCGATGGCGGCAGAGACGGTGCCCGAATAGGTGATGTCATCGCCCTGGTTCGCGCCGCGATTGACGCCCGACAGGATCAGGTCGGGCTTACCATCCAGAACTTTCTTCAGCCCCATCGTCACCGAATCCGTCGGCGTGCCGGTAACCGAGAAGCGGCGGTCGTCATGCTTGCGCATCCGCACCGGTCGGGTCAGCGTCAGCGAGTGGCCCGCGCCCGACTGTTCCTCGCTCGGCGCGCAGATCCAGATGTCGTCCGAAAGCTGGCGCGCGATGCCTTCCAGCACCTCCAGCCCCGGTGCGTTGATGCCGTCGTCGTTGGTGAGAAGAATACGCATGGGTTCAGGCAGGCTCCAGCTTGTCGATCCCGCCCATATAGGGGACGAGTGCGGACGGTAGAGTGACGGACCCGTCGGCGTTCTGCCCGTTTTCGAGCACGGCGACGAGCGTGCGCCCGACGGCAAGGCCCGATCCGTTGAGGGTGTGCAGGAACTCGGTCTTCTTGGACCCTTCCGGCTTGAACCGCGCATTCATGCGGCGCGCCTGAAAGTCCCCGCAGTTCGAGATCGAGCTGATCTCGCGGTAAGTGTTCTGACCCGGCAGCCAGACTTCAAGGTCGTAGGTCTTGCGCGCGGAAAAGCCCATGTCGCCGGTGCAGAGCAGCATCTTGCGATAGGGCAGTTCCAGCGCCTGCAGAACGGCCTCGGCAGCGGCGGTCATTTCCTCGTGCATCGCGTCCGAAGTTTCGGGCGTGGTGATCGCGACGAGTTCCACCTTGTCGAACTGGTGCTGGCGGATCAGCCCGCGCGTGTCCTTGCCCGCAGCGCCCGCTTCGGAGCGGAAACAGGGGGTGAGCGCGGTCAGCTTCATCGGCAGGGCGGCGTTGTCGACGATCTGTTCGCGCACGGCGTTCGTCAGGCTGACTTCGGCGGTGGGGATCAGCCAGCGGTCGTCGGTGGTGCGGAACAGGTCCTCGGCAAACTTGCGCAGCTGGCCCGTGCCGAACAGTGCCTCGTCCTTTACCAGCAGCGGGGGTACGCATTCGGTGAAGCCGGCCTTGCCCTGCATGTCGAGCATGAAGGCGCCCAGCGCGCGGTTGAGGCGGGCCATCTGGCCGCGCATGAACACGAAACGCGCGCCCGAAATCTGGGCTGCGGTTTCGAAATCGAGGCCGAGCGCGGGGGCGAAATCGGGGTGTTCCTTCGCCTCGAAATCGAGGCTGCGCGGCGTGCCCCAGCGGGAGACCTCGACGTTGTCGTTCTCGTCCTCGCCCATCGGCACGTCGTCTGCGGGCAGGTTGGGCAGGGCGGCAAGCGCGTCGGCCTGCTGCTGCGACAGGGCCTTTTCCTCGGCCTCCAGCGCGGGCAGCGTTTCCTTGAGTTTTGCGACTTCGGCCTTCAGCGCCTCTGCCGTTTCGGTGTCGCCCTGGCCCATCGCCTTGCCGATGGCCTTGGAAGCATCGTTACGGCGGGACTGGCCTTCCTGCATCTTCGTCTGCACCTCGCGGCGCTGTTCGTCGATGGCGAGGATGGCGGTGGACGCAGGCTCTGCCCCGCGGCGGGCGAGGGCGGCGTCGAAGGCGGCGGGATCGGTACGGATCAGGCGAATGTCGTGCATGGCAAGCGCGCTATGGCCGGTCCCGCCGCATCCTGTCCAGTGAAGATACACGCCAGAAGCAATGCGGGAACAAGCCCGCCGCCCAAGGGTAAAGATCAAATCCCGATTGCACGAGACAGGACCGCCTTTTGAGCGAAGAGATCATCAGCCCGCCCAGCCGCACGCCGTTCATTTCGGCGGCCAACCGCTGGTTCAAGGTCGCCCATGCAGTGGGGCTGAAACAGCGCAACACGCTGGACCGCGAAGCGCTGATGGAGGAAGTCTCGAAGGAGACGGGCCTGACCGATTTCGGCGATCCGTGGTTTGCAAAGCCCTACGACGCACTGGTCGAGGCTTTGCGCGAAGAGGCCCGCCTCAACCTGTCGGGCGAGTTCGTGGCCGAGATGCAGTTTCGCAAGGTCCTGACCGACCGGCTCCATGCGCAGCGCTGGTTCGACCGGCATCCCGAAATCCTCGAACGCGCTTTGCCGCGCCCCGTCATCGTCGTCGGACCGATGCGGTCGGGCACGACTCGCATGCACCGCCTGCTCGCCGCCGATCACCGGTTCCAGCACCTTCGCAGTTTCGAGACGATCAGCCCCGTCCCGCCGCAGGATTTCGAGCGCGGGGACGAGGAGGACGAGCGCGTCACCACCGCGCGCAAGATCCAGCGCATGGCCCGCCTTGCCAATCCGCGCACGCTGAACATCCACCCGACCGGCCCTTACGAGCCGGAGGAGGAACTGGGCCTTCTGGTCAATTCGTTCTGGGGAATGAAGCACGAGGCGCAGTGGATGGTCCCGTCCTACGGCAAGTGGTGCGAGCGCGAGGATGCACGCCCCGCCTATCGCCAGCTTGCCCGCCTGCTCAAACTGGTCAGCTGGTCGCAGCAGAAGTCCAGCCTCAAGCCGTGGATTTTGAAGACCCCGCAATACATGCTCGACCTCGATGCCGTGCTCGACACGTTCCCCGATGCGCGCTTCATCTTCACGCACCGCGATCCCAAGGCGGTCGTCGGCTCGGCCGCCTCGCTCGCGTGGAACCAGACGATCATCTATTCCGACCATGCCGATGCAGGGGCCGTGGGCCGCGAATGGCTGCGCAAGACCGAACAGCAGATCGCCAACATGCGCCGCGTTCGCGACCGGATCGATCCGACCCGCATCTTCGACGTCCACTTCGAGGAGATGGACCGCGACTGGCAATCGGCGATGGGCCGCGTCTATCGCTTCCTCGGCATGGACATGGCGCCCGCGCTGTCCGGCATGGAAGACTTCATGACTCGCAGCCGCGCGCTGAAGCGGAAACCCCATCGCTACAGCCTTGCCGAATTCGGTCTGGACGAAGGCGAAGTGACCGAGCGGCTGTCCGACTATGTCGAGACTTACGGCGTCAGGGTCGAAGGGCGCGAGCGGCGGACCGCCTGACGCGCAAGTTCAGCCCGCCTGCGTGTCCTGTTCGATCTCTGCCACATCGACCGCATAGGACATCTTCTGGAACGATGCGCCGGTGAACACGCCGTCGATCGGCGAGACGTCGGCATAGTCGCGGCCCATGGCGACGACGATGTGGCTTTCGCGCGCAAGGCAGTCGTTCGTGGGATCCAGCCCGATCCATCCGAGGTCCGGCCCGCACCAGACAGCGGCCCATGCGTGCATCGCGTCCGCGCCGACGAGCTTGTCCATCCCCGGCGGGGGAAGGGTGCGCAAGTACCCGCTGATGTAGCTTGCCGGAATGCCGTGCCCGCGCAGCGCGACGATCATGACGTGCGCGAAATCCTGGCACACGCCCGACTTGTCCTCGAACGCTTCTGCCGGCGCGGTGTGGCTGTCGGTCGCGGAGGAATCGTAAGTGAAATCCTCGTGGATTTTCGTGCACAGCGCCTGTGCGGCTTCCAGCACCGGACGGTCGGGCGACAGCAGCGGCGCGGCCCAATCGGCGATGTGCGGTTCGGGCACCGCGATGCGCGATCCGTATAGGTAGGGCGCAGGCGACAGCGGATCGAGCCCGCGCGCCACCATTGCGGCATCGCGTGTTTCCGCGATCGTCGGGCTGGTGTTCGGGATCGGCGGGGGCGTCACCTCGATCTTCATCGCGTTGTTGACGGCGACTTCCTTTACCCCGTCGCGGAACAGCAGCGAGGTCATGTTGACCACGTAAGGGCCATAGGCATCGCGCCGCTCCACCGGGGCGGGTGATACGTCGAGCGAATGTTCGATCAATCGCTGTCCCGGCCATTCGACCGGCTTCAACCGGATGTTCAGGCGCGCGGTCGCAACGCCCGTGCCGTAGGAAAGCTTCGTGTCGTGACGGATCTTGTACATCATGCGAGGAACGGCGCCCCGTCGCTGCCGGGCAGCTGTTCGTTGAGGAAGTAGCGTTTGCCGATCTCGTTCGACAGGTGCCCCAGCGCACCGCGCCAATGTTCGAGGTCCGAAGGCTCCAGATCATTTGCATCGGCGGTGTCGAGCCATGCGCGCAGTGAGCGGGCAAGCCGCAGCGGCGTTTCGGGCATCCCGTCATCGCGCAAGTTGGGAAGGGTCGACAGGTGGCTGATTATCTGTTCGACCTGAAAGGCCAGCCCGCGCGGCTGGGCGGGATCGAGCAGGACCATGTCCAGCACCGGCGCGATATAGGGCATCGTCAGGTAACGGCTGCGATAAGTCGATTGCCCGTCGACTAGGTCGAGCAGGGCGGCAAGATCCTCCGCGCTCGCCTCTCCGGGGACGAGGGCGATGGTCGATTGCAGGATCATCGAGGCGCGTTCGACCCGCAGGCCCATCTGCTGGAAAGTCCAGCCCGGCCCCCGCGTCATCGTGTCGGCCAGCAGGCGGCCCAGCGAAGCGAAACGTTCGACCAGAAGGTCACATGACGCGCCGAGGCTGTCGGCATCGTCGCCGCAGGCGGGCAGGGGGCGGTTCACGATGCGCCAGATGTCGTGCGTCAGCCTGTCGCGCAGCAGTAGCGAGAGCTGGCGGCCCGAGGCGAGCAGAGATGCGACCGAGCCGGGTAGTGATATGTCGGACAATGCGGCCTGAGCGATTTCCGCCGGGGTCTTCTCCTTGCCTTTATCGCCGCCATAGGCCGCGCCGAATTTTTCCAGCAACGCGGTGATGCGCCGCGCAGATGTCGTGGCACCGGCAGGTTGCAGCGCGCGTCCCGTGGCGTGGCCGGTGTCGAGCAGCACGCGCACCAGCCGCGTCGTCTGGTTCGCACGTTCGGCATAGCGGCCCAGCCAGAACAGGTTGTCTGCCGCCTGACTGGGCAGGACGCCCTGCTGGCGGCGCACGGCCGGCGGGTCGAGCTTCGGCGGGTTGGCGGTGTGTTCCGACCCTGCCGGATCGATGACCAGCACGTCGGCGCTGCGGTCATTCTCGCCGATCAGGGCATGGCGCAGCGAGCCGTCGTCGGAAATGCGCGCAAAGCCGCCGGGCATCGCGGTCCATCGCCCTGCGCCGTCACGGGCGAGGTAGACGCGCACGGTAAAGGCGTGGGGTTCGATGACCTGTCCGTTCAGGACCGGCGTGGTCGAGGCGCGGACCAGTTCCTGCCCGACATAGTCCATCGGGCGGCGTTCCATCGCCTTCAGGATCGTCTCGCGCTTTTGGCTGTCGGCATTGGCGATGACACAAGTGCGCCCGTCCTCCAGCCCTTCGACCGGCAGGCGGAACGCGGGGCTGACGACCAGATTGTCGAAATTGGCGCGGACCTGTTCACGTTCGCGCGGCTGGCCGCACCACCACGTCGCGGCGTTGGGCAGGCGCAGCGGTTCGCCCAGAAGCGTCTGACACAGGCGCGGCATGAACGCGCTCATCACCCTCGATTCGACGACGCCCGCCCCGGGCCAGTTGGCCATGACGAGATCGCCGCTGGCGCAGGCGTTCAGAATGTTCGGCACACCGATGCGAGAACGCGCGTCGAAGGCCAGCGGGTCGATGTCGCGCGTGTTGATCCACCGCCATAGTGCGTCGATCCGCTTCAAGCCCGCGATCGTGCGGACGTAGAGGCGGCCTTCCTGTTCGACGAGGTCGCGCCCTTCGACCAGAGAGAAGCCCATGTGGCGGGCCAAGTGCGCCTGTTCGGGATAGGACTGGTTGAAGCGCCCCGGCGTCAGCAGCCCGATGCGCGGGTCCGATCGCTCGCAGCTTGCCGCCACGCCTTCGCGCATGGCGTTGAAGAATTCGGACACGCGCCGCGTGTTGATGTCGGCCAGAAGCGATCCAGTCGCACGCGACAGCGCGATGCGGTTTTCCAGCGCATAGCCGATACCGGTGGGCAGGCGCACGCGGTCGGACAGTACGCGCCATTCGCCCGTGGGCCCGCGCGCAAGGTCCATCGCCACGACCTTCAGGTGCCGCCCGTCGGCAGGCGACAGGCCGACCATGCGGCGGGCGAAGTCGGCGCTTCCCGAAATGGCGGAGGCGGGCAGGTGCCCGTCAGCGATCAGACGCTGGGGCCCGTAGATATCGGCGACCAGCGCTTCCATCAGGCAGGCCCGCTGGATCAGGCCCTGTTCCAGTTGCGCCCATTCGGCGGCCCCGATCATGATTGGCAGCGGGGCGAGCGGCCATGATCGTTCCTCGACATCGCCGGTGACGCGGAAGGCGAGGCCCAGGTCTTCTACCTGCCGGTCGACCCATTCCTGCGCCTGTCGCAAACCGCCGGGAAGGCGGGCAAGACCCCTCGCGAACGTGCGCCATGCCGCGCCAACGTCGTCGGGCGCAGAGGCGAACATGTCGGCCTGCGTGTCTTCCGGTTTGTACCAGGCAAGCGGATCCTGCGTCGGGTCAGGCCCGAACAGGTCGCTCGATTGGGTCTGCGAAGCCAAGCGCGGCCCCTTTAGTGCAGTCCCGCCGGGCGGCGCAGGTCCAGCGTCATCGGAAATTCTCCCCCGTGTTCTTCAGGCGGCACGTCGACCTTGCCCGGCGTATGCCCGTGGTCCTGAAAGCGCGCCTTGCGGCGGCTCTCGGCCTCGTAACTGTTGACCGGAACATCATCATACGCGCGTCCACCCGGGTGTGCCACATGATAGACACAACCCCCCAGCGAGCGATTGTTCCACGTATCGAACACATCGAAGGTGAGCGGTGCATCAGCGCCGAGCAATGGATGGAGGCACGACGGCGGCGCCCATGCCTTGTACCGCACGCCGCCAACCGCCTCTCCGGGGCGGCCCGTGGGATGCATGGGAACGCGCCTGCCGTTGCAGCCGATGACGTGGCGGCCGGGGGTAAGCCCCTTGGCGCGGACCTGAAGCCGCTCAGTACTGGAATCGACATAACGCACCGTCCCGCCGATCGCGCCGGTTTCGCCCAGCACGTTCCACGGTTCCAGCGCGTGGCCGACTTCCAGAACCACGCCCCCTGCCTCGACAGTGCCGTGGGTGGGAAAGCGGAACTGGCGCTGGGCTTCAAACCACTGCGGGTCGAAGTCGTAGCCCGCGTGGCGAAGGTCGGACAGGACTTCGAGGAAATCGGTCCAGCAGTGGTGTTCGAGCAGGAACCTGTCATGCAGCGAAGTGCCCCAGCGCACGAGGGAGCCGTCCTGCGGCTCGCGCCAGAACCACGCCATCAGCGCGCGCAAAAGCAGCTGCTGCGCCACGCTCATCTTCGCGTCTGGCGGCATCTCGAAGCCGCGGAACTCGACAAGGCCGAGGCGGCCCGTCGGACCGTCGGGCGAATAGAGCTTGTCGATGCAGATCTCGGTGCGGTGGGTGTTGCCCGTCACGTCGACCAGCATGTTGCGGAAGAGCAGGTCCACGATCCACGGGAACTTCGGCGGCTCGCCCGGCGGGGGAACCTGCGCAAGCGCGATTTCCAGTTCGTAGAGACTGTCGTGCCGCGCCTCGTCGATGCGCGGGGCCTGGCTGGTCGGGCCGATGAACAGGCCTGAGAACAGGTAGGACAGCGACGGATGCCGCTGCCAGTAGAGGACGAACGACTTCAAAAGGTCCGGGCGGCGGATGAAGGGGCTGTCGGGGAACGTCGCCCCGCCCATGACGAGGTGGTTGCCCCCGCCAGTGCCGACCGAACGCCCGTCGACCATGAACTTGTCCGCCGTGAGCCCGACTTCGCGGGCGTCTTCGTAGAGGCCTTCGGTCACGTCGACCAGTTCGCGCCAAGATCCCGTCGGGTGGATGTTCACCTCGATCACGCCGGGGTCGGGCGTGACTTTGAGGACCTGCACGCGCGGGTCGGGCGGGGGCGGATAGCCCTCGATCCGCACTGGCATCTGCAGCTTTTCGGCCACGGCCTCGATCTCGGCGACGAGTTCGAGGAAATCCTCCATCGATTCCAGTGGCGGCACGAAGACCGACAGGTAGGTGCCGCGCGGCTCGACCGTCATCGCGGTGCGGACGGCGCCGGCGATGATCTCCTGCTCCACGCGGTCCTGATGCGCGGCGCCTGCGGTTTCCACGCGCTCGAAACGCTGGTCGCCGGTGCCCTCGGCCTTGCGCTCGATCTTTTCGGCCTCGGCCTTTTTGGCCTGCTGGCGGAAGTCCGAAAGCGGTTCCTCGGCATCGGTCGACACGCGCGGATGGATGTAGGGATAGTCGGACTTCGATACCCAGGGCAGCGAGCCGAGCGGCAGGCGATAACCCAGCGCGGAATCGCCGGGCACTGCGGTGAGCTTGCCCTTGCGGACAGTCCATTGCTCGGACTTCCAGCGCGGGCCGCGAGCTGGTTTGGCCTGCGGTTCCTGTCGCTGGATCGGCAGGACAAAGCCGACCGGCTTCGACAGCCCGCGAGTGAAGGTCCGCACGATGCGTTCGCGTTCTTCGGGATCGTCGATCTTGGGATCGCCCGGTTCGACGTTGACCGGCAGTTCGCCTTCGCGTTCGATCCACTTTTCGGGGTCTTCGAAGACGGGCTGGACAAAATCACCCTCGACGCCGAGCTGGCTCGCGGCTTCGGCAAGGAACTGGCCTGCCGATTCCGCATCGAGCGTGGGCTCCGCGTCCTCGTCGGGGTCCACCGCGATCAGGTCGGGGTTGGACCACAGCGGCTTGCCGTCCTTGCGCCAGTAGAGCGTGAAGCCCCAGCGCGGCAGGCTTTCGCCCGGATACCACTTGCCTTGTCCGTGGTGCAGCAACGCGCCCGGCGCGAACCGCGTGCGCAGTTTGCGGATCAGCTGGTCGGCATATTTGGCCTTCGTCGGGCCGACGGCATCGCCGTTCCATTCGCCAGCCTCAGGATCGTCGGCGGCAACGAATGTCGGCTCACCCCCCATCGTTAGGCGGCAGTCCTGCGCGACCAAGTCCTCGTCCACCTTGTCGCCCAGCGCCAGCAGCGCTTCCCAGCGGTTGTCGGTGAACGGCTTGGTAATGCGAACCGCCTCGTGGACGCGATCCACGCTCATCGAGAAATGGAAATCGACCTCGGCGGGTTCGGCAAGGCCGGTGATCGGCGCGGCGGAGCGGAAATGCGGCGCGGCGGCCAGCGGGATGTGCCCTTCGCCCGCGAACAGGCCCGATGTCGGGTCCAGCCCGATCCAGCCCGCACCGGGGACAAAAACCTCGCACCATGCGTGAAGGTCGGTGAAGTCCGCCTCGGGCCCCTTCGGCCCTTCGACCGGCTCAACATCGGCCTTCATCTGGATGAGATAGCCCGACACGAAGCGCGCGGCATAACCCAGACGGCGCAGCAGGTTGACCATCAGCCAGCCGGTATCGCGGCACGATCCGGTGCCCAGCGTCAGCGTTTCTTCCGGCGTCTGCACGCCCGGTTCCATGCGGACGACGTAGCCGATCTTCTGTTCCAGCGCCTGGTTGACCGCGACGAAGAAGTCGATCGTCCGGCCTTTCCAGCCGGAGAACTCGTTGACCAGCGTTTCGAAATGCTCACCCGCCGGTTCGGCGTCGAAATAGGAGGACAGCTCTTCCTTGAGGTCCGCGTCGTAGGAGAAGGGGACTTCCTCGGCGCTTTCCTCGACGAAGAAGTCGAAGGGGTTGATCACGGTCAGGTCCGCGATCAGGTCGACCTCTATCGAGAAATGCGTGACGCGTTCGGGAAAGACGATGCGCGCCAGCCAGTTGCCGTGCGGATCCTGCTGCCAGTTGAGGAAGTGGCCCGCCGGTTCGATCTTCAGCGAATAGTTGGGGACCGCGGTGCGGCTGTGCGGCGCGGGGCGCAATCGCACGACCTGCGGACCCAACTGGACCGGTCGATCGTAAGTGTAGCGGGTGGCGTGGTGTAAGGCTGCGCGGATCATGGCCCTGACTAACGCATGGTTGGTGCTGCAATGCAACATTCTTGCGTTTGCGATGGCGGTAAAGGCTGTGCCAAGCGGGCGCACAAGCGAATCGAAGGAATATAATGACGCAAGGCGGCTGGCACTTCTGGATCGACCGGGGCGGGACGTTCACCGACGTGGTGGCGCTGTCGCCGGACGGCGTGATCGAGACGCGCAAGTTGCTGTCCGAACATCCCGAGCGGTATCGCGATGCGGCGATACAGGGCATCCGAGATGTGCTGGGGGTGGAGACGGGGGCGGCCCTGCCGTCAGAGCGGATCGCAGCGGTGAAGATGGGCACGACGGTTGCGACGAACGCGCTGCTGGAACGTGCGGGCGAAAAGGTCGCGCTGGTCGTGACGCGCGGTTTCCGCGATGTTCTGCGCATCGGATACCAGAACCGCCCGCGTCTGTTCGACCGCCATATCGTCCTGCCTGACCGGCTGGAGTCCGTCGTGATCGAGGCGGACGAGCGCGTCGATGCGCAAGGCAATGTGCTGACGGCGCTGGACGAAGACGCGGTGCAGGCCGAATTGCGGGCTGCCCGCGAAGCAGGCTGCACAGCGGCAGCCATCGTCCTGATGCACGGCTATCGCCACACCGCGCACGAGGCGCGGATTGCCGAGATCGCAGCCGATGTCGGCTTCGCGCAAGTTTCTGCCAGTCACATGGTCAGCCCCGTCATGAAGATCGTCGGGCGCGGGGATACGACGCTGGTCGATGCGTACCTCTCGCCGGTGCTGGACCGCTATGTCGCGCAAGTCACTGGCGCGTTGGGCGAAGCGGTGCCGCTGGCCTTCATGCAGTCGAACGGCGGGCTGGCGGGTGCAGCGCAGTTTCGAGGGCGGGATGCGATCCTGTCGGGGCCGGCTGGCGGCATCGTCGGCATGGTCGAGACGGGGTACGAGGCAGGGTTCGACCGGCTCATCGGCTTCGACATGGGCGGGACCAGCACCGACGTGTCGCACTATGCCGGAGAGCTGGAGCGCGTGAACGAGACGGTGGTCGCAGGCGTAAGGCTGCGCGTCCCGATGCTGTCGATCGACACCATTGCGGCGGGCGGCGGGTCGATCTGCCGGTTCGACGGCACGCGCCTGCGTGTCGGGCCGGAATCTGCGGGCGCGGACCCGGGGCCTGCCTGCTATCGCCGGGGCGGGCCGCTGACGGTGACCGACTGCAACGTCATGCTGGGCAAGCTGCGCCCCGATTGCTTCCCCGCGCTGTTCGGGGACGACGGCGACCAGCCGCTCGACGCCGAAGTCGTGCGCATGAAATTCGCAGAGCTTGCCGACGAAGTCGCCGCAGCAGGCCTGCCGCGCAAGTCGGGCGAGGAACTGGCCGAGGGTTTCCTCGCCATCGCGGTCGATGCCATGGCCAATGCGATCAAGAAGATCTCTGTCGCGCAGGGGCACGACGTTTCGACTTACGCACTGTCGTGCTTCGGCGGAGCGGGCGGGCAGCATGCCTGTCTCGTCGCCGATGCGCTGGGCATGGATACGGTCTTGCTGCACCCGCTGGCGGGGCTCTTGTCGGCCTATGGCATCGGCCTTGCCGACCAGCGGATAGTCAAGCAGCAGGCCATCGAACAACGCGTCGACCTTGGCGGGCTGGACGCCGCGGGCGAGGCGATGGAAACCTTGCGCGCAGAAGCCGAGTGCGAAGTGGAAAGCCATGGCTTCGACACCGGCGCGATGCAGGTCAGGCGCAGGCTCATGGTCCGCTATCTCGGCACCGACACCGCGCTGGAAGTCGCATACGGCAGCGAGGCCGAAGTGCGCGCCGAGTTCGAGGCGCTCTACCGCCAGCGCTTCACTTTCGTCTCGAAAGCGCCGCTGGTGGTCGAGGCCGCGCAAGTCGAACTCGTCGTGCCGTCCAACCGCCCCTCGGCCAGCGGCGGGGCCGAGCATGAGCCGCAAGACCCGCGCAGCGTTCCGGTCTTCGCAGGCGGTGAGGATCGCGAGGCAAGCTTGTTGCCGCGCACCGCGCTCGGCATCGACCAGCCGCTTGCCGGTCCCGCGATCCTCTACGACGACACGGCGACCATTGTCGTCGAACCCGGCTGGCAGGCCCTGCGCCGCGCATCGGGCGATATCGTGCTGACCCGCGTGACCCCGCGTGAAAACGCCAGCATCGGCACCGCGCTCGACCCCGTGCGGCTGGAGATCTTCAACAACCTGTTCATGGCGATTGCCGAACAGATGGGACAGGCGTTGCAGAACACGGCGCTTTCGGTGAACATCAAGGAACGGCTCGATTTCTCCTGCGCACTGTTTGACGGTGGAGGCGCGCTGATCGCCAATGCGCCTCACATGCCGGTGCACTTGGGCTCGATGGGCGACAGCGTCCGCGCTGTTCGCGACAAGGCGCTGGAAACAGGCCGGCTTGCTGACGGCAATGCGTGGCTGGTCAACAACCCCTACTGCGGCGGAACGCACTTGCCCGACCTCACTGTGGTCATGCCGGTGTTCGAGCAAGGCGAGTGCCGCTTCTGGGTCGCGGCGCGCGGGCACCATGCCGATATCGGCGGCACCACGCCCGGATCGATGCCACCCGACAGCCGCACGCTGGACGAGGAAGGCGTGCTGTTTGACAGTTTCCTGCTGGTCGAAGGCGGCGAGCTGCGCGAAGACGCCTTGCGCGCCGAACTGGCGAAAGGTGCCTGGCCCGCCCGCGACCCCGACCGCAATGTCGGCGACCTTACCGCCCAGATTGCGGCCTGCGCGCGCGGGGCGGCGGACATCCACCGCATGGTGGTCGAGTTCGGATTGGACGTGGTCGAAGCCTATATGCACCACGTTCAGGCCAATGCAGCCGAAGCGGTGCGCCGCGTGCTCGACCGCTTGCCCGACGGCAGCTTCACCTATCCGCTCGACGACGGCACGCAGATTACCGCGAATATCGCCATCGACCGCGAGGCGCGCTCCGCCCGCATCGATTTCACCGGCACCAGCGCGCAGCAGCCCAACAATTTCAACGCGCCTCCTGCAATCTGCCGCGCCGCGACGCTGTATGTCATGCGCACGCTGATCGACGAGGACATCCCGATGAACGACGGGTGCCTCTGGCCGGTCGATCTGGTCATTCCCGAAGGCTCGATGCTAGCGCCGCACCATCCCGCCGCCGTGGTGGCGGGCAATGTCGAGACCAGTCAGGTCATTACCGACGCGCTCTACGGGGCCTGCGGGGCGCTGGCGGGCGCGCAGGGGACGATGAACAACTTCACGTTCGGCAATGCGCGCTACCAGTATTATGAGACGATCTGCGGCGGGTCGGGCGCGGGGTCGGACTTCGACGGGACGAGTGCGGTGCAGACGCACATGACCAATTCGCGCCTGACCGATCCCGAAGTGCTGGAATGGCGCTTTCCCGTCCTGCTTGAGGCGTTCTCGATCCGCGAAGGATCGGGCGGGGCAGGGCGTTACAGGGGCGGCGACGGCGTCGTGCGGCGCATCCGGTTCCTTGAGGACATGACCGCGACGATCCTGTCCAACCGCCGCGTCGTACCACCCTTCGGGCTCGAGGGCGGCGAGGCGGGGGCTCTGGGCCTCAACCGCGTGGAGCGCACTGACGGCAGCACGCTGACGGTCCCCTCGACCGGGAGTGTCGAGATGACGCCGGGCGACGTCTTCGTCATAGAAACACCCGGCGGCGGCGGGTTCGGCAAGGCTTAGCGATACCTGTCCGGTATAGTCCGGCTACCGGCAAAGTAATTGCCGTATCACCCCGCGCACCCTAGCCCACGGGCAAAGGGAGACCGAAGGATGACTGAGACCACCGGCAGACGCGCATTGCTTGTCCATGCCCATTCCGAAAGCGACTCCTTCGTCGCCGCCATGCGCGACACGATCGCGGGCGCGCTGACGGACGAGGGGTGGGAGATCGACCATTCCGACCTCTACGCGATGGGCTTCAACCCTGTCCTGTCGCCTGACGATTTTACCGAGCGGCGCGACAGCGATCACCTGACTTACGCGCTGGAACAGCGGCACGGGTATGAGAGCGGAACGCTGGCGCCCGACATCATGGCCGAAATCGCCAAGGTGCAGGCAGCCGAGCTGATCGTCTTCACCTTTCCGGTGTTCTGGTTCTCGGTCCCCGCGATCCTCAAGGGCTGGATCGACCGCACCTTCGTCTCGGGCCTCTTCTATCGCGGGCGGGGTATTTACGGGCAGGGCGGCATGACCGGAAAGCGCGCCTTTGCCGCCTTCAGCCTTGGTGGGCGCGAGCATATGTTTGGCCCCGGATCGATCCACGGAGAGCTGGAAACCGGGATGCTGCGCCACTTCCTTCAGGGCAGTCTCGGCTATGTCGGGATGGACGTGATCGAGCCTTTCGCCGCCTATCACACGCCCTACCTGCCGCTGGAGGACCGGACTGCCGCGCTCGAAGCCTTGCGCGAACAGGTCCGCGATCTGGACAGCCGCGCGGTGCTGCCGATGCCGGACCTTGGCCAGTTCGACAAAACGTTCGCGCCGATCGGCTGAGCTAGCGGATTTCGGCGGGAAGCGTCGTCTTGTCGCAGTCGCGCGCGACTTGCAGGAACGCCTCGGTCAGCGGCGTATCGTCATCCTCGCGCCAGATCATGCAGAGGTCGAAGCGGACTTTCTGCTCTTCCTCGAACGTCAGATAGCGCACCCCCGGCAGGCGCAGGTTCTGCGCGCCTTCGACGACGAAGCAGATGCCCAGCCCGCTCGACACCATGGCAATCGCGGTGATCGCATTGTCGACGTTCTGCACGACATTGGGCTGGATGCCGCGTTCGTTCAGCATGCGGATCGTGAAGGCGGTAAAACCACCGGGCTTCTCGACGCGCGGATAGAAGATGAACGGCTCGTTCGCGATGTCGCTGAACCGGATGGCCGCCTTGTTCGCCAGCGGGTGTGCGGCAGGAACGGCCACCATCATCGCCTCGTTATGGAGCGGCTCCCACGTCAGGCCCGGCTCGTCCTCGAAGAAGCGGTTGAGACCGACCGCGATGCGGCGTTCGCGCAGCGCCTCGATCTGGCTTTCGCGGTCCATGTTGTGGAGCACGACTTCGACCTTGGGGTAAAGTTCGCGGAAGTCCTTGATGATCTTGGGCACGGTGTCGAGCACGGCCGACCCGAATACCCCTACGTCGAGCCGCCCCATCTGCCCTTCGCCGGTCAGCTTCGCGCGCTGGGCCGCGCGGTCGATCAGGTCGAGGATGTTCTGCGCATCGACGAAGAACGCCGCGCCCGCAGGTGTCGTTTCCACGCCCCTGCTGCGGCGGATGAGCAGTTCTGCGCCGATGGCCTCTTCCAGTTGCTGGATCTGGCGCGTCAGCGGCGGCTGCGAGATGTGGACGGCCTGCGCCGCGGCGCGAAAGCTGCCGTTGCGAACGACCGCGACGAAATAGCGCAACTGGCGGATATCGATGTTCGAAGCGCTCATCCAAGCGATACCTTTCCCGTAATGCAGGACCCAAATATTGATATTGGACGGCAATTGGCAAGCCCTTTAGGCAATACCCAACAGCCAAGCCCGTCACGAAACAGGGCGGGCAGGGAAGGGAAAGCTGATGAAGGACGCATCCGTGATCGACAGGCCGGCCAACGCCGATGTGACGACGTTCCGTCACTTCATCGACGGCGCCATGGCCCTAAGCGCCGATGGCAAGACTTTCGAAAAGCGCCGCCCTTTCGACAACTCGCTCGTCGGCAATGTCTGCGAGGCAGGCCGTAACGAAGTCGACGCCGCGGTAAAGGCCGCCAAGGCCGCGCTGAAGGGCCCCTGGGCCGGCGTCTCGGTCGAGGAACGCTCCGACATGATGCGCGCCGTCGCCGACGGCATCGACAAGCGCTTCGACGACTTCGTCGAGGCCGAGTTCAACGATACCGGCCAGCCGCGCTCGATGATGAGCCACGCCTTCGTTCCGCGCGGTGCTGCTAACTTCAAGTCGTTCGCCGATGTCGTGAAGTCGGTGGCGGGCGAGGCTTTCCAGACCCCGACGCCCGATGGCGCGGGCGCGATCAACTATTCCATCCGCAAGCCCAAGGGCGTGATCGGCGTGATCAGCCCGTGGAACGCACCTTTCCTGCTGATGACGTGGAAAGTCGCCCCGGCACTTGCCTGCGGCAATACCGTCGTCGTCAAGCCGAGCGAGGAAACGCCGGGCACCGCGACGCTGCTGGGCGAAGTGATGAACGACGTCGGCATCCCCAAGGGCGTCTATAACGTCGTCCACGGCTTCGGTCCCGACAGCGCGGGCGCGTTCCTGACCGAGCACCCCGACGTCGATGCCATCACCTTCACCGGCGAAACTCGCACCGGCACCGCGATCATGAAGGCCGCCGCCGTCGGCACCCGCGACGTTTCCTTCGAGATGGGCGGCAAGAACAGCGCGCTGGTCTTTGCCGATGCCGATCTCGACAAGGTGGTCGAGGGGCTGACCCGTTCGATCTTCCTCAACTGCGGCCAGGTCTGCCTGGGTACTGAACGCGTTCTGGTCGAGCGTCCGGTCTTCGACGAAGTCGTCGCCCGCATGAAGGCGGCCGCCGAAAGCCTGCGTCCCGGCCACCCTGAGGACAAGGGCACGAACTTCGGCCCGCTGATCAGCCAGGAACACCGCCAGAAGGTGCTGTCCTACTACGCCAAGGCAGAAGCCGAGGGCGCGACTATTGTGACCGGCGGCGGCGTTCCGGACTTGCCGGGCGAGCTTGCCAACGGTTCGTGGGTCCAGCCCACGATCTGGACCGGCCTTGCCGACGATGCCTCCCCCGTTCGCGAGGAAATCTTCGGCCCGTGCTGCCACATCCGCCCCTTCGACACCGAGGAAGAGGCAATCGCCATAGCCAACAACACCGAATACGGCCTTGCCACCAGCATCTGGACCGAAAACCTGTCGCGCGCGCACCGCGTGGCAGGCCAAGTCGATGTCGGCATCACCTGGGTCAATTCGTGGTTCCTGCGCGACCTGCGCACCCCGTTCGGCGGTTCCAAGCAATCCGGTATCGGCCGCGAAGGCGGGGTCCACAGCCTCGAATTCTACACCGAACTGCGCAACATCTGTGTGAAGCTCTGATGGCACTCGACCAGACAACGATCGAACGCGCGGGCGACGAACTGCTCGACGCATATCGCGGCAACACTACCGTCGCCCCGCTTCGCGACCGGTACGAAGGCATCGACATCGTCGACGCCTACCGGATCCAGGAGCATTTCATGAACCGGCGCTATGCCGCCGGTGAACGGATCGTCGGCAAGAAGATCGGCGTGACCAGCAAGGCCGTGCAGGAAATGATCGGGGTCTTCGAACCCGATTTCGGCCAGCTGACCGACATCATGCAGATCGAGAACGGCGGCACTGCCGATCTCGACAAGCTGATCCAGCCCAAGGCCGAGGCGGAGATCGCTTTCGTGCTGAAGGAAGATCTCGTCGGTCCGGGCATCACTGCCACCGACGTCATCCGCGCGACCGATCACGTGCGCGCCTGTTTCGAGATCGTCGACAGCCGCATCGACAACTGGGATATCCGCATTCAGGACACGGTTGCCGACAATGCATCGTGCGGCGTCTTCGTGCTGGGCGAAGACAAGATCGATCCCCGCGACGTCGACCTGACTCTGGCGGGGCTTCTGGTGGAAAAGGACGGTGAACCGGTTGCGACCGGCGTTGGTGCCGCAGTTCAGGGCTCTCCTCCCAACGCCGTCGCGTGGCTTGCGAATACGCTCGGCCGGCTTGGTATGCCGTTCCGCGCGGGCGAAATCATTCTTTCCGGTTCGCTCGCGCCCCTTATCCCGGTTGCCCATGGCGACCGGCTGGCCGCCTACATCGGCGGCATCGGAACCTGCGAAGTAAGCTTCGCCAATGGCGGCGCCGCCGCGCTTTTCAGAACGCAGGAGGCCGCCGATGCTTGATGCAGCCGTTCTCGACGAAATGGCCGATATCGTGGCTGAGGCGCAGGCTGCGCCGCACACGATTGCCAAGCTGACCGAAAAGCACCCGGGCATGACCATCGACGATGGCTATGCGGTGCAGGATCGCCTGCTGGCCCGCTGGGAAGCCGATGGCCGCAGCCTGATCGGGCTGAAGGCGGGCCTGACGTCCAAGGCCAAGATGGAACAGATGGGCGTCAACGAGCCGAGCTTTGCGATGCTCATGCGCGACATGCAGGACCCGGAAGGCTCCACGATCCCGACCGACAAGCTGATCCACCCGCGTGTCGAGGCCGAGATCGCCTTCGTCATGAAAGACGAGCTTTCGGGCGAGAACGTCACGATCGACGAGATCCTCGATGCCACCGATTACGTTCAGCCCGCTCTGGAAGTGCTGGACAGCCGGTTCGAGAAATTCAAGTTCGACCTCGAAAGCGTGATTGCCGACAATGCGTCGTCTGCGCGCTTCGTGATGGGCGGGCGTCCGCGCCGTCCGCGCGATCTTGATCTGCGCACGATCGGCCTGGTCATGGAAATCGACGGCGAGATCGTCGCCACCGCATCTTCGGGCGCAGTGCTGGGCCATCCGGCGCGTTCGATCCAGATGCTGGTGACCTGGCTCCATGGCCGTGGTCGTACGCTTCCGGCCGGAAGTATCGTGCTGACCGGCGGCGCGACCGAGGCCATCGCGGTGAAGACCGGCAATGCCGTTTTCGCCCGTTTCCAGGACATGGGGGAAATCAGTGTCCGGATCGGCTGACATCATGACGCAGCGGGGGAGGGGCTGAGATGCCGATCATCAATGTCGTTCTCGGTGAAGGCCGCACGTGCGAGCAGAAGCGCGAGCTTTGCCGCCAGCTGACCGAAGCCGCCGTCCGTTCGGTTCTCGTGAGGCCCGAACAGGTCCGCGTCGTGATCCAGGAAACGAAGCTCGAACATTACGCGGTCGGCGGCATGACGTTTGCCGAACGCGAGGAAGTCGCCCTGAAGGGACAGGAAGCATGACGAAAGTTAAGTGCGCCATCATCGGTCCGGGCAATATCGGGACCGACCTGCTCTACAAGCTGCTGCGCTCCGACGTGCTGGAGCCGGTGTGGATGGTCGGCGTCGATCCGACGTCCGAAGGGCTTGCCCGCGCGAAAGAGCTTGGCCTCAAGACGACCGATCAGGGTGTCGACGGGCTGGTCCCGCACGTTCTGGAAGACGGCGTGCAGATCGCCTTCGACGCGACCTCGGCCTATGTCCATGCCGACAACAGCCGCAAGCTGAACGCGCTTGGCGTGCTGATGATCGACCTGACGCCTGCCGCGATCGGCCCGCTTTGCGTGCCGCCGGTAAACCTTGCGCGCCTTGCCGGCGAGAAGGTGATGAACGTCAACATGGTGACGTGCGCAGGGCAGGCGACGATCCCGATGGTGAACGCCGTCAGCCGCGTCCAGCCGGTCGACTATGCCGAGATCATCGCGACGGTCGCCTCGCTCTCCATCGGGCCGGGCACACGCAAGAACATCGACGAGTTCACCCGCACGACATCGAACGCGGTCGCCAAGGTCGGCGGCGCAGGGCGCGGCAAGGCCATCGTGGTCGTTAACCCTGCCGAACCGCCGCTGATGATGCGCGACACCGTCTATTGCGAAACCGCAGACGAACCGGACCGCGAAGCGATCACGGATTCGGTCCATGCGATGATTAAGGAAGTGCAGAAGTACGTGCCGGGCTATCGCCTGAAGAACGGACCGACGTTCGACGGCCGCAAGGTCGCGATCTTCCTCGAGGTCGAAGGGCTGGGCGACTTCCTGCCCAAGTATGCCGGTAACCTCGACATCATGACGGCCGCTGGCGCGCGCACGGCGGAAATGTTCGCCCGCGAGATCCTCGACGGCACGATCACGCTTACTCCCATTCCGGCAGAGGAGGCCGCGTGATGACGACCCTCTATTCGCAAGTCGCGGGCAAGAACGTGAAGCTTCACGACATGTCGCTGCGCGACGGCATGCACTCGATGCGGCACCAGATCCCCGTCGACAAGATGGTCGCGATCGCCAAGGGGCTCGATGCCGCAGGCGTCCCGCTGATCCAGGTCACGCATGGCGACGGGCTTGGCGGGTCCTCGCTCAACTATGGCCGGGGCTTGCATACCGACGAGGAATACCTGCGCGCCGTCGTGCCCGAGATGAAGAACGCGGTGATCTCGGTCCTTCACGTTCCGGGGATCGGCACGCTGGACGAACTGCGCATGGCCGCCGATTGCGGCGCGGGCTGCGTCCACGTCGCCACCCACTGCACCGAGGCGGACGTTTCGGAACAGCACATCGGGCTTGGCCGCGAACTGGGTCTCGACACCGTCGGCTTCCTGATGATGGCGCACATGACCCCGCCCGAGGCGCTGGTCGAACAGGCGCTGCTGATGGAAAGCTATGGCGCGGAGACGATCTACTGCGTCGACAGCGCAGGCTACATGCTGCCGGACGAGGTTACCAACCGCATTACCCTGCTGCGCGATGCGCTGAAGGATGAGACCGGCATCGGCTTCCACGGCCACCACAACCTCGGCATGGGCGTTGCCAACTCGCTGGCCGCCATCGCCGCCGGTGCGACGCGTATCGACGGCAGTGCCGCAGGGTTCGGCGCAGGCGCAGGCAATACGCCGCTGGAGGTCTTTGCCGCCGTGCTCGAACGCATGGACGTGAAGACCGGTGTCGACACCTTCGCGCTGATGGACGTGGCCGAAGACCTCGTCCTGCCGATGATGCCCAAGCCGCCGCGCGCGGACCGGGATTCGCTGACGCTGGGCTATGCGGGCGTCTATTCCACGTTCCTCTACAACGCGAAGCAGTTTGCCGAGAAATACGGCGTTCCGGCGCGCGATATCCTTGTCGAACTGGGCCGCAAGCGCATGATCGGCGGACAAGAGGACATGATCGAGGATACGGCATTGACGATGGCGCGCGAACGCGGATTGATCGGCCATAATTCCACCTCGAAAGTGGACGCATAAGAACGAGATAGCGCCGGTAAGGGCCCGCCAAGTGGCCCGCCGGACCCAAGGAGAGTGATGACTGTGAGTACAGGCGAAATCCCTGAAAACGACACGAAGCGCAGCACCCCTGCGCCCGCGTGGCGCGTGGAGATCGCCGGGTCACAGCCGTTCACTTGCCGCGAAGACCAGACCGTCCTCGATGCGATGCGCTGTGCCGGGCTCAACCCGCTGGCCATCGGTTGCCGCGGCGGCGGCTGCGGCGTGTGCCGCGTGCGCGTGCAGGGCGGCGAATATGTCGCCCGCCCGATGAGCACGGCCTGCGTCCCGCCCGAGGAGGCCTTGAACGGCCTCGCGCTTGCCTGCCGGATCATGCCGCGCGGCAATCTGACCATGCGGGCAGCGCCGATCGACCGCTGCAAGACGAAGGCGAGGAAGGTGGCATGATGACCGGCCTTCCCGCCGATACCATTCAGGGTGCACTCGCCAGTGCGACTGCAAAGGCCGAGGCGCTGGGCGCCCGCGTATGCATCGCCATCGTGGATGCGGGCGGAGCGCTGGGCGGGTTCGTCAGGGTGCCGGGCGCGTTTCTCGCCTCCACCGGCATCGCGATGGACAAGGCCTACACCTCGGCCAGCTTCGGCATGGCGACGCGCGATTTCAGCGCGCTGCTCGACGGCGAGGAACGCTGCGTGCGCGATGGCCTGCTGCGCCGCGAACGCGTCTGCGAAGTGCCCGGCGGCTTTCCGATCATGTCGGATGGCGCGCTGATCGGCGCTGTCGGCGTGTCGGGCGGAAGCGCCGCACAGGATGAAGAGATCGCGAAGAGCTGCCTGTCGGCCTTCGCCAATGAAAAGCAACGAGGAGCCTGACATGCCCGTTACCGGCATCATGAGAGTTGGCGAGGTCGCGATCCGGGTCTTCGACCTTGAGGAATCGCGCCAGCATTACGACAAGCGAATGGGCCTGATCGAAACCCACCAGGGCGACGACGACAAGGTCTATTACAAGTGCCCGGACGAGCATGATCTCTACTCGCTCGTCCTGCGCAAGGCGGACCAGCCGGGTATCGATTATGTCGCGTTCAAAACCGCGCGCGATAGCGATCTGGACGACTTTGCCGAACGCCTGCGCGCCTTCGACATCGAGGTGGAGCACGTGCCCGCCAATACTTATCCCGCCAGCGGACGGCGCATCAAATTCAACCTGCCGAGCGGGCATGAAATCCACGTCTATGCCGAGAAAGAGCAGAACGGTAACGGCATGCCGCTGCGCAACCCCGGCACGATCCCCGACGAAGGCTACATCCGCGGTTTTCGCACCGTGCGTCTGGACCACTGCCTGCTGGGCGGGACCGACATCGACGCCAATGCGAAGATCATGATGGAAGTCTTCGGCTTCACGATGAGCGAGAAGCTGGTCGCGCACGAGAACGAGATGAGCCTCGCGCTCTTCCTCACAACGTCGAACAAGCCGCACGACATCGCCTTCGTGCTGCAGCCCGAGGGCAACAAGTTCCACCACGTGTCGTTCCTGCTCGACAGCGTGAACGACCTTTATCACGCGGCCGATCTGATCGGGAAATACAACATCGCGGTCGACGTCGCGCCCAATCGCCACGGCGTCACGCGCGGTGCGACGATCTATTTCTTCGACCCGTCCGGCAACCGGAACGAGGTCTTTACCGGCGGCTACGTCCACTATCCGGACACGCCCACACTGGTCTGGGACACGACCGAGCTGGGCAAGGCCACCTTTAGCCAGGACAACACCGTCCGGCCGAGTTTTCTTGAAGTGCTGACGTAAGATCAACTTGCGGGGCGCGCCGCGCGCGTCCCCTGGGGAGGAAAGTAAGATGAAGTTCGGTTTCAAAAACAGCGCTTCGGCGCTGACGATGGCGCTCGGCCTGCTTGCGCCGCAAATGGCCCATGCGCAGAGCGATGAAGTCCCCGCCGGACAGGCGGTCGAACAGACGCAGCAGGGCGGCCTGGCAGAGATCGTGGTGACGGCCCAGCGCCGCAGCGAATCCGCGCAGGACGTGCCAATCGCGATCACCGCGGTGACGGCGGACGCGCTGCAGGCCAAGGGGCTTACCGACATCTCGCAGATCGGCGGGCAGGCGCCCAACGTGACGCTGAAGAACACCGCGGCATTTGGTGGGTCGAGTTCGATCCTCGTCAGCTACATCCGCGGCATCGGCCAGAACGACTTCGCCTTCAACCTCGAACCGGGTGTCGGCATCTACGTCGACGGCGTCTATCTTGCCCGCAACATCGGCGCGAATGTCGATCTGCTGGATATCGAGCGTGTCGAAGTGCTGAAGGGTCCGCAAGGCACGCTGTTCGGCCGTAACACCATCGGCGGCGCGCTCAACATCGTCACCCGCGATCCGCGCGACCAGTTCTACGCCACCGGCGAAATCACGACCGGCAGCTACGACCGCGTCGACGTGCGCGGCGCCATCGATATTCCGATCGTTCCGGGCCTGATCACGTCCAGCATCGCGTTTTCGACCAAGCATCGTGACGGCTGGCAGAAGCGCATTCCTTATGACGGCCCGACCGACATGAACCCGATCTACCTGCTCGCCACCGGCGGCGCGTTCGGTGGGCCGGAGACGACGAATACCGACGACAACTTCGCGTTCCCGATCGTAGACGGACCGGAACATTCGACCAGCGGCGGCGAGAACAAGACTTCTGTCCGCGCCAAGATCCTGATCGAGCCGAGCGCAGACTTCCGCGTGCGCGTCATCGGCGACTACCTGCACGTGAACCAGTCGGCTGCGCCGTTCAGCATCGTCAACGTGAACCAGGAACTCTACGTCGCGCTCTACAACACCTGCATCACCGGCGATCCGGCGGTTTACGCAGGCGTAGGCGCACTGACCGGCCTTGGCGGCGGGGTTGCCAACTTGTGCAACTCGATGCGCGGCAATGCGGCTTCGCCCGCAGGCTCGCAGCCCTCGCTGTTCGACGAGGCGGGCCAGCATCTGCCCTATGACAACCGCTATGTCATCCGCGACAGCGACGGCGACGTGAACCCGGACCGCAGCTATGCCACGGGCGCGAACTTCGACAAGGTGAAGAACTGGGGTCTGAACCTGCAGTTCGAATACGACCTGTCGGACGCGCTGCAGGTGAAGTCGATCACCGCCTATCGCAAGCTGGATTCCACGTTCGGTGCCGACATCGGCGGCGCGCCGTTCCTGACGCTGGCCCCGTCGTTCGAAACGAACGAAAAGCAGTTCAGCCAGGAATTCCAGCTTTCAGGCGAAGCCATGGACGGCAACTGGAACTTCCTGCTGGGTGCCTATTATTTCCACGAGATGGGTACGCTGACCGACCAGGTGCCCTTCATGTCGGGCCTTATCCAGATCAACTCGCCCGACAACGACTTCGACACGAAGTCCTATGCCGTGTTCATGCACAACAACATCGACGTGATCCCAGACAAGCTCGGCATCACGCTGGGTGCGCGTTACACGTGGGAGAACAAGAAGTTCACCGGCGCGCAGCGCGATGAAAACAACTTTGGCGGCAAGGTGCTGGGGCTTCCGCCCTTCGTCTATCCCGATCCGACCGACACCTACCGGCTCTACCCGCTGGGTGAGAACCAGCAGAAGTTCAACAACTTCTCCTATCGCATCGGCGCGGAATACCACCTCGATCGCAACGTCATGCTCTATGCGTCCTATGCCACGGCCTTCAAGGGCGGCGGCTGGACGACCCGCCTGACGGTGCCGAACTTCGATACGACGACCTTCGCCCCGCTGCCCGCGCCGACTTTCGGCCCGGAAAAGGCCAAGACGTCGGAAATCGGCATCAAATCGTCGCTGCTCAATCGCCGCATTCGTCTGAACCTAGCTGCGTTCAACACGAACTACGACGACATCCAGCTGACTTTCCAGAATGGGTCTTCGCCGGTCACGGCCAATGGCGGCGACGGCAAGATCCAGGGCATCGAGGCGGAACTGAATGCCGCGCTGACCGATGCATGGACGCTGGATGCCAGTGGTGGCTACCTCGATGCGCATTACACCGATGTCGCGCCGGGCGTGCCGCTTACGGGTGACGAGGCTTTCGTCAACACGCCGGAATGGACCCTGCAGGCGGGCACCGCCTACAAGATCGAGACCGGTGCGGGCACGTTCACGCCGCGCATCGACTGGAACTACGCGTCGAAGGTCTACAACGACGAGGCGAACACCGAACTGCTGGCAGCAGACGGCCGTTCGATCTTCAACGGCTCGCTCACCTGGGCCGAGAACAGCGGGCGTTTCGAAGTGCAGGCCGGTGTCAGCAACATCTTCGACAAGCGCTACATCCAGTCGGGCTACACCAACGCTCTCGCGATCTACTCGGCAACCTACAGCCGACCGCGCGAGTGGTTCCTGACCCTGCGTTACCGCAACTGACCTGATCCCTGCCTCGGGGGCCGGACAAGGAACACCCGGCCCCCGCCTTTTTTGGGACTGGTCCCAGATTTGCAATCGGAGTTTTGAATGAGCAAGGAAACCGCCGTCGTAGTCGGAGTGACCGGCGCCTTCGGTGAAGTCATCGCCCGCAAGCTTGCCGCCCGCGGCCTCACGGTCGTCGGCGTGGCGCGCGATGCGTCTGCACTGGACGGCATCAAGGCGGAGCTGGGCGAAAGCTTCGTCGCCTGCGCCGCAGACATCGGCGACGACAGCGCGATCGATGCGATTGCGGCCGCGCTGCCGGACCAGCCGGTGGCGATGGTCGTCCACTCGGTCGGGCTGCCGGTGGCAGGCGGTATCCTCAATGCCGAACCCGGCGCGCTGGCGACGGCGACGAACCTGAAGTGCGGCGGTTTTGTCCGGCTGGTTCGCGGCGTCGATGCGAAGCTGCGCGAAAAATCGCGCCTCGTCGCAATCGGCGGGCACTACGGGTTCGAACCTTCGCCTTATGCGGCGACCGCCGGTGTCGGCAATGCCGCGCTGGCCAATGTCGTGCGGCAGATGAGCTGGGCCTATGGCCCGCGCAAGATCACCGCACACCTCGTCGCACCGGGCCCCGCCGATACCGAACGGCTGCGCAAGGTCGCCGCCGCGCGGGCCGAACGGGCGGGCAAGCCGCTCGACGAGGAATACGAAAACATGCGCGCCGATTCCGCCATCGGTGCTTTCACCACACCCGAACAGGTGGCCTGGGCAATCGCCATGCTGCTCGACCCCGAAGCCGATGCGCTGGCCGGGTCGACCATGGGCCTCGATTCCGGCCGCCGCCACGGCATCTGACAGGAAGGCTTCTCCCTCATGCCCGTAGTCCAGTTCAATCTCGTCAAGGACCGCTATCCGCGCGAGGCAATCCACGCCCTGCTGGATGACGTCAGCGAATTCTACGCTGCCACGCTCTATCCCGATGCGGAAAAGCCGCCGGTCGAACGGGTTCGTGCTTTCGTGAACCAGGTGGAGCCCGACCTGTGGGCCACCGGCGGCAGGCTGGTGTCCGAAGGCGGGCAGGATTCGCCCTACTTCGTCTGCCTCGTCATGACGGGCCGCACGATCGAACAGCACCACGCGCTGATCGAGGGGTTCACCGCCCGCATCGTCAGGCATCTGGGCTGTCCGCAGGATGTCGTGCGCGGGCAGGTCGTACCCATCGAACCCGACAACTGGGGCATCGCGGGCGTCCCCGCATCGGTCGTCCGCCGCGCCGAGATCGAGGCGCGCGCGAAGGGCTGAACACAGGTTTGCCGCAAGGCACCCGACAATTTTGTCGCTCTCTCTAACACGTTGACAAAATTGTCGGGCCCGCGGCCGGAAAAACGACGCAATTCCAACGTTTTCAACTTTGGCACGGGGTTTGCAGAACAGGTCTTGAAACCAATGCCCGGAAAAACCGGGCGCGAAGGAGAGGACCGATGGAACAGCCGGCTGACGCCGACGAACCCCTGCTCGACAACCGTTACGTGCGCGTGCGCAACCGACGCGCCAACGGGATCACCGAATTCGATTTCGCGATCGGCGCCCCAGAAATCTTCGTCGAACTGATCATGCCCGAAGAGGCGTTCGAACAGTTCTGCCGCGACAACAAGGTCATCGACGTCACGGGCACTGCACGGCCCGAGGACGATTTCGACGCGCGCCTCCAGCGCGAAGCCGACGCCCGACTTTCCTGAGGAAGGACCACACCCCATGCAGATGGACCTGAAAACCGTAAGCATCGATCCCAAGCGGCGCACTTTCGCGCACGTGGCGGAGCGGATCGGCGCGGACAAGATCGCCTCCCGCTATCAGGAAGGCACTTTCGACATGCAGACCGAAGGGCCGCAGCACTATCGCCCGCTGTGGGACCCGGCGCATGACTATTTCGATCCCGATCGCACGAAGATCGCGATGGAAGACTGGTACGCCTTCAAGGACCCGCGCCAGTATTATTACGGCAGCTATGTCATCGCCCGTTCGCGCCAGCAGGAAACCGCCGAAAGCGCGTTCACTTTCGTCGAGAGCCGCGGGCTTGGCGCCGCCATGCCCGATGACGTGCGCGATACCGCGCTGAGGCTGCTTTTACCCCTGCGACATGTCGCATGGGGGTCGAGCATGAACAACGAGACGACCGCCGCCTATGGCTATGGCGCGGCGATCACGCAGGGCGCGCTCTACTACGCGATGGACCAGCTTGGCATCGCGCAGTTCATCACCCGCATCGGCTTGTTGCTGGACGAGGCCGAATGCCTCGACACGGCAAAGGACGCGTGGCTGCACGACGATGCGTGGCAGCCGCTGCGCCGCCTGGTCGAGGACCTGTTCGTAGAGAAGGACTGGTTCGAAGTGCTGATCGCGCAGGACCTCGTGCTCGACGGCATTCTCTACCCGCTGATCTACGGCGAGATCGTCGACAACGTCCTGACCATGAAGGGCGGCAGCGCGGTCTCGATGGTCTGCCAGTTCCAGTCCGAATGGCACGCCGAGGCGACCAAGTGGATCGATGCGCAGGTCAAGGTCGCCGCCAAGGAAAGCGACGCCAACGCCGAGCTTATCAAGGGCTGGACCTCCAAGTGGCGCGCCCGTGCCGTCTCCGCCCTGCTTCCCGTTGCGGCCATCGCTCTGGGCGACGGGGCAGAGGCGCAGATGGACGAGGTTCTTGCCGCCTTCGACAAGCGCCTTGCCAAAGTGGGAGCAGCCTGATGACCGAGACGAAATCCACCGTGTTCCTGTGCCTTCAGGCCAATGACGACACCCGCGGCGTGATCGACGCGATCGAGCGCGACAACGAGCACGCAAGCTTCGACTACCAGCCCGGCATGGTCCGCATAACCGCGCCCGGCACGCTGACCGTCAATCGCGAAACGGTCGAGGAAGAGGTCGGCCGCGAGTTCGACCTCCAGGAACTGCACATCAACATGATCTCGCTGTCCGGCCACGTCGACGAAGACGACGACGCGCTGGTTCTGAGCTGGGATCGCTGAGGAGAGACACCATGGACATCGCCGTCACCAAGAAGAAAAAGCTCGGCCTCAAGGAACGCTACGCGCTGATGACGCGCGGGCTGGGCTGGGAGCCCACGTACCAGAGCGTCGACGACGTGTTCCCGATGGACACGTTCGAAGGCATCAAGATCCATGACTGGGACGCGTGGGAAGATCCCTTCCGCCTGACCATGGATGCCTACTGGAAGTACCAGGCCGAGAAAGAGCGCAAGCTCTACGCCATTCTCGATGCCTTTGCGCAGGGGAACGGGCACCTGACGCTGTCGGATGCGCGCTATATCAACACGGTCAAGCTGTTCATCAACGGCCTCGCGCCGCTGGAATACATGTCGCACCGCGGCTTTGCCCATATCGGGCGCCAGTTCCGCGGCGTCGGTCCGCGCGTTGCCTGCATGATGCAGTCGCTGGACGAAATGCGCCACGCGCAGACGCAGGTCCACGCGATCAGCAACTACAACCGCTATTACGACGGCATGGCGAATTTCCGCCATCACCACACGCACCTGCCATACCTTCAGGTGCCGCGCAGCTTCTTCGAGGATGCGGCGACGGGCGGTCCGTTCGAATTCATCGTCGCGATCGGCTTTGCCTTCGAATACGTGCTGACCAACCTCGTCTTCGTGCCCTTCATTTCGGGCGCGGCTTACAACGGCGACATGGGCGCGATGACCTTCGGCTTCTCCGCCCAGTCGGACGAGGCGCGGCACATGACGCTGGGTCTTGAAGTCATCAAGTTCGTGCTGGAACAGGACCCCGACAACCTGCCCATCGTGCAGAAGTGGCTGAACAAGTGGACGTGGCGCGGCGTGCGCGTGCTGACGCTGGTCGCCATGATGCAGGACTACATGCTGCCCAAGCGCGTGATGAGCTGGGCCGAGGCGTGGGAGATCTATTTCGAGGAAAACTGCGGCGCGCTGTTCCGCGATCTTGCCCGCTACGGCATCGAGGTTCCCCCCTGCGTCGAACAGGTCCGCAAGGAACGCGATCACCTGAGCCATATGGCATGGTGCCAGTTCTACCAGGCCCGCGGAACCAGCAACTTTCACGCGTGGCTGCCGTCGAAGGAGGACATGGACTGGCTGTCGGCCAAGTATCCCGACACTTTCGACCAGTACTATCGCCCGCGCTTCGAATACTGGGCCAAGCTTGAGGAAGAGGGTACTCCGTTCGAGGCCCAGACCCCGCCGCAGCAGTGCCAGGTCTGCCAGATCCCGACGATCTTCCCGGTCCCGGGCGAACCGCTGACCCGCGCCGAACACACCTGCGAGCATGATGGCGAGCGTTTCCATTTCTGTTCGGAATGGTGCCAGGTAATCTTCGAGGACGAGCCGGAGAAATACGTGCAGGCCAACCTCGGCGCGCACGAGCTCTACAAGGGCAATCTGTTCGGCGATGCCGACCCGACGGCCGAAGGCTTCGACCCGATGGCCGCGGCGATGGCCTTCCTGAAGCTGACGCCAGCCGAATCCGGCCTCCACAAGGACAGCGAGGACGCGCGGAACTTCGACCTGTGGCGCGGTCTTGCCACCAGGAACGACGCGTAAGGGAGAGGACGCATGACCATCACTGCAAACGCACCTTACGAGTTCACCTCGCACGACCGGCAGGAGGATTTCCGCGGAGCCCGCCTCGTCTATGTCGGGTGGAACCGGCACATGATGTTCGCATCGCCCTATTGCTGGCCGCTGCCGCCCGACACGCCCTTCGGCGCCCTTGTCGAAGGGCCGATGGCACAGGCGTTCGGCATGCATCCCGATTGGAAGAAGATCGACTGGGCGAAGGCCGAATGGACCCGCAATGGCGAACCGTTCAGCCCCGATCCGGCGAAGTCGCTTGCGGACAACGGCGTGGCGCACAAGGACTCGCTGAAATTCACAACACCGGGTCTGGATGGCATCGCAGGGGCGGGGATCTGAGGCGATGAGCTACACGCTGACGATTTCGTCGACCGGCGACGAGGTGGAGATCGAGGAAGGGCAGACCATCCTCGATGCCTGCCTTCGCGCCGGTATCTGGCTGCCCCACGCCTGCTGCCACGGCATGTGCGCGACCTGCAAGATCGACATCGAGGATGGCGAGATCGAGCATGGCGATGCCTCGCCCTTCGCGCTGATGGACAGCGAGCGGGACGAGGGCAAGGCGCTGGCCTGCTGCGCCACGCTGGAAAGCGACGTGACGATCGACGCCGAGATCGAGGAAGACCCCGACGCGGAAGGCATTCCGGTCGAGGACTACGAAGGCACGGTCGAGGCGATCGAGCGCCTGACGCCGACCATTCGCGGCATCCGCATCCGTTTGGACCGCGAGATCGCGTTCCAGCCGGGGCAATATGTGAACCTCGAGATCGGGGGCGACGCCGCGCTGACCCGCGCTTTCTCCATTGCCAACGATCGCGGCGATGGCACGCTGGTCGAACTCAACGTCCGCATCGTGCCGGGCGGCAAGGGGACGACGTGGCTGCACGAGAACCTGAACGAGGGTGACCGGATCAGGCTGTCGGGCCCCTATGGCCGCTTTTTCGTGCGCAAATCGGCAAGGCAGCCGATGCTGTTCATCGCGGGCGGGTCGGGGCTTTCCAGCCCGCGTTCGATGATCCTCGACCTCCTGGCCGGGGGCGAGGACCAGGCGATCACGCTGGTCTATGGCGCGCGTAACCGCGAGGAGCTCTATTACCACGAGAGCTTCGAGGAACTTGCCGCAGAGCATCCGAACTTCACGTATGTCCCTGCGCTCTCGGACGAACCGGAAGGCAGCGACTGGACCGGCGTGCGCGGCTTTGCGCACGAAGCGGCGAAGGAAGCTTTCGACAACGATTTCCGCGGGCTGAAGGCATACTTGTGCGGACCGCCGCCGATGATCGAGGCCGCGATTTCCACGCTGATGCAGGGCCGCCTGTTCGAGAAGGACATCTATACCGAGAAATTCTTCTCCGCCGCCGATGCGCAGCAGATCCGAAGCCCCCTTTTCAGGCGCATCTGAACGGGGCAGAACGGATTTGAAGGGCGATGCCGCGATCACGGCGGCACGCCAGTGGAGACAGGATGTCGCAGGCAATCGAAGAACGCGCGAAGGCGAACGAACTGTGGTCGAAGTTGCGCTTCGATCCGTCCACCGGCTCGGTCTGGCTGGACGAACAGCGCATGCTCCTGCTTCACACCGGTTCGCTGGGCGCGCTTCGGGCCGAACTGATCCGCTCGCTGGGCGAGGAACGCGCCGCTGGCCTGCTGCTGCGCATGGGTTACCATTCGGGCGTGCAGGACGCGGAAATCGCGCGGCGGCTGGTAGGTGACGGCAACTACGAGGACGTTTTCCTGATCGGCCCCGCGCTCCACCAGCTGGAAGGCGTGGTGGAGGTGGAGACCGTATCGCTCGACCTCGATGTCGAGGCCGGGCATTTCGCGGGCGAGTTCCTGTGGCGCAACGGGTGGGAGGCCAAGGCCCACATCTCCGAATTCGGCGTGGGCGACCATGCCGCCTGCTGGAACCAGATCGGCTATGCCACCGGCTATGTCAGCGCGTTCCTGGGCCGCCGCGTGCGGTTCGAGGAGACCGAATGCCGCTGCAAGGGCGACGAGACCTGCCGCATCGTCGGCCGCACGGTCGAGGGCGAGAGCGAAGACCTTGCGCCCGATGACATCGCAGGCGAAATCGACGCGATGGCGGAGGAAATCCACACCTTGCGCACGCGTCTGGGCACGCATCGTGCACCCGAAAACCTTGTCGGGCAGTCACCGGCATTCCTGAAAAGCTACCGCCTGCTGGAACGCGCCGCCGACAGCGCGATCACTGTCCTGCTGCTGGGCGAGACGGGGGTGGGCAAGGAAGTCTTCGCGCAGTGGCTGCACGACCACTCACCGCGCCGCGACAAGCCTTTCGTCGCGGTCAACTGCGGGGCGATCCCACACGACCTGATCGAAAGCGAGTTGTTCGGGGCCGAAGCGGGTGCCTTTACCGGCGCACAAGGATCGCGGGCGGGGCGCTTTGCCCGCGCCGACGGGGGCACGCTGTTCCTCGACGAGATCGGGGACCTGCCGTACCCCGCGCAGGTCAAGCTGCTGCGCGCGCTCCAGACGGGCGAGATCGACCGGCTGGGCTCGGACCGCCCGCAGAAAGTCGACGTGCGCCTGATCGCGGCGACCAACGTGGACCTTGCGCAGGCGGTGGCGGACGGAAAATTCCGCGCCGACCTGTTCTATCGCCTCAACCCCTATCCCATCGACATCCCGCCGCTGCGCGATCGGGCCAGCGACATTCCGCTGTTCGTGGAATTCCTTCTGGAAAGGATGAGTGCGCGGCATGGCCGTCCCGTTCGCGGGCTTTCGGACAAGGCGATGGAGATGCTGCGCGCCTACGACTGGCCCGGCAATATCCGCGAGCTTGAGAACGTGCTCGAACGCGGGGTCATGCTGGCCGAACCGGGCGGTGTCATCGACGTCGACGCGCTCAGCCTGCCGGTCCCGCCCGCGCCGCAGTCGGGCATGCGCCTGACGCGCGACGGGCAGGTGAAGGATCGCAAGGCCGACGACATGGTCCGCGCCATGCCCGACCTCGACCTCGCCGCGAACGAGGCGCGCCTCCTGGACGAAGCGCTGCGCCGCGCAGGTGGCGACGTTGCCGAGGCGGCAAAGCTGCTGGGCCTGACGAGGCGGCAGATCGACTACCGCCTCAAGGCCCGCAACTACTGATCAGAAAAGGTCGGCGGGAAGGGCCATCACCGCGTCTGGCCCCGCCGCGATGGCCGCCTCCAGCGCGCCCGCCTGCGGCAGGACGTGGGCGGCGTAGAAGTTAGCCAGCGCGAGATTGCGGGTCTTCGTCGTCTCGTCGCCATGTTCCAGCGAGGCAGCGGCCATGCGGACCCACATCCACCCCATCGAGGCAATTGCGAACAGGCGCAGGTAGTTTACCGCAGCCGAGCCCATCGCATCGATCGAGGTATCGGCCTGCACCGCCGCGCTTGCCTTGCGCAGTGATGCCAGCGCGGCGCGGACGGCGGGCAGCAACGATGCTTCAAGCTCGCTCGCGCCTTCGCCAAGATCGGCCTCGATCCGGTCCAGATAGCTGGCCAGCGGCGCGCCGTCCGCCATCGTCACCTTGCGCGTGACGAGGTCCATGGCCTGCACGCCGTTGGTGCCTTCGTAGATCTGCGTGATACGGGCATCGCGGACGAACTGCTCCATCCCCGCTTCCCAGATATAGCCGTGGCCGCCGAAGACCTGCTGCGCGTTGACGGCGGTTTCGAAGCCCATGTCGGTGAAGGCGGCCTTCACCACCGGCGTCAGCAGCGCGACATCGGCATTGGCGGCAGCGCGGGTCGCCTCGTCCGGGTGGCGCGCGGCGACGTCCATGCGGATCGCGGTCCACGCGGCCAGCGCGCGGGCGGGTTCAACGAAGCTGCGGCCCATCAGGATCATGCGGCGCACGTCGGCGTGGTTGATGATCGGGGCAGGGCCGGTGCCATCAGGCCCGCGCCCCTGCAGGCGTTCGTGGGCATAGGCGACCGCGTTCTGCACCGCGATCTCGGCAACGCCCAGGCCCTGGATACCGACGTAGAGGCGTTCGGCGTTCATCATCGTGAACATGGCATTCAAACCGCGCCCCGGTTCGCCGATCAGCCAGCCGGTCGCATCGTCGTAGTTCATCACGCAAGTCGGCTGCGCGTGGATGCCCATCTTGTGTTCGAGCGCGGCGGCGGACACGCCGTTCTCGCCCGTGACGTTGCCGTCATCGTCGGTCATGAGCTTGGGGACCAGGAACAGGCTGATCCCCTTAACCCCCGGCGCCGCATCGGGCAGGCGCGCAAGGACGAGGTGGATGATGTTGTTGCCGAAATCCTGATCGCCGGACGAGATGAAGATCTTCGTGCCCGTCACCTTGTAGCTGCCGTCGCCGACCGGCACCGCCTTGGTGCGCAGCAGGCCGAGATCGGTGCCCGCGTGCGCTTCGGTCAGCGCCATCGCGCCACACCACTCGCCGGTGGTCAGCTTCGGCAGGTACTTCGCCTTCAGTTCCTCGCTGCCGTGTTCGGCCAACGCTTCGGAGGCGCCGCGCGTCAGGCCGGGGAAGAGGCCGAAGGACATGTTCGCCGACGACACCATCTCGTCCAGCATGATCTGGAAGGCGCGGGGCAGGCCCTGGCCTTCGTAGTCCGGCTCGCCCGATAGCGCGCCCCAGCCGCCTTCGACAAAGGCGTGATAGGCATCGGCGAAACCGTCCGCGGTCGTCACCTTGCCATCGGCCAGCGTCGCGCCCTGCCGGTCGCCCGACTGGTTCAGCGGCAGCAGCTGTTCCGCACAGAAGCGGCCCGCCATCGTGAGCAGTTCCTCGCCGAATTCGGCCGACACGTCCTCACACCCCGGAAGGGCGGCGACCTCTGCGTCGAAATCGACGACGTGGTCGAGGATGAAGCGCATCGAGCGGACGGGCGGTTCGTACTGGATCGGCATGGAAAATCCTCTGGGTCGGAATCGGCTTCTGCAAGTTGTGCGCGCTCTATGTATCAAACGATCGTTACAATCAAGTGCGGGCAGGGCTTGCCAGCGGGGCCCAAGGGCGCTTAGGCATGGTCGCCATGAGCAGGGCACCGCGCAAAGGCGCGAAATCACAGGGGGATACGGCGACCCGCGAGGCCGAAGTCGTTGCCGCGGCGGCCGAACTTTTCGCACGCGACGGCTTTGCCGGGACCAGCATCCGCGACATCGGGGAGAAAGTCGGACTGCTTGGCGGCTCGCTCTACTACTACATCCGGTCGAAGGAGGCGCTGTTCGTGCGCATCCACGACGATGCCCTGCAGACCGCCGAAGACCGCATCCGCGCCGCGATAGAAGGCGTTGACGATCCGAACGAGCGGCTGGCCACGGCGTGCCGCACCCTGCTCGCGATCCAGCTTGATCCCAATTCGCTGACCACGCCGCTGATGAACGATTTCCGCTCGGTGCCCGACAGCGTGCGCGAGCAACTGGTCGAACGGCGCGACGCTTTCGAAGGGCTGTTCCGCGACCTCGTAAACGATGCAAGCCTGCCAGCGGGCGTCGACCGCGATGTCTATCGCATCCTGCTGCTTACCACGCTCAACAGCGCGGCAAGCTGGTACCGGCCCGGCCGCCTGTCGCTGGACGAAGTGGCGCAGCAGATCCTGCGCACCTACTCCATCACCTGACGGGCGACCGGGGGCGGCTTCTTACTCTGCCGCTTCGGCCAGCTGGCCTGCGTCCTGTTCGCGCTTGATCAGGTCGCGGATGCGGCGGCGTACCTTTACCGGCGCAAGGTCGTTCGACAGCAGCATCGGGTTCATGTCGAAGAAGTCATCCTCGCCCATCTCTTCCTGACAGGCGAGGATGATCGGGCCGTCCTCGGTGATGAAGGCGTCGTGCATCGCCTTGATCTTGAACGCGTTGTACTCGGCGTCGTCCTCGTTGTGGTTGCGGCGCGTCGCGAAGAAGTAGTGGGTGGAGAACTCGTCCTCGGGCGTGCAGGTGTGCAGGTCATACTGCATCACGGCCTGGTCGAAGCCGGCCCCGTCCTGCACCGCGCCGATCGAAAGCTGGATGTTGGCGGGTGCCGACCAGTTGACCTGGACGTAGTGATCGGCCGGATCCTCGGGGCGGGCGAGGAACGGGGCGAGGATCAGGATCGGCGGCTGCTGCACCCATTCCCAGCGGGCCGAGATCGCGGTGTCCTCCTCGACCACTTTGGGGATGAGCGGGGTAAGCTGCCCGCGCGTGGTGATGATCTCGCCGTGGACATGGTCGACGTGGGACAGGTCCATCACGTTGTCGAGGATCATGCGGTAGTTCACCGGCATCTGCATGTAGGTGTGCCCGATGCCCGTCGCCGGTCCTTCGTCCAGCGGCGCGTAGTCGGGGACGAGATCGTAGTCGGGCGCTTCCTCGGCCATCCAGATCCAGATGAAGCCGTGCTTCTCGACCAGCGGGAACGTGCCCACGACCTGACCCTTGGGCAGCGTGCCGCGCCCGTGCGGGTTGTGCACGCAGTTGCCCGCGCCGTTGAAGGCAAGTCCGTGATAGGGGCAAACCACGTTGTCGCCGTCGCGGTGGCCCTGCGACAGCGGCGCGAAGCGGTGGGGGCAGCGGTCGTGCATGCCGATCGGCTTGCCGTCCTCGCCGCGATAGATGAGCACGCCCTTGCCCATGATCTTGCGGCGGAACAGCTCGGTCTCGTCCACCTCGCTCGACAGGGCGGCGGCGTACCAGGCCTGCATCAGGTATTCGGGCTTGTCGGTCATGTCTGGTCTCTCCCAAGGCCGCGTCACGTCATGCGCGGCATCTGGGAAAGGGATCAGCAAGGGGCGTGCCAATTGCGCGGATGCATGCATCCCCTAGGGTTTCGACGGTGCGTGCATAAGGTATTGGAGAAAATTCGACACCACCGGTAAGTCTGTTTGCATAAGAATAGACACCGGAGAGACCTATGCCGCCCAAGGGCAAACCGTCGGCATCGCTGGGGCAGAGCTTTCGCGAAGGCGCGCTCGGCATTGCCGAGATGTCGTCCATCGCCGATCTTCGCGACAGTTTCCACTTCGACCCCGAACATGCCGAGATCCGGCTGGGCAACCGGCGCATGGTGCTGACCGACGATCTGGGCCTTGCGCTGATGCGGCGCGAGCTGATCTGGGCTCTGGGTTACGAACGGGCCAGGGGCGTGCTGTCGCGCATCGGCTATGGCATCGGGGTGACCGACGCGCAGATGGCGCAGGAACTGCGCAGCGACCGCGACATGCTCGACGTCTACAAGGCAGGGCCGCAGCTCCATGCGCTGAAAGGCGCGGTGCGGGTGGACGAACTGGCGTTCGAGGCGGATTTTGCGAACGGCAATTTCTACGGCGAATATGTCTGGCACAATTCGGCCGAGTGCCAGTCGCATCTCAAGGAAATGGGCGTCGGCGCGCATCCGGCGGGCTGGCAGCAGTGCGGCTATGCGGCGGGTTTCGCCAGTACCTTCTTCGGCAAGCCGATGGTGTTCCGCGAACTCGAATGCGTCGCCATGGGGCACGACCGCTGCTTCCTCGTCGGCAAGCCCGCCGACCAGTGGGAGGATGCCGACGCCGAACTGCGCTGGTTCCGGGCAGAGACCTACAGCCGCCGCCCGGCGCGCAAGGAAGCGGCGCCCGATGCGGACCTCCACATCGGTTCACGCTCCATCGTCGGGGCATCGTCCGGCTTCAACGCGGTACTGCACCTTGTTGACAAGGTGGCGCAGACCGAGGCGCCGGTCCTGTTCCTCGGCGAAAGCGGCGTGGGCAAGGAAGTCTTCGCCAAGGAACTGCACAAGCGCAGCCGCCGTTCGGCAAAGCCGATGCTGGCGCTCAATTGCGCGGCGATCCCCGAAACGCTGGTGGAGGCCGAACTGTTCGGGGTGGAGAAGGGCGCCTTCACCGGCGCGGACGCCAGCCGTGCAGGCCGGTTCGAGCGGGCGGCGGGCGGGACGCTGTTCCTTGACGAGATCGGCACGCTGTCTTTCGCCGCGCAGGGCAAGCTGCTGCGCGTGCTTCAGGAAGGCGAGTTCGAGCGGGTGGGCGGGACGAAGCCGCTGAAGGCCGACGTGCGGCTGGTCGCAGCGACGAATGCGGACCTTCGCGCCGAAGTCGCACGGGGCACATTTCGCGCCGATCTCTATCACCGGCTTTCGACATTTCCCGTCCACATCCCGCCGCTGCGTGAAAGGCGTGGGGACATTCCGGTTCTAGCCCACCACTTCCTGCAGCGGCTGTCGGCGCGGCACGGGCGCGGCGCGATGCGGTTCGATGCCGACGTGATCCGCTATTTCCACGAATATTCGTGGCCCGGAAACATCCGCGAGATGGAGAACCTGATCGAGCGCGGCATCATCCTTGCCGAAGAGGACGAGCCGATCGGCATCCACCACCTGACGCTGGGCGGAACCGGCGGCGACACGGCGGGCGACACATTCGACGCCTTCGTCCACGATCATGCGCGCAAGGCGGCTGGCGGCGGCGAGGGGGTGGGCGAGCGCCTGCTCGACACCGGCATGACGCAGCAGGACCTGACCGACGAACTGGTCCGAGCCGCGCTGGACCGGCACGGCGGCAATGTCAGCCAGGCTGCCCGCGCCATCGGCATGACCCGCGCGCAGGTCCAGTACTGGAAGAAGAAGAACGGCTGATCTTGCCGCCGACTTAGGCTATAGGTTTTTCCTATGATCAAGCGTTCACATATCCGCCAGTTTCTCGCCGTAGTCGAAACCGGCAGCTTCACGCAGGCCGCCGGTCGCATCCGCGTGACGCAGCCGACGCTTTCGGCGGGCATCGCGGACCTTGAACGCATGGTGGGATCGCGGCTCTTCGTGCGCGACCGGAGGCACGTGCGGCTGACCGAAGCGGGTGGGCGTTTTCTCCCGCTGGCGCGCGAGCTGGACCGTAATTTTCGCGCCGTCGACGGGTTCGGAGCCAGCGCGCAGACCGATTGGCCCGCCTTGAAGCTGGGCGTCATCCGGTCGGTGGCCGCGCCCCTGCTGGAGGCGGTGTTGGCCGGATTGGGCGAGGCGTTCTCTATTGAGCTGGTCGAGGGCACCGATTCCGAACTACGCGCCTCGCTAGCCAGCGGGCGGGTGGACATGATGCTGGGGCTGCTGCGCGACGAGGATGATGGCGCGATCCCGCTGATCAGCGAGCCTTATGTCCTGTTCGTGCCGTCATCGCACCGGCTGGCAGGGCAAGCAGTGGTCGAGCCCGAAACGCTGGGTTCAGAAGTCATGATCGCGCGTCGGTCCTGCGAATTGCTCGACCGTACCAGCACGTTCTTCACCCGGCTTCACGTCCGCCCGCGTTTCTCGCTACGCAGCGAGAGCGAGGAACGGTGCATGGCTATGGTCGCGGCAGGGCTCGGCATCACGACCGCGCCGCTGTCCCACCGGCGCGAGGGGATCGAGCCGGTGGAGCTCGAGGGGTACGATTTCACCCGTACGCTGGGCCTGCGCGCCGATCCGGCCTGGCTGACGGACGAGCGAGCCGAGGCCTGCCGCACGGTTGCAGCAGACATCGCGGAACGCTTTGCGGCCAAGGCTCGTTGACCAGAGAAGGTGTTGTCATAGATTTTTTCTATGATGATCCGCTCCGACTTCCAATTTCTCTCCCGCCTGCCAGTCCGGTAGGAAGGGGGCAGACAAGAACACTCCCTGGGTAGGATTGCATGCGAGCCACTCCCGAATTCGATTTCGCGCTGGGCGAAAGCGCTACGATGATCCGCGACACCGTCGCGCGTTTTGCCGATGAACAGATCATGCCGCTGGCAGACCGCATCGACCGCGATGACTGGTTTCCCCGTGACGCGCTGTGGCAGCAGATGGGTGAACTTGGCCTGCACGGCGTGACCGTGTCGGAAGAGTTCGGCGGCCTTGGCCTCGGCTATCTCGATCACCTGATCGCGGTTGAGGAAGTGAGCCGCGCCAGCGCCTCGCTCGGCCTGTCATACGGCGCGCACTCGAACCTGTGCGTTAACCAGATCCACCGCTGGGGCAGCGACGCGCAGAAGGCGAAGTACCTGCCCAAGCTGGTCAGCGGCGAGCACGTCGGTTCGCTGGCGATGAGCGAGGCGGGCGCGGGCAGCGATGTCGTGTCGATGAAGATGCGCGCCAACAAGGCTGATGGCGGCTGGGTCCTGAACGGCACCAAGTTCTGGATCACCAACGCACCCTATGCCGACACGCTGGTCGTCTATGGCAAGACCGACCCGGATGCTGGCCCGCGCGGCATCACGACTTTCCTGATCGAAAAGGACTTCGAAGGCTTCTCCATCGGCCAGAAGATCGAGAAGATGGGCATGCGCGGTTCGCCCACATCCGAACTGGTCTTCGACGACTGCTTCGTGCCGGATGAAAACGTGATGGCCGGGGTCGACGAAGGCGTGAAAGTCCTGATGAGCGGGCTCGATTACGAACGTGTCGTGCTTTCGGGTGTGCAGCTCGGCATCATTCAGGCCTGCCTCGACGTTGTCATTCCCTACGTACGCGAACGCAAGCAGTTCGGCCGCCCGATCGGCGAGTTCCAGCTGATGCAGGCGAAGATCGCCGACATGTATGTCGGCCTGCAATCGGCGCGCGCCTATTCCTATGCCGTCGCCAAGGCTTGCGACGCGGGGCAGACCACCCGCTTCGACGCCGCCGGAGCGATACTTCTGGCCAGCGAGAACGCTTTTCGTGCCGCTGGCGAGGCTGTTCAGGCATTGGGCGGTGCAGGATACACCACCGACTGGCCGGTCGAACGGTTCCTTCGCGATGCGAAGCTGCTCGATATCGGGGCTGGCACGAACGAGATCAGGCGCATGCTGATCGGACGGGAGCTGATGAAGGGATGAACGAGTCCACCCTTACCGCTTTGCAATATTACGGGGCGGGAGCCGCGCTTGTCGCTGCGTTCCTCGTCTCGCTGAATCTTGGAGAGCGGATTACGGGTTGGGCATTCGTGCTTTTCGTCACCAGTTCGATCGCGCTGATCGCGTGGGGTTTCCTGAATGATGAAGGTGCAGGCATTGGCTGGCAGAACGTCGGCCTGCTCGGCATCAACATCGTCGGCGTCTTCCGCCACCTGATTTTTCCACGAACCCGCAACAACTCACCATTTCGCAAGAAGGTTGCCCCTGAATGAGCGCACCTGTTCTCAATTCGAAGCTGGACCTGTCATCGCCGGAGGCGCAGGCACGAGCCAGGCATAACAAGGCGCTGGCAGACGAACTGCGCGCCAAGGTGGCCGAGGCTTCGCTGGGCGGCGCAGAACGCCACCGCGAACGCCACGTTGCCCGCGGCAAGCTGTTGGCGCGTGACCGCGTTGAACGCTTGCTCGATCCAGGTGCGCCGTTCCTCGAGGTTGGCCAGCTTGCCGCGAATGGCATGTACGAAGGCGACGTGCACGGGGCCAGCATGATCGCGGGTATCGGTGTCGTGTCGGGCCGCCAGTGCATGATCATTGCCAACGATCCGACCGTGAAGGGCGGATCGTATTACCCGATGACGGTGAAGAAGCATCTTCGCGCGCAGGAGATCGCCGAAGAAAACCGCCTGCCTTGCATCTACCTCGTCGACAGCGGCGGCGCGAACCTGCCCTATCAGGCGGAAGTCTTCCCCGATCGCGACCACTTCGGCCGCATCTTTTATAACCAGGCGCGGATGAGCGGGATGGGCATTCCGCAGATCGCCTGCGTCATGGGCAGTTGCACCGCCGGCGGCGCCTACGTTCCGGCGATGAGCGACGAGACCGTGATTGTGCGTGAACAGGGTACGATCTTCCTTGCCGGACCGCCGCTGGTGAAAGCCGCGACGGGCGAGGAGATCAGCGCCGAGGATCTTGGCGGCGGCGATCTTCATACCCGCAAGTCGGGCGTGGCCGATCACCTGGCTGAAAACGACGAACACGCGCTGGCCATTGTGCGCGATATCGTCAGCCACCTTGGCCTGAACGAAGGCGCGAAGCTGGACCTGCAGGCCGCCGCTGCGCCGAGGTACGACGCGGACGAGCTTTACGCAATCATCCCTGACGACGTGCGGGCGCCCTATGACGTGCACGAAGTGATCGCGCGCATTGTCGACGCCAGCGAATTTCACGAGTTCAAGCCGCTTTACGGCAATACGCTCGTCACCGGCTTTGCCCACATCCACGGGATGCCGGTCGCGATCCTTGCTAACAACGGCGTGCTGTTTTCGGAAAGCGCGCAAAAGGGCGCGCACTTCATCGAACTGGCGTGCCAGCGCCGCATTCCGCTGCTATTCCTGCAGAACATTTCGGGCTTCATGGTCGGCGGCAAGTACGAGGCCGAGGGCATCGCCAAGCACGGCGCGAAGCTGGTGACCGCGGTCGCCACGGCGCAAGTGCCGAAGATCACGGTGCTGATCGGCGGCAGCTTCGGGGCGGGCAATTACGGCATGGCGGGCCGCGCCTATCAGCCGCGCTTCCTGTTCTCGTGGCCCAACAGCCGCATCTCGGTCATGGGCGGCGAACAGGCGGCCAGCGTGCTCGCCACCGTCCACCGCGATGCCGACAAGTGGAGCGCGGAGGAAGCCGAGGAATTCAAGGCCCCGATCCGCCAGAAGTACGAGGACGAGGGCAACCCCTACTACGCCACCGCGCGCATGTGGGACGACGGCGTGATCGATCCGGCCCAGACCCGCGACGTGCTGGGCCTCGCCTTTGCCGCCGCACTCGAAGCCCCGATCCCCGACCGTGCGCCCTTCGGCGTGTTCAGGATGTAACGCGATGAGCGAGGATCAATCCGCCCCGAACCCTGCAAGCCAGCGTCCTGCCAATGCGGGCATGCCGCGCTGGATGATCTGGGCCTTTGCCGGGAAGATGATCCTTGTCGTCGCTATCGTCGCAGTCGTTTTCTGGATAGCCAATTCATGATCAAATCAATCCTCATCGCCAATCGCGGCGAGATCGCCTGCCGCGTCATTCGCACCGCGCGTGCCATGGGTATCCGCACGGTTGCGGTCTATTCCGATGCCGATGCAAAATCGCTCCACGTTCGCATGGCGGACGAGGCGGTGCATATCGGCCCGTCGCCTGCTGCCGAAAGCTATCTGATCGGTGACCGCATCATTGCCGCCGCGAAGGAAACCGGCGCAGAGGCGATCCACCCCGGCTACGGCTTCCTGTCAGAGAACGCTGCCTTTGCGCAGGCCGTGCTCGACGCAGGGCTTGTCTGGGTCGGGCCCAAGCCTGCCAGCATCAATGCCATGGGCCTGAAGGACGCGGCCAAGGCATTGATGGCGGAGGCGGGCGTGCCGGTCACGCCGGGCTACATGGGCGACGACCAGTCGGACGAGCGGCTGAAGTCCGAGGCGGACGCGATCGGCTATCCCGTGCTGATCAAGGCGGTTGCAGGTGGCGGCGGCAAGGGGATGCGCAAGGTCGATGCCGAGGGCGAGTTCATGGCCGCGCTCGAATCCTGCCGTCGCGAGGCGCGGGCGAGTTTCGGCAACGACGTCGTCCTGATCGAGAAGTTCATCCTCTCGCCCCGCCATATCGAAGTGCAGGTCTTCGGCGACAGCCACGGCAACGTCGTCCATTTGTTCGAGCGTGACTGCTCGCTTCAGCGCCGTCACCAGAAAGTGATCGAGGAAGCGCCCGCTCCCGGCATGGACTCCGAAACGCGCGAGGCGATTTGCGCCGCTGCGGTCAAGGCTGCGCAAGCCGTGAACTACGAAGGCGCGGGCACGATCGAGTTCATCGCCGATGCCAGTGAAGGGCTACGCGCCGACCGCACGTGGTTCATGGAAATGAACACCCGCCTTCAGGTCGAACATCCGGTGACCGAGGAAATCACCGGCGTCGACCTGGTCGAATGGCAGATCCGCGTCGCCAGCGGCGAGATCATCCCCAAGGGTCAGGACGAACTGTCGATCAACGGCCACGCGATCGAGGCACGCCTTTACGCCGAAGACCCTGCCAGCGGCTTCCTGCCCAGCACGGGGCGGCTCGATCACCTGTCGTTCGGCCTTGCCACCCGCATCGAAACCGGCGTCGAGGAAGGCGGACAGGTCTCGCCGTTCTACGATCCCATGATCGCCAAGGTCGTCTGCCATGCAGAGGACCGTGATACCGCGATCGACGATCTGGTCGCCTCGCTCGCCGACACCGAAGTCTGGCCGGTGCGGACCAATGCGGGCTTCCTTGTCCGCGCGCTCGATGCAGAGGATTTCCGCGACGCGAAGCTCGATACCGGCTTCATCGCGCGCCACGGCGACGAACTGGTCCCCGATGGCGAGGCGGACGACATGGTCTGGAACGTCGCGGCGCGCATTGCCTATGGCGATGCGGATGGCGACCTTGCAGGCTTCCGCCTCAATGCGCCGGCGCGCCGCAACGTGTGGCTCTCGCATCGCGGGGAAGGGCGCGTGCTCGACCTCGCGGCGGCAGAGGCGGACAGCACTGCCGTGGGCGATGTGACGCCCGACTTCTTCTCTACGGACGATACGCTGGTCACCGGCTATGCTCATGGCGACCATGTCGTCGTATTTGCCGATGGCATGGGATATGGCTTCGACACCGTCATGCGCGGGTCGGGCCATGGTTCGGCCCACGATGGCGACATCCTTGCGCCGATGCCGGGCAAAGTCCTCGCGCTCGACGTTGCCGAAGGTGACGAAGTGAAGGAAGGCCAGCGCCTGATGGTTCTGGAAGCCATGAAGATGGAGCACGCGCTGACGGCCCCGTTCGACGGCAAAGTCGCTGATCTGGCGGCAAAAGTCGGCGGCCAGGTCGAGGTGGAGGCCCTGCTGGCGCGGATCGAACCCAAAGAGGAGTGACACCTTAGCCACACCCTGTAGAAGCGGTGGCAGGCAATATGACGCCCTGTTGACACGATGCTTGATAACGTTCACATGAACGTTCACAACGCATTTCACCGGACGGATTCGGATTCTACCGATTCGACGGACAGGGGAGAGGACTGATGGCGCGACGCAGCGTGCGTAATGCATTTACCTTCATGACCGGGGCTTCGGCCCTTGCAATGGCTGCTGCTCCGCAGGCGGCCATGGCGCAAGACGATATGACCGCCGCCTCCGAGGTCGAGGACGAGAACGTCATTATCGTGACCGGTATCCGCGCCTCGCTGCAGGCCGCGGCCGACATCAAGCGCGAGGCGCAGGGCGTCGTCGACGCGATCAGCGCGGAAGACATCGGCAAGTTCCCGGACACGAACCTTGCCGAATCGCTCCAGCGCATCACCGGCGTCTCGATCGACCGCAACAGCGGTGAAGGTTCGACCGTCACGGTCCGCGGCTTCGGCCCCGAATTCAACCTCGTCCTGCTGAACGGCCGCCAGATGCCGGCATCTGGCCTCGGCTCGTGCTGTGAAGCGCCCGCTTCGCGCAGCTTCGATTTCGCCAACCTTGCGTCCGAAGGCATTGCCGCGGTCGAGGTTTACAAGTCGGGCCGCGCCACGCTGCCGACCGGCGGTATCGGTTCGGTCATCAATATCCGCACGCCGCGCCCGCTGGACCGTCCTGGCCTTCAGGGTAGCGTCGCTGCCAAGGCCGTGAAGGATCACACCTTCGACGGCACCGACATCACGCCTGAACTTTCGGGCATCGTCTCCAGCACGTTCGCTGACGACACCGTCGGCATCCTGCTGTCCGGTTCGTACCAGCGCCGCAAGGCCAGCCTGGCGCAGTTCAACGCCGGTTGGCGCGAAGGCTATCTTGGTGACGAAAATAACTGGGGCTCGCTGCCGGTCGACGAGAATGACTGGCGCGGCAACTACGACCGTACCGAAAACCGTCCGGGTCCGGACACGGTCTACCAGGTCACCCAGAACGCCGGTTACGATTTCACCACGATCGATCGCGAACGCTTCAACGGCCAGGCTGTGCTGCAGGTCGCGCCCAGCGATCAGGTAACCGCCACGATCGACTACACGTTCTCGCAGAACACGATCGATGCGCGTACCAACTCGATCGGCGTCTGGTTCAACCATGACCAGACCAGCAGCAGCTGGACCGACGGTCCGGCGGCAGGCCCGAATTTTTATTCGGAAGTTTTCGGCCCCGGCAAGGATCTCGCCATCACCGGCGCGGTCGCGGCCAACCGCAGCATCAACCATTCGCTGGGCGGCAACATCGCGTGGGAACACCCCAGCGGCATGCGCTGGGAGCTTGATGCACACCACTCGACCGCGACGTCCAAGCCGACTTCGCCCTACGGCAGCAACATCGCCGTCGGCGCGGCCATCTACGGCGTCCAGTCGCAGACCGTGGACTTCACGCAGGACATGCCGGTCATCTCGGTCGACATGTACCCCGGTTCGGAGCTTGATGCCTCGAACATCCGTCCGGCAGGCAACTCGTTCCGTAACGCTTACATGCGCGACGAGATCAACCAGATCGCCTTGAAGGGCGGCTACGACTTCGACGCAGGCTTCATCGAAAGCCTCGACTTCGGCGCGACCTACACGTCGAACAAGGTCCGTTCGGCATACGGCGTCCTGCAGACCGACAGCTGGGGCGGCACGCTTTCGGCCGAAGACACGCCGGACAGTCTGTTCATGCCGCGCGATCTTCCGGCGGACCTGTCGGGCATGAGCGGTTCGAACGATCCGGCGATCATCCCGACCTACTTCGGCGTCGACACGGTCAACTTGATCGAACTTCTCGACAGCCAGATCGGTATCTGCACCACCCCGTGGGTCGGCACGCCGACCGGCACCGGCTGCCTTGCCGAATATACGGTGGACCGCCGCATTACCGAAGAGACCATCGCGCCGTACATTCAGTCGACGCATGTCTTCGACCTGCTGGCAGACGAAGCGCACCTGCGCCTTGGCCTGCGCTATGAGGCGACCGACGTGAAGAGCTCGGCTCTGGTTCCTGTTCCCTCGGGTACGGCGATCGTCTCGTTCAACGAGATCTCGATCCTTGATCCGGTCAGCTCGGACTTCTCGACGCTGAAGGGCAGCTACGACAACTGGCTCCCGGCGATCGATTTCGACATGTCGCCGATGGACAACGTGAAGCTGCGTGCGGCCTACAGCCACACGATCACGCGTCCGTCCTACAACAACCTGCAGGGCGGCCTCACGGTCAACTCGCCCGCACGTCCCGACGGTGGCAGCACCGGCGGATCGGGCAACCCGGGCCTGCTTCCCTACAAGTCAAAGAACATCGATGCTTCGGCCGAATGGTATTACGATGTCGCTAGCTACGTGTCCGTGGGCTTCTTCCACAAGCGCGTCAGCAACTTCATCGGCACCACCACGACGCAGTCGCCGGTGTTCGGCCTGACCAACCCGGGTCAGGGCGCGGTCTTCCAGCAGGCTCTGGCAGCGGCCGGTGCGAACGCCACGTTCGACCAGGTCCTGGCAGAGGCGGTGAACATCGCTCCCGATGCGATCCTGTACAACAGCGACAACATGCCGATCGGCATCCTTGGCCAGTCCGGTGATCCGGCCCTGCAGTTCACGCTGGGTCAGCCGGGTAACAGCGATCGCACCGCGAAGCTGCATGGCTGGGAATTCGCGATCCAGCACAACTTCTGGGACACCGGCTTCGGTGCGATCCTGAACTACACGATCGTCAACAGCGACACCTATTACGACAACGCGCTTCGCTACACCGAAACGCAGTTCGCCGTGACCGGTGTCAGCGACAGTGCGAACGCCGTGCTGTTCTACGACAAGGGACCGCTTCAGGCCCGTATCGCCTACAACTGGCGCGACGGCTTCCTGTCGGGTTACGGCCTCGATCCGTTCTACGTCGAAAGCTACGGCCAGTTCGACGCAAGCGCGAGCTTCGAGTTCACCGAGGGTCTCACGGCTTTCGTGGAAGGCATCAACATCACCAATGCCGACCGCAAGGGCCACATGCGCAACGATCAGACCGTCTACTTCGCGGCACCGGGCTATGCCCGTTACGCGGCAGGTGTCCGTCTGAACTTCTGATCCGGCGATGCGCCAGTGCGGGAGAGCGACCCCGCACTGGCCGCCCCTCGCCAGATTAGCGCGGCGATCGCCGTGTCACGTCCGGCCCGCTCCCTCAGCGTATCCGGGCTTGATCAGCCGCCGTGCAATGAACGAAGGTCGTCCGCGCCATTCTCCCTCGCGCGCGGGCGGCTTTCGTCATTTGGGGCGCATGGGATAAGACGGCGACAAAAGGGTAAGAGAGAGCAGGAAGCCAGGGCAATGTCAGGCAAGGTCGATCATGTCGTGATCGCTGGCGGCGGAACCGCCGGATGGCTTGCCGCCTGCACGATCGCTGCCCGCAGCAAACGCGACGTCGCCCGCCCGATCCGCGTCACCATCGTCGAGGCACCCGACATCCCGACTATCGGAGTGGGTGAGGGGACATGGCCCACGATGCGCGGCACGCTTGCCGCAATCGGCATCGACGAGGCTGAATTTCTCGTCGCCACCGATGCCTCCTTCAAACAAGGCTCGCGCTTCGACGGCTGGCGCGATGGCAGCGCCGGCGACAGCTACCTCCACCCGTTCACCGCTCCTGTCGGCGAAACGCCGCGCGCAGCCGTTTCGGCCTGGACCGCGAAAGGCGGCGCGTTCGCCGACGCGGTCTCGCCGCAAGGCTTGGTCTGCGCCGCCGATCTCGCCCCGCGGCAAAAGGCGATGCCGGGTTATGCCGGGGCGCTGAACTACGCCTATCACCTCGATGCCGGAAAGCTTGTCGACCTGCTGAAGCGCCACGCGACAGCGAAGCTGGGCGTGACGCACATTGCCGCCCGCATCGACGGGGTGGAGCGGGCCGACAACGGCGATATCGCCGCACTGCTGCTCGATGGCGGAGAGCGTCTGGACGGCGATCTCTTCATCGACTGCACTGGCATGCGCGGGTTGCTGATCCGCGACAAGATGGGCGCTGGCCGCATCGACCGCAGCGACGTCCTGTTCAACGACCGCGCGCTGGCCGCGCAGGTCCCGACCGCACCCGACAGCGCGATTGCCTCGCTTACCGTCGGCACCGCGCATGTTGCGGGCTGGATCTGGGACATCGCGCTCCCCACCCGCCGCGGCATCGGCTGCGTTTATTCCTCGCGCTTTTCATCGGACGACGCGGCGCTGGAAACCCTGCGCGCCTATGTCGCAAAGGCCGTGCCCGATGCGCCTGCGCCTGATCCGCGCCTGCTGCGGTTCGAAAGCGGGCATCTCGACCGGTTCTGGATCGGCAACTGCCTTGCCATCGGGCTTTCGGCAGGCTTCGTCGAACCGCTCGAGGCTTCGGCCATCGTCATGATCGAACTGTCGCTGCGCGCGCTGATGGATGCCTTTCCGACCGACCGGGCGGAGATGGACATTCACGCCCGCCGCTTCGACCGGCTGTTCCGCTATCGCTGGGACCGGATCGTCGATTTCCTCAAACTGCACTACGTCCTGTCGGACCGCACCGGCGTATACTGGGACGAACACCGCGCCATCGTGCCCGACAGCCTCGCCGAACTGCTCACGCTCTGGCAGGGGCAGGTGCCCGGCAGTGCCGACTTCCCGATGGTGGATGAAATCTTCCCCGCGGCAAGCTGGCAATATGTTCTTTACGGCATGGGCGGAAAAGCGCCGCAATTGCCGGCCACTACAACCGATCCGACCGGACAGGTCGAACAGCGCGCGCGCCAGCTTGCCGCCGCGCTGCCGACTAACCGGACATATCTCGATACGCTTCGCGCCCAATCCGCGCAAAGCCCGCAAACCGCAGGATGCCCCGCATGAGCCAGCACGCCGTTCTTGACCCCGCCGCCCACCGCGACTTGCGCGTCAGGATGGAGCCGGGCGCCGACCTTGGCGACCAGGTCATGTCCTGCATCGCCGTGCCGACCGAATTCCGGCAGGTGCAGGCGCATTTCCCGATCCTGTTCCACAAGAACCAGGAAACTGGCCAGTTCAATTCGGTCGCGCTCTTCGGGTTCGAGAACGGGGAAAACCTGTTCCTGAAGGACGGCAAGTGGGACGCAGGCTATCGCCCGCTGGCCCTGTCGATCCAGCCGTTCCTGATCGGCCGCAGCCGCGATGCCGACGGGCCCGCACAAGTCCACATCGACATGGACCACGCCCGCACCGGCGATGCCGAAGGCGTGCGCCTGTTCGACGACAACGGTCAGGCAACCCCCTATCTTGAGGACGTTGCCGGAAAGCTCGGCCAGCTCGACGCCGGATACCGTGCCTGCGAGGGGTTCTTCGCTGCGCTCAAGCGTTGGGACCTGCTCGAACCCTTCACGCTGGAAGTGACGCTGGACGATGGCGCAAAGCGCAGCCTCGTCGGCTTCCATATCCTGAACGAAGACAAGATCCGCAGCCTCGACGGCGCGGCGCTGGGTGAGTTGCACGACGCAGGCTACCTCATGCCGATCTTCATGGCGCTCGCCTCGCTGTCGCACATCACCGATCTCGTCGCCCGCAAGAACGCCCGCGAAGTCCATGCCTGATACGCTGACCGCACTGCCGCATGTCGAGGAGCGCGAGGTGGCCGATGCCGCCGCGCTCGACGCGATGCTGCGCGGTGCGGACCGGCCTTTCGTGCTGCGCGGGCTGGTGCAGGACTGGCCGCTGGTCCAAGCGGGGCTGCGCTCTGCCAGCGATGCGCGCGCCTATATCCGGCAGCACGCCGTCGACCGGCCCTTCGTCGTCTCCGTCGCCGCGCCCGAGAGCGAGGGGCGCATGTTCTACGACGAAGCGATGCAGATGAACTTTCGCACGACGAAGGGCACGCTGCCGACGATCTTCGCCAAGATGGAAGAGGGCGAGGGACAGGCCGAAGCGCCCGCGATCTACCTTGCCTCCATCGACATGCACGATTTCTTCAACGGACTGCACGAGGCGAACCACGTCCCGCTGGGCGCCCGCGATCCGTTGTCGTCGATCTGGATCGGGACGAAGACGCGCATCGCCGCGCACAATGACTTTCCCGACAACCTTGCCTGCTGCGCGGTCGGGCGTCGCCGCTTCACGCTGTTCCCGCCCGAACAATTCCGCAATCTCTACCTCGGCCCGATCGACAACACGCCTGCGGGACGGGCGATCTCGATGGTCGATTTTGCCGCTCCCGACTTCGATGCGCACCCTCGTTTTCGTGATGCGCTGGAGCACGCGCAAGTGGCAGAGCTGGAACCGGGCGACGCGCTCTTCGTGCCGTCGATGTGGTGGCACCATGTCGAGGGGCTGGAGGCGTTCAACGTGCTGGTGAACTACTGGTGGCGCGATACGCCGCGCTATCTCGGCCAGCCGCAGGACGCATTGAACCACGCGATCATGACGATCCGCGACCTGCCCGAACGCGACCGCGCGATCTGGCGCGACCTGTTCGACTATTACGTCTTCGAGGCGGACGAGCGCGTCACCGCCCACATTCCCGAAAAGGCCCGCTCGGTCCTCGACCGGCTCACGCCCGAAAGCGCGGGCCGCCTGCGCGCATTCCTTCTAAGGACCCTCAGCCGATGAAGAACGAAACAAGCCAGCCTCTTCGCATCGTCGTCGCGGGCGGCGGCACCGCCGGATGGATGGCGGCGGCAGCCTTCTCGCGCACGCTGGGGCGGACCGCATCGGTCACGCTGGTTGAAAGCGACATGATCGGAACAGTGGGCGTTGGCGAAAGCACGATCCCGCCGTTGGTGAACTACTTGCGCCTGCTGAACATCCCCGAGGCGGATTTCATGCGGGCGACCCATGCGACCTTCAAGCTGGGCATCCAGTTCGACAACTGGCGCGTGCCGGGCGAGGGCTATTTCCATTCCTTCGGCGCGGCGGGCAAGGACCACTGGACCGCGGGCTTCCAGCACTTCTGGATGGAAGGGAAGGAACGCGGCCACGATGCATCTTACGACGATTACTGCATCGAACTCATCGCCGCGCGCGAAGGCAAGTTCGCGCACTTGCCCGACAACCGCATGAACTATGCCTTCCAATTAGACGCGACGGCCTTCGCCCGCTTCCTGCGCACCATTGCCGAAGCCGAGGGCACGCAGCGGATCGAGGGCAAGATCTCGCATGTCGACCTTGATGGCGAGAGCGGGGACATCGCGGCCATCACTCTGGAAAGCGGCAAGCGGATCGAGGGCGACCTGTTCATCGACTGCACCGGTTTCCGCGCCCTGCTGATCGGGCAGGCCATGCACGTCGGCTATGACGACTGGACGCACTACCTGCCGTGTGACAGCGCCATCGCGGTCCAGACCAGCAGCGTGCGGCCGCCCGTGCCCTTTACCCGCGCCATGGCCCACGATGCGGGCTGGCAGTGGCGCATTCCGCTGCAGCACCGGGTCGGCAACGGCATCGTCTATTGCAGCCGCTATCTCGATCACGACGCGGCGGAGGAACGGCTGCTCGGCAATATCGAGGGCGAGACGACCACGAAGACCAACCGCTTGCGTTTCCAGACCGGCGCACGGCGCAAGCAGTGGCACAGGAACTGCGTCGCGATCGGCCTGTCCTCGGGCTTCATGGAGCCGCTGGAATCGACCTCGATCCACCTTATCCAGCGCGCGATCCTGCGCGTGCTGCGCATGTTGCCCGCAGGTCCCAAGGTTTCGACCCGCGACATCGACGAATTCAACGCCCAGCAGTTCCAGGACATGGAACAGATCCGCGACTTCCTGATCCTCCACTACAAGGCGACCGAGCGGGACGATTCCGAATTCTGGAACTACTGCCGGAACATGGAGATACCGGACACCCTCGACCATAAGATCGAACTGTTCCGCGAAACGGGCCGCGTCTTCCGCACGAACGAGGAACTGTTCGCCGAGAACTCGTGGATACAGGTGATGATGGGACAGGGAATCATGCCGCAAAGCCGCCATCCTATCGCGGGCAAGCTGTCCGACGGCGAGCTTGACCACCTGCTTCGGGGCCTTCGCGAAAGTGTGACCAAGACCGTCGCGGGCCTGCCGCCGCACGGCGAATACGTCGCCCGTTATTGCGGCGCGCGCGAGACGGAGGCGGCTTGATGCGGATCGTCATTGCGGGCTTCGCGCTCGCCCTGTCGTCCTGCGCCACGGTTGCCGCGCCCGAACCCGCCGAGGGCTGGCAGCTAATCTGGTCCGACGAATTCGATGGCGATGCGATCGACACGGCCAAGTGGGGTTACGACGTCGACTGCTGGGGCGGCGGCAATAATGAACGGCAATGCTATACCGACCGTGCGAAGAACGCGCGGATCGAGGACGGCAAGCTCGTCATCGAGGCGCACGAGGAAACGATGACCGGCCCGGCGTGGCCCCAAGGCGTGCCCGATGCGGGCAAGGTGGGCGAGACCGACACCAAGTCCTTCACCTCGGCCCGGCTTGTCACGCGGGGCAAGGCGGCGTGGCAATATGGCCGCATCGCGGTCCGCGCCAAGCTTCCGCAAGGGCAGGGCACATGGCCCGCGATCTGGATGCTGCCCGAGGACTGGAGCCGCGGACCTTGGCCGCTCTCGGGCGAGATCGACATTCTGGAGGCGGTGAACCTCGGCACGGAATGCAAGGATTGTCCCGACGGCAAGGAAAACACGATCCTCGGCACGCTGCATTATGGCAAGCTGCCGCCCGAAAACGTCTACAAGGGCGACGAAACGGCTTATCCGCCGGTCCTGTCGGGCTATCACACGTATACCCTCGAATGGACCGCGGACCGCATGGTCTGGACCGTCGACGATACCGTCTATGCTCAGCGGACGAGCGACGAATGGTTCACCGATGCCGAACCCGGCAATCCGCGCGCGCCGTTCGACGCGCCGTTCCACCTGATCCTCAATCTCGCCATCGGCGGCGGGCTTGCCGAAGGGCGCGGGCTGGGCGGCGTGGACGAGAGCGGTTTTCCCAAGGACATGCGCGTCGACTGGGTTCGCGTCTTTCAATGTCCTTCCGATCCGGCTACCGCAGCCGCCTGCAAGCGCTAAGAGGGGGCTCAGCTTCGCAATGGCACGTCGGCGCCAGGCCGTAACGATCAAGCATGTCGCTGCCGACGCGGGCGTTTCGCTCCAGACGGTCAGCCGCGTCATCAATAACGAGCCGAACGTCCGGCCCGAGATGAAGGCGCGCGTGCAGGCCTCGATCGACAAGTTGGGCTATGTCCCCTCGATCGCGGCCCAGCGGATGAGCGGGTCGCGCTCCTACCTGATCCTTGCCCTCAATGACCGCGACCGCACGATTTCCGACTGGCGCGAACGGCAGGGCGCGGACTGGGTTGACCAGATGCTGCTGGGCGGAATGCTGAAGTGCGCAGAGCATGGCTATCGCCTGATCTTTGAACTGGTCGACACCCATTCGGACCATATCGAACGCGAACTGACTGCCGCGATTGCTGCGCTTCAACCCGACGGCGTGATCCTGACCCCGCCGCACAGCGATAACGAACAGATCACCAACCTGCTGAAGCTGCGCGAGATTCCTTTCGCGCGCATCTCGCCGTCAAACGGGGGCGAGGGGATTGCGCTCAACATGGACGACGCGGGCGCGGCGGCAATGGCAACCGAAAAGCTGGCGAGCCTTGGGCACAAGCGGATCGGGTTCATTTCGGGGCCGGATGAATATTCGGTCAGCGGCTGGCGTACCGAGGGCTGGCACCGCGCGATGGACGCGCTGGGCCTGCCGAGCGGGGGGCTTTTCGCGCAAGGCGACTTCAGCTTCGAATCCGGTCGCAAGGCGGCAGAGGCGCTCCTTTCCGGCGATGATCGTCCCACCGCGATCATCGCCAGCAACGACCAGATGTCGCTCGCCACGCTTGATGTCGCGCGCGAAAAGGGTCTGTCGATCCCCGGCGATCTCTCGCTGGTCAGCTTCGACAATACGCCCATCGTGCGCTTCACCCACCCGCAGCTTACAGCCGTGGACCAGCCGATTTCGGATGTCACCGCCCGCGCGGTCGAACTGCTTATCGCCGCTGCCCGCGATAACGAATGGCCCGAAGAACCCGCCGTCGTCCCGTGTAGCCTGGTAGAGCGGGAATCGACCGCACCGCCGCGGTGAACGCGCCCGCCCAGAACGCGCCCGCCCAGCAGGCCGGTGCGCGGCAGGCGACGCGGTTCCTGCTGCTCTATGCGCTGGCCTGGGCGGGTAGTGCGATTGCCTATGTCCCGTTCCTGACGGTCCTCCTGCCGCTGCGCGTTACCGACATGGCGGGCAGCGCGGACGTGCGCGTGCTGGGTTACCTGACTTTCGGCGGCGCGATCTTTGCCAGCGTTGCCAACATCGCTTTCGGATGGCTGAGCGACCGGACCGGCAATCGCCGCGCCTGGGTCGCGATGGGGCTGGTGGGCACGATTGCCTTGCTGCTGGCGGTGCCGCTCGCGGAATCCGCTGCGATGCTGCTCGGCCTGCTGCTGGTCTGGCAGGTGTTCCTCAACATGATGATGGGCCCGCTTTCGGCATGGGCGGGGGACTGCGTGCCCGATAGCCAGAAGGGCCTTCTGGGCGGGTTGATGGCCTTTGCTCCGGCGGCAGGGGCAGTGACCAGTGCGTTTGTCACGACACCGGGTCTGGCAGGGCCGGACGGGCGGCTCTGGCTGGTCGCCGGTATCGTCGCGGCCTGCGTTCTGCCTGTCTTGATCGCCGGACGGCCGAAGTCCTTTCCCGAACTCATGAGTGACGATCTTGGCGGTCCTGCAGAAGCGGTCGATGCCTCGAAACCAGTCAAACGCATGTGGGCGGCGCGGCTTGCCGTGCAGATTTCAGAGGCCGCGCTTTTCGCCTACCTGCTCTACTGGTTCCGTTCGATCGACGAGGGTATGACCGACGCGGACATCGCGCGCACATTTGCGTTCGTACTTGCCGCTGCCGTGCCGCTGGCGCTGCTTTCGGGGCGCTGGGCGGACAAGGCGGGGCGGCCGATCATGCCGCTGGCGGTATCGGCGTTGCTGGGTTCGGTCGGTCTGCTGGGCATGGCGCTGGCTCAGGGTCTGGCGTTCGCGATGGCTGGTTATATCCTGTTCGGCTTGGCGACGACGGTGTTTCTCTCGCTCCACTCCAGCCAGACCTTGCGAGTCCTGCCGCGGGCCCGGCACAGGGGGCGCGATCTGGGAATATTCAACCTTACCAACACGGTGCCTTCGCTGATCGTGCCTTGGCTGACGATCGCGGTGGTCCCGGCCTTCGGTTACCCCGCGCTCATGGCGATTCTCGCAGGGCTTACGCTGGTCGCCGCCCTGCTGCTTGCCTCCACCAGCCGCGCTCTGCGCCGCTGAATCCCCGCCGTTCCGCGTCTTCCGGCAGCGGGGTTGACTGACCCTGCGATTGCTGTATTTCCTAGGTTGATAACGTTCACAACAAGAATTGGGATGATCGGGATGGGGATCGGGGTCAAGTTTGCTCCGCTATTGATGTCGGCGGCTGTTGCCGCGCTTGCAGCGCCTGTCGCTGCGCAGCCGATGGGCGTGCCCGACATTGCCGAAGCTGGACGCGCGAATGCTGCCATTTGGCCGAGCGCGCAGACGCCAGCGGCGATTACCGACACGGAAACGGAAAACCGCATTTCGCTCCTGCTCGCGCAGATGACGCTTGAGCAGAAGGTCGGCCAACTGATCCAGGCCGACATCTCCGCGATCTCGCCCGAGGATCTGCGGACTTATCCGCTCGGCTCGCTTCTCGCGGGCGGCAATAGCGGTCCTTACGGCAACGAACGCGCCAGCGCGGCGGACTGGAACCGCCTCGTCGATGAATTCCGAGCCGTCTCGGTCGAACCGCGCGCCAAGGGCGTGGCTGTGCCGATCATCTTCGGTGTCGATGCCGTTCACGGCCACAACAACATTCCGGGCGCGACCGTATTTCCGCACAACGTCGGCCTTGGCGCTGCGCACGATCCGGCGCTGATCCGCCGCATCGCCGAAGTCACCGCGCTGGAAATCGCAGGGTCAGGCATCGAGTGGACTTTCGCGCCGACGCTGGCCGTCCCGCAGGACCTTCGCTGGGGCCGTGCCTACGAAGGCTACTCCTCCGACCCGAAACTTGTCGCCGAATACGGCAAGGAAATGGTCCTCGGCCTTCAGGGCAAGCTGGAAGCGGGCAAGGACATTCCCGCCAACCGCGTTGCCGCGACGGCCAAGCACTTCCTCGCCGATGGCGGTACCGAGGGTGGTGACGACCAAGGCGATGCGAAAATCTCCGAACAGGAGCTGATCGACATTCACGCCGCCGGTTACGTGACCGCGATCGACGCGGGCGCGCTGACCGTGATGGCCAGCTTCTCCAGCTGGAACGGGGTCAAGAACCACGGCAACCCGACGCTGTTGACCGACGTGCTCAAGGGCGCGCTGGGCTTTCAGGGCTTTACCGTGGGTGACTGGAATGCGCAGGGGCAGGTTGCCGGCTGCACCAACACCGATTGCCCCGACGCGCTGATGGCGGGGCTCGATATGTACATGGCTCCCGACAGCTGGAAGGGCCTTTACGAGAACACGCTGGCGCAGGCGCGCAGCGGGCAGATCCCGCAGGCGCGCATCAACGAGGCGGTCCGCCGCATCCTGCGCGTGAAGATGAAGCTGGGCCTGATGGACGCGCAGCCCGTCGTGCGCGGCGATCACGCGATGGTCGGTGCGCCCGCGCACCTCGCCGTTGCGCGTGAAGCCGTGGCGAAGTCGCTGGTCCTTCTCAAGAACGAAGGTTCGGTCCTGCCAATCAAGCCGGGTGCCAAGGTGCTCGTCGCCGGTCCTGCTGCCGATTCGATGGCGATCCAGTCGGGTGGCTGGACGATTTCGTGGCAGGGCACCGATGTTACCAAGGAAGACTTCCCGAATGGCCAGACAATCTGGGACGGGTTGAACGAGGCTGTCACCGAAGCGGGCGGCAGCGCCACGCTGTCGGCAGACGGTTCATTCGAAGCCGCGCCCGATGTCGCCATCGTCGTCTTCGGCGAGACACCTTATGCCGAGTATCAGGGCGACGTGCCCACGCTCGACTACCAGCCGTCGGACGCGACCGATCTCGAATTGCTGAAAAGCCTCAAGGCTAAGGGCATTCCCGTGGTCTCGGTCTTCCTGTCGGGCCGCCCGATGTTCACCAGCCCTGAAATCAACGCCTCCGATGCCTTTGTGGCGGCATGGCTGCCCGGATCGCAGGGTGCAGGCGTTGCCGACGTTCTCGTTGCACGTGCCGATGGCAAGCCGGTTCGTGATTTCACGGGCAAGCTGTCCTTTGCATGGCCGGCCGATGCGCGCGCGCCGGTGACCGAGCCGCTCTGGCCGCTGGGTCATGGGCTTTCCTATGCGAATGGCGCATCCGTTCCGCAGCTTTCCGAAGATCCCAAGGTCGACATCGCCAATGCGCTCAACGTCGACAGCTTCTTCGGTGCAGGCCGCGCGCTCTCGCCCTGGGTGCTGAGCGTCGAGGACGCAGGCGGCAAGCGCACCGTGGGCACGGCGCCGGTGTCGAGCGCGGGCGGTGCTGTCACCGCCCAGTCGGTCGACGTGCGCGCGCAGGAAGATGCCAAGTCGCTGACGTGGACCGGCAACGGCACGGCGGTGATCGAAGGTCCGGCCTCGGACCTTACCAAGCACCTTGCCGAACGCATGTCGCTCGCCATCGAATGGCGCGTCGACAGCCTGCCCGAAGGGCCGGTGACGCTGGCATTGGGCGACCGGACGCTGGACGTGACCACGCTTCTGGCCGATGCGCCGATGGGCGAGGTGAGCACGCTGGCCATTCCGCTCAAATGCTTTGCGGAGCAGGGGGCGGACATGGCGCAGATGGCAACGCCGCTGCGCATCGTGTCGGGCGCGAACCTTTCGCTTGCATTGCTTTCGGCAAGCGTGGAAGCCGTTGACGGCGCCGGTACCTGCCCGCCGGTCGCAAACTAAGAGAAAATCCAAAAGGCCGGGCACAAGAACCCGGCTCTCTCCGGAGGAGAATCCCTCGATGGCACTGGCCCCCGACGTAACGAGTTCCACCGACCCGCATCCGATCGAGGATGACGGTACCCATATCGACGCGCCGGGCCTTCAGCCTTTCGTGTTCGCGCTGTTCTTCATTTTCGGCGGCATCACGTCCCTCAACGACGTTGTCATCCCGAAGCTGAAGGAGCTTTTCACGCTGAACTACACGCAGGCGATGTTGGTGCAGTTCTGCTTCTTCGCGGCCTATTTCGTGATGGGCCTGCCGATGGCGCGCCTGGTGAAAAAGGTCGGCTACATGCGCGGCGCGGTGATTGGCTTGATCACCATGATGGCGGGCTGTCTGATGTTCATCCCGGCCAGCCAGACCGCGACTTATGCGATCTTCCTGTTTGCCTACTTCGTCCTCGCCTCGGGCGTGGTCATGGTGCAGGTCGTCGCCAACCCGCTGATCAGCCTGCTTGGCCCTTCGCGCACGGCGCACAGCCGCCTCACTTTCGGTCAGGCCTTCAACTCGCTGGGCACCACCGTCTTTCCGGCGGTCGGGGCAGGGCTCATCCTCGGCAAGCTGGCCGAAGTGAGCGCGGACGAGCTTTCGGGCGATGCACTGCGGGCATATCGTACGGCGGAATCGGCGATGATCGTGAACACCTATCTCGGCCTTGCCGTCGCCATCGGCGTTGTCGCGCTGGTCGTCTGGCTGTTCCGCAACAAGCTGCAGGGCGAACGCCACGAGGAAAGCTCGATCGTCGGCGGTCTCTCGCTGCTCAAGCGTCCGCGCTTCGGTTACGGCGCGCTGTCGATCTTCCTCTATGTCGGCGCGGAAGTCGCGATCGGTTCGATCGTCATCAATTACCTGGCGTTGGAGCGCGTCTTCGGTCAGCCGGAATCGGTTATCGGCTGGATGATCACGCTCTACTGGGGCGGCGCGATGGTGGGCCGCTTCATCGGCTCCGGCCTGCTGCGCGTGTTCAGCCCGGGCAAGATCCTCGCCACCAACGCGACGATCGCGATCTTGCTTATCGCCGTGTCCGCGATGACGAGCGGTGCGGTCGCTGGTTACAGTCTGCTGGCGGTGGGCCTGATGAACTCGATCATGTTCCCGACGATCTTCGCGCTTGCTTGTGAAAAGCTGGGCAGCCGTGCAGCGGACGGTTCGGGCATCATCAACGTCGCCATCGTCGGCGGCGCGGTCGTGCCGGTTATCTTTGGCGCGCTGGCGGATCTTTCGGGCAGCCTCGCCTTTGCGCTGATCCTGCCGGCGATCTGCTACGCGATTATCGCAGGCTTCGGCATCTTCGCCCGCAAGCCTGCATGAATTAGCTTCGGGTCCGGGGTAAGTCCCACCCCGGACCCGAAGTCCTAACCTAATAGGGTAAAATCAGTCCTTGGTGATCCCGTGGCGCAGCATGTCGCCCGCCACGGCCACGACTTCGTCCAGCGGCCGCTTTTCGTCGAGCACGGCGAAACGCATGCCCAGGAACACGTACATTCCCATGATCGCCCATGCGTGCGCTTCGTCCAGACCGGGGCGGAAATCGCCGCTTTGCGATCCTTTCTCCAGACGCTCTGCAATACGCTGCGCCGTCGTTTCGTAGTGGCGGCGGAAGCTGGCCGGATCGACGAATTCGGCCTCGTCGATGATGCGGTAGATTTCCTTGTGCTCACGCGCGAACTGCAGGAACCCGCTTAGCGCTGCTGTTTCCACCTCGATCGGCGTCATGTCGGGTTTTACCGCCTTGGCCGAATGGGTGCGGACCATTCCGCTCATGTCGGAAACGAGCGCGCGAAAAATCTCGTCCTTGGAATCGAAGTAGGTGTAAAAACTGCCCAGCGCGGTTCCGGCGCGGCGGGTGATCCCGCTGATCGACGCTTCGTGAAAACCCTTTTCCCCGAACTCGATAGCCGCAGCATCCAGCAATTTTCGTAGCGTGCGCCGTCCGCGCTCGGTCCGCGGTTCCTTGTCAGCCCTGGTCTCGCTGGTCGGTTCGGTTGTGGCCATATGGCAACAGCTACGCCTCGAAACGGTGGATGGCAATGCACTCAGAACTTGAAAGGCGGTTCATGTTTCAATAGAGGGCGGAATCAGAGGTCCGGGATACGGACCGTTCGAGGAGGATGACCTGATGCGATTCGCAGCATTTGCTTGCGCTGTTAGCCCCATTGCTATTGCCACTCTTACCGTCGCCGCACCCGCCATGGCGCAGGATGCCGACGCGACCGTCGAAACCCAGAGCCGCGGAAACGAGATCGTCGTTACCGCACGCCGCCGCGAAGAACGCCTGATCGACGTTCCGATCTCGGTCACGGCCATCGGCGGCGATGCCCTTGCCAAGCAGGGCACCCAGACGATCGAGGAAATCGGACAGGAAGTCCCGAACCTCACGCTCGAAGTTTCGCGCGGCACGAACACCACGCTTTCGGCCTTTATCCGCGGCGTTGGCCAGCAGGACCCGGTCGCAGGCTTCGAAGCCGGCGTCGGTCTCTACGTTGACGACGTGTACCTCAACCGTCCGCAGGCCGCCGTTCTCGATGTCTATGATGTCGAACGCATCGAAGTCCTGCGCGGTCCGCAGGGTACGCTTTACGGCCGCAACACCATCGGCGGCGCCATCAAGTACGTGACCGCTCGTCTGCCGAATGAAACGTCGCTTAAGATCCGCGGCACTTACGGTTCGTACGATCAGGCCGACCTCGTGGTCACCGCATCGACCCCGCTGACCGACACGCTGTCGATCGGCGCAAGCGGTGCGCGCCTGTCGCGCGGCGGCTTCGGCGACAACCTCGTTCAGGACGGTGTCGAGAACTACAACAAGGACGTCTGGGCCGCACGCGGCACGGTCGAATTCGACAACGGTCCGGTCTTCATCCGCCTGTCGGGCGACTACGTTAAGGACGACAGCTTTGCCCGTCAGGGTCATCGCCTGATCCCGGGCCAGCTGTCCGGCGCACCGGTACTCGACAGCGTCTATGATACCCGTGCGGGTCTCAACGTCGTCGATCAGGAAGTCGAAGCATGGGGCGGTTCGCTCTCCGCTGCCTTCGAGGTTTCCGACACCATCACGCTGAAGTCGATCACCGGCTACCGCGAAGACACCTCGACCAGCCCGATCGACTTCGACAGCCTTCCCGCTGCCGACCTCGACGTGCCTGCGATCTACGAGAACGACCAGTTCAGCCAGGAACTGCAGTTCCTTTATGAAGGCGATCGTCTCTCGGGCGTGCTGGGTGCCTACTATCTCGATGCCAACGCCTTCACCGCCTTCGACGTCGCGCTGTTCACGACCGGCGACATCATCGGCCTTCCGGGTCTTACCGCGCAGACGCTGGGCGACGTGAACACCAAGACGTGGTCGATCTTCGGCGACTTCACCTATGAACTGACCGATCAGCTCTCGCTTTCGGTCGGCGGTCGCTACACCAACGATAAGCGTAACTCGCGCGTGCTGCGCACCACGTTCATCGGTGGCTATTCGGACCTGTTCGCCAGCGGCTCGATCCCGATCGCGGTCACCTCGGACTTCGACGGCTCGGATACCTTCAAGGAATTCACGCCGCGCGCCTCGATCAGCTTCAAGCCGAACAGCAACCACAACATCTACTTCACCTATTCGAAGGGCTTCAAGGGCGGCGGCTTCGACCCGCGCGGCCAGACCAGCCAGGCACAGGATCTCGACAACGACGGCGCCGTCTCGGCCGCCGAGATCTTCGAGTTCATGCGCTTCAAGCCGGAAACGGTGGACAGCTACGAACTGGGCTGGAAGGCATCGCTGCTCGATCGTCGCCTGAACGTCAGCTTCGCCGCCTTCAAGGGCGACTACACCGACATCCAGATCCCGGGCTCGCAGGGCGCGGATACGGACGGCGACGGCGTGTTCGACACGTTCGTAGGCGTCACGACCAACGCGGCAAGCGCGGACATCAACGGGTTCGAGTTCGAAGCGAACATGCTGGTCGGTGAAGACTTCGCCGGTGATGGCAGCCGCCTGAACGTGAACTTCGCGGTCGGCTACCTCGACGCCGACTTCAACGAATACCTCGTCAACGGCGTTGACGTTTCGGATCAGCGCACGTTCCAGAACACGCCGGAATGGACGGTCAACTCGGGCTTTGATCTGGGTCTGCCGGTTGCCAGCGGCATGGTTGACTTCCTGGGCAGCATCTCGCTGCGCAGCGATACCAGCCAGTTCGAAACGGCCAACCCGTTCCTCGACCAGGACGGTTACTTCCTGATCGACGCAGGCATCGTCTACACCGACGATTCCGACCGTTTCTCGATCGGCGTCCACGGCAAGAACCTGACGAACGAGCGTTACATCGTCTCGGGCTACAACTTCGTGGCCGGCGGCACCAACGGTCAGCCGTTCATCCCGACGCTGGGCCTCGAAGGCACGCTGACGGGCTTCTACGGCGATCCGCGCCGCTTCTTCGTCACGGGCGAGGTCCGCTTCTGATCCCCGGTGGATCGGAAAGGATCTCGACCATGACAGAGTATCGCAGCCACCGGTTCCGCTCCGCGGACGGGCGGCTGGATCTCTTCGCCCGCGACTATCCGGTAGCGGATGGCGCGGGCGGGGGGCTCCCGCTGCTCCTGATGCACGGGCTGACCCGTAACAGCGCCGACTTCGAACCCCTGATTCCGCACCTTTCGGGCCACCGCCTGATCGTACCGGACCAGCGGGGACGGGGCCTGTCGGAATACGACGACAAGTCCGACCAGTACCGGATCGACATCTATTCGGGCGACATGTTCACCCTGATGGCCGACCTCGGTATCGAAAGGTTCGGAATCGTCGGCACTTCGATGGGTGGGTTGATTGGCATGGTCATGGGCGCGCTTGCCCCGGCCAAAGTCGCCGCCCTGGTCCTCAACGACGTAGGGCCGGTTCTGGAAGAAGGCGGCCTCGACCGCATCCGCAGCTACGTGGGGCCCCGCGCTCCAGCGGCGGACTGGGAAGAGGCGGCGTCGCGCATCGCAGCCGTCAATGCAGAGGCATTCCCCGACTTCGGCGACGAGGACTGGATGGCCTTTGCCCGCCGGACCTGTGTCGAGGATGCATCGGGCGTGTCGTCGGCCTACGATCCGGCCATCGCCAAGGGGCTTGACCCCGATGACGATGCCGTCGTGCCGACCGATCTCTGGCCGGTCTGGCAGGCGCTGGACAATTTGCCGATCATGGCCGTGCGGGGGGCGCTCAGCGACCTGTTCTCTGGCGAGACCGTGGCGGAGATGGACAAGCGCCACTCCGGCCCGTTCGAGGCCGTTGCCGTGCCTAATCGCGGCCATGCGCCGCTGCTCGACGAACCCGAAGTGCTTGCCGCCATCGGCCCCTTCCTGCAGACCCACGCACGATGACTGAAACGACCGCCCAACAGCCCAAAACACTGCCAGCACGGCCCGGCCCTGTCCTTGCCATGCTGCTCGTCGTCTATGTGTTCAACTTCCTCGACCGGCAGATCCTCGCGATCCTTGCCGCGCCGATCCAGGCCGATCTCGGCCTGTCGGACACGCAGATGGGGCTGTTGGGTGGTATCGCCTTCGCGCTGCTCTATTCGACGCTCGCCGTGCCGCTGGCGTGGCTGGCCGACCGTACCAGCCGCAGCTGGGTGATTACCGTCAGCCTTGTGGCGTGGAGCGGGTTTACCGCGATCTGCGGCCTTGCCACCAACTTCTGGCACATCTTCCTTGCCCGCCTTGGCGTAGGCATCGGCGAAGCAGGCGGCGTTGCCCCGTCATACGCCATCATCGGGGACTATTTCCCGTCCTCGAAGCGCGCTTTTGCGCTCTCGATCTATTCGTTGGGCATCCCGCTCGGCTCTGCCTTAGGCGTGATGACCGGCGGCTACATCGCCGCGCTCGTCGACTGGCGCGTGGCCTTCATCGTCGTCGGCCTTTGCGGCGTAGCCATCGCATTGCCGTTCAAGTTTATCGTCAAGGACGTGCCGCGCCCTGCGCCGGTCGCGGGTGATGAATCGCCCGGTTTTGGCGCGATTGCCGGCGTGCTGGCGCGCAAGCCTTCGTTCTGGCTGCTCTCGTTCGGCGCGGCCTCTTCCTCGATGCTCGGCTATGGCGTTGCCTTCTGGCTGCCCAGCCTCCTCCAGCGCAGCTTCGGCCTCGACCTTGTCGGCACGTCGCAGTTCTACGGCGCGATTCTGCTTCTGGGCGGGACTGTCGGCGTACTGCTGGGCGGGTGGTTCGGCGATCGGCTCGGCGGCAAGGATAAGGCCTGGTATGCATGGCTCCCTGCCGTCGCCTATGCGCTGGCGATCCCGTTCTATGCTGGCGGGATCAGCTCGAACAGCGTGGCGGTAGCCTTCATCCTGTTCCTCCTGCCGCAGGCGCTGGCCTATATCTGGATCGGTCCGGTCCTGTCCGCGGTCCAGCACCTTGTCGAGCCGCGCGCGCGTGCGACGGCGTCGTCCATGTTCCTGCTGATCAACAACCTGATCGGTCTTGGCGGCGGTATCTATGCGCTGGGCGCATTGTCCGACTTCCTGAAGCCGACCTATGGGGACGAGGCACTGCGCTATTCCATGCTTTTCGCGCTGTCGCTCTATGGCATGGCGGCCTTCCTGATGGGGCTGGCGGGCAAGCAACTGCGCCGCGACTGGGTGGTCGAAGCTTAAAAGCCGAGCGTCGTCAGCTCGCTCTCAACCGCGCCGCGATATGTGGTGCCGAACAGCCGCAAGTGCACCAGCAGCGGCCAGAGCCGATAACACCCCAGCCGCTCGCGCCAGCCGGGCAGGGGCTCCATCGCTTCGAAGAAGCTGTCGGGCGGATTGTTGAAGACGGTCAGCATCGCCCAGTCAACTTCGCGATCGCCATAGTAGCATGACGGATCGATCAGCGCGCTGACCCGCCCGCCGAAGCAGAGCACGTTGCCGCCCCACAAATCGCCGTGAAGCAGCGCAGGGGCGGGCGCAGCGGGCAGGATGTCGGCGATGCGATCAGCCAGCGCCTCGATCCGGCGCGCGATGGCCGGATCGACGTGCGGCGCGTGGGTCAGGAGGCGATTTCCTGACCAGAAGCGCGGCCAGTCGTTGCTGCGTCCATTGGGCACGGCGACCAGCCCGAAGGAATGATCCTCGTGCCAGCCATAGGCTTCGTCCGTCGGCGCGTGGAGCTTCGTCAGCACCTCGCCGAGATGGCCGAAGCTGTTCGCCAGACTACCGCCGGAGGGAACCCGCTCCATCAGGCACAGATCGCCCAAGGCAGCGATCACCTTGGGCACCGGCGAACCGGTCTTGCGGATCGCTTCGAGCATGACGGTCTGAATCGCAGCGTCATCGCCCTTCTTCAGAACGAAACGGCGGCCGTCGGCCATCGTGACCTGCCACGCCGCCGCAATGTCGCCGCCCGATAGAGCGCTCGCCTCTGCGGGCCGCTCTCCGATCAGGCTTTCAACGTATGTGCTGGCGCTCATCCGTTCGAGAGATCCGCGACGAGCGCTCGGGCCGCCTCGCTCACTTCGTCCCAAGTCACCGCAAAGCCGCTTTCGTCGCCGTAATAGGGATCGGCCACGGCCTCGCCCTCGCGCCCTTCGACACAGTCGAGCAGGAGAGAAAGGCGAGCAGGGGCGCCCGAGGGGCGGACACGGCGCAAGTTCGCAAGGTTGTCAGCGTCGAGCGCGAAGACGTGCGTGAAGTCGTGAAAATCCTGCGGGGTCACCTGCCGCCCGCGATAGTGCGCGATGTCGACGCCGTTTCGCGCTGCCTCGCGGATGGCGCGGCGGTCGGGCGGTTCGCCGACGTGGTAGGCGGCCGTCCCTGCAGAATCCGCTTCGGCGGAAAGCCCCGCCTTCGCCGCCTCGGTGCGGAAGGCCGCTTCTGCCAGCGGAGAGCGGCAGATGTTGCCAAGGCAGACGAAGAGAACGCGGGGACCAGAACTCAAGATTCGAGCGTCCTTTCGAGCGTGATCTCGCATTTCAGCAGCTTCGAGATCGGGCAGCCCGCCTTCGATCCGTCGGTGATCGTTTCGAACTGGTCCTGCGACAGGCCGGGAACTTTGGCTTTCAGAACCAGCGCGGACTTCGTCACGGTGAACCCGTCGCCATCTTTTTCCAGCGTCACGGTGCAGTCGGTGTCGAGCCGCCCGTCGGTGAAGCCTTCCTTGGCCAGCGCGAAACTGGTCGCCATCGTGAAGCACGAGGCGTGGGCCGCCGCGATCTGTTCCTCGGGATTGGTGCCGGGGTCGTCCTCGAAACGGGTGTTGAAGCCATAGGGTGCATCGAGCGCGCCCGACTTGGTTGCGACGTGGCCCTTGCCGTCCTTGCCGAGGCCTTCGTAGCTGGCGGATGCGGAATTGGTGGTCATGGTAATCCTTTCGGTCTTTGCCAGACTAACCGCCTCACCGCGCACCTGTTCCAAGATCAGAAGCTGGCCTTCACGCCCACCGTCCAGCGCCGCGGTGCACCGGGCCCGAAAGCGCGCGGATCCTCGGCATCGGGGGCTTCTGACAGGAACACCTCGTCGACTTCAGAGAACGTGCCGAACGTCTCGTAATCGGTATCGAGCGCGTTGCGCACTTCGCCGAAAAGCGAGAGCCCCGGCGCAAGGTCGATCGATCCGCGCAAGTTGACCAGCGCATAGCCGGGAACTTTCGGGTTCTGCCCCGCCTCGTCGCCTACCATCTGCTGGCCTGAGCGTGCGATTACATCGCCGCCGAATGAAAATCCGTTGCCGTCATAGTCTGCGCTGAATGTCGCGCTGTGGCGGGGGAGGCCGGAGAGGCGGTCGCCTTTTGAAACCTCGATCTCGCCGTCGTCGTTGGCGAAGGGGTTGGACGGGCTCGACAGGGTCAGCGGATCGCGGAACGTCGCATCAAGGAAGGCATAACCAGCCGAGAGCGAAAGCGGCCCGCGCCGCGCTTTCACGCCAAGGTCGAAGCCCTGCCGCCGCGTGCTGCCGATGTTGCGGAAATAGGCGCGGCCACGGATTTCGGACGCGACGAACTGGATATCGTTACTGTTCGTCGTACGCCATGCAGTTGCCTGCCACGCAAGGTCCCATCCGCCTGCGATACTCTCGCCAGACGCGCCCAGGTTCCACGACTTCGCCACGACCTGTTCGAGCGGCGGGTCGGCGATGAAGAAGTTGGCAAGGCTGCACGGCGCATCCTCGTCTGCGCAAGACAGTTCGGCGGGCGTGGGTGTGCGGTTCGTTTCGGCATAACCGCCGCGCAAGGTAAGCGCCTCGGTCGCGCGGTAGCGTAGCGAGAGGCCGGGGTTCACACGCTCGAACGTGTGATCGCCGTTGAGCGCGGTGCCGATCTGGTCGCGCAGGACGATGTTCGCGTGGTTGTAGCGCAGCCCGATTTCGGCCGTCAGCCGGTCGGTCAGCGGCAGGCTATCGGACAGGAACACACCGGTGAACTTCGTTTTCGCGACCAGACCGACGGGCGCGATCGCGCCGCTGTCCTGCACGATGATCGGGCCCAGCCCCTCGACACTGCGGTTCCCGGTCAGTTCGCCAAGCTCGGTCCCGGTATCGAAGCGATTGCGGCTCTCGTCATAGCTTAAGCCAATGGCGAGACGGTTGGTGCCGCCCATCAGCTCGCGCTCGTCGACAAGCTGCAATAGAACGCCGCCCGCGCTGGTCTTCAGCCGCCCGCGATTGAGCACGCCATAATCCTCACCACCCAGCACGTCGGCAATCGCCATGCCGCCGGCGTCGGTCAGGACCTCGCCCTCTTCCTCGCCGCCGTCATCATCGTCGTCATCCTCGACGGTTTCGAGGCAGAGCAGGCCCGCCAGATTGTCGTCCTCGCACACCTCGATGTCGGCAGCATCGCCGTTGACGGTGCGGATCTTCAACCGCTGGTAATAGAGCGTGCCCTCCAGCCGCGTCTCCTCGCCCAGCGCGACCCACGGTGTAAGGCTGATGCGGCCATATTTCGTCTGCGAGCGGTCGGGCCAGGTGAAGACCGACTTGCGCCGTGCCTCCAGCAGTTCGATCGGCGCGACGCCGTTGCCGGTAAGGTCGGTATCCGCGCCCACGAACTTCAGGTGCGCGCCATGGTCGCCCGCATCGTAGCCGAGATCGACATATCCGTTCAAAAGTTCGGACGGGCTATAATCGCGCCAGCCGTCCTCTGCGCGGTACTGTACCGCTGCGAAGGCGGAAAACACGTCGCCCGCGCCGCCGCCAGCAAGGCTGAACTCGCGTTCGTCATAAGAGCCGTAGGCTGCCGTTGCAGTGAGGCCTGGATCGCTGCGGCCCGTGGCGGTCGCCATCACGACCGCGCCGCCCAGCGCGTTGAGCCCGAAGACGGGGTCTGCTTCCACCAGCGCGATCGAGGTCAGCGCGGCATCGGGGATGACGTCGAAAGGCACCGTGTCGCCGAAGGGCAGGTTGAAGCGCCCGCCGTCGAGATAGGCGGCAAGCCCCTGCGGCTGGCCCTGCAGCGGAGAGGCGAGGAAGCCGCGCCACGACAGGTTTGGCTGCCACGGATTGCCCTGTGCCTGCTGTAAGGTGACGCCTGCGACATTGCGGGTCAGCGCGCCGATCGCGTCGGGCGATCCGGCAACCGCGATGTCCTCGCGCCCCACGACCGTCCCTTCGGAAACGAGCGTGTCGGCACCGGGCGCTGTCACCACGATGACGCGCTGATCGGCGTCCTCGGCAAGCGCGGGGGTGCTGGCGATGATTGTGATGATGCTGAAACCGAGGCGCAGGGGCGTCTTGGCAGTCATGTCCTCTCCTGTTCGGCGCATGGCCTTTGCCACGTCGTCGTTTCCAGACAGTCTTCTAGGACCATGGTGCATCAGTCCATAGCCACAAAGGACAGTGCCGCCCGCCTTGCGCCCCAGAGAGCGTAAGACGAGCGGCACCTGTTGCCATCAGATCGGCGGCGATCAGAAGGAAGCGCGAACTTCCACGCCCCAGGTGCGGGGTTCGTTGATCATGCCGGTCAGGTTGTTGAAGTCGATGCCCGAAACGAACACGATCTCGTCGGTGATGTTGCGCACGAAGCCGGCGATTTCCCAGCCGGCGTCGGCGGCGTAACCGATGCGCGCTCCGCCTTCGAGCAGTTCCTCGCCGCGGAACTCCGTCGCTTCGTAAAGGAAGAAGTTGGCTTCCGAACGATAGGCCCAGTCGGTGAAGACATAGACTTCGCCCGCGCCCACCGGCACGCCGTAGCGCAGCGTCGCATTGGCGACATAGCGCGGGGCCTGCGGCAGGTCGTTGCCGTCGATCACGGCAAGGCCGTCGCCGTTGATCGGGTCAAGCATCGTGCAGCCGCCACCGCAAGGCGCGATGAACAGCGCGTCGTCACGGATTTCGGTGAAGTTCCAGCTACCGCCCAGCGTCAGGTCGAGACCGGGGGCGGGGCGCGCGGTCAGTTCACCCTCAATGCCATAGCCGACGGCGTGATCAGCGTTGATCAGGCGGGCCGAGTTCGACGTGCCGCCGACTGCGGTCAGCTGCAGGTCGTCGGTGCGCCACCAGTAACCGGTGAGGTCGAGGCGCAGCTTGCGATCGAGCAGCGCGGTCTTCACGCCGCCTTCTGCCGAGATCGTGGTCTGTTCCTTGGCCACGTTCGGGACCGAGAAGAAGTTCACGCGGTCCTGGATCGCAGGGCCGAGGTAACCTGTTGCCACGCGGGCATAGACGTTGGTGTCGGCGGTGACTTCATACGTGGCGCTGACGTCCCACGAGATGTTGTCGCCCTTGGCCTTGTTGGTCAGCGGCAGGGTGACGGCGGGAAGCTGTGCGACGCCCGAAATGCGGTCGGTCTTCTTGTCGTCCGAATAACGGATGCCGGCACGCAGGGTCAGCGCGTCGGTTGCCGAAACTTCACCCGCTGCAAAGAGGCCGAAGTTGCGGTTGTCGTTGCGGTGCAGGACATCGGAAACGATCGTCGTGCCGTCATATGCGAATTCGCGGTAGAACAGGTCCTGATCGAAGAAGTAGGCCCCGACCTGCGCGCGGTAACCGCCAAGGTCGCCGGTATCGAAGCGGATTTCGCCGCTCATTTCCGAAGGCTTGGTGGTGCCACCCGTGTTCACCGGGAAGGCCGCGACGTGGATGTCGTAGAAGTTGCAGCCCGGGATAAAGGCGTAGCAGTCACCGCCGTCGATATCGCCGGTGGAATCGACGCTGGCTTCTTCGTAACCGGCAACGATCGCAAGCGTCGCATCGTCGAACAGCGACAACGTCGCGCGGAGGCTGCCGCCCCACTGTTCCATCGACTGGTTGGTATAGCCGTCGAGGCTCGCTTCTTCAGGGTCGAAGCCGACATTCGGCGTGTTCGAACCCGGCAGGATGGCGCCAGCGCGGAAGATGCGCGGCGTGCCGTCGAGGTGGCGGTAATGCGCGTTGATCAGGAGCGAGTGTCCTTCGTCCTTGATCATCAGCTGCGCGCGGGTGGCAATGTCCTCGTAACCTTCGAACTCCGTATCGGCGAGGCCGGTGGTGTTGAGGTTCTTCACCCAGTCGTCGCGGCGCTGCATCAGGCCCGACAGGCGGACCGAAACGACGTCGGAGATCGGGCCGCTGACGGCCGCTTCGAGGTTCACGGTGTCATACGTACCGTAGGAGGCGGAGAACTTGCCGGTGAAGTAGTCGGTGGGCTTGGCCGAATCGATCTTCACGACGCCAGCAGGCGTGTTGCGGCCGAACAGCGTGCCCTGCGGTCCGCGCAGGACCTCGACGCTTTCGACGTCGAAGACCGGGAAGGACTTCAGCATCGGGTTTTCAAGCGCGACATCGTCATAGACGACCGAAACCGGCTGCGCGGCGTTCGGGTCGAAGTCGGTGTTGCCAAGGCCGCGAATGTAGAAGCGCGGGAAGGTACGGCCGAACGAGCTTTCGACGTTCAGGCTGGGCGTGCGGCCCGAAAGAAAGCGAATGTCGAGGCCGCTGGAATTGATGACGTCGAGCGCCTGGCCCGAGATCGCGGTGACCGCGACCGGAACATCGATGGCGCGTTCGTCGCGGCGGCTGGCCGAGACGTAGATTTCGGTCAGGTCGTCGGTGGTGACGACTTCGTCGGTCGTATCCTGCGCGAAGGCGGGAGAAGCACAGGCAATGGCGATGGCAGAACAGGTCGTCGCCGCCGCGCGGGCAAGTCTGGTCATGGCAATGGATCCCTCATGCATGCCGCGGCGGTTAGTCCCTAAGCGGACCGCGGCTTGAACATGGGGGCGGACATTATCCGCGAGGCGCCCCTGATCAAAGTGTCAGGGGCGCCTCGCACGTGGATTGCGTGTCGTTTTGGTTACAACTGTTGCTGCAATGCAGCGCCTTTGCGCCGCAGTGCGGAAATCAGATGTCGAGATTGGCGACGTTGAGCGCGTTTTCCTGAATGAAGTCACGGCGCGGTTCGACGATATCGCCCATCAGGCGCGTGAAGATCTCGTCCGTCACGTCCGCGTCTTCGACTTTTACCTGAAGCAGGGCGCGGTTTTCGGGGTCGAGCGTCGTTTCCCAAAGCTGCTCGGCGTTCATTTCGCCAAGACCCTTGTAACGCTGTACCGAAAGACCCTTGCGGCCTGCGGCCAGTACCTGTTCCAGAAGCTGTGACGGACGCCAGATTTCCGCTGCCTTCGACGGAGCGGCGCTCTCTTCGCCTTCCTCGGCCTCGGCAGCGCTGGCGCGGACGAGGCGGGCACCTTCGGCATAGGCGTCGGCCTGTTCCGCCGCGACCTTGTGCAGCTTGCGGGCCTCGGCGCTGTCGAGGAACTTGTTCTCGATCATGTGATAGTCGGTGACGCCGCGCCACAGGCGCGAAATGCCGTAACCTTCATCGGTGACCGACGCGGTCCACTTTGCCTCCGGATCGCCGCGCTGCATCGTGGCGGCTGTCAGTGCCAGCGCCTCCGCACGCCCTGCGGCGTCGAGTTCGGGGTTCAGCGCGCCAGCGAGGGCCAGCGCCTCGACAATCGCGGAATCATAGCGGTTGGGTGCAAACGCCAGCGTGCTCTTGAAGCGGCGGGCCTGCTCGACCAGCGCGGCAAGATCTTCACCGCTGCGCGCACCGCCGCCGGTTTCAAGCACCTTGTTCGAAAGGCCGCCTTCGATCAGGTAGCGGTCGAGCGCGTCGTTGTCCTTGAGGTAAACCTCGGACCGGCCCTTCGCGACCTTATAGAGCGGGGGCTGCGCGATATAGAGGTGCCCGGCCTTGATGATATCGGGCATCTGGCGGTGGAAGAACGTCAGCAGCAGGGTGCGGATGTGCGCACCGTCGACGTCTGCGTCGGTCATGATGACGATCTTGTGGTAGCGCAGCTTTTCGAGATTGAACTCGTCACGAAGGCCCGTGCCCATCGCCTGGATCAGCGTGCCGACTTCCTTCGACCCGATGATGCGGTCGAAACGGGCGCGTTCCACGTTCAGGATCTTGCCCTTCAGCGGCAGGATTGCCTGATAGTGACGGTCGCGGCCCTGCTTGGCAGAGCCGCCTGCGGAGTCACCCTCGACCAGGAAGATTTCGGACTTGGCCGGATCGCGTTCCTGGCAGTCGGCAAGTTTGCCCGGAAGGCTGGCGATGTCCATCGCGCCCTTGCGGCGGGTCAGTTCGCGGGCCTTGCGCGCCGCTTCGCGGGCGGCGGCGGCGTCGATGATCTTCTGGACGATGGCCTTCGCGTTGGCGGGGTTTTCCTCCAGCCACTCGCTCATCTTGTCGCCCATCAGGCTTTCGAGCGGCTGGCGCACTTCGGAAGAGACCAGCTTGTCCTTCGTCTGCGACGAGAATTTGGGATCGGGTAGCTTGACCGAGACGATCGCGGTCAGCCCTTCGCGCATGTCTTCGCCCGAGAGCGAGACCTTTTCCTTCTTCAGAAGGCCCGAGCGGTCGGCATAGCCGTTGAGCGTGCGCGTCAGCGCCGCGCGGAACGCGGCAAGGTGCGTGCCGCCGTCACGCTGCGGGATGTTGTTCGTGAAGCACAGGACATTCTCGTAATAGGAATCGTTCCATTCGAGAGCGACCTCGATCCCGATGCCGTCGCGGTCCGCGGAGATCGCGATCGGTTCGGGGATCATCGCCTGCTTGTTGCGATCGAGGTACTTCACGAAAGCGCCGATGCCGCCGTCGTAGTAAAGGTCGTGTTCCTTCGGTTCCTCGTGACGAAGATCGCGCAGGATGATGCGAACGCCCGAATTGAGAAACGCGAGCTCTCGGTAGCGATGCTCAAGCTTTTCGAAGTCGTATTCGGTGACGTTCTTGAAGGTATCGTTGCTGGCCAAGAAACGCACGCGGGTGCCCTTGCGCGGTTCGCCTGCATCGTTCAGCGGCGCGTCGCCCTTCACGATGAGAGGGGCGACCGCGTCGCCATGCTCGAACCGCATCCAGTGTTCCTTGCCGTCGCGCCAGATGGTCAGTTCCAGCCATTCCGACAGCGCGTTGACGACCGAGACGCCCACGCCGTGGAGGCCGCCCGACACCTTGTAGGCGTTGTCGTCGCTGGTATTCTCGAACTTACCGCCGGCGTGAAGCTGGGTCATGATGACCTCTGCCGCCGACACGCCTTCTTCCTTGTGGATGTCGGTCGGGATGCCGCGGCCGTTGTCGTCGACCGATACCGAGTTGTCGGGGTGCAGTTCGATCAGGACGCGGTCGCAGTGGCCTGCCAGCGCCTCGTCGATCGCGTTGTCCGAGACTTCGAAGACCATGTGGTGCAGGCCCGAGCCATCGTCGGTGTCGCCGATGTACATGCCGGGGCGCTTGCGCACAGCGTCGAGGCCCTTGAGGACCTTGATGCTTTCCGCGCCGTAGCCGTTCTTGTTCTCGGGCGCCTTGTTGTCGGGCGTGGGCCCTGCGTTCTCGGTATTGTCTGCCATGACCATGATATAGGCATGAAGGGCCGGATTCGGAAGGCTTTGCCCCCCCTTCCATCCACAGTCTGATCGTGCTTCAACAACGCTCATGCAACATCTGTTGGAGCATCGATCTTGATCCAAAAAAGCCTTCCCGCACTGGCACTTGCCATCTCCTTCACCGCAGTATCGGCACAGGCGGCGGAACGTAGCGCCGACGAACTGGCCTTTCGCGAAATCTACAAGGAGCTGGTGGAGACGAATACGACCCTGTCTTCGGGCAGTTGCACGGTTGCCTCGCAGCAGATCGCGGACCGGCTGACCGGCGCGGGAATGGACAGCGAAAACGTGCAGGTCATGGTCCATCCCGATCACCCGAAAGAAGGTAACCTGTTCGCGGTCATTCCGGGTTCCGACACCTCGCTCGAACCTGTCCTGCTGCTGGCCCACATCGACGTGGTCGAGGCCAAGCGCGAGGACTGGGTGCGCGATCCCTTCACACTTTACGAGGAAGACGGCTTCTTCTGGGCGCGCGGGTCTGCGGATGACAAGTCGATGGCCGCAATCTGGGCCGACATGTTCGTGAACTTTGCCAAGGACGGCTACGCCCCGTCGCGCACGATCAAGATGGCGCTGACGTGCGGTGAGGAAACAGACACCGCCTTCAACGGCGCAAACTGGCTGGCGACAGAGCATCGCGACCTTGTCGACGCGGCTTTCGTCATCAACGAGGGCGGTTCGGGCCGGACCGATGGGACGGTTGATTCAGACGGCGTGGGTAATGTCGTCGTGCAGAACGTGCAGGTGGGCGAAAAACTCTACCAGGACTATCGCCTTACGGTGACCAATCCGGGCGGCCATAGCTCTCAGCCCAAGCGCGACAACGCGATCTACCAGATGGCGGCCGCGCTGCAGAAAATCGGCGCGCATACTTTTCCGGCGCAGTTGAACGACACGACGCGGGCCTATTTCTCGGGAGTGGGCGCCACGCGCGACGACGCGGTGGGCAAAGCGATGTTGGCGGTTGTCGCCGACCCGACCGACGCCGATGCCATCGCCGTTCTCGACGAGGACAAGATGTATCGTTCGATGCTGCGCACCAGTTGCGTGGCGACGATGATCGACGGCGGCCACGCGGTGAACGCGCTACCCCAGTCGGTGACCGCGAACGTCAATTGCCGCATCTTCCCCGGCCGCACTCCCGAAGCGATCATGGAAGAACTGACCGGCATCATGGACGATCCGGCCATCTCGATCGCCAAGGTCCGCGAGGACAAGCCCATCGCCAAGGCTCCGCCGCTCGACCCGCGAGTGCTGGACCCGATGCGCGCCGTGGTCGAAAAGTACTATCCCGGTGTCCCGCTTATCCCGACGATGTCGACGGGTGCGACTGACGGGCTCTACTTCTCTGCCGTGGGTATCCCAGCCTATGGCTTCAGCGCTCTCTATCACGATCCGTCGGGCAGCGGCGCGCACGGGCTGGACGAGCATATCTCGGTCGATGCGCTCTATCGGGGGCGCAAGGCTCTGACCGATCTCGTCCACGCTTACGCCGACTGACGCAGACTGCCATGAGGAACGCTCCTTGCGACTTGTCCGTTGAGGGCCGGGAGCAAGGAGTTTTCGCATGGGCCTGACACTCGCGGTCGTTGCCATCGTTTCGGGCGCGCTGATCATCGGCGCGCTCTGGGGCGTTTATGGCAAGCTGCATGAGCGCGTCGAAGGTTTCATCGTGGCGCTGGCCGGCGGGGCCCTTCTGCTCAGCCTCGTCACCGAACTGATCCAGCCCACTATCGAGAAGAGCAATACGACCACGGCCGTGCTGGGCGTGGCGGTCGGCGCGGTGCTGTTCACGGTGATCGACTACCTGATCGACGAAAAATGGGGCAGCAACAGCGGCGGCGGCTTGCTGGCCGCGGTCACGACGGACGGCATTCCCGAAAACCTTGCCCTGGGCGTCGCGCTGATCAGTGCCGGGCCCAAGGAAGTCGCCGCGCTTGGCGCATCGATACTTCTGTCGAATTTGCCAGAGGCGGCAAGCGGTGCGCGTTCGATGCGCGAGAACCAGCAAATGTCCAAGGGCAAGGTCATGGCGGTCTGGGCAGGTACGGCGCTCATCCTCTCGCTGGCCGCGATCATCGGCAACGTCCTTTTTGCCTCGCTGAACCAGAACCTGCTGGGCTTCGTACGCTGCGTTGCGGCGGGGGCCGTTGTCGCCAGCCTCGCCACGGAAGTCTTCCCAAAGGCATATAAGGCGGACTCCACGCTGGTCGGCATCGCCACGGCGCTGGGTCTGCTGCTGGCCCTGATCCTTGGCCAGATCGGCGGTGGTTAGCCTTACGCGGCAGGCTGCAAGCTGCTAATCCTGCAAGTCCTGGGCCCAGCCGATTGAGAGACCTGCGATAAATACCCGCAACCTGCTTATCCGCGATGCCGAATTGTGGAACGGCACACGTGTGGATGTCCGGATCGTTGGGGGGCGGGTCGATGCGATTGGCGCGTTCGCGGAAGAGAAGGCTGATGAGGTGATCGACGCCGGTGGCGGATTGCTGGTTCCGGGCCTGCACGATCATCATCTGCATCTGGCAGCGACCGCAGTGCGCCGCAGTTCGGTGCATTGTGGCCCGCCATCCGTCGTGAACGAGGATGGCCTCAAGCAGGTCCTTTCCGCATCGGGAAGTTCATGGCTGCGCGGCGTGGGTTATGACGAGGCGATTGCCGGCATGATCGACCGGCACTGGCTGGACCGTGTCGCATCCGACCGACCCGTCCGGATTCAGGATCGGACCGGCAGGCTCTGGATCTTCAACAGCGCCGGTCTGGACCGCTTGCTCGCTGGGCAGCCCGCGATCCCTGCCGGGCTGGAACGGGACGCGAGCGGGTGGACCGGCCGCTTGTTCGACGAAGATGCGTGGCTGAGAGAAACGCTTTCCGGGTCGCCACCGGATTTGGCCGCGCTGGGTGCCGATCTTGCCCGGTTCGGTGTGACGGGCGTGACCGACATGACACCGTCCAACGGACCGGCGGAACTGGCATGGCTGGCCCGGCAGCAGAAGACAGGCGCGCTGCCGCAATCCGTTGTCGTTGCGGGAACGCCTGCGCTGGCCAATGCGGCATTCGCGCGGCGGCAAACGCTGGGGGCAGTGAAAATACACCTTCACGAAGCGCATTTGCCGGATTTCGATGCCACCGTTCGCGCGATGACGGCGGCGCATGATCAGGCAAGGGCAGTCGCGGTCCATTGCGTCACCGAAGTCGAGATGGTCTTCACGCTCGCCGCATTTGCACAGGCGGGCGTCATTCATGGCGACCGGATCGAACACGCATCGGTCACGCCCGACGCCTTGGTGCGGCAGGTTGTCGATCTCGGCCTCGTGATCGGGGCCAATCCCGGTTTCGTCCACGATCGGGGGGATGCCTATCGCCGCGATATTCCCTCAGGCGACTGGCCCATGCTTTACCGGCTGGCCACGTTTCGCGAACGAGGGGTGACAATGCTGGGCAGCAGCGACGCACCCTATGGCGATATCGATCCGTGGATCGGTATGAGGGCGGCAACTGACCGAAAGACGCGCGGCGGTGCGATCCTTGGCGGCGCAGAAGCCATTTCTGCCGACGCAGCGCTGGAACTCTATCTGGCCGATCCTGTCGAGCCGACGCGGATACGCAAGGTGGAAGCAGGCGCGCCAGCCGACCTGTGCCTCTTGCGCAAGGGTTGGGGCGAAGCGCGGGGCGATCTATCGGCCGGTCTGGTCGCCATGACGATTATCGACGGCAAGATCGCCTATCGCGCGGCGGCGTAGCGCGACCTTTCAGGCGGAGCGGACCAATTGCCGCTGCGTGACTGTGGCAGGGTTGCCGATCGCCACGCCATCCGGCGGTACGTCGTCAAGCACGAGGGCGTTTGCGGCGACCTTTGCCCTTTCGCCGATCGTTATTGCCCCAAGGATCACGGCGCCAGCGCCAAGCATCGCGCCGTCTTTTACCACCGGTACGCCGCCCGCGCCGGGATTGCGCCGACCCAGTGTCACGTTCTGAAGGACAGTCACGTCGCGCCCGATTACGCAGCCGTTGCCGATCACCATACCGAACGGGTGCGGCGTATAGAGGCCGCCGCCAATCTGTGCCTCCGCCCCGATCTCGCTCGACCATGTTGCTTCCAGAAGGAACAGGCCAACGCGGAAAAGCACACCACCGATCAGCGGCCATGACCGCACGGATCGCGCGATGCGGTGACCGAGCACGAAAAGAAATCCGGGCCGAAGGGCAAGAGACCGCAACGCGAAGCTCCAACCGGCAGGCTTACCCGCATGTCGGGCCCAGATGGCGACATCCATGGCCACCAGCCGCGCGAAGCCATCATGCTCAACGCGATCAACCATTGGCCACCTGCGTGATGGCGGCGTGATAGGCTTCGCGATATTCTGCGGCCAGCCGCTTTGCCCCGAAAGCGGCTCTGATCTCGCGGTCTGGCTGGACGCGGGGCGGGCGCTGGCTGATCGCATCTGTCAGGAGTTTGGCGAGGGCTCCAGTGTCGCGCCGGGGATAGATCGTGGCGTTCGGATAAGCCTGTGCGACTTCCGGCGCTCCCCCTGCGTCAGCAACCAGAACAGGCAAGCCATTTACCATCGTCTCGATAAGAGTGCGCGGCATCGGTTCGGGCCAGATCGACGGAATGACCACGAGGTCGCTCTCTGCGTAAAAACGCTCCGCCGCAACGAAGCCCAGCCAGTCGATCGGCAAGTCGGCGTGGCTGGCCTTCAATCCCTTGACGTAATTTTCGTCGCCCTTGCCGGCGATCACCAGTCGCCAGTCCGATACGGGCAAGGCGCGACAGGCGCCAAGAAGCTGCTCGATCCCTTTTTCGGCCTTGATCGCGCCCATGAAGCCGATGCGTAGCGGAGTGCTTTCCTTCCGTTCGGGCGTGAGCTTGCCGCCGGCTATATCAGGCACAGCGTTGTAGATGGTACGGGCAGCGGTTCTTGCGAACAGTCCTTCCGCCCGGTGCCTGTCGACCATGTACCGGCTATTGCCGACAACGATCTGCGCCCCTTCAGCCGCTTGCATGCGCGGGCCGGTCAGCATGCGGCAGGAAAGGCACCGGCCCGTGCAATCCTTGCCGGACCGGAACAGGCTGGACCTTGCGCAAAGCAAGCTGAAATCGCGCAGCGTGTGGACGACCGGTATTTTCAGGTCGCGCGCCAATGGAATTATTGCCGAACCAAAGCCCGAGAGATTGTTGGTGTGCAGCACGTCCGGTCGTAATTCGCGTAGCAGCGTCGCGACATGATCTGTGACCGGCGCCGACCCCCGGTCCTTAAGGTGCCAGCCAGCCCGCTCTGCAAGACTTGGCCGCGCATCATCTTCAAACGGCCAGTAGATGTTGGCATGCGGCAGGCGATGCACGGTCACCCCGTTCACGACCTGCGTCGATTGCTGCGCACAGTCATCAAGGGCGATCACGTGAACATCGTCGCCAGCCGCGGCCAGCGCCTCGGCCAAAACGGCGACGCTGCGCTCTGCCCCGCCCACCGTTGTCGGCGGGTAAAGTGTGTTCACGATGGCGACCCTCATGCGCATTGGATGCGCGATGCGGACGCCCGGGTCACCCCCCAACTTGCCGGATTTGCTCAGGAATATGTCCGATGCGGTGGGGACTTCCCCGCATTGCTCCGGAACGGTTCGGAAACCGGCTTTCGGCGATGTGCGAGCTCTGACAAGTCATGTGCAAGAGCCGCCACCGGGCGGAAGTGGGAGTATTCTGGCTATGCGAAGAACCGTGATCCTGTCCGCGTTGCTCGTTGCGGGGATTGCCGTCCCGGCGCTTTCGGCCAGTGTCGCCAAGGTTGGGCGAAGCGGGCAGGAAAAGCCCGAACGCAAAGGGCAGCCGCGCGCGATCGATATCGCCCCGATGCTGCCTGACCGCGCGCAGGAAGGGATCGGAAAAGCGGTTGGCGCGATCGACAAGGGCCGACCCGACAGCAACGGCTAGGTCCGTATCGCTTCGAGCCTTCTGGGCGAAGCACTCATCCGAGATGTGATTCACACCTCGCGGCGAAGGCCAGCGGGCCAGCGATGACGCTCGACTTTAAGAGCAAGGGAGTTCGAACCGGATGGCCATGCCGAAATCTGCGTCGACAGGGACAAAGAGGGGGGCACCATTGGCTCTGCTCGCGTTCGTCCGATCGCGGGTTTCGGTCGAAAGCGCGCCACTGTACACGCTGCTGATCGTGGCAGCCCTGGTTGGCGGTGGTGGTTCTCCTGATGCATTTCCCGAAGCCATTGTCATCATAACGGCGCTGGCATGTGGTGGTGCCGTCCTCGCATATGACAGAGGGCGCGGCGGACGAATTTCGCGACACGACTGGGCGCTTGCGCTGGCGCTTCCGGCACTGGCCCTCATTCAGATCGTGCCAATCCCGTTCAGGGTCAGGGAATCTCTGCCGTTCGGCGAAACCCTTCGCATGGTGCTTCGCGTTGGTGGTCCCGTCCCGTTCGGCTGGCCGATGTCGATCGACCCTGCCAGCACGATCTGGAGCGGGCTTAGCCTGCTTGCGCCTGCCGTTGCTTTCCTGCTGGCCCTGCGCCTTCCGGCTGAAGCAAGGGCAAAGGTGTCTGACCTGCTTTTCGCCTTAGCTCTTCTGTCTGCCGCAATCGCAATCGTGCAGGCCGCGACAGGCGCCTGGCAGTTCTATTCCAAACCGGCCGGAGGAGGCGCACCGGGACTGTTCGCCAACCAGAACAGCCAAGGCGATCTGCTGCTGATTGGCCTTTGTGCCGCGCTGTCATTGGCTGGCAAGGGTGATCCGCAGGAACGGCTTCATCCAGGCTTGATGGTTGCTGTTGTCATAATCCTTACCCTCGGCCTGCTGTTAACCGGATCGCGGGCGGCTCTGGGCCTCAGCCTGATCCCCCTTTCTTTGGCGGCATTCGTGTCTGGAAGTAGCTCAAATTTCCGGCGCACGGCCTTGCTGGTCATGGCCGGATGCACATTGCCATTTGTGGCATTTCTCTGCGATTTCGGTCCGTTCTCCCGTCCGGACATCGCGCTTGATCCACGCTTGCAAGCGATCTGGCCCGATGCGCTGCGTCTTGCGGCGCTGTCGTTCCCTTGGGGGACAGGGCTGGGTACGTTCGAACACGCCTTTCCCATGGTTGAGAGCCTTTCCGTCGTCGACGCCACATATGCGAATCGCGCTCATTCGGACTGGCTCGAATTCCTGATCGAGGCCGGGGGATTTGCCGTCCTGCTCACTGGCTGGGTGACCGTTCGCGTCGTTAAATCCATGACAACATTGTTAAAATTAGGTTTCGACTGTGGAGATCTCGTCCCTTTCGCCGTTCTGGCGATTGTCGGGCTCCACGCGCTTGTCGATTATCCGTTTCGTTCGCTTTCGCTCGCCGTGGTCTCTGCTGCGGCGCTTGGGCTGATGCTCTCTGCGGAGAGGGGGGTCGCAAATGAAGAATAACGTCGTTCCGGCGCGGTTTCGCGCTGTCGTTCTATTCGCCGTGGGCTGTGCAGGCCTTTCAGGCTGCCAGTCCTATCCTGATGAAAGCCTGGCGCGCGGGCCGGATGCCTATCGCTCGTTGCAAGCCACCGCGCGGCCCGCAGACGCGGTCTATCGCATCGGCCCGTTCGACCGGTTGTCGATCGCGGTCTATGGCGAACCTTCGCTGAGCTTTGCCGACTTGCCGGTCGATGCAGAGGGGCGCTTCGACTATCCACTGATCGGCACGGTCGATGCAGCAGGGCTGACGACGGGCGAACTGACCCGCCAGATCAAGGCGCGGCTGGACGATGCTTTCTACAACGATGCGCGCGTCACGATCTTCGTGAAGGTATCGGCCAGCCAATACGTCACGGTCGAAGGTGCAGTGAATGCACCAGGCCGTTTCGAACTGCCACAAGGCCGCGCGACCCTGTTGGAAATGATCGCGCAGGCAAAGAGCCCGAACCGCACGGCAAAGCTGGACCAGGTGATGGTCTTCCGCGTGCAGGACGGGCAGCGCATGGGCGCGGTCTTCAACCTCGTCGATATCCGCACCGGCGCGGCGGACGACCCGCCCTTGCGTGGGGGCGACATGGTCGTCGTCAACAATTCGGCATTGAAGGGCGCGTTCCGCGACTTCCTGCTGACCGCCCCGTTCTTCAACACTTTCCGGGCATTCTGATCATGAACAGGATGGCAAATTTCGCACAAGGGACCGCAATCTCCGACACGCAAGGGGGCGATCGGATCGATGCCGCGCCGGTTATCGATCTTCAGCGTTTCTGGGGTGTGCTTTGGCACAATCGCGTTCTCATCGGGGCCGTCGTCGTCGGTTGCCTCTTGGCCGGCCTTGCCATGACCTTGATGCTGACGCCGCGCTACACCGCGGTATCCAGCCTTCAGATCGATCAGGAATCGCGCCAGATCATGGGCGAGGAGAACGCCTCTCGTGAGGCGTACCGCGATGCCGATCGCTTTTTGCAAACGCACGTCGACGTGTTGAACAGCCGCCGCATGGCAGAACGTGTCGCGCAAGAGATGGATCTGCTGGGCGATCCGCAGGCTTTCTTTGACAGGATGCACGTTTCTGCTGCCACTGACGGTCCGGACGCAAGGGCCGAGGCGCGGCGAGAGCTTGTGCTGCAGACCATCGAGGACAGTGTCGAAGTCACTTTGCCCAGCGGTTCGCGCGTTGTGCAGATCGCGTTCACAAGCCCTGATGCCGACTTCGCCGCGCAGATGGCGAACGCCTATGCCGAAAGCTACGCACGCTACAACGTGGACCGGCGGTTGGAGGCGACTGTCTATGCACGGGACTTCCTTGGCCGGCAGTTGGCAGAGGCGCGGGACCGGCTGGAAAGTGCGGAGCGTGAGGCAAACGACTATGCCCGCGCAGTCGGGCTGGTGCGCACCGTTGGCGGCGGTGACGAAACGTCGCTGACCGACTTCGACCTCACCAGCTATAATGCCGCCCTCGGCGAGGCCCGGAACGAGCGGATCGCGGCGCAGAGCAAGTGGCAGCTTGTCGCCAATGCCGACGCGGGCGCGATTGCAGAGGCGATCGAGAACCGCGCGATGCAGGATCTGGTCGCCAGTCGCGCGCAAGTCCAGGCGACGCTGGAGGCGGAACTGGCCGACAAACAGGCAGGGCATCCGGCCGTCGCCCCCCTGCGGCAGCGCGTTCGCGAATACGATGCGCAGATCGCTACGCTGGCAGAAGGGATCCGCACGTCCATCCGCGATTCCTATCGCATGGCCGCATCGCGTGAGCAGGAGCTTCAGGGCCGGGTCGACATGCTGAAAGGCGCGACCCAGCGGGAGCGAGATGATGCCGTTCAGTTCAACACCTTGATGCGAGAAGTCGATACCAGCCGGCAGCTCTATGACGGGTTGCTGGCCCGGTTCCGCCAGACAAGCGCGGAAGCCAATATCACGGCGAACAACGTGCAGCAGATCGACCGCGCATCCCCGCCGGTGAAGCCGTCATCGCCGCGCCTTCTCCTCAATCTTGCCTTGGCGGCGGTTACCGGCCTTCTAATCGCTGGCGTGGCCGTGGCGCTACGCGAACAGGGTCACAATGCGGTTAGAACGCCCGGAGAGATCGAAGACCGGCTCGGCCTGCGCCTGCTTGGCATTACGCCAAAGGTCGGTCGCGGGGGGATGGACCACGCGCTCGATCAGCCGGGTGAGCCGCTGCACGAAGCGCTCGTCTCGCTTCGCACCGCGCTGCAATTCGCGCTGCCGTCCGGTGGTTCGCAGCGGCTTCTGGTCACTTCGGCAGAACCGGGTGAGGGCAAATCGTCCACCGCTTACGGTATCGCAAGGGCCTTTGCCGAAGGCGGTCGGCGGACTCTGATTGTTGATTGCGACCTGCGCCGCCCTGCCTTGCACGACATGCTGGGTTTGGCGGCAGAGCCTGGCCTCTCGGGTGTGCTGGCTTCGGGTGATGCGGCATCGGCGATCGTGGCTGGGCCGGTGGCCAATCTGAGCGTGCTGCCCAGCGGGGCGGTACCTGCCGTGCCGACCGACCTGCTCGGTTCGCCCGAATTTGCCCAGCTGATGGGCAAGTTCGAACGCGACTTCGACATCATCGTTCTCGATGGGCCGCCCGTTCTTGGCCTTGCAGATGTTCCTGTGCTGGCCAGCGGCAAGGACGTGGCTACGCTCTTCGTAGTCGAAGCGGGGCGTACCGATGTCGAAGCTGCGCGCAATGCGCTGTCCCGACTGGCAGCGGGCAGCGCCCGGATCGTAGGGGGAGTGATGGCGAAGTTCGACTTTGCGGAGGCGCGTCGGCTTGGGCTGGGGCGGCAATATGGGGACGGGCAAGCATACTATCGCTATGGGGGTTGAGGGTGCAGGGCGGGCCGGCTCTCGCGTGCTCGCCGCCCTTGCATTTGCCGGTCTTGCCGGGCTGACAGTAGCGGCCGCTGCAGACCGGAGTGGGATGCCGGTTGTTCAGGATGGCTGGCTTGCCGCGAATGGATCGCAGGCCGGTGTTCGTGCGGCGATTGAAACGCATAGCGCCCAAGGCATGGCCCGCCGGTTGGTGACGGCCGTCCCGCTTCGGCAAGTTAACCTCAGCTTGGCAATCTTGGCGCAGGCGGTGCACAACGATGGCGTGGTATCTCCGCCGGTGGTTGTCGCAGCGGGACACTTGGGATGGCGCGATCCTCTTCTGCAGGCTGCGGCGTGCAAAGCGGCGTTGCAGGCAGGCCGCACTGATGAGGCTGTCGATCGCGTCGAAGCCCTGTTTCGGGCGCACCCCCAATCACGATTTTCACCGATGATTCTGCTGTCGATCGCGCAGGACGAACGCGCGGTACGCCAGATCAATCAGCGGCTTGCCCGTAACCCGTGGTGGGCCGCATCGGTGCCGATGATTATTGCACGTGCTGATCGGATTTCACTCGGCGTGATGCTCCCAATGATGAAAAGCGCTGCGGCATCAGGATTCACGCCCGATGGACTGCCTGCGATCGAACACCTCTTGGATCGTGATCCTGCAGGAGCACTGGCCATGCAAATCGCCTTGGGCGGAGGCGGTGATTTTGCCGAGAGCGGACTTTGGCGGGCAAATCCGTCGGCTGCCGCCAAGCCGAGATCGCAGGGCAGTCCGTTTGCATGGCGCAAGGCGCAGGGCGCGAATGCGTGGCTTTCGGACGGGGCGGACGGCACCCTGACGATAGAGCTGGCCGACAACGCGCCGGTGCACGTTGCCGGTATCTTCGCGCCGGTTAACGCCGGTTCCTATCGCCTTTCCTGGCGGGTCGGCTCTGCGGGGGCGGTTTCGCTGGATGCGCGGTGTGTGCTTGGAAATGTTGCGGCGAACAACGGACCTTTGTTTCAAGAAGGACATTGGCGCTGGCGCGACATCGAGGTGCCGACCGGCTGCACATTTCTGCACGTCCGTATGCTCACTCATGCCTCACGCGGCAGGCTTGAAGTCTCCGAAACGACGCTGCGCCCGCTGACCTGAAACGCTTCTGCCAATGCGCAGCAGGTGCATCCCGCTTGTCGCGTAGCCGATGGTGAAGAGCGTGAAGCTGGGCGAAAACCCCTCCAGGAAGAAGGTGTAGAGATTGACCGCCGCGATCAGCAGTAGCTTCGTGCGATCGCCCTCTTTCACAGCGGTCAGGACCAGACCGGCGAGCACCGGCACAAAGAAAATCCCGAACATCGCGAAGTTGAGAATGTAGAAATTGTCGACCGGCTGAAGCAGGTTGGCCCAATCCGAATAGCGTGCCGGAAAGTTCAGGCAGCCAAGCCCGCACCCCGTAGCCAATGAAACCGGCGATCGGTCTGCGAGAAGCGCAAAGGGATATTGCCAGCTCGCCTCAATCCGCTGTTCAAAACTGGTGAGAGAGGACGAAATTTCCGCAAACGAGAGCGCAGAGGCAGATGCCACCAGCGCGAGCGGGACCAACACCAGCACGAACGAGCCCATCGCCAGCGAACGGTGCGCAGCTGTCGAACGCAGGCCCGCCATCAGCCATGCCTCTGCCGCGATCCATCCGGTCGCCAGTACCGCAATACCCAGTGCGGTCCGGCTTGTCGCCACGAAGCAGGCGGCGGCGACCAGAAGTCCGAGCGAGACGGCTGAAACGGGGGCCAATTTGCGGTGGACCATCAGCCACGCGAACAGCGCTATTGCGGCTGCCGCCGTGGATTCGCCCGCAAAGCCACCGACGCGAGTGACGCTATCGATCGACCAGACCTTGTCGACCGTCTTGCTGACGCCGAACTGGTCGACGGCAAGTCCGGTCCATGGGAAGTCCGTCACAGCGTCGAGCGCGATCCCGGCAATGGTCGCAAGACAAATGGCAATGAAAAATCGCCGGGCACGGGGCCGGGCGGGAAGGTCCAGCCCCGCAAGGCACCATCCGGCATAGAGCGGGACGATCATCTTTACCGCCGCACCCAGAAAAGCCGGATTGCTATCGACCGTGAGCGCCGCGACGATCACCGACATTGGCAGAAGGGCGAGGGCGTAAAGCGCGAACGGTGATTTGCGTTTTACCGCAAAGCTCCACGCGAATGCGCCCAATGCTGCAAAGCCGAGAATGTCGAAGGCGAACCACGCAAACGGCATCCCGGCAAGATCGAAAAGCCACCGCCAGATTGTCGCGAAGGCATCCCTTGTCAGATAGCTTGTGCCCGCAAGAAGTCCGAAAAGCGCCGCGCCGTGAACCGGCATCCGCGCATCATGCCAAGTGCCGCCCGACGCGGACATTTCCCCCGAATAGGACCCCATGAACAATGGGTTAGCATCACCGGATGAGTGGGGCCAGATCGCGAATGATCCGGCCCCGATCTATCACCACTCTTCAATAGGTCCGTTGCCTTGCGGAATGCTCCGCATTGGAGGCATCGCGCGTAGGCGGACTGCGGCTTGCGCATCGGCAAAGACCGCAGCCGTCGCGGGCGGCATCGAAACGACTGTGCGATCAGCCCAGATTTGCGCATTGTCGCCCGCCATGATCGCGGCTGGGGGCGTCGTCCCGCCCGATACCCGGTCGCCCCGGTCGTTGGCGATGCTGGTGCCGGACAGCCAGCAACGCGTGTCGCCGATGGTCCGAACGCTGCCGCCGTTCGTGCGCCCGAATTCTCCCGCGAAGTCTGCGATCACCGCATCATCATGCGCGGTGAGGCTGTTGCAGCTAAGTGCCGAACCGCGCCCGCACAGGATCGCGCGCGAATTGACGGTGACCATGTGGCACTGCGCGCCGAAATTGCCGTCGTTTCCGGCGGAAAAGCCGTCTTTCACGTTGTTGCTGGCATCGCAGTCGCTGAACAGCGCAAGGCCGTGGAGGTTCGCGATCAGCGTCCCGTTGCTCTGATACATACTACCGCCGCAATAGCCGAAGGTGGACCGCTCTACGACGACAGCCTTCATCGCGGCAGGCTTGGTGGTTGGCTGGTAATGGAACCCAGCGCCCCCGCTGCCGCCGATCGTATCGAAGCCCGAGATCGTGTCCTCCGCGCCGACATAGATGCTGACCGGCGCATCGAAACGCCATGTCCCGCCAGCAGCGCGCAGGACGCCCGTGTTGGCGTCGGTCACCGCCTTGCCGTCGGCGCGGTTGATGTAGATCTTGCCTGCTTCCAGCGTCCAGCTACCCGCAATGCGGTTGCAGGTCGCGGCATCGGCGACCCGCATCAGGTCGGGGTGAAACCCGTCTGCATCGAGCCGCGCGCGGTCGATCACGCGATCGACGTTGCCGAGGCTGTAGCTGTAGCAGTTGGTATAGGTACCGTCTTTTGCGGGCGATCCGAATTCGTCCCATGTGCCCACGACAACACGGCCTCCGGTCGCGACGAAGGCGATGTCGACCGTGGGGCGCAAGTTGAGGAATTGCGATGGGTTGTAGGGCTTGCCATAGTCGCCAGCCTTCACGACGATCTTGGCCGGCTGCCCGCTGGCGTTCGCGGCAGAAACGGCTTTCCAGATCGAGCGGAAGGGCGCCACTTCGCTGCCAGCATTGCTGTCGCTGCCGTTGGGCGAGACGTGGTAGGTGTTCGCAGGCGCCGAACGCGCGGCCGAAAACAGGTCGAAGATCTCGGCCGGCGTGCGGTCGAGCGTCGCGGTGACGCCCGCGCCGTGGTGGGTCAGCGAGAGCTGTGGCTCCCACGCGGCGACCTGCCAATGGTCGCGCCAGCCCTGCGGCGCGGTCGCGGGTGTGCTGGCAAGGCCCATCGGCACGCCAAGCGCGGCAAGGGCGGAGCGACTGACCCCGCCGATCGATCCACTATGGTGCATGGCTCAGGCCTCCGCGATCAGGTTGGCCGCGGTGGTGCCGGTGGCGCGCACGTGGCTGGCGCGCACCGCGATATAGCTCGCATCGGGCAGGTTCCGGTAAGTCACGTCCTCGGTCCCGTCGATGCCGCGCAGCGTCACGTCTCCGCCGATCCCGACGTAAATCCCCTTGGGAACGCTGGGCAATCCGGCAACGTCGTCGGGGACGATGGTGAAGGGAGAGCGCGAGGGCGAAAAAGCGCTGTCCTGGAAGGATTCGAATCGATCCATGTTCATGCTCCGTTCTGTTGGAGCCTTTCCAATATGCACAAGTGGCCTTGTAGGAAAATGGAAAGCTGCCTAACCCTTGCCGGACACCGAAAACCTTTGATGCGCAGGGGTTTGGGGGCACTTTCCGGACGCAAGAGGGGTCGCGCGTGACGGGTACGGAACTGGATGGGCTGCGAAATGCGGCCGCGCGGCGCTTTGGGCGCGTCGCGATCATCTATCACTGGCTGGTGCAGATGCGCGGGGGCGAACGAGTGCTGGAACGGATGCTGGACCTGTTCCCCGACGCCGACATCTATACCCACGTCTATGTGCCCGAGAAGATCAGCGCCAGGATCCGGATGCACCGCGTGCGAACTACGTTCATCAACCGCCTGCCGGGCGCGGCGAAGCATTATCAGAAATACCTGCCGCTGATGCCTGCTGCGCTGGAGGAGCTGGACCTGCGCGGATACGATCTCGTCATCTCGAACGAGACCGGGCCGACCAAGGGCGTGATCCCCGCGCCCGATGCGCTTCACGCCTGCTACACCCATTCGCCGATGCGCTATTTGTGGGACCACTACCCCGATTACCGCGCATCGGCGGGGCGGCTGTCGCGGCTGGCCATGTCGGCGACGTTCCCGACCTTGCGCCGCTGGGACGTGACAAGCGCGGCGCGGGTCGATCGCTTCATGGCCAATTCGCGCTTTGTGCAAAAACGGATCGAGAAGTACTGGCGGCGGTCATCGCAGCTGGTCCACCCGCCCGTCGCGGTGGAGGACTTCGCGCCGGTGAGCGAGGTGAGCGACCGTTATCTGTGGGTGTCGCAGATGACGCGCTACAAGCGGCCCGACATCGCGGTGGAGGCGTTCAACCGCACTGGCCGCCCGCTGATGATGGTGGGCGATGGCGACCTGTTTGAAGAGATGGAGCGGCGGGCCGGACCGAACATCACGCTGGTCCGGCGCATGGATTTCCCCGCGCTCTGCCGCGCCTATGCCGAGGCAAAGGCGCTGGTCTTCACGGCGGAGGAGGATTTCGGGATCGTGCCGGTGGAGGCGATGGCCTCTGGCAGACCGGTGCTGGCGCTGGGGAAGGGCGGGGCGCTCGACACCGTCGCGCGCGAGGTCAGCGGGATGTTTTTTGCAGAGCAGAGCGCCAATTCGCTGGAGGCGGGGCTGACGCGGTTCGATGACTGGTTGCCGCATTTCGATCCGGCGGCGGCAGTTGGCCATGCGCGCAACTTCGCGCCGGAAGTGTTCGACCGGCGGTTCTGCGAAGTTATCCTCGATGCCTGATCGTCCTGTCGATCAGGGCGGAAAGCTTTCGGGCGGAGGTATCCCACGCAAAACTGGCGGCCCGTTTTCGCCCTTTGGTCGCCAGTTTGGCGCGCAGGGCGGCGTTGCCGCAGACCTGCTCCATTGCGCCGCCCATGGCCCGCGCGTCGAGCGGATCGACAAGCATGGCCGCATCTCCGCAGACTTCGGGCAGCGCCGCGGCATTGGCGGCGATGACCGGCGTGCCGAGTATCATGGCCTCGATCGCGGGAATGCCGAACCCTTCGAGCAGGGAGGGCATGAGGAACGCCTCGGCCTGCTCAATCAGGGTGCGCAGCGCTCCGTCCGAAATGCGCGGCAAGCGGTGGACGCGCGGATGGCTGGCGAGGGGGGAGCCGGCAAAGATACGCGTATCGCCGCCGCCCACGATCACGAGATCGAAGTGCGGATCGTCCAGCGCGGCATAGGCGGCGAGCGCAGTGGCGAAATTCTTGTTGGGGTTCGCGCTGCCGACGCACAGCACAAAGGGGCGCTCTGCAATGCCGAGCGTTTGCCGCGCCGCCGCGTCGGGTTCGATGGACAGGACGTGATCGGCTGCATTGGGAATGACGGTGATCGCATCGGGGGCGATCCCGAATGCGCGCCCGATTTCCCGCGCCGACCAATGCGAGACGGTGCAAATCGTCGCGCGGCGCGCCAGCAGGGTCTGTATCGTGCGATAGGTGATGCGGAACTTGCGCGAGTAGCCTTCGGGACCGAGCAGGTAGTTCACATCGTGGATCATCACGATCTGGCGCGAGAGCGAGACAGGCCCGGTGCCGCCAAGCCCCAGCAGCAGGTCGGTCCGCCCGACGCGGCGCGGCAAAGTGACCTGTTCCCACAAGTGTCCGTGCAGCCCTGCGGCAAGGGTGACGGGAAGATCGTATTCCGCTTGTGGCGGTTCGGGGGCGAGCGCCTCTACGTCGCTGCGCATCGCGATCAGGCGGCGGCCGAGTTCGTGGGCGGCGCGCTGTACGCCGGTCATCGGCTGGCCGGTGAAACGCGCGTTCAGGTAGATCAAAGCGGCCTCGCTATCGTTTCCCGTGCCCCCGGACACGTCAGGCCGGAAAGCCATGCCTAATCAGTCGTTTCTCCGCGATCAAGCAGGCCCGTCATGTGGCTGACCGGCGGCACGATCGCCGCGATCCGCATCGTGACGCTGGCCATGCGCTTTGCGCTGACGGTCTACGTGACCGCGATGCTGGGGCTGGTCGAGGTCGGGCAACTGGGGCTGGTAAAGGGCCTCACCGCGCTGGTTCCGGCGGTGCTGGGCATGGGGTTCAACTTCCACATGTGCCGCGACGTGGTGAGCGACGATCCGGCAAGCCGCATCGCCATTGTGCGCGACAGGATGGCGTGGACGTTGCGGGTTTCGCTTTGCGCAGCGGTGCTCGGATTGCTGGGCGTCTGGACTTTGGGCGGTCTCGGGGGCGGTTCTGGCATCTCGCCGCTGCTTATCGTCGCGATCCTGCTGGCAGAGACTCTGGCGATGGACGCCTACCTCGCGCTGACGGGGCTGAGGATGAACGTCGTCGCCAACTGGGGAGTCCTGTTGCGCACGGCCGCATGGGTGCCGGTCGCGGTGATCGGTGGACTGCTCGATGCCGGCCTGCGCACGCTCGATTTCGTCTTCGCCTGCTGGCTTGTCGGCCATGTCGCCAATTTCGTGATGCTCGGCTGGGTGCTGCGCCGCCTCGGGTTGTGGCATCGCTGGAAGTCCGATCCTCCGACTGGCTGGGTTCGGCGCACCGTGCCCGGCGCGATGCGGATCTGGCCTAGCGATGTCGCGCTTGTCCTCATCACCTACGGCGACCGGTTCATCCTGTCCGCCACGGTGGGGGAGGAGACGCTGGGCATCTATGTGTTTTTCTGGACCTTCGCGAACATGATCCGGACTCTAATGCAATCGGCCATCGTCACGCCCTCCCTGCCGCGCCTCATTGACCTGCACCGAAAGGATCGTGGCGGCTGGCTGAAGGCGGTGAGGCAGCTTGGCGTGGCGATACCTGCCACGGGCGTCGCAGCCTCGGCGGCGCTGTTGCTGTTCATCTGGCTGGGGCACAATTTCGTGCCGCAGAGCAACTTTCCCTGGCAGACGGGGCTTGCGATCCTCGTCTTCGCAGCCGTGATGGCGGGCTATTTCGGGGACTACCTGTCGACCGTGCTGAATAGCGCCGGTGCGGTCGGGGCCTGCGCGTCGCTCAACATCGGATTCGCAGCATGCCTGATGCTTGCGATTGCCGCCGGTGCCATGCTCGGCGGGGTAATTGGGGCCACAATTGCTAGCCTTGTCACGGCGCTGGTGTTTTCGGGCCTGAAACTGGCCGCGATACGCCGGGTCTAGGCTTCTCCCGGCGCGCGGGCCTTGATCGCGAGTGCATGGACGCGCTGTCCGGGCAGGTCGCCCAGCGCCGCGTTCACCATGCGCTGCCGCTGGAGCCGCGACACGCCGGCAAAAGCATCCGCGACGATGATGACCGAGAAGTGCGATTCGCCCGATCCGTCGTCGCCCGAATGGCCGCTGTGCATGGCGCTGTCGTTGCTGACGACGAGTTCGCTGGGCGTGAATTCGGCTTCAAGCCGCTGGCGAATCTCGGTTTCGACGGGTCCGGGTGTGCTGGTCATGCGCCGGATATAGGGCAAAGGGGTTCCATTTGAAGGTCAAAGCCATCATCTGACAGCGAATGCGTCATGACAGGTTTCACGGAAGGTTCGAACACGAGGGTCGGCAGTGCGAGGCTCCCGGCTGCGTGGAGGCGGGGGAATTTCGCGCGCCCGGTTCGCGCGGGTCCAGCTTCGACGGACCGGGCGATTGGCGCTGGTTCTGCCTTGAACACGTCCGCGCCTTCAATGCGGGATACGACTTTTTCGAAGGCATGAGCGCGGAGGAAATCCTTGATGCGCAGTCACCTGTTTTCGGCTGGCGGCACACGGCCAAGGTCTATTCGGGCATGGGCAACGACGGACCGCGCTGGGCCGATTTCGACGATCCGCTGGATGCAATCTCGGCGCGGGCGAAGAACATTCGCGGCGAGCGTGAGCGCCAGTGGCAGCAGGAGGCCGAGGCGCGCCAGCGCGGGCTGGAGCCGGGCGACCGCCGCGCGCTCGACGAACTGGGGCTGGGCTACGAATCCGACCGGCGCGCGCTGCGGCGGCGCTATTCCGAACTGGTGCGCCGCTATCATCCCGACCGCAACGGCGGGGACCGGTCGAACGAGGAACGGCTGCAGCGCGTCGTCGATGCCTATCAACACTTGCGCAAGGCGCGGCGCTTCGCCTGAAGTCTAAAGTCCGCGCAATTTCCGGTAACGGGCGGCGCGATCAACGCCGAAAAGGTCGTCGTACTGCTTCTGGCTGTAATAGACCTCGAACGCGGGCACATCGCCTGACAACACGACCCACGGCTGCTTGCTGCGCGTAAAGATATGCAAGTCGGGCGGACAGGCGTCGGGATCGTCCAGCGTCCCGATCCGCACGAAACCGGCCTTGTCGCCCATGCCGCCATAGTGGCTCCACATCGCGACACGGCACGAAGGGCAGCGGAACACCGACTGGCCCTTGCCGCTCTCGGACGGGGTTTCGACCCGCTCCGGCTTTCCAGCAATGACGGTGATGTTCTCTGCCTCCAGCAACGCGTTGAGCGCAAAGGCTGAACCCGTCTCGCGCTGGCAGGACCGGCAATGGCAGCAGTGCACCGCGAAGGGCGCCTGCTCCAGTCTGTAGCGAACTTCTCCGCAAGCGCATCCCCCTTCGTGCGTCATGCCGCCCCCTTCAGCTTTCGCAGAGCGCGGCAAACTGGTCCGCAACCGCGCGCCACCCCTGATCGAATCCCATTTCCTTATGCTGGGTCATCGTCTCTTCGCTCCAATGGCGGGCGTAGGCAGTGTAGCGGGTGCCGTCGCCCTCACGCTCGATCTGCCAGCGTCCGATCATGAATGGCTGGGCCGGAACGAAGCCATCGGGGCCGAGCGTGATCGCATCGGTCACGGTAAAGCCGCGCCCCTCATCCCAGTCGAGGAACACGCCTTCCTGCGGCATCTCCTCGCCCTCGGGGCCGCGCATGACCATCGCGCTGCGCCCGCCCGGGCGGCGTTCCTGCGCCAGCATCTCGATCCGCCAGGGGGCAGGGCACCACCACTCTTCCTGCCGGTTGGCGAGGACATCCCAGCACGTGTCGACGGGCGCTGCGACCAATCTCGTAACTTTCAACTCGTGCATGGGGTTTCCTTTGTACTCAGTCCCGATCGGGCGCGCCGAGCGGGAAGAGCGGCCTGAATGGATAGGCCGCATCGATGCAGGCGTGTACTTCGGGCATGGCGTTCAACCGCTCGCGAAGCGCCTTCAAATTCGGGCAGTCGGGGCCAATCTCCTCGACCCAGTCGGCGTAGAACAACGCGGGCGCGGCGGCGCAGTCGGCCATCGTCAGCGGATCGCGGCCCAGTGCGTCGGCCTTCGGCTCCAGCCATGCATAGACGCGGCGAAGCTGCGCGCGCACTTCGTCCTGCCGCGCGGTATCGGGCGCATCGGGGGCGCGAAGCTGTTCCAGCACAGCGACGTTCATCACGTTCATGACGTAGTTGTCGAAGACGCGGTCGAGATTGCGGATTTCCAGCGCGCGATCAGCAGGGATCAGGTGTGCAGCCTCGGGACGGGTGGCGACGAGATGCTCGATGATCGAGCTGGCCTCGAAGACGATGGTGCCGTCTTCTTCCTCAAGCACCGGAAACTTGGCGAAAGGTCCGCCGTGTTCGGCCACGAAGGCGGTGTTGTCGGGGTGGCCGGGGTCGACCTGCCGCAGACGATATTCGATCCCGCACGAATGGAGGGCGATCTCGGCCTTCCATGTGTAGGACGAGAACGGGTGCCCATAGAGCGAAATCATGCCTGTCGTGCCTCCTCGATCGCCGCGATGTCGATCTTTCCCAATTGTATTTTTCACCTCGCAACAGCGTTTTCGCGTTTGCGGGATCTGGGGCGACTCTGTGCCGCCATTGCGGACGATGGCACCGTGTTGCCGATCTGTCTCCTAAACTGTGAAGGTCAGCTCTTTTTCGGTGCGACAAGGCCGAAGGTCGAACCTTCGGGATCGCTGGCGACAAGGATCATCTCGTCACTCGGAACTTCGTGGGGACCCATCAGCACTTTGCCTCCGTTCGCCTCCACTGCTGCCTTCGCGGCGTCGATGTCGGCCACGCGGAAATAGGGCTTCCATCCGGCGGGCCATGCCTCCGATGCGGTCATGGCCGCGCCAAGACGCAAGTCACCGAGATCGAGGAAGCAGTAGTCGCCTGCATCGCCGGGCATTGCCATTCGCTCATTCACTGCGAAGCCGAACATCTCGCCGTAAAACGCAAGTGAGGCATCAAGATCGGGCGTCGTCAGCTCGTTCCAGCCGCATTGGCCGAACGCGGTCGATGCCGTGTCATAAACCTGGCTCTTCTCCGGCGAATTGCCGCGCATCAGGTAGAAGGGCACGCCCTGCGGATCGGCGACGAAGGCGAGGCGGCCGATAGAGCCAATGTCGTGCGGTTCCATCAATACGCTGCCGCCAAGGTCCTTGACGCGTGCCACCGCGGCATCGACATCGGCTGCCGTGAAATAGACCGTCCACATCGGCCTGGCTCCGCCCGCCAGCATCTCGTCCGTCAACTGGATCGCACCGCCGGTGAGCCCGCCATCCTGACGCAGAATGAACTCGTAGTCGCCAACGCCCTCAGGCTGTTCTGGCGACCGCCCGATCTTCCAGCCGACGACATTCATGTAGAAGGGGCGCGTCGCCGAAAGGTTCTGCGTCATCAGTTCGTACCACATCGGCTCTCCGGCCATGTTGGTCATGAATCTTCTCCTTCGTTACCGGCCAAGTTCGAGAATCGAGCGAAAGCCGCCATGCACCAGTCGTTTTCCGTCGAATGGCATCTCGGACATGTCAGGCGTATCGGCTGCCATGATCGAATCTTCGGCAGCTTTGGCGGTCTCCTTATCCGGCCAGATGACCCACGAGAACACGACCTTCTCGCCCGGTTGGGCCGCGACGGCGCGGCGAAAGTCGGTGACCTTGCCGTCGGGAACGTCATCCTCCCACGCCTCGACGACTTCGATCGCGCCGTGGTCCATGAAGATGCTGTCGAAAGATTTGGCAAGGGCGAGGTAGTCGCTCTCTTTCTCTGCCGGGACGGGGATCAGAAACCCTTGAATATACATGGCTCAGGCCCCTTCCTTCTGCGGCGCAAAGCTATCGTCGAAATCGTTGAATTGTGCGTCGAGCGCGGATTTCCAGGCAGGGCGGGCCAGCGCGCGTTCGAGATAGCTGGCAAGCACGGGGCGGGTGGCAATCATGCCGTTGTTGTCCGCCTCACGCAGGGTGGTCGCCATCGCGATGTCGGCGATCGAGAACTCCTCGCCGGCCAACCACTCGCGCCCTTCCATTCCGGCGGCGAGCCGGTCGAAACGCTGGTTCGCGGTTTCGTCCAGCGAAGGCTTGCGCAGCTTTGCCCACTCCTCGCCGGCGGAAAACCCGTTCACCGCCGAAAGCTGGAAGACGATCGGTTCGACCGAGTTGAATGCGGCAAACAGCCATGCAAGCGCATCGGCGCGGGCCTGCCCATCCTCGGGCAGCAAGTGGCCGTGCTTTTCGGCAAGGTGCAGCAGGATCGCGCCGCTTTCGAACAGGCCGACATCGCCGTCCTGAACATAGGGGACCTGTCCGAAGGGCTGCTCTTCAAAATACCAATCGGGCCGCTTCATCGCGCTGATCAGGCGGACCGAATAGTCGAGGCCGACTTCTTCGCAGAACCAGCGCGGACGCAGATCGCGGACCATGCCGCGAGCGAAATTCGGGACCCAGCCATACGCTGTGATGACGAGGCTACTGTCTGGCACTTGCGGCATGAAAACTCTCTCCTGCGTCGCAGTTGGCGCGACTCGGCATGTTTCGATGCTTGCGATTCGTGAGCTTGTCAGTTACAAAAAGCAACTACGGACATTCTAAAAGTTACCAATCGGTATTTGGGCGTGACGAACCGAGCGAAACACGGGCGCTGGTATGAAGATGCCTGCGGTGCAGCCTTCGCGATGGAAATCATCGGGGAGCGTTGGTCGTTGCTCGTCATGCGCGAACTGATGCTGGGCGCGCTGCGGTTCTCCCAGATCCGTGCGAACCTGCCGGGAATCAGCGCCAAGATCCTGACCGAGCGGCTGGAAAAGCTGGAACTCGCAGGTGTGCTGGTGCGCCGGATGCTGCCGCCGCCTGCATCGGTGCAGGTCTATGAATTGACCGAATGGGGGTACGAGGCGGAATTCGTGATGCAGGCGCTGGGCCGCTGGTCGGTTCGCTCTCGCGATCATGATCCGACCCTGCCGCTGACGCCGGTTTCGGCGATGCTTTCCTTGCGCACGATGATTGATCCGGCCCGGGCCGAAGACATGGACATAACCGTCGCCTTCCGCTTCGCGACAGATGCTTTCATCGCGAAACTGGCGGGTGGAGAGCTGAAAATCGAACGCGCGCACGATGCTCGCGAGACCGATCTGACGTTCGAGGCCGCGTCGCCGAATGCCATCCTTCCCTATTTCTACGGCAAGCGGCCGCTGGACGAGGTCGAGGCGGAAACAGGGCTTATCGTGAAGGGCGACAGGGCACTGGCCGACAGGTTTGCAGGTCTGTTCGGCCTACCTTCCAAGTTCGATCCGCCCGCGACCTGACATTCTAGCCTGTTGCAGTGCGGCGCGGGTGCGTTTACCGCCCCCTTGCGATGAACGACATGACCAACAGCCACCAGACCGTCCTTGCCGCTCCCGACATCGAAGTCGACGTCCGCGAGACGTTCGGTATCGATATCGACATGAAGGTCCCGGCCTTCTCCAAGGCCGACGAACGCGTACCCGACCGCGACGAATCCTACGTCTTCGATCCGGACACGACGCTGGCGATCCTTGCAGGCTTTGCCCACAACCGCCGCGTGATGGTTCAGGGCTATCACGGCACGGGCAAGTCGACGCACATCGAACAGGTTGCAGCGCGCCTCAACTGGCCTTGCGTGCGCATCAACCTCGACGCGCACATCAGCCGTATCGACCTTGTCGGCCGTGATGCGATCGTGCTGCGTGACGGGCTGCAGGTCACCGAATTCCGCGAAGGCCTGCTGCCTTGGGCACTGCAGACGCCGACCGCGCTGGTCTTCGACGAATACGACGCGGGCCGCCCCGACGTCATGTTCGTGATCCAGCGCGTTCTGGAAACGGCGGGCAAGCTGACCCTGCTGGACCAGAACCGCGTCATCCGCCCGAACCCCTATTTCCGCCTGTTCGCGACGGCCAACACCGTCGGTCTTGGCGATACGAGCGGCCTTTACCATGGCACGCAGGCGATCAATCAGGGCCAGATGGACCGCTGGAACATCGTCGTCGGCCTGAACTACCTGCCCGAGGCGACCGAGGTGCAGATCGTCAAGGCCAAGGTCCCCGAGATGGACGAGGACACGATTGCCAAGATGGTCCGCACGGCAGACCTGTCGCGTCAGGGTTTCATCAACGGCGATATCTCCACCGTGATGAGCCCGCGTACCGTGATCAGCTGGGCGCAGAACACGCAGATTTTGGGCGATCTGGGCTTTGCCTTCCGCCTCTCGTTCCTCAACAAGTGCGACGAGACGGAGCGTATGCTGGTGGCAGAATACTACCAGCGCGTCTTCGGCAAGGACCTGCCTGAAAGCGTCGTTTCCAAGGCCTGATGGGTTGCTGGCCTGACCAACGGGCCGATTTGCGCTATCCTCCTGTTACCAAGCGGAAACAGGAGGATGCGATCATGGACCATGTCTTCAAGCTGAGCGAGATCGTCGGCACGTCGCACGAAGGCAGCGACGCGGCGATCAAGGCGGCGCTGAAACGCGCGCAAGCCACAATTCGCGGCGTGAAATGGTACGAAGTCGTCAGCCAGCGCGGCTATATTGAGGATGACGGCACCATCCAGCACCAGGTCGTGATCAAGGTAGGCTTCGCGCTGGAAGACTGACCTACTTTTCAGGGTAGATCGCGCTCACGAAATAGAGCCCGTCCGGCGGGGCGTTTAGGCCAAGGGACTGCCGGTCCTTGGCCTCCAGCGCATTACGCACATTGTCCGGTGTCCAGCGGCCGAGTCCGACCAGTGCCAGACAACCGACCATCGAACGGACCTGATGGTGCAGAAAGCTGCGCGCGGCGGCGTGGATGCGGATTTCCTCGCCTTCGCGTTCCACGTCCAGCCGGTCGAGCGTCTTCAACGGGCTCTGCGCCTGGCAATGGACCGAGCGGAACGTCGTGAAGTCGTGCCGGCCAACCAGGTGCTGCGCGCCTTCGTGCATGGCCTCGTGGTCGAGAGGCTTGGCGACCTGCCACGCCTTGCCGCGGTCGAGCGTGAGCGGCGCGCGCCGGTTGATGATGCGATAGACGTAGGACCGCCCGATGCACGAAAAGCGTGCGTGCCAATCGTCGGGCACGACCTCGCAATGTGTGACCGCGATCGGCTCGGGACGAAGCTTGGCATTCACGCCTTCCATCAGGCGAAAGGCATCGATGTCCTTTTCCACGTCGACATGGGCGCGCATGGCAAGTGCGTGGACGCCGGTGTCGGTGCGGCCCGCGGCATGGATGCGCGCATCCTCGCCGGTGATCGCGGCGACAGCTTCCTCGATGCTCTGCTGCACCGAAGGCCCGTGCGACTGCCGCTGCAGCCCCATATAGGGCCCGCCGTCGAACTCGATGGTGAAAGAGAAACGGGTCATGCGCGCTCAGCGGATCTCGGTGCCTGCCGGGATCGGGTAACCACGCAGCATGGCCTCGGTCTCCATCGCGGGCTTGCCAGCACGCTGGACCCGCGTGGGCCGGATCGCGCCATAACCGCAAGCGATGGTCAGTTCGTCGTCGAGCACGGTTGCGGTCGCGCCTTCGCGGCCGATCACGTCGGCCTCGAGCACGCGGATGCGTTCGCCCGCAAGCTCGAAGAATGCGCCTGGGCGCGGGGCGAAGGCGCGGACCTGCCGTTCGATGTGTTCCGCGCCCTTGGAGAAATCGATGCGCGCCTCGGCCTTGTCGATCTTGTGCGCGTAAGTGACGCCTTCGACCGGCTGTGCCTCGGCGCGCACGTGGGGAAGCTGCGAAAGCACTTCGACCATGGCCTCTGCGCCCATGGCGGCGATCTCGTCGGTCAGCTCGCCAGCCGTCTTCTCGTCAATCCGCGTCGTGCGCTTCAGCAGCATGGGGCCGGTATCGAGCCCCTTTTCCATCTGCATGATCGTCACGCCCGTCGTTGCATCGCCCGCAAGGATCGCTCGCTGCACTGGCGCGGCTCCGCGCCAGCGCGGCAGGATGGAGCCGTGGACGTTGAGGCAGCCGTGGGTCGGCGCCTCCAGCACAGCGACCGGCAGCAGCAGGCCGTAAGCGGCGACCACGGCGACATCTGCGTTCAATGCGGCGAAGGCGTCCTTTTCCTCCTGCGCTTTCAGCGAGGCGGGCGTGCGAACCTCGATGCCCATTTCCTCGGCGGCGAGGTGGACGGGCGAGGGTTGCAGCTTCTTGCCGCGACCGGCTCGGCGGGGCGGCTGGGAATAGGCGGCGACGACTTCGTGACCGGCTTCCACGATCGCTCTCAGCGTCGGAACCGCGAAGTCGGGAGTGCCCATGAAAATGACGCGCATGTTGAATGTCCTCTGGCCGGACTTCCCGCCCTGCGCGGCAGTCCCTATCTATCGACACATGGCTTCACAAGACCCGCGCGGGAACGAGATCGAGAGACTGGCATCGTCGCTTGCGCGGCTGCCGGGGCTTGGGCCGCGTTCTGCCCGCCGCGCCGTACTCTGGCTGGTGAAGCGGCGCGACACCGCGCTGGTCGATCTGCTCGCCTCGTTGACGGCGGTGCAGGAGAGCCTTGTCGAGTGTCATGTCTGCGGTAACGTCGACACGTCGGACCCATGCCACGTCTGTGCCGATCCGCGCCGCGACCAGCGTTCGATCTGCGTGGTCGAGGACGTGGCCGATCTCTGGGCGCTCGACAGGGCAAAGCTCTATACCGGGCGCTATCACGTGCTGGGCGGACGGCTTTCGGCGCTCGACGGGGTGGGGCCTGAAGACCTTGCCATCGGCAGCCTGCTGGCACGGGTGGAGGAAGGCGGGATCGACGAAGTCGTACTCGCCATGAATGCCACGCTGGAGGGGCAGACGACGGCGCACTACATCGCCGAACGGCTGGAACAACGGCCCGTTCGCGTAACCCAACTTGCACATGGCCTGCCCGTTGGCGGCGAACTGGACTACATGGATGAGGGCACACTGGCGCAGGCCTTGCGCGCGCGCCGTCCGGTCGCCTGACGCTGGCGTGCACTGAGCGATCACGTCGATCACCCTGATCCAACCATTCGCGTTGAATAAACCCGCGCATCCGCCTATCTTGGCGCGATGGCTATCCGTGAAATCATTGAAGTGCCGGACCCGCTGCTGAAGCAGGTCTCGAAGCCGGTTGAGACGTTCGACGACGAGCTGAAGCAGCTTGTCGAGGACATGTTCGAGACGATGTACGATGCCCCGGGCATCGGTCTTGCCGCGATCCAGGTCGGCGTGCCGCTGCGCGTGCTCGTCATCGACCTGCAGCCGGACGATCCGGATGCGGAGCCCGAGGTATGCAACCACGGCGGCCATGAACACACGCACCAGCCGACGAAGAAGGAACCGCGGGTCTTCATCAACCCCGAGATTCTCGACCCGTCGGAAGAGACCAAGGCCTATAACGAAGGCTGCCTCTCGGTGCCGGACATCTTCGCCGAAGTGGACCGCCCCGCGACCTGCCGCGTGCGCTGGCAGGACCTTGAGGGGAACACTCACGAAGAGGACATGGACGACCTCATGGCCGTCTGCATCCAGCACGAGATGGACCACCTCAATGGCATCGTCTTCATCGACCACCTCTCGCGCCTGAAGCGCAACATGGCGATGAAGAAGCTGGAGAAGCTGCGCCGCGCGGCGTAGTTTTTGGTCCGGCTTTGCCGGACGCCCTCAGACGCCGGGCGCGGGCCATCCGGCCCGCTTGGCTTCGCCGCATTAGCGGCGGCGGCCGTTCGGCCTTGCGGGAGTCGCCTTCGGCGCCCCGGTCCAGCGCTATCCTCTAGGTCTGGCGAAATTCCGGGCGCGTAGCGACTCTGGCAAGCGCGAATGCGCGCCCGAGCCTATGCGAGGATAGCCAAGGGGCCGGGCGGCCCCGCCGGCGCTTGAGGCCTGACAAAAATCAAGCAACTGCTTCGTCGTGCAGGTCTTCCATCGCAGCCTTGCAGTCGCGCGCGCATTCGCGGCACATCTGGGCGCAGCGGCGGCAGTGCGGGTTGTCGTGCTTTTCGCATTCCTCGGCACAGGTCTCGCAGGCCTTCACGCATAGCGCGAGCATGGCCCGGATGACCGAGCGATTCTCGTCCGTCCGGCGGCTGGCAACGCGATAGGTCGCGGTGCAGATATCGCTGCAATCGCTGCACAGGCGCATGCAGCGGCTCATGTCCATGTCTTCCGCCGCACAGGCATCGACACAGGAATTGCAGATGGCCGAGCAGTACATGGCATGCTTGACCGCCAGGCCGAGGCTCTCGTTGTAGTCGGACCCCACGGCGGGGTGTTCGGAAATCATCTTCTGGATGGACATCGAAATTCTCCTTTTCCCCTGACTGACGGACGAAGCGGGGGAGAAGTTCCGAAGCGGGCGGACCGGCTGTTTGCCTTGCGCGATGTTCGATGTATGTTCCCCTGATGGATATTCTTGCGCTCGTTCTCGTCATCGTTGCTCTCGTCGTCGGTCTGGGGCTCGGCTGGTATCTCGGCGGGCGGCCCGTAGCCGACTGGCGGGAACGTCATGGCGAGCGTGATGCAGAGGCGAAAGCGCTGGACGAGAAGTTCCGCACCGCCATCGCCGAACTCGCGACGATGAGCGAGCGGGCGGACAAGGCCGCGGCGCTGGACGAGCAGCTTGGTGAAGCGCGATTGCAGCTCGATGGCCTGCGCGTACAGGTCGCCGAACTCAACAAGGACCGCGCCAACCTGATCGAGCGCGAGGCGATGCTGAAGGAAGCGCGCGAGGAACTGGGCAAGCAGTTCGAGGCGATGGGCACGAAAGCGCTGGAAGGCGCGCAGGCCCGCTTCCTCGAACGCGCGAATGAACGGTTTTCCGAAAGCGAGAAGACCAATGCCGAGAAGATCAAGGCGTTGCTCGATCCGGTCGGCGCGCGGCTCAAGGCTTATGAAGACCAGGTCGCCGCGCTGGAGGAAAAGCGGGTCAAGGATTTCGGCAGCCTGTCGGGTGTGATCGAACAAATGCGGTTGGGGCAGGAACAGGTGCGCGCAGAGGCAGCAAGGTTGGGTAATTCACTACGCAATGCGCCTAAGGCACGCGGACGATGGGGTGAGCAGCAGCTGAAAAATGTGCTCGAGACTTGCGGTCTCTCTGAGCACACCGACTTCATGCTCGAACAGTCGATGACGACTGATGAGGGCCGACTACGACCGGATGCTATTGTGCGAATTCCCGGCGGAAAAATCCTTGTTATCGACGCCAAGGTTTCGCTCAACGCCTATCAAGACGCTTACGAAGCGGACAACGAGGAGGCGAGGTCGACCGCGCTCGATGCTCATGCCAAGTCAATGCGATCCCATGTTCAGGCATTGGGGACAAAGTCCTATCAGAACCAGTTTGAAGAAGCGCCTGACTATGTCGTGATGTTTGTGCCGGGTGAGCACTTCGTTTCCGCCGCGCTCGAACATGATCCGCAACTTTGGGATTACGCCTTCGACAATCGTGTGCTGCTAGCAACGCCGACCAATCTCGTCGCGATTGCGCGCACCGTTGCACAGGTTTGGCGTCAGGATGGGCTGGCCAAGGATGCACGAGAAATCGGAGAGCTCGGGGCCGAACTCCACGACCGCCTCGCCAAGGTGCTTGAGGACCTCGGAAAAGTTGGCACCCACCTCGGTAGGGCGGTGAACAGCTTCAACGATTTTGGGCGGAGTCTTGAGAGCCGCGTTTTGGTTTCGGCGCGAAAGCTGCGTGATAAAAATATCGAGATTGGCAAGCGCGAGATCGAGGACGTGCCGCTGGTCGAGGCTGCGCCGCGGTACGGCAAGGAAGACGTTTCCGGGGAACCGGCAGAGGTTTCGATGCTTTCGGTAGCGAACGACCGCAAGAACGACTGAAGGCAGGCCACATGAACTACAGGGCCGCCGGGGCGGCTGCCCTGGCCATATTCATCGCCGCGTGCACCGCCGAATCCCGCACGGCCGAAACGGCACTGGCGGTGGTCGAACCCGTTCCCGTGGCGATGGCGAACGGCAAGCTCGCCGAAGGTCCCTACGCGCCGATGGACGAGTGTGCGGACCTGCCGGGCTTCGTATCCTTCCGCGGATCGCTTGATGCGGCCATCGAGAACCGTGACAGCGACGCGATGGTCGCGCTGTCGCATCCGGCCATCGAACTCGATTTCGGGGGCGGTGCAGGGATCGACGAATTCCGCCGCCGCCTCGATGCCGACGACACGCTTTGGGATGCGCTGGACAAGTTGGCCTATCTCGGCTGCGCCAGCGACCGCCGCGACCATGCCGCGATGCCTTGGTCTTTCGAGCGCGCCCCCGAAACCGACGATCCGTTCGAAACCTATTACGTCATCGGAAACCACGTGCCCTTGCGCGCCAAGGCGGCTGCGAAATCCGAAAAGCTGGGCAGTCTCAGCCATGACTTCGTGATGCCGGTCGGCCGCGAGTCAGTGCCGACAGACGGGTTCGTCGAGGTTCGGTCACTGACCGACGCATCGATTGGATATGTCGCCGAAGCCAGCCTTCGCAGCCTTGTCGACTATCGCCTGATCGTAGACCGCTCCGATCGCGGCTGGGAAATCACCGCCTTCATCGCCGGCGACTGACGCTTAGCGCAGCTTGGCCAGCGCCTCGTAAGCCAGAACCGCACCGGCGATCGAGGCGTTGAGGCTGTCTGCACGGCCCAGCATCGGGATCGTGACGCGCAAGTCGCATTCGACCTCGTATTCCTCGGGCAGCCCGCGCGATTCGTTGCCGACCATGACGAAGCACGGCGCCGCGTAAGGCGCCTCGCGGTAATCGTGCGGTTCGCGCAGGGACGCAGCGACGAGCTGGCCTTCGCCGCTGCGCAGCCAGCCCTGGAATTCGTCCCATCGCGCCTGCGCCAGCGGGACGGTGAAGACCGCGCCCATGCTGGCACGCACGGCCTCGACGCTGAACGGATCGGCGCAATCGTCGACAAGGATCAGCCCACCCGCACCGACCGCGTCGGCCGTGCGCAGCATCGTGCCGAGGTTGCCCGGATCGCGCATCGCCTGCGCCACGAGGATCAGCGGGGCCGACGAACGGTCGATCCGCTCCAGCCCCGTGTCGAACTCTGCAAAAACGCCGCAGACCGCCTGCGGATTGTCCTTGCCGGTGATCTTGGAAAGTGCCGCTTCCGATACCTCGATCACGTCGCCGTTTGCGGCCTCGACTGCTTCGATCAGAGTGTCCAGCAGCGGGTGCGGATCGCGCCCTTCGGCCATGACCAGCATCTCCGGCAAGTGCCCGGTTTCGCGCGCGTCGGTCAGCAGGCGCAAGCCCTCGGCGAGAAAACGCCCTTCGCGCCGCCGGTGCTTCTTGTCGCGCAGCGAACGCAGGTACTTGATCGTGGGATTGGAGAGACCGGTGATGAGGCGCATGGCCCGGTTTGCCTATTCTTCGCCGAAGCGGTCCTCAACCAGCGCGCAGAGCTTCTCCAGCGCCTCGGCCCCTGCGGGACCGCCGGTGATGATTTCGATCTCGTCGCCCTTGGCCGCACCCAGCATCATCAGGCCGAGGATCGAGCCGCCTGCAGCCTCGTTCCCCTCGCGCACGACGCGGACGCTGGTGCCTGCGGGAAATTCCGCGACCATGCCGACGAACTTGGCGCTGGCGCGTGCATGAAGCCCGCGCTGGTTGCAGATCGTGACGCGGCGGCGGTGCGCCTGTCCGGCCTCGCTCATGCGTCCTGACCCAGGAATTCGGAAGCGATGGTGATGTAGTTGCGCCCCGCATCGCGCGCGGCGGCAACGGCCTGCGTCACGCTGAGTTCGGTGCGCGCACCGGCAAGGCGGATCAGCATCGGCAGGTTGATGCCAGCGATGACTTCGACCGACCCTGCGTTCAGCAGCGAAATCGCCAGGTTCGACGGCGTGCCGCCGAAAAGATCAGTCAGCACGATCACGCCCTTGCCCGAATCGACAGAGGCGATCGCGTCGCGAATCTCGCTGCGGCGCTGCTCCATGTCGTCGTTCGGGCCGATGCACACCGGCACGACATCATCCTGCGGACCGACCACGTGTTCCATCGCGCGAACGAATTCTTCCGCGAGATTGCCGTGAGTTACGAGAATGAGGCCAATCATGAAGTTCCTAACGCAGCCTGTCCAAGCTGCCCGAATCGAGATGAACCTGCACTTGATCGCCCATGGGCGGCAATGAATCGTGCAAGGTCATCAGCGGGTCGCGCCTTCGACCAGATCGGTATGGGCCGAGTCAAGGTTGCGATGCAGCACCGTAGGGGAATGCCCTGCTTTGCGAAGCGCGTCAGCTAGACTTTCTGCCGAAAAGACCGAGCGGTGTTTCCCGCCCGTGCAACCAAAGGCGATGTTCACATATGCCTTCCCCTGCGCTTCGTAGCGGGGCAGCAGGAACAGGACGAGATCGCGGATCCGGTCGAACGCCTCGCCCCAGGCCGTGTCCTTGCGGATGTGTTCCTTCACCGGTTCGTCCCGGCCAGTTAGTGGGCGCAGTGCCTCGTCCCAGTGCGGATTGTCGAGGAAGCGCATGTCGAAGACCAAGTCGGCGGTCGGCACCATTCCGCGCGAAAAGCCGAAGCTGGAGACCGTGACGGTCATTTCCTGCGGCGCGGTGGGTGCGAAAAGTTCGCGGATCGTGCGGCCAAGGTCATTGGTCGAAAACTCGGTCGTGGAAATCACCACGTCGGCCCAGCGGCGCAGCGGTTCCATCATCTCGCGCTCTGCCGCGATGCCCGCTGCGACGGGGCGGTCGCCTGCGAGCGGGTGGCGGCGGCGGGTTTCGTTGTAGCGGCGTTCCAGCTCTTCGGCGCCGCAGTCGAGGTAGAGCGTGGAGAACGCGATGCCCTCCGCCTCGGCCAAGGCCTCGATCTCGGCCATGACGGCGTGCGGGTCGAACCCGCGGGTGCGCGAATCGAAGCCGATGGCCAGCGGCGCGGCCTCATCGTCGGAGCCATGCTCGCTGCCGGGACCGGGGGCGGTGTGGAGGAGGCGGGAGATCAGGCGGACGGGAAAGTTGTCCACCGGCTCCCACCCGAGATCTTCGAGCGCGCGTAATGCGGTTGTCTTGCCTGCGCCGAGCAGGCCGGTAACGAGCAGGACCCGGGTGGGCCGATCGGGCGAGTCGGAAAGCATGATCTGTTCGAAGCTATGCCCGTTTGTTGCGCCGCCGTCAGCCATGCAATGCCAGCCCGTGCATCGACAATGCCATTTCGGCACGGATCGCCAGCACCGGGCTTTCGGGCCAGAGCGTGAGCGAGGGCAGGGCAATGCCCCCGCGCTGAATAGCGGTCGGCCCTTCGACGTGCCGCGGGGCCGCAGCGTCGAGCGTGATCAGCAGCGCGACCGGAGCCTCGTCGCAGGGCATGGCCGCGATGCCGACATTGCGAACCTCGATCAGCCCGCGCGTAATGGGATGGGGCAGGGCCCAGAGGTGGCCATCACGCTGTTCGAGCAGGACGCCATCGTCGCCGACGAGGGTCGCCCCGCGGTCGATCAGGGCGAGGGCGAGGCTCGTCTTGCCGGTCCCCGGTTCGCCTTCGATCAGGATCGCGCGGCCATCGATGGCAACGCAGGTCGCTTGGTGCGTCACGTCGCTCAAGATGCGGTTTCCAGTGCGGGCAGGGTGATGACCATGACAGCGCCCGACTCGCCGTCCGCGCGGTCGCGGATCGTCAGCGTGCCGTCATGTGCGACGACGATGGAACGCGCGATGGCAAGGCCGAGCCCGCTGTGCGAGCCGAAGGCAGCCTCGGGGCGGACCGAGTGGAAGCGTTCGAAAACCTTGTCGCGTTCTTCAGCAGGAATGCCGGGACCGTCATCGGTGACGGTCATCTCGATCTCGTCGCCAAGGTCGGCAAAGCCAATGGCAATGCGCCCGCCGTGCGGCGAAAAGCCCGCGGCATTGTCGACGAGGTTCTCGATCACGCGCTCGAGCCGCGCGGCATCGCCCGAGATCATCGTCGCCCCGATGGGCGCGCTCTCGACCTCGAAGGTCAGGTCCCGTTCCTCACCGATGCGGGCGGCCATCGTGCGTCCGCCGATGACGCTGCGGGCGAGCGAGAGCAGGTCGACCGGCTCGAACGTCGTGCGCGAGAGTTCGGCATCGACGCGGGTCGCCTCAGCAATCTCAGTGATGAGACGGTCGATGCGGCGCACGTCCTGCTGCGCGATCTCGGTCAGCTGCTTGCGAAGGTCGGGATCCTCGACGTTTTCCAGCGTGTCGAGCGCGCTGCGCAGCGAGGCGAGGGGGTTCTTGAGTTCGTGACTGACATCGGCGGCAAAGGCCTCGCCCGCGTCGATGCGTTCACGAAGCGCGCCGGTCATGTCCGACAGCGCGCGCGCCAGCATCCCGATCTCGTCCCCGCGTTCGGGCAGGCGGGGCACGACCACTTCGCGGTCACGGCCAAGACGCACGCGGGCCGCTGCGCGGGACAACAATTGCAGCGGCTGGACGATGGTGCGCGCAAGGAACAGAGAGAGCTGGATCGAGAACAGGATGCCGAGGGCAAGCAGCACCAGAAGCGTCTGGCGCGCCGAGCGGACCGACTGCGTGACGTCGACCGCGTTGCGCATCGTCAGCAGTGTTTCGCCTTGCGCGCCGTAAGGGGCAGCAGCGGTGATGACCGGCGTGCGATCGGGCGCATAGCGCAGCATGACCGCGCCTTGCCCCGCTTGTTCGGACACGAAGACCTCGGGCCACTCGGACTTTTCGGCAGGCCGCTCGTCAATCGCCGGATCGTAGGATGCAACCGGCGGCGCGCCGACGATGAAGTCGACCGCCTTGTCCATCCAGCGTGCGAAATCCTGCACCCAGGTCTCGTCCGCCGGATCGACGAAGCGGAAGGCCGGTTCGCCGACCACGAAACTGTCGGTCTGCAATTCGCCCAGCGCGTCGAAGGTGCGCAGGCGCAGGCGCTGTTCGGCGCCGATGCGGGCAAGAAGGGCTGCATGTTCGCTCGACGGGGCTTCGGCCAGCGCGTTGGCGATGATCTCGACTTCCGATCGCGCGAGTTTGAAGCGTTCGGCGATCAGCTGCTTGCGATAAGTGTCGAGAATGAACAGCCCGCCGAGCACGAGCCCGACGATCAGGACATTAACCGCAAGGATGCGGGTGGTGAGCGAGAACCGCCTTGTCCAGAACAGGCGATCGGGGACTAGCGGCGGCTTTTCCGCAATCGCCTCGGGCTCTGTCGGCCCCGATGGCGGATCAGTCTCCTGCAAAGCTGTAGCCTGCCCCGTAGAGCGTCGAGATGCCGGAGAATTCGGGATCGGCCTCGCGGAACTTGCGGCGCAGGCGCTTGATGTGGCTGTCGATCGTGCGATCATCGACGAAGACATCGTCCTGGTAGGCCGCGTCCATCAACTGGTTGCGCGTCTTCACCACGCCCGGCCGCTGGGCCAGCGCTTCGAGAATCAGGAACTCGGTCACGGTGAGCGACACCGGCTTGCCGTCCCACGTCACGCTATGGCGTTCCGGTTCCATCGCCAGGCGGCCACGCGTGATGATTTCGGCCGGCGGTTCCTTGCTCGTGCCCGCCAGGCGAGCACGAACCAATTCTTCCCGGCGCAGCAGCGCGCGGATGCGGGCGATCAGGAGACGCTGCGAGAAAGGCTTCGCGATGTAGTCGTCAGCACCCATGGCAAGGCCAATGGCCTCATCCTGCTCGTCGGTCTTGCTGGTCAGGAAAATGACGGGCAGCGCGCTTTTTTCCCGAAGGCGGCGCAGCAGTTCCAGCCCGTCCATCCGGGGCATCTTAATGTCGCAAACCGCCAGATCCGGCGGGTTTTCGATCAACGCCTCAAGCGCGGCGGAACCGTCGGAATAGACGCGCGTGTCGAACCCTTCGGCCTGTAGAGCGATCGACAGGCCCGTGAGTATGTTCCGGTCGTCATCGACCAGCGCGATTACCTGCGCCATGCGTCATCCCGTGTTGCGTGCCGCGATCGCTTCGCGGCCCTGTTATTTCACCGCTTAGACAATCATGAACGGATTCGCCAATTGCCGGGTCCCGCCAGTTGCTAAGCAGTTGCGGCAAATCTCGAAAACAAAATGGTATTTTTCAAGGTTTCCGATGTAACTTTCAGTTGGTTTGACCTCCCGTATCCGCTCGACTATGCGCTTGTGGCGGGTCCGGTCTCCATGGCCGGACTGACCCGGAGAGAGGGAGAATCACCGGGGCTATTGCTCGACCATTCGTGACGAGCCCGTATTTGTCGCGGTGCCGACCGGTGCCGCTTCGCCCCCGATCGCGTGAGGACGGGCCGGGGGCGCTGACAGGAGAGAGACGTGTCGCTCAATACGCCGCTTGAAGCCCAGGGAATTGAAACCGGGGCCAAAATTCATTCCAACCTGGGCACTGCCGCCCTTGTCGAACACGCGCTGGCCAACGGTGAGGGCCGCCTTGCCGCGCATGGTCCGCTGGTCGTCGACACCGGCCGTTTCACCGGCCGCAGCGTCAAGGACAAGTTCGTCGTTCGCGACGAGAAGACCGAAGACACCATCAACTGGGGCAAGATCAACCAGCCGATGAGCGCGGAGCACTTCGCGAACCTCAAGGCCGATATGCTCGATGCGCTCAAAGGTCAGGAAAAGCTCTACGTCGCAGACCTGTTCGGCGGTTCTCAGCCCGAATATCGCGTCAACGTGCGCGTCATCAATCAGCTGGCCTGGCACAACCTGTTCATCCGCACCCTGCTGGTCCGCCCGACCGAGGAAGAGCTGGCGGATTTCGAGCCGGAATACACCATCATCAACCTGCCCAGCTTCAAGGCTGATCCGGAACGCCACGGCAGCGTGTCCGACACGATGATCGCCGTCAGCTTCACCGAAAAGCTGATCCTGATCGCGAACACCGAATATTCGGGCGAGATGAAGAAGGGCGTCTTTGGCCTTCTCAACTACCTGCTTCCCGAACAGGGCGTCATGCCCATGCACTGCTCGGCCAACGTCGGCGCGGACGGCAAGACCGCGATCTTCTTCGGCCTTTCGGGCACGGGCAAGACCACGCTTTCGGCCGATGCCAGCCGCACGCTGATCGGCGATGACGAACATGGCTGGTCGGATTCGGCGGTCTTCAACTTCGAAGGCGGCTGCTATGCCAAGATGATCGACCTCTCGGCAGAGGGCGAGCCGGAAATCTACGCGACGACGAAGATGTTCGGCACGATCCTTGAGAACGTGGCGATGGACGAACAGACCCGCGAGATCGACTTTACCGACACTTCGAAGACCGAGAATACGCGCGGCGCCTATCCGATCGAGTACATTCCGAACACTTCGGAAAAGAACCTCGGTCCGGTTCCGTCGAACGTCATCATGCTGACCGCCGATGCCTTCGGCGTTCTGCCCCCGATCGCGCGTCTTACGCCCGATCAGGCGATGTACTACTTCCTGTCGGGCTATACCGCGAAGGTTGCCGGCACCGAGATCGGCGTGACCGAGCCGCAGGCGACGTTCAGCACCTGCTTCGGCGCGCCTTTCATGCCGCGTCATCCCAGCGTCTATGGCAACCTGCTGAAGGAACGCATCGCCCAGGGCGGTGCGCAGTGCTGGCTGGTCAACACCGGCTGGACCGGCGGCCAGTACGGCACCGGCAGCCGCATGCCGATCAAGGTGACCCGCGCGCTGCTTAACGCCGCGCTCGACGGCTCGCTGAACAATGTCGAATTCCGCAAGGACGAGAACTTCGGCTTTGAGGTTCCGGTCGCAGTGCCGGGCGTCGACAGCCAGATTCTCGACCCGCGCGCGACCTGGAGCGACAAGGAAGAGTACGACCGCACCGCGCAGAAGCTGGTGCAGCTTTTCGTCGACAACTTCGCCGACTTCGAAGCACACGTCGACGAAGGTGTCCGCAAGGCTGCGCCGACCGCCGCCTGATCGGACCGATCACCGACACGCGAAAGCGCCCCGGGCCGATGGCTCGGGGCGTTTTTCGTTTGTGGCGGTGGGATTTTCGGACTGGAGAATCAAAAAGGCGCGGGGAGCTTGCCACTTCCCCGCGCCTTCGTGCCCCCGGGGTGTCGAATTGCCGGTCCCCCAACCTGCGCTTCGACGTTCCGAGCGTCCGCCGGATCTGCGACCCAAAAACCGGCGACCTGTTAACCAACTCTTCGCCCGCGTTCTGAACGATCGGGCATCGCTGGTCGTTAATTTCGAGCACAGGTATGAACGCCAGCCGCGCCCACTGGCAATGGGATGGCGAGTTTCATACGGCAATTGTCATAAGTAGGCCGGTTCTAATGCCGTCTCGGTTCGAAACCGTCCCAAGGCGGGGCATTGCGGTGATGCGCGGCAGTGCCTAGAGAGCGCTCCGAACCTGCAAATTCCCTAAGTTGACGGAACCGATGGCCGATACCGATTCTTTGCTTGCCGAGGCCCTGGCGAAAATCGCCGAGGCGGACACGCTGGACCTCCTGGACCAGCACCGCGTCGCCTTTCTGGGCAAGAAGGGCAGCATTTCCGCGCTGATGAAAACGCTGGGCGGGATGAGCCCGGAAGAACGATCAGAAGCGGGCGCACGCTTCAACGCGCTGCGCACCGAAGTCGCCGATGCGATCGCCGCGCGCAAGGTCGCGCTCGAAGGCGCGGCGCTGGAGGCAAAGCTTGCTTCCGAAACGCTGGACCTTTCGCTCCCCGCGCCAGACGCGGCAACCGGTTCGGTCCACCCCGTTTCGCAGGTCATGGACGAACTGGCCGAAATCTTCGCCGATATGGGCTTTGCCGTCGCGACGGGGCCTGAAATCGAGGACGACTGGCACAACTTCACTGCGCTCAACATGCCGGAAAGCCATCCGGCGCGCGCGATGCACGACACGTTCTACTTCCCCGACGCTGACGAACAGGGCCGGTCGATGCTGCTGCGCACGCATACCTCGCCGGTGCAGATCCGCTCTATGCTGAAGGAAGGCGCACCGCTGCGCATCATCGCGCCGGGCCGCGTGTACCGTTCGGACAGCGATGCGACGCACACGCCGATGTTCCACCAGATCGAAGGCCTCGTCATCGACAAGGGCATACACCTCGGTCACCTGAAATGGACGCTGGAAACCTTCCTCAAAGCCTTTTTCGAGCGTGACGACATCGTCCTGCGCCTGCGCCCCAGCTATTTCCCCTTCACAGAACCTTCGGTCGAAGTCGACGTCGGCTACTCGATGGAAAAGGGACGCCGCGTCGTCGGCGGTTCGGGCGATGATGAAGGCCACGCCTGGATGGAAGTGCTGGGTAGCGGCATGGTCAATCGCAAGGTCATCGAATTCGGCGGGCTCGACCCCGATGAATGGCAGGGTTTTGCCTTCGGCACCGGCGTCGACCGGCTCGCCATGCTGAAATACGGCATGGACGACTTGCGCGCCTTCTTCGACGGCGACCTGCGCTGGATGAAGCATTACGGTTTCGCGGCGCTCGATGTGCCCACCCTTTCCGGCGGCGTAGGAGTTTCGGCATGAAGTTCTCGCTCTCCTGGCTGAAGGATCACCTTGAAACCGACGCGACGCTCACCGAAATCGCGGCCAAGCTGAATGCCATCGGCCTCGAAGTCGAAGGCATCGAAAACCCGGCAGAGGCGCTCGCGGGTTTCCGCGTGGCAAAGGTGCTGACGGCTGAAAAGCATCCCGATGCGGACAAGCTGCAGGTGCTGTCGGTAGATCTGGGTGACGGCAACCCGCTGCAGGTCGTCTGCGGCGCGCCCAATGCGCGTGCCGGCCTTGTCGGCGTGCTCGGCACTCCGGGTGCGGTCGTGCCGTCGAACGGCATGGAAATGCGCAAGGCCGCGATCCGCGGCGTCGAATCGAACGGCATGATGTGTTCGAGCCGCGAGCTTGACCTTGGCGACGATCACGACGGCATCATCGAGCTTCCCGCAGGCGCGCCGATCGGTGCCGAGTTCGCGACGTTCGCAGATCTCGACGATCCGGTCTTCGACCTCTCGATCACGCCGAACCGCCCCGACTGCATGGGCGTCTATGGCATTGCTCGCGATCTGGCGGCGGCTGGCATTGGCACTCTCAAGCCGGTGGCAGATACGGCCCATGCGGGCAGCTACCCCTGTCCGGTCGAAATCGGCAGCGACGACCGCGAGGGTTGCCCCGCGTTCTTCGGCCGCACCATCAAGGGCGTGACCAACGGGCAGAGCCCTGCGTGGATGCAGGCGCGCCTGAAGTCCGCGGGCCAGCGACCGATCTCGGCTCTGGTCGACATCACGAACTACGTGATGCTGACGTATGGCCGTCCCAGCCACGCCTATGACATCGCCAAGCTGACCGGCCCGGTCGTCGCGCGCCGTGCGAAGGCGGGTGAGGGCGTCACCGCGCTCAATGAAAAGCACTACCTGCTCGACGAGAGCATGACCGTGATCGCCGACGACAACGGCGTCCACGACATCGCGGGCATCATGGGCGGTGAGCATTCGGGTTGCGGTGACGATACCAGCGATGTCCTGCTCGAAGTTGCGTACTTCGATCCCGAACGCATCGCCCACACGGGCCGCGCGCTCAACCTGACGAGCGATGCGCGCAGCCGGTTCGAGCGCGGGGTCGACACCGACTTCCTCGGCACCGGCCTCGAAATCCTGACGGGCCTGATCCTCGACATCTGCGGCGGCGAGGCGAGCGAAGCGGTCCACGTCGGCGCGCCCCCTGCGGGCGGCAAGGTCGTGCGCTACGAACCGGCACTGGCCGAGAGCCTTGGCGGTGTTGCCGTGCACGACGACGAACAGCGCCGCATCCTGTCCGCGCTGGGCTTCGAGATCGCAGAGATCGAGAACCACTGGGCCGTCACCGTGCCGAGCTGGCGTCCCGACGTCGATGGCGCGCCCGACATTGTCGAGGAAGTGATCCGCATCCACGGGCTGGACGATGTCCCCTCGGTCGCGCTGCCGCGCGCAGAGGGCGTCGCCAAGCCGACCGCGACTCCGATGCAGACCCGCGAACGCCGTGCACGCCGCGCCGCTGCCGCGCGCGGGCTGCACGAGGCGATCACCTGGTCGTTTCTGCCTATGGCGGAGGCGGAAGCCTTTGCCGACGAACCGCTCTGGGTTCTGGCAAATCCGATCAGCGAGGACATGAAGGCCATGCGCCCCTCGCTCATCCCCGGCCTGCTCATGGCGGCACAGCGCAACATGGCGCGCGGCGCTTCCTCGGTCCGCCTGTTCGAGGTTGGCCGCCGTTATCTGCGCGGCAAGGGCGGCGCGAGTGACGAGCGCCTGACGCTCGGCGTCGTGCTGGCAGGTGAGCGCACACCGCGTTCGTGGCAGTCGGGCAAGGCGCAGGGCTTCGACGCCTTCGACGCCAAGGCCGAGGCGATGGCCCTGCTCGAAGCTGCCGGTGCGCCGGTCAGCAACCTGATGGTCATGGGCGAGGCGGGTAGCCAGTATCACCCCGGCCAGTCGGCCACGCTCCGGCTTGGCCCCAAGAACGTGCTCGCGCGCTTCGGCACGTTGCACCCCTCTGTCGCCAAGCAGTTCGACCTTGAAGGCGCAGTCGTTGCGGTCGAGATCGACCTCGAAGCGATCCCGGCGAAGAAGGGCGCGGCCACCTTTACGCGGGCCAGCTATACGCCGCCCTCGCTTCAGGCCGTTTCGCGCGACTTCGCGTTTCTTGTCCCTGCCGATCTTCCTGCGGGCGATCTGGTCCGCGTGGTGAAGGCCGCGGACAAGAAACGCATTGTCGATGCCCGACTGTTCGACGTCTTCACCGGACAGGGCGTGCCCGATGGACAGAAATCGCTGGCCATCGAAATCACGATGCAGCCGGTCGAAGCGACGTTCACCGACGCCGACCTCAAGGCGGTTAGCGACGCGGTGACGGCAGCAGCGGCCAAGCAGGGCGCAACGTTGCGCGGATGAGCGATGCTGTTGCCATCGGGTCGGGCGAGCTGACGGCACGCATATCGCCGCTCGGCGCCGAACTGGTATCGATCACCGATGCCGGCGGGGCCGAGTGGATGACCGATGGTAATCCCGAATTCTGGACGGGCCGCTCGCCGATCCTGTTCCCCATCGTGGGTGAACTGGCCGGCGGCAAGCTGCGGCTGGGCGGGGCGGAGTACGATCTTGCGCGGCACGGTTTCGCCCGCAAGCGCGAATTCGAACGCATTTCGGATGACGGCGAGGCGGTGCTGTTTCGCCTCTCCGACAACGAGGATACTCGCTCTGTTTTCCCTTTCGCCTTCGATCTCGACCTGCATTACGCGATAGAGGGCACGACGCTCGCCATGACCGCGACGGTCCGTAACACCGGCGACAAGCCAATGCCGTTCAGCATCGGCTTCCACCCCGGTTTCGCATGGCCGCTGCCCGGCGGCGGGGACAAGCGCGAGCATTCGGTGCGTTTCTTCGAACGCGAAGGCGGCCCGATCCGCCGCCTCGATAGCGATGGCCTGCTCTGCTTTTACGAAGATACGCCGGTCGTCGATCGCAGGATCGCGCTGCACTCCGGCCTGTTTCGCGCCGATGCGATGATCTGGGACCGGCTGGAAAGCCGTGGGCTTTGCTACGAAGGTGCGGCGCCCGAAGGTGAGGGGGCAAGCCCCGCGTCAGTCCAGATGGCCTTTCCCGATTGCCCGATGCTGGGCATCTGGCAAAAACCGGGCGCAGACTTTATCTGCCTCGAACCATGGGCAGGGCACGCGGATCCCGTGGGGTTCGATGGCGATTTCCGCGAAAAACCCGGCGTCATGGAACTGGAACCGGGTGGTGAACGCTCGTTCCGGGTAAGCATCACGATCCGACCCGCCGTTACAGGAGAATAGACCCATGCCTACCGCACTCGTCACCGGAGCGACTTCGGGCATTGGCGCGTCCTGCGTGCGTGAATTCATCGGCGCGGGCTGGAAGGTCGTGGGCACGGGCCGCAGGGCCGACCGCCTTGACGCGCTGCGCGAGGAGCTGGGCGATAATTTCATGCCTTGTGTCTTCGACGTTCGCGACGAAGCGGGTCGCGACGCCGCGCTCGACGCGCTTGAAGGCGACTTCGCGCAGATCGATTGCTTGGTGAACAATGCCGGCCTTGCGCTTGGCATGGCGCCTGCGTGGGAAGCTGATCTCGACGACTGGAAGACGATGATCGACACGAACGTCACCGCGCTCGTCTCGATCACGCGCAAGCTCCTGCCGATGCTGGTGGAGCGCAAGGGCGCGATCATCAATATCTCGTCCGTCGCGGCGAACTATCCGTACAAGGGCGGCAACGTCTATGGCGGGACAAAGGCCTTCGTGCGCCAGTTCAGCCTCGGCCTGCGCTCCGACCTCAACGGGACCGGCGTTCGCGTCACTTCGATCGAGCCGGGCATGGTCGAGACCGAATTCACTGTCGTACGCAATGGCGGCAACCAGGAAGCCGCCGATGCCTTTTACGAAGGTGTGAACCCGATGACCGGCGACGACATCGCCGAAACCGTTCTGTGGGTGGCGACGCTGCCGCCGCATCTCAACATCAACACGCTCGAACTTATGCCGGTGAGGCAGGCCTTCGCCGGTTTCTCGGTCGAGCGGGAATAAGCAAAGCACAACCAAAATGGCCGAACGCCGCACATTCGCGATCATTTCGCACCCTGACGCCGGTAAGACGACGCTTACCGAAAAACTGCTGCTGACCGGCGGCGCAATCCACCTTGCCGGCGAGGTGAAGGCTCGCGGGCAGGCGCGGCGCGCGCGTTCGGACTGGATGAAGATCGAACAGCAGCGCGGTATCTCGGTCACGTCCTCGGTCATGACGTTCGAGCGTGAAGGGATCACCTTCAACCTGCTCGACACGCCGGGCCACGAAGACTTTTCCGAAGACACCTACCGAACGCTGACTGCGGTCGATTCCGCGATCATGGTGATCGACGCGGCAAAGGGTATCGAGCCGCAGACCCGCAAGCTGTTCGAGGTTTGCCGCCTGCGCAGCGTGCCGATCATCACCTTCGTCAACAAGGTCGACCGCGAGGGGCGAGAGCCTTTCGAACTGATGGACGAAGTGGCCGACATGCTGGCCCTCGACGTCTGCCCGATGACCTGGCCGGTTGGCATGGGCGGGCGCTTCGAAGGCATCATGGACCTGGCCAGCGGCGCAGTTGCGCGGCCCGAGGGCGGGTCGAAGGAATTTCTCGGCAAAGTCGACGAGGATGCGACCATCCCCGAAGAGTTTTCCGAACAGGTTGAACTGGCCCAGATCGGCTATCCCGAATTCGACGTTGACGCCTATCGCGCTGGCGACCTGACGCCGGTTTTCTTCGGTTCCGCGCTCAAGAATTTCGGCGTGACCGACGTGATCGAGGCCATCGCCAACCACGCCCCGCCGCCGCGCCCGCAGCCGAGCGAGGCTGGCCCGGTCGAGCCGACCAAGGACGAGGTCTCGGGCTTCATCTTCAAGGTGCAGGCCAACATGGACCCGCAGCACCGCGACCGTATCGCCTTCATGCGGCTGGTGTCGGGCACCTTCAAGCGCGGCATGAAGCTGACGCCGTCGGGCCTTGGCAAGCCGATTGCGGTCCATTCGCCGATCATGTTCTTCGCGCAGGACCGCGAGATCGCCGACACCGCGCACCCCGGCGATATCATCGGTATCCCCAACCACGGCACTTTGCGCGTCGGCGACAGCCTGTCGGAAAAGAACGACATCCGCTTTACCGGTCTGCCCAACTTCGCGCCCGAAATCCTGCGCCGCGTAAAGCTGGCCGACCCGACCAAGACCAAACAGCTGCGCAAGGCGCTGGATGATCTTTCCGAAGAAGGCGTGATCCAGGTCTTCTATCCCGAAATCGGCAGCCAGTGGGTGATCGGCGTCGTCGGACAGCTTCAGCTCGACGTTCTGATCAGCCGTCTTTCGGCGGAATACAAGGTCGATGCCAGCCTTGAGCCCGCGCCTTTCGCGACCGCGCGCTGGGTGAAGGGTGACGAGAAGAAGATCGACGAGTTCGCCGGTTTCAACCGCGCCAACATGGCGAAGGACCGCGACGAAGACCCGGTCTTCCTTGCCAAGTCGCCATGGGATGTTGGCTATCAGCAGGAAAAGAACCCCGACCTGACTTTCAGCGCCACGAAGGAACGATAAGCCATGGAACGCACCTGGAACGTCTATCTGTCCGGTGAAATCCACACCGACTGGCGCACCGAGATCGAGGACGCGGCCAAGCATCGCGGTTTGCCGATCCGCTTTTCCGCTCCGGTTACCGATCACCCTGCATCCGACGATTGCGGCGTCGCGATCACGGGGGCGGAGGACAACAAGTTCTGGCATGACCGCAAGGGCGCGCAAGTGAACGCGATCCGTACGCAAACGCTGATCAAGGATGCCGATGTCGTCGTCGTGCGCTTTGGCGACAAGTACAAGCAGTGGAACGCCGCATTCGACGCAGGCTTCGCCGCGGCGCTGGGCAAGGCGATCATCGTCAACCACGACGAAAGCCTGACCCACCCGCTGAAGGAAGTGGACGCCGCCGCTCTGGCCGTGGCGGAAAGCCCGGCGCAGATCGTCGACATTCTCGATTACGTGATTACCGGCAGGCTCGCAGGCTATACCGACAAGCGCTGAGCTGGCCTGATCACGGGCGCATCACCACGCGTCCGAAGGGGTGCTGGGTCGCCACGAATTCGTGGGCCTCGCGCACTTCGGACAGGCGGAATTCCCGTTCGATCGGCATGACGAGCGCGCCGCTGGCAACGTCTGCGAACAGCTCTTCCAGCAGCTTGTGAACGCGCGGCGTGTGCATGTCGCGCCCGAACGAAATGCCGGTCACCTGCATGGCCTTGCGGATCAGTTCGAAGAAATCGAAGCTGGGCAGGGTGCCTTCCGCTGCGCCGATCACCGAATAGCGGCCATGCGGGCGCAAGGCCTTCACCAGCAGATCCTTGCCCTTGCCGCCGGCGAGATCGAGCACGAGGTCGACGCCCTTGCCGCCGGTAATCTCGCGGCAGCGTGCGGCGATATCCTCGTTCTTGTAGTCGATACCGTGTTCGAGGCCGAGCGGGCGGATGCGGTCGAGGCGCGCTTCGCCCGAAGCCGTGCCGATCACTTGCGCCCCGGCGCGCGCAGCCAGTTGCACAGACGATAGGCCGACGCCGCCTGCTGCGCCTTGAACCAGCACGAATTCGCCTGCTTTCAGTCCGCCATATTCAAACAAGGCGTCATGAGCGGTGCCGAAAGCGATGGGAACAGTCGACGCCTGCCGCATGTCCATGCCTTCGGGCACGGCATAGGCGTAGTGTTCAGGAACGGCGAACAGCTCGGCATGGCTTCCGCTCCAGTCGAAAGCGACGACGCGGTCGCCGGTTTTGAACCGAGTGACTTCGTCGCCGACTGCTTCGACAATGCCTGCGGCCTGATAGCCGGGGATGTGGTGGTCCGACGAAGGCGGCGTGTGGATGCGATTGAGCAGGTCTCCGCCCTCGATCGAGATCCACTCGACGCGGACGAGCACTGTTTTCGGGCCGACTTCCGGATCGGGAAGTTCGCCGTACTGGAGGACTTCTGGCCCTCCGTTCTCGCTATACCATGCTGCTTTCATGTGCCGGTCCTGCCGCAGATGCGATCAGGATGCCAGTGCGTAGCGGTCCAGCGTGCTCTGCGGCGGTTCGGGCCAGCGCGAAAGGACCAGCAGGCGCTTGTGCCCCTGTCCGATCGAAAGCTCGTCCGTCACGCCCATGCCGCCGTGGAACTGGATCATCTCGTGCCCCAGTTCCAGCGAGGCGTCGGAAATGAAGGCGCGGGCCCCATCGACGTTGCGGGTAAAGCCGTCCTCACCGTCGCTGACGATGGCGAGTTCGACCAGCGCGCGCGCCTGTTCGAGGTGGGCATACTGCTCCGCCATGCGGTGCTGGATGACCTGGAACTTGCCGAGCGAGGTGCCGAACTGTTCACGGGTGCGCAAATAATCCAGCGTTTCGGCGAACATGGCCTCCATGATGCCAAGAGCTTCTGCCGAACGAGCAAGGTTTGCCAGTGCGTCGGCGCGTGCAAAACCGTCGGAATTGTCGGCGAGCCGCGCCGAGGCCGGAACCTTCACGCCCGAAAGTGTCAGAGAGGCCGTCCAGGTGCCATCCGAAAGGCGCCAGTCGGTGACCGTCAGTCCTTCCGCATCGGCGGAGACGAGATACCAGGCCCAACCATCCTTGTCGGTCGCATCGCCGCTTTCGCGTGCACTGACCAGATAGGCGTCGGCGTGCGAACCGGCGATCGCGTACTGCTTTTCACCATTGAGGACGAAATCGTCGCCGTCCTTCATGGCAGTCGTTTCGATCCAGAGGCTGCCGTCGCGCGACCCGTTTTCAAGCGAGGCCACGGCCATGCGCTTTTCGCCTGAGAGCAGGGCGGGGAGCCATTCTTCCTGCACCGCTTCATCGGCGCCGGCGGCGAGATAAAGGCCGGGGAGGACGCAGCTTTCGAGCACCGGTTCGACCACGATGCCGCGGCCCAGCGCCTCGAAGATCACGGCAGTCGCCGTCGCATCGAGGCCAAGCCCGCCGGCTTCTTCGGAAAAAGGCACGGACATCACACCGAGTTCGGCCAGCAAGGACCAGTTCTCGGCGCTGAAGCCTGCGGTTTCGGTCAGATAGCCACGGCGGCGTTCAACGTCGTAACGGTCCGAAACGAACCTTTCGACGACCGCCTTGAGCATTTCTTCGTCTTCGTTGAGCTCGAAATTCAAGGGTCACTCCTTCTCCGGTTCGGTGCCTAGCAGGAATTGAACCGTGCGGAGGCTCTGCAAAGTGTTAGGGATTGCGTCATTGTCCTGACAGAATCAGCAGGTTATCGTCCGGGCACGAGAGGAACCCATGGCCCAATTGATTATCGACAAGCTGGACGATGTCCGTATTCGCAAACCGGAAGATATCCCGCGCGCCGCGAAGGCGCTGGCCGATATCGCCGCTGCAGAAGGCATGAAAGTAGCCCCCGCGCACGACATCGCGGACAAGCGTACCCCCGTGGACATGGAAGGCAATGTCCTTGCAACCTCCGTTTTCGGCTGGCCCGACACGGAAGACGTGTGGTGGCGCAACCCGCGCATCGCGCTCGAATCGCCGATCACGTCGGCGTGCCGTTTCGAGAACGAACCGTTCTGGGTGAACGCGGAAGGCTTTCACCTGCCCGCGCCGAACAAGTACCTCGAATCGATCGATCTTTCGAATTTCGAGGCCCGCGCCCGGACCCGTGCGGCCATCGTCGTGCCGGTGCACATGGCGTTTGGCCAGATCGGCGCGGTCAGTTTCGATTTCGACGATCCGGAAAAGGTCGACCTGAGCGAGGACTTCGCCCGCAATGGCGACAAGTTCGGCATCTATGCACGTGCGTTCATCGAAAGTTATTCGCGCGTGATGGGCGCAATCCAGGCGCTGCCGCCGGGCTCCCGCCTGTCGAAGCGCGAGGTGGAGTGCTTGCGCTGGGCGGCCATCGGCAAGACCGACATGGAAATTTCGATGATCATGTCGCGCAGCCGTGCCACCGTGCGTTTCCACATTCATAACGCTTCGACAAAGTTGAACGCGGTCAACCGCAGTCAGACCGTCTTCAAGGCGGCGCAGCTCGGTTACATCTCGCTCAACTGATCGCCTGTCTTCCGCGTAAATACGGACTTACGTCGCTTCGGCGGCGGGTGTTTGTGCGCGCATACGGGAATGCGACCTGCGACAAGTGCCTAGCGTTTTTAGGAGCCTGCGCAGGTCCGCCGATTGCGCTTTAACCGTGGAGACACAAAGCGACTCAAGTCGGCAACCACGCCGACGCCGGAGGGGAGACAGATGAAAGCGATCGCCGAAGGCCTGTTCACGAGCGAGCCCCAGCCACGTCTTGTCGGCGGGAAGGATCGCGATAGCGGCCGTATCGTTTTTCCCTGCCCTGAGAGCGATCGTTTCGAACCCGTTCCCCTGTCGCGCAGTGGTACGCTGTGGAGCTACACGATCCAGCGTTTCCGCCCGAAAAGCCCGCCTTATGCCGGGCCCGAGGCGTTCACCCCGTTCCCTGTCGCCTATGTCGAGCTGCCCGGCGAAACCATCGTCGAGGCGCGGCTGGTCGACGTCGACTTCGACGATATCGAGATTGGCATGCCGCTTGAATTCACGCCGACCCCGCTTGACCCCGATGCGACCGATCCGGTCATGATCCCGGCGTTCCGCCCGGCGGAGGCTGCATAATGGGCGACGTTTTCGTATTGGGTATCGGGATCCATCCCTTCGGCCGGACAGAAGGCATGACCGGCGTGGACCAAGGCGTCTTCGCGGTGCGCCAGGCGCTTTCGGACGCAGGGCTGGAATGGAATGACGTTCAGTTCGCTTATGGTGCGTCGGATGCCGCGGGCAATCCCGACACGATGGTCGACCAGCTCGGGCTGACCGGCGTCCAGTTCATCAACGTGCGCAACGGCTGCGCGGCGGGCGGTTCGGCGCTGTTCTCGGCGCAGATGGCGATCAAGTCGGGTGAGTGCGACATCGGCCTTGCCGTCGGTTTCGACAAGCACCCGCGCGGCGCGTTCGACGCCAAGCCGTCCGAATATAACCTGCCTGAATGGTATGGTGATGCGGGCTACATGGTCACGACGCAGTTCTTCGCGAACAAGATCATGCGTTACATGCACCTCAACGGCATCAGCCGCGAAACGCTGGGCCGCGTGTCCGAAAAGGCGTTCCGCAACGGCGAAAAAGCGCCCCATGCATGGCGCCGCCAGCCAGTGCCGCTGGAGGAAATCCTCGAGGCTCCGATGGTCTCGGACCCTTATTCGAAATACATGTTCTGCTCGCCCGCCGAAGGGGGGGTCGCGCTCATCCTCGGTAGCGAAAAGAAGGCTCGCGAACTGGGCGTGCCGATGGTCCGCCTGAAGGCCGCGACGATGCGCACCCGCCCCCCGGGCAGCTTCGAGGTCTTCGCACCGTCGGTCGATATCGAGCGCGGCGGCAGTGCGACCAACATCGCCAGCCGCGATGCCTTTGCCATCGCAGGCGTCGGCCCCGAAGACATCGATGTCGCCCAGCTTCAGGACACCGAGGCAGGCGCCGAACTGATGCACATGGCCGAAAACGGGTTTTGCGCCGATGGCGATCAGGAAAAGTGGCTGGCCGAGGGCCTGACCGAGATCGGCGGCAAGCTGCCGGTCAACACCGATGGCGGCTGCCTTGCCTGCGGCGAACCGATCGGCGCGTCGGGCCTGCGCCAGGTTTACGAAAACGTTGTTCAATTGCGCGGACAGGGCGGCGCACGGCAGGTGCCGGGCGATCCCAAGACCGCTTACAGTCATGTCTATGGTGCACCCGGCGTGTCCGCGGTGACCATCTTGGAGCGTTGAGATGGATATCGAGCTGACCCCGGAAGAGGAAAGCTTCCGCGAGGAAGTCCGCGACTTTCTGAAGAACAACCTGACCGATCGCATACGCGAGGGTGCGGCCAGTTCGCCGACGGTGTTCGTCGAACCCGACATCGGGCAGGACTGGAACGCGGTTCTCAACGAACAGGGCTGGCTGGGTTACCAGTGGCCGAAGGAAGACGGCGGCACGGGCTGGACCCCGGTGCAGCGCTATATCTTCGAAAAGGAATGCGCGCTTGCAGGGGCGCCGAACCTGACCGTTCTGGGCTTGAAACTCGTCGCGCCGGTCATCTTCAATTTCGGCACGCAGGAGCAGAAGGACAAGTACCTGCCCCGCATCCTCGCGGGCGATGATTACTGGTGTCAGGGCTTCTCCGAACCCAACGCCGGTTCGGACCTTGCCTCGCTGCAGACCCGCGCGGTCAAACAGGGTGACAAGTACGTCCTGAACGGTTCGAAAATCTGGACCACGCACGCGCACTGGGCGAACAAGATGTTCGTGCTCGCCCGCACCGACGCGACCGTGAAGAAGCAGGCCGGCATCAGTTTCTTCCTTGTCGACATGGACCAGCCGGGCATCTCGGTGCGCCCGATCCTGACGCTGGCGGGCGATCATGAAGTGAACCAGGTCTTCATGGAAGACGTCGAAGTCCCTGCCGACGACCTTGTCGGCGAAGAGGGGCAGGGCTGGACGATCGCCAAGTTCCTGCTGGAAAACGAACGCGGTGGTTCGTGCCATGCGCCCAAGCTGCTGTTCGACCTCGACCAGATCGAGGAAATGTCGAAGGACGTGCCCGATGGCCGTGGCGGCAAGCTGGTCGATGATCTCGACTGGCGTCGCCGCATGGCGAGGCTGCGTCTCGGCGTCCAGTCGCTCGAAGTGATCGAACTGAAGATCCTGTCGCGCATTGCCAAGGGGCAGAAGCCGGGTCCCCAGACCTCGCTGACCAAGCTGCTGGCATCGAACCTGCGGCAAGATGTGGATCTGCTGGCCGTCGACCTGTTCGGTCCGGCCGGGCTTCAGTTGCCGACCGCGCGCCCGCTCTATGGCGAGAACGCGCCGGCTCCGTTCCGCTGCGAAAAGGCGCAAGTTGCCGCAGCGCGCTATCTCAACAGCCGTGCATGGACGATCTTCGGTGGTACCGACGAAGTCCAGCGCACGATCATCGCCAAGACGGTGCTTGGCCTCTAACAAGAATCCATACTCGGGAGAGATAAATGCAACTCAGCCGTGAAGACCTGCTGGAGTCCTATCGCAGGATGAAGATCATCCGCGATTTCGAGGATTTCCTCCACGACGAGATCGCGAAGGGCGAAATTGCCGGCTTCACCCACCTCTACGCGGGGCAGGAAGCCGTCGCTGTCGGAGTGTGCGAACACCTGTCCGACGATGACAAGATCGTCTCGACCCACCGCGGCCACGGGCACTGCCTTGCCAAGGGCTGCGATGTCGAAGGCATGATGAAGGAAATCTGGGGCAGCCGCGAAGGCCTGTGCAAGGGCAAGGGCGGCTCGATGCATATCGCCGATGTCGACAAGGGCATGCTGGGCGCCAACGGCATCGTCGGCGCAGGCGCGCCGATTGCGGTTGGCGCGGCCATTGCCGCCAAGATCGACGGCAAGGACGAGAACGGCAACCTCAAGGTTTCCATCGCCTTTTCTGGCGACGGCGCCTGTAACCAGGGCACCACGTTCGAGGCCATGAACATGGCCGTCGTGACCCATGCCCCGGCGATCTTCGTGTTCGAGAACAACCACTATTCCGAACACACCGGCTTTGAATATGCGGTCGGCACCGACAAGGACATCGCCAGCCGCGCCGAAGCCTTCGGCATGAAGGTCTGGCGCGCCGACGGCACCGATTTCAGCGCAGTTCACGATACCATGCGCGAAGTGCTCGAATATGTCCGCGCGGGCAACGGTCCTGCCGCGGTCGAGTTCGATACCGAACGTTTCTACGGCCACTTCGAAGGCGATCCGCAGCGTTACCGCGCCAAGGGAGAGCTGGACCGCATCCGCGCCGAGCGTGACTGCATCAAGAAGTTCCGCGAGACCGTGACCGAGGCAAAGCTGCTCGAAGGCGCGGACCTCGACAAGATCGACGCAGAAGTCGCCAGCCGGATCGAGAAGGCGGTTGAATCGGCCCGAAGTGCCGAACGACCCACCGCAGAAGATGTCCTCGTCGACGTCTACATCGATTACTGAGCGGAGAGCGAAACAATGGCACGGAAAATGTATCGCGACGCCGTTCGTGACACCATCTTTGAAGAAATGAAACGCGACCCCAACGTCGTCGTCCTTGGCGAAGACGTCGTTGGCGGCATGGGCACCGCAGGCGGCCCCGAAGCCATCGGCGGCATCTGGTCGACCAGTGGCGGCTTCTACGAGGCATTCGGCCCCGATCGCGTGATCGACACCCCGATTTCGGAAAGCGCCATCGTCGGCGCGGCGGGCGGCCTTGCGCTGTCGGGCAAGCGCCCGATCGCCGAACTGATGTTCGCCGACTTCATCGGCGTCAGCCTCGACCAGATCTGGAACCAGATCGCCAAGTTCCGCTACATGTTCGGCGGCAAGACAAAGTGTCCGGCGATCATCCGCTGCATCTATGGCGCAGGCTACAACGCCGCGGCCCAGCACAGCCAGAGCCCGCACGGCATCCTGACCGGTATGCCCGGGCTAAAGGTCGTCATGCCGTCCACTCCGGCGGACGTTGCGGGCCTGATGCGCCAGGCAATCCGTGACGATGACCCGGTCATCTTCATGGAGCACAAGGCGCTCTACGGCATGAAGGGCGAAGTGCCCGACGATCCGGACTTCACCATCCCCTTCGGCCACGCGCGCCTTACCCGTGCGGGCCAGGATGTGACGATCCTTGCCACCGGCATGATGGTCGGCATGGCCGAGGGCGCTGCCGACAAGCTGGCGGAAGACGGCATCGGCGCGGACGTCATCGACCTTCGCACGACCAGCCCGCTGGACGAGGAAGCGATCCTCGATTCGGTCGAGGTTACCGGCCGTCTCGTTATCGTCGACGAAGCTCCGCCGCGTTGCAGCCTCGCGACCGACCTTGCCGCGATCGTCGCGAACAAGGCCTTCGCCAGCCTCAAGGCGCCGATCGAGATGGTCACTGCTCCGCACACCCCGATCCCGTTCGCACGCGAACTGGAAAGCGCCTACCTGCCGAACCCCGACAAGATCGAGGCCGCCGTCCGCAAGGCGCTGGCCTACAATTGAGGAGGCACGGATAATGTCTAAGATACGTGCTTTCACGATGCCGAAATGGGGCATCGAGATGACGGAAGGGACCATCGCCGAATGGAAGTTCGGCGAGGGCGAGTCTTTTTCCAAGGGCGACCTGATCTGCCTGATCGAAACGGACAAGATCACCAACGAGGTCGAAGCCGAATACGACGCGACCGTTCGCAAGATCGTCGTGCCCAGCAGCGACCAGCCCGAACCGGTCGGCGCGCTTCTGGCCGTGTTCGACGACGGCTCTGCCAGTGACGAGGAAATCGCGCAGTTCGCGAACGACTTCGTTCCCGCGCAGGGCGGCGTTGCCGAGGGAAAGCAGAAGAAGAAGGAAGGCGAGCCCAAGGAAGCCGCGATCGAGGGGCACGAAGACAAGCCCAAGGCGATCACGATCGACACCAATCGCCCGATCAGCCCCGAGGCGCTTAAACTTGCCGAGGCCGAAGGCGTCGACATTTCGGACATCGAGGGTTCGGGCCGCGGCGGCCGCATCACGTTCCAGGACGTGCAGCAGGCTCTGCGCGGGCCTTCGACGGCATCGCCCAAGGGCACGGCTGTTCTTCCTGAAGAAACCGACGTTTTCGCATCGCCGCTGGCGCGCCGCATCGCGGCTATCCACGGGATCGAACTCGGCTCGATCAAGGGAACGGGCGCGCGTGGGCGTATCTCGAAGAAGGACGTCCTCGCCAAGGTTCCGGAAGACAGCGGTTCGTCGGCACCTGCAGCTTTCGGTGCGCCGTTCCAGGCCGTGCCGAACGAGGCGAAGGTCATCCCCTTCGACAAGATCCGCAAGGTCGTGGCCAAGCGGCTTACCGCGGCCAAGCAGAACATCCCGCATTTCTACCTGCGCGTCAGCGTCAAGGCGGACAAGATGCTGGAACTGCGCAAGACGGCGAACCTCGTGTTGGGCACCAAGGCATCGGTCAATGACTACGTCGTCATGGCCGCCGCCAAGGCGCTTGCCGCGCATCCCGACGTCAACGTGCAACTGCATGGTGAGGAGATTCATTCCTTCCCGCACGCCGACATCGCGGTTGCAGTGGCCAGCCCCAAGGGTCTCGTCACGCCGATCGTGCGCCAGGCAGATCGCATGCGGATCGACCAGATCGCGGCCAAGACCAAGGAGCTGATCGGCAAGGCCGGTGAGGGCAAGCTGGGCTTCGAGGAAATGGACGGCGGCACGTTCACCGTTTCCAACCTCGGCATGTTCGGGATCGAGAATTTCGATGCCATCATCAATCCGCCGCAGGGCGCGATCCTCGCCGTTGGCGGGGCAGAGCGTCGCGCGGTCGAAACCGATGACGGCGGTATCGAGTTCGCGACGATGATTTCGTTCACCCTGTCGGTCGACCACCGCGCCATCGACGGTGCGCTGGGCGCGCAGTTCCTCAAGACGTTCAAGGGGCTTCTCGAAAACCCCGAAGAGCTGTTCGCTTAAGGGAGGCTGCCATGCCGACAGCAAACTCGATCGCCGATCTCGGTCCGATCATGCAGCAGGCCTACCTGCCCGAGGATTTCGACGCCGCGGTCAAGTACTGGACCGAGACGATGGGCGTCGGCCCGTTCTACATGCTGGAGAATATCCGGCTGGGCGACATGACCTGTCTGGGTCAGCCGACCGACGCGGTCTTCACCGTCGCCATCGCCTATTGGGGCGACATTCAGGTGGAACTGGTGCGTCCCGAAAACGATGCGCCAGCCCACTACACCGGCAAATACAAGGTGCACGACAGGCTGCACCACGTCTGCCAGGTGGTCGACGACATCGAGGACGCTCGCAAGGCCGTGGAAGCGGCAGGCGCGACGATCGTGGTCGAAGGCAAGGTAGGTGAAGATGGTTACGTCATTTACGCCGATCCTGGCTTCGGCGCAGGCGGTATCGTCGAATTCGTTCAGCTTGGCGCCGGCGGCCCCGAACTGTTCGCGATGATCAAGGAAGCTTCGGTGAACTGGGACGGCAGCGACCCGGTTCGCAAGCTCGGCTGATCAGGCCGCTAGGCTGAAAATGAAAGAGCCGCCGGGGTGACCGGCGGCTCTTTTCGTATCAGGAGCAGCGATCCATCGCCTCTGCCGCCAATCGGGCGAGGCGGGGGAAGGCCTCGGCCCGTTCCTTCGCCTGCGCATTGGCAGCCGTGCCGCGGATTACGCGGCCCTTGATGCCGTGGAAGATCGCGGCCAGCCGGAAGAACTGGAAGGCGACGTAGAAGTCCCAGTTGGGGATGCTCTCGCGTCCCATGCGCTCGCAATAGGCGGCGACGTATTCGTCCTCGCTCGGGATGTTCAGTGCCTTCAGGTCCGCGCCTTCCAGCCCCGCCACGATGTCGGGCGGCATGTGGTACATCATCGCGTGATAGGCGAAGTCCGCCAGCGGATGGCCCAGCGTCGACAGTTCCCAGTCCAGCACCGCCAGAACGCGCGGTTCTGTCGGGTGGAAGATCATGTTGTCGCAGCGCATGTCGCCGTGGACGACGGTGGTCTCGTCACCGGCCGGAATGTTCTCGGGCAGCCATGCGACAAGGCGGTCCATGTCGTCGTTACGGCCTGCTTCCTCGTCGGCGAGGTACTGCTTGGACCAGCGGCCGATCTGGCGCGCGAAGTAGTTTCCGGGCTTGCCATAGTCGCCAAGGCCGACAGCCTCGTAATCGACCTTGTGGAGGTCCGCCATGACCTTGTTCATGGCGTCGAAATAGGCAGGACGGTCCTCGCGGGTGACCTCGGGGAACGTCGCGTCCCAGAAGATGCGGCCTTCGACCATGTCCATCACGAAGAACCATGTGCCGATGACATCGTCATCGGTGCAGATGCCGTAGACCTTGGGCACGGGGAAGCCCGCCTTGCCGAGTCCGGTCATGACCTTGGCCTCACGCTCCACCGCGTGCGCGCCTTTCAGCAGTTCGCCCGGCGGCTTGCGGCGCAGGACGTATTTCGCGTCCGGCGTCGTCAGCTTGTAGGTCGGGTTCGACTGGCCGCCCTTGAACTGCTCGATCGTCAGCGGCCCGGAAAAGCCTTCGACATTGGCTTCCATCCACGTGCTCAGGCGGCCCAGATCGACCTCGTAACCTTCGCGCACCGGCGTGGTGCCGGTGTTGGCCTCTGCAATCGTCTCAGCCATCTTGGGCCTGCGCATCGCGCCATGCGCGCTTGATCTTCTTGGCGAGCGACCATTTGTGGACTTCGGTCGGGCCGTCGTAGATACGGAAGGCGCGCACTTCGCGGAAGATCTGCTCGACCACGGTCTTGTCGGTCACGCCGGTGCCGCCCATGACCTGCACGCAGTTGTCGGCAATGCGCATCAGCGCTTCAGACACGGCGACCTTGGCCATGGAGCTTTCGGTCGTGCCCAGATCGCCGGTGTCCAGAACGCTGGCACACCAGTAGATCATCAGTTCGGCCTGCTGGATGTCGATCTTGTTCTGCGCAAGCATGAAGCCCACGCCCTCGTGATCGATCAGCGTCTTGCGGAACGCCTCGCGGCGGCAGGCGTAGTCGGTGGCGATTTCCTGCGCGCGGATGCAGCAGCCCAGCCAGCGCATGCAGTGCGACAGGCGTGCAGGCGAGAGGCGGATCTGGGCGTACTTGAACCCTTCGCCCGGCTGGCCCAGCAGCTGATCTGCGGGAACGCGCAGGTTTTCGATATCGATGGTGGCATGGCTGCCGGGCATCGAGTTGTCGATGGTGTTCGGCACGTCCACGATCTTGATCGCCGGATCGGGCAGGTCGACCAGGAACATGCATGCGCCGCCCTTGGAATCCTCTTCCTCGGACGCAGCCATGACGATGCCGACCTTGGCGCCGTCTGCGCCGGTGATGAAGGTCTTCTTGCCGTTGATGACCCAGTGATTGCCGTCCTTGCGGCAAGTCGACTTCATCATCGACGGGTCGGAACCCGCACCGCCCCATTCGGCAGGTTCGGTCATGAAGAATGCGCTGCGGGCGTGGCCCGAAACCATGTCCTTCAGGAATCGGTCCTTCAGTTCGGGCGAACCGACATGGCCCAGTAGGTACATGTTGCCTTCGTCCGGTGCCATCGTGTTGCAGGCCAGCGGGCCCAGCGGCGACAGGCCGGACTTGATCAGGACATATGCCGTCTCGACCTGCGTGAGGTGAGAACCGTCGTCGAGGATGTGCGGCGTCATCACGCCGGCGGCGCGGGCCTTTTCGCGCATCTCGTTGACCATTTCGTCCAGCGGCGCGCCGTGGTGGTCGCGCCGGTCATCCTTTTCGTAAGGAATGACGACTTCGCGGACGAATTTCTCTACCCGCGCGCCGATTTCAAGCGCGCGGTCGGGAACGGCGATCAAAGCGAGCCTACCAGATGACCGCCGTCGACTTCGATCACCGATCCGGTCATGTAGGCGGATGCGTCCGATGCCAGCAGCAGCAGCGGACCGTCAAGATCCTCCGGTCTGCCCAACCGGCGCTGGGGAATGCGTTTGATCAGGGCGCGCCCGTTCTCGCTCTGAAAAAAGTCTGCATTGAGTTCGGTGTCGAAATATCCTGGGGCAAGCGCGTTTACGCGTATGCCATAACGCGCCAGTTCGAGTGCGGATGTCTTGGTGAGCTGTATCGCTGCAGCTTTCGAGGCAGCATAAGAAGTCACCATGCCGGCCTGACGCAGCGCCAAGATCGAGGCTACGTTGATAATCGATCCGCCACGCCCATGTGCCTTCATTGCGCGCGCCGCCAATTGGGTCGTCAGGAAAATTCCTTTCGCGTTCGTATCGAGAACCGCGTCCCAGTCGTCTTCGGACATATCCAGCAGCGTGGCCTCACGGACGATCCCGGCATTGTTCACCACAATGTCGACGTGTTCCATATATGGTGCGATCATGTTGACGCTTTCAGGGCTCGACACGTCCAGGGGAATTGCTTCGGCCTCACCTCCTGCGGAAATGATCCTGGAAGACACGGCTTCCAATTTGGCCCTACTGCGCGCAGCCAGGATGATTTTTGCGCCGGCATTCGCCAGAACACCCGCGAAATGCACACCTAGCCCGCTGGATGCACCGGTTACGAGCGCGGTCTTCCCTCTTAGATCAACGTCAAGATTCATGGTGTGCATCGTCGTTTTGCGCGGAATACATCCGGACGAGATTGGTGAGCGTGCCGATACCCTCGACCGAAAGTTCGACCCGGTCCCCGTCACGAAGTCTGCGTCCGAGCTCAAAGCCACAACCATCCAGCACCGTCCCGGACCCCAGAATTTCGCCAGGCACTAGGGGGCGGTCAACGCTCAACTTCGCGATGGCATCCTCGAAGCTCCAATGCATCGAGGCAGTATTGCCTTGAGACCAAAGCTTGCCATTCACGCGGGCGGTCATTTCAAGATTGTAGGGATTGTCGAACTCGTCAGGGGTGACGATGCATGGGCCAAAGCTGTTGGCAAAGTCCTTCCCCGCAGCAGGCCCAAGTCCACATCTCATAAACGGGATCTGAACGTCGCGTGCCGACCAATCGTTCAGGATCGTGTATCCGAAGATGTGATCCCGTGCGCGTTCGCGCGGAATGTCGGCGCCCCCCTTGCCTATCACTATCGCCCATTCGAGTTCGTAATCCATCTCGTGCGAGTTGCTGGGCCAATTTATGACATCATTGTCTCCGAACACATGAACGTTGTCGCCGTTGTAATAGACAACTTGCTGCCTGTACTCAGGATCAAGCTTTTGGCTGATCAAGCCGAACGATTTCTCGAGATGCTCCAAGAAAAGACAGCAATCGCGAAACCGTACTGGCCGTGGCAGGGGAGCGAGCAAGTGGACGCTGTCCCTATTCCGACAATTGGCGGGGTCGTAGCCGTCTACAAGCTGTTGAACTTGGTCGAGGGACGTTCGGCCACCTTCGATCAGAGACTGCATAGAGGTCGGTGCCTCAGTACCCTGTCTGGCGGCCTCTGCGCCAAGGTCCAGGATGCCGGACACGACAATGGCTCCGACGACGGGGCCTTCGCCCGCGTCGTAAGTTACGAATTTCATAGCTGGTCTCCAGTTGCGTGGCAGCCAATGAGCTGCGGGTCTAGCCGGTCGGTTTTCCCTCAATTCCCTGCATCACAAGCGGCAGGATAATTCGGAGTGTTTCATCAGCATTTTTGGGATCGGCCGCACCTCCACTAAGGCGCGAAATCCGGCCGTGGTCAGACATTATGTACATCATGACACCAATGATCATTTGGTAGGCCCAGTGCACTTCTGCATCCGATCGATCGGGCCAGATCTCTTTGAGGCTTTCGATGATCTCTAGAGCGATCGGATCGAAAATCTCGGCAATGATTCCCCGCTCAACAGAGCGGGGATCGCGCGGTTCGCGAGCCAGAAGCTGGCTGAAATGGTTGGAGCCGTCGCGCGAGCGCATGTTCAGCATCGGCACTATGATCGCTTTCACAATCAACTCGAGCCTGCGGTGCGGATCTTTTTCCAGCGCAGCCATGCGAAGGCCGATGCGTCGTTCTTCTACGACCACTGGCGCGCGTGTCGTGAAAACGGCCCTGTACAGACCTTCCTTGCTGCCGAAATAATAGTTGATGAGTCCGACTTGGACATCAGCCTTGTCGGCGATCTGGCGGACTGATGTGCCGTCCAAGCCTGAATAGGCGAAAAGTTGTTCGGCGGCGTTTAAAATCCGTTCCTGCGTGCTTTCTTCGGCGCCGCTGCGCTTACGTGCTCCGCTCATAGCCGTTCTGCCTCGATCATCATCGGCTCAAGCACTTTCTTCAACCTTTTTTTGAGCAGCGCCATCGGTGGGCGATGCGGTATTGTCTAATTCGTTTCGGATCAACTTTGCCAGAGTGCGCCTCGCGTGGATGGCTGCTTTGTCCGTCTCCAAAATGAGTGGACGCATTGCGAAGAATTCGCGGTTGTCCATGATCTCAGCGATGTCTTCGATCATCGGAGCGTCTTCATCGACAAAAGCCTGTTCGACCAGTTTGATCATACGCGCAGTGATTTCAGCGTCGTCCAGCTTATCGTCACGTGCAATCGCGTAGAAGTAGTGGGTAGTGTTTTCAGTCTCGGGAGCCAACAGGTGCGCGCTCGGCATCTGGTCTCCCGTTTCGGGTGGGGCGCCCCTGTCGCACATGGCAATGTTGAGGATCAGGCTGGAGGCTAGGTAAAGCCGCATGGGCACATGGATGTCGCCAGCGGACCTTTCCGAAAATTCGCGAAGTAGCGGGGTGGGCGGGCTGTTGCGCCATATATAATCGGAATTGATGACCTTCCCACTAGCGCTAAAGTCATAGTCGATCCGGGTTTCACCCTCCCACTTGTCCGTACCGACGCCGACCGTATTGGCATGGATATAGGTGGCGTGCGTCAGATCGAGAAGGTTATCGATCAGTAGCTGATAGTTCGCATCGATCTTGAGGTAACCTGTCGCCCCGGCCCAATTCTTGCGATCGTGAACGAAATCGAATTCTGGAATTTCGGCAGGATCGGCAGCGCCCTTTCCGCCCATCCAGACCCAGATGGCCCCGCTCTTCTCGACGACCGGGTATGAGTTCAAATGCGCATTCGGCGCGATCGTCCCGCTGCCATGAGGGTTGCGCACGCAGCGGCCTTCGCCATCGAATTCCAGCCCGTGATAACCGCACTGAATCACGTCGTTGCAAACCTCGCCGCGCGATAATGGCGCGAAACGGTGTGGGCATATGCCATCGATGCAGGCGATTGTGCCGTCAGACCTCCGAAACAGAACCAGTTCACGATTAAGCAGCTTGATCCCGACAGGTCCGTCGCCGTGATTGAGTGACCATCCAACGCAATACCAGCTGTTGTGCAGGAAATTCATGGGGCTGCTCTCCGCCTTGTCTTGTCTTGTTCCCGGAGCATTAGCGCCTGCAGACCAATTGATCAATATAATTGAACGCTTGTTCAAAAAAACCGTTGCACAGTTCAATTTTGTAACCTATCGAAATGGCAACAATGGAGGGGCCACGATGGTTTGGAGCATCAGGCGGGTCGTTACGGGCCATGATGAAAACGGCCGGTCGACTGTCATTTTCGATGACAAAAACGGGCAAGTGAAAGAGATGGACTCGATGCCGGGTCTGGTTCTTACCGACCTTTGGGAGACTGTTAGTTCCCCAGCGGACAATAGTGGGACAGATGATGCTGTTAATCGTCCGGTGCGACTGGAGCCGATGACGGGCGGGTCAATTTTTCGGATCGTTGAATTTCCGCCGGACGGTGACTGGCTCGATAAAGTCGACGTCTCCACTGCATTTGATTCCGTTGCGGCGGGTGGAGCGCATGACGACGGATCAAGCGATCCGCTGCGCCATAAAACGGACACCATCGATTACATCGTCATCCTGGAAGGCGAGATCGACGCGGTGCTTGACACCGAGACCATCCGCTTGAGGCGGGGAGACGCGCTCGTTCAGCGCGGCACCGTGCACAGCTGGAGTGTGAAGGGCGACAAGCCGTGCGTTTTAGCTGTGACGCTGGTGTCAGCGACCCCGGCCGTTTGAAAGGTAACCGCGGGGCGCGCGGCATGGGACTTTACAGAATAGATTTAACAGAACGAGCCGCGAAAAAAGGCAAATTTAGGAGAGGGTAATGATCAAGCGGATTGGAGCGACCGCACTGGCTTCTACCAGTTTGGCCATGCTGCTGTCAGGGCATGCTTACGCTCAGAGCGATTACGAGAATGAGCGGGCGCAGAGCCGTTCTGCGCCCAGCGGTCTCAACGAGATCGTGGTTACGGCGCAGCGGCGCGAAGAGAGTCTGCAGGATACCTCCCTGTCGATCACAGCGCTTTCGGGCGACAGCTTACAAGACCGGCAAATCGTGTCGATCACGGGACTGGCAGAGGCTGTGCCTAACGTGGATCTCGGCGTATTCGGGGGCTCGGCCCGCTTTGCAATCAGGGGCATTGGCTTCGACACCATCAATCCGGGGGCGGAAGGTCGGATCGCCTACCACCTCGACGGGATTTATATCGGCCGGCCTGCCGCACAGATCGGCACATTCTTCGATGTCGAGCGCGTGGAGGTTCTGCGCGGTCCGCAAGGAACGCTCTACGGACGCAACGCCACGGGCGGATCGATCAACGTCATCAGCCGGAAGCCGGAAGACTATCTTGGAGGCTACATCCGTGCAGGCTTCGGCAACTACGATGCTCTTTCCCTCGAAGGCGCGGTAGGCGGCCCCCTTGGTGAAGGCGTGCGAGCGCGGATTGCTGCGAAGGTCGGCGATCGAAGCGGCTACGGCAAAAATCTCACTACCGGCAAAGATGTCGATGACAGCCGCAGTCAAAGCATTCGTGCGTCTTTGTCATTTGATGTGGGCAGCGACGCCCGCCTCGATGAGAACGGCGGAGCAATATTCGACCACGGTAGCGGCGGGATAGTCCTGCTGCGGGCGGCGTAAAAGTCGTCCACCT
>NZ_JAHCBF010000029.1 GCF_018398395.1 Croceicoccus gelatinilyticus | reverse complement strand
GCTTTCGGCGATCGCTTCCATGGAGCAACGGGGAATCGTTGCCCGGGTCCGCAACGCGGCGGACAAGCGGAAGATCAACATCTTCCTCACCCCTTACGGTCACGAGCTGAAAAGGAAGCTTCTGCCCATTGGCATCGAAGTTGGGGATATCGCTAAGACCGGCATTTCGCGCCGCGAAGCGGATCTCCAGATCGCCCTATTGGGCGAGCTGCAGACCAATCTAGAAGCTGCGATTCGGAGCCTCTCCCCCGAGGAGCCCGACGCGAAGCCGGGTCGGCGGCGCCGAGAGGACCGAGGGGTCGCCGGCATCACTCATGAGGCAGGCGACTGATGCGATAGTGGGTGTCCTCGCCACCATGGATGCCCCACATCAATGTTGCGCGCCGATACTTACATCACTAATGGTTAGATAACTAAGGAACTGCACGGTGGCGGTCTGCGACGTGAAGGTTGCGTGGAGAGGTGTGCTGATGGTCAGGCCTTGCCTCCGACCGAATCGTCGTCGCTCTCCACCGCGCGGTTGATGACTGCAATCGCTTAGGTGCGGGCCGCGTCCGGTCTGCGAGAGTATCGGGAGAGTTTGAACTTATGAGTTCATCAGCCTTTAAAGGCGCGGATGTGTCCGATCGCCTGGATCGCGCGATAGACAATGCTCTCGCCGACAATCGTTTGGTGGGAACGGTCGTGATCGTCGCCCGGGGCGGCAAGATCGCCTATCGCCGCGCGGCGGGATTTGCAGACCGTGAATCGCAAAAGCCGATGCAAACGGATAGCATTTTCCGATTTGCATCGGTGACCAAACCCTTTGTCACCGCCGCCGTGATGCGCCTGATCGAGGATGGTGTTGTGAGGCTGGACGATCCAGTGACGCGCTTCCTGCCCGACTTTCAGCCGCGCCTGTCCGATGGATCGGTTCCGGTCATCTCGATCCGCCATCTGCTCACGCACACATCGGGGCTCGGCTATCCGTTTCAGGAAGGGAGCGATGGCCATTATCGTCGCCTCGACGTCTCCGACGGGTTGGATCAACCGGGATTGTCGCTATCCGAGAATCTTCGGCGCCTGGCTGCCGCCCCGCTTACCGCCGCACCGGGGTCGGGTTTTCGCTATTCCCTTGGCATGGATGTGATGGGAGGGGTGGTTGAGAGCGTTACCGGTGGTTCGCTACGCGATGCTGTGCGCAAACTGGTCACGGATCCGCTGGGTATCGTCGATACCGGCTTTGCCGTTGCGGATGTTGAGCGGCTCGCGACGAATTACTTCAACAGCGAATCCGTTCCCGTCCGCATCACGGACGGCATGGTAGTGCCTCTGGATGCCTTCAACGGGTCGCTAACGTTCGCGCCGAGCCGTATCCTGGATCCAAACTCCTATCCGTCAGGCGGGGGTGGGATGGTGGGGACTGCGGGCGACGTCCTGCACTTTCTGGAAACCATCCGGCTCGGGGGTGGTCCGATCCTGAAGCCTGAAACAGTCGAGATGATGGCGACCGATCAGCTCGGACCTCAGGCTGCGGCCTGCGGGCCGGGTTGGGGCTTCGGCTTCGGCTGGGCAGTGCTTGCAGATCCGCACGCCGTCCCGTCGCCGCAGTCTCCCGGAACGCTTCACTGGGCCGGCGGATACGGCAATAGCTGGTTCATCGATCGTGCAAACGCGCTGACGGTCGTGGCCATGACCAACACGGCCTTTGAGGGTATGTCGGGGAAGTTCGTGTCCGACATCCGGGACGCCGTCTACAACTGATCCCCGCAAGGAATCCGCGACCGGCCGGCGTAAGCCGGCCGCGCCGCAGCGAAAATGCGGAGGCGCCGCGTCGATCGCGGCGGCCAGATCACAAATCGTTGCGGTGGCTCCAGTCGATGATCCCGTCGATACAAGCGCTGACATGTTCGGGCTGGCCCTGGTAGAAATGGGTCGCGCCCTTGATGCTCACAAATTCCTTGTTCGCAACGGTGAGCGCGTTGTGAATGATCGGATTATGGCTCGCGGGAACCGCGTCGTCCGCTTCATTCTCGATCTGCAGCACAGGGGTCCGATGGATCTTTGTCGCGTTAACGGCAGCCTTGGAGTTGGATAGGTCGTAGGACCATTGCGACAGCCACGAGCGCAGGGTTGAGAATCGCGCCAAACCAGCGGGTCCCACGTTCACCGTGCGTGGATTGCCAAGATAGGATGCCCCCGGCGCGCGTCCATTGGGGTCGATCGTCGGATCAATCCAGCGCACGTCGCACATCGTGCGGTGCGTGACGAAGGCGCGTTCGGTTTCGCCGTCGTTGCGACGACGGAGCGTGGCAAGCATTTCCTCGGCCCAGGCGGTAATTCTGCGATTGCGGGCCCGCTGCCTCTCGCGGAAGGCGGCGATGAAGTCAGCGGTGAATGGTGGTTTGTTCGGGCAGTCCGGACTATAGATATCGAATTCGAGATCGCGCGTGTCCGGGTCGAATTCGTCGATGACGGAGGGGTCAAGCCATTCGGTCAGCACTTCCGCCCGGCTGAGGTGGGCGGCGATTAAGACTATTCCGTCAACCCGCTGCAGCCGCGCTGCTGTCAGGTCATAAAGGTCGCCGGCGGGCGTGTGGGTGATTGTCGGATGTTCAGACTGGGCCGCATAAAACAGCGATAGCGAGCCGCCGCCCGACCATCCCACCAGGATCACCTTTTCATAACCCAGCGACTCGCGCGCGTGGCGCACCCACTGGCCCATGTCGTAGGCGACCTTTTCCATAATCAGCGCACTATCGTTTCTCGGGTAGCGACTCGACGCGCAAAGTACGTGCAACCCCGCATCGGCAAGCGCCTCAGGCATTGGGAGCAGCTGGACCGTGGCTGTGGGGTGCATGAACAAATAGACCGCCTTAGATGGCCGCGCTCTCTGCCGGAACAGCTGGCCTTCCAGCTCGGTCGTGCCCTCGGCGCCCGCAAAACTGTAGGTCTCCGTCATCCCCGGTTGATCGCGGAAGCGAACGATTTCGGGAAGGCGATCCCATAGCGCCTTTGTCGGCAATCCTCTCTCCATGGCCATATCCTTAGTTATCTAACTATAATTGCGTATTACCGTACTCCAGTCAAGGGAAGGGCTTCCCATGCGAAGGGGCGCGCACTGAGCAACCATCCCCTCCCCTGTTTGCCCAAATAGGTAGCGGTTTTCCGTTGTCCTCGGTCACGATAGGTACGTTTTTAGGGCGGTACAGCCTATAGAGGGTCGTGCGGCTGAGCGGAACAGGAAAGTGTCGTAAGGGGCATTATTTCCTTTCAAAAGTCCCATTCGGAATTAGGTTGGCGTAGCGGTCTGAGGCCGCCGTTTGCGACGGCGTCAGGCACGGAGAAGTCGTAGCGGCCGAGGAAATTGATGTGACGCCAAGATATCGGCGAGAGCCGAGCGATATCGGCGGGCAGCGGCGGCGTCCCGGCCTCGCTGAGTTGGCGCACGGTTTCCTGCATGTAGACAGCGTTCCAGTGGACGATGGAGTTGAGGGCCAGACCGAGGACCCCAAGCTGCTCCTCTTGGCCCTGACGCAGAGGGCTTCTGATTTCGCCCCGATCGCCGTGATGGACGCGCCGACCGAGCTTGTGGCGCAATTCCTGCCGGTTGAGCTGAAACAATATTCGTCGCCGGAACGGCCGGTCATCGATGTATCGCAGGATATGCAGCGTCTTGATGATGCGGCCGAGTTCAGACAGGGCCTTGGCCAGCGTTGTTGGGCGGTCTTTGACCTGCAGCATTCGCATGACGCCTGCGGCCTTGAGGTGGCCGAGCTTGAGCGATCCGGCCAAGCGGATAAGGTCGGACCAGTTTTCCCGGATCAGATTGATTTTAACCCTGCCCCAGGCGGTCTGATCGAACGGCCCATAGCTCGCCTGGCGGTCGATACGCCAGAGTTTGGCGTCGCCGATGTCCGCCAGACGGGGGCTGAACCGGTAGCCCAAGAGCCAGAACAGACCGAAAATGGCGTCGGAATAGGCGGCGGTGTCGGTCATGATCTCCAGAGGATCGAGCTCGGTTTCCTGCTCCAGCAGGAGAGCCAGGACGACCAGGCTGTCGCGCAACGTGCCGGGGATGACCGCTCCGGTCAGACCGCTGAACTGATTGGAAATCATGTTGTACCAAGTGACGCCGCGCTCCTGGCCGTAATATTTGGGGTTGGGCCCGGCGTGTATGGCGCTCGACGGAGCGACAAAACGCATGCCGTCGGCGCTGGCCACCTCGCCTGCGCCCCAATGTTGGACGATATCCAGACGACTGTGAGCGGAAACGATCGCGGCGTTGGCCGCGGCGATGGTCTCGGGCCGAATGAAATTCTGACCGACCCAAGAAAGACGGTCGCGACGCAGAGCCGCAAATTCCGGGCGCACGATCGGCTCAAGACCGATGTTGCAGGCGCCGCCGACCAGGGTCGCGCACAGGCTTATCTCGAAGTGCTCGACGGTGGCCTGACGCTCGCTCAGATGCGTAAAGGACTTGGCAAATCCGGTTCGCGCCATGACTTCAAGAAAGATGTCGGGCATTCCGGCCTTCGGCATGCGCGTTTGGACGGCGGCGCGAAGTGCTCGAAGGCTCTCGGGTTCATCAAGCTTGTCGAGGGGCGTGACCACAATCCCCATCTTGTCGGCGACCGTCTCAAAACGCAGGTCCGGATTGTCGCCGGCGCGCGCAACGACATGTCGATATGCCTCGTCGAGAAGGCGGGAGAGACCGTCAATCTCAATGTCGGCTTCCAGAGATCGGCCCAGGGCGCGTGCTACCATCAACCTGGAATTGTGCCAGGAC
>NZ_JAHCBF010000028.1 GCF_018398395.1 Croceicoccus gelatinilyticus | reverse complement strand
GACACTGCAGCGGTTGATGGAAGGGCGCATGCACAAACATGGCAGGCGCGAATATGTGCAGGTACTGCGCCTGCTGGCCCCTGTGCATTATTCGGACACAGATTCACGGTAGCCGCGTAACGATCAGGAACGATTGGCCAGTTTGAGCGGCATTAGCCCATCGGCGTCGAGTTCGATTCCATCTGACCAGACATAGTCGCCGGTGAGATTGATCCGGTCCCAGCCCAACGGAGAAAGTTGCGAAATCAGAGTGGGATCGAGTTTTGTCCCGCGCTTTTCCAGTTCGGCTAAGGCGCGACCGAGATAGCGGCAGTTGAAAAGAATGATGGCGGCAGTGACAAGATTGAGGGCGGCGGCTCGCATTTGCTGGTTTTCCAGGCCACGATCGCGAAAGCGTCCGAGCCGGTGAAACGCTACCGCGCGCGCTAGGCTGTTGCGTGCTTCGCCCTTGTTGAGTTCACCGGTGACGAGCTGGCGAAGCGCCGGGTCCTGAAACCATCGCAGCGTGAACAGCGTGCGCTCGATGCGTCCGACCTCACGCAGTGCGGCGGCAAGACTATTCTGTTGCCGGTAGGCGGACAGCTTTTTCAGGATGAGCGACGGCGTGACGGTTCTATCGCGCATCGCTCCGATGACGCGCTGAATGTCGGGCCAGTGATTGACGATCAGATCGCGGTTGAGCCGGTGCCCGAATAGCGGCGCGAGGCGTCCATAGCGCTTGGATGTCTCAAAGGCGTATAGGCGACGATCGGACAGGCGCGGAATGCGGGGTTCGAAATCGAGCCCGAGCAAGTGCATGACCGCGAACACGATATCCGAAACGCCGCCGCCATCGACGTGCAGCGCGGACAAGTTGGCGCTGCTTTCGTGACCGAGGATGCCATCGAGTGCGTGGATCGCTTCGCCAGCAGTGCCGGCGATCACCGTTTGATGCAGCGGGGCATATCGGTCTGTAATTGTGGTGTAGATTTTGACGATCGGATCACGGCCGTAATGCGCGTTTACCAGTCCGCCCGCCTCGCCGGCCCCGCCAAGATAATAGGCTTGGCCATCGGCGGAGGCGCGCCAGCCCTCACCGAACCACGCCGCCATCGGTTCGGCGTGTATGGCGTCGGTCAAACAGCCAAGGGCGGCGCGGAACGTCTCTTCGCGCATGTGCCAGGTTTGCATACGCAGGAGCGCGCGACGCGACGCGACGCCGCAGACTTCAGCCATACGGGAGAGGCCAAGGTTCGTCGCTTCGGCGATTAGCGCGGCGAGGAAGGCGCGCTCGTCGCCGGGGGGAAGCCCGGTCGAGACATGCCCGAATTGGGCGGTGAAGCCGGTCCAGCGTTCGACCTGCGACAAGACATCTGTGATGCGGGTCGTCGGCACAAGTCCGTAGCAGTTCATAGCCAGCCGCCTGCCGTCGTCACGCTCGGCAAGATCGGTCTTCGGTTCTTTCGGAAAGCGCAGTCGGTCGCCAGTGAACAGCGCAGGATCCCCGCCGGGCAGACCTCGCGAAACACCGAGCAGCGCGGCGTCGAGTTCGACCGCTCGCGCGTCGAGCCACGCGTGGGGATCGGAAATCTGGCCGATTTGCGACGGGGCGGCATCCGCACTCGGAGCGAGCAGCGTATCGAGCGACCGGTGCAGCCGGGAGGTGGGCACCCAGATGTCGCCCGCCGCCAGCGCGCCGGCCAACGCGGAATAGGTCGCCAGTTCCCAATAGGTGCGATCTATCTTGCTGTCCGTTACGACGTATTGCTGCCAGCGCCGCTCGATATGACCGAGCGGCACGCCGTCGGGAAGCGGTGTTCGCCAATCACCATCTAATTCAACCAGGATCTTAATCGCCGCACGCAGCGGCACGGTACTTTTGCGACCCTCGAATACAAATGCCCTCAAGAAGCGCGGCCCTGCCCGCTTGAAAGTCCGATATTCCGGGGCAATCTCGCTGATTGCGTTGTCTCTCCCCGGCCTCGTCGTTCGGCGAATGAGCGCGGCATCTGCATCGATCGTGTCGAGCGGGGCCACCGCTGCGACCGCTGCGGCGATATCGCCGCCGGCGCGTGCGGCCTGACTGACCGCCTCAAGCACCGCAGCAACGCGGATCAGCCGATCACGACCTTGGTCGGCCGAAGCCACGATCGCTTGTTCGAGCCGTTTGCGGGCGCGTAAATGCGCCCGTCCTATCAAAGAGCCGAACATGCCGATCGCCGCGTCGGTCAGCGTGGGCTCGAACTCGCGCAGCGTCGCGACGAGGATGACACGTCGCCGCGCAGGCCCCATCTGCTGGAAAGCCTGCGCAGTGTAGCGTATGCCTTCGCGCGCAAATTGCTCCATTCGGGGATCGTATCGTCTGTCGATGACGACAGCGTTCGCGCCGGTGGCCCGAACGAGCACGACTTTGTCGAGAAGACCGATGAGCGAAGCGGACGCGACACGTGGCACGGGTTCGCGCAGCCAGGAAAACCGGCTTTGCCGATCATGTGTCTTTTCAGCGATGAGCGCGTCGAGGCGGCTGCGTATATCGCTATCGAGACGATCGTCGATATCGGCGATTATCCGACTTTCGGCGGCGTGCATCGCCTCAGCGGCCATGCGCTCGACGACGCTGATACCGGGTATAACGATCTTGCGGTTGCGCAACTCGTCGAGGAGCCTGCCTAACAGAACTCGTCCGTCGATCAGGCCGACAGCTTCCAGTTCCAACCACGCGCGAAGCGTTGTGCGCGTTGGGCTGGCAAGTTCGATGTAACCCAATCGCGCCTTGATCGTCAGAAGCTGATCGTACCGTGTGGGCGCTCGTCGAGCAAAATCGGCGATCACCTCGGCATCGACCCCAATCTGCTCGGCGATATGATCGAGCATGACGGCAGGGAGCAGTTCTCCGCGCCGAAGGTGGCGACCGGGATAGCGCAGGCAGCAAAGCTGTAGTGCATAGCCGAGCCGAGTCTCGGGTGTGCGGGCACTGTTAATGGCAGCAAGGTCATTCGGGTCCATGCTGTGATAGCGGACGACAATTGCCTCGTCGTCAGGCAACGCCAATAGCGCGTCGCGCTGAGGGCCGGTCATCGAAATCCGTGCGGGCATCGGTCATTCCTTCAAAAACCACTTGCCTTTCGGTACAGCTTTGCAAGAGGATTGTGAAAGGCGGAAGGTCGCGCATCAGCTGTGGATGTCAGAGCTAATTGGCATGGTTCTGTCAGCGGTAAATGTCATCACGGCCAAGCTATTGCGACTGCCCTTCCGAAAGGCCCTCGCCGAACACCCATTCGGCGAACAGCGGACGCAAGTCCCGGCCGCTCGCTTCCTCCATCGCCCGCTTTAGGTCTATGCTGGTGACCGTGCCGCCCGCATGGTCACGGGTGTAGCGGCGCAGGCCAGACCAGAACGCGGCATCGCCGAGCGTGACCCGGAGCTGCGCCATGAACAGCGCGCCCTTGCTGTATTGGATCGCGCGTCGGACGCCCAATGTCGGGTAGGTGCCGTTCCAAGCCAGCGGCTTGTCAAAACCCATCGCTCGCGCCTTTTCAAACCGGCTTCTGGCTTCATTGAGTTCGGCTTCATACGCGGCGCGACCGTAGCGATGCTGCTTCCATGCGGCCGTCATGAATGTCGTGATGCCCTCGTTCAGCCAGAAGTCCTTGAGGGTTTCGCATGTGATCAGGTTGCCCCACCATTGATGGGTAAGTTCGTGTACGATGGCCCAATCCTGCGACGGATCATCTGGCTGCCTCGGCAGCGCATCGCTGCCGAGGACGGAGTATGTCGCCGCCTCCTGCGCCTCATCGCCTTCGACCAGAAGCTGGCTGTAGTCGGCAACCGGAAGCGGCATGCCCGCCTTGGCGGAGAGAAAGGCGACCATATCCTTTGTCCCTGCCAAGCGTCGTTTCAGCTCGCCCGCGTCGGCAGTGTTGCTCAGATAGGTGAGCCTTTTTGATCCGACCCGTTCGCTGACCCGCGTGAGTCGACCCACCGCAAAGCCGTAAAGATAGGCCGAGTAGGGCCGAGGCGCTTTCCAGGTATGGATCTCGCTGCCGTCCGCTCCCGGTCGCCGCACGATCATGTTGCCGACTGACAGGCTGGTCATCCCGGCCGGAACACGCAGATCGAGCGAGAAGGCCGCTTTCTCGCCGAACTTGTTCTGGGAACACACCATCCAGTCGCAGGCAAAATAGCTGGTGTAGAGCGTCGTCGCCGAGCCGGCGAACCCACGTGCAGGGCGGCCATGATAGGACAACTCCAGCTTGACCGTGCGTCCACGCCGGAGCGGCCGGGGCAGATCGAAGCCGAGCACATCGCCTTCCACAGTATGAGCGAGCGCCACGCCATCGAGGGTTGCACTGTCGATGCCGAGAGTGTTGGCGGAGAAATTCAGCCGCCGGACGCCATCCACCGTCGCGCGTAGCGTGATCTTCTCACGTCCCGCGACGGTCCTGTTCTCGATGTCCGGGGTAAGCGCGAGCCTGTAGCTCGCTACCTCGAATCCATCCCCAGGCCTGTTGGCGGCGAACGCAGGGCTGCACAGCAACCCCAGAGCCGTCCCGGCTAACGGTGACGCCAACATTCTGCGGATCACTGATGCCCCTTTATACTCATAGCTTCTATCGATGGGGCCAACACCTAGGCGCGGTCGTGGTAGGATCACGCCGGCTTTGCCGCAGGCGCGGAAGATTGGCGTCCAAGCGTCCGATACACGGTTGGCCGCGATATCGGGTCGTGCGGCTGAGCGGAACAGGAAAGTGTCATAAGGCACTGTTTGGCTCGATACAGCGATAGATGGTGGCCGGG
>NZ_JAHCBF010000027.1:0-2500 GCF_018398395.1 Croceicoccus gelatinilyticus | reverse complement strand
AATGTTGAAAAATTCTCGGATGAGTTGTGTTTAGGGGTGAAAGGCCAATCAAGCCGGGAAATAGCTGGTTCTCCGCGAAATCTATTGAGGTAGAGCGTCGGATGATTGCCGATGGGGGTAGAGCACTGGATGGGCTAGGGGGTCGCGAGATCTACCAAACCTAACCAAACTCCGAATACCATCGAGTCTAGTCCGGCAGACAGACGGCGGGTGCTAAGGTCCGTCGTCAAAAGGGAAACAGCCCTAACCTACAGCTAAGGTCCCCAAGTCGTATCTAAGTGGGAAAGCATGTGGGAATCCCAAAACAACCAGGAGGTTGGCTTAGAAGCAGCCATCCTTTAAAGAAAGCGTAACAGCTCACTGGTCTAAATAAGGGTTCCTGCGGCGAAGATGTAACGGGGCTAAAGATACGCACCGAAGCTTAGGGTTGCAGTTTACTGCAGCGGTAGCGGAGCGTTCCGTAAGCGAGTGAAGGCGAAGGGTAACCGACGCTGGACGTATCGGAAGTGCGAATGCTGACATGAGTAGCGACAAAGAGGGTGAGATGCCCTCTCGCCGAAAGACCAAGGGTTCCTGCTCAACGCTAATCGGAGCAGGGTTAGCCGGCCCCTAAGACGAGCCCGAAGGGGGTAGTCGATGGGAACCACGTAAATATTCGTGGGCCTGGAGATGTGTGACGGATCGCGGAAGTTGTTCATCCTTATCGGATTGGATGGGCAGCCAAGTGGTTCCAGGAAATAGCCTCTCCGTATAGACCGTACCCGAAACCGACACAGGTGGTCAGGTAGAGTATACCAAGGCGCTTGAGAGAAGTATCCTGAAGGAACTCGGCAAATTGCCTCCGTACCTTCGGAAGAAGGAGGCCCTCTTTCTACGCAAGTAGTTGGAGGGGGCACAGGCCAGGGGGTAGCGACTGTTTAGCAAAAACACAGCACTCTGCTAAGTCGGCTTCAAGACGACGTATAGGGTGTGACGCCTGCCCGGTGCTCGAAGGTTAAGAGGAGGAGTGCAAGCTCCGAATTGAAGCCCGAGTAAACGGCGGCCGTAACTATAACGGTCCTAAGGTAGCGAAATTCCTTGTCGGGTAAGTTCCGACCTGCACGAATGGCGTAACGACTTCCCCACTGTCTCCAGGATATGCTCAGCGAAATTGAATTCTCCGTGAAGATGCGGAGTACCCGCGGTTAGACGGAAAGACCCCGTGCACCTTTACTGCAGCTTCAGAGTGGCATTAGGAAAGAGTTGTGTAGCATAGGTGGGAGGCTTTGAAGCGAGAGCGCCAGTTCTCGTGGAGCCATAGGTGAAATACCACCCTGCTGTTTTCTGATGTCTAACCACGCACCGTTAGCCGGTGTTGGGACCCTCTGTGGCGGGTAGTTTGACTGGGGCGGTCGCCTCCTAAAGAGTAACGGAGGCGCGCGATGGTAGGCTCAGGCCGGTTGGAAACCGGCTGCAAGAGTGCAATGGCATAAGCCTGCCTGACTGCGAGACTGACGAGTCGAGCAGAGACGAAAGTCGGTCATAGTGATCCGGTGGTCCCTCGTGGAAGGGCCATCGCTCAACGGATAAAAGGTACGCCGGGGATAACAGGCTGATGATTCCCAAGAGCTCATATCGACGGAATCGTTTGGCACCTCGATGTCGGCTCATCACATCCTGGGGCTGGAGCAGGTCCCAAGGGTTTGGCTGTTCGCCAATTAAAGTGGTACGTGAGCTGGGTTCAGAACGTCGCGAGACAGTTTGGTCCCTATCTGCCGTGGGCGTCGATACTTGAAAGGAGTTGCCCCTAGTACGAGAGGACCGGGGTGAACGTACCTCTGGTGTACCTGTCATCCTGCCAAGGGTGCCGCAGGGTAGCTATGTACGGACGGGATAACCGCTGAAAGCATCTAAGCGGGAAGCCTCCCTTAAGATTAGGTATCTTCGAGTCGTCGTAGACCACGACGTTGATAGGCCGGGTGTGGAAGTGCGGTAACGCATGGAGCTAACCGGTCCTAATAACTCTGATCGCGCTTGATGAATCCCACCATCAACGACAGTCCTGTACTGCTCGTTGACCGGACGGTCATCGCAGCCAGATCACCCACATCACTAAAAGTGCATCGATTAATATGCGACACGCCTGCTTCATTGCTTGGTGGCCATAGCGTTTGTGACCCACCCGATCCCATCTCGAACTCGGACGTGAAACCAAACAGCGCCGATGGTACTAACGCTCAAGCGTTGGAAGAGTAGGACGCCGCCAGGCATTGTAGCCGGCGTGAGCGCAAAAAAACCCATTCACAAAAACCCACAAAAGCCGCTGCCGGTCACACCGAGCGGCGGCTTTTTGGTCTCTCGGGTCGCCACAAGCGCCCAAGAACCAGGGATCCTTCCGAAGCTGAAGCGCTTCGCTTGAGGAGCCCTCACAAACGGTGACGCGGGGTGGAGCAGTCCGGTAGCTCGTCAGGCTCATAACCTGAAGGTCGTTGGTTCAAATCCAACCCCCGCAACCAAAAAA
>NZ_JAHCBF010000026.1 GCF_018398395.1 Croceicoccus gelatinilyticus | reverse complement strand
TAGCTTGCAACGTCGAATCAGATTTCCGGCCCCTTGGGAATCCCCCGAAGTGAGTCATCCTCAGCGCACTTCGGTATTATCGGCTTGCGCAGCTGAGGCCATCTAAGAGAAGCGCGATAGTAGATCGCCGTCCCGATCAGGAGGACAAGGATCATTGGCGTCGGCGCCGTACGGTAGGTTTCATAAATTACCGGGGGCGTCGACGACACGGCCAGCATCAACGCGTGACCTGTTAGTTCGATGAGGTAAAGCGCGGCAATCGCATGGATCCAGAGCAACCGGAAACGATGCGCTGCAAAGACCATCAACACGAAGGTCAGGAAATCGAAAGAAGCAGCGACAATGTCGAATTGCGCGAAATTTGCAGGCCAAGGCCAGACAAGGTTCGCCAGATAGCGCGCCACTATCTCGAAAAACAGGATTGCGCCGACAATCTTATGCGCATCGCTGCCGATCAGCATGGGAAAGGCCAGGCTGAAAAGTACGACGGACAATCCGATTGCGAGGAGAGGGTGGGCTTGCGCGCCAATGAAAAGAAAAGCCGCCAAACCCATGGCAGCAAAAGCAGCCAAACCTTTCGATCGCTCGGCAGCCGCCAGCACAAGCGCAAACAACGCAAACCCGGGCAAGAAGACCATCGCTACTGACGCGCTGGTCATATCGACTTCTGTCACCGCTGCAATTTCCATTCACTCACAGGCGGTAAGAGAAATGGCCGCTTTTCGGATTCTTGAGCGAAAGCCATCGAACGCCAATACGCCGCCCCACCTTTCCGAGCGTTCCTCGCAATGAATACGAGGGTCGCGACGTTGATGAAGAAGATCAGCAGCGGGATCGGCATTTGCCTGAAGACCATGTAAACTTCATTCGGCATTCCCGGCATGATCAGCATCATCGCGTGCCCGAGGATCTGCATCAGGTAGATCGATGCTCCAAGATAAAGGATCAACCGATCCATCTTGTGTGCCGCAATCGCAAAAGAAATGCAGAGCAGCAGGTCCATGCTGGCTCCGATGACATCGAACCCGTCCACGATGCTGAAATGCATCCTGAGCAGGTTGTTTGCCAGGAACTCGAACAGCAAGAAGGTCGATGCAAGAAGGTCTGCTCTCGTCCCGAATATCATCGGCACGACGAGAAGCCCCATCGTGATGATGAGGTCCTCAGCGAGATCGAAATGTTCGATCGCAGATGTCGAATATCGAAACAGCACGAAGAGCGCCGCGAGGAAGATCGCGGGATAAACACTCAAAATCGCACGCCGAGCGAAGAGCACCATGCCCAGGAACAAGACGAACGAAATAACTGTCAGTTCGATTGCATTGCCGACTGCCATGGCGCGGCTTTGCCAGTTTTCACCCCGGAGTCCTACCCCCAAGGCTGGATTTTTTCAGCCTGCTGACAAGGGCTTGTGCATCTATGGTTCGCAGACGCCAGATGCGCAAAATGTAGGGTAGACAGAAAATCTGGAGGAAGAAGGCGAGGATCGGCAAAGCAGACGTCCGGAAAATGTGATAGACGTCTTCGGGCAGGTTCGGGCCAATGAGCATGAGCACGTGCCCAACGATCTGGACGAGATAAAGCGATGCGCAGAACAGCATCGTAAACCCTTGGTGCCGCTGTGCCCCGATCGTCAGCAAAACCAGCACGAGTGCGTCAACGACTGCGCCGGCGGTGTCGAACCTCGTGAGCACAATGGGGACGAATACCCGCAGGATCGCAACGACCACGAACTCCGCGATCAGAATTACCGAGGCTAAGCGTTCGGCTCGTCCTCCGAAAATCAGCGGAAGGGTGAAAATCGCAAATACGATTGGCATCTGACCAATGAGGCCGAGGCTCGCAGATGTGCTCCTGGCGAGAAAGAGCGAGAACATGAGGACCAGGACCATGCCAATGGCAAACCACGATCCTTTGCGAGCGAAGATCGTGAAAGCCAGATAAGCGGACAGGCAGGCGGAAAGCACGATCAGGTCGATCGAGGCCTGCATCACATCATCCATCGATGTGACCTGCAGACTTTTCTGCCCGTGTTTTCTCGTAGAAAGCGTCAAGCGTAGCGATCGCGACGAGAATGAAGACCATCGAGATCGGCACCATACGCAGTAGCGCATAAGCGAGTGGCCAGTTCGGTACGATCGCCGCTGTGACATGACCAACCATCGCGACCAGCTGAAACGCCGCCGCGACATATGGCCAGAAGCGCTTTTGGGTGTGTGCCAGCCAGACGAAGCCGACAAGGCCCCCGGCATCCACCACGAGATCAGCTACGTCAAAAGCGTAGGTTTCATCGGGAATGACCAAATGCGTCAGGTACGACGCCACCGGAATGGCAGCAACGATGAGCGCCCCGCCTTTCTCGGCAGGACCACCCTTCCATAACGCAAGAAGAACCGTTGCCACGAGAAAGGCAACGTAGACAGTAAACAGCACGACCCAACCCCCTTTGGGAAATGGTTAAGTGCGTTGATTCTCTTGCAGCGTCAAGAATTTAGCAGCGCTTTTTTAGTGCGGCTTTCCAAAGTGTCAGTTTGAAACGGAAAGGAAAACGCCATGGACGAGTTCCAGAGGCAGCGCATTTTCCTGCGCGCCTGGTTGCACGGGAAGGGCTACTTCACCGCAATCGAAGCCATGAACTTCGCCGAGCCGCTCCACAATGGAACCCGCAAGGACGGGGTCACGCCGGAATTCCAGCACCAGGTCGAGATTGCATTGCATATCTCTGTGCTTCCCAACCTCGTCGATCCGGAAGCGACAATCGCTACCGGAATCCTCCACGACACGCCTGAAGACAAGAACGTCAGCCACGCCGAGCTCGTGCGTAGGTTCGGGCACAAGATCGCCGACTCCACCGACCGGGTAAACAAGTACGATCCGGACGGCTCGCCGCGCGATGAGACCAGGCTTTACGAGGAAATGGCGCTTTGCCCCATCTCTTCCATCGTGAAAGGCGTGGATCGCGGGCACAACCAGCGCACCATGGGCGGCGTCTTCTCCGAAGAGAAGATGCACTCGTACCTCGATTTCAGCGATCGCCGCATCCTGCCGATGCTGAAGAAGGCGAGGGGGCACTTCCCGCAGCAGTACGCTGCCTACCAGAACGTGCGCCATCTCCTCACGACGCAGGCGCGGCTGGTCCGCAGCTGTGTTCTCCTCAAGGCGGCCTGAGCGAATGCTCTCAAGCGAAGGAAAATCATCATGAAGATCGGAACCCTGAACGCCGGCACCTACGCAGTCGTGGCCATCGACTTCAATTGCGTGGTGCCGACTGTCCGATATGCGGCTGACGACGTCTATCGCTCCCGCCTCGAAATCGAGCTCGGCGCCGGCAACCGCTGCAACGGCACCCAGCGCAAACACGGCGAAGAGATCGTAGTGGCTCTCCATTCCCACGGCCGTAGCGGCGTTGCCATCGTCCCTGTCTCGCAGCCGGAGCTGTGCCAGGCGATCACCATTGTCGAGGTCGAGCGTGATACCCGGCAGGAAGTGAGCCTTGTGAACGACATTCTCTATCTCGGAGACAGTTCGCTGCATCTCGGCGAACTTGCGAAGATCGCGGCCTGATAGCCAGGCCGCAGCTTCATAACGGGCGGGATGGGCATCTGGAGCGCAAGCAACTCCAGAAGGGAAAATGGACAATGCGTAACCAGACCTCGATCGCCCGCGGCCACGCCCGCGCCCGCGCCAAGGCTCTCGCAACTGCCGCCATGAACCAGGCGGCAGCCGATATCGAAACCGGCGAAAGCGACTACGACAAGGCCCGTCGCCGCGCGGCAGAAGCCAAGGTGCGCATGCGCGCCGAAGGCCTGCGCCGCCACCAGGAGCATAACCATGCCCTGCGCGTCGCGGCCCAGATCCGCCGCCACGGCGGTCACCAAGACGACCTGTTCCTAGACAACCAGACCGGTCTGCCGATGGCCGCCTGAAATGATTTGCAGGATAGGGATTTGGTAAGAACTTCTCCCTATCCTATAAATCTAACAGACCATCTCAGGAAAGCAGGTTGCATGTACCACTCGACACAGATGATTTGCGCCGAAATGCAGATGAGCCCCGCAGAGGCACCCGGCATTGCCGCGGTGCTCTCGGCCGGTTCGCAGCATCTTCGCAGCTCTGACCGTCACGTGTTCGACCGCATCGCAACGACCCTGCTGGCCGAGGCGGACATCGCTGGCCCTGACATCATCCTCCAGCTCGATATGTCTCTCAAGGAAGCGAGCAAGGTAGCAGAGGTCATCGAGGCAGCCGACGATATCATTATCGACGACCTCAAGCGCTTCGGCGAGAAGCTGAGCTTCATGTCGGGTCGCTGGCCCGGCGGACATGCCATCGAGATGGCCGCCGCCTGACAAACCCTATTTCCAGTCCCTCCTGAGCCCGGAAGCAGCCCCTTCGCTTCCGGGCTTTTTTCTTGCCTGTCGCAATCTTGCCATTTGGCATAATAATACCTATTATATGCCAAACAGGAGAATGAGCATGCTCAATCTAATTGAAGGACCCGTCGGCGATCCGCTCAATCAGGAGATCACTCCTGATGAGGCGCAGGCTGGTGCCCGTGCGATCGTCAACCTGTTCGATAATTGGCAGCTCACGGATGAGCAGGCATGCGGCGCGCTCGGCAATATGTCGGCGCGCACTTGGGCGCGCTGGAAGCAGCGCGAGTTCGGCCGGATTGGCCTCGATCTCGCGACCCGCTTATCCCTGCTCCTGGGCATTCACAAGTCGCTGCGGATCATCTTCAAGGACCGCCGCGACGGCTATGCCTGGATCAAGAAGCCGAACGAGGCCTTCGGCGGCCGTAGTGCAGCCGAACTCATGGCCGGAGGTCAGATCTTCGCCCTGATCCGCATTCGCCGTTACCTCGATGCGGAGCGTGGCGGATGGTGAGGGTTCGTTGGGACCGCGCCTTCCGCCTCATCCGCTCGCTCTTCCCCCCGATCGACCTCTTCGAGGATATCGGCGATCCCCGTGACTGGGAGGCGCTGGCGTCCCTGGAATCGAAAACCAACCCGCGCGTCTTCGAAGAGCTTGGCCAGCTTGACCTCGTTCCCGTCGACCGCCGTGTCGGCGGGGCAGGGGCGACTTACGTCATGGCACCCTTCGTCCATTGCAGCACTGACCGGCCAGGTCGTTTCTCGACCGGCGAATATGGGGTCTATAGCTGCGCGGACGCCGAAGAGGTCGCCATTCGCGAGGTCGCCTATCATCACGAGCGCTTCATGCGCCGCACTGGGGAAGACCCCGGCTGGGCATCGGAGTTCCGTATGCTCGTCGGCGAACTCGATGCCGATCTCGATGATTTGCGCGGCCGAGCCGACGTGCACGATCCTGACAGCTGGGCGATACCCCAACAGGCAGCAGCAACCTTGAGGGCAGGCGGCTCGGACGGAGTGCTTTACAACTCGGTCCGCTCGCCCGGCGGATTATGCGCAGGTCTGTTCTGGCCGGACGTGCCGGGCATTCCTGTCCAGACCGATCACTATGCGTTCCATTGGAACGGAGAGACGGTCGACCGGATCTACAACAAGACCCAAGGCCAGGAACTCGCGATGTAACGGCTATTCGGATTTCCGTGTGGACATCTGATCCGCACGAACCATCCTGGTACGGTCGCTGCAGCTATGCTGCGAGTGGATCCGCAGTTCCGGGAACACGCACGCCGCAATCGGCCACGTTGGGCTCCCCGGGACGCCTAGCCGCCCCGTGCGCGGCGAGGCCGCGCTTCAAGATATTGATTGCCGCATTGTGGTCCCGCTG
>NZ_JAHCBF010000025.1 GCF_018398395.1 Croceicoccus gelatinilyticus | reverse complement strand
ACAGGTCGTTCATGATCAATCTCCTCCCGGAGCCTGAATCACATCGCCTCTCGCCAATCAATGGGTCCTGAGCCTAGCCCTGCGTTCGGCGAGACTTGCCGTTTCTGGCCGGCGAGGAACATGAAGGTGCAGGCTGACTCGCAGTGGTCGTCGACGTAGGTGTCGAGGCCTCGGGCGCTAATGAGATCTGCCATCTGCGTGGCCTCGTAGATGCGCCCGCCGGAGGACGTGAGCCTCACTTCCTTGAGGCTGGAACCGGCTGCGTTGAGTGCCTCCTGGAACCTGCCGGTATCGCCGACCCTGATCATTCCATCGAAATAGAGGCTTGTGCCGTCTGCATAGATGCTGGCGGGTTCGCCAATATCCTCGCCGACAACGAAATTGCCGGCCTGAACAATGACCGGTGCATATTGCGCTACTGTCACAACCAGTGACAGCCCGTTCATGAAGCACAGGAAACGCGTGAAGCCTGCAGCCACCTCGCTGCCGCCACGCGCTTTATGAAAGCCTGCCGATCGCCAGGTGCCGACGATTGCCCAGACGCCCCAGGCAAGTCCGAAGGCAAAAATCGAGAGGCCAATATACGCCGTGCCTTCAATGGTCTCGATGTCACTTTCGGCGAAGAACGTGGCGAGGAAGTTGAAGAGCAGGCCGAGGGCAACAAGGTTGATCCAGAAGGAGGGGGCGAGCCCTAAGGCACCGCGCCAGTGGTCCTTTATCCAGTTGCCGGTGCGGGCTGGGCCCTCATCTCCGGGTGAATAATCGTGGTAGGTCGTATCGGTCATGAATTCCCCCTGGGGGCCTAAGTCGCACAAATTGATTGCGATTGTCCAAAGGCGGACGGGCGGGGGGCTTCTGCGCGATTGGGCCTTAGAGGAAGCTGTCCCCTGCGTGATCGTCGAAGGATTCGGCCGATCGGATGTAGGTCATGAGGATGTCGACGCTCTTGTGACGGCTGACTTCCTGCATCTTGCGGATCGACGCCTGGTGCTCTGCGGCATCGGTGAGGAAGCCGGCGCGCATCGAGTGCGCTGCCACGCTGCGTGGATCGAGATCTGCCTTCAAGGCGTACTGCTTTACGAGCCGCGCAATCGCGCGGTCGGACATGGGCAGGTTCGTCAGGAACCCTGCCTGGTCGAAACGGGTGAATAGAGGGCCGGGCTTCTGGCCGCGCCACTCGATCCACTTCTGCAGGTGGTAAACGGGCTTGATGATCTCGCCGTTCGGGATTGCAATCTGCTCGCCGCGGCCTTCCTGGTCGGTCTTTGAATGGCGGATGTCTACGCGCATGCCGCGTTCGACAAATGCGATATCGCTGAGTTCAAGAGCGACGATTTCGGATCGTCTCATGGCAGAAGCGATGCCGAACGTAAGAATCGCCCTATCTCGGTGTGCACGTGTCGTGTTGCCGTCGATCTGGGCCAGCATCTTCAGAATATGCTGGGCCTGTACTGGCACCTTGGCCATCGACTGGCGGTTGCGCTGGTCGCGGCGAATGCCGGACAGGACATCCCGGATCAGATTGTTGTCGTCTCTTGCAGTGGGCTTGGGATGACCGATCGTGCGGTGCTTCCAGTCAATTGCCGCGCTGTGCCGACTGATCGTGGAGTGGGCGAGGCCTTCATCAGCCATCCATGCGAGGTATGTGGCAACGGCCGCTGGATCAGCGGGAAGGGCCTCGATGTGAAACTGATCGCACCAACGGGCGAAGGCTTCCCACGCCGAAGTATAGACGCGGATAGTCCCGTCAGCGCGTGACTTCTCACGATAGCGGCCAGCAGACGCCATCTGTTCACGCAGTCGAACCTCGACAGCAGACGAGGGGAGGGGGGCGAGCTGCGTACCCGCGCTTTCTCCGCTCTTGCTCTCTTGATCGCTCATCTCTTGGTCCGCCTGTTTGCGTTATGTTCTAGCACGATAGAGCAGGCACAAGGCAATAGGGCGGGCGAGCCCTGTGCATTTTCAGCCGCCGCGGATTGAGGATAGAGGATGAAAATGTGAGCCCTAACAAAAGTTGATCCTGAAGATTTCATACGCTAGTCGGCGAGCCTTCGTTTCAGGGGTCGCAACATGGACGAGCGTTTGATCGCGGCTTTCAAAGCCGCTTATGAAGATCTGCAGGCCGCCCGACGGTCGGGCAGGGCGGGTGAAATCGCTCATGCCGAGCGTAACTTTTACGCCGCATCGGAAGCTTTCGCGCGCCGCCTGCCTGACACACCCGTTTGCAAGCAGCCGGCGCTTCGCAAAGAGACCTGGCTGGCCAATTGAGGGGAGGGCGGGGGCCTTCCGCAAGGGGAGGGGAGGGCTATCGCTTACGGGTCATCAGCCCCTTGATATGGGCGAGGGCATTCTCGCTTTCGCAATAGTCGATCGGCTTTCGCCCACCCAGGCTCGTGTGGCCTGTATTGAGAAACAGTCGGGCCAGATCCTTGGATTGGAAAGTGGCCTCGGCTACTGAAATCAGCTGTTCCTGCAGCTTTTCCTTCAGGGCCTGCGAGCGCTTCCTCAATATCCTTGCTTCCCGAGCGTTAGCCAGAAGCTCCTTCATTTCGTAAAGAGAGCCTGGGCTCAGCTCAGCATATTCCAAGCGGGTCTGTCCGCTATTCGAATGCTCTGCCTGCAACCACGCATCGGCCTCGTCTCTGAGGTCATCGCGTGCGAGCTGTTCAAGGCTAGTTCTGCGGCGTTGAGCCTCGAGGCGAAGCTTTTCCTGCGCAGCAGCCTTCTCTTCGGCGATCCGGTCGATGATCTGCTGCCGAACTCCCTCTAGCGGTAGGCCGCACAGATCGTCCTCGATGTGGTCGGAGCCATAGAAGCTCATTCTCTCGAGGCTCAGGATCCGGGCCGCGAACTCGTTATAGATCGGGCCGCCGGTCTCGATGATCTCGACCGGCGTGAGACCCTTGAACCTGTAGCTCGCTGACCAGTCGTCGTATTTTCCTTCCCAAGCGTTTGGGTGGGATTTTCGCAGGATGCTTTCGATCCGGCGGGGGAATTCAATGCGCCGGTAGATCAGCTCGTGAAGGTCTTTCTCGATGAAGAAGCTCTGGTTGGCACGGTCCCAGTAAACGGCCTTGCCTGGTGCCTCGACGCTGAGCTTTGCGAGATAATTGAATATCGCGCCGTGAGGGCTGCCATATTCCTCTCGCGAGATGCCTGCGCTGCGTGTCAGATGATTATAGCTTCCGAGATCGCCTCTGATCATGAAGTCAGGAAGACACCCATTAAGACCGCCCTGCGAGGTCGTGCCTGACACCTTGTGCGGTTGGCCGGGGTGATAGGTTGTGCAGGGCCTGATGACGAGGCTGGAAAGTACTTCTGCTTGCCAGAGATGGGATGTCACCGTGAACCAGTGGTCGCCGTCGACTTCCAGTCCCAGCAATTGCGTAAGGCCTGCGTATTCTACGTCCTCGAATGCGTCAGTGGTCCAATCTGCAGGCACTGCGCCTTTTCGCGCTGGACGCATGATACACCCTCGAAGCCTTTCAGCCTTGGCCTTGAGGTCCTCTTCTACTTTGGCGGCATAATTCTCTGTCGCTTGCCTCTCGCCTCTATGATGGAGCCAGAGACGCGGTGCCTCGTGAAGGATTTCTCTGTCGAGCTCGGAAGCCGTCATCATCCCTGGGTCCAGGTAGAAGAGATCGACTTCGATCGTGGACAGGTCGCGCTGCCTGATTTTATCTAGCTTTGCGTCATCGACAGCGTTGAAGACGTGGAATTCGACGGCCAGGGTTTGTGCACCTGAGGCGGTTTTGCGCAAGCCGATGGCATCAGGCTGGAATTGCCTTTCGTCGTCGTTCTTCAGCCGCTGTTCGACAATGACTTCATCGAAGATCTCTAATCGCGGCTTGCTCGCGGTTCTCCGGTGTCCCTTGTGTTCGATTATGAGGGGAGGGAGCGTCAGGGCCTTCTCCCGTTCGAAAAGAGCCTTGGCGTACTTATGGAGGGCAGTCTCCCCTTTGCATTGGGATTTTGCGCGATGAGCGAAGTGATTTCGCGCATTTCGAGGCATGCGGAGGGTCAGGATCTCTTCGCAGTCGAGGCAGTGAAACGGGCCTTGATCGCGATGCTCAATAGCGGTGACGTGCCGGGCTATGCCATCATTGCAAAGCGCAAATGGAACTTTCAGGTAGCCGAGATCTGGGGCCTGCTTGGAGTAGTTCGCTGCAGCGCAAGGGCGCCTGATCGGCCAGCCTTCCTCGCCGCCGCCCGGTGAACTCGGGCCCTCTGTTTGCGACGAGGAAGAGGAGGGGTTGGTCATGCGGCGAGCTTAGGGGCATTTCCCGTTTCCTGAAATGCTCGCCCGGCTCGCCACAGCGTAAGGCCCGCATCGAGGCTCTCCAGGATCACGTCGAAGGATCGATCGATTACCTGCAGCTTTCGCCCTGACGAGCTGGGGTGGTCTGCTTTCACGGCCAGTATGAAGAGATCGGAGAAGGGGGCGGGGGCGCTTGGGCCATTCCAGGTGAGCAGATAGCCAAGGTCGCCTTCTTCAGCCGAGATCCATGTTGCCGGCGAGATGTCCTGATCGATCACGTGTATGAGCACATCGGTGCCGCATTCAGTCCGTTCGTACTCGAGGCCGTGCCTCGTGATGATCTCTGCGAATGCGTCGCCCATGACCTTGCGACCAGCCTTGGTGTTGGGTTGCCAATCGGTCATGCGTTCACTCCCACGATGCGCGGGAGATGGGTGTCGTAACCCGTCTCCTGCGTGAAAATCTTGCGAAGGTCTTCCGCGTAGACGTTCTCGATCGACTTGATCGCGGTGGCCTCGAACTTGCGAATACGGAAGAACTCGAGATCGTAGCAGTCGTTGCCGTTGCGGGTGATGCGCAGCTTGTTCGCCTTGGTGCTGTTCCGCGGCAACCTCATTGCAAGCGACTTGTCGTCGCCGACCAGGTCTTTCGCGCCGGTCATCATCTGGAACTCCCGGCCGCCGAGCTGGGCAAGGATTGTCTGGGCTACGCTTAGGTCAGTCGACATGGTCTGGCGTCCTTTCGAGTTGCTGGAATAGAAAAGGCCCGCCGATGGCGGGCCTTGCGTAATGTGTGGCAGATGGTGTGGCAGGCGTTGCGGCTATCTCTGCCGTCTGGCCTCGTTGATACCATCGATGAACTTCTTGGCGCCGAAGCAACGGAAGCGGTCGATGCCTGCGTCCGATTCAACCTCGATGATGCCCGTCAGGAATCCGCCCTGGTGCTCGACCCGGCGTATGGTGTCGAGCTCATGGGCAAATTCGAGCGTGGCTGCGTTCGCGTGGAACTGCGCGTTCGCCTCGTTGGGCCTGAACATCAGGTGTGTCGTGGTCAGCTGGATCGTGCCTCCGACCCAGAGGCCGCCGAGCCGCGACTTCGTCCGGTCGAGGCTAGAGCTGATGGCTCCGTCCGTACCCGAAGCCCCTAGACTGCCGCCGACTTCGCCGAGCGCTTCAATCATTTCGCCATTGGCCTCGGCGTGTTCGAAAAAGGCGTTAGCGCTTTTGCTGCTGATTATCATGTTGCGACCCCCGATCTGGCTGGGCCTGGCATCAACGCCGGACCATTGCCGTAGGCGAACCATACGGCTCGAGGACATTTTGAAAACAGCCTCTCTCGCGTCCTTCGTCGTTTTTGATCGTGGATTGGTACGACGGAGGCGCTGAAAACGCCTGTTTGGTTTGAAACCCACGCATTTCTGCGGTTTTTGGCGTCTTTTTCCCGTTTGTCCGAATGTCGGGGCAATCCCCCCTGCTCTGCCGTGAAATCGCTTGTCCGCGAATGCTTATTTTCGGACAACCTATGACGCGAAGAGGGCAGACACCCCCTCGCGGAAACCGCTTTCAGGCCAACTTGTCTTTTTCGAGAAGAAAGGTAAAAATAGCGCCGTGTTTATGGCGCAAACCCTCGATTGGCGGCTCTGTGCCGCTCGGATAGAAGGATTGATTCCTTTTATTTCTGAAGGGTTTGGGGAGTTTCTGGCGCTGGCGTCGATCCGGCGTGCCTGGTTCTACTTCGATCGGGATTTTCCGTTCGAAACCGGGCTTGACCACGAAGGTACGCCCGATGGCCGTGAAATCATGCTCAGTTGGCACGGAGATGAGCGGCGGCTGTTTCTTTCTTGGCTTTTGACCAAGGCCGGTCCGCACATCGGCGCTGCGGCTGCTTGTCGGCTGCCAAAATTGACGACACCCCGGCATCCGGCCGAGCCGTTGCTGCGCCATAATTGATGACCATGCGGCGG
>NZ_JAHCBF010000024.1 GCF_018398395.1 Croceicoccus gelatinilyticus | reverse complement strand
CTTCATCACTACGACGAAGCCCAAATCCTCCTTAAATCACAACCTCAAATCTGTGCCATTGGTGCTGACGGGGAACATTGCCGAATGCCTCCAGCGTCTTTTCGACAACGGTGGCACAGGCGTCTTTCGAGCCAATGTCCGCCTTGATGCAGACCGCCTCGCTGCCTTCCTCTTCGACGATCGAGCGGGTCATCTCTGCGTCGTCGTCTTCTAGAAGATAGACGATCGCGATCTTCGCGCCTTCGCGGGCGTAAAGCGCGGCGACGGCCCTACCGATGCCGCTGTCAGCGCCTGTAACGATAGCGACCTTGTCCTTCAGACGGCCCGAGCCGAGGAAGCGCGGCTGCCATTCAGGCTTGGGTTGCAAGGCACTCTCATGGCCCGGGAGCGGGTCCTCGTGGATCATGTCTATAGTGTCGGTCATTTTTTCAGCCTCCTTCAACAGTCCAATGGATCGGGCGGGCTGAAAGTTCATATTCTCGTCGTCGAACGAGACGGACGCCCCCTCTTGCGCGATAGCTCGTGAGAATTGGCGAAATTTGGTCGGAACGGACAACGCCGGTACGCTCGCTCTATGAGCATCCGAGCGAGGAGTATTTTCTTCCACAACGCCCCGAAAAGAAGCTCTATCCCACAATCGTACGTCGTTCAATTTTGAGCTGAGCGGGAACTTCAGTAGCCTTTTTGAAGTTACTGGTATCAGCCTGTAATTTCGTGAGATCAGAAAACGCGCGCCCGACGGAAAACCTGAAAAGTCCAGATGCCCGACATCCAACCATTCGAAGAACAAAGTGCCGAACATTTGCGACTTGTCATCGAGACCGGCCACGTTGGATTTGGGAACTTGATCTGCAGTCTGGCCGGGCAATCAGGAATCGCGCGCACGACCTTATCTTCGGTTACTCAGAGCCATTACCGGAATGGACTTACGACGGCTTTCTGGATCACGTCGTAGATGATGATCGATCCAGAGTTGACAAACTTCAAAAGGCGGCGATTGCAGGTAGACAGGAATGGAATTTCGAATGCCAGATCGAGACCGCGACAGGCCAAAGGCGCTGGATCAGTGGCGCAGGTCGCCCCCTTATTGATGCCAAGGGTGCCATCACCAAGCTGATCGGCCAAGTCATCGATATCACGGACACGAAAGAGAACGAGGCGCGGCTTCAGCTCGTTACCAACGAACTGAACCACAGGGTTCGCGACATGTTGGCGATGATCAAGGCAATGATCAGTCTTTCAGCTCCCAGAACGAAAAGCGTCGAGGCTTTCGCAAGATCGCTCGAGGGACGGGTTGGCGCTCTGGCGCGAAGCCACCAATTACTGGCCACAGGGGATTTCGCAGAAATGAGTGCCAGCTCGATCTTGCGGACAGAGTTGGCAGCATTCACTGGCCTGGAGAATAGGATCGACATCTGGCTGACGGATGATCCGGTCCTTAAAAACGCGGTCGGCCAAGGATTGTCGCTCATATTCCACGAGCTACTGACAAACGCGATGAAGTACGGAGCTTTGTCGAATGAGACGGGTGCGGTGAAGGTTCAAATAGCAGCTGTTCCTGATGGGACGGAGATCACTTGGACCGAGCGAGCAGGTCCTCCTGTCGCTCGCCAGAATGAGACCGGTTTTGGATCCACGCTCATCAACCAGGCGATGGCCTCCTATGGAACGGTGAGCATGGATTATGCCTCCAACGGTATTGAATGCAGGATTTTCATAGAGAGATCCGGACAATTATGTCCGACCGACTAACCTGACAGCGGACGTCACAATTTCTCCGTACAAGAAACCATGGACTGTTGTTGTTCGTTTTCGCTTTAGGTCCCCCCACTATTACCGTGGGGGTGTCGAGATGACCTGTCGGCCCGCTTAAGCAGTGTTCTCGGGAAGGCGGCTAGCAGAGGCCGCCTTCTCGAATCTTTCCGCATCGAGATCAAAAAATGCCAGTTGCAAGCATGCGGCCCGCATCTGGAAGGGATGCCTAGCTTCGAATCTTATCCTAACGCCGCAATTCTCACAGTATTCTGCCCTATGCTCGGCCTTGCGCTTTCGCTTGTAGGTTTAGCGCAATTTTATGCTGTGGGGAGCTCACAGACAACGCTTTCGCAAACCACACGTTTATTGACAGCGTGGAGGATAAATCCGCAGACGCAGAACTTTCCTCCAAGTGAGGCAGAGCGCGCCAGACCGCTCATCGACAGCTTCGATCGCAACTTGACCGCAAGCTTGTTCCCTCGCTCGCCCGACATAGCAGAGCCTAAAGCTGGCAGCTCCGTCAAAATCAATTTGGCCTAAAATCGAAAATGCTTTGTGCTAGCCAACGTCTTCCCGACGCAACATCCCTGGCGGGGAGAAAGACAAACGGGCGAGACGCCATGATGGATCTTCTCCCATAAGTTCCTCGAGATCAGGCAAGTCGTCCGGTGGATGAATGCCTTCGACGGTTCCTACAAGATAGCGTCCGGATTCCCGCAGGCGGACATTACCGCTTGGCCAAATGCGCTGGAGACGCTGTCTCAGCCGCTCTGCTTCGGGCGAAATGCACGAGCCGGTAAGATCGCGTGGCGCTCCATCCAGGAGTTCCGCTGCGGCCTTCCCCATATTAGAAAGCCCATCGCGAAGGATTGAAAAAGCAATGAACGAGGCCGCTGCGCTATCAGCCCACCAATAGCCGAAATATATGCCCAGAATGCCCACGATGCCGGCAAGGCCGGTCTGCCAATCGGCTTTTTGCATCAGCGCATCGGTGTGCAACACCTTATCATACAGCTGCTCAGCCACGGGGAGCTTCAGGCGTCCGATGATTGCTGGAACGATTATCGAATACACCAGAGACGCGATCATCAACCAGCCCATCCAGACCGAATATCCGCTAATCTCGACAAGGGCGACGGTGGGATGCTCCGCCATCAGCAGGTTCATTGCACTTTCGTACAATAGGAAAGCGCCGACCGCCGTCAGGGCAACCGCCGCGACGAGAAAGGCAAGGCTGTTAACCCGCACAAATCCAAAAGGATATTTGTCTGTCGGTGATTTGGGCTCGAACTGCGCGGCGATTAAGAAGGTGATTGCTGGGATCAGGCTAAGGATGTCCTCGAAAAGGGCCGAGCGCATGGCCTGGCTTCCTCCCATGGTAAGGAACATCGCCGCTACGACCGTGCTCATCCAGAACAAAGTCCACCACTCCATTCGTTTGGCGCGGCGGAACGGCTTACGGATTTCTTGAGGCAGACGGTTCACGGCACTTCCCTTTGCACCATCGCAATCCAGCCATTTTCGCCGTTGCGAAATGCGAAGCGAGGCACGCGTTCATCCCGTCCCAGAACTTTGCGTCGTCCCATCGGTGGGCCGAGATGGACACTTGCAGACCATGGGGATGATCGCGCAAACCGGCCATAGGCCAAGTCGATCCGCCCTTCCTCCAGATCGGTCAGCAATCTTTCCCCCGTTCCGCGGCGGATATGTATGGAGGCCCCAGTTCGCTGCGCAACTCGACGCAGAACATTCGACGACTGAACTGACAAATCTTCACCAACAATTTGGCCTACGATGATCTTGCCGGTCCTTTCGACCCTTTCCGTCGTACCGGTCGGGTCACGCGGAAGATCAACACAGGAGGCAGCCGCCAACAGTGAGCAACCCAGGGTCAATCGGAGGATTAACAGTCGCATGGCGACTTAACGCTGCCGGACCGTTCCGGGTTCTGCGCCCCTACCGGAATGTAGAAGCTACGGCGCCATGTCGGACATCAATTCCGGAAGTCTCGAAACAAAGCCGTGTTGCTCTCGTTAAGCTTGCGAAAGGTGGAAGAATGCCCCGATTGATTGTTGTCTCAAACCGTGTCGCAGATATTCATTCGTCGAATGCTGCCAGTTCGGGCGGGTTGGCACTGGCTATGGGCGGAGCCCTCAAGGAAGAGGGCGGCGTCTGGCTGGGCTGGAGCGGAAAGGCTATCGACGAGGACGACAGCCCGCCGCATTTCGAAACCGTCGGCAAAGTCACGCTGGCAAGGATTGATTTATCTCGGTGCCATGTGGACGAATATTACAACGGTTACGCCAACAGAACGCTTTGGCCACTGTTTCATCACCGGACCGATCTGACCGCCTACGAACAATCTTTTCGCGATGCCTATCTCGATGTGAATCGCACATTCGCCCACGCCATTCGCTCGTTCGTCCAGCCTGACGATGTGATCTGGGTGCAGGATTATCACCTTATTCCACTGGGGCGCGAATTGCGCGCGCTCGGCGTCGACAATCGCATCGGCTTCTTTCTCCATATACCCTGGCCGGCAAGGGAGCTTTTCGTGACTCTCCCTCAACACGCGGATCTGGTCTGGTCGCTATTCGGCTATGACCTCGTCGGCTTCCAGACCGACAAGGACCTCAAGGCCTTTTGCGATTATTTCGAGACCGAGCTTGGCGCCCAGCCAGACGAAGACGGCTTGATGGACCTGTTCGGAAGACGCTTGCTTGCCCGCAGCTATCCGATCAGCATCAATCCTTCCGAAATGGTGGAATTGGGCCGGTCGGAAAACGCGCAGGAAAGTTTCAGACGCGTCCGCGAAGGCAATGCAGGGCGCAAAATCCTGCTGGGCGTCGATCGTATCGATTACTCCAAGGGCCTGCCGCACAAGTTTGCTGCTTTTAGCCGATTTCTAGAACGATTTCCTGAACGCCGCGGAACTGCCAGCCTCTTGCAGATCGGTCAGCCCAGTCGAAGCCTTGTCGAGGAATATCAGGATGTGGGCGACGAGCTGGTAGCTGAAGCCGGACGGATCAATGGCCGGTTCGGTAAGCTGGATTGGATGCCGCTTGCCTATCATACCCAGTCATACGGACGCGATGCGCTCGCCGGTATCTACCGGGCTGCGGATGTCTGCCTCGTCACGCCCCTGCGCGACGGGATGAACCTTGTTGCCAAGGAATTCATTGCGGCGCAGGATCCCGAAGATCCGGGTGTGCTGATCCTCTCTCGCTTTGCCGGCGCGGCCGAACAGTTGACCGAGGCGCTTTTGGTCAACCCCTATGACAACGAGCAGTGCGCCGAGGCGATTGCGCAAGCGATCGACATGCCGCTGACCGAAAGGATCGAGCGCTGGCGCACATTGAACGCCACCATTAACCGGTCGAGCCTGTCGTCGTGGAAGGAGGACTTCATGCATGATCTCAGGGCATCAAAAGATGGACGGCACGAAGCCGCTGCGGGTGTCTTCTCGTTCTGATGGCAGGAGAATTCGGAACCTGCACGTACTCTGCCCATTGATGAGGGAACCCCACTCACCGCGAACGCAGGAAAGGATCAGCCTGATGGCAGACGCGCAACCAGATAAGAGCTCGGAAGGGCCCTATTGGAAATTCATAGCGATGATCGCGACCAGCACTGCGGTGATGTTCGCGTTGATGTATCTCAACACATTCAGCATCGACCATGTTTTCTGGAGCGAAACGCGTTTCTGGATGGCATTCGTGATGGGCGGGGCCATGATGGTGATGATGCTGCTGTTCATGTGGGGCATGTACAAGAGCCCGAAAAAGAACTTCATCATTCTGGGCGTGGCGGCATTGGTGTTCGCTGGCGCGCTTTGGCTGGTGCGCAGCCAGACAACGGTGACGGGCGTCGAATACATGAGAGCCATGATTCCGCACCATTCCATTGCGATCATGACAAGCGAGCGTGCCCATATCCGCGATCCGCGGGTACGCAAACTGGCCCATGACATCATTGTCGCGCAGCGGCGCGAGATTGCGCAGATGAAATATCTGATAGCCGACATCGAGAAGAATGGCGTGCGAACCACCGAACGCATGCCAGAGGAGGTTGCCCGATGATACGTCCCTTCTTGCACTCCGCACTGCTTGGTGGTCTGGGCCTAGTTCTGGCCAGTTGCAATCAGAATACCGCCACCGGGAATGACCGCGAAGCGCAGCTTGAACCGGCTCCATCTCTGGCTCCGATCGAAGGGCCTGCATCCGCTCTCGCCAATGTCGAGACGGCGATTGTGAAGCCCGAAACGATGAGCGATGCCGATATCCAAGCTCTCGGCGGCAACAAGGGCAAATGCGAGATGATCCTGACCGAAGTCGCTTTTCCTTCGTTCCTGTTCGAACCTGGCAAGAGCGGAGCGATAAAGCTGAACGGCAAGCTGATCTCCCTGAAAGCCACTGGCGAAAACCGCTATGAGGACGGCGGACTTGTCGTGGCCCTGCGCCAGGTTGACGAGAAGGGGAACGCCGGAAGTCCTGCCATGGAGATGATCGTCGCGCCGCCGGGTGCGAAGGACGAACTCGGCTATCGCGGCTATGCACGTTGTTATAACGGCGCCGCTGCATGAATACGCCCCAAACCGCCCACTTCAAACTGGCGACAAGGGAATAGCGGCCAGACGGTGTTCGCGTCGTTCATGTTTCTTGCCCCCGGTCCAGATTATATGAAAGGCTAGGTCCTCCATCCTAAAGGCGGCATAATCGGCAGCGGATGATCTTTCCGCGATCTGGTCAATGGCGACGTTCCGCCGGCACGCCACCTCGCATTCCCTTGGCCCGGCTATCGCTGTGCGCGATGACTGAGAAAGACGCATCATTTTCGAGCGCAATCCAGTCGACTTGATCAAGGTGGGTAAATCCCGCTTTTCTGACCGCAGCCAGCACCTCCTTTCTCGATATGCGTTCGGTAGCCATCGCGTCATCGAGGAAGCGTCCACGGGCGAAGAGCAGCGTGGGTGGAGCTTTGACTGCTCTGGCGACCAAAGGCGATCTGCGCGCCAAAAATGTCAGGCCGTATTGGAGCATCAACAAAAGAGCGATCGAAAGCGCTCCCTCGGCGAGTGTGCTATCCTTGAGCAAGATCGTCGAAGCTGTGATTGAACCCAATGCTACCGTTACGATCCAGTCGAAATTGTTCATTTGCGAGGTGGATCGCTTGCCCGAAAGCCGGATAAAAAAGATGATCAGAAGATAGATTGCCGGCATGATGACAGCGATCCTCAATAGAGGCTCAATCGTGTCAGGAAGAAAAATATGCCGCATCAAGACTTTGAATGACCGGTCGCGACATTACCATCTCTTCTATCCTGCACTGGATAATCTTCGGGCACAGCTTCGCCCTCTTTGCGCACTTCGTTATAAAGCTGGCTGTTGCGTTCGGGACGGTCAGTCGCGGGAATATGGGAAGGGTCGCGGTCGGGCCGCACCCTTTCGGGCTTTTTGTCGGATGTCATGATGTGATCTCCTAAGTTGGCTGTAATGCTGCAACGAAGCGATCGCTCACTCGATCCGATAATCTATTGGTTTGAAGGCTCCCCCGTTGCTGGCGTAAGCCGAACAGGCCGTGAGGCCTATGATAAGGTCCATCTCGGCCCTAAACGTGATTTTAGCGCCCGGATTACTAATGGGCGGATCAACCGAGATTTTCCCATCGAACCGGACCGGAACGTTCATGAAGCAATTAAAAGCGACCGGTATATCATCCTCGGCAATACCCCAAGGCGCCAGAGCCTCGGCCAGATTACCAAAGCAGCCACGATGCTCGGGCTTATCGGGGTAGAAATGACGAAACGTGTCCCTGCTGCACGGAGTTAGCAGGAAATCGTGGCGTCCCACCGTATCTTCTATGATTTCCAGCATGGGTGGTGATCGGTTGGACCAGAGTCGATTTCCCACGCTCAACCGGATCATTTCTTCATAATCGAAAGTGCGACCATTTGAGAGCACTTCTCTAACGTCGTCGCGCGAAAACGCCAGAAGGTCTGCAACCTGGCATCCCGCAGGATCCACTACGGTCAGCGATTGCCCCTTATCCAATAGTAACGCGGTTCCAGATCGAGGTTCGATGCGGGTCAGTTTCATTCCGGCTCCTGCACTGAGGCGCGCCTGTCCCGAAACGGACAAGCCCAATCATCTTCGATCAAACGTCCAGAATATTGCCGCGCCTCGCTATTCTCGCCGTGGCGGGCAAGCATCGGATTGATCGTTCCGGAAAGATCCCTGTCACGTTCGAGGATGGTTTGCCTGATGCGCTCATATCGCTGTTCTTTGCGCAATTGCTCAAATTGAGCATGCAGATTTGAGAACGGCGGAGCAATATTCGACCACGGTAGCGGCGGGATAGTCCTGCTGCGGGCGGCGTAAAAGTCGTCCAC
>NZ_JAHCBF010000023.1 GCF_018398395.1 Croceicoccus gelatinilyticus | reverse complement strand
ACAGGTCGTTCATGATCAATCTCCTCCCGGAGCCTGAATCACATCGCCTCTCGCCAATCAATGGGTCCTGAGCCTAGGGAAGAGGGCTGAGTAGAGCAAAACGAAGCCGACACCGTTCCGGACAGGCAGAAACGCTCTCAAAGCTTCATATGATGCAGGTCGATTTCCATAGCGCTGCGTTGAAATAGAAGACCGCCTACCGGCGTAAATCTGACCCCATTCAACCCCCATTGGCGAATGGTCTGGATAGGTTAAGGTCATAGCATCATTAGGCCGCAAGTGAGCATATGCCGCGGCCCGGATTGCCGTTAAGTTCTAGTACGAGTAATTGATTTTTCTTAAAGATTCGAAGCTATTCAACTCGCTTTTAGGGGGCCTAATGATTGATAGACTCGGGCAGAGTTTAATCTGGTTTTTCACTGCGGTTCCTGGCGTTGGAGAGGCGATGGCGTTTATCATCGCGCTGCTCCTCATTTCGGCCGCGATCATGATCGCTTGGCGTTATCGTCGCAATCATCACTGGCCGCTGCTTAGCGCCATCAATGAGCGTAACGAGCTGATTTCCGAGAAGATCGGGGGGAGCAACGCTCCTTCAAATGACGCTCGGCTGGCCTTCGCGGAGGCCTATTTTGATATCGATGAGAAGATGATGGAAGCCTCGCACGAAGAGGTCTTTCATTTGCGTCGTGCGTGGGAGGAGTACCGCGAGACGATCGTCAATCCCAATGCTGAGGTGCTTCAGAACACCGTTCGCCCGGAAAACTTCTTTCTGCTGCTCGGTGAGCGTCACCGAGCACTTGGCTGGTTCGCAAACATTGCGATTGCAGTAGGCCTGCTTTTCACCTTCCTAGGTATTATCGCCGCGCTCTCGACGCTGGATTTGGGTGGCGGCCCTGATGCTATGCAATCGCAGCTCAATGAATTGATGCAGGTTGCCGGCGCTAAGTTCTGGGCGTCGGTTGGCGGCATCGTCGCATCGATCATCTTGCGCTCGGTCGACTATCGCTTTGCTAAGAAAGTCGATGAGGGGCTCGCTCGCCTTTGCGACCTTCTTGAACACGGTATGGCCTATTTGCCGCCACAGCGGATAGCTGCCGATCAGCTGAAGCAGCTCGAAGATCAGACCCCGGCTCTGAAGGGCTTCTCCGAGCAATTGGCCGTAGTTCTAGAAGAGACGCTCGAGAAGCAGTTCGCACCTATGGTCACCAGCCTCGGATCAATCGAACGCGATATGAATTCAATTAGCGGCGGCGGGGGTGAAGCTGTCCACAAAGCGATTAGTGATGGGGCGGGAGCGCAGATGGCCGATCTCGCGGGTGCGATCACTGGCATGTCGAACTCGCTTGGTACCATGGCTGAGCGACTAGAAAGGCAGACGAGCTCGGCAGATCAGCAGATCGAGGAGGCTGTGCGCCGGTTTAGTCAGGCCTCGGAAGAAATGCGCTCGGCCTTTGGCGAGCTGAACAGCAATTTCGCAGCTGTTGCTGAGCGCATGCGCGCCGACAGTGAAGAAGCCAGCGAGCAGGCCCGTAAGCGCCTTGGCGAACTTCTCGAGCGGGTGGGCACGAGCCTCGACCAGATGCGCGCGAAGATGGCTGAGTCCGCTGGAGAGTTCGGAAAGTCAACGGCGGACGCAGCTCGTAAGGCTGCTGAAACTGGTCAGGAGGCGATGACTGAATCCTTCGGGCAATTCGTCAAGAACTTCAACGAAGCTGGCGAGCCTCTGGTTGAGGAGATGCGCAAAGCTTCGACAAGCATTGGGACAGCCGCGACATCGCTTGATGGCAGCAACCGGGCCATGGGTGACTACACCCGCGGAATCGAAAGCGTTGCGGATCGCTCAAGCGATATTTCTACATCGCTGGGAAGCGTCGCGAATGACGTGCGCGAGGCTACTGCTCCTTTGCGCGAGTCCGCCTCTTCGATCAAAGAAGCGATGCTCGCGATGTCCACGGCAGTTGCGAATGATGCTCGCAATGCAGAAATGACACGCGAAGAGATGCGTGAGATCTCTGAGGCACTCAAGGCAACCGCTAGTGCGGCAGAAGAAGCCTGGTCTGACTACCGTGCTCGCTTCAATGAAGTGGACAAGTCATTGGGCGAAGCGCTCAACATGCTGACTGAGGCTGCGGGCAGCCAAGCGCAGAGTCTTACGACGCGTGTGGGCGAGGTCGATGAAGCGCTGGGCAAGGGTGTGTCACAACTTGCGGCCGCATTGCGTCCCCTCGAAAGCCTAAGTGATACGGTGGAGGATCTCGCGGCAGCTCTGTCGGCACAGAAAGCGGAGGCCGCTGAATAATGGAAGCCCGCCTGCTTCGAAAACCACAGGAAGAGAGCGAGAGCTACTTCATCTCCATGACTGACCTCATGGTGGGTCTGGTACTGATCTTCATTATCTTGCTCGCCTATTTCGCGCTCAACCTCCAGGCCCGGACGGCCGAACTAACTGGAGCCAATCAGGCCAGAGCCGAAATATTGAAGGATATGGCGGAGGCCCTCAAAGAAGAAGGGCTCGAAGTGACCATCGATATCGAGACAGGCGTTTTGCGCCTGCCAGACGATGTCCTTTTCGAAAGCGGCCGGTTCACTCTCACGCCTCGCGGTGAACTCGCTGTGCAGAAGGTGGCCGACGCGATGTCGCAGATCCTTCCGTGCTACACCGAGGGAGCACAGTGCGATGGGGAACGCAGTCCGCACCGGGTCGATGCGATCTTTGTGGAAGGTCACACGGACACGGATCGCATGTCGGGCGGCATGGACAATTACGACCTGTCGGTCATGCGCGCCGCCAATACATTTCGTGCGCTCAAGGCTGGCAACCCGATCGTCGATCAGATGCGCAATCTGCCAGAAAACGCGCCAGGGTCTGCGAAGATACTGAGCCTGAGCGGCTATGGCCCGGATCGGTTTGTGGACCCAGGCGACAGTGATGAAGCCAAAGCGCGCAACAGACGCATTGACCTACGCTTCTTGATGATGAGCCCGGGTGCGCTTTCACGGGACACTCTGGTCCAATGAACTTCATCCGCGGTGCAATCGATAGGATGGAAGGGATAGCCAGACACGGCTTTCCTAAGCCGCCGTCAATATTGCCCCAGATCCATCATGCGTTCGCCTTGCTGGGAAGCGACGTTGAAGCTGCAGAAGACCAGGAGGAGCTTATACCGTTCTTGCGGGAATGCCAGAAACGCTCCGTTTCTGATCTAAAGCGCGGCGAATTGAACCGGGTGCTTCGCGGCGCGTGGTGCGATGATGAGTTTGAGAATCTCGGCATCTCTGCGCTCGAACGAGCGCTGGCTGACAGGCGGAGCAGCTCCACCCGCGCCCTCATTGATGGCTACCTCATCTATTTTCCGCTCGAGCGCGGTGTCATCGAAAAGCTGGCGAACGCCTGCACAGAGCTAACGCGGGATCAGGATGGCGCTTGGCGAAATAGATCAGAGCGGTACGCACTCTTTCAACCTTCAAATGCAATTGAAGCACTTGCCGCGGCGATGGCTGCTGACGAGCGCGATGCTTTCGTCTCTACATGCGCGGACACAGGCCTTGGCGCGAGCCCATTTGCCACACGTGTTGGCCAATTAGCTTTTGGCAGAGGCTGCCTTAAAATCGCGAGCCGTAAGGAAGAGCAAGCAGTCCTAGCGCAGAGAAATCTGCTCGACCTTCTCGAGCGGGAAGATCAATTCGATGATGCGGCAGCAATCGTCAGAGCCCTCCTCGAGCCCTGGGTCAACGGCCGCCCCGAGTCGGCACATAGACAAGCCATTACAGCATTCCTGCTGGACCGAGTTGCCGACCCTCGGCTGTACCCGAAGAAACAGAAATGGGTGCCGATCCACGCGCACATCGCGGATGACGTAGGAGGCGACCGGGCCGACGAGATCATCGGCGTGTTGCGCAGATGGTTGACCGATGCCGCAATGCGGATGTTCTTCCGCGCGATCGCCGAAACGACTGACCGGCCTGATCAGTGGAAGCAGCGCCAAGAGTTTTGGCTAGCCTATCTCGACGCCGGATTGGTGACGGATGCGTGGCCAGCTTTGGGCCCCAGAGCCAGAAATCAAATACGTAATGTCGCTCGTTCCCAAGGTGAACGACTGGAGCACGGGATCACGCAAAATGGGCCAACCTCATCGTCGTCACTACTGCTCCGAATTGGAGATCTGACAATCTCAGAGTGGAGCGACAATGGGTATTGCCGCTTCTGGTCAAGCGGCAACCCGGACGCACCAGCCCTCTTCAAGAACAGGTACGACAACGGTCAGCTACGTACGATGGAGGGCAAATCTGACTTCGCCTATGTCGGACATGACGCCGGCGGGCGCTGGCGCCCCAAGATTGCGAAGCTGATCCATAGTCGCACAGGCGTGGCGCACCCCCAATATGGCCGAGGGTATTAATCAATGGCAGAAACGGTCGCGTTCACAGCAACTCAGTTCGCCGACGGCAAGGAGCGCATCGAACTCCGTAGGCAGCGCGAGGCCGGTTTCCTTCGCAAAGCTAAATCCGAGCTCATCCCAAAAGCAGAGTGGATACGCTTGGCGCCGCCAGCCGGTATGGCGGCACTTTCGCGCCTTCGTTCGCTACCCGGTGCAGAAGCAATCGCCGAAGATGATGATGGGCTAATCGTTCCACCCGAGTGCATTGCTCCTCTGACTGAGCACGAAGCGCATTCATTGGGTCTACCACCCGCAACCAATCTCACACTCGAGCTAGACGCTTCAGGGGCCCTGCATGATGGGACCATCTCGGTCGCGAAGAAGTGGCTGCGGCGCGGTGGCATGCCTGTACGCGTGAAAGTGACGGGCGCACGAATTCGTGAGTCTAGTGGCACAGCGAGGCTAGCGGAGCCGATATATTCGACAAACCTACAAGTTGACCGGCTGGCAGCCGCTGGTGACGGCGATGAGCGCCGAGCGCGCTTCGCCGAACTGCGCGAGATGCTCGGAGATATGGACGGCGATGCGGTCAAGCCGGACGGTTTCATATCCAAGGTCCGCATCGCCTACGCCGCCAACTTCTCGCTCGACTTGAGAACACATGGCGGCTTGTTCGACTTCGATCCGGTTCTGTTTTCGAGATCAGTCGGCGAAAACGAAGACGGCGACCTTGTTGATGCGAACGAGACCGCACTGCTCACTGACTTTGAGCAGCAGAAATTCAGCACTCGCTTCCGGTCGCAGAGAGGAGGCAAACGCAGTTACCTTCTCTCTGACGGCACCATACTCTTCGTCGATCCCTTGCTCGGCAAAGCGCTGGACATTGTCCGCGAAAAGCAGTCGGCGACAGGCGATGAACGCAAGGATTTCGCGCGCTCACCGCAGGCCTATATCCGCGAGCGTTTGGCGCTCGATGATACTGGCGACGACGAAGCAGCCGACCGCCTCTTTATCGAGACCCAGCAATACTCTGAGCGCGTGGCGGGTATCGAGACTTGGCAGAAGCCGGTCTTGCCGTGGATCAAACCAAAGCCCAACAGCTGGCTCCCAGAAAGCTTTGGAATTCGCATCGGGGAAGAACCTGACGTCGTCCATGTCGATCTCAAACCCGGTGAAGCCGAAGAGCTTTTGGGCAAGATCGATAGGGCCATCGACGGAGGCCAAAAAACTACCGCTTTCAAAGGTGAAGACGTACCGGCGACTCCGGTTTCCCGAACCGCGGTCAAAAGCGTCGTCGATCTGGAAACCGAGATTGCCAATGATACTGAGAAAGGCAGCGATAATCAGGAGCTTCCTGCCCAGCTGCCGACCTATTTTCTCAAGGTTGGCGAGAACTTTGAGACGCTCGAATATTCGCGCCTCACTGCACAGGCGACAGATGCGGTAAACTTCGTTCCACCGCCGATTCCAGCTTGCGTTCGCTCGTCGCCGAAGCCCCACCAGATCGAAGCATTTGCGTGGTTGACCGAAGCTTGGGACCGTAAGGTTCCGGGCCTACTGCTTGCTGACGATATGGGTCTCGGGAAGACTTTCCAGGCGCTCACGTTTCTCTCTTGGCTTCGGTCGATCAAAGCCCCCGGCCAGCCAGTGTTGATTGTCGCCCCGACTGGCCTTCTACGAAACTGGCAAGCCGAGATTAAGCTGCACCTCGAGCATGGGGCGTTGGGTGAGATTGTCGAAGCGTTCGGCACGAACCTCAAATCGCTACGGCTCGAAGCGGGCAACGATATCCGTGGTGGTACTTCGAAGCTCGACGTGTCGCATTGGAAGGACGCGGGGGTGGTCCTGACGACTTTCGAAACTATGCGCGACTACCATATGAGCTTCGCGCGGGTTCCCTTCTCGGCCATCATCTACGACGAGATCCAGAAGCTCAAGAACCCTGCAAGTCAAATGACGCGGGCTGCCAAGGCGCTGAACGCGGACATTCAGGTAGGGATGACCGGTACTCCCGTCGAGAACAGACTCCAGGACCTGTGGTCCATTGCTGACGTTGTGTTCCCGGGTTTCCTGGGGTCGAGTAAGGAATTCGAGAGAACCTATTCGGCGGATGACAGTGATGCACTGAAAGCGCTTCAGGACCAGTTGATAGAACGCGATGGCGTTGCTCCGCCGTTCATGCTTCGCCGAATGAAGGAAGCCTTACTTACCGGGCTCCCCAGTAAGGAGGTGGTCCCCTACGAGGTGTCGATGCCGCGGGAGCAGGCTGACGCATATGATCGGGTCCTCGCTCGCGCCAGGGCCTTGCGCCAAAGCGGCGACAAAGGCGCGATGCTGAAGATCCTGCATATGCTTCGCGGGACATCGCTCCATCCAAAGCCTCCTGTCGGACTTGATGACTTTGAGGGATACATCAGCTCTTCGGCTCGCCTAGCGAAGACCTTCGAGCTGCTCGATGAGATATCGCGCAAAGGCGAGAAGGCGCTCGTCTTTTGCGAGGACCTCGACATGCAGGCGTTCCTCGCAATTGCCTTCCAAGAGCGCTTCGGGCTCTCACACGCAGTACAGATCATCAACGGATCAGTAGCAGGTAGTAAGCGCCAGGATATGGTGACGAAGTTCCAATCGAGGCCGGCTGGCTTCGACGTGATGATTCTGTCTCCGAAGGCTGGCGGTGTCGGCCTTACAATCACTGCCGCTAATCACGTCATCCACCTTTCCCGCTGGTGGAACCCCGCGGTCGAGGATCAGGCCACAGATCGCGTTTATCGCATCGGACAGGACAAGCCCGTTACCGTCCATATCCCGATGGCGGTGCATCCGGACGACGCAATCGGACCCAGCAGCTTTGATGTTCGTCTAAATCGGCTGATGGAGCGCAAGCGCGAGCTAAGCCGTGGCTTGCTCGTTCCACCTGAGTCAGCCTCGGACATCGACGAGATGTTGTCAGCGGTGCTTGATGGCGAGAAACCAACTCCAACTAAGCACGAGAGCGCCGGCGAGCCTGCCGCTTCGCAAACGAGCGAGCCACCAGACCCTGCCTCAATTGATATGCCGGAATCTGATCGCGGCGCACCTTTCAATGAGGGCAGCGCATCGGACGAGCTGACGCCTGCACCGACCCATGTCGTATCGACTTCAGAAGAGGGAATAGCAGCGCAATCGTCTACCCAAAGCGATAGCGATGACGAGGCCGTAGCGGATGACGGTGAGTCAATCTCTTCAGCTCGAAGCGAGGCGCCCCCGACACGGCAAGATCGCCCGATCCTTTCGGCCAAGCCTGTCGCGAAGAGCGCCATACAGTCACCGGTCGAGGCCGCGGAATCCCGCGTTACCGAGGTTCGCAGGGTGGTCTATGAAGTTGGTGGTATGCGTGACTGGACCATATTCAACCAGCACATCGAAGGATGCTCGATCCAGAGCTTGAGGATCATTGATCCTTATTGTTGCGCAAACGAGGCGGCACGTCGCCGGTTGGTCGACTTCGTTGTTCGCTTCGCCAAGGCGTCGCGGGGTGTGACCCATGTCCAAGTGAAGAGCTTCGACGCGGATTCCGTCAAAGATTGCTGGGAAAGTGACGATGAACAAAGTCGCGACCTGCAATCGCGGATGGCCGGCAAATTACCTGATGCCGAATTCCGCCACATTCAGAAATCTCGGCGCTCGGCAGAGGACCTCCACGATAGGTCGGTCACCGCGCTACTCGAGAATGGTGAGAAAGTGATTTGGGATCTCGGTCGAGGCATCGACGGCGTCATGACTGCCCGAAATGCATGCACAGTGAATGCCTTTCGTGAGCCCGCTCTCGATACTGCCGCCTAACGCAAAGTAGTCTGATTGCAGCAGGGTCTTGGCACCTTCAGACCTGCACCCGATACCCATCCGGCTTTCTTCGCGAACAGTCCTGAACCAGGTCAGCTGAGGAGCCGCAACCCGTTCCTTTCCGGCCGTGTTGTCGCGCTTCGCGCGCCTGCCCGCACCACCCGTCATGAACAGGTTTCCCTTCGGCCCTTCAGGCCTGCGGTGCAGTCCTCCCATGCCCTGCTTCTTCTGGATGTTCGCAAGCCGGAGATGGTCTCCGGTTTGAGGAACTG
>NZ_JAHCBF010000022.1 GCF_018398395.1 Croceicoccus gelatinilyticus | reverse complement strand
GCCACTCCCCCCGGCATGTAACACGATGGCCTGGTTTTACGCCGCCGAATGGCCGACTTTTGCTCCGCCGTTGACACTCGACAAGAATGCGCCCGGATGGGCCGTCGATCCGGCCATCAGCGACGAACGCAATCCGGAGATCTTCTTCGAAGAGCAGGAGCACGCGATCGCATTCGACCGCTGGGTCGGCGAAATGCTGAAGGGCATGACCTTGAAGGATTACAGCTGAGGCCCTCGGGCCTTTTGCGCATCCATCCTATAATCCCTTCGAATGGCGTTACGCCGTTAAACAGGGACATCAAATTATGAGCAAGACGATGGCTTCGGCTGCCGAGGTTTTCTGCAAGCAGCCTATTCCGAAGTTGACCGTTCACATCATCGATCCGTCACCGGCAAACCGGGCCAACCTGTCTCGGTCATGTTTGGCAGCCGGTTATCACGCCGAAATCTACGAGGATTATACCGAATATGCCTCTGAAGCGGGCCCAACCGGCATCATCCTCGCTTCCGAAGACGCGGTGGAGGGCGGCATCCCCGGCCTTTTCGAGCGTCTCGAGAAACTCCACCTGAAAATCCCTGTCATCGGCCTTGGTAAGAAACCGTCAACGAAGACGATTGTGGCTGCCATGCAGGCAGGGGCGATGGCCTATATCGACTGCAACGAGATCGCCGATCTTGGCGCACTCGTCGGCAAGGCCACTGAAAACTATGAACGCCGCACTGCCCATGCGCTGAAAGTCAGGGCGGCAAAGATTGCGATCGAAAGCCTCACGGTTCGCGAAAGCGAAGTGATCGAACTCATCGCCCAGGGCAATACCGGCAGAGAGATTGGAGCCTTGCTCGGTATCTCGACGCGTACGGTCGAGATCCACCGTCACAACATCCTGAAGAAGATCGGTGCGCGCAATGTTGCTCAAGTCGTCAGCATTCACGCGCACGCCTCTCTGATCTGATTTCCCAATAACCAAACGCGAACCCCCGTCCGGCCAGCCCGCGACGGGGGTTCTTTTTGTGCTTTGCGCACGAAAAGCATATCAGGTGCACCATGAACCGACCCGCCGATGAGCATCTCGAACAGGCCTGCAAACTGCTCGAGGGCTGTGATGACTTTCGCATCCTGCGCCGGATCAAGCCGATCACGCAATTCCAGCCTGAGCGGGTAGGGGCGCCAAGCCGTGTTGGCATCGTCCTCGACACCGAGACTACCGGCCTCGACCACGACGATGACAAGATCATCGAGCTCGCCATTCAGCGCTTCCGCTTCGATGACCTTGGTCGCATCACCGAAATCGGCGAACCGCGCGTCTGGCGCGAAGACCCCGGCAAGCCTCTCGACCCCCAGATCACGGAGATCACCGGTCTCACCGACGAGGACCTGAAAGGCCAGTCGATCGACGATGACATGGCCTGCAGGCTGCTGGATTCAGCCGACATCATTATCCCGCACAATGCCGCATTCGACCGTCCCTTCGTGGAACGGCGCCTGCCCAGGATCGCAGGCAAGGCATGGGCATGCTCGATGGCCGAGCCGGACTGGCGCGCACTCGGGTTCGAGGGCAAAAGCCTTTCCCAGCTTCTCACCCAATGTGGCTGGTTCTACGACGGCCACCGCGCAGAGATCGACATCCTGGCACTCCTCTACCTTCTCTCGCACGTCCTCCCTGACGGGCAGACGGTACTTGCCGAGTTGATGCATTGCTCGGAGCGGCCCAGCTTCAAGGTCAACGCCGTCGACTCGCCGTTCGATACCAAGGATCGCCTGAAGGCTCGCGGATATCGCTGGGATCCCGTCATGCGCTACTGGTCCAAGGACATCCCTGTCGCAGATCGCGAAGACGAAGAGGCATGGCTCACCGCCGAAGTCTACATGGGCCGAGGCTCGGCAGTCTTCCACCCTATCTCGAACATCGAGCGCTACGCCTCGAGCAAGATCACCGCGCCCTTGCAAGTAGCGGCTGACGGGCAGGCTGGGCGCTGATCATGTCTCTTGAGTGCCATTCATACTGACGCTATATTGCGTCAGAATAATTGGAGCTGTTTCAATGATCATCGAATCTGCGACCTCACAAGGCCGCTTTGAACCAAAGAAGATCGCCAAGCTTTTCCTAACCACGCTCGATGAGCTCAGCGGCTCTTTGGGTCTGGGCAAGGACGCTTTGCAGCGTAAGGACCGCATCGCTTCAGATCGTAGCCAGAGCCGCATGCGCCACATGATTGAAATCATCAATAAGGTCGAACCACGCTTCGGATCTCCATTGATGGCTTACGCCTGGTATCGATCCGAGCCCTTGGCAGGCTTCGATGGCCGAACAGCAATGCAACTCGTGCGTGAGGGCATGGCTGATGCCGTTCTGGAATACATCGATGCGGTCGACGCGGGCGTCTACGCCTGACCCATGCAGTTCTCGGGAATTGTCTATCGGGCACTGAATCCGATCTACGCGCGCATGCCATTATCAGGCGCTGGAGCCGGCCTGTACGGTGGCAGGCTCAATCCTAAGGGTCGTGATGCGCTTTATACCTCTCTTGAGCCAGAGACTGCATTGCGCGAAGCCAATCAGGTCGGCACCATGCAGCCGACGACCTTGGTCGCCTATGAAGCTGATATCGGTCCAATCATCGATGCGCGGCAGGCTTCGTTTTTTGTCACCCGCAACCTTGCACACGATGTCATTTCAGATCCTGCATGGCGAAGCAAAATGCTCGCAGGCGAACCAATGCCCTCACAAGACCTGGCCGAGACCTTGATCGCCGAGGGATATGCCGGGATTTTTGTGCCGAGCTTCGTGCGCGGCGCCAAACCAGACGCCGTCAATCTTGTCCTGTGGCAGTGGGACGGAATGCTAAGCCTTATCGATGACGACAACCGTCTGGGCGCTAGTTGAGTAACGCAGCAGCGGCTTAAAACCTAAATCATTTCATTCAAGGGAGCAGTTTGTTCGCCCCGGGTGGGTCGAGGGGAAAAAGGTCCTTCGGCCCTCCAGGACGGGGTTTGAGTGGCAACTCTGCCAGATGAAAAATTTGGAGTGAAATGATTATGAACGCCAAGGCTTACAACTTCACCGTCGTCCCCGGTTCGGTTCGCACGACTACCTCGAGCACCGGCACCAAGTCGTTCCGCACGCGCGTCACCACGACCCTTCGTGGCCGCCAGGTCGAACGCACGCTGGTCGCCTCGGGCAAGATGCACGCAGCCCTCAAGGGTCAGCTGCGCAAGGGTCGCGAGATCTCGCTGCGCTGCCTGATCAGCCACGTTCCGGGCGAAGACGGCAAGCGCGGCGGTGAATACCTCACCGCTGTTGCGATCCCGCAGCCCAAGGCCGCCTGAGGCCCGCTACCCAGCTAATCGCTGAATTGAAGACCCCGCCCGGCTCCGGCCGCGGCGGGGTTTTTCGCGTGCCACTACCGGGCAACGTGAAGAACATGAGGCTTCGGTAGCAGGAATTATGTCCCTTCCGGGTGAGGGGAAAAAGATTTGCAATCAAGAGGACGAGATTGACCATGGAACAGAACAGCACCGTTTCGGCCAAGAAGATCGCTCACGAACAGCGCAACGCAGCCGCGAAGACTGACGCAGCGACCGCCAAGCAGGCCCGCATCGACGGTCACGTCGCGCGCAACGAAGCCAAGAAGGTCGCTGCCGCAACCGCCCGCACCGAGAAGGCTGAACGCTCGGCCGCTTCGGTCGAAGCGAACATCGAGGCAATGAAGCAGCTCGGCGCCGAGAACGCAGTCGTTCGCGCCCAGGCCAAGGCTGACAACATCGCTCGCCACAACGCTCGCATTCTTGCCTCGAAGACGGCCGCCGCCGAGCGCAAGGCAGGCCGCATCCAGGCCCACAACGACGCAAACGCCGCCAAGAAGAAGGCGGCCTGAGCCCAGCTCGTCCCGGAAGCCCGGTCCCCGCAAGGGGGCCGGGCTTTTCCCGGTAAGTCGCCGACACGTCGGGCGACAGTTTCCAGCCAATGACAAGAGACGTGACCCTCCTGGGTGAGGGAAAATGACTTTTCAAAAGGATGAAGTGACCATGGAACAGAAGACCCCGTCGGCCGCCAAGATCGCCCACGACAAGCGCAACGCCGATCGTAAGGCCGAACGCCTCAAGAACGCCGACAAGTCGGTCGCCGCGAACATCAAGGCGATGAAGGCGCTCGGCAAGGAGAACGCCAAGGCGAAGGCCGCGACCAAGAAGGCCAACATCAAGGCCCACGCTGCCAGCCTCGTCGCTTCGAAGGAAGCCGCTGCACAGCGCAAGGCCGATCGCATCGCAGCGCACACTGCCGCGAACGAAGCGTCGAAGGCCGAGGCCGCTGCCCGCAAGGCGTCGATGGCCGCGAGCAACGACAACACGCCGGTGGCCATGGCCGCGTAAAGGCGGCGACAAACCGTTGACGAAAGACCCCGCCCGGCTCCCGCCGCGGCGGGGTTTTTTATGTCGTGCCCCCACGAAAAGGATCGAGATCGTCCCATGCCTGACCTGACCCGTTTCGACTGCGTTCCCTACTCCGATGCTGGCCCAGATGGTTCGCGCTTCTACGTCCGCGCAGCCACCGACCAGGACGCCGTTCGTGACGCAAGCGCCGAGGCCCGCGCAAACGGCTTCACCCACGTCTTCATCGAAGACAATACCTGCCGTCAGGTCCACGATGGCCCGCTTCAGGAAATCGCTGCGACCTGACGCCGCAAGAAGCAGGGTGCTGCCACGAGCTGCAGCCACCCTGCCTTTGCCTGCGACACCATATCCAGACCGCGTAACCCGCGCTCTCGATATGCTGCCGGCAAGGCAAGCATCGGCCGGAACCAGCCAGTCGGCTTCAGGTCCACCTTGGACCGGCATCCCCAAAGGATGCCAGGCGAACGGTTCCCCTTACGCTTTCACGACCAGACTGATCTTCTCGATATCTCATCAGGGGAGGTGCGCCTGCGCGCGTGGACGCAGCGAAGCCCCGTCCCGCACCACGAGCCGAAAGGCTTGTGGCTCTGCGCGTCTCGCACCTCCCTTCTTGGAGATTACGATGAAGACCAAACTGCACACCGAAATCGATGGCCTGTACAACACCCTCAAGGCGAGGGGGATCGAAGTCCAGCGCTGCGACATCATCGAGGCGCTCGCCGCCGGTCGCAGCTTTCGCAATTCCCACGAGATGATGGCTGCTGCCCGCAAGGCGGAGTCCGCAACTCCGCTCAATACTCCAAGCGCGGATCTGGCAACCGGCGCGAGTACGGATACACTAACAAAGCTGATCGCAGAGCGTGACCAGCTACGCGAAGACATCGATCGCCTTGAACGCGCCTGCCACCTCGACTGGCCTGCATGGAACAAGACCGTGAAGGGCCTCAAGAAGCACACCCATCACGGCAAGCAGCCGCTCGCCGACGACGAGCTCCACTTGCTGCGCCTTGCTGTCAGCGACAATCACGCGAAAGGCTCGGCAGGCGAGCGCTCCTCGGCTGAATACCGCGTCATGGAGTTTGCACGCCGGAGGATGCCTGCGCTTCTCGCCCGTCTCGACAGGGCAGAGGAGCTGCTGGGCGAGGGCGAATGCCTCTCGGGACCGGTCCTCGATCTGGTTGCGAAGGCGATGCAGGTGGATGCGACCCGCGACGGCGATACGCACAGCGAGACGTTCCTGCCTGACTACGATGCTTTCGAGGATCTCGACGACCAGGCCACCGAACTTGCCGCCAAGGGCTTCTCGATCGACGACGAATATTCGCTCGCCGAAGGTTTCGAGCCGGAAGACCGCTATGAAAACCTGCGCTCCGACATGGATACCTTCGAGTGCGAGGCAGCCTGCATTACTTTGCCAGTCGGCGATGTCGTCCGTGCACTCAAGACGGGCGAGGGCAGCGTGCTCCTCCATACCCGCTTGATGGCGTTGGGGCGCGAACTGGGTCTCGACCCGCGCGGCGTGGCAGGAACCATCTACCCCGTCGACGAGGGCTGACGCTCTAGCGCAAGATCACTGCCGGAGCCGGCCTCTCCGGCAGTGACATCGGCTGGACATCATCCGGCTGGGACTACTATCCACGAATTCCCCTTAAGGGGAGAACATCGCGAAGCCGACGCAACTCGGGCGAAAATGCCTGAACGAATGATCGTCTTGCACACACCGGCGGCACACCGCCGCCCTGCAATCGAAAGACGACCATTATGCCTACGCCAAACCTCGACTATGCCCAGCACCAGTATCCCTACATCGTGGCCTACTGCCGCTTAAGGTCGAGCTACGACTACTACCTCAAAGCCGAGATAGAGCGCGCCCGATCACGCAAAGCTCCGAAAGACTGCTACTCCTGCGCCTCCGGTGAGGAGCCGCGCCTCGCGCGCGACCTCCCTGCTTCTGCATGGAGGCTGCGAGGCCAGCTCGAGAGCGAGACTGGTATCTCCATAGACGAGCTCGTTGCGCGCTCCTGACAATCCAATCCCCTACCGGCTGGACGCTCACGCGCCAGCCGGTCTTTCCCCTCAATGTCGGCTGGGCCGAATTGGAACAGAGAAGGGAAAAACATGGCCATCAGCGAACAGCAGATCGACCAGATCAACGACGAAGCCGAGGCGCTCGAACTGAGCTACCGTTTCCTAGTCGACCAATCCAATGACATCATCATTGTGAACGACGAGTATGAGCCGTTCTACGGCGCCCCTCGTATCTCCAGCGCGCATGTTTCGATTGGCTATCTCATCGCTTTCGACAATGGCGTCGCTTTTGGCATTGGTGTCGGCCGCAGCATTGAGCGCAACACTAGCAAGGCCTAACGGCTCGGCCCGTCAGATCTCGACGAGGCCTTCGTCGCTGGAGCCGTCGAAATAGAGTTCCTTCACGTAGATGCCGTTCTCGCGCATCTCGAAGGTCGTCTTCGATCCGCGGCCTGACCATTGGCCGGGGCCAGAGCCAGGCCCAGCTTCGTCGATCATGCGCGTGCGGACCTCGCCGTCATCGATCCGGCAATCGTACCGGAAGGACTTCCCGTCATCGCGGGTATAGCTGAGGCGAACCATGTTCTCGCCCGTCTTCTCGCCGTTCACGGTGTTTACGTCGCGCCCCACGCTGAACGCCTGCGCCGCCTTGCAAACCCTGACCATATCAGCGTCCGAGAGGGCCGGCACCGGCTCTGCAGGCGCCTCAGCCTCTTCCATAGGCACTGAACCTTCGCCCTCGTAAAGCTCGGGCAATTCCTCGCTCGACTGCTGGTTGCAGCCGGCAAGGACGAAGAGGGCCGATGCGGCCAGTGTAGTTCTCAAGATCATGGATTCCCCCCGGATACTGATCTTTCGCACCATAGCCGCCCTATGCCTTCTGGCAAGCGGCGGCAGTCCTCGAGCCACGACACATGTCGTTGGAAGATGGATGAAATTCATCGAAGAAGGGAAAAATGATCATGGCAAAGTTCACTCAGAAGGACATCGCCCGCTTCAAGGCTATCCGCGCTGCACAGGCTCGCCGCGCATCGAACGACAACGCTCCGGCACAGCGCACCAAGAACCCCAAGAGCGCCTACGTCGACACCACGATGTCGCCCGCCATGCTTCAGGCATGCGTCGAGTCCGCAGGCCTGATCGCGGCCTGATGGCAACCCGCCGCATGATCGCAATTCGATCGCCTTCGGGCTTTCGCGCGATCCACCTCACGCACGGCGGTGACCAGGTCATCGAACATCTCGAAGATTACTGGACCTCCCCTGTCCAGGTCTTCGAAATGATGCTGCTCGGAGACCTGATGTCTCTGGACCGGCTTAACGCCGTTCCGCTCAATGCAGGGCCCAAGGTGCTATGTCGCTCGCATAGCTTCTTCGCCACGCTCGAAGAGCTCATGGCGACACGGTTCGCCAACGAGTACCGCGTCTCGATCTTCGACATCACCAAGGGATTTGGTGACGAGATCAAGGCGTGGAACGAGGCCCGCAGCAAGTTCGAGCCGCACTTCGTCTATGAAGAAGGCAGCGCTGGAGACCAGTGGCACCACCTCATCGACGGCCACGAGGCCATGTGCCTCGAAGATCTCGAGGACGAGAGAGCGCGCTGCGCTGATCCTCTCTGACACCAGTTTCCCCTGCCGGGGCCGAAGGGCATCGCACTGCGACGCTTACTCGTAGGCTCCGGCGGGGGATTACCTGTGCCAGCACATCAGGAAAAAGGACCAAGCAATGCCCATTGCCAAGCGGCAGCCGAAACCGACCACCTACGGACCCGAAGTCGGCTTCTTCCAGAACGCCTGGAATAACCCGCCTGCGCCGTTCAATCCGCTCTACGATCCGGCCGCTAAGGGCCGCTATGCTGCCGTTACCGCCAGCATGGAGGCCGACAACTTCTACGCGGGCCACACCCGGGAAGAGTGCAAGGTCGAATGGCGCCGGAGGTACGAGGCGCTCAAGGGCGAATAGACCAATGGCGCTCTACCGGACCAGGAAGGAGATGATCGCCCCTTCGTTGGTGCTCACCCAATAAATTCCTCCGCACACGAGGACGATCCCGGTCAGGATTTTCATCCAGAATGAATTCGCCGCCTCTCTGAAGCCTGCATCCATCTCGCTAGCATCGAAATCGGAGTGGCAGTGCGAACAGCGCGTCGCGCGCGTTGCGACGGACCCGCGGCATCGTGGACATGACTTCATCGAAGATACTTCCCCCCATAGAGCGATCTGACTGCACTTATTGACGATAAAGTCCGGCTGGAACCAGAGGCATTAGGGCTGTCTCGAAAAGCATCCTACAAATTACCAACCATTCACGAATGACGGGTATTGTCGGACGCAATTCGAGGGGTCGAACATGAGAAAGAACGGGAAGATCGCATTGAGCGCGGTTGGCATCGCAGGTGCAGCCGCAATCACCTTCTTTGGCTTTGGTGGCAGCAATCCTGCCCCGGCAGAGGCCAGCGCCTACGATATCGAGCGTGCCGCCGCGATACCGCTTACCCAGCGTTGGACCTACACTCACCTCGATCACGATGTTGATGGCAAGGTTTCCGATGCTGCCGTCGTGCGCGCGGCTGGCGGCTCGCCCCAGTGGCAGCCCGATCTTGCCGTTATCCGCATGACTGACGGCCGCGAGGCCGTGATGCTGATCGGTCAGGACGACATGATGGCCTCCATCCCGCTTTGCGTTGGCGAAGTCGACGTCAGCTTCGATGGCGGCAAGGCCCGCTCATTCGATTGCGATGCCGGCGACGAGAGCATCGAAATCTCGGATGACTTCTACGAGCACCTGAAGACTGCCAAGGTCATCGATATCGCGACCTCCAGCAGTGTCGGGCGCGTAAAGACCTTCAGCTTCAAGACGGCCGACCTGCATCTGCCGGAAAGCTGATCGACTGACATTTGCATCGCGTTGGCATGGTCTTAACCTGCAGCCTGCATATGGTGCGCTGAATCTCGGGGGGAATTCATGAGCGTTTTCACGAAAGTATTGCTTGGTGTCGTCGGAGTGTTCGTCGGCCTCGTCCTGGTGGTCTTCATTACCGGCGCGGTGAGCGGCGATGCCGAGCGAGCCATGGCAGAAGCGGACGCTGAACTCTCGAAATTCAAGGAAGCCGAGAAGCTCGCGGCTGGCTGGACATATCGCAAGCAGTACGACGAAATGCGGGACGAGACGACTTATGCTGCCATCGTGCGCTCCAACACTGGCGTTCCGCTGTGGCAGCCCGACCTTGTCGTCTACGAATTGCCCGATGGAAATCATGTCGCAGGCATGAAGGGGCAGTTCGACACCGCGGCCGAAAGGCCCCTCTGCCATTCGAAGGTCTCGGCAAAGTTCGATGACGGTCCAGTCAAGGAATATCGGTGTGCGACGTCCGGAGCCGGCATTGGTATCTACGACACCTTCTATGAGGATCTCCTCAAGTCGAAGACAGCGATCATCGAGACGAATACGAACTTCGGCACACGCTCGCAGTTCAAGTTCAACACGGCGAACCTGAAGCTCCCCGAAGGCTAAGGCCTCACGCATTCACCGGCCTTGGCGACCCAAGGCTTGTGAAGGAAAACGCGATGTCCACCCAGCTGACCCCGCCCGCGCCAGGCGCGATCGCCGTTGGCTCGTTCACGCAGGCCCGCAAGCACCACAAGTCCTACGATGCGGTTCTCACGCTCGAGGACCCGGGGCAGCGCGACGGCCTACGCGTTCGCGACGGCGAACAGCTCATCCTCAATTTCGAGGACTGCGACGATGCCTCGCTCGGCTACAAGGTCGCGACCTGGGCCAACATGATCGAAGCCCTGCGCTTCTGCCGCCTGCACTCGAACGGTTCGCTGCTCATCCACTGCCAGGCAGGCGTGGGCAGGTCCGCCGCAGTCGCCCTGATGCTCATCGCTCACAGGCTGGGCAGGGGGCACGAGGAGCAGGCTGTTGCCGATCTCCTCGCGATCCGTCCGGAAGCCACGCCCAACCTCGTCGCAATCGATCTTGCTGACCGCATCCTCGGCACCGGCGGAAGCCTCCTGTCCGCTTTGCGCGCCAGTGAGGCGGCGAACCCTGCCAAACTGCAGGCGAGGGCTAACCGGCTGCGCTACGCCCTCGAGAACCCCGGCCTCTTTGCAAAGGCGTGACGGTTCGTTCTCGTAATTCGTCGATGAAGGGAAAAAGCGATGATGAACCTGCTTTCCAAGTCCGAGCGCGCGAACGTCCAGAAGAGCGATGATGCCCGTAACAAGGCCATCTGGGATCAAATCAAGGTGATCGCCGATGAATCGGGCGGCATCTTCATCGACTACATGACCGTCGAATCCCTCGCCAAGAACCTTGAAGGCGCGCAGGCGGCTGGCGGGCAGCCGTTCCGGGCTTACCCCGGCAATGGCTACGACGATCCCTTCATCCCCGCCTTCGATCCGGACTGCCTCGATGGCGCGAAGCACCGCGAAATCCGCACCCGGCTCCGCCTTGACGGAGCCAACGCTGAAGCAGCCGTCGAGCTTTTCGACCTTGCCCTGATGCTCGGCCTTCGCGTCAGCTTCGATGGCGACGTCATGTGGAATAAGCAGCGCGGCGTCATGAAGGTCTACGTCGGCCAGTAAGACACGGACGCGGCTGGTATGTATGCCAGCCGCCTCCAGACGAGGAATAGATGATGCCCAAGGCCAAGCCCGTAGAGATCGAATACGCCAGCTACCCGTACAACGGGATCGACAAGCGCGGGCAGCCCTACGAATACGAACTTTTCCTGTTCTACCCGGACGGGAAGTGGGACGAGAGCAAGCGCACGCTCGACGAGGCGCTGCGCGAGTATCCGCGCCACCGGTACGAATGGAAGCAGGTCGATCTGGACTGACGTGCACGTGCCTGTATGGAGATGACCTGATGCCCGGAGCCATAGCCTTTCACGACACGAAGAAGCGTGCCGCGTTTCTCCTCGCGATCGGCGCCATTTCTATTGCCCTGTGGCAGACCGAGGCAGGGCGCTATGCGCTCTACCCCTTCACGATCCTTGCCACCTGGTTCCACGAGATGGGACATGGCCTTGCGGCCATGCTGACCGGCTCCGAATTCGAGCGCCTCGTCATCTATCCCGACGGCTCTGGCGTCGCCTATTCGCTTCGCCCTTCGGACGGATACGGCATCACCAATGCCTTCATTGCGGCAAGCGGCCCTCTGGGCCCCGCGATTGCCGGCGCAATCCTGATCGTCTCGTCACGAACCGTCCGCGCGACCAAGGTCGCCCTCGCACTTCTCGGCGCTGCGCTCCTCATCAGCACGCTCATCTGGGTCCGGTCCATGACCGGCTGGCTGATCCTGCCTGCGCTGGGCCTTGCGATCCTTGGCCTCGCGCTCCGAGGCCCAGCCGCCTGGCAGCACTTCGGCATCCAGTTTCTCGGCGTGCAGGCCTCGATCAGCGTCTGGCAGCAGTTCGGCTACCTGTTCAGCACCGGCGGTGTCGAGCCAGGCCAGTTGTCTGACACGGCTGCAATCGCCTCGGTTCTCTTGCTGCCTTATTGGGTCTGGGGAGCGATCATCAGTGCGCTAGAGCGGTTTCCACACGAACTGACTCGAGGGGGATTCCCATTTCGGCTGCGTTGTGATTCAGACTTCCTGCTGGTG
>NZ_JAHCBF010000021.1 GCF_018398395.1 Croceicoccus gelatinilyticus | reverse complement strand
AACGCCGCTGCTGAAAAGCAGGCGGCCATCACGGATGCGCAGTCCGCCAATCTGGTGAAAGCCAAAACTGTCCCAGCGCGAAGCCGAACACGATGCTCGAAGTGCCGGATGACGAGGATGCCGAAGAATACGCTGAAACTGCACGACCGGTCCGTCAGCGCCGCGTCATCATGAATGTCGCAGAGATCGATCCCGAGCCGATCAAGGCACTCTATCTTGTCCGCGGCCATGACGTCGACGGCGAAAACCAGGACTGCTTCGTGGTCGCTGAAAGCGTCGACCAGGCCACGCAGTTCTGGAACGAGAAATGCCTGAAGGAAGAATGGATGCGCGAGAGCGATGACGACGGCGATGATGAAACCATCATCTATCCCGCCCACCTCCGCATCATTCTCGAAGACGTCGCCGCCACGCCTTACGACGGCGAACCGCGCGCTATCGACTGGGGCGAGATCCCCATCGTCGATTGACGTTCTCCTGGAAGCAGCTCGCTCTCTCCAAATTCCCGGGAGCGACCTGCAAGAGAGAAGGCGATTTCTACGTCATCCGCGATGACAAGGGACAGATCGTGACCGCGAGAGCCTCCAATTCAGGCGCATGGCAGGCGGCAGGTCGCAAAGCCCGCTGACACCCAACCAGCCAACCCAGAAAGGGCCGGACTGCATCGCAGCTTCCGGCCCTTTTCCTTTTGAAGAAAGCGAGCCGATGGAAACATGTCTGTGGCACAGCAGCCATGACCCCGACCTTACCCGCGACACGGTGAGATCGGGATTTCACCTCGGCACACGCGCCCAGGCAGAAATGAGACGACCTGGCGGCCACCTCTACCTGGTGAAGCTGAAAAGCGGCGTCCGGCCCAAGCGCATGAAGGACAAGCCGGATTGGGACCGGCGAACGATCAGCCGGTGGTCGAGGCGGGCAAAGCTCGTCGTCTATCTCAACCGATATGAGGGCATCCCGGTCGAATCCCTCCCGGCCGCCATCAAGCACGACGGCGCATCGGACGCGATCTTCGCGCGCCACGTCGCCGGAAGCGAGGACAGCTACATCGTCCTCGATCCCGACATCATCGAGAGCATTCACCGTTTCGACCGTAACGAGAGGCCATCCCTATGACCGATTCCGCCCGTAAAGCGCGCGATGCCCGCCAGAGACGGCTCGACAAGGGCCGTAACCAGGAAGCGGCAGCCAAGCGCGTCACCAAGGGCCTACAGGCCATGATCGAAATGCCGCTGCTGGAGGCGATCGCACAGGCCGGCGGGGCCGCGCGGCCGCGAGATCTCTATGGTGAGGTTGCCCAGCGGCTGAACCTCGATCCCGACGTGAGGAAGGAAAAGCGCGGCTGCGCCGACCAGGAATACGCGATCTTCGATCAGCAGGTCCGCTGGACCAGGCAAACGCTCGTTGGCGAAGGCCTAATAGCAGGCGAGCGCGGCATCTGGGAGCTGACCGACAAGGGGCGCGACAAGCTTACGCGCGTCACACGCGGGAAGGTCGTCCTCATCTACCGTCTCGACGATGGCCTTGCCTTTCTTGCCCATGCAGAAGAGGCGGCTGGCGCGATCGAGAAGGAAAGCCTCTCTCTCGTCCTTACCAGCCCGCCATATCCGGTCGTCGGGCGTGAGTATGGCCGCTTCTCCGTACCAGAGTGGCTGGAATGGATGTCAGGCCTCGTCGGCATGTGGCGTGACCTCCTGCGCCCGGACGGAACCCTCGCGGTGAACCTGATGGATGTCCATGTCCCAGGCACCCCGATGCTTTCACCCTACGTCGAGCGCTTCTCGCTGGATGCGATCGACAATCACGGCCTCCACTTGGCGGGCCGCATGCCGTGGCACTCGCCCAACAAGCTCGGCAACCTCGAATGGGCCGTGAAGCGCCGCGTTGCCTTGCGCAATACAGTCGAGCACGTCCTGCTGTTCTCGAAAACACCGACGCCATCATGGGACACCCGCCGGCTGCCGTCAGATCCCTATGCCGAACGATCGGCAAGCGCGCGCAAGCACGACGCCAGGCGCGGACACGAGCAGCGGCCCGGCGGCTACGACATCAATCCCGAAGCTTTCGCGCGGGACGGGGAAGGGCGGATACCGTCCAATCTCATCATCTCCGGCGGCGTGGGCGGCGGCGGCACATATGCAAGCCGTTGCCGCGAGGAGGGCCTTGGCCTTCATCCAGCTCGCTTCCCGGAAGAGATCCCTCGCAGGATCATCCAGCTCGCAACCGCCCCGGGCCAGGTCGTCTACGACCCCATGGCTGGCTCCAATACGACCGGAAAGGTCGCACTGGATCTCGGCCGCCGTTTCATCAGCTCAGAGCCCGTCCTCGAATACGCGCAAGGTTCGGCCCTGCGCTTCAGCCATCGCCCCGACTTCCGAGCATTTCCCATACCAGCCTGAAGGACAATCACATGACCACTCGCAAACTTATCGGCTTCCAGGTCACCGACGCAAAAGGCGTCAACATCATGGGAGACGGCGGCAACGAAATCGCCGACCACCCCTCGTTTAGCGTCATCCCGCCTGAAGCGGCTGGCATTGCAGCTCTCAAGATCAGCCCCGGCCAACTCCTGCAGCCCATCTTCGAAGGAGACATCGAAGAGCCCGGTGAGATCGGGTTTGCGGAGGCTGCCACCAACTTTCTAAACACGCGAGAGGAGTTTCTCGCCGAGACGGCAGCATGCCTTTGGGAGGCTGCACAGAACCTCGTGTTCGGCAAAAACTATGCTGACCTGCCAGAAGCCATAATCCTGAAGGATGCGAACGAGGGGATGGGTGCAGCGGGCCTGCGCATGGAGATCACCGCTCTAGCCCCGGCCTGCATGGCCGATTGGGTAATGCTCAGTGTCGAGCAGCAGGACGAAGCAGCGCCGTACGATTGGGAGTTCGTTCCAACCTGGCTCGCCAATCGCCTCAACACGCAGGGGCTCTAACCGCGTTCTGCTGACGCCCCACTTCATCCTATAACTGATGGCGCGCCACGCCCATCAAACGCCGCGAGAGATAAATGTCATCCAAAACGCAGATCGACCAGCTGTTGAAGGCCAATGTGCGCATCGCAGCCATGTGGCCCTTTCCATGCCTCGAACCTTCAGCCACCTACCTCGACACCTTTAGCGGACACGAGGAAGCTGGGCTGCCCCCAAAGATTGCCGGGCTGATCGAGAATTGGTCCAAAGCCGAGAAGCGCGAGCTCTTCCAAAGCCAGGGCGACATCGCAGAACGCGCTCACAGCGAACTGTCCGATCTTGCCTACAGCGAAGGAATTTTCGGATTTATCGCCGAGGTTTCGGTACCCTGCTTCAACGCATATCCGGACGGGACTATGTCCTTGTCGTGGGGGAGCTACACCTCGCAGCTCGTATTGGCCGAAACCTACGAAGGCCTCGTCATTCAGGCAGCGGCTCTCGGCGAGGCAAGGTACAACGAGGCCAAGGCGTCTGTCGCCGCATTACCTCAACCTTCGCGGCAGGCCTGAACGTGCCTCTGACCGTAAAGCAGCTCATCGCTGCTCTCAGGCGTATGCCACCCCATTCCACCATCATTGTCGCCGACCATGATCAGAACTCCGAAAGCGGCGAATACAACGGCACCGTGCAGAGCTGCATGGAAGCCTCAGAACTCCTGAAAGAGCGCACCGGCGCAGAAGTGGTGATCAACCTGTGACCATCGAAGACATCATCAAGCCCTTTCGCGACCGCCACGAAGCCAACGAGGCCCGTCGAGCGCAGCTCACCGAAAGCATCGAAAGTGCCGCAGCCGAGCTCGAAGAGCTGGCGCCCGTCCGGGCGACCGACGCACTGCACGCAATCGCTGCGGAAATTGAGAAGCGAATGCCCGACAAGACCTGCAAGGTTCTGGGTCCGTTCGGCATAGCATCCGAATACGGACTTCATGTCGAAGAGAATGGCGAAACCGTCGCTTCGATCAGCCTGCAGCGAGACCTGCACGCCTTTCCGGATCTCGTCGAAATCGATCTCTCGACGAAAACCACGTTCCCCGAAGGCTCGATTGGCGCGGCCAATGGCCTGGGCCGACGGACAATCCCGTTCAACGGCGACATCGACGAGATCGTTGCGCGGCTGGACGCACAGGCCCGCGAGCGGGCGAGCGCCTGAACCAGCTACTCCACCTCTTTTCAGATTACCAAGGACCAGACCAACCCATGTCCATTCTTTCCGACAAGTGGATTCGCACGCAGGCCCAAGAGACCGGCATGATTTTGCCGTTCGTCGAAGCCCAGCGTCGCGACAACTGCATCTCCTACGGCCTCTCCTCGTATGGCTATGACGCGCGCGTTTCCGACGAGTTCAAGGTCTTCACCAACATCGACAGCGCCGTCGTCGATCCCAAGGACTTTGCAAGCACGTCCTTCGTCGACCGCAAGACCGACTGCTGCATCATCCCGCCCAACAGCTTCGCGCTGGCAAGAACGGTCGAGTATTTCCGCATCCCCGAAGACGTGCTCGTCATCTGCCTCGGCAAGAGCACTTACGCGCGATGCGGCATCATCGTGAACGTGACCCCACTCGAACCCGGCTGGGAAGGGCATGTTACTCTGGAGTTTTCGAATACCACCCCGCTGCCGGCCAAGATCTATGCGAACGAAGGCGCGTGCCAGTTCCTTTTCCTGAAGGGCAACGAACGGTGCGAGACGAGCTACGCGGATCGCCAGGGCAAATACATGGGCCAGCGCGGCGTCACGCTTCCGCGCCTGTAAACGGCTTGGAAACCGCCTTGAGATAGTTACGCTGCTTCGGGACTGGTCAATCTTGTCCGGGATACGGCCAGTCCCGAAACCGAGGAAGCAAATGGAAAAGATCGGCACTTACGCGCTCTTCATCGTCGTCATGATCGCGCTGAACTTTGGCGGTAATCTCGTCGCACAGCGCGTCCTACCGACAACTGAAACCGACCCGCTTGCCCGTCGCATGGCCTATAAGGCTGTCTTTCTCTTGAGCCTATTGGGAGCAATCGGCCTTTTGATCGTGATCGAAGAGGGTTTCGATCTTTGACCCCGCCCCCGAGGGCTTATGAAGGCTCGGATTCCTGATGCTCCTGTTAAGCGCTCATTAGTCTCATCTGAGATTTCTCTGTCGTCATCCTACAAATCGGGTTAGCTTGGGACTCAACCAAGTCGGGGAGCGACGACAGAGTGAGTCAGGCGCAGATAATTAGCGCGATCGCAGCAGGCATTCCTGTCATGGGCCTCATTATCATCGGCCTTTTGCTTCGCGGTCAGAACGATGCGCCCCGCACCGCTTCCTGCGGCCTCGACAAACTCACGCGGATCGCGATCAGGCCACGCATCGAATACAACACCTCGACCGGCGCTGTATTCTACGTCGTCGAGAATATCGGCAATGCGCCGGCCTGGAACCTCGATATCTCGCTGCCTTCGTGCCAGTCGGTTGGCCGGTTCCGCCCGGGTTCGCCCCAGATGAAGCTGCACCAGTCTCTCATGCGCGTCGGTCACCAGCGTTATACGCGGATGATGCCCGGCCAGCGTGTCGAGGTGCCTATTGTCAGTCTCGCGCCCAACAGTGACAGCGCCAAGGCCGTCTTCGGCCTCGGGCTCGAAGTTCGCCTCGACTGGAACGACCGGGACAGCCGCCGCAAGCGCGACCACTTCATCATGCCGATCGAAGAGCGCCGCGTAAGGTCGCGGCAGTCAAGCTTTGGCTCTAATGCCTGGGGCATGGCCCAAGCGGCCTGAGCCGTCAGCCTCTTAGAAGGTCCTTGGGAAAGCTCACGCCCTCGGGCATCTGAGGCAGTGCCTTTTCGGGTCCGCTCAAGACATCGATGACGACTTCAGCGGCCGACAGGTTCTTGCCCATCGACGACTTCCAGCGCCGAACCTCGACGTGACCGTAGCCGGTCAGCACATCCCCGACATCAAGATCGTTGATCCGGTCGAGAAACTGAAGCTCGCTTTCGAAGGGAAGGGCGGCAAACTTGGCGACTGTCGCCAGCTCACCCGAAACGCCATAGAGGACCGCATAGGGATGAAGGCCCACGTTGAACCGCACGATAGGCAGCTCCGTGAGCCTGATTTCGACTTTACGATCAACCTTCGCTGCGAGGTCTGAGATCAGCACCTCGAAGCGATGGATATCATCTTCAGAGAAGGCCTGCCCGCCATGGCCCCTTTTCGTCATCTCGTTATACCGCCACTATTTTCAGGCCCCAAAGCCAAGAGAATCATTGGCCGGCTGGGGGATATGGAATTCCTTTGCCTCGTCATGCACACGTGCATTGCGCCGGATCAGGTTTGACATCGAGGTGGGAAGGATACGGCCCCTGATAATGTCGGAACGTATTTCCAGACAAGCCCCCGGCGACATAGCCGAGAAATTCCCGTTCGCTTGAGCCTCGATCTCACGCCGCACCGCATCGTTCGTGTTCGTTGCGCGGCGAAGACGGAAGAAGCCGTTAGAAGTATCCTTCTCTTCGTAGAGGATCGCCTGCGCCTGGCACTGAGTAACCATGTCCGAGGCGATACGGATACCAATATCTGCTACTGATGGTTCTTTGCCGGTGACGCGCCGGTCATGATAGATCCGCGCCACGGCCGGCCGAAGCATCGGAAATCCGTCGATGCTATCGAGAGAGCCAATCGCGTTCACGACCTTGCCGTCAAAGCCCTTGAGCTTCACGTTGTTGTTGAAGGCGTGGATGGCATCGTTCGCCATTTCACGATCGTCTTGCGACACCGGCGGGAACAGCATGCCGTCGAGCTCGGGCGCAAGAACCTTGAACTCTTCAAGCTCAATATTGCGCATCGCGAAGACCTCAGTTGCAATCGGCCACGTCATCTCCGGCTTCACGCTCGAGAAGGCTTCATCAACAAAGACGTTGTCGTCACCCTTCTCCGCACAAATCCGTGCGAAAGACAGCATTTGCGCCGCGGCCAGTTCCGTCGGCACGTCAGGTTCGTCAGCCTTCTCCCGCCAGTTCTGGAGATAGCTCGCCGCCACTGCCAGGTGCAGGTCTTCACCCTTGTGCAGCTCACGGCCACGGAGAAAGGCTTGCGCCACGACAGAATCCTCGACGCCGCGGCCGGCAACCCAATCATCAGCAGCGCCAAGGTTCTTCAAATGCTCATCCTTGGTAGGACGGGCCTCGACCATCCCGCGTGCGATATCGAAACCGTTGGCGATCATTCTGAAAACTCCGCGTCACTTGGCTCTTTCGAAATCCTATCCTACAAATATACTGCCCGCGAAGGGAAGGCTTTTTGTGCCTTTTCCTGCACAGCAGCGGACTAACCCATTAGCCGCTGGGCGCGGCCAGAAATTTGAAGGATGAGTAGAATGATCGAGAAGTTTGGCCGTTCGCCTTTCTCCGCCCGCCGGGCACCGACAGAAGCCGAAGACGAGCCACTCGACCTTGCTGGATGCGAGGCAGGAGCGGTTGAAGAAGTGAGCGCGCCCACCAGCATCACCACCATTCACGATGACGATGATGTGCTGCCGGCGTCCGTCCGCCAGGCGATCGCTGAGGGCAACTCCTTCGGTCAGCATTCGAAGCAAGAGGCTGCCCCTGGCGTGGAGCACGAAGACAACGGCGAAGACGAAACCAGATCGTCCGGGACGATCGACGATGCCTTTATCTCCAAGGAACCCAAATTCGATGGCCCAATGGGCTTCCCTAAGTCCGCAACATGGGAGCCGGAGCCTGTCCTGCCTGAGGACGTTGTCGGCGATCATCGCGTCAGCAGCCTCGGCGATGCCATCAATAGCATGCCGATCGGCGAAAGCCTCGATGCCGAAGGCAAATCGTTCGGCATCGAGGACGAACACACGCGCGCTGCGCGCGACACCGTGTCCGATGCTTTTGGCATTCCCCGCGAGAGCAGCATCGACACTTTGCAGGCTCTTCTTGAGGGACGCCTACTACCGGAAACCTCGATCCCCTTTGAAAAGGGCGGGAACATCGATGCTCTCAACCGCTATATCAGGCAGGAGACCGTCAATCTCGTCATGATCAACGGCGAGGCCCGCATCGAAATCAGCGAAGCCCATCTTCGCCGCCTGCTCACCGACATCCGGTCTGAGGTCGAGCGCCACAACCAGGAAATCATCGAAGCACAGGCTCGCCTGGACAGCCTGAATGCAGAGCGGGACCGCTATGCTGCAATCATCCAGAGCTTCGACATTGAACCTGCCTGATCCAGTCGCCGGACGGCCATAGCGCCGTCCGGCCGATTACAGGAATTGCTACGAATGACTGCTACAGGCGACCTTGAGAAGCGCCAGAAACGCTTCCGGGCCATCATAGGAATGCTTTCCAGTTCCAACGATGGCCAGAGGATAGCCGCCCTCAACGCTGCAGATCGCTTTCTCGAGGCGCACGGCCTTTGCTGGTCCGACCTTGCCGATTCCGCTATCGCTGGCCGGCCGATCTTCACGAAGGCACCACCCGCCAAGCCCGTCGAAGCACCCCGCCCACAGCGCTTGGCGCCGGGGTCATATGACGCCGAGGTTCTCGACGCGATCATCCAGTATGGCCAGCTCCATGCCGTGCTGAAAATCGAAGGTTCCAAGTACCGGGTAAAGACCGACAACATCGCCGATGCGAACACGATCCGTCTCGCCGTCGGCGGCGTAGTCAGGCTGGACCTTGCTTGGGCCGGCAAGGACATCTCGATCAGCAACGTCGCCATGTAATTCCCCATCAAGCGCGCCGCTTGAGCAGGCACGCCAAGAGAAGGGAAAAGCATGAAGACCAGTCTTGCAACTGCCGTAGCAGCGGCAGCGAAGGCGCTTTGCAGCGCCGCCGCCGAAGCCTGCGGCCACGATCTCGACCCCTCTCAAGTGTCAGCGATGCGCCAGCGGATGCAGAAAAGGCAGCGCGAGAGTGCCGCCGCTCGATCGCGGCAGATCGCATCTGAACGCCGTCTCGCGGCCCAGGACCCCAACCAGCTGGACCTCCTGTGAAGTCGCATGCGGCAACGCATGTGCGGAAAGGAAAATGATGTTCCCTACCATTGATACCTGGCGCGCCCAGGAGCGCCCCGAGCTCGAAGCGCTCTATGCAGAGCTTGAAACTCTTTGTGCGGCCGAAGACGCCAACGCCAAAGAATGTCTCGCCGCTGTCTCAGATCGCCTTGGCATCGAGATTCAGCCGAGCCAGCTCAAGGACAAGGTGATCCATATCCGTGTCGCGGATGACTGGATCGAACTGTCGCGAGATCCCGAGCTTGCAGAGTTCAACCGCGACCGCTTCGCACGCTGGCGCAGTGAAATCGCGCAGGAAACCGCTGACGACATTCTCGAGACGGACGCGCATGTCATGCACATGCACCTGAAGCGGCTTCACGGCGATCGCCTGAAGAGCCTCCTCGTCAACGCGATGCCCAGGCTCAGCGCGTTTGCGATGCTCGACGAGGTGCTGGTCGACAAGCTCACCTTGCACCTCATGCGCCCGACCATCGAACACCTATCCGGCGAGACCGCAGCTACCTGCGACGTGCAAGCCGCCTTGCTCGAAAAGATCCTCGCAAGCCTCGCCTATCGCGGCGCGCTCGAGCATTGCACCTTCCGCGGCAACGAGATCGTCATCAACAAGACGCTCAACGACGTTCGCTTTACGGAATCGTACATCGTGTTCTCGCGCGAGATGCCGATCTCACTTTCCCAGTCGATCAAGCCCGGACCGCTTCAGGACGTCATAGAAATCGGGGAAGGCCCGGTTGACGGGCTAATGATCGAACGAGCGTCCGTGAACGAGGATCGCTACCGGAAGGCGATGACGAACGTCTCGTTGACAACCAACCGGTTCGATGACGACCAGATCGCCACGCTGAACCCCTCACGCTTTTTGGCCGACGATAACGCGGCCTAGCGTCAGCGATGCCACAAAAAGTTTCCCCCTCCATCGCCAGCGGGTCGCGGTTGCGAGCGATGAAGGGGGAAACGGGGCAATGAAGATCCACAAAGGGGCGAACCTTCAGGGCCGCTGATAGGCCCAGAACGTGAACAAATCACTAGCAAATTTTGCACTGATACAAAGAATTCCGTGTAAGGAGAACCACATGCACCAAGCTTACGACGTCTCGAAAGAGCGCGGCACATTGCTGATGTGGCAGCCCTTCATGATCGGACTGTCATTCAACATCCAGCAGTATGACATCGCGGCCGCACCGCCGAGCAGGCTCGCCTCCGATCCCGAGACCATGGCGTTCACCAATGGCCAGGTCATCTACTTCGGCAAGAAGTACGCCGCGCTGACACAGCCCGAAAAGAACTTCGTGTACCTCCACGAACTCATGCACGCGATTTTCAAGCATCCGCTCCGGATGGCGCGAATCTACCTGCAACGCGGCCTCATCTACGCGGTCCTTGCAAACTATGCGTCAGACGCAATCATCAACGAAGCCATCATCGCGGACAAATCTGCTCCGGACTTCGTGTTCGCCATTCCCGAAAGCCACCCACCGATCAGGATGTCCACCATCCACCGGATGATGGACGAGGCAATCGCTCTCGTTAGCGTAGACCCACCCGCCAGTTATGATCCCGAAGCACTGCATGGCCAGAACTTCGAGACCGTCTACGAGTGGCTAGTCTGGGCCTACGAGGCCGTAAAGGCTCATCGCCAGGACGAGAGCGGAGGTGACGAACCGGAAGAAGCCGGTTCGGGTGACGGACAGGCAGGGGCCGGACCTGCTGAAAATGCAGCGAACGATGACGAGGCCGGCGATGAAGAACAGGCGCCCCAGACCGAGATCGAGCGGATCATGCAGGAAGAAGAAGCCTGGGACGTCGAGGATAACGTCGAGGAGATCATCAAGGCCCTTGTCGAGGAAGGGGACAGTCCTGACCTCATCGACACCTGCAACAAGAAGCTCGAAGAGGCCCGAGCCAGGCTTCAGAACGTCATCCAGGGCGAGAAGGTCGCCGGCACGGGGAAGGGCGGCACTGTCCTCCTGCTCGAAGGCGACCTGCCCGCATCGATCATCGCATGGAACCGCTTCATCAGAAAGGTGATCGCCAAGGAACTGTCGACGGGGCTTGCCACCACTTACGCAAGACAAGGACCGCTCACCCGCTCCTGTCTCGCACTTGGCCGGAGGGCCCCGGCAACGCCTGGCACGACGATCTTCACCGACCGTCCCCGCATTCTATTCGCCATCGACGTGTCAGGAAGCAACGTTGCCTACGTGAAGCAATGTTTTGCCGAGGTCTGGTCACTGGCGTCGAAGCGCATGGCCGCGATCGACGTGGTCACTTTCGATGACGGTGTGCAGGAGATTATCGAGATCAAACACAAGCGCGATTTCGACAAGGTCTTGAAGAACGGCGTTCGAGGCGGCGGCGGAACCAGCCTCGCCAACCTGTTCATGACCGTCAAGGGTATGCGCACGCCATACCGGGCGGTGGTCATCGCCACCGATGGCTACCTGACACCCCCAAGCGAAACCGAAGGTCTCTCGATCCTCTGGGTGGTTACGCCCGGCGGCACGACAAGCGGCCTCGAGGAATGCGGCGACGTGGTCGTCATGCCCCAGCTCAACCAGGAAGCAGCCTGATCTTCGGCGCCCTGCGGAAAAATTCAAAGAAGGAAAACAGATGATCAACGCCAAGGAAGTCACAGCGACGCAGGCCTTCAAATATATTGCTCTGCTCGCAGAAGGCGTGAAGGCAGCCAATGACAACGGCAAGAACGTTCGCTTTCCTGCCGTCTATCTCGAAGGCGAACCGGGCGTGGGCAAGACCACAATTGCCCGCGAACTTGCCAAGATGCTCAACTTCTACCTGATCATCGTCAGCGCCAACCAGCGCAGTCCGGACGACGTGATCGGCGTCCAGATGCCGAACCCCCAGACCGGTCGCACCGAATGGTATCCGCCGACCTGGCTTCCCAGCGCGGACGGCTCTGTCATCATCGATGGTCACAAGTACGATGGCACACTGATCTTCTTCGACGAGCTGGCGTCGGCAGATGACCGTGTCCGCAAGCCGTTATTCGGTGCCTTTCTCGATGGTGTCATCAACGATTTCGTGCTTCCCAAGAACGCATATGTGCTCGCTGCCGGCAACGAGGCCGATACCGGCACAATGGTATTCGAGTTCGACAACGCAACTCGCTTGCGTTTCATGACCTTGCGCATCACGGCCGAACTCAAGAGCTGGCTCGTCGACTTCGCAGCTGAACATGAAACGACCCCGTCGGTGGTTGCAACGCTCCGTAACCAGGTCGGCATTTTCTGCGAGACCAAGGAGGCACTCGAAAAGGGCCAGGAGCTCTACGGCAGCCCCCGCGGCTGGACAGAGGTTTCTGACCAGGAAAAGTTCATCATGCTCAAGCCGGAACACCGCACCGACGAACTGCGGCTGGCCGCCCTCGAAGCCTTCGCCGCCGGCAAGGTGGGCCTCGCTAATGCTCAGACCTACATGGCGACGTTCAGCAATCTGGTAGGGATGACCGATTTGCTGACAATCCTGGAAGCCGATGCAGAGGGCCGAGATCTCTCCGGCATGTGGCCGGATAGCCTCGACAGGCTCTACGCTCTGAGCTTCAGCATGATGGCCTACCCCAAGACCATCGAAGAAGGGCAGCAGATCTATAGCATCCTCGACAAGGCTCCGGAGGGCGGCGAAGTGCCCATTTCGGAATCCAAGACCGCCATTCAGGAAGCCATCCTGCAGCGTCTCCGTGCTCGCGGCTTCAAGAGCAAGGATCTCGAAGTCTTCTCCGCGGCCAACCGCAAGACGGTCGCAGCACTTGGGTCGGGGCCTGTGATCAAGATCGCCATCTGATCAAACGGCCTGCCAACCGGTTCGAGAAGCGGGCTGCATCGCAAGGTGCAGCCCCTTTTTCATGGTCAGGAATAACGATCAAAAAAACGGCTATTCGGATTAAAATGTGGAAAGGAACATAGTAGGAACATAGTAGGAACATATATAATGAACCATGCAGGTTCTGACATATGTCTATCGGCTGAAGCCGACCCGCGCCCAGCATGGCGCGCTGAGGCGTATTCTGGACGATCAGCGTTATCTCTATAACGCAGCACTGCATGAGCGGATCGACGCTTGGCGGCGTGGCGTCTCTGTCGGCATGAACGATCAGACCAAATCTCTGACCTCGATCAGGGGCTTCGATGAAAGTTACGGCGGCGTGCCATACAACTTGTCGAAGTGGACGCTGAAGCGCCTCGACGATGCCATGAAGGGCTTCTTCCGACGCGCCAAGACCAAGGGTAAGGCCGGGTTCCCCCGTTTTCGTCCGGCTTCGCGCTGGGACAGCTTCGGCTTCCATCAGATTGGCGGACTGCGCATCCGTGATGGCCGTCTGCTTTTCAGCAGCGGCGTC
>NZ_JAHCBF010000020.1 GCF_018398395.1 Croceicoccus gelatinilyticus | reverse complement strand
GCCGATCAGGCGCGACGAGCACGAGCGGTTTCTGCGAGCTGCATGGCGCTTTGAGTGGGCAAAATCGCGCTTTGGCGCAAGCCCGGAATTACCATAACATCAAATTATGGAAAAAGCGGGTATGGAGTAGTATCCGCCACATGCACCTTAACTGCATATTAAATTGACAATTGAGACTCAATGCACTGTTATCCCGTGCATGTCAGGGATTTTTTCGAGTGTCATCCTGAACGCCCACGGGGCCGCCCGCGAAGCGCTGGCCCGGGCCGAGGAGAGGCTTGCCCTGTTCCCCGAACCGGCGATCCTGATCGCCCATATTCGCAGCGCCGAGCAGGAGGCGCTGGGCTGGCTCGAAGGCGAAAGCTTCATACCAGAACAGCTCGCGATGAACTACGGCTATGGTCCGCGCGCGTGGCGGCGCTGGCCCTTCGCGTTTGTCAAAGCCTTCGAGCGCAAGCCCCCCTGGAGCGCCATTCCCACTGCCGATGCCATCCGGGCGTGGCTCAAGACCGACGAGCCGGCGATAGAAGGTTGGCCCTCCCCTGCCCCGCTCGAAATCGCCGACACCCGCCTCGAGGTCTGGGCGCGCCAAGCCGCGCGTCTGTCGGCGCTCCCCCGCCTGATCGCGAGCGCCGATCTCGCCGCGTCGTTCGCCCGCGCCGCCCCCCTACCCCATAGCAGCGTCGTGATCGGCGCGATGCTGGCCGACCGCTGTGCGCTGGCAAAGGGCAAGCTCTCCGCCGGCGGCATTGCCGCGATCGGCCTCAACCACAACCGCTCCCCCTGGCGCGCGCTGCTGACCGGCGCCACTGACGACGACCTCGACGAATTGACAACCCACGCCCGCGACGAGCGCTGCCGTCTCGCCTGGCTCGAAGCGCTTGGCGCAGGCGGCACGGCCGTGGTCCGCCTCGACCAGCGGTTGCGCCTGTGGCTGGCGAAGCTTGAGGTCGCCTGTGCAACGCGGCGCAAGTCGTCGCACCTGCGCGCCCTCGCCCTGCTCGCCGGTGCCGGCCCCTCGCTCACCGCCGCGCGCGCAGCCAAGGCCTTGGGGCTATCGCGGCAGGCGACCACTCGGCTCATCGCCGAAGCGTGCAAGGCGCACCTCCTGCGCGAGATCACTCAAGGCAACGCCTTCCGCCGCTATGTCATCGCCGCGTGATGCAGCAAAATCCGGGAATACAGCGGAAATTCAGCTATCTATCTGACATTATTAGTGAAATTGAATTTCCCCGGAAATGCCTCGTACAGCGCGAAAACGGGGACTGGATAGGGTTGGGGTGCGCAGACACGCCGAGCGCGCTCTACGGGCTTCTCAGGGCGAATTTTGATGATTTGATGCTGCGGGCGAGCTTTCACCCTTCGCTTCGAGATTGGCGACGGCCCATTCGAGCGCGCGTGCTGTCGGAAGGGCAAATCCCCAGCAAGCCGGATCGAATGGTTCGCTGTCCCAGCGCGGCCGACGCCGCTGTTCCGCCCGTTTCGCCAAATCCCGGGCGAGCCGGAGACTCGCAAGCGCTTCTCCACGGCTCCGCCGCTGTCGGCTCTCTACACCCAGGGCATGCAAGGCGCGCTGGCGCCAGTCAGGTCCGTCGCGGTCGACCCGCGCCAGATAGCTGAACGCGCTCAGCCGCTGCGCTGCCGCCTCAAGCCGACGATACTGCTTGCGTAGCCGATGACGATGAACCCGGCGAAGCGTGACCGCAAGCATCGCCATCGTCATCGCCGTCCCAGGGAGCGGCATGGTTGGCAGCTCTGCCCCGGGGCTCGCAAGCAACGCGAACGTCCCGGCAAAACGGCGCGGCAAGCGCCGGTCGTGACAATGGGCATGGGCCAGCAGCAACGTGCGGGCAGGCACGACGTGGAGACGGTTCGCGCTGAACTCGCGCATGTAGGCATCAAGCCCGGGCGGCGGGCGCTCGGCAGCGCCCTGCCCCAACAGCTTCAGCGCGGCATGACGGTTGGCAAGCAGACGGGGTTCAGCGAATCCGAGCAGCTCAAGTGCACGTACTGCCATCGCTGCAAGGCGGCGCAGTGAAGCCAGATCGATCACCCCATCCGCGCGGCGCGGCACATTGCGCAAGTCGACCAGCAAGGCCTCATGCTTGCGGCAGAGCCAGCTTTGCCGAAGCGCCCATTCGCGCAGAATCACCAGCGGCTTGCCTGCCAGGTAGAATTCGAGCCAGCATTGTGGGCAGCCATAATGGCGCCCGCGCAGCGGCAGCAGGCACGCGCCGCTGGCCGGAATGAGGGTGGCTTGCGCCACGGACACCTCGCACTGCACCGCCCAGGCAAGCCGATCGATTGCCGCACCCGCTTCCGCGCGCCCGCTAACTTCCTGACCGCCGCCCAGATCGTGGCGGGCAAGCCCCGGCTCGAGGCCAAGAAATTCGAACAGGCCGGTGCGCGTCGTATCGTGACGTGAAACAAGCCGATCGAGCCACGAATCGAAGAATTCCTCGGGCTGCGGCAGAACCCGGTAGGCGAGCGGCGACGGGTCCCTCTTCGACTCCTCCCGCCTCACCGATCGATATAGCAGGGAAACAACCGAGCAGCCTCGTAGACGTCCGATAATTCGACATGCTCGCGCCCGTGGGTGTCCCTCGCGACCCGCTGGCTCCAGTGCAGCAGGCGCTTGAAATTGCCCGTCACGCCGTGGCTGGTGCGCCAGATGAATTCGGCCATTTCCGGCTCGGCGAAGCGGTCCGGCTCGCTCAGGCCTATGCCGCGCGCCAGGACCCGGATCAGCTGCTGCGAAGGCGCACCCGGGGGCCAGGGCGTCAGGCGCAGGATAATCGAGCGATAGGCCAATTCGGCATCGTCGCTGAAGATATCGGCGGCGATATCGAGACCAGCTACCACCATGTGGACGTTTCCCTCGCTCATGAGAAAGCGGAACGAATCCAGCGCATCGCGCCGCGCCCGTCCGCTGGACGTAAGCACCGCATGGACATTGTCGACTGCAACCAGCCTGGTCGCTTGCTCACCCAGCAGTTCGGCTACCTTGAGGTCAGCAATCTGGTGCGTGCGGCGGGTGAGCGGCCAGCCCTGCTTCCACAACAACGCAAGGTTGATCCGCAGCGATGTCGGGTGCGAGGGTACGACCGCACGCAGCATCGGAATGTAGCGCGCATCGCCCCAGTCCGCTGGTTCCGGATAGGCCAACTCGATCCGCCGACCCACTTCCTTCAGGATCGATGTTTTGCCCATCCCCGACTGTCCGACCAGGACAACGCAGGTTGGTCGGTCATCCGGATCCTCGCCGGCCAGCCCCACCAGCGTATTCACATGCGCACGTGCTTCGTCGAAATCGATCCAGAAGGCCTGCCGCAGCGAACCCGCCGAGGCTACCCCTCGCTTATCGGCTTGAGCCATTCCACCTCTCCCAGTTCCTCCAGCGGAAGCCATCTTGTACCGGCTGCAGAAGTGCCCGCTGGCAGCGCCGGTGCGTGCGAAACACCTTCGCGCTCGAGCCGCTTGCGCCCCTGGCGCTGCTGCCGGGTCCGGATCTTCGAGGCCCGCACTTCCTGGCGATTGGCATAGACGAGCCGGGCAATCTCGGCTTCGCCGCCGCCGTGATGATAGGCGGCCCCGCGGCGGCGGCGCTCTGCAGCAGCGGCATCCCACTCCAGCTTGGTGACCTGCGGGTAGGACCCGACGACACACGCCACGACAAGGGCTTCATCGATCTGCGGATAGACCTCCTGGATGGTGCGTTCATCAATGTGGATCATGACCTTGAGTCCAATCCGCGACGCAAAGCTCTCGTGCCAGTACCGCCGATGGTCGATCCTCACCCCGCTCGCGGTTATGGTGCGTTCGACCCATGGCAGAAACCGGCGGATCAATTGCGCAACGTCGACCCCCACGGGCACGAGGGTACCGTGTTCGACCGCTCCTTCCTGCCACATCTGTGTTGGTGCGATCCCTCCGAGCCCCTCATGCGGCGTATGGTGATAGCGGCAGATTTCCCGGATGAACCAGCGTTCGAACTCCTCCAGCGTCATGGTGGCGGCCGCTTCGACGTCGTGGCCATCGCGCTTCGTGACGTCACCGCCGGTGGCACCCGGCAACAGCAGCATCTTTTCGCACATGGTACCGATCAGGCGCTCGATGTGCCCACCGAAATGGGCCGGACCACGCGGCCGAATGTCCGGATCGATCCCGTAGGCGTGACAGGCGCTTCGAAAGACTTCTGCCCGGTGAGATCCCGCATGGTCGGCATGCAACCGCTTGAAGAACCCATGCATCGGGTAGTCATCATTCATGCCGAGATGCGCCAGCAACGGCGGCTTGGGGAGCAGCGCATTGGCCACCGCCCGGCCACAACGGAAGATCGATGGATCCCCAAAACTCACATAGAACCCCAGAATGCAGCGGCTCCAGACCTCGATCAGCAGCGTAACCCACGGTCGCCCCAAGGCCTCGCGGCGCACGCTATCGACGAGCATGACGTTGGCCGGCGAGTGGTCCATTTGCACGAGGTCCAGGAACCCGCGGCTTTGGTATTGGCCCGGATGCGGCTCATATGCCGTCCGACGCTTCGACCCCATGGTCGAGCGCGCAAGCTGCGGCGAGCTGATCTCCCCGATCAGCCGCTCGATGGTCCGAACGCTCGGGACATCCCCACTCTTGAACCGGTAATCGCCGTTGTCCGCAATGAGCAGGCTGCGAATCTGGTTGGCAGCCTCCCGCACGCTGGGTCGCGGACGATGCAGGAAAATCTCCTCGATCTCCTGGTCGATCGCCGTGAGGATTTCGGGCGGCGCATGCCTTGTTCCGGGCTTAGGCCCCTTTGGCTGCGGTGCGAGGCTCTCCGCTATAGGATGCTCCCGGAACCGACGGGCGAGTTCGCGAACTCGGCGCGCGCCGAGCCCCGTTTCTTCGCAGATTGCGGCCACCGACGCTGCTGACAGTGGGCCCTCCAGCGAAACATGACGCCGGAACACCGCGTACAGTTCTGCACCAGTTTTCAGCGCCGCCGCAGAGGGCGTGGCGATTCGAGGCGGTTTTCGTTCGATCACCGGAATACTCCGACCGATCTATGGACCGCTTCAGCGTCGTCTATTTTGACGTACTTGAGAAGCCGGAATTTCCAAGTGCCAAGATATGATGCACTGATTTCAGAATTCTATGGCATTTTATCAGGAGGTTATGTTGATTGACTGCTTCTTTGTCCCGCGACACTGCTCGCGTCATGCGGGCCAAGAACTATCGTGAGCGCTTCTCGCTTGAGTTCGTCAACGTCGATTATCTTTGCGAGAAGCTCGACGAGTATCTGCCGACAAGTGACCCTCTGTCTGTGCTGGATGAGTTCGTTCACTCACTCCGGGAGGGTTCCTCTGCCTATTTAGAAGCTGAATTCTCCGCTGGTCGGGCAGTTCATGATCGACCCAATGAGAAAAATGTTCTCGTGAAGACTGGCGAACTCAGACCGGGGCCAGGTAGCAGCATGTGGGCAGCTGGTCTGGCGGTTGCATCGCGGCCGGAGCTATTTCGCTTGGCAAAGGCGCCTTTGCTGGTGCCGGGGATCATATCCCCGCGCCTGTTCAAGCGCCTTCCAGATATGTCGATCAGTGATGCTCTTCAGATGAATATGGCCAACGTCTTTGAAGAGATCTGGCAGGACGTTATCGACCTGCATAAGGCGTTTAATGACGCCGAGAGGTTGCTCGAGGACCTGTACGCATCTTCACGAGCCTTCGATGCGTGGAAGTTCGCGTATGGCATTGGGCCTGTGAACCGGCTCGAGCTGGCCCGTGCGCTCGATGTGACGCCGAAGACGGCCTATCGGGCGGCGCAGGTTCTCGTCGAACGCGATCTCGCGGAACTGCGCGACAACCGATATCTCATCGCAAAAGCACCCTGAACTGCGCAATTGCGCGCCCGCAGCTGCATTTGATTGCGTTCAGAGCCTCCGTTTGAGCATGCCGGTGATGGCAAAGAAGGCTGCGGCAGCGAGATCGATGAGCATCCAGATCTCGCGCTCGAACGCGAGCGGTAGCACCGGGTTGAAGATCACGGCCACGGCGCAGAACGCCCAAGGCAGAATGCCTGGTCTTGAGAGAAAGAGCCGGTAGGCCATGAAGATCGCGAAGCCTGTGTTCGCGAGGCGCAGGAACTGGAAGTAACCGTAAGGCCAATCGAGTACCGCGGCGACGTTGATTGCGACCATGAAAGCAACGACCGCCCAAGGCAGATCGATCGAGTTGTCGCCGGGTTCCGGTTTCGGGGCATTATTCATGGATGCTCATCCCAAGGGTTTTAAGTTCAGCGTTTCCGATAGGGTTCGCAGGCGATCCCGTCATAGTCGCCGTCGAGCCCCTGCCTGTATCCAGGCTCTGTGCTGGCAATCGGCGCCGTGCCGGCCGCGCGAGCTTCATCGCAATTGTTCCAGTAGTCACCCGGCTGCGGCGATCTTGCGCGGATCAGGCCCCATCGAACCGCGAACGGCTTTACCTTCTGCCCGATTGCTTCAGTGCCGCCGGGCTGGATCATAATGCTGCCAAGCCCGATCGCGAGGCCGAAAGCTGCGGCAAGTGCAATGTATTTGGCGGGCGAGTTTCGGGAGGGCAGCCCCCCTCGCCTGTAATTCCGTCGCCCGGCTTGTCGGCCGGGGATCGGTCTTCGTAGGCGTCTTGGCATCGAGATATTTCTCCGTCGGCCGAGATCGGCAGCCGATGGGCGGCCTTGTCAGCCTTCTGAGGCTTTCCGCCAGATAAGGTCAATGCCGATAACGACGCACGCGAGCACGGTCGCGATAGTGCTAATCAGGATGCCGTCCGGGCTTTCCATAAATGGATTGTACAAGGCTGCTACGCCGGCAAAGAACGCGGAGTGCATCAGGGACGTCGATACGTACCAGGCACCCATGTAGGCGCTATAGCTGGTGATGAAGACGCGGACGTATATGTCGCTTCCGCCCATGTCTCCGGGCAGCCCGAGAAACGACAGGGAAAGCAGCGCCAACGCCCCTAAGGCGATGGGAAGCGGCTTTATGGTCATTTGCAAGAGTGTCCGTAAATGAGTGTCCAAGGGGTCAAACGCGTTTCGTGACAAATCGTTCAGCTGCGACGAGAAACAATGTGAGGATATTTGCTAGAATCCACGCTTCCCGATCGGCTGCGATCCTGAAAACAGGATTATAGAGAAGCGCCGTGAAAATAAAGGCCCATCCTACCATGGGGTTTCCGTCGAGCATGAAGACGCGCAGCGCCGTGTAAAGGGCGTAGCCCGTGACAGCGATCCTCATCAGCAGGCCGAAGCCGCTAGGCATCTCGGCGATGCCAAGAAACAGGAGTGCGATGAGCAGCATCGCGAGCCAGTCGGGTGGTGCAACCAGTGTCTTTCCGGTCATCGGACCTCCTTCTGCCGGGCAAAAGAAAAGGGCCGCAAAAGCGGCCCTTGGGTGGAGTGTTTGAGTTTGTCGCTGGCTAGGTGGCGAAAAAGCGAATGGCCGATATCACGGCTGCCACCTGGATAAGCAGGATGACGGCGAATTCAGCTTTGAGGAGCCACGCGCGCATCAGCTGGCAAAATTTGCCGGAGGCTCTTCATCGACGACGAAGTCGACGAGTTTCCAATTGATGCCGTCCCTCTCGAAAAGGAAATGGGTATTGTCCTTCGCGTCCCTGCGCCGAACCTTGAAGTGGTTGAAGTCGGCGCGGTCGATCTCGAACTTGTCCATGTTGAAACTGACGCCGCTGGCCTCTTCGTCTTCCATTTTCTTGTTCACGAATGCGATGATGCCATCGGGAGTGGCAAATTCGTCCACCATGACCTCGACCATTTTCGATGCCATGGCTGCGCCAGCCAGTTCCAGAGGATTATCGTAATCCATCTCGGAACGCATTTTTGCCGTGATCTGGTTCTTCACGGATTCGCGCACCCGCGGGAAATCGACGCCTTCCTCGAGCTTGGTCCGGTCTCCGTCGACTACTGCGGTCGCCAATCCTTCGACCGCATATGCTGGCGATACAAAATACCAGATCGAACACAGTCCAGCGGCGACAAGCGCGACCATGATTGCAATTTTCTTCATGAACTATCTGACCCCCGTCTGATGAACGCCCTCGCGATACAAAGCAAAGACGCAGCCCCTCCCCATAGGACGGCAGGCGAAGAGCATTGTAAATAAACAAATGTTAGGGAAATGGCCCATTGCTGAAATTGTAATGGGCCAGTCGAAAGCGAAACGTCTTACCGGTTCAACAAAGCGGCAAGGCGTGTCCTGCGGCTGCGGGCATCATTATTGGCGATTGCCTGGCGGATCGCCCTCTTCTGGCCAACGATGATGCAGCGCTTCTTTGCGCGGGTAATACCGGTGTTGATCAGGCTGCGGCGAAGCAGGCGCCAGTGCGAGCAAGTCATCGGGATGATGACAGTCTCGTATTCGGAGCCCTGCGCCTTGTGGATCGATAGGGCCCATGCGGGCGCCAGATCTCCGCGCTTGGTTCCGGTGTATTCAAGGGTACGCGGGGTCGGGCCGCACATCTCGACGGTAATAGCCGCACTCGACACATCGATGGCTACGACTACGCCGGTGTCGCCATTGAAGACCTGACGTTCGCCGTCGTTGATCGTCTGGATGACCTTGTCTCCGACGCAGACTTCGGCACCGCCTGCTACGCGGGCGCTCGGCCCCTTGCCTTTGTTGGAGAGTTCGGCGTTGAGCGCGCGCGTGCCGCATTCGGCTGCGTGGCCCGGTGCAAGGATCTGGACATCGTCCGTTGTCGCGGTTTCCGCGGCATGAAGGGCTAGTACGGCGTTGGCGATATCTTCGTTGTCGTTGACCTCGACGAACTCAAGGCCGGGCCCCCATTCGGGCATCTCGCCAGCACGAACTGCTGCAGCGCCTGCAGCGACCAGCGAACCCTCAGCCTGCCGGCGGACCTCGGTCAGGCGGACCGTTGGGATCACGCCGGTGTCGACCAGGTCTCCAAGCACACGGCCAGCGTCGACCGAGGGCAGCTGCTCTGGATCTCCGAGAAGAAGGAGCTGGGCGCCGCCAACAGCAGAGACCATCGAATAAGCAAGCGAGATATCGAGCATGGAGCTCTCGTCGATAGCGATCGATTGCGCGTCGAGCGGGTTCGATGCGTTATGGACGAACTGGCCATCCTCGACGCCGAGCATCCGGTGGACGGTTTCAGCGGGAAGCTTGGTAGCTTCTGCCATGCGCTGGGCAGCCTTGCCGGTAGGAGATGCCAGAAGCGTCGCGCGGCGCAGCTCCTTCCATGCAAGCGTGATGACCTCAAGGACCGTGGTCTTGCCCGTTCCGGGCAGGCCCGTGATGATCGCGACAGGTTCGCACAGCGCGGTGATGGCAGCCATGCGCTGCTGTTCGTTCAGTTCGATGCCGATCGCTGCGCTATGGCGGGCGACGAGATCTTCGGCATGAGCCTTGCTGATCACCTTGTCCCGACGGGTCATCTGGAGAAGGCGGCGAGCGAGAGCTTCCTCGCGGCGAGCGATCTTGTCGATGGCCCAGCCACGAACGCAGTCTTCGCCATCACCGATAGTGATGATCGCAACGCCATCGGGGCATTCCTCAGCGACGAGATCGGCGACCTCGCGCACAGAGAGGCCGGTTCTGGAAGCAGCCTGGGAGATGATCGTGCTCAAAGGAGTCCAGCTATGGCCCTCGTCTGCCTCGGTGCGAAGCGCGTCTACGGCTGCTGCGAGAATGCGCGAGCTCGATGCAGTGTCGATGCCTGCGGCCTTGGCAAGATCATCGGCGGTCTTGAAAGCGATCCCTTCAACGCGCGTGATGAGCGCGTAAGGGTCTTCTTTCACGATCTGGATCGTCTCGGCGCCGAAGACAGCATAGACCTTGTCGCGCATGGTCTTGCCGATTCCATAGGACGCGAGGAGCGCACCGGCGGTAGCTTCGGCGTAACGCGGTGCAAGGTAGGCCTGCACGGCAGGGAAGCGCGCGGCAAGGATTGAACGTGCAGCACTGGTGCCCTGCACGATCTGCTCGAGCGCGTTGGCACCGAGGCTTTCGACGATCTGCTTGGCCCGGGCCGGACCGATGCCTTCAAAGCCAGCTTCGGCAATCCAGCGTGTAAGACCTGCTGCGCCTTCGTCTGCAGCCCAGGCGTCAGTGACATCGATCTGGGTGCCGAAGCGCGGGTGCACGGTTACCGTGCCCTTGCCCTGAATGGCCTCCCCTACACGGAACGAGGCGAGCGTGCCGCGACCCTTGATCGTGAGGTTGCCGCTGCGGGTGGTCAGCTTCACGATCGCGAAGCCGTCAGCGCTGGGGCCGGAAAGGAATCTTTCAATGCGACCGGCAAAAGCCTTACCAGTCTTGCTCGCTGCAGCTGCCATCGTTTTCCCTTCCTTCTTTGGATACGTTTTCCACCGCTCAAAAGCGGCAGTGTCATATGCAATTTCGGAAAGCGCAGAGCGCAAAAGACAACCAAAAAGTGTCCTTTGTTAAACCCTTAGCTGAAAAACCCTGTTAGGGGGGCGCCCGCAAGCCGGGGGGCTTGCAATCGCGAGAAAAATGCGGTTTCAGGATGGAACCCGATGGTCGAAACCATATGATAGTTTTTATCACATTGGGCGAAAATTGACGTTTCGATAACGCATTTCTGTAATTCAAATTGGCGTAATGCCACGGAGCAAATTTTGGCTGCAGAGCCCCTCTAAATATGCCCCAGAAGACCGATCCTAACGCCCTTGGCGACATCCACTTCGATGTGCTCAATCTCTTGGTAAAACGTAAGACTTCCAAGGAGATAGCGCTTGAATTGGACATTGCGCCCTCGACGGTCGAGCAGCGTATCCGCAAGGCCCGCGAAGTGCTCCGTGCGAGCAATAGGCGTGAGCTTGTCGCTGCGTGGATTAAGGTTAAGGACGGGTTTACCCAAAACACATATGATCCGCAGGGCCTTCACGGCGCTGAGGATGAGCGGCTAGAAGAGCCTCACGAAGCAGGAACGCTGCATACTGATATCCTCCCGCTCCCTCACTCCGGTGATAGCGGTGTCAGTTCAGAGCCAACCGGTTTCGTGTCGAGGTTCGTGAGCGGGAAGCGAAGTCCGTTGGCGACGGTTGGAATGATCGTACTTCTGGCCGTGCTGATTATGATGCTTCTTCTGGTCGGTCTGGGTGTTTCATCTGCCCTGAGTGATCTCACGCAACAAAGAACCTCGGGGTCGTAAACACATTGGGAACTCGTTTCCCGGGGGCATCAGTATGAAACTAGCAGGCATGAATTCGCCGGGGACGCTCTAAGCGCCAGGCGCTGGTCAGATCCCGGACAGATCGAGACCAGCCTTAAAAATTACCGCAGGCCTCCGTTCTTGAGAAAACCGTGGCCGGGTAAAACACAAAGAATGCAGGCAGCCGAATTCGTCCTTTTGGACGGTCGACCAGTTGCGCGTCAGTGAAAGGCGCTCCTGGCGACAGGCGAACTCGATCTGCCAGAAATGAACCACCGACTACGGTTTCTAAGGCACACAGAGCATGAACAATATGGTTGGCCTCGCAGCGGATCGACAAGCAGCACACTCGTTCCAGCCGATGCGGTTTCGCACCCGTCTTCGTGCTCGGATGCGCCTTTTCAGCAGAGGCACATTCATGGCTGGCACATTGAAGTCACGCCGCAGCAACGACAATGAACGGATTGGCATTGCTGCTGCAAAGGAGCGCGCCATTCTGGCCGATGCGCTCGGTAGCTTCATCGGCAACGAGGCAAGTTCGCTCGCCCGTCGTCTCATCTCCCACTTCGGATCGCTTTCGGCACTTGGCGCTGCAAGCGAAGCCGAGATCCTAAAGGCGATTCCGGGAGAGCATCGCGCAGCTCGCCTGCTGACCTCCTCGCGCTTCTTCACGCTGTTCGCGCTTGAGGAACTGGCTGCCTAAAATACCAAGACACGTCTGCTCGTCCTTTGGCCGAAGGATAAGCGTCATTGACCCGCCCTTGGATGCCTACCCGAGGGCGGGTTTTTGTATCCACGCGCTTGCCAGGTCAGGGTTATCTTGCACCTGCCTCCAGGCTGACCAATGCGCGCCCTGCCCTGCTGGTGAATAAGCTGCGGTATCGAGCTGGGCTGCTGGGTTCTGACCATCGAGCGTGCACCTTGCGATGACGATCTCGGCGCCGAGCCCCCTCCCCCGCCAATCCGGCAACAAGGCAAGGTCGCAACCGAGGTAGCCGCCAATCGCGTTCTGTTCGCGCATCGCGATAATGCCCGAGCGCACCTCGACTAGCATGATGCCAGGTACGAAGACCGATGGCTTACTGACGCCGGCCGGTTCAATGCAGTAATCGGCCAGCAGCGCTTCAAAAGGCTTTGCGAAGATCGGATCGATGTCGAGATCGGAGCCGTTCTGGAGGAACTCGTCGAAAGGCAGGTCGAAAGGCTCAGGTGTCAAAATGCGACCTTCCGTTGGTTTTGAGGGGCGAAATGTCGGATCGGCAAAAAAGTTTGTATCAGCAAACCTAAAATGCGAATTTTGCCTTGCCAGCGTTAACCATTGTAGCTAGCGGAACCGGCGACCCTCCGTTCTTGAGACTTTCGAAGGGTCTGCCCCCGGCTCGCTTCGGCGAGTTCGGGGGCTTAAAGTTTCTGGGGTGGACTTTGCTCTATCTTAGGATCGGTTTTCCGGTTTGAGGAGCCAACCTGCTTTCGCCCGTTTTCAAACGGTGACGAGCGTTCTCTGCCCGGTCCAGCCGTTATGCGCGAATATGCTGAGTGTATTTCGCTGCTCCAGGATGATGCCGAGGCCCAGTGCGGCCGGATGGTCGATCAGTCGCTCGATAGGCTGTCCATGCAAGGCCGAGGCGATTGTCTCTGTCACGTTCATTTGCAGGGTCACGGCATAGCTGCTGATGGACCAGTTCTTGCTGCTAGGAGAGAATGCGCAAGACGCCGTGCCGTTTTCGACAAAAAGCCGCAGCTCCGAGATCATGGCGTCGCCTGACCGTTCGAACCAGAAAATGAATTCCAGCTCACCTGTCTCGTCGTAGCTGTCTTCGCTTTGACGGACGAGATTGCGGATCAGCTTTGCGGCTTTCTCGCGCGATTGCCTCGAAGGGTTGTTCGAGGTGATCTTGAGTTCCGACATCTCGAAAATCGGGCCGCTTTGGTCTTCGAGATAATCCCCTTCTGCCGTGTCGGCGAGAGCGGCTACCAGCCGCAGGGATAGCGGGTCGATGTCTACCTGGTGTGATCCTAGCGGGTCTTCGCCTCGATAGGCGAGTTCCTGGAGCCAGAGCATGCGCGCGAGCAGCTTTTGCTCCTTGGCGATCATCTCTGCCAACGTTGCATCTCCGGCGTTGGCCGCCTCGAGAGCTTTCAGGACTTCCTCGTGTGCTCTGGAGAGCGATTGAAGGTCGTCAAATCCGAGTTCTGCGAATGTCCTCGCATCCTGCCGGTAGATCCAGCCGGTGCCGTCTGGCAGCGCTTCATTCGCTGCCGAGATGCGCTCATTGCCAGATGCCCCTGCGAGAGCGGCAGCCTCGATCACGGCTTCGCAGATCGACTGGATCTGCGCGCCGTGACGCTTGAGGCGGGCGGTATAACCGCAAGCAGGGGTTCTATCTGGCATATCGGCCGGAGCCTTAGCCTATACCGGCTGCGATTGTGAATGAGGCCCAGTAATGGGCCACGGCAAGCCCGCCGGTAACGAGTGCGAAGATGCTTCCCTGCACAATCGCTGCAGCGCCCAGTTCCTGGGGCTTCACGCTAAGGCCAGAGGTTCCATCCATGGTATTTTCCTTCCTGTTTTTTTGGCTATTCGGATTTCCGTGTGGACATCTGATCCGCACAAACCATCCTGGTACGGTCGCTGCAGCTATGCTGCTAGCGGTTCCGCAGTTCCGGGAACACGCACGCCGCAATCGGCCACGTTAGGTTCCCCGGGACGCCTAGCCGCCCCGTGCGCGGCGAGGCCGCGCTGCAAGATATTGATCGCCGCATTGTGATCCCGCTGCAGATCTGCGCCGCAAGCGCAGCGATGACGCCGCACTGAGAGAGGCTTGGCCACTGTTGCGCCGCAGCTTGAACACAGCTGCGACGTTCCTTTGGGATCGACCTCCATCACCATGCCACCGGCCCTTTCAGCCTTGTAGCGCAGAAACGTGATCAGGCGGCCGGGCGCGGCATCGAGCAGCGCCCGGTTCAGACCGGACTTGGCCCGGACATTCGTGCCCGGCTCTTCGCGCGTACCGCGCGCCGAACGGGTCATATTCTTCAACTTCAGTTTCTCGACGAACACCAGCGAGCCTTCACGCACGATGGCATTCGCCACCCCATGCAGATGCGTCGAACGGTCATTGCGCAACCGGCGCTGCTCGCGCCGAAGCTTAGCTGCGACCTTGCGGCGCCGCTTCGAGCCGCGCCTGCAGCGAGCCAGCGCCCGCTGCGCGCGGCGTACCGCACGTGCGCGCCGGTCGCCCGGTCGGCGGTTCGCATGATGCACGCCGTTCGAACTGGTAGCGAGATGCTCGATGCCGACGTCGATCCCGACGGGCTGGGCGTCATCATTTGCCGCTAGTGGGACGCCTACAGACAGCGCCACCTGCCAGATGCCCTCGCGACGAGTGAACACCGCGGACTTGATGGCTGCGCCTTCGGGTAGCGGCCGGTGCATGCGAAGTCGTAGGCCACCAGT
>NZ_JAHCBF010000001.1 GCF_018398395.1 Croceicoccus gelatinilyticus | reverse complement strand
ACATCTTCCAGCCCGACGAATGCGCCAACTACTTTAAATCATGCGGCTATGAGCCGGAATGAACGGAAACCGCTCTAGAGCCGCAAGAAAGACGCTCGAACAATGGGGCGAAATCGAAATGCTGACATCCGCAAACAGTTGGGATGGACCGGCGACCTATCAATTCAAAGGTGAGCAAAAATGACCACCCATATTAACTTACACCCTTCTCCTGCCTCCCCCCCTAATCCCTACGCGGGCCAAACTGGGCAAATTCTCTACGGGGTGAAACGGATTGCCGCATGGCTTGGCAGCGCATCGACCGCGCCGCTGACCCCGAGGCAGGTTGCCTACATGATCGAGCAAGGACGACTGCCGACCTTTCGCATGGGAGCCATCATCTGTTCGACCCCCGCCATGCTGGACGAACATTTCCGGCGCTTGGCCGACGAGAATGTCAGCCGTTCGGAACAACCGGAAATCACTGGCGAGGGCGAAGGCGGGGAGGGTTCCGTATGATCGGCGCGGGCAGAATGACCCATGGGAAAAGCGAGGGCGATATGAGCGAAATTAAGATCACGAGCATGACGCTGCTGAACAAGCCTGCGAACTCAAATGGCATAACCGAGTTGGCCTACTTCGACTTTGAGGACGGCACCTATTCATTCCGAGGCTGCGCGCTATTGCGCTTCGATGGCGGGCATGGTGCGCGAGTCTCGCTGCCGCAGGTTTACAAGGTGCCTGACGTTGTGCGCCTGATCCGCTTCACTGACATGGATCTGATGCAGCTTGTGCGCGAGATGGCAGAGCGCAAGTTCATGGATATGGGCGGCGACCCTGACCTGATCCTAGACGACCGGCGCGGGCATGATGCTGACGGCTGGCCTACCCATCCCGAACACCCAGCCAACAAGGGGCCGAGCCGCATGGACAAGCGCCTTGCCGATGGGGTGAGGGCAATTGAACCTGTGGACCCGTGGGCAAACGAACGTGATAAGCGGCCCGATGGGCAAGGCATCTGCCTGCCGCCGCCGATCCGGCAGAACGCAGGGCAGGGGGACAAGTGATGCAGGACTATCAAAAGCGCCGCGTGCACGACTTCTGCGACTGGCTCGACACGATCCCGCCGCACCCGCCATATCACACGCGCCCCGGCTTCAAGATGCTATGGGGCGACCTCACACCGGAGATGTTAGCGGCAGCGCAAATCGAAATGCGGCGCAGGGCAGCAAGCGACTTTGCCGAAGCCGATGCACTGCAAGCGGACGCGGCTGCGAACGATGGCTGATTGGCCCTATTCGACCGCACGATGGCAGCGACTACGCAAAGCGCACTTGAGCCTTGAGCCGCTATGCCGAGATTGCACGCCCCGCCTAGTGCTTGCCGATACCGTGGATCACGTTGTCGCAATCAATGATGGCGGACCGGCATTCCCCGGCCATGATGGCTTGGCCAGCTACTGCACCGCCTGCCATTCCCGAAAGACGGCGCGGGGCAGCGAAGCAGGGGCGGCGAGAACGACGAAGCCGAGGCGCGGATGCAACCCGGACGGCAGCCCCATCGACGCGGCGCACCCGTGGAAAAAATCGCTAGGGGCTGACGCGCTAAGACCGCGCATGGTCCCTTTTCTTGAGTTAGTTCAGGAAAAGAATAAGAAAGCTGAACGTCATGGGGGCTAGAGGTCCGGGCGCGAAGCGGCAGCGACAGGTTGCGGCGCAGGCGGTTCCCGACGCTATCCAGCCATGGGAAGCCGAGGACCTGACCCGAGCCGAGCGGGTGATTGCATTTATCGAGTCCCTGCCGATCACTAAGGGGTTCGGCGCTGGCGAAAACATCAAGCTGCTGCCGTTTCAGCGCGATTGGATCATGGCGATCTACGCGACCGACGATGACGGCAAGCGCAGGGTTCGGACCGGGCTCATGTCCGTTGCGCGCGGGCAGGGTAAAACCGTCCTGGCAGCCATGCTTTGCCTTTGCCACCTATGCGGACCGGAAGCCGAACAGCGCGGCGAATGTTATTCAGCGGCGGCGACACAAGGGCAGGCGAGCCTGATCTTTGCCGAGATGGAAGCCGTCATCCTTTCGACCCCATGGATGGCCGCACGGCTTAACGTGCAACGGTTCCACAAGCGGATCGAGGACGAGGAAACCGGGTCCGTCTATCGGGCCTTGGCGAGCGATGGCGCGGCGATCCATGGCACGGCAAGTTCGTTCATCGTTTGCGACGAACTGGCCCAATGGAAAAAACGCGAACTGTTCGACGTTCTGCGCACGTCTATGGGCAAGCGGGCCGAGCCCCTGATGCTGGCGATCGGCACCCAGTCACCGAACCCGCTAAACATCATGTCGGAACTGGTGGACTACGCGGGCCGGATCAATTCGGGCGAGGTCGAGGACGCAAGTTTCCATGGTGCGGTTTATGCCGTCCCCGATGATGCCGACCCCTACGATCCCGAGAACTGGAAGCTGGCGAACCCGGCGCTAGGTATTTTCGTATCTGCCGAACAGATCGCGGACGAAGCCGACCGGGCGCAGCGAATGCCGACCTTTGAACCGGCGTTCTTGAACCTGCATTGCAACATGCGGGTGGATGCCGAACCCAAGGCGATCAATCCCGCCGAATGGGATGCCTGCGGCGAGACATTCGACCTTGAGGCGCTACGCGGGCGCAAATGCTATGCAGGGCTCGACCTTGCCGCCGTGCGCGACCTTGCGGCGCTTGTGCTTTACTTCCCGGACAGCGGCGCGGTCCTGCCCTATTTCTGGTGCCCGAAAGCGGGGATAGACCGGAAAGAGGAAATCGACCGGGTGCCCTATCGGACATGGGCGAAGCAGGGGCTTATCGAGGCGACCCCCGGCGCAGCCATCGACAAGCGGTTCATCGCGCGAAGGCTGGCCGAGATCGTGGCAGCCTATGACCTGCGCGGCGTTGCCTTCGACCGCTACGCAATCGAGGACCTGAAAGTCATTCTCGACGGCGAAGGCGTGAACCTGCCGCTTGAGGCTTGGGGGCAGGGCTATGTCTCCATGGGTCCCGCCGTGGATGCCTTCGAGGCGCTGATGCTGAAAGGCGAACTGTGCCATGCGATGCACCCGGTCCTGCGCTGGAACGCATCAAACATGATCTACGACACCGACCCGGCGGGCCTGCGCAAGCCGAACAAAAGCCGTTCCATCGACCGAATAGATGGCATGGCGGCGCTATTGATGGCCTGCGGCATCGCGGCCCGGGATAGCGGCCCGCATATCTTGAAGGGTGATGTTGCTTTCGTTTTGTAAGTAATTGGAAGCCGTTGTCTTTCACCGGCAAGGATTAAGGCGGCGACCCCCTGCTAAATTCGGCCAAGCCGAATTGGGGGCGGGCCGTGGGAACAGTCTCCATCGCGAATTTGATTAGGAGACTACCATTGCCGAAACTTTCCGACCTTCTCGAACAGCGCACTGCCGCGCATGACCGCATGAAAGCCGCCGATGCTAAGGGCGACGACGAGGCTTTCAAGACTGCCGAAACCGAATGGCGCGACCTTGGCCCCAAGATTGAACGGGCGAAGGCAATCGACAATGCCGAACGGCTAGAGGCTGGCGCGCCGGTTCATGGACAGGGCAGCGACCCCGCACTTAGCCGTGAACTGCGCCAATTCTCCATCGTCAAAATGATGGCCCACAAGGCAGGCATGGACGTGGACGCGGGCCGTGAAATCGAGATGCAGGCGGAACTGGCGAAACGTGCCGGCAAGGCTGCGCAGGGCTTCTATGTCCCGACCGAGGTTTTCGAACAGCGCGTAGGCACGACCACGACCGCAAGCGGCATCGTGGCCGATAGCTTTCGCCCCGATCTTTACACTAGCGCGCTGACGAACAAGGCGGTGGTTTCCCAGATGGGTGCAACCGTCCTGACCAGCCTGACCGGCGACGTTGTGCTGCCGCGCGAAACCGACAGCCCCGCCGTGGGATGGGTGGCCGAGAACGCGGCGCTTTCGAGCGATGACGGCGCTTTCGACACCGTGACCCTGACCCCGCACCATGTCGGCGCAATCAGCGAGTTTTCCCGGCAGCTTATGATGCAGGGCAGCCCCGACATTGAACGCCTCTTGCGTTCCATGCTGGCGCGGAACATCGCACTGGAAATCGACCGCGCCGCAATTAACGGCAGCGGTTCGGGCGCGGAACCCGCTGGCATCTTGCAAACCGCAGGCATTGGCAGCGAGGCGTTCGCTACTGACCTGTTCACGACCACGGCGGAAATGATCGCCACGGCGGACCTTGCCAATGTCGAGAACACCCGTGCATTCCTTGGCACGAACGGCATCAAGAAAACCGCGATGCTGGCGCTGGACACGACCGACCGACCGCTTGGCGAGGACGTTGTTTTCCATGGCGAGGCGCGCCGCTTCACCAATCAGGCACCCTCTAACCTTGGCGTTGGCACCGACGAACATGCGCTGATCTACGGCGACTGGTCCGACCTGCTGATCGGCGTTTGGAGCCAGCTCGACATTCTCGTGAACCCCTATGCCGAAACTGCCTACTCGAAAGGCAACGTGCTTGTGCGCGCGATGGCAACCGTGGACTTCGGAGTCCGTCGCCCCGCCTCTTTTGTCGAGGCAACCGGCATCACGGTTTCGTGACGATGACGGCGGCCCCCAACAGCGCCGCCATCGAGCGGCGAGCCTTCACCGAGATTCGAGCGGACGCCCGCAGCCGCCGGATCGAAGGCTATGCCGCGACGTTCGGCGCGGAAGCGGACTTAGGTTCTTTCGTGGAAACGATTGAGCCGGGTGCCTTCCGCGCCGCGTTATCGGGCGACATTCTCGCTCTTTACGATCACGACATGGGCAAGGTCCTGGGCCGCACGAAAAGCGGCACCCTTCGGCTTTCCGAGGATAGCCGGGGCTTGGCCTTCGACCTTTTACTGCCCGAAACACAAGCCGGGCGCGACGTGCTGGCGCTGGCCGAACGAAACGACCTTGGCGGCATGTCTTTCGGGTTCACGATCCCCGAGGGCGGCGAGCGATGGGAAGGGCACAAGCGCAGCCTTACCAATATTGGCTTGCGCGAAATCAGCGTGGTTTCGGCTTGGCCTGCATACCCTGACACCGAGATTGCCTTGCGGGCGCTACAGATGGGCGCAGAGGCAGCGCGGCGGCGCAGGGTCCTAATTCTTGCGGAGGCTGCCCGATGGGATTCCTGACGCGCGTTAAAGAGGCTTTCGGGCTGGAAACGCGAACTGACCTTTCACCGACTGACCCGTCATGGCTTGCCATGTCCTACACGAACGGCGCGACCGCTGCCGTATCGGCCCGACAGGCGGAGAACCTTTCCGCCGTGCTGGCCTGCACCAATGCGATTGCATCGGCGCTGGCCTATGTCCCCGTATGGGTTTACCGGCGCGAACCGGACGGCACCCGGCGCGAGGTCCCCGATCACCCGATCATGCGCCTTGTCCGGGGCGGCGTGAACCGTGGCATGACGTGGCCCGAGTTCGTGGAACATTTCATCGCATCGGCGTTGCTGACCGGCAACGGACTGGCCGAGGTCGAGCGCGCCGGGAACGGACGCATGACCGGCCTGCGCTGGATACCGTGGCAGAATGTCACCGTCGCGCAGTTGTCGAGCGGACGGCTTGCCTATGACGTGAACGATGGCCTGCGCACCCGGCGCATTCTTGAAGGCGAGGCAATCCATCTGCGCGAACGAACCGATGACGGCGTTATCGGGCGCAGCCGCATCAGCCGCGCGAACGAAACCGTGGCAGGGGTCCGGTCCGCCGATGAATGGGCGCGCCAGTTTCTTGCCAATGGTGCGAACCCGTCCGGCATCATCACTAGCGACGGGATGATGACCGACGAACAGGTTACGCAGCTACGGACCCAGCTTGCCGACCGGGTGCAGGGCAGCGCCAATTCTGGCCGTCCCATGGTGCTGACCCAAGGGCTGCAATGGAAATCGGTTTCCATGTCGCCCGAGGATTCCGAACTGCTGGAAAGCCGCAAGTTCGGCATTGTCGAAATCTGCCGACTGTTTCAGGTGCCGCCCCCGATCATTCAGGCATACGAGAACAATACGTTCACGAACGCGGCGCAGGCGGGCCTATGGTTCGCCACGTTCTGCCTGACCCCGTGGGCGCGCCGGATCGAAACCGAGTTCGCCCGGTCTGTCTTTCCCGCTGGCAGCAATCTCGAACTTGAAATGGATCTTTCCGGCTTCCTGCGCGGAGATCCTGAAACCCGTTGGAAGGCGCATAAGATCGCAATTGAGACCGGCGTTCTGGATGCCGACGAAGTGCGGCAAATCGAAGGGTGGAACCCGAGGACGGGCAGCAATGGCTAAATCGCCTGTATCGGCTGACAAGCTGAAAGAGCGCGTAACGATCAAGGAGCGCGTGGGGACGCAAGACCCTACCTTCGGAACATGGACTTATTCGTGGGAGGAACTGGCGACAGTCTGGGCCGAGGTGCAGGACGTTCTACCAAGCCGTTCCGAACGGGTGGCCGATGGCATCACCATCGCGAACCGCCCCGCGCGCATTCGGATGCGCTATCGCGAGGACGTGGACAGCACAATGCGGTTCGAGGTCAACGGACGCACCCTGCATATCATCGCTGGTCCCGCCGAACTGGGCTTTAGGCAAGGGGTGGAATTTGTGGCCGAGGAACTGACAACCGCCGGGGAAGAAGCATGACCGACCTTGTGACACTGGCCGAGGCCAAAGACTATTTGCATGTCGATGGCAGCGCCGAGGATGGCACCATCGCACTGCTGATCGCAGCGGCGAGTGATGCCGTGGGCGAACTTGCGGACCTATGGGATGGAACCGGCGACGTTCCCGACCGCCTCAAGCTGGCCGTGCTGGCGCGGGTGGCCGTGACGTTCGACAGCCGAACCGACCTTAGAACGGGTGAGGGCGAACATCGCCTGATTGGGCCGCTGCACACGCAGAGCATTTAGGCGTTTGTTACCCGTGGCGTTACCCAAGCGCGGGTAACGGGCAAACCCCGCCCCTAGGGCAGCTAAAAAATCGTTGTTTTCTAGGGGTTTGTGGTGGACGCACTAGGGCTCGAACCTAGGACCCGCTGATTAAGAGTCAGCTGCTCTACCAACTGAGCTATGCGTCCACTTCGCCGCTTTGGAGCCGCGATACGGTGGCTGGCCGTTCAGGCCGTCCCCCGTGGGAGCGCTCCAAATAGTGATATGCGCGATTCGTGCAAGGGGTTTTTTGCAGAACGGTGAAACTTACTCGAAACTTCCCCGCACATCGCGTTTGCCCCACCGGTCCACCGCCATGATCAGGCCGACGCAGATCATGATCGTCATCATCGACGAGCCGCCATGGCTCATGAAGGGCAGGGGGATGCCGACCACGGGCGCAAGGCCCATGACCATCATCAGGTTCACCGCGGTATAGAAGAAGATCGTGGCGACAAGACCCGCCGCCAGCAAGCGCGAAAACCGGTCCGGAGCATCACGGGCAACCCGCAGGCCCCAGCGCAGGAGCCAGCCGAACACGAACAGCACGAATATCCCGCCCATCATGCCCCATTCCTCTGCCATCGTGGCGAAAACGAAGTCGGTGTGCGGTTCGGGCAGATAGTTCAGGTGGCTTTGCGTACCATTGCCAAAACCCTTGCCGAACAGGCCGCCAGACCCGATCGCGATCTTGGACTGGGTAATGTGGTAACCGGCCCCCAATGGATCGCTTTCGGGATCGAGGAAGGTCAGCACGCGCTGCTGCTGATAAGGGTGCAAGGCAAAGAAAAACAGCATCGGCACCGCAATCACCGCGGCCACGCCGCAGGTGATGAACCAGATCAGTGGCAGTCCGGCGAGGAACATCACGACCACGGCGCCGAAGACGATTGCCAAACTGGTCCCAAGGTCAGGCTGCATGAGGACGAGCCCCACGGGCACGCCAATCAGCGCCCCGGGGATAAGCAGTGAGCGGAATTCGCGCGTCGCACCGGGCGGCAGCATGTCGTAATAACGCGCCAGGATCAGAACGATGCCCGGTTTCATCAGCTCCGACGGTTGCAAGGTCATGAAACCGAGATTGAGCCAGCGCTGGCTACCGCCGCCGACAAAGCCCATCGCTTCCACCGCCATCAGCATCAGGACCAGCAGGACATAGACCGGCACGGCCATCATCTTGATGAAATCGCGCGAGAATTGCGCGATCACCATGGCCATGACGAGAAAGACGAGGAAGCGCACGATGTGGAGCGCGGACCATGGCATCCAGTGTCCACCCGCGGCGGAATAGAGCACGGCTGCGCCAAAGCAGACCAATAGCAGGAGCGGTATGATCACGCTCCACGGCTGACGCCCAAGGCCAGCGGGAAGGGAGGCCAGCATGCTCATCGGCGCGGCCCCGGCTGGTTGAAAGTCGGCGACGGGCTTGGCGAAGGCGTCGGACTGGGCGTGGGGGCAGGTGAGGGCGTTGAAGCCGGTGTCGGGGTGGCAGCGACCTGATTGTCGCCTTCGGGCGAGCGTGGCTGTTCGGCGGCGTTCACCGGTTGCGGGGCAGGGGTGTCCCCGCTCTGGCTCGTCGCGTTCTCAACCTCGCCCGTTTCCGGCTTTGGCGCCCCGCCGCCATAGGCGCGTTCATATGACTGGTATTTGCGTGACAGTCGTTCCTGCGCCGTGCCGCCCCATTCCTCTTCATAGCGGTGGAGCACTTCCAGCGCCTTGTGAGGGTCGAACAGGTACGTCATCACGTCGCGCGCCACCGGGTATGCCGACGATGAACCGGCACCATGCTCAATCGCGACGGCGCAGGCATACTTCGGCTTGTCGTAAGGTGCGAAGCAGACGAAGTGGCCGTGGTCGCGGTACTTCCACGGCACGCCCATGCCGCCGCGGCCGTAGGCGAGGCTGACGACCTGAGCTGTGCCGGTCTTCCCCGACAGTTCGATGCCATCCAGCGGCAGACGCGCGCGGCCCGCCGTGCCGGGGCCGTTCACGACGTCCCACATTGCCTTGCGCACGACTTCCAGATGCTCGTCAGGAATGTCGAGATGCGGGGCAGGGCGGGCGGGCGCCGTCATCAACAAGCGCGGCTGAAACCGCCGCCCGCTTGCGATGCGCGAAGTCATCACCGCCTGCTGGAGCGGGTTCACGAGGAAGTAGCCCTGACCGATCGTGGCGTTGACCGTATCGTAGGCCTGCCATTCCTGGCCGTACTTCTTCAGCTTCCAGGCAGGGTCCGGCACGGTGCCATAGGACTGGCTGGCGACGGGCAGAGGGTATTTGTAACCAAGCCCCAGTTCGCGGGCCATGTCGGAGATGATCTGCATCCCCACACGCTGCGCCATGGCGTAGAAATAGACGTCGCAGGACTGGTAGATGCCCTTGGCCATGTTCGTCGTGCCATGGCCGCGCCGGTTCCAGCAACCGAAGACACGGTTGCCGACACGCAGGCCGCCGCCACAGAACACGGTTTCTTCCGGATCCACTCCGGCCTTGAGCAAGGCGAGACTGACGAATGGCTTCACCGTCGATCCCGGTGGGTAAAGGCCCGACAGAACCTTGTTGCGCAGGGGAACGTGATCGTCCTCCGACAACATCTTCCATTCGACGCGGCCGATGCCGTCCGAAAAGCTGTTGGGATCGAAGCTGGGCATCGATGCCATGCACAGCAGGTCGCCCTTTTCGAGATCCATGACGACGACCGAACCGGATTCAAGGCCGATACGTCTCGCGGCATAGTCCTGCAGCTTGGCGTTGATGGTCAGCTTGACCGGGTCGCCCTGCACGTCCTCGCGCGTTTCGAGGTCGCGCACGATCTTGCCACTGGCGGTCACTTCGGCGCGGCGGGCACCGGGTTCACCGCGCAATTCCTGTTCGAAATACTTCTCCACCCCGTCCTTGCCGATCTTGAAGCCGGGGGTGATGAGCAGGGGGTTCTTCTCCTCCTCGTACTCTTCCGCCGACACGGTGCCGACATAGCCGAGCAAGTGCCCGACCGACGGGCCCGTGGGGTAATAGCGCGTGAAACCGCGCTGCGGCACGACGCCCGGAAGGTCGGGCAGGCGCACGGAAAGCGCCGCGAACTGTTCCCAGCCAACGCCGGTCGCAACTTCGACCGGGCGAAATCCGCGCGTACCGTCCAGCTTGTCGCGAAGGTCGGTGATGGCCGCCGGCGTCAGTTCCAGTACTTCGCCCAGCACCGCCAGCGTGCGATCCTTGTCGATCACGCGTTCGGGCACGAGGTCGACGCGAAAGTCCGCGCGGTTCGATGCCATAGGAATATTGTTGCGGTCGAGAATCCAGCCACGACGCGGCGGGATCAGTGTGAGATCGACGCGGTTCGATTCCGAGGCGAGGTTGTACTTCTCGTTCTCGGCCACGGCGAGATAGCCCATGCGCGCAGCCAGAAGCACGCCGATGCCGCCCTGCACGGAACCGATTACGAAGCTGCGCCGGTCGAACCGGTTGCGCAGTTCGCCGCTGCTGATCCGCTGAAGCAGACGCGCACCACGTTTACGCTTGAAAAGCATCAACCGAGCACTCGTATCCGGGCAAGTCGCAAGAGATCCAGAATCGCAATCACGCGGGTTAGTAACGGAAAGGCGATGAACGAAAGCAGAAGCTGCGGCAGTATCAGGCCGGGCGCGAAAGCCCCGCCCGCGATCGAGGCAACTACGTGCGAAAGCAGAAGATAAGCCGCGATCACCACGCTCGCAACCAGCCAGTCCTGCCAGAACCCGCGCCAGCGCAGCCAGCCGTCGATCAGTTCCATGCCGATCATCGCGATGGACCAGAGCAGGATCGCGCTACCGAAGGGCTGTCCGGAATAGAGATCGTCGATCAGCCCCAGCGGCGCACCGGCCCAGAGCGGCAGGAGACCGGGGCGCAGCAGGCGCCAGCCAACGAGCAACATGAACGACAACGGCGGAATGACGGGCGCCGAAGCGATCACCGGCGAGAGCGGGACCAGCGAGGCCAGCGCGATCGTCAGCCACGGCACCACTGTCGCAAGGGTGCGGGAAGGGGCGCGGTTGATGCGGCGGGAAAAGAGGCCAGAGCCGGGGAGCCGGTCGCCACCAAGGCTCACGGCGTGGTTTCCTGTGTCGGATCGCGAAGCTCTGTGATCGGCTGCCAGATCGGTTCGACCACCACGAACTCACTCGCCGCCGGGTCCGACACGATCTGCGCCACGGCACCGTCACGCGTCACGTTGCGCACTATGGCGACAGGCACATTAGGCCGGTAAAGCCCGCCGGAACCGGACGTTACGAAGACATCGCCCTTCTTCAGCGGATTGATGCCAAGATCGATCAGGCGAATGATCAGCGTGCCGTCTGCCTGTCCCTGCGCAAATCCGGAAATGTCGCCCTTCACGCGGCGCACGGGGACGACACTTTCGCCATCGGTGATGAGCAGGACACGGGCCGTACGGTTGCCGACTTCAAGGACGCGGCCGACAAGTCCCTTGGCCGAACGCACCGGCTGTCCGGGCTGAACCCCGTCACGCTTGCCAGCGCCCAGCAAGGCGAAGCGGCGGGTGCTGGTAGAACTGGAACCGATAAGCCGCGCGGTCGCGACCGGCGTTCCATCGGTTTCGCGAACGTCGAGCAGGGCCTTCAGCCGCGCATTTTCGGATTCGATTGCCTCCGCCTCCGCAAGGCGCGAGCGGGCGACTGCAAGCTCTTCCTTGAGCTGCGCGTTCTTGCTCCCGGCCTCGATGTAGCCGGAGATCACGTCGAAGAAGGTCTTGCCGCCAGAACGGGTCGTGGCCGAAACGCGGCCTGCGGGCGCGGCGACGTCATTGGCCGCCGCGCGGGCGAAGGCGAAGGCCGTGGGGTTGAGCAACGAAACGACGAGCACCACGAACCCGAGCGCTGCCCCGGCCGAAGCTGCGACATAGCTCGTGAATAGTCCGAGGTGCGCCCTTTTCGAAAAACCCGGACGCCGGTCTTGCGGCGCCGCCATGCCGTTCCCCTTCAGTTCGTCGCGGCCCTCAGGCCGTCATCAGCACGCCGCGATAGACCGGTTCTTCCAGCGCGCGGCCAGTGCCCAGCGCCACGCAGGACAGCGGGTCTTCGGCCACGGTGACCGGCAGGCCGGTTTCCTCGCGCAGGTATTCGTCCAGCCCGCTGATCAGCGCGCCGCCACCCGTCAGCACGATGCCCTGGTCGACGATGTCGGCGGCCAGTTCGGGCGCGGTGTTTTCAAGTGCGATGCGAACCGCCTCGACAATGGCGCCGATGGGTTCGTTGAGAGCTTCGGCGATGTTCGCCTGGTTGATCGTGATTTCCTTCGGCACGCCGTTCACAAGGTCGCGGCCGCGGATGTGGATCGTTTCGCCTTCGCCGTCTTCGGGGACGGTGGCGACAGCATAGTCCTGCTTGATGCGTTCCGCCGTCGATTCGCCGATTAGCAGGTTGTGGTGTCGGCGCACGTAGGAAACGATCGCTTCGTCCATCTTGTCACCGCCGACGCGAACGCTGGTGGTATAGGCAAGACCGCGCAGCGAAAGCACGGCAACTTCGGTCGTGCCGCCGCCGATGTCGACCACCATCGAGCCGACCGGTTCGGTAACCGGCATGTCCGCGCCGATCGCGGCGGCCATCGGTTCGAGGATCAGGTAGACCTGCGAAGCACCCGCATTGCTGGCCGCGTCGCGGATCGCGCGGCGTTCGACCGAGGTCGAGCCCGAGGGCACGCAGATCACGATTTCGGGATAGCGCAGCATCGACTTGCGACCGCCGTGGACCTTGCGGATGAAGTACTTGATCATTTCTTCCGCGACTTCGATGTCGGCGATGACACCGTCGCGCAGCGGGCGGATCGCCTCGATGCTGTCGGGCGTCTTGCCCATCATCATCTTCGCGTCGTCACCGACGGCCTTCACCTTCTTGATGCCGTTCAGCGTTTCGATCGCGACGACCGAGGGTTCGTTGAGAACGATACCGCGCCCTTCCACATAGACGAGCGTGTTCGCCGTGCCGAGGTCGATGGCCATGTTCTGCGAACCGAACTGGAAGAGGCGGGAAAAGAATGAGGACATGATCGGTGTGCGGTCCCTGAAAGTGTGGCGCCTGTTATGGCGCATGATGGTTTAATCGCAGTGTGACTAGCCCAAAAGCATAGACAGATGGAAAATATTTCGCGGGAGTTTGCGGGCTTTTCCACACCGTCCGCCTCGAAAAACACGGGGTTCGTCGCTAGACCTCGATCGATGCCTCAAATTCGCCGCCTTCCCGAGAACCTGGTGAACCGGATTGCCGCTGGCGAAGTGGTCGAAAGACCGGCCGCAGCGCTCAAGGAACTGGTCGAAAACGCCATTGATGCGGGCGCGACGCGGGTCGATATCGCGCTGAAGCTGGGCGGGCTCGACGGGATCGAGGTTACCGACGACGGCTGCGGCATGACGGCGGCCGACATGGAACTGGCGCTCGAACGCCATGCGACTTCCAAACTGCCGGACGAAGCGATCGAGCAGGTGACCACACTGGGCTTTCGCGGGGAAGCTCTGCCTTCCATCGCCAGCGTTGCGCGCCTGTCGATCGAAAGCCGCCCGCGCGGCGCGGAAGAGGGGTGGAAACGCGTGGTCGACCACGGGCGCGTCGTGGAAGAGGGGCCTGCCGCCCTGCCGGTGGGTACGCGCATCCGTGTGGACCATGTCTTCGCGAACGTACCTGCCCGCCGCAAGTTCCTGCGCACGCCGCGCAGCGAATATGCCGCGTGCCATGATGTCGTGCGCCGCCTTGCCATGGCGCGGCCCGATGTGGGCTTTTCCTTCTCCAACGATGGCCGCCGCATCGTGCAGGTTCAATCCGGAGAGGACGTCGCGACCCGCGTCTCACGCCTCGTCGCCCGCGAACTGGCCGATAACGCGGTTGAGGTCGATGTCGTGCGTGGTCCGGCAGAGGCTCCGATCCGCATGACCGGTGTTGCGGGCCTGCCGACCTACAACCGTGGCGTCGCCGATCACCAGTACCTGTTCGTGAACGGCCGTCCGGTAAAGGACCGGCTTCTGACGGGCGCTGTTCGCGGTGCCTATTCCGACATGCTGGCGCGCGATCGCCACGCGGTGCTGGCGTTGTTCCTCGACGTTCCGCCAGAGGAAGTCGACGTGAACGTCCACCCCGCCAAGACCGAAGTCCGCTTTCGCGATCCGGCGATGGTGCGCGGCATCATTGTGTCCGGCCTTCGCGATGCCCTGGCCAGCGGCGACAAGCGCAGCGCGCAGACGCCTGATGCAGGGGCAATGGGCGCGTGGATCCGCGAGGGCGATGCGCCGCGCCTGCCCGAAGGCGACAACCTCGCCCGCGACAATCGCGGCGTTTTTGCAGGGCAGGGCTGGCCGCAGCATGAACTGCCGCAGACGCCCCCCCAGACCCCCGCAATCTATCGCGACATGGAAGGGGCGATCCTGTCCGGTCCGGCGACGCTGGACCCTGCGCTTGCCCCGCAGGCGCGAGCAGAGGAAGCGCTCGAACAGCCCGGCGATGCCGAGAAGTTTCCAATGGGTGCCGCCCGCGGGCAGATCGCGCAGACCTATATCGTCGCCGAAGCTGCCGATGGCCTTGTAATCGTGGACCAGCACGCCGCGCACGAACGCCTGACGCTGGAACGCTTGAAAGCGGCAGGGGCAGAGGAAGGCATCACCCGCTCACAAGCCCTGCTGCTGCCCGAAGTGGTCGAGATGGAAGAGGCCGACTGCGACCGGATCGAGGAAGCGGCGGAAAAGCTGGGCACGTTCGGTCTCGCTGTCGAACGCTTTGGCCCCGACGCCATGCTTGTCCGCGCCATGCCCGCCGCTTTGAAGCGCGCGGATCCGGCAAAGCTGCTGCAGGACATTGCCGACGACATTGCCCGCAACGGCGATCCGCTGCTGCTGGGCGAAAAGCTCGACCTCGTGCTGGCAACGATGGCCTGTCACGGATCGGTGAGGGCAGGGCGCACGCTGTCGGTGGCGGAGATGAATGCACTGCTTCGAGAGATGGAGCGCACCCCGCGTTCAGGGCAGTGCAACCATGGCCGACCGACATGGGTGAAGCTGTCGATGGACGACGTCGAGAAACTGTTCGGCAGGCACTAGGCCGCCATTGATCGGGAGAATACCGGGATGCGTGTGAAGCTTGCGATCGTGTGCGGCATGGCCGGACTGCTGGCAGCCTGTTCAGAAGGGTCGGACCCGGCGCAGGACGCAGCCGACGTCGCCGAGATCGAGGCGATGCACGACATGCCCGCGATCAAGCAGATCAGTCCAGAACACATCCGCTATCCGGATATCGAAAAGAACAACCTGTTCGGCGTCAGCTGCGGCTTTGCTCCGGGCAACAGCATGAAGATCCTGTTTCTTGCGCAGGATGAGCACGGCTACATGAAGCTGGACGGCAAGATCGTCACGCTCGCGCCCGACAAGGGCAGTGCCGAACTGCCGGTAACGGGTTTCAGCAAGTATGACGGCAAGGAATTTTCGGTCACGATCGCGCTGGATGAAGGTAGTGAGGCGCAGGAAGCCATCGAACTGACCAAGTGGCGCGGCCGCATGACGGTGCGTGATCACAAGGATCGCGTCACCTTCGACAAGGACGGTCTTGTCGGTTGCGGAGCCTGACCTATCGGTTGGGATCGCAGCCGACCATTCCGGTCGACTTGAGTTCCATCACCATGTGATTGTCCTGATTGAAGAGGCGCATTTCGACTTCGATCAGGCCAAGCCCGGGGCGGGACCTGCTCTCACGTTTGTCCGCCACGACGCATTCCAGCGTCAGGACATCGCCGGGATAGACGGGGTGCGGCCAGCGTAACCGGTCCACGCCCAGTCCGCCCTTGCTGTCGAAACCGGAAAGCACATGCTCGACATAGAGCCGCATGGCGATGCCGCATGTCTGCCAACCACTGATCGACAGGCGCTCGAACGGCGTTCCGGCGGTGCCTTCGTCGGACAAGTGGAACGGCTGCGGGTCATACTTCGTGGCGAAGTCGATCGAGTCCTCGAGAGTGACTTCATATGCGCCGGCCCGCACGGTCTGGCCGACCACGATGCTTTCGAAATATTGCATCGCTGCCGACTAGACTACGCGGGCCGGTCGCTCAATGGAGTTGGATCAGGCCCATTTGGTTCAGACCCCGATCAAGCCCGGAACGCGGGCTTCATGCCGCCTGCGTCCATTTCCGGAATGATCCGGTACTGTGCGAGGATCAGGCTGAAGAGACCGAACATCAGGATGCCGATCGACACCAGCGTGAACCAGACGCCCTGTCCCGAAAGCGAAGCAACCGCGTCGCCCAGCGTCTTCACCTGTTCGCTGCCGCCGGACATGAAACCGGCCTTGAACAGCGACCAGCCGATGATGGCAAACACAACAGCACGCGCGATGTAACCTGCGCCGCCCAGCCAGCGGGTGAAGTCAGGAGCCTGCGCACTGATGCGGTGCATGAATTCGCCGGTGATGCCTTTCTTGGCCTGGAACACGGCCGCTGCGAAGAACGCGATGCCAAGAATGCCAAGCACGACGCCGCCCAGCGACATCGACAGCACGCCCGAAGCCGCTTCCTGCGCGCCGCCGCCCGAAGGATCGGTTTCGCTGGTCGCGAACTTGAACGCCGACCAGGCCATAGCAAGGTGGCCAATGGCGCTGCCGGCATGGCCGATGCGCTTGGCGATGCCCTTCTTGTCCGAACCGTTGTTCTCGATATCGAAGAACGTCGAGGCGAACCGGAACAGGGCATAGGCGAGAAGGCCCACGACCATGATCCACAGGATCACGGTGCCTGCGGGGAAATCCTCGATCGCCCGGAAGATGCCGTTCGTGCCTTGTGAAATCTTGCCTGCACTGGTGAGAGCAATGATGCCCAGCACCGAATAAAGGATGGCGCGCGAGAGGTATCCCACGCGCACAGCCCAATTAAACTTTTCCGATTTATCTACCATTCCGGCGTGTCCCCTTTGTCTTGGCTTAGGGAACGGGCGAAGCCGGATTTGGTGCCCGAGCCATTCAATAGGGCGCGAACAGCATCCAGAGCGCCATGGCGATCATCGCGAGGTTTTCGGTCAGCGAAACAAAGCCCAATGGCACGCGACCCGACCCACCGACGCAGGCGCATTTCAGCTCCCGCTTCTGGACATAGACGGCGTAAAAAACGCTGATCGCGCCGACTGTGCCGATGAACAGCGCCAGCGGGATCGACAGCCACGGCAGCAAGTGCCCCGCCATCAGAATGCCCGCCGTAGCCTCTGCAAACGGATAGATCCGCGCATAGGGAACCCAACGGCGGGCCAGCAGGTCATAGCCAAGGAACATCGTCGCGAACTTGTTGACGTCCTGCAGCTTCAGCATCGCAAGGATCGCCATCGAGAACGCCACGAACCATTCGGCTGCGCGCACCGTCAGCGGCGTGCCGAAGACCATCCAGCTGACCGCCAGTGCAAGTCCGGCAGCGATGGCAAAGACGGCAAGGACCGGCTGGTAACTGACCGCGTCCGGGTCCTGCACCTTGAGGCCGAGATGGCGGCGCAGGTCCTCGTACCCGCCGATCCGCTCACCGCCGATGAAGGTCTGCGGCGTGGTCTTCACGCCGTGCTCGGCCTTGAACGCCTCGGTCTGCTCTTTGGTGGTGAGGTGGTGGTCCTCGACCGTGAAGCCCCTGGTTTCAAGCAGGTGCTTCGCCTTCAGCCCGAAGGGGCAGACGTGCTTGTCCATCACCATGCGGTAGACAGTGGCAGTCTTGCTATCGGGGGAAGTGGGGGGCGTGTTCATGCCCCCCGATGTAGGAATGCCTTGGGGCTAATCCAAATTCAGACGTTGAACTTGAACATCATGATGTCGCCGTCCTTGACGACATAGTCCTTGCCTTCCTGACGCAGCTTGCCGCCTTCGCGTGCACCGCTTTCGCCGCCGAGCGCGATGTAGTCGTCGTAAGCGATCGTTTCTGCGCGGATGAAGCCGCGTTCGAAGTCGGTGTGAATCTCGCCAGCGGCCTGAGGCGCCTTCGCGCCATCGGGGAAGGTCCAGGCGCGGGCTTCCTTGGGGCCGGCGGTGAAGAACGTCTTTAGACCGAGCAGTTCGTATCCTGCGCGAATAACGCGGGCGAGGCCCGATTCCTCAAGGCCCATTTCGGCGAGGAATTCCTTGCGGTCTTCCGGCTCCATCGCGACGATCTCGCTCTCGATCGCGGCGGAGACGACGACAGCCTGCGCGCCTTCGGCTGCGGCCTTTTCGAAGACCTTTGCCGAAAGCTCGTTGCCGTCGGCTGCGTCTTCCTCGGCGACGTTGCACACGTAGAGCACCGGCTTTGCCGTCAGCAGCTGGGCCTGTGCGAAAACGCGGGCTTCCTCGTCGTCCTGCGGTTCGGTGAGGCGCGCGGGCTTGCCTTCGCGGAGAAGTTCCAGCGCCTGTCCCAGAACGGAGGCGATGATCTTCGATTCCTTGTCACCCGTCGTCGCGCGCTTGGCCGCGGCGGGGACGCGCTTTTCGAGGCTTTCGAGATCGGCCATCAGCAGTTCGGTTTCGACCACTTCGGCATCGGCCAGCGGATCGACCTTGTTGGCGACATGCTGGATGTCGTCATCCTCGAAACAGCGCAGGACGTGGACGATGGCGTCGACTTCGCGGATGTTGCCAAGGAACTGGTTGCCAAGGCCTTCGCCCTTCGACGCGCCTTTCACCAGGCCTGCGATGTCCACGAACGCCAGCTGCGTCGGGATGATCTTGGCGCTGCCGGCGATCTTCGCGATTTCTTCGAGACGCGCGTCGGGAACGCCGACCTGTCCGACGTTCGGTTCGATCGTGCAGAACGGATAGTTCGCCGCCTGCGCCGCCTGCGTTTCGGTCAGCGCGTTGAACAGCGTCGATTTGCCGACATTGGGAAGGCCCACGATGCCGCAACGAAAACCCATGGAATGCTCCGTAAAAATGTTTGGCCGCGCGATAGAGGCAAGGGCGCGGAAAGGCTAGGGGGGAGTTGCGCCCCTTACCCTATTCCGAAGTGCCGGCCAGTTGCCGCGCCAGATCGCCGATATCGGCATCGGACAGGACGATCTGCCAGTGACCGGGCGAGCGGCTGTCGACAACGACTACGCCCCGCGCAGGGCAGACACCAAGGCACGACACCTCGACCACGCCGACACCTGACTTGCGCCCCTTCTTCGCGCCGAGTTCCTTCTTCAAGGCCTTGGCGAGCGGCTTGCCCTTGGGGCCGAAACTGGCACCGCGCTTGGCGTTCTTCTTGCTGCATTTCCGGCACACGAGGATCGCATGCGACCAGTTGGAACGGATCTTCGTCTTCATCGCACCCAGCCAACGCGCGAAGCCGCGATCGGGTTGCAAGGAAAGGGTGTCCTACAGTCGCAGGACAGTGCCAAAGGTCCGAAAACGCTCTTTCGCATCGTCGTCGAACCACAGCTCTACCTGCAACTGTCACCCTGTTCGCTTGAGGGAAAAGGCGCATGAATGTGCGGCTTTTAGCTTGTTGGAGACGGGTGACAGGGTGTCACCTTTGTCACCCGCGGCAATTGGGTCGGTTCAGCCCTGAAGCCGCAGCGCCACGTCGTTCATGAAGCGAACGTCGTCACCCTTGGCAAGCCATTCCGCCTCCGCCGCCATTGCGCCGAGCATGGCGACAAGATCGTCCATCTCCGCCTTGGCGTAGTTGCCGAGCACGTGGCCGGTCACGCGGTCCTTGCTGCCCGGATGGCCGATGCCGATCCGCACGCGGCGAAAATCGGGGCCAAGATGCTGGTTGATCGACCGCAGGCCATTGTGCCCCGCAAGCCCGCCGCCCATGCGGACCTTCACCTTGAACGGCGCGAGATCGAGTTCATCGTGAAAGACGGTGAGCGCGTCCACGTCGAGCTTGTAGAAGCGCATTGCCTCACTCACCGCTCGGCCGCTTTCGTTCATGAACGTGCCGGGCTTCAGCAGCAGGATTTTCTGCGTGCCGATACGGCCTTCCTGAAGCCAGCCGGAAAACTTCTTTTGGACAGGACCAAAGCCATGGACCTCGGCAATGGTGTCGAGCGCCATGAAACCGATGTTGTGACGGTTCAGCGCATATTTCGCGCCGGGATTACCAAGGCCTACCCAAAGCTGCATGGCCGCGCCCTAGCCAAAGGGCAGCAGAAAGGAAACGGGGCAAAAAGCAAACGGGCCAAAAGAAAACGCCGGCCCCCGCAAAGGGACCGGCGTAATTCTTTCAGCCTGCGATAGCAGGGCGAAGGGACGATTAGTCGTCTTCGCCGTTCTGCTCGGTCGCGGGGACTTCGTCCGCCTCGGCTTCTTCGCCTTCGGCTGCAGCAGCGCCTTCGGCCTTCTTCAGAGCCGACGGAGCGACCAGCGTCGCGATGGTGAAGTCACGATCGGTGATCGCGCTCTCGCTGCCCTTGGGCAGAGCGACTTCGCTGATGTGGATCGAATCGCCGACTTCCTTGCCGGTGACGTCGATTTCGATCTCGGCCGGGATCTTGTCCGCTTCGCAGACCAGCTCCAGCTCGTGACGGACGACGTTCAGAACGCCACCCTTCTTGAGGCCCGGAGCGGCTTCTTCGTTGACGAAGGTGACCGGAACCGCGACGTCGACCTTGGCGCCCTTGGCAAGGCGGAGGAAGTCGACGTGGGTCGGACGGTCCGTAACCGGGTGGAACGCGACGTCCTTCGGCAGGGTCTGAACCGGCTTGCCGCCCATGTCGATCATGATGATCGAGTTGGAGAAGTGGCCGGTGTTCAGCAGCTTGACGAGAGCACGTTCTTCGACGTGGATCGTCTGCGGTTCTTCCTTGCCGCCGTAGATGACTGCGGGGACGCGACCTTCACGGCGCAGTGCACGGGAGGCTCCCTTGCCTGCCCGCTCGCGCGCCTCGGCCGTCAGGGTAAGCTGATCGCTCATGATTTCTGACCTTCGAAACTGGTTGATACAAGTAACGCTGCCCAGCGCCTCCAGGGATGACCGACAGGGCAAGCGAAGGCGCGCGGCTAGACGCAATCGCGTGCAAAAGCAAGTGCGAAGGCGGTTACTGGACCCGCGTGACCTTCCAGCCGCGCTGTTCCAGCAGGGTGATAAGGCCGTCATCGCCGCCGATATGGCCAGCCCCTACGGCAACGAAGGGCTTCTTGCCATCCTGAAGCTGACCCACGATCCGCCCGATCCAGCGCGAATTGCGGCGGGAGAGAAGAGCGGCACGAAGCTGGGGCGAAGCATCGAAGCCCATGTCCATCAGGCCCGCCAACCGGTCGGCATCGCCAGAGGCCCAGGCATCGGACAAGTCGTGCGGACCGATCGTGTCGGCCTGATCGACGAAGCTTTCGAGAAGGTCCTGCTGCTCGTCCCCGCTTAACTGGTCGAAGATGCGAAGCTGTTCTTCGGTGGTTTCGAAGCCGACGATCGGCTTGTCCCATTCGGCGATCAGCGTCTTGTCGACACCGTATTCGGGATCGAGCGTGCTGCGCTGCTGGATCATCGAGGACAGGGTGAGGGCGGCGGCCCATGTCTCGACATAGTGGAAGCTTTCTTCCGACGCGCCTGCATCGTCGAGGACCTCGGCCAGTTCGTCCCGGTAGACGGGCGAAACCCGCTCCGACAGCGGGGGAAGGGCGGGGTCGATGGCGAGCTGCTGGAAGATGCGCTGGGATTCGGCGGTGTCGAGGTTCTCGATCTCGACCATCAGGACGCCGGCTTGCTCAAGCGCCTGATCCAGTTCGCCGCCGTGCCATTTTGTGGAGCGGGGCAGGGCGTGGATCGTGCCGAATAGCCAGCCCGCAGGCTCGGCGCCATCCGGCGCATCAGCCGCATCGACCCGCCACAGCGCCGGTTCCGCCGTGCTCCCGCACCCTGCAAGCAGCAGGACGAGCGGAGCAAGGAGAAAGGCGAATAGGCGGGTCGGCACGGGTCTTACTTAGTACTCGATACGGGTCGCGGTGAAGCCCTTTGCAGCCAGCATCGACTGGACACTGTCGTCGCCTGCAAGGTGGCCTGCGCCAACCGCGATGAAGACGGTGCCCGGGCTTTCCATGCGAGTGCCGATCCATTCGGCCCACGCAGCGTTGCGGTTCTTGAGCAGGACTTCGTGAAGCTTGGGCGTGTCTTCCATGCCTTCGTTCAGAAGGTCGGCAGTCGCCTTCGTGTCACCCATGGCCCATGCGGTTTCCATGTTCTCGAAGGTTTCCTTCATCTCGCCCATGTCATCGACACCAGACATCAGGAACGCGATCTGGTCTTCCTGGCTGAGGCCGGTGAAGAAACCCATCTGCTGCTCGAAAGTCTCAAGCCCGACCATCTGCATCGAACGCTCGGCAGCGGCGGTCTGGAGTACCTGCTCGGCACCCGCCTCGGCAGAATAGCCAAGCTGCTGCAGCGGCGCAGTGGCAAGCGTGACGCCGGCGAACCACGGCTTCATCGGTTCGAGCGCCTGAGGCGGAAGACCGATCGAAGCGGCCGCAGCGGCAAAGCGGGCGTACTGGTCTTCGGTCAGGACGGTCGAGAGACCGCTACCCGGCTTGGCAATGGCGGCGGTCTGGACGAAGCCGGCCATTTCCTCGGGCGGCGGCGGGATCATTTCCAGAACCAGTTCGTCAGACTTACCGAAAGCGTCGGCAACGGCATCGTCGAACCAGACCAGGTCTGTCTTCAGCGCATGCATCGTGCCGAACAGGTAGATCGTGGTGTCATCATCCGACAGGACCCAAAGCGCGGGATCGGCATCGGACCGGTCGAGGACGGATTCCTCGGCATAAGCAGGCGAACCCAGGCCAAGCAGCGCAGCAAACGGCGCAAGCTTGCGGAACATGGACTTCAATTTCATGGCAACCCTCTTTTGCTTGAAGTGAATATATGTACGGCTTGAATGAACGAAAAGTGACGGCTCAGAAGTAACGCTTCCAGAGCCAGACGGCGGACCACACCACGATGGTCAGCATGAAGACCGGCATTGCTTCGACCGGCTCCATCATCCCGCCACGGGCAAGCACCCACCATGCAGCGGTGATCGACAAGTTGAAGTTGAGCGCGACGAGAGCGCCGTCGGAATAGGCCCCGGCCTCGTGCTCATCGAGAGCGCGCCACCAGACCCATGTCAGCACTGGCACGATGACAAGAGCACCAATCGCCAGGATGATCGCGATAGTGGGCGAAAGATCCACGCCTGAAATGATCGGACTTTCGTCCTTTTCGCCAAGGGCCATCAACACGCCAAATACGATGCCGACAAGGACGGACACGCCCATCATGATACGGGCCCGACGCGTGTTCTTGCCCATGGGCTCGGCAAAGATTGCGCGAACCTGGCGGAATGCGACCCACAGAAGAAGCAGGCCAATGGCGAGGCAGAACGCACCGATCGTCCCCGCCCGGACCGACAGGTCGCCCTTTTCAAGAAAGCCTGCCGTAACGCCCGTCACGATGCCAAGGCAGAAAACAGCGCCGAGACCGGCCAGCGAAGCAAACGTTACTCGTGCCGCGGTGGACTGGCCTAAGCGTCCTTCTGCGGCGGGATTTTCAGTCATGGCCATCATCGAAAATGTCCTCGATCTTCATGTCGAAAAGGCGGGCGATGCGAAAGGCGAGCGGGAGCGAAGGATCGTGCTTCCCCGTCTCGATCGCGTTCACGGCCTGCCGTGATACGTCGAGCCGCGCGCCAAGCTCTGCCTGGCTCCACTGCCTTTCAGCGCGCAGCACTCTCAACCGATTGTTCATCGTCGCTCAGCTCAAGACGCGCGAGCCGACCATCACAGCCAGCCATGCGGCCTCTACCGCGAGGACAGCGAACATGATCTTGCGGTGCTTTGCCTTGGGCCTGGCCATGCCCCACCAGAAGCGGTTGCGGGTCTGCTCGGCAGTTAGCGGAGAGGCCGGAGCCTTACGGCGGGAAATGGCAGGAAACATCGTGAACTCCGTCAGCTTGTCATGACATCGTGTCAGGTATGCATGACTAAATGACGTGATTCGCTGACATTGTCAACACTACCTGACATTGCGTCATCATCACCTGACAACAAAGCCAAGCGTTCGGGATTGAAACCCAAGCGCCATTGACGCTTTTGCTGGCACGCGCCATTGCCCCGCGCATGACACGCGATCCGACACGATCCTTTCAGGACATGATCCTCGCTCTCCACGATTTCTGGAGCGCGAAAGGCTGCCTCATCCTTCAGCCCTACGACATGCGCATGGGTGCAGGCACGTTCCACCCGGCCACGACGCTGCGCGCGCTTGGTCCCGAGCCGTGGAACGCCGCTTTCGTGCAGCCCTGCCGCCGTCCGACCGACGGTCGTTATGGCGAGAACCCCAACCGCCTGCAGCACTACTACCAGTATCAGGTGATCCTGAAGCCGAGCCCGCCACAGATCCAGGAATGGTATCTCGACAGCCTGCGCACGATCGGTATCGATCCGCTCAAGCACGACATCCGTTTTGTCGAGGACGACTGGGAAAGCCCGACGCTGGGCGCGTGGGGTCTGGGCTGGGAAGTCTGGTGCGACGGGATGGAAGTCACCCAGTTCACCTATTTCCAGCAGATGGGCGGCTTCGACTGCAAGCCGGTGGCGGGCGAGCTGACTTACGGTCTCGAACGCCTTGCCATGTACATTCAGGGCGTCGACAACGTCTACGACCTCGCGTTCAACACGCAGGGCGTGAGCTACGGTGACGTGTTCCTCGAAAACGAGCGCCAGATGTCGACGTGGAACTTCGAGGTTGCCGACACCGACGCGCTATTCGACCTGTTCCGCAAGGCATCGGCAGAGTGCAAGCTCTGCCTTGAAAAGGGCCTGCCGATCCCCGCGTATGAACAGGCGATCGAGGCGAGCCACATCTTCAACCTTCTTCAGGCCCGCGGCGTGATCTCGGTGCAGGAACGTGCCAGCTACATGGCGCAGGTCCGCGACCTCGCGCGTGGATCGTGTGAGGCTTACATGGCGAAGTATTCCGACCAGTGGGCCGCCGCTTATCCGGAGTGGGCCGCATGACCGATTTCCTGCTCGAACTCCGCTCGGAAGAAATTCCCGCCCGTATGCAGGCCGGCGCTCGCGCCGATCTCGAACGGCTGTTCCGCGAACAGATGAAGGCCGCCGGCGTCGAACACGGTGCGATCACCGTCTGGTCGACCCCGCGCCGCCTTGCGCTGATCGCGAAGGCCATGCCGCAGCAGACCGAAGCCGTAAGCGAAGAAGCCAAGGGCCCGCCCGAAGGCGCACCCGATCAGGCCATCGACGGCTTCTGCAAGAAGAACGGCGTGACGCGCGACCAGCTCGAGGTCCGCGACGTTAAGGGTCGTGCGACGTACTTCGCTGTGAAAAACATTCCGGGCCGCGACGTGAAGGACGTTCTGGCCGAAGCGATCCCCGCCATTGTCCGTGCCTTCCCGTGGCCGAAGTCGATGCGCTGGGGCGAAGCTTCGATCAGCACCGAGAGCTTGCGCTGGGTACGCCCGCTTTCGGGCATCGTCGCGATCCTTGGCGAAGAGCTTGTCGGGTGTGAAGTCGGCGGCGTTGCCTCGGGGTATGCGACGCTCGGCCACCGGTTCCACCATTCGGGCGAGATCACCATTGGCGGGGCTGACGACTACGCAGAGAAGCTGCGCGCCTGCCACGTCATCGTCGACCACGAGGAACGTCAGGACATGGTCCGCGCCCAGGCGCAGGATGCTGCCAGCGCAGCGGGCCTCGAACTTGTCGCCGACGAAGGTCTGGTGATCGAGAACGCCGGCCTGACCGAATGGCCGGTGCCGCTGCTGGGCCGTTTCGACGAGAGCTATCTCGACGTGCCGCCCGAAGTCATCCAGCTGACCGCGCGCACAAACCAGAAATACTTCGTGTGCAACGATGCGAACGGCGCATTGGCCAATGCGTTCGTCTGCACCGCGAACATCGCTGCCGAAGATCCGGCGGTGATTGTGGACGGCAACCGCAAGGTCCTCGCCGCCCGCCTGTCTGATGCGCGCTTCTTCTGGGAAGTCGACCAGAAGACGACGCTGGCCGAACACGCCAAGAAGCTTGAACGCATCACGTTCCACGAAAAGCTCGGCACCGTCGCCGACAAGGTTCAGCGCGTGGCAAAGTTGGCCCGCTGGCTGGCCGAGGAAGGCGTCGTGCCGGGGGCCGATGCGGACATGACCGAGATGGCGGCTCTGCTGTGCAAGGCCGACCTCGTCACCGAAATGGTCGGTGAATTCCCCGAACTGCAGGGCCTAATGGGTGGCTACTACGCCCGCGCCGAAGGGCTGCCCGATGCGGTATCCGATGCCATCCGCGATCACTACAAGCCGGTGGGGCAGGGGGATGATGTCCCGACTGCTCCGGTGACGGTTGGGGTTTCGCTGGCCGACAAACTGGACACTCTGCGCAGCTTCTTCGCAATCGACGAAAAGCCGACCGGTTCCAAGGACCCGTTTGCCCTTCGCCGCGCGGCGCTTGCGGTCATTCGCCTTGTTACGGCCAACAACCTCCGCATGGCAGTGGCCGATGGGGACCTGCTCGACTTCTTCGCGGACCGCCTGAAGGTCCAGCAGAAGGAAGCAGGCGTCCGCCACGACCTGATCGACGCGGTCTTCGCGCTCGGCGGTGAGGACGATCTCGTTCGCCTGCTCGCCCGTGTGAAGGCGCTCCAGTCCTTCATGGACAGCGAGGACGGTTCAAACCTTCTCGCTGGCTACAAGCGTGCGGCCAATATCCTGAAGAAGGAAGGCTACGAAGGCACCGACCGCATCGCCCGCACCGGAGAGGAAGATCCGCTGGCGCTGGTCGACGATCCGGATGTCGGCTCGATCGTGGCCGAGCGCGGGAAGTCCGTCAGCTATGATCGCGAACCTGCCGAACAGGCGCTTGTCGATGCACTTGCCCAGGCGGAGCCCGCCGCGAACGCTGCGATTGCCGGGGAAGATTTCGGCGCGGCCATGGCGGCGCTGGCCACCCTGCGCGCTCCGATCGATGCCTTTTTCGATGACGTGACGGTCAATGATGCCGATCCGGCGAAGCGTTCGGCACGTCTTGCCCTTTTGGCCAACTTTGTTGCTGCAGTGCACAAAGTTGCCGACTTTTCTCGGATCGAGGGCTGACTCTTTGCGTTTGTAACACTACAGGGGCGCCACTGAGGGAGAATTGTACCCGAACGTGCCGTTTTTGCTGCACTGCAAGGTATCGCAACAAGAGGTCAAAGGTATCATGACGCAATATGTCTACACCTTCGGGGGCAACGCGGTTTCGGACGATCCGCGCGCGAAGGACAAGACGATCACCGGCGGCAAGGGCGCCAACCTGGCGGAAATGGCCTCGATCGGCCTGCCGGTGCCTCCCGGTTTTACGATCACGACCGAAATGTGCGTCAAATACCTTGCAGAAGGCGCCAACTTCGATGATGCGCTGCGCGCCGATGTCGCGTCTGCGCTGGGCCATATTGAACAGACCGTCGGCAAGAAATTCGGCGATGCCGCCGATCCGCTGCTGGTCTCGGTCCGCTCTGGCGCGCGCGTTTCGATGCCGGGCATGATGGATACGGTCCTCAACCTCGGCCTCAACGACGAAACGGTGCAGGGCCTTGCCAGCGTGTCGGGCGACGAACGCTTTGCCTGGGACTCCTACCGCCGCTTCATCCAGATGTACTCCGACGTCGTGCTCGGGCTCGACCATGGCCTGTTCGAGGAAGCTCTCGAAATCGCCAAGGAGGACAAGGGCTACTACAACGACATCGAACTGACTTCCGAGGACTGGAAGGCGCTTGTCGGCGAGTACAAGGAAATCGCCGAGCGTGAGCTTGGCCACCCGTTCCCGCAGGATCCGGCCGAACAGCTCTGGGGCGCGATCGAGGCGGTTTTCGCCAGCTGGGATTCGGACCGCGCCAAGGTCTATCGCCGGTTGAACGACATTCCGGGCGGCTGGGGCACGGCCGTCAACGTGCAAGCCATGGTCTTCGGCAACATGGGCGACACCTCGGCCACCGGCGTTGCCTTCACGCGCGATCCGGCCACGGGTGAGCGCGCCTATTACGGCGAATACCTGATCAACGCGCAGGGCGAGGACGTCGTCGCCGGCATCCGCACGCCGCAGTACCTGACCAAGGCCGCCCGCGAATCCGCTGGCGCACAGGCAGAGTCGATGGAAGAGGCGATGCCCGATGCCTACGGGCAGCTCGCGAGCGTGTTCGACCTGCTCGAAAATCACTACAAGGATATGCAGGACATCGAGTTCACGGTGCAGCAGGGCACCTTGTGGATGCTGCAGACCCGTACCGGCAAGCGCACGGCCAAGGCCGCGCTCAAGATGGCGGTCGATATGGTGAGCGAGGGCCTCATCGACGAAGCGACCGCGATCGGCCGCATCGACCCGATGGCGCTCGACCAGTTGCTGCACCCCACGCTCGATCCCGATGCCGAACGCCACGTATTGACCGTTGGCCTGCCGGCATCGCCGGGTGCGGCTTCGGGCAAGGCGGTGTTCGACGCCGATACGGCGGAAACATGGGCAGAGCGGGGCGAGGAAGTCATTCTCGTCCGCGTCGAGACTTCGCCCGAAGACATTCACGGCATGCACGCGGCCAAGGGCATCCTGACCGCGCGCGGCGGCATGACCAGCCACGCGGCCGTCGTTGCCCGCGGCATGGGCCGTCCCTGCGTGTCGGGCGCATCGGCGCTGTCGATCGATCGCAAGACCAAGACCGCGCGCATCGGTTCGAACGAGATCAAGGAAGGTGACATTCTCACCCTCGACGGGTCGACCGGCGAAGTCATGCTCGGCGCAGTGCCGACGATCGAGCCTGAACTGGTCGGCGATTTCGCGACGCTCATGGAATGGGCTGACGCAAAGCGCCGCATGAAGGTTCGCACCAACGCCGAAACTCCCGCCGACTGCAAGATGGCGCGCCAGTTCGGTGCCGAGGGTATCGGCCTTTGCCGGACCGAGCACATGTTCTTCGACGCAGGCCGTATTTCCAGCGTGCGCCAGATGATCCTTGCGGAAGACAAGAAGGGTCGCGAGGCCGCTCTTGCCAAGCTGCTTCCCGAACAGCGCAGCGACTTCAAGGCGATCTTCACCGAGATGGCGGGCCTTCCGGTCACCATCCGCCTGCTCGATCCGCCGCTGCACGAGTTCCTGCCGCAGGGCGATGCCGAGTTCGAGGAACTGGCCGAGATTACCGGCTATGGCATCGATCACCTCAAGCGCCGCGCGGACGAGTTGCACGAGTTCAACCCGATGCTCGGCCACCGTGGCTGCCGCCTCGGCATCACGTTCCCCGAGATATATGAGATGCAGGCGCAGGCCATTTTCGAAGCGGCTATCGAAGTCGCAAGCGAAAGCGGTGACGCTCCGGTGCCCGAAATCATGATCCCGCTGGTGGCTACCAAGCGTGAGCTCGCGATCCTCAAGGCTCTGGTCGACAAGACTGCTGCCGAGGTTTTCGAGGCGAAGGGCCGCACGCTCGACTATCTGGTCGGCACGATGATCGAACTACCGCGCGCCGCACTTATGGCTGGCGAAATCGCCGAGGAAGGCGCGTTCTTCTCGTTCGGTACCAACGATCTTACGCAGACGACGCTTGGCGTCAGCCGTGACGATGCCGCCCGCTTCCTCGGGCCCTACGTCGACAAGGGGATCTACCCGCGCGATCCGTTCGTCAGCCTCGATATCGAGGGCGTGGGCCAGTTGGTCGAACTGGGTGCAGAGCGTGGCCGCGCGACGCGTCCCGACATCAAGCTCGGCATCTGCGGCGAACATGGCGGCGATCCGGCATCGATCGCGTTCTACGAAAAGGTCGGGCTCGATTACGTCTCGGCATCGCCCTATCGCGTGCCGATTGCCCGCCTTGCTGCGGCGCAGGCGGCGCTGAAGGCCTGATCAAAAGCGCGGGGCGGGACTCCACCCGCTCAGCGTGACAATTTCGAACCGTTCGCGGACGAGGCCATCTTCACCGGCTTCGTCCGCGAATGCGTTTCGGGCCACCTTAAGCGCTGCTTTGCCCAAGGGCGGGCCCGGGTCGGCCAAGACGTTGCCAAGAGCCTGTGCGCGCAAGTCGCTGACGAGCTGGTCGAGGCTTTCGAAACCGACATCGAAGCCCCAGCCATCGACGACCGGACTTGCGTAACCGAGGCGGGTCATGAGTTGCCCCGCCGCGCGTACGTCGACTTGCGGGTGAATGCGCGGGGAGGGACGCTCTCCATCGGCGGTGAGCATGGCCTTGCGCAACACCGGCAGCGAGCCGGCGGCAAGGAAGCTGGCGATCATTAGCCCGTCGCTCGCAAGGGCCCTGCGCATCAGTGCCAGCGCGCCGGGCAGGTCGTTCACCGTGTCGAGCAGGCCGAGTGAGGCGATGAGATCATATGGCCCGCCGGGAAGGGGCTTTTCCTCGTCCAGTACCGAGCCGAACTGCGCGCAAGGATCGGCAACTGCAACTTCGCTGCCCTGCGCCGTCAAGTGTTCGGCAAAGGCATCGGTCACGTCGCCGATCACCAGCACGCGGTCGAACTTGCGGTTGAGGAAGCCGAGGCGGTCGATGGCGTCTTCCGCAATCTCGCGCGCCACGGTCGAAACGGCCTCTCCGCGTCCCCGCATCGCGGCCATGCGCGAACGGGCGGCAAGGCGGCGCCGGGGCGAAAAGATCACGGGCGGCGAGGGAGGGGTGTCCATGCGCGGACCTGTGCCGTGGATGGCGCGGGCGCGCAAGGTTGCAGCGAGACGCACCACGCGGCAATCATGACAAAGTGTCGCTTCGCCAGACCTTTGCGCCGATTCTGGACTTCGTCTATCCGCCGCGCTGCCCGGCTTGTGGGGACGGGATCGCGGGCGGTTCGCCCAGCGGCGACGATGCTTTCTGCGCCGAATGCTGGGGCAAGCTGCAATTGCCCGGCCAACCCTGGTGCACGACATGCCACCATCCCTTCGGGGCCGATCACTTCGGAGCCGATGCGCATTGTGCGCGCTGCCTTGCGGACGCTCCGGTGCATGACGGGATCGTGGCAGCGACGATCTATGGCGAAGTGTCGCGCGACATGGTCCTGCATTTTAAACACGGCGGCCGCATCGCGCTTGCAGGACCGATGGGCCGAACAATCGCTGCGCGGATCGGCGACAGGGCGCAAAGCGACGCGATTGTCGTGCCGGTTCCCTTGCACCGCTGGCGGCTCTGGAAGCGTGGATACAACCAGTCGGCAATGCTCGGGAAAGTGATCGCGAGGTCGCTCAATCTCGAGTTTTCGCCGGACCTGCTGGTCCGAAGCAAGCCGACACCCAGCCTCGGCGGGCTCGATCCAAAAGAACGACGGGAGGCGCTCAAAGGTGCCATCCAGTGCAATCCACGCAAGGCCGATGGCATTCGCGGGCGGGATGTCATCCTCGTCGACGATGTCATGACGAGCGGGGCGACCAGCGATGCCTGTGTTCGCGTGCTGAAGAAGGCTGGCTCTAAAAGCGTGGTGATTGCCTGCTATGCGCGGGTCCTGCACGCACAGCCGGTCCCCAAAAGCGAAACGCCCGAGACCGAAAGGCCTCGGGCGTCCGCGTGACTGACCGGTTAAGCGCTACAGGGATCCCGCCGATCCCGAGCTGCCATCCGGCCCCTCTATTAGGCAGTACCCCCCGGTACCACCGATCCCTGAACGTTGACCGCTTCAGAGGACGTCTTGGACAACGTCTACCGTCCTTTCGGACGGGTCCGGCTCCCTCAAGCCGTGAGCGTCTTGTGCACGACAGGTTGCTGACGGGGAAGGATTCGTTACCGAACCCCATGGAAATTATGCAACGCTGTGCCTATCGTGCAACAGGCGCCTTGTGGCGCAGTTGACGCTACGTCTTTCCGAATATTGCGAGGCCCCATGACGACCGACACCGTCGAGACTACCGACCAGTTCAAGCCGCGTTTCGACGAGAAGGGGCTGATCACCGCGGTCTGCGTCGCCGCCGACGGGGGCGAGGTGCTCATGGTCGCGCACATGAACGACGAGGCACTGCAACTTACGCGCGACAGCGGCTTTGCGCATTTCTGGTCGCGTTCTCGCGGCAAGCTCTGGAAGAAGGGCGAGACATCGGGCCACGTCCTCGAACTGGTCGAGATGCTGGTCGACTGCGATCAGGATTGCCTCGTCCTGCGCGTGAACGCTGCCGGTCCGGCTTGTCACACCAATGCGCCGACCTGCTTTTATCGCCGCGTGACCGATGCGGGGCTGGAGCACACATCTTGACGTTAACGTAAACGTCAACTAACTTGGCAGCATGACCGATCGAGCCGCCGCACCTGACGAAAAAACCTGGACCATCGCCGAACTCTCGACGGAATACGACGTCACGGCGCGCGCCTTGCGCTTTTATGAAGAGCAGGGTCTGATCTTCCCGCAGCGTAGCGGCACCCAGCGGATCTATTCCGAGGGCGACCGCGCGCGTCTGCGCTGGATCGAACGTGCCAAGAGCGTTGGTTTCTCGCTCAAGGAAGTGCGCGAGATGCTCGATCTCTACGATCTCGACGACGGGCAGACCACGCAGCGCAAGGTGACCCTTGAACGCTGCCGGGAACAGCTCGCCAAGCTCGAGCGTCAAAGACAGGACATAGACTGGGCCATGGGCGTGCTCTCCGAATTTATCGACAAGGTGAAGAGCGACCTGGACCCGGCCAAGCGAGAGGACTGAGATGCCGACCTACACCGCCCCCGTGCGCGACACGCGCTTTGTGCTGGAAAACGTGATCGACCTGCCTGCGATGGCCGGAAAACCCGGCTTCGAGGATTTCGACGCCGACATGATCGCGCCGATCCTCGAGGAAGCGGGCCGTTTCTTCGCCGAAGTGGTCGCGCCGACGAACCTTCCCGCCGACAGGCAGGGCTGCACGCGCAATGACGATGGTTCGGTAACGACGCCCGACGGGTTCAAGGAGCTTTATGCGAAGGTGCGCGAGGCCGGCTGGACGACGCTGTCGATGCCAGCCGAGTATGGCGGGCAGGGGATGCCGGGTATCCTGGGGTTTGCGGTGGAGGAATACTTCACCTCGGCGAACATGCCCTTTGCGATGTTCTTCGGCCTGACTTCCGGTGCCGTAGAGGCGCTTTTGCTTCGCGGGTCGGAAGAGCAGCGCAATCTTTATCTTCCCAAGATGGTCAGCGGCGAATGGACTGGGACCATGAACCTTACCGAGCCGCACTGCGGCACGGACCTTGGCCTTCTGCGTACACGCGCAGAGCCGAACGGCGACGGGTCCTTTTCCGTTACCGGCACCAAGATCTTCATCTCCTGCGGCGAGCATGAGCTTGCCGACAACATCGTCCATCTCGTGCTGGCCCGCACACCTGATGCGCCCAAGGGCACGAAGGGCATCTCGATGTTCATCGTCCCCAAGTTCATCCCAGACGCCGATGGCAATCCGGGTGAGCGCAATTCGCTGTCGTGCGGCTCCATCGAAGAGAAGATGGGTATCCACGCCAATCCGACTTGCGTGATGAACTACGACGGTGCGACCGGCTGGTTGATCGGTGAGGAGAACAAAGGCCTTGCCGCCATGTTCATCATGATGAACGCCGCGCGCCTTTGGGTCGGGCTCCAGGGTTTTTCGCAGGCGGAGAACGCCTATCAGAACGGCGCGGCCTATGCGCTCGACCGTCGTCAGGGCAGGGCGCTGACGGGACCGAAGGAGCCATCCGAGGCCGCCGACATGCTTGTCGTCCATCCCGACGTGCGCCGCCTTCTCATGGATGCCCGCGCGCGGACCGAGGGTATGCGCGCTCTGGGCCTGTGGGTCGCGCTGCAAGGTGACATTGCAAAGCACGCTGCCGATGAAGCGGAGCGTCAGGCCGCCGACGACATGGTCCAGCTACTGACCCCGATCGTGAAGGCGATCGGCACCGATATCGGCATGCGCGTGGCTCAGGACATGCAGCAGGTCTGGGGCGGTCACGGCTACATCGCCGAAAATGGCATGGAGCAGTTCGTCCGCGATGCCCGCATCACGCAAATCTACGAAGGCGCAAACGGTGTGCAGGCGATGGACCTCGTCGGGCGCAAACTGCCGATGCACGGCGGCCGTGCGGTCCAGTCGTTCTTCGCGATGGTCGACGAGGATGTCGCTGCGGCTGCCGGGAACGAAAAAGTTGCAGCGCTTGCGGGGTCGCTCGAAAAGGCGAACGGCGAGTTGAAGGCTGCTTCAATGTGGCTGATGCAGAATGCGCCAGCGGACCCGAACAACGCGGGGTCTGCGGCCTATCACTACATGGAGATCCTCGGCCTCGTTTCGATGGGCTGGATGTGGCTGCGATCTGCCGTGGCTGCGTCGAAAGCGCTGGATGTCGGTGCGGACGATGCAGGCTTCATGGAAGCCAAAATCCTCACCGGTCGCCATTTCGCCGAATCCCACCTCCCCGAAGCAGGCGCGCTGCGCCGCAAGCTTCAGGCTGGCGCGGAAACGATCATGGCCATGCCGGCCGAGGCCTTCGCCCGCATGGGCTGACGCCTCGGCCCAAGGGCCGCTTACTCGGGAAGAAAGTCGGGTACCGAAAGGTAACGCTCGCCCGTGTCGTAGTTGAAGCCGAGGATACGCGCACCGGCAGGTATGCTTTCCAGCTTCTTGGCGATCGCGGCGAGCGTTGCGCCCGAACTGATGCCGACCAGCAGGCCTTCCGTGGTGGCGCAGCGGCGCGCCATTTCCTTGGCGTCTGCGGCGTCGACCGGAATGGCTCCGTCGATTGAGCGGGTGTGCAGGTTTTCAGGAATGAAGCCCGCGCCGATGCCCTGAATCGGGTGAGGGCCGGGCTGGCCGCCCGAGATCACCGGCGACAAGTCGGGTTCGACGGCATAGGCCTTCATGTCGGGCCAGCTCTTCTTCAGCTCTTCCGCACAGCCCGTCAGGTGACCGCCGGTGCCAACGCCGGTAATCATCACGTCGATCGGCGTATCGGCGAAATCGGCGAGGATTTCCTTGGCCGTCGTTTCGGCGTGGACCTTCGGGTTGGCCGCATTCTCGAACTGCTGTGGCATCCAGCTTCCCGAAACCTCGTTCAGAAGTTCGTGCGCGCGGGCGAGGGCGCCCTTCATGCCCAGTTCGCGAGGCGTGAGATCGAAAGTCGCGCCATAGGCCAGCATCAGGCGGCGACGCTCGATCGACATGGAGTCGGGCATGACGAGGATGAGCTTGTAGCCCTTCACCGCCGCGACCATGGCAAGGCCGATACCGGTGTTGCCCGAAGTCGGCTCGATGATCGTGCCGCCCGGCGCCAGATCGCCCGCGGCCTCTGCCGCTTCGACCATGGCAAGCGCGATGCGGTCTTTGATCGAACCGCCCGGATTGGTCCGTTCGGACTTCACCCAGACTTCGTGATTGGGAAACAGCCGCGACAGCCGGATGTGCGGCGTATTGCCGATCGTTGCCAGGACACTGTCTGCTTTCATGGTTCGGCTCCTATCCCCGTGCCAAAATCGAGGTCATTCGCGATAGACCGGAGCGAACGTGCGAGCGTTCCTGATCTCCGGAAAGGCGAAAGCCCAGATAATCGTTACCAATATCGCGCCCGCGCCGCCAAATACAACCGCCCCTGTTGCGCCGAGCAAGGCCGCGGCAATGCCGGACTGAAGCTCGCCAAGCTCGTTCGAGGCGGAGATGGCAAGGCCCGATAGTGAGGACACGCGTCCGCGCATTTCGTCTGGCGTGTTGAGCTGCACCAGCGACCCGCGCACGAAGACCGAGATCATGTCCGCCGCGCCAAGGATGAGCAGCAGGAAGAGGCTGAAGATGAGGTCGTAGCTGAACCCGAAGACCGCCGTCGCAAGCCCATAGATGCCCACGGCCCATAACATCTTCACACCGACGTTATGCTCCATCGGTTTGACCGCAAGCCACAGCGCGACAAGGCCCGCACCGGCGGCAGGCGCCGCGCGCATCCAGCCGAGACCCTCCGGCCCAACCTCGAGGATGTCGCGCGCAAAGACCGGCAGCAGCGCGGTCACACCGCCAAGCAGCACCGCGAACAGGTCGAGCGAGATCGCCCCAAGCAAGAAGCGATCATGCCAGACGAAGCGGAAGCCTTCGGTAATCTGTTTGACCGGATGTTTCTTGCGATCGACCTCTGGCTTTCTAAGCGGCTTGATCAGCAAGACCATCACCGCGCCAAGGCCGAGCAGCACCACAGACACGATGTAGGGCAGCGTCGGGAACACGGCATAGAGCATCCCGCCCGCCGCCGGACCAAGTACGCTGGCGAACTGCCACGCGATGGCATTGGTTGCGATCGCGCGCGGGATCATCGGCGCTGGCACGAGGTTGGGAGCGAGCGAATTCATCGCAGGCCCGAAAAAGATACGCGCCACGCCGTGCAGTGCCGCAAGCGAGAAAAGCAGCGGCAGGCTGAGATTGTCGCTCCACGTCGCATACCCCAGCGCAGCAGCCACGAACGAGTCGATGCCCATCGACAGCGCCGCGACCTTGCGCCGGTCATACCGGTCGGCAACGACGCCCGAGATCGGGGTCAGCACGAAGAGCGGGATGAACTGGACCAGCCCCAGGATACCGAGCTGAAACGCAGCCGCGCTCCTGCTCATCCCGTAGTCTGAGCGCGCCACGTCATAGACCTGCCAGCCCAGCACGACGACCATCGAGAGCGTCGCGATGACGCCCGCGAAGCGGGTCAGCCAGAATATCCGGTAGTCGCGGATCTGTAGCGGGTGCCGCGGCATCGGCACGCCGATCGCGGATTCGGTTGTTTCTTCCAAGTCAGGTGACCGGCTGGAAGTTTCCGCTGTCCTCGTCGAGCCAGTGCAGCACGCCGTCTGAAATCGCGAAGAACGCGCCGCGCAGCCTCAACTTGCCCTTGCCTTCCTTGACCTGGATGCATGGGAAAGAGCGCAAGTTGTCGATCGAGACCTTGACCGCAGCCTGTTCCATCGCACGTTCTGCCTTCCGGCCTTCGGTGCCGTGTTCGGCAGCTACCGACACGCGTGCTTCGTCCAGAAGGTCGATCCAGTCGGCAATGAAGCCGCCCTTGCCGGGTTCCGCACCCAGCATCTTCTGCGACAGTGCCGCCTGGCAGCCGCCGCACATGCCGTGGCCCAGCACCACGATTTCCTCGACCTCAAGCACCTGCACCGCGAATTCGAGCGCGGCAGACACGCCGTGATGGCCGGGCGTGGTTTCAAACGGGGGGACCATGGCGGCAACGTTGCGCACCACGAAAATCTCGCCCGGGTCCACGTCGAACACCTGCGCCGGATCGACGCGGCTGTCGGAGCAGGAAATCACCATCACCTTGGGCGACTGCCCTTCTTTGAGGCGCGTCCAGCGCTCATGCTGGGGATGCCACAGCTTTTCGCGAAAGCGCATGTAGCCGGCGTTGAGGGCCTCGAAGGCAGAAGGAGAATCGGTCATAGCCTACCCTTTGCCGCCAAGCATTGCGGCTTGCAAGCGACGGGCCTATGTGGGGCCCATGAACGAGATACCCGCAGCAGCCGACCTCAAGGCCGAACAGCAGGCAGAACGCCGTCGCAAGCCCGACTGGATCCGTGTGAAAGCGCCGACCAGCAAGGGTTACGCAGAGACGCGCCGCCTGATGCGCGACCTCAAGCTCAACACCGTGTGTGAAGAGGCCGCTTGCCCGAACATCGGGGAATGCTGGACCAAGAAGCACGCCACCGTGATGATCCTTGGCGATGTCTGCACCCGTGCCTGCCGCTTCTGTAACGTGAAGACCGGCATGCCGCGCATGGTCGATCCGATGGAGCCGGTGAACGTCGCGACCGCGGCTGCCGAAATGGGTCTGGAACACATCGTCATCACGTCGGTCGACCGTGACGATCTTCCCGATGGCGGCGCAGGCCACTTCGTCAAAGTGATCCAGGAGCTGCGCGCGCGCACTCCGAACACGACGATCGAGATCCTGACGCCCGACTTCCGCGGCAAGATGAAGAAGGCGATCGCCGCCATCGTCGAGGCGCGTCCCGATGTCTTCAACCACAACCTCGAAACGGTGCCGCGCCTCTACCCGACGGTGCGCCCGGGTGCGCGTTACTATGCGTCGCTGCGCCTGCTCGAAGAAGTGAAGAACATCGATCCTTCGATCTTCACGAAGAGCGGCATCATGCTCGGCCTTGGCGAACAGCGTCTCGAAATCCACCAGGTGATGGACGACATGCGCAGCGCCGACATCGACTTCCTGACGATGGGCCAGTACCTGCAGCCCACGCCCAAGCATCACAAGGTCATCGACTTCGTGACCCCGCAGCAGTTCGACGCGCTGGGCTCCATCGCCCGCGCCAAGGGCTTCCTGCAGGTCGCCTCCAGCCCGCTGACGCGTTCCAGCTATCACGCGGGCGACGATTTCGCCGAGATGCGCGCCGCGCGTGAGGCGAAGCTCGCCAAGGCCGCCGCTCGCAGCTGAGAACCCCAAGCAATGCCGTCCATTCGCGAGAGCCGCGAGCTACCCTATAGTGCCGAACAGATGTTCGCCCTCGTGGCGGATGTCGGTCGCTATGCCGAGTTCCTGCCTTGGGTCGTGGCGACCCGCGTTCGGTCAGACAGCGATACCGAGATGGTCGCCGACATGATGGTCGGCTTCAAGGCGCTGCGCGAGAAGTTCACATCGAAGGTTCACAAGGAACGGCCGACAAGGATCGTCGTCGAGTACGTCGACGGTCCGCTCAACCATCTCGAGAATTCGTGGCATTTCGAACCGCTGACCGAGACGAGCTGCCGCATCGACTTTTGCGTCGACTTCACGTTCCGCAATTCGGTGTTCGAGGCGCTGGCCGGCCAATATCTCGACCGCGCCTTCCGCAAGATGGTCGGCGCGTTCGAGGAACGGGCGCGCGAGCTTTACGGCCCGCCCGCCGCCTGATCAGGCCTGCTGCGTGTAGCTACGCGGCAGCAGAAGTTCGAGCGCGCAGATCGCGGCCTGGTGCCGCACTTCGGGGCGCGTCGTGCATTCGAACTTTTTCAGCTCTGCATGCGGCTCGGTATCTTCCGCGTCCTTCTTGCGCGCACGCGCGAAGACGACGGTGCCAACAGGCTTCAGGTCCGAACCACCATCGGGTCCGGCAATACCGGTAATCGCCACGGCAAGATCAGCGCTGGAGTTCGCGATCGCGCCCTGCGCCATCGACCACGCGACGGCGACGGAAACCGCGCCGAACGTTTCGATCAGGTCGGACGGGACGTCGAGCATCTCCATCTTCGCGTCGTTCGAATAGGAGATGAAAGCGCGGTCGAGCACAGCCGAGGAACCAGGAATCTCGGTGAGCGCGGCGGCGACGAGACCGCCGGTGCAGCTTTCTGCGACTGCGATGGTCGTTCCCATTTCGCGGTGAGCATCGACGACAGTCTGCGCCAGTTCGATAATATCGGGAGGGAGTAGTCCGTTCATGAAATCCGTCAGTCTGCGGGTTGGCAGAACGCGTGCGCCATTACGTCACGCCGATTGTAGCAGGACTTGCGCCTGGGCCGCGATGCCTTCGCCGCGGCCGGTAAAGCCAAGTCGTTCAGTGGTCGTGGCCTTCACCGATACGGAACCAATGTCAACGCCCATAAGTTCCGCGACCCGCACCTGCATGGCCTGACGATGGGGGCCGACCTTGGGTTTTTCGCAAATGATCGTGATGTCCGCATTGGCGATGGAATAGCCCGCTTCGGCAACCAGATTCACCGCGTGGCTCAGGAAAATGTGGGATTCAGCGCCCTTCCACTGAGGGTCCGACGGCGGGAAATGCTGGCCGATATCGCCCATCGCCGCTGCACCAAGAATGGCATCGGTGAGAGCATGGAGTGCCACGTCTGCGTCACTGTGTCCCGATAGCGTCTGGTTGTGCGGTATGTGTACGCCGCAAAGCCAGACACCGTCGCCATCGACCAGGCGATGAACGTCATAGCCGCTGCCGATGCGGAATGCGGGCTTGCCATGCCGCGCCTCTGCCAGTGCAAAGTCGGCCGGATGGGTCACCTTCTCGAGCATAGTATCTCCATCGACGAGCGCGACACTGCCGCCGGCATGGCGCAGCATCTGCGCATCATCGGTCGCTTCGCGGTCGGCTGGCCATGCCCTGTGCGCCGCAAGAATATCCTTGAAGCGGAAGGCCTGCGGGGTCTGCACGCGCCACAGTCCATCCCGTGATACCGTATCGCCAAGGGCGCCGTCGCCCCGCGCAAGCGTATCGACCACTGGAAGGACCGGGATCGCGCCGGGATCGGTATCGAGCGAGGACAGCAAATCATCGATCACCCGTGCCGGCAGAAACGGCCTCGCGGCATCGTGAATCAGCACGCGGACCGCGCCGCCCTTGCTCCCAATGGCCGAAAGCGCATTGAGAACTGACTCTCGGCGGCTTGCCCCACCGATGACGGTTTGCGGTAAGGGGAGGGGAGCGACTGCTTCTGCCAGCGCCTGTTCCTGCCCCGCGCCAATCACAACGATCACGTGGTCGATCGCGTCATGCGTTGCAAAGGCTTGCAAGGCATGGGCAACGAGGCTTCTGCCCGCTACTTTTCGATACTGCTTGGGCGTCGAACCGCCGGCACGCTCTCCGCGACCGGCTGCGACGATGACCGCTACTGTCTGGCTTTCCGAATGCATCGGCGCGGCCATAGCGGCAGGTGCAGCACCAATCCAGTGGGCGTGCTTACCGACCGTGCGAGGGGGTTGTCCTGTCCCAAGCATTTCTGTAATGGGTGCCCAAAATTTAGGCACATTCGCAGATGCAACATTCAAAGCCCCCCAAGCTGGATGCGATCAACATCGGTCCGGTCAAAATTGATTCTCCCGTTATCCTCGCGCCCATGACCGGCGTGACCGATCGGCCGTTCCGCACGCTCGTGCGGCGCTTCGGCTCGGGCCTCAACGTCACCGAGATGATCGCGAGCCCCGCGATGATCCGCGAGACGCGCCAGTCGATGCAGAAGGCAGACTGGGACCCGTGCGAGGAACCGGTCTCGCTTCAGCTCGCCGGTTGCAACCCGACCGAGATGGCCGAGGCAGCCAAGCTCAACGAAGATCGCGGTGCGGCGATCATCGACATCAACATGGGCTGCCCCGTGAAGAAGGTCGTCAACGGCGACGCTGGCAGCGCCCTGATGCGCGACCTGCCGCTGGCCGCCAGCCTGATCGAGGCGACCGTGAAGGCTGTAACGGTGCCCGTTACCGTGAAGATGCGCATGGGCTGGGACCATGCCAGCCTCAACGCCCCCGAACTCGCGCATATCGCCGAGGATTTGGGCGCAAAGCTGATCACCGTGCATGGCCGCACGCGCAACCAAATGTACAAGGGCAGCGCGGATTGGGCTTTCGTGCGCAGCGTGAAGGACGCGGTCTCGCTTCCGGTCATCGTCAACGGCGACATCTGCGGCATCGACGATACTTCGAAGGCGCTTGAACAGAGCGGCGCGGATGGCGTGATGATCGGACGCGGCGCCTATGGCAAGCCGTGGCTCCTGGGCCAGGTGATGGACTGGTTGGACGGCGCCGACGTAAGGCCCGATCCGACTTTGGCCGAACAATACGACCTGATTGTCGAGCACTACCGCATGATGCTCGACCACTACGGCGAGATGACTGGTGTGCGCATGGCCCGCAAGCATCTGGGCTGGTACACGAAGGGTCTCCCCGGCTCGGCCGAGTTCCGCAACAAGGTGAACTTCGTGGACGACGCGGGCGAAGTCGTTGCCATGCTGCGCGATTTCTATGCCCCCTTGATCGAAGGCGAGCCGGAACGGAGGGCCGCTTGATCCTTTCAGGAGGCAACGACCTTCCTGACGCTGCCCGCCAGATCGCCAGCCTTCCGCAAGCGGTAATCCTTTTGCGGCCCGGTTTGCGCATCGCCTCGGTCAATGCTGCGGCAGAGCAGATGCTGGGGCAGGGTGCGCGCCGCCTTTCGGGCAAGCCGTTGTCCGCCGTGATCGAGTTTGGCGAAAGCCGCCTGATCGACATGATGGCCGATAGCGACGTACAGATCAGCGCGCGCGACATAGCCGCCAAGATCGGCAAAACAGACGCTGCCCGCGTTAATCTCGCCATTGCACCGATCATCGGACACCCCGGCTGGCAGATCATGACCCTCATGGCGCCGACCGAACTGGAAGGCCTGGACGGCGCAGAAGGCGAGCAGGACAACAACACCCTGCGCGCGCCCGAGATCCTTGCGCACGAGATCAAGAACCCGCTTGCCGGCATTCGTGGTGCTGCGCAGCTGCTAGCGCGGAAGCTTCGCGCCAAGGACCGGTCGCTCGCCGAGCTGATCGCGGACGAGGTTGATCGCATCGCGCAACTGATCGACCAGATGCAGTCGTTGAGCCGCCGTACGCGTGAACCTTCGCGTTCGCTCAACCTCCACGTTGCCGTCCGCCGGGCATTGCAGGTCGTTCAGGCCAGTGCGCCTGATGGCATCCGCATCGTCGAGGAATTTGACCCCTCGCTGCCCGAAGTCATGGCGAACAATGATGCGCTGATGCAGGTGCTGATCAACCTGCTAACCAACGCGAGCGAGGCTTGCTCCGCTGCCGACAAACCGATCGTCACGGTTCGCACTCGCTTTGCCAGCGGTATCGCGCTGCATTCGCACAGCCGCCTGGCGCCCCTGCGCCTGCCGATCGAGATTACCGTGTCCGACAACGGGCCCGGCATCGATCCTGCGGTGCGCGAACATATTTTCGAACCTTTCGTCACATCGAAGAAAACCGGTCAGGGCCTCGGCCTCGCGCTGGTTCGCAAGCTCGTCCGCGACATGGACGGACGCATCAGCCACGATCGTGACGAAGCTGCGGGAATCACGAACTTCCGGATCCATCTTCCGGTTGCCGAAGTTTCCGTACCTACTGCCATTACAACCGAAGAGATTGAGATATGAGCCAGCCGGTTCTCCTCGTCGAAGACGACGCTTCCATCGCCATCGTAATCACTGCCGCCCTTGAGGACGAGGGCCTGGAGGTTGTGCGCTGCGAGTCCATCAAGGATCGCGATCGCCTGCTGCAAGAGCAGGGCTACGCCGCGATGCTGACCGACGTGGTGCTGAAGGACGGCGACGGGATCGAGACCATCGGAACGGTCACCGAAGCGCACCCGCAGATGCCGATCATCATTCTGTCCGCGCAGAACACGCTCGACACCGCGATCCGCGCAACCGAGAGCGGGGCCTTCGAATACTTTCCCAAGCCCTTCGACCTCGACGAACTGGTCCGCGCGGTAAAACAGGCCATCGGCAGCGGTGCATCGCCGCAGGTCGCCAACGTCAGCGAAGACACCATTGGCCTACCGCTCGTCGGGCGTTCGCCTGCGATGCAGGCGGTCTATCGCATGATCACGCGCGTCATCCGCAATGACCTGACGGTGCTGATCCTTGGCGAATCCGGAACCGGCAAGGAACTGGTTGCTGAGGCGATCCACCAGCTTGGCGATCGCAACCGCGGGCCGTTTGTCGCCGTAAACACCGCCGCGATCCCTGCCGAATTGATCGAATCCGAGTTGTTCGGTCACGAAAAGGGCGCGTTCACTGGCGCGGTCAGCCGTCACATCGGCAAGTTCGAGCAAGCACAAGGCGGAACGCTGTTCCTCGATGAAATCGGCGACATGCCGATGCAGGCCCAGACCCGCCTGTTGCGCGCGCTCCAGTCCGGCATGATCCTGCGCGTCGGCGGGCGCGAGGAAGTGCCGTTCGATGCGCGTATCATCGCCGCGACGAACAAGGACCTTGCCCCGATGATCGAGGAAGGCCGCTTCCGCGAGGACCTGTTCTACCGACTCAACGTCGTGCCGATCCAGCTTCCGCCGCTGCGCGAACGCGGCGACGACATCAAGGCGCTGGCCCGTCATTTCCTGTCGCAGGCCGCGAAAGATGGTCTACCGGCACACGCTCTTGGCGATGGTGCCGCCGACCTGCTTTGCAAGCAGCCGTGGCGCGGGAACGTCCGTGAACTGAAGAACTTCATCTACCGCCTCGCGCTCCTGGCGCGGGAAGACGTGATCGACGAACAGGCGATCCACGCCGCGATGAACGATACGACGCCCGTCGCCAGCGGGCAGGCTGCGCCCGATGTCGAGGCGGGGCCGGCTGGAAAGGACGATCTTGCGACCGCGCTTGGCCGCTGGCTGACCGCCAATGCACCCGAGCAGGGCGAGATCTACGCCAAGGCAATCGCTGCGTTCGAACGTCCGCTGTTCGAACATATGCTGTTCGCAACCAACGGAAACCAGCTTCGCGCCGCCCAGATGCTCGGCATCAATCGCAACACCTTGCGCAAGCGATTGGTCGAGCTGGAAATCGACCCCGAGGTCTACGCCAACCGGGTCAGCTGATGCGGCGAAGCGTCTGACAAGTGCGAGAATGCCCTTGCAATCGCGCAACAGGGCTGTTGTATCTTCGCAACGATGACGGCGGACACCCCCGGACAGACCCTCGATGCGCCTGAGCGCAAGCCGAATTTCGGCTCTGAAGGTGTGGATTGGTCTCGCTTGACGCGCAGGCTCGGGATCATGTGGCACAAGGCCAACGGGTACCTCATCCTTGAGGTTCTGCTGGTCCTGACGCTGCTGCTGGTCCTGTTTGGCGGCTGGCTGACGCTGGGCAAGGGCGATACGCGCGGGCAGCTTCTTCCCCTTGCAACCACGACTTCGCTCCTGGTCGGCACGCTGGTGCCGGCAATGGCGCTGCTCATGCTGGCGGGACGACGCCTTGCGCTCAGACGCGCACGAAAGCGCATCGGTAGCACCGGGCAGCTTCACGTCCGGCTCGTGTTCTTCTTCTCGCTCATCGCTGCAGTGCCGACCCTGCTGGTCGTGGCATTCGCTTCGTACCTATTTCAGTCGGGCGTCGAATTCTGGTTTTCGGAACGTTCGCGCGGCCTGCTGGAAGATGCGAACCAGCTTGCGCGCGGGTATTACGAACAGAGCCAGCGCGACATCGGTGATGAGACCGTCGCCATGGCAGGCGACGTGCGTTTTTACCTTAGCCAGGTTTCAATCGCATCGCCCGAATTTGCCGAGGCTTTCACGCGGCAGGTGGTGATTCGAAAGCTCAATGAGTCGGCGATTATCGAACGCGGGGAGGACGGCACTGTCCGCACAGCGGCTATTGTCGATCCTGATCAGGAAGCAGGCCCTCAACGGATCGAGGCGAATACGTTCGACCGTTTGATACAGGGCGAGTCCGTCGTGGTCACCGCTACGGCTGAAAGGATCGAAGCGGTCACGCCGCTCGACCGCGACCGTAGCATCTACCTTTACACCGCGCGAAAGTCCGATCGCGAAGCGCAGGACCAGTGGCAGCGCGCGCAAAGCGTTTTGGCCAATTACGACAGCCTGACGCGCAATGCGCGCTCGCTCCAGCTTCAATTCAATATCGCGCTGATCGGCATCTCGCTCGCTCTTGTCGCCTTGGCGGTCTGGTTCGCCTTGCGCTTTGCCGACAGGCAGGTCGAACCGCTGGCGGCGCTGGTCACGGCGGCGCGACATGTTGGCGCCGGCGATTTCAGTAAACGTGTCGAAGGACGAACGGGAAGCGATGAAATCGGCCTGCTGAACCGCGCTTTCAACCGGATGACAGAGCAGATCTCCGGCCAGACCCGCGCCTTGGTCGAGGCGAACGAGCTGCTTGTCGAACGTCGCGCCTTTACAGAGGCGGTTCTCGATTCAGCGACGTCTGGCATCGTGTCGGTCGATGACGATGGCTCGATCCTACTGATCAATGGCTCCGCTGTCGCGATGCTGTTCGAGAACGGGGAAGGGGAGGCCATCGGTCGTCCCCTTGGCGAGATTGCCCCCTCGCTCGCCGATCATCTCGAAAGCGGGCGCAGCAGCGGTGTCGTTCAGCACGCCCGTGGCGGTGATACGCGCACTCTGGCCGTCAAGGTCGCCCGTACGCGTCACGGTACGGTTCTGACGTTCGAGGACATCACGCGCCAGCTTCTCGATCAGCGCCGCGCCGCATGGTCCGATGTTGCCCGCCGCATCGCGCACGAGATCAAGAACCCTCTGACCCCGATCCAGCTTGCGACCGAGCGCTTGGGACGCCGCTATCGCCGCCAGATCGAGACAGACACAGAACTGTTCGATGAACTGACGCAGACGATCATCCGGCAGGTCGGTGACCTCAGAAAGATGGTGGACGAGTTCTCCAGCTTCGCCCGCATGCCCAAGCCCAGCTTCCGCAGCGAGGACATCTCGGACCTCGTGAGGCAGGCCATGTTCCTGCAAGAAGTCGGCAATCCCGAAATCGGCTACCGCTTTGAGGCAATCGACGGTGACACGATGATCGCCTGCGATCGCCACCAGGTCGGTCAGGCCATGACCAACGTGCTGAAGAATGCGTCAGAGGCGATCGAAACGCGCAAATCGCAGGATGGCTCCGATTATCGCGGCACGATCAAGGTCCGCCTCGTGCCTGACCGTGAAGGTGTGACCGTTACCGTCACGGATAACGGCATCGGACTGCCCAAGGAAGGCGACCGGATCGTCGAACCTTACATGACCACGCGGGAGAAGGGCACGGGCCTCGGCCTCGCCATCGTCCAGAAGATCCTGGGCGAACACGGCGGCAATATCTCGTTCGAACCGGCGGAGGAGGGCGGCACGATCGTCCGCCTGCGTTTCGCTCGCGATCCGCTGAGCGAACTGGCCCCCGAAACAGAGGCCGCACAATGATCACAGCAACGGAAGGCGCCCCATGGCACTCGATATCCTGATCGTCGACGACGAACGCGACATTCGCGAACTGGTCGCCGGCGTCTTGTCGGACGAGGGCTACGACTGCCGCACGGCAGGCGATAGCGTCGCCGCACTCGCCGCGATCGACGAAACGCGGCCAAGCCTCGTCCTGCTAGACGTATGGCTACACGGGTCGCCGATGGACGGCCTGGAAGTGCTGGACGCGATCAAGCAGCGCGAGCCGGACCTGCCGGTCATCATCTTCTCCGGCCACGGCAATATCGACACCGCCGTCGCAGCAGTCAGCCGCGGGGCCGTGGACTTCATCGAAAAGCCGTTCGAATCCGAACGCCTGCTCCACATGGTTGAACGCGCGACGGAGACCGAGCGCCTGCGCCGCGAAAACCAGCAACTGCGCCAAGGCGAAAGCACATTTGACGAGTTTAACGGCGCCTCGACCGCCATCAATCAGGTCCGCGCAACACTGAAGCGCGTGGCAGGGACCGGTAGCCGCGTGCTGATCACAGGCCCTGCCGGTGCGGGCAAGGAAGTAGCAGCGCGCCTGCTTCATCACTGGAGCCCGCGTTCGGACAAGCCCTTCGTTACGGTCAATTCGGCCCGCATTACGCCTGAACGCTTCGAGCAGGAGCTGTTCGGCGAAGAACAGGACGGGAAGCTGGTTCGGGCGGGACTGCTCGAGATGGCAGATGGCGGCACGCTATTCTTCGACGAAGTGGCCGACATGCCGGAATCGACGCAGGCCCGCATCCTTCGTGTCCTGACCGATCAGGCATTCGTGCGCGTCGGTGGCAATCGCCAGATCCGCGTAGACGTACGCGTTGCTTCGGCAACGTCACGCGATCTTGAAGAAGAAATCGCCGAACGCCGTTTTCGAGAAGATCTCTACTATCGGCTCAACGTCGTCCCAGTGTCGATCCCGTCGCTGTCTGAACGACGCGGCGACATTCCGGCGTTGGTCGACCATTTCTTCGCGCGTTTCGCCAGTGGGCAGGGCGTTCCCGCGCCCGAAGTCACCGATGATGCCATGGCTGTCCTGCAGAGCTACGATTGGCCCGGCAATGTTCGCCAGCTCCGCAATGTGATCGAACGAACCATCATCCTGGCGCCGCGTGAAAGGCTTGGCAGGATCGAGGCCGATATGTTGCCCGGTGAAATCACGCAGGAAGAAAGCGGCGAAAGCAGCGGCATCACGGCAATGATGGGGATTCCGCTGCGCGAGGCCCGCGAACAGTTTGAACGGGAATACCTGCGCATCCAGATCCGCCGCTTTTCGGGGAACATTTCGCGCACCGCCAGCTTTATCGGGATGGAAAGGTCGGCGCTCCACCGCAAGCTCAAGTCGCTTGGAATAGCCGACAGGCGAGATGATAACGACTGACATGCTGCATTTGCGAAAATAGCCTTTGCAGGGCCGCCTGAAATGATAGACTAGGCGCTGCTCTTCGGTCGATCCGCTTTTGTCGGAGAGGCCAGATTGCGGACGGGAATGCCCGCCGCCAACAAAAAAGGAGGCCAAAATTGGCTGGCAAGACGTTATCTATCAAGACGCCCCCTCCGTCGGAGAAGGCGGAATCTGCCCCCGCACCGGCGCCCAAGGCGTCGCTCAAGGGTAAGAACCTGCAGGACCTGTTCCTCAACCACGTACGCCGTAACAAGACCCCGGTGACGATGTTCCTCGTCAAGGGCGTCAAGCTGCAGGGCATCGTGACGTGGTTCGACAATTTCTCGATCCTGCTGCGCCGTGACGGACAGTCGCAGCTGGTCTACAAACACGCGATCAGCACGATCATGCCGACCGCCCCTGTCGACGCCGACCAGTTCGACATCATCGACGACGGGAAGGGCAAGCGCCAGCTTCAGGATGTGTTCCTGTCGTCGGTTCGCGATGCAGAAGTCCAGGTCACGATGTTCCTGATTAACGGCGTCATGCTTCAGGGCCGCATCGCGTCCTACGATTTGTTCTGCATGCTGCTGGAACGCGAAGGCTACGTTCAGTTGGCCTACAAGCACGCGGTTTCGACCGTGCAACCGGTAACCCACGTCGACCTCTCGGGCGACTGGGACGAGGATTAAGCGAGAAGTCACTCTGGGTGAGGAAATAACCGGGGAGGTCACACGCGGCGCACGTGCCGTCGTGGTTCTCCCGGACATACGCTCCGCCAACATCGCGGATCCCGAAGCGCGGCTTGAAGAGGGCTGCGGCCTTGCGCTTGCCATCGGTATCGAGGTGGTGGAAAGCTTCATCGTGCCCATCCGCGACGTGCGACCGGGCACCTTGTTCGGCTCGGGCCAGATCGACCGCATCAAGACCGCCTGCGACATGGAAGAGGCCGAGCTCGTCATCGTCGATGGCGCGCTGTCGGCGATTCAGCAGCGCAATCTTGAGGAGAAGATCGGACGAAAGGTCATCGACCGGACTGGCCTGATCCTCGAAATCTTCGGTGAACGCGCGGCGACGGCGGAAGGCCGGCTTCAGGTTGAACTCGCGCACCTCGATTACCAGGCCGGCCGCCTTGTGCGTAGCTGGACCCACCTTGAACGTCAGCGCGGCGGCTTCGGCTTCCTCGGCGGTCCCGGCGAAACGCAGATCGAGGCCGACAGACGTATGATCCGCGACCGCATGGCCCGCCTGCGCCGCGAACTCGAACAGGTTCGCCGTACGCGTGCCCTGCACAGGGCGCGTCGGGGAAGGGCGCCTTGGCCGGTAATCGCGCTAGTCGGCTACACTAATGCCGGAAAATCGACGCTATTCAATCGGATAACCGGCGCTGGCGTAATGGCAGAAGACTTGCTTTTTGCAACGCTTGATCCAACGATGCGCGGCATCACTCTGCCCGGTGTCGAAAAGGCAATCCTGTCCGACACGGTGGGCTTCATTTCAGACTTGCCGACACAGCTCGTTGCAGCTTTCCGCGCGACGCTTGAAGAAGTGACCGGTGCGGACGTTATCGTCCATGTCCGCGATATCTCCAGTCCGATGACCGACCTGCAGAAGACCGAGGTCGAGCAAGTGCTTGCCGACCTCGACGTCAACACGGACGAGGAGGGTGCTCTTCGCATTCCGATCGTCGAGGCGTGGAACAAGTGGGACGCGGTCGCGGAAGATCGCAAGGAAGAACTGCTCGCCATTGCCGAACATTCGGACGTCCCGGTCGTGCCGATCTCCGCACTTACGGGCCACGGCGTCGAGGATCTTCAGCGCCGCGTTGCCGACATTCTTACCGCGTCGTCACGCATCCACTTGTTTAACCTGCCGATTGGTGACGGCCAGCGGATTGCCTGGCTTCATGCGCACGGCGAGGTGCTAAGCGAAGCGACGGTCGAAGGCGAAAATGGCAGTCCGGAACTAGCTATCGAAGTCAGGCTCGACCCACGGGAATACGGAAAATTCCTCAGTCTATGAATGTCTTGCCGTTCATTCTTCAGACTTGACCTGATTCCAAAGTCCGTCCTGTTCTGCGAGATCGAGTTTCGCAAAATCATCTCCGGCTTCGGCCGCCAGTCGCTCCATCCCGGCAAAGCGACGCTCGAATTTGGCGTTCGCCGCCCTGAGCGCGTCCTCCGCCGAGATATCGTTTTTTCGCAGCCAGTTTACCATGGCGAAAAGCATGTCACCGGCTTCTTCCAATTGATCAGCCGCGGTCGTCGCTTCTTCGAATTCCCCGATTTCCTCACGCAACTTGTCCGCTGCACCGCCTTGGTCCGGCCAGTCGAAACCGACGCGCGCCGCGCGCTTTTGGAGCTTCTCCGCTCGCAATAGGCCCGGCAGACCAAGAGCCACACCATCAAGGGCGCCGGTCTGCGCTTTGTCCTGCCGCTCTGCCGCCTTGATCGCTTCCCATTTCTGCCGGACCGCGCTGGCAGAGCCGTCGCTTTCATCGCCGAAGATGTGGGGATGCCGCCGTTCCATCTTCTCCGAGATGGCATTTGCGACGTCGCTCAGATCGAAATGACCGGATTCTTCCGCCATGCGTGAATGGAAAACCACCTGCAAAAGGAGGTCGCCCAGTTCATCCTTGAGATCGTCGATATCGTCACGAGCAATGGCGTCGGCGACTTCGTACGCTTCCTCGATCGTATAGGGCGCGATGGTCTGGAAGGTTTGTGCAAGATCCCATTCACAACCTCCGTCTGGATTACGAAGCTGCGCCATGATGGCGACAAGACGGCCGATTGCTGTGGTCTGCATAGGCCAGTCGCTATTGGATTGTAGAAGGGGATGCAATTGAAGAGGCGGGCGTTGACGCCGCCGTGTTACAGCAATTCGAATGATTGGATAATATATATTATGTTAAATCGTATCTGGGCTGTCTCAGAGGCCCAAGCCCTTGAAGACCAGTGCGATCAACGCAAAAACCGTTACCCAAATAGCGATTTGCCGAAACATCTTGGCACGCGGCAAATTGTACGACCGATAACCAGCGATCACCAACGCCAGCCATCCCAGCAAACTGACGACGGACAAGATGGCGAGCATCGTCATAGAGCCACAATCATCCCGTCATATGCGGGCTCGACGTGATCCGGCGTCTCAGATGCCAGCACGTCGTAGTCCATGCTCTTGTCCAAGTGTGTCAGGATGACCCTCCGGGCACCGCACTGCTCAGCCAGTTCGAGCGCCATTCCGAGATGCGCATGGGTTGGATGTGGCTCACGCCGCAGGCAATCCACTACCAGGACGTCGACATCTTCCATTATGTAGACGAGATCTGTGGTGATCTCGCTGAAATCTGTCGCATAGCCAATGGAATGGTTGCCGCTTGAAAACCGGAACGCCGTGCTTTGCGCAGGTCCGTGCGGGCATTGGGTCCATTCAACCGACATGCCGGCAACGAGCCGGAGCCGGTCCAGGGTGTCGACGGTTACGATCGTCGGATACCCGTGCTGTCCGGCAAAAACATAGCCGAATCGCTGCCGCAATCTGCGGACCGTTTCCGATGCGGCATAGCCGGGGATCGGCCCACCGCGGCCGTACCTTAGAACCCTCAGATCATCGATCCCGTGGCAATGATCCGCATGATCGTGGGTCCAGAACACCGCATCGATCGCATCGATATCGTTGGCCAGCAACTGCTGCCGCAGATCGGTGGACGTGTCGACCAAAACCCGCTGTCCATCATCGGCCTCGACGATAATCGACACCCTGGATCGGCGGTTCTTCGGATTGTCCGGATCGCACGCACCCCAATCGTTACCAACCCTTGGAACGCCGGTCGACGTACCTGAGCCGAGTACAAGAAGCTTCACGCGTTGGCCTTGCTGAACAGCGCTGCGAAATTGCGACCAGTCGTCGTCGCAAGCTCATCCGCCGTTACACCGCGCAGATCCGCCACGAACTGCAGCGTGTCGGCAACGAATGCCGGTTCGCATGTTTTTCCGCGATGCGGAACCGGCGCAAGAAACGGAGAGTCGGTTTCAACCAGTATACGATCATCAGGGACGATCCTCGCAGTTTCCTGCAAGTCCTTGGCATTCTTGAATGTTACGATCCCGGACAAGGATATGCTGAGCCCGAGATCGAGAACGGCTTCACCGAATTCCTGCGATGCCGTGAAGCAATGGATAAGGGCGGGAAACGCCCCCTTCCCCATCTCTTCGCGAAGGATTTCCAGCGTATCGTCCTCGGCATCGCGCGTGTGGATGATAAGCGGCAACCCTGTTTGACGCGATACGTCGATGTGAACTCGGAACAAGTCTTTCTGAACTTCCCGGTCAGAATGCTCGTAATAGTAATCGAGACCCGTCTCGCCGATGGCGATCACCTTCGGATGCTCAGTCGCAGCCAACAAGGCTTCGGCCCCTAGGTCTTCGTGCTGATCGGCCTCGTGCGGATGGATTCCCACACTGGCCCAGACATCGGGCTCGCGCTCTGCCGTTGCGACGATATCATCCCACTCGCTGCGGCGGGTCGAGATGTTCAGAAACCCTCTCACACCCCGTTCACGCGCAGCGGCCAGTACGTCGCCCTGCCGCTCGACAATACCTTTGTAGTTAAGGTGACAGTGGGAATCGATCAGCATCAGGCGGTGGCTTCTTCGGGCATTTCCAACCTTGGGAACACGCCGACCGGTTTTTCGATCCTGAACCCACTTGCGCACAGCGCCTCAAACCAATCTGCTTCCTGCAACGCGGCGTAATCGCGCGCGTCCGCGGCAATGCCCATCTGGTCGAGCAGCTTGTCGATCGAACTCGGCACGACAGGTCTCACGGCAATGGCGAGATCCCGCACCACCTTGAACAGGGTCATCAGCACGTCCTGCATCCGATCGGGATCAGTCTTGCGAAGAGCCCAGGGCGCCATTTCGTCCACGTATTGATTGCAGGCGAAGACAGCCTTCATCCAGGCATCGAGTCCTTCACTGAAGGCCAGTTCGCCGAACGAGGATTTCAGGCCTGCGATGCCTTCCGCCACACTCGCAAAGAGGCCGGCGTCAGCTTCTTCTACCTTATCCGGCGCCGAAAGAACGCCATCCAGATTCTTGAAAATCATGGACAAAGTACGCTGCGCCAAGTTTCCGAAACTGTTGGCGAGTTCGGCATTTGCACGGGTTACAATTGCTTCCGGCGAATAGGATCCATCCTGCCCGAAAGCGATCTCGCGCATCAGGAAATAGCGCAGCGGATCAACACCGAACTTCTGCGTCAGATCGACAGGATCGGTAACATTGCCGAGCGACTTTGATTCCTTCTGCCCGCGATTGAGCAGGAAGCCGTGGCCGAACACCTGTTTCGGCAGAGGCAGTTTCGCGCTCATCAGGAAAGCAGGCCAATAGACCGTGTGAAACCGCACGATGTCCTTGCCGATGAGGTGCAGGTCCGCGGGCCAGAACTTTGCCATGTCCTCGGTCTCTTCGGGATAACCGAGGCCGGTCAGGTAATTCGTCAGGGCATCGACCCAGACGTACATCACATGATCTTCCGCACCCGGAACCTTCACGCCCCAATCGAAACTGGTCCGCGAAACCGACAGATCGCGCAGGCCGCCTTCAACGAAGCGCATCACTTCGTTGCGTCGGCTTGCCGGACGGATGAAGTCTGGATTGTCACGGTAAAGCGCGAGCAGCGGTTCCTGATACTTCGAGAGCCGGAAGAACCACGATTCCTCAACCGTCCATTCTACCGGCGTGCCCTGCGGAGAGAGCTTCTCGCCCCCTTCCCCGTCGGTCAGCTCGCTTTCATCGTAATAGGCTTCGTCGCGGATCGAGTACCAACCTTCATACCGGTCAAGGTAAAGGTCTCCCGATTCCTCCATCGCGTTCCACAGCGCATGGCTCGCAGAATGGTGACGATCTTCTGTCGTACGGATGAAGTTGCTATATTCGATATCAAGAAGATCAAACAAGTCACGGAAATGCTGAGACATTTCATTGCAGAGATCGCGCACATCGACATCGAGCTCGCGCGCCTTCTGTGCCATCTTCAGGCCATGCTCGTCCGTACCGGTCTGGAACCGGACTTCGCGCCCCATTGCGGTCTGAAAACGGGCAATGACGTCAGCGGCAATGGTTTCATAGGCATGGCCGATATGCGGCTTGCCGTTCGGATAGTGGATCGCGGTCGTGATGTAATAGGGTTCGGCCATCAGGCCCTGCTTTCGTCAGGCGTTGCGGGAAATTTGCGGCGCTGCAACACGCCGGTCAGCGGCCATCCTTAGGGGCGGCTGCCGCTGCCAGCAAGCCGCCAATTTCCACGACGGCCAGTCCGGCATCGAAGTTGGCATAGGGAATTTCGCGCCCAAAGCGCGTCAGTTGCGTATGCGCCTCGATCAACCGGGCCTGGAACGGGCGCGAGGCGAGCGCTGCGCTTTCCGCGCAAATCGTTCGGGCAAGCTCCACACTCGCCAGAAGCCGTTCACGATCCGGTCTGGCGCCAATCGCAGCGGCAAGCGCACCGCGGCGGGAAAAATCGCTGTCGCCTTCCTCGACGATTCGCACCAATTCGCGCCGGATTGCGGCGAGATCGTTCTCGATGAACTTCATCGCTGCCCCGGGGGAGCCATGCGCTGCCCGGACCGCAGCCGTTCGAGCCTCGCCGCTAGCCTGCGGTTCGCGTATCGCGACGATGCGTTCGACGTCGGCATCCGGCAAAGGTTGAAAGCGCAAGGTGCGGCAGCGTGAGCGCACTGTCGGCAACAACCCACCAGGCCGATGCGAAACGAGCAGGAAGAAGCTACCGACCGGCGGTTCTTCAAGGCTTTTCAGAAGCGCATTCACCGCCGATTTCTCAAGATCGTCGGCGGAATCGAAGATGATTGCACGCTTGGCGCCCAGTGTCGGACGGGTCGTCAGCCGCCGCTGCATCGCGCGGACCTGATCGACGCTGATGCTCCGCTTGGTCGCGTAGGGCTTGCCGTCCTCGCGCTTTTTCTCGTCGTCGGTACTTGCGGGCAGGCGAGAGAGGACGATGATGTCGGGGTGGATGTCAGCCGGCGGTTGGGGCACACCCGGTTCCGACACCAGTTCAGCCGCCGCCGACATGGCAAAGCCCGCCTTGCCAAGGCCGGACGGTCCGGTGAGTAGCCAGGCGTGATGCATCCGCCCGCTCTGCATAGCGGCGCGCCATTCCTGCCATGGGGTGTCGTGCCCGAAAAATTCGCTCATCGTGTTTCCGCCATTGCATCGACCGCAGCAAGAACGCGGCCATGCACGTCTTCCGCAGAGCCATCCGCAAGAACGATGGTAAAGCGTCTAGGGTCTGCATCAGCCAAAGCCCGGAAGCATGCACGCACATCCGCATGATACGCACTGGTCTTGGCTCCGATCCGGTCCGCAGCGCCCGCATCGCGCGCGTCGGCACGGTTTGCGGCCTCTTGGGGATCGAGCTCAAGCAGGATCGTCAGATCGGGCAGAAGGCCATCGCTACCGATCCGGTGCAGTTCGAGGATGTCGCTATCGCCAAGTCCGCCTGCCCCGCCCTGATAGGCCCGACTTGAATCGAGGTAACGGTCGCACAGAACCCACTTTCCGGCATCCATCGCCGGGCGGATCAACTTTTCGACGTGATCCGAACGGGCAGCGGCAAAAAGTAACGCCTCCGCCCTGTCGCCCCAATCATGGTTAGGTGCCAGAAGCAGCGCACGCAATGCTTCGGCACCAGCCGTCCCGCCCGGTTCGCGCGTGACAACATGTTCGATACCGCGTTCGGAAAGCGTCTTCGCGAGCAGTGCAATCTGGGTCGACTTGCCGACCCCTTCCCCGCCCTCGAACGTGATGAATCGCCCCAGAGCCATGTCAGGTCACCATCGAAAACAGGCCATTGCGCAGCCTTTGCCACCAGTTAGCCTCGCCAACATTTTCCGCTGCGATAAGGGGAACGGTGCTTTTCTGTCCGTCAGCAGTTTCGATCACGAGACTTGCCACTTGATCGCCTTCCGCGATCGGGGCTTCGGCAGGGCCGCGATAGCGGACACTCACTTTCGCCTGTGGATCCTCGCCCATCGGCACGGTGACGAAAACGGGGCGCTGCGCCTTTAACTCGACCTGCCTTTCGGCTCCGCCCTGAAGTGCGACTTCGGCAACAGGCTGGTTCATTCCATAGAGCTGGTGCGCACGCCAGCTGTCGAAGCCCCAGGCGATAAAGTCACGCGCGATAGCCTTGCGCTCTCGCCCGCTTTGCGTTCCACCAATCACCATGACAATGCGGCGGCCGTTGCGCTCTGCAGAGCCGACGAAGCCGTAACCAGCCTCGTTCGTGAAGCCGGTTTTCAAACCGTCCGCGCCATCGACCACGCCGAGGATCGGATTACGGTTGTTCTGGGTAATCTCGTTCCAGGTGAACTTGGGAATGCCGAAATACCGCTGATACTTTTGCGGATGCTTCGTAATCAGCGCCTTGGCCAATGTCGCGAGATCGCGGGCGCTGGTATAAGTCCGCCCTTCATCGGGCCAGCCGTTCGGCGTGTTGAAGTGGCTGTCATTCATGCCAAGCTCTTTCGCCTTGGCATTCATGATGTCTGTAAACTTCGCCACGCTGCCCGCTGCACCTTCGGCAAGAACGACGCAGCCGTCATTGGCCGAAACCGTCGGGATCGCACGCAGCAAGTCATCTACGCCGACTGTCGTCCCCTGGGCGACGAACATGGACGAACCCTTGCCGCTCCATTCGCGGAAAGTTTCGTCGCGCACGGCCATTCGCTGTTCGGGCTGAAGCAGGCCTTCGTCCAGCATCTCGAACGCGGTGTAGAGTGTCATCAGCTTGGTAAGCGATGCCGGCATGAAGCGACGATCTTCTTCGCGGCTGAACAGCACACGGCCTGACCCCAGATCGAGCATCAGCGCGATCGGCGCACCGTCGAGCGACGCTGGCAGTGTCGGGACGTCGCTTTCGGCAGCAGGTATGGCGGCAACTTCCGCCACCGTCTGAACCGGGCTGGCAAGGACCAACCCCGCCAAAAGCGCGCTGGCAATACGGACGCTGGCCCCGTGGGCGAATTTCATCGTCATTTCCCGGTGTCGGCGCAGCCCGAACAGGCTTCAGCGCCGGATTTCATCTGCCAGCAGACCTACCGAAAGCGCATAATAGTTGGAACAGTTGTAGTCGAGTATCACCCGGTAATTACCCGTCAGCAGGTACGCGGTGCGCCCTTCGCCATCTGGCTCGAACAGGATTGCCATCGTGTCATCGGCAATCTGCTTTTGCGGGCGGATACCCATCGTTTTCCATTCTGCCACCGTGCGCCACTGGCTGTGCCGCGCGAATACGCGTGGGCAGCGGGGAGAGGAAAGCTGCGTCTTCACGCTGTCGCGATTGAAGCTCGACGGTACGTACGCCGGAACGCCCCACGGCTCACCCGGGCGCCAGCCGGCAGACCGGAAATAGGCCGCGATCGACGCCAGCGTATCGGCCCGGCTGTTCCAGATGTCGCGCGTACCGTTGCCGTCACCGTCCTGCGCGACCCGAAGCCAGACAGAGGGCAGGAACTGCGGATTACCGATGGCCCCTGCCCAGCTGCCAACCAGTTGGGAGCGTGCAACACCGCGGTCGATCATCTTGAGCGAAGCGATCAGTTCGTCCTCAAAGAGTTCACGGCGACGCCCTTCGTAGGCAAGCGTGGCGAGCGAGCGGATCGTATCAAACCCGCCCATGAACGAGCCATAGTTCGTCTCGTGCCCCCAGATCGCGACGAGGATCTGCCCGGGAACGCCATATTCTCTTTCTACCGCGGGGATGATCGACGAATTGGCCGCATAGGTCCGCTGACCGCCTGCGATGCGCGCGGCATCGACGTGCCGCAAACGATAGGGCTCGAACGGTGGCGGAACGGAATTGGGATCATATGCCTGCGGGCGATCAAGCTCGATGACCCGCTGGTTGAGAGTCAGGCCCGAAAGGCCAGATGCAATCGCACGTTCCGAAACGCCCTCTGCCCTCGCGCGTGATCGCACCTGTTCGAGATAATTTTCAAAACCGGTCTGCGTGAACACTTGTGCAGAGGCAGGGACGGCCATGCCGACACCTCCGACCACAAGAGCAAGCGATTGAAGGATCGGAATGAATCGTTTGGGAAATTTCATGCATCGAGAATGACACACCGACGCACGATTATAAATCCCGAGATGCGACGCATGCACGCATGAGCGTGACAAACCGAATCTTTGCCGCTAGCGGGCGTTGCGTCGCGGACAGGTGGCCGAGTGGTTTAAGGCAGCGGTCTTGAAAACCGCCGTGCGGGCAACCGTACCGTGGGTTCGAATCCCACCCTGTCCGCCATTTACCCATTCGCGAATGTCCGCCATGGATCGCGGAGCGCCCGTGAAACCCCCATAAATGCGATGTTTTGTGTTCACGATTGCCCGTTGCCAATCGCGTATAATCGCGTATCTTGCGGGGGACGAAGTGAGGGACATTATCCAACCTCACACTTCCTGAGGCGAAATTGGGCAAACTCACGGTAGCAGGGGTCAAGTCTCTACTCGGCAAGCCGGGGCGCTATCGCGATGGCGGCGGCTTGATGCTTTACGTCCGAAAGCCCGGCCAGGCTTCGTGGGTCGCTCGTATCCAGCACGATGGTAAGCGGAGAGATTTTGGCCTTGGTGGCGTTGATCTTGTCACGCTAGCGGAAGCTAGAGAGCGAGCTCGAGAATATCGTAAGGCGCTCAAGGAGGGTCGCGATCCTCTCGCTCTGTCCAAGCCGGACGCGGGCATGACGCGACTGTTCCGGGAAACCGCGATCGAATTCTTGGACGCTAAGTTTTCAGAGGCGAACCGGCGATTGGCCCTCAGTCGGCTCAAGACATTCGTCTTCCCATCGATCGGCAAGCTGCAACTGCAGAGCGTCGATGCAGATGCCATCGCGAATGCACTGCGCCCGATATGGATGAGCAAACCTGAGACGGCGCGGCGCGTCCGCCATCTGATCATTCGAACACTTCGATACGGTCGACCGGATGGCGCATTGCTTGAGAGCACACTTGCTAAGGCAGTAAGCGACCGCCTGCCCACCCAGCCGCGGCGCGGAAACTTCGCGGCAATGGCCTACCAAGATGCACCGTCCTTCATGGCTCGCCTGTGCGATAAAGCTGGAATGGGCGCTCTGGCTCTCCGATTTGCCATCCTGACTGCGACGCGCTCGGGCGAAGTACGGGGAGCAACATGGGATGAGATCGATGCTGAAAGCGGAGTCTGGACGATTCCTGCCGAACGGATGAAAGCTCGGCGGCCGCATCGCGTCCCGCTTTCAGACGAAGCCCTTGCCATTATCGTGACGCTTAAGACGATTCGGCCAGCCGGCACGCCTCTCCTATTTCCGGGAAGCACTGGCAAAGCACTGTCGGACATGACGCTTACCAAAGCGATCCGAGATCTAGGCGAAGGCGCCACCGCACACGGGTTTCGGTCGACATTTCGAGATTGGGCGGCTGAGCAGACGAGCTTTCCCGGCGAGATTGCCGAGGCCGCCCTCGCCCATGTCGTACCGAATGCAGTTGAGGCGGCTTATCGTCGCACAGACTTCTTCGACAAACGCCGCGAATTGATGGACGCTTGGGGGCGATATCTTGGCGGAAAACGCGCGGACGTCGTGTCGCTCACACCGGGCAAGAGATCATCGGGCGGTAAGCCCTTTGAGCGGGCCGGCTAGGCGGTTGCAGCGCCCAGCCGACCCTTACCATTAACCGAATCAGGATCAGGAGAATTCGATCATGGCTGAGCACCAAGTAGCAAATACGGAATGGAATGATGCAGCGGGCGCACTCTCGACCGAATGGGCAAACTTCGAGCGAGATTCGGAAAGCTGGGATGATGACGACACCGATCGCCTCATTGCCGCTCGCACTGCACTTTTGCGCATTCCAGCCCCCGATCATGCCGCGCTGCTCAAGAAACTGGAAATTGTCTTCAAGGATGACGGTACGGGCTTTCTAACGGCCTGGAACCGTGAGTACCTTCACCAAACGATGGCCGACATGCAGCGATTGCTGGCAGCCGCCGAATAGGGCCAGACCAAGACACGAGACTTGCCCTAACTGTCCCGATCGCGTGCGAAAGTTAGTGTTCGATCGAATGTCGAAAGTGCCGTTTAGTGGCCTTGCGTCACTGATATGCGGCGATATTGCTAACGGGCGGGGATAGGCAGGCCAGCCGACAAGCGCGCGTCCCACGCGCTTCCCCGCTTTTTCTGGGATCCGCTTGGGAGGCGGCATGGCAAAACCCACCGAAAGCGAATTGCAGAGCTATTTTTCTGCCTTGCGTGAAGAAGAGTTGATGCGGTTGGCTGCGTCTAGAACGCCTGCGGAACAGCGAGGCGAGGCTTTCGCTGCCGACGTTTCGTTTCTGCTGGACTGCGCTATCAGTGAGCAACAGCAGCTGCCGTTTGGTGCCACGCGGCGGCTGGCACAAATCATCGGCATTGAAGCCGTCCGTGCGACATTGGCCATTTCTCCGTCGTACACGATCGCGCGGCGCCCGCGTTCCCCAAAGGTTGCTCAGAGGCGTGCCAAGGCAGTCTCATTGATCCTTGCCGAGCGTTTCATATCGCTCGTCTTCGAGATGGATAAAGAGCTTGGCAGCAGACGGGAGGCGTTGAGGGCAGCACAGGACGACATGCACTCCCACGTCAAAGCCTTTTCCGATATTGAGGGTTTCAATCCTAAAGACTGGGCCCCCGTCAATCATCGCGGCCGCGAGCGCCGTTTCGCGAAAATGGTAATGATGGTCGACGAACAGTATGGACGCCTGCCTAACCGTACATTGGCTACCATCCCAGAGTTGCCTCCGGTCCACTCGATCAAAGATACGGCGGCGAAGCCTGGGCGAAAAAAGCGTCAACAATCCGGATGAGCAGCCGAATTTCTGACGTCGATTAGTGATACTCCGATCAACTACGTCTCTCTGCGAACACAACGCAGGAGCGAACAATGGAAGCTGTCACCGTTACCGTCGATCAGGCATGTGCCGCGCTCGGGATTGGCCGTACAAAACTCTATGAACTGGTAAGCCAGCCGAACGATGGACTGCGCGCTATCAAGTGCGGTCGTCGAACGCTCATCACTACCGCCAGTATCCGCGAATTCGTCGCCAGCCGTGAGGCGGCATAAATGACGGGCCCCTTAAAAAAAGCCTCGGCGGGGATGATCGCCGAGGCTTCGTGCGATGTGCTTGGTCGGCGGTCGCAGCCCCTCGATAGCGCCGATAATCACCAAGCGCAATTCCTTGAAACGTCGCATCACGTGCGCCCGAATATGGCGCCGACAATTGCTGCGATCGAATTCGGAGGGCGGCATCATGGCTAACCCGATATACGTCGGCCTTCCGCTGATTTTCGTATCCCGTCCGGCGGTGCAGTTCGAGCTGCAGATATTGACGCCGCCGACCGGCATCTGGCGTCAGACCGGACGGATCCAGCATTTTCAGAATGGGCCGGATGCAACGCGCGAGGCACTGGCGCACCAAGCTGCCACGGGCGGCATAATGGCGCTCACCTTCGAAGCGGCTCAGGCCTTGGCCATTCCCAACGCCTCGGACCAATGAGCGAGCTTAGTTTCATACCAATTCCCGCATTAGCGGTCTGTGATAAGCGGCTGGGCACGCTCGACTGGCGGTGCCTGGCCGCAATTGCTTCGTTCGATCGTCGGAGTCGAGTTAGTGGCCGCGACGGCTGCTTTGCCGGCCAGAGGACCCTTGCAGAAACGGCGAATACCGATCGGCGTTCGATTCGGCGGTCGATCGATAAGCTGGTTCAATGGGGTTACGTTAGCCGCGAACCGAGACCGGATGGCCGTCGCGGCGAAGTGCTCAGGATAATTGAGGATGGGCGCTCCACAGCGCCCGATAACGAAACGGTCAATGGGCGCTCCACAGCGCCCGATCCTCTCGACGAACATGCAATGCATCGAGGACTCGTGAGCGCCCATGATGGGCGCTCTCCACCCCTCCATGTGGGCGCTCCACAGCGCCCCGAAGTAGAAACAGAACTAGAAAATGAAGAAGAATACACAGGAGTGTCGCACGCGAGCGCGTGCGTGGCTGACGAGAATGTTATTCCGTTTCCATCGAACAACCTGCCTCTTCCCTCCGAGCTCGTCCATCTGATTAAACGCGCCGTCCGCATCATTGGCTCGCAATCAGAATTGGCCCGTCGTGCCGGGGTTCGGCCTCAGCATGTTACGTTCGCGATTCAAGGCCGGCCACAGACAGAAATCAGTGCTCAGGATATCGCCGACGAATGCTGGCGTCTGATCGACGCGCACGAATCCGGCAACCGCATCCCGCAAATGCCACTGCTGCCCGACGCGCTCTCGGCTTATCTCGGTCAGCGGTTCGATCAGCGTAACCGAAGCGGGCAGATCGAAACGGTTCTCAAAGCAGTCGAGAAGGCGACCAAGCGGGGGCGCCTCACCAACTATGATTGCGACGATATTGTCGTCTGGCTGCGCTGGGCGGCGAATGGTTGGCTCCAAGAATTTGAGCGTCACCGCGTCGAACGCTTAGCCGCTTCTCTGGAACGATATTCTCATAAGCTCTCTGAAAGGGAGGCCTGACCATGCCCGGCCCAACGCAATTGCCTGCGTACGTCCAGCTTCGCTACGACGAAAACGGAGTATTCAACAAGCTCCAGTCCGGCGTCCGATCCGCAACCGAAGATGCACAGCGCCAGTTCGACCGCGCCTTTGGCGAGATCGATCAGACCGTGCGCCGCGCGCTCTCGGTTCAGCGCAACCAGTTCGGATCGCTCGACCTTGGCGCAAAGGACCTGCGCGAAGCCGCCGCGGCTCAGCAAGCGATTGCCACCGCCGCCGAGGAAGTCGCCCGCGCTACCCGTGCCGCAGCCGAAGCCGAAGGCGACTTTTCGCAGCGCGCTCGCCAATCCGTTGCGTCCGCCGAGGCACTGGCCCGCGAGAAGCGCGAGGCCGCCGCAGCGGCGATCAGCCATGCTGAGGCGGTTGAACAGGTCCAACGGCAGCTAAACCGCAGCCGAAGCGAGACAGGCGCCGTCATCGGTGCCAACACCCGCCTGACCGCATCCAGCCGGCAAGTCAGCCAGGCAACAGCGATGGCCGGCCAGCAGTTCGCGGACATTTCGGTGCAGCTTGTGTCCGGACAACGCGCCTCGATGGCATTCGCCCAGCAGATTCCGCAACTTGGCTGGGCCCTCTCCGGTCTCGCTACCAGTTCGAATGCGACGACGGCACGCATCGGCACCCTTGCGACGATGTTGTCCGGCACACTGGGCGTCGCTCTTGGTTTCGCGGCTGGCGCACTCGTCGACCTCGCTCTTGGCATGAATGATGCCGAAGACGCCGCGAACGGAACAACCGGCGCGATCGACGCACAGATCGGCTCCGTCGAAGACCTGCGAAAAGCAATCCGCACGCTGCGCGCCGAACAGGAAGAATCGCTGCAAACCGAACGCGAACGGCAGGTCGCGGCATTGGCGACGGCGAACTCGCTTCGCCAGCAGGCCGCCGCGGCGCTGGAAGCTGCCCTTGCAGAGCAAACCCGACGCTCGGCCAGCCCCGAACTGGGCCAGCGCGATCCCTACCTCTTAGCGGGCAGGGAAGCGATCGAGGCGGACATCGCCCGTCTTCGCGAAAGTATCGATGAAGCCGATATCGTGGTGAGACAGGCGGAGATTCCGCTCGCACGTCGCAGTGCCGAAATCGCGAATGATCCGGTGAAGGCGATCAATAACCGCTACGACCGACGGGCACGCGAGCTCGAAGATGATTATGCGGCCGGCAACGGCGAATTGCGCAGCGGCGTCGAACTTACTCGCGCCCTTGCCCGCCTCAACGCTGAGCGCCAGCGGGAAATCGACCTCGCAAAGGAAGCCGAAAAACAGGACAAGGATTCGGGAAGGTCCCGCACGGCCGCAGCAAACCGCGCCGCCCGTGAGGCGGAGCGGCTGGCAAACTTCGGCGAACGCGCGGCCGAAACCATCGCCCGCACCAATGAAAGGTTTGATGAACAACCCCGCCTGATCGACCAGGCCGCGCAGTCGATGCGCGAACTCGATCGCATCATCGCCGAACTCGGTAAGCGCCGGCCGGCAGGTTTCGAAGACCTGATCGAGCAAGCCCAGGATGCGAAAGACACTATCGAGGATGCGCTCGATCGGCCCTTCCGCGATCTCGAAGCGGCATCGCGCGACAGGCTCGCCATCGAGGAACTGATCGCGGCCGGACGGGATGACGAGGCGCGAGCCCTGCAGGAAGTCCTGCGCCTCGAAGAGCAAATCGGCACCGTGTCCGATGACCGGCGCGCACAAATCCTCGAAATGGTCCGGTTCGAGGAACAGCGGACGGCCGAACTTCGCCGGCAGCGCGAACTGTTCGACGCTCAGCTTGCGGTCATCACGACAGCGAAAGACGGGCTGCGTGATTTGCTTTCGGGCCGGGGCGTCGACTTTTTCGGGGACATCAAACAGGCATTGGCGGACCTGCAAGGCGCGAGGCTGTTCGATCGCCTATTCGGCGATGCATTCCAGGCAATCGAAGACGAGATGCGTGACCGATCGCCGCTCGGCCGTGCCACAAAGCGGCTGGCCGAAGGTGTCGACGGCGCGAAGACGCAAACCGACAACCTGGCAACGGCGGCTGAGATCGCCGCTGGGCGCATCCTTGCTGCCACGAACCCACTTGCCGCCGTAAATGACAACCCCATGCCCGACGGCGCCGGTGTCGGTCCGGATGGCGAAATTGTCGTGATTGGCGAGCGTGGCGATAAGGTCGAGATCGAACAGTTCTCGGTCAACCAGATTTCCGACAAGATGGCCGACGCGATCGTCTCGCCCTTGCTGGAAGGCATGGACGACATTTTCGGGACCGCTTTCACGCAGCAGATGGCCGGTGTGCTCAAGGGTGCCCTCTCCGGGTATATTCAGGCTGGTACGGTCGGCGGCGTCATCGGCGGCCTGAAAGGGATCAGTGACGAGGTATTCGGCGCAGGCAGCGGCGTATCGGGCGCGCTCGGCGATGCGCTGGGCGGCGCGCAGTTCGGCACGCAACTGGCAGGCCTTGCCGATATGTTCGGCATCGGCATGTCGAATGACGGTGCAGCGATTGGCGGGGCGATCGGGGCGGCCCTGCCCATCCCCGGCGGGCAGATCATCGGCTCTATCGCCGGCGGTTTCATCGGCGGCCTGTTCAAGAGCAACAAGACGGCGCGCGCACTACTCACCGGCGGCGATGACATGGACATCGCAGGTGCATGGACGAGCAAATACGGTATCGCCGAGGGTCTTGGCGGAACGGTGCTCGACGCGCTCAACCGGATCGCGGACGAACTCGGCGGCGACGTCGGCAGTTTCTACACCAGCATCGGCGTTCGTGGCGGCGACTATCGCGTCAACACCGACGACAGCAGCCTCAAGATCAAGAACGGTGCGGTCAACTTCGGCGACGATCAGGAAGCGGCAACACGCTTCGCTATTCTCGATGCAATTACCGACGGCGCCATCAAAGGAATTTCCGATGCTGAGCAGCGCCTGCTGCGCAAGGGCAAGGATCTCGACAGCGCATTGCAGGACGTACTCGACTTCCGCAGCGTCTTCGATCGTCTCAAGCAATACAAAGATCCGGTCGGCTACGCCCTTGACCAGGTGAACAAGGAATTCGAAGACCTCATCGACCTGTTTGACCGGGCCGGTGCGAGTGCGGAAGAGTTCGCGCAGTTGGAAGAACTTTACGGCATCGAGCGGGCGAAGGCGATCGAGGAAGCCACCGAAAGAGTGAGCGATGCGCTAAAATCGCTCCTGGATGACCTGACCATCGGCGACAACGGGCTTTCGCTTCGTTCGCGTCAGCAGAACGCATTGGCCGAGTACCAGCCCCTTGCCGAGCGCGTGGCCGCAGGTGACACGTCGGCCTACGACGCTTATGCCGAAGCGGCTCGCTCATTGCTCGACATCGAGCGGCAAATGTTCGGCTCGACGCAGGCCTATTTCGACCGCTTCGAAGAGGTAACCAACCTCACCCGCGAACGCATCGACGGTGATGCAAACGTCGCCTCGATCGCCAGCAATCGGGATAGCCCATTCGATAGCGCAGGTCGGGTGAAGGATGCCGTTGAGACGCAGACCGAGGCGCTCTCGAACTGGCTCAGCGCGGTGAACGACAACATCATCGGACTACGCCGGGACATTGCAGCGAATGCGTGGACGGCGCGCGACGGCACCTTCGACTACCGAGATTTCCAATACAGCTTTTGAACGAAAGGACAGATCATGGCCTATGAAGAATTGCGACTCTCGCTAAGCAACCGCTTGGCGGCACTCCGCGAGGAAAAGAACCCGCCGACACCCAATAGTCGCGGCGCGGCTGGGACGGCCAAGCCGACGGTTTCCGTGCCGGCCACCAAGGCGAAATCCAGCGACACGTATGCACTGACGACGATGGACGTCGAAGGCGCCCGCAAGTCCGCACGCGCCGCCGAGCGGTCAAGGGTCGCTGACGTCTTCGCGAGCAAGGCCTCGATCGGACGCGAACGAATGGCCGCCGACATGCTGGCGCACTCCGAAGAGTCCGCAGCCACCATCACAACGCGGCTGGCTGCAATCCCGACGGATGCCGAGCGCCAGGCCGGATACGCCGCGCAAAAGCAGCAAGCGGCATCGCAAATCTGGGATCGCGTCATCGGCAAGATGAATTGAGGGAGTGAATAGAATGGACATGAAAAAGACTTGCGGCGAGATCGCCGCGGCATGGGCCGAAATCGATTTCTCTGAAGAGAATGCGAAGGTTGCAGCCCTGCAAGCGGACATCGCCAAAGCCGAAGACGCTATCGCAAAGGCAGAGGCGCGCAGCATGGAGCTTTCGCAAGCCCTATTCGGCCGACGCCACCACGACGGGCAGGCAGTTGCTGACGCCTTGCTCTCCGATGTTGAGGTGGCAGAAGCGGCACGGTTGATGCCGTCATTCGACGAGATGCAGGACGAGCGGGCGGCGCTACAGGCCGGTATTCGCTCACTGCGTCACAAGATTCAGGACAAGAACGCCGAGATCGATGCCCTGCGCGGTGCCGCGCGCTCCCGCCTCGCCGTGCACGTCGGACCGCTTACCAATGCGCTGACAGCCGAAGCGGCAAAAGCGGCCCAGGTGATCGTCGATGCGTACGCTGCGATCGATGCCATCAGTTACGGCTTGGGAAAGTCAGCGCCGGAACAGGAATGCCTTCGGATCGCGGCAAAAGGCGTCGTCGGCAGTCGGGCACTTCTGCCCCAATGCCGCAGCGCGCAAGTTCCGTCCGAAATTTCCGGGTTGTTCGGGCCGTTACTCGACAAGGGCCCGGCGGTGAAAGTCCGTCAGATCCGCAGTTTCGAGATCGCGCCGCGGGCTGAACTCTAAGTTTCCCTGCGGGCTTCGTCGTCTTCGCCCGCAGACACTTGAGCGGCCGGGCTTCGCGCTCGGTCGCTCATTTTCAGACGAAAATCGCGCCGATTGTCGATCGTAACTCGCGAATGACGGAGCAATAAATGGCCACCAATTTTGCCGCAGCAACCGACTACCTCAACTATACCAGCGTTTTCCCGGCCTTGTCATCGGGAGGTCCGTCGAAAGCTACGTTCGCGCTTCTAATCCGCGCAACAGCTTACGCCTATTCGCAGGCGGGAATGATCGCGCAGCAGTGGGACAGCAACAGCCGCAACGGGTGGGCGCTAATGATGGATCCCGGCGCGTCCGATGCGCTGCGGATGATCGCCTACTCTGGCACTTCGACCCTGCGCGTTGACTTCAACACCGGCGTAACTTTCGACGATGGCAACTGGCATAGCGTTGTCGTACAAGTTGACGTTGCCAGCGGTGGAACAAATCGCATTTACGTTGACGGGTCTTTGGCGGGAAGCGGGAATTCGTCGGCAAACTGGACAACGCAGACGAACCTCCGGTTAGGTGATCCCTACGCATCGTTTTGGACTGATGGTTTCCGTGGTGACATGGCCGAGATCGGCTATTGGTCAGGCGTTCACTTGGACGTAAGCGAAATTGATATGCTGAACAAGCGAGTCGCGCCGATCCACGTTAGGCCTAGCGATTTGACCTTCTACGCCCCACTGGTTCGCAATCAGGCAGGTAGGACGACAATCGGCTTAATCGGTGTGTCTGGAACCACGGCCTCGCCTCATCCCCGCGTATTGGGCGGGATGGTCTAAAGCACTGATACTTCGAACTATCCTGACGCAAGAGACGCAACAGTGACCGAAAAAAAGCGGTCCCACCCCGCTTAGGGGGTACGGATCGAGGGGGTAGGACCCGTGAATTCCTAGGCTTCGTCGTCGAATAGTTCTGATTGTGCAGCTTGCGGCGGCAATTCGAGACTGCTGACACCTCGTACCTTCATGTTCTTCGGTGCCAGTTTTTCGATGTCGCCATCATCGGACAGAATGATCTCGGAGCGATGAACTTGCGCAATTGCGACGATCTGTTCGTCAAATTTCGCCTTCGCTCTAGTACCTGTCCGGCTTCTCTGGGATCGAGCGCGAGCTAAAGCGGCACATTCAATGGCTGCTCGCTCATCAAAGTCTGCAACCTGAATAGCTTTCCTGCCCTTGAAAGTATTGAGCCAGTCCGGCCCAGCGTGATCCGCTTTGACAAGCAATTCGGCCAACACAGGCGTCGGCACGATGACACGTCCACCCTGTTTAGAGAGTTGATCGATAAAGTGGTTGATTCGGTCGCTGCATCGATCCGGAACGATGCCATCCGGGCCAGCCCGCGCCGGAATGGTAGGATCAATCAAATGCAGAAGGACTGCCGAGTCGACGGTGACGATCAATGCTCGCTTTCCCGATCATCTCTTTCAGCGGCGAGATCGGCAATGGGATCGATAGATTTCCCCCAACCGCCAAGGCCAATCTCTCGAAGCCGGTCTATGGCCGCACTCACCGGCGCGTCATCCAATCGCTCGAATCCCTCGATCTTGAATTTCCTCAGGTCCCATTCCCCAGTCGCCAAACGGTACCATGTTCCCTCGCCACGAAAGCGAATTGGGCCCGACCTAAATAGCATCGCGAGATCGTGACCTAGGCCAGCCGGAGCCTCAAGCGCATATGTCGATTGGCCATCCATCACCCCGACGTGCACCGTTGCGTCGCGCCCTTCCACTCGGAAAACCACGCCATCCAAGGTACCGATCTGCTTTATCGGGCCATACACAAGATCGTCCGGCCGATTCCGGCCGGGAAAATCCACCCGAATGACGTTGTCGGTTCCGCTGACGAGATAACCTGTCGAATTATCGTCGCGAAGCATTCCGTCCAACCTTGCATATGCCGATTGGGCGGCGCTCGGGGCCTCCCCAGCGGCCAGCAGTTTGACACGCCTACGAACCTTCGGTTCCGCGACCTCGTCGACGAACGCATGGACGATAGTCGAGCCAGCGGCCACCGCCTCGAAATGCACATTCGCTTTCTCGCCGAGCATCTTGCCGAGTTCCGACAGGTAATCGCCCAGCCGCTCAAGCGGGATCGTGTCCGGCCTATATTGGCCGTCGATCTTGAAGATCAGTTCTTTTCGCATTGCGGCGCTCTGGTCCCCTCTAACGACAAATCATCGAGAGAGTGTAAATATTCTATCGTTCGCCGGAGTGCGTCACAAGCCGGAACGGAAAGGTGGACACAGAGAGGGACCGATAGGAATATAACCCCGTCTTAATGATCGGTTATTCCGTGTTTACAGTCAGTTATGACGAAATGGTTATATGGCCACCCTGTCCGCCAACACTCCCCCTTTTATCGCACATCCTCCCAATCGAGCTGCTGGCTTGATCGCGGCCCGGATCGGCGCGGTTCCCGGAAACGGGGTGAAGTTCTCTCAACATCCCATTGAGCGCCGCGGTGGTTTTCGATCACCGCATGAAAGCCGACATCTCTTCGTGAACGTGGCGCAGTTTCAGCCGCAGACAATCACGAGGAGAAATCTCATGCAGGACATGCTCAAGGGCAAGACCGCAATCGTAACCGGAGCCAGCAAGGGCATCGGCCGGGCCATAGCCGAACTCTATGCGGAAGAAGGCGCAAATGTCGTGCTGACCGCTCGTCACCAGGACCAGCTGGACGAGGCGGTGAAGGCGATTGTCGACGCCGGCGGAACGGCGTTGGGCGTCATCGCGGACTCCAGCGATCCCGAAGCGCCCGCCCGTGTCTTCAAGGAAACCATCGAAGCCTATGGCCAGGTCGATATCATGGTGAACAATGCCGGCACCGGCGACATGGTCGCCGTTGAAGAGTGCGAGGACGATCACTGGGCCAAGGTGATGGAACTGAACCTCACCGGCGTCTTCCGGTACTGCCGTGAAGCAGTGCGCCACTTCATGCCGCGCGGCGATGGACGCATCATCAACATCTCCTCGGTGAACGGCGAACTGCCGATCTGCGGCGTCGCCTATACGTCCACCAAGGGCGGCGTGAACATCATGACCCGCAATATCGCGATCCGCCTTTCGGGCACGAATATCCGCTGCAACGCGATTGCACCGGGCGTTACGGATACGGACGCGGCCGCAGCTTGGGCCAATGGTGAGCAGGAAGGCGGAGACGTCATGCTCGAATTCTCTGACAAGTACACGAACACGACCCTCCCGATGACCGAGCCGCGCGATCAGGCTTACGCCGCGCTCTATCTCGCAAGCGAGATGGGCAAGGCCGTTCAGGGCCAGGTGATCACCGTCGACAACGGCGCTTTCTTCTAACCGCTGCCCACACGACCCCAGGTGAAGGAGTTTTGACGATGGCGAAGCTTTCGAGCGGCGGACCGGACATGGCTCGCCGAACCCTCTTGGCTGCAGGTGCCGCAACGTTGACTGCGGCCTGCACCACCACGGGTGGCGCAATCGCTTCGTCTTCCTCGCCTGAGGTCGCAACCGCCAAGGGCATCCTGCGTGGTGAGCGCTTGGGCGGGGTCCATCGGTTTTTGGGCATTCCCTATGCGCAGAGCATCTCGGGCCGGAACCGCTTTGCCCCGCCGCAACCGGTCATCGCGTGGAGCGGCGTCCGCGATGCGACCCGTTATGCCGACAACTCGCCCCAGCAGGCTGCCGATCCCACAGGCGGCTCTCCCGTCACGCCCGCGTTCGATCCGCCCGCATATGTTGAGCCCGGCGACGACTGTCTGGCCCTCAATGTCTGGGCACCGGAAAATGCCGACGACACGCTTCCTGTCATGGTCTGGCTTCACGGTGGCGGATGGACCAGCGGAAGCGGGTCTTGCGCCATTTACGATGGGCAAAACCTTGCTTCGCGAGGCGACGTAGTCGTTGTCACCATAAATCACCGACTGGGCGCTTCAGGCCTGACCGACTTTTCGCGTGTCCTTGGTGGTGCATTCGCGGATTCCGCGAACCTGTCGATCCGCGACATGGTCGCGGCGCTGGAATGGGTTCGGGACAACATCTCTGCCTTTGGCGGCAATCCCGATCTGGTCACCATCTTCGGAGAGTCCGGTGGCGGCTGGAAAGTGAACACGCTGCTGGGCACGCTACCCGCGCAGGGTCTGTTCCATCGCGCCATCGTTCAAAGTGGCCCCCTGACCCGTTTTGCCAGTCACGAACAGGCAGACGAGGTCGCAAGAAAGGTGCTCGACGCCTTGGGCATCACTGCCGCCAACGCCGAGAAACTGAACGAAATCAGTTTTGAGCAGCTACTCGAGGCCGAGGCCGCCGTCATGGGCAATTCCCCCATGTCGATGGGCACACCCGGCTTCCCCAGTGGGTTCTGGCCAGTGCTCGAAGACGGCTTTCTGCCGCGCCACGTGTTCGAGCCGGATGCCGCTGCGACCAGTATCGGCGTGCCGTTGATGGTCGGCCACAACGCGACGGAAATGTCCCTTTTCATGCTGCAGGACGATGCCGCCTATTCCCTCGACGCGGCCGGACTGGAGCAGCGCGTGGCTGGGCTGTTCGAACAGGATAGCGACCTCGTCCTCGCAACCTATCGAACGGAATACGCAGACGAGACCCCATCGAAAGTCTGGTTCCGAATTCTGTCCGATTACATGATGGGCACGATCAGCACCGAGATCCTGGACACGTATTCGCAAGCCGGCGGTGCCGATACCTATGGTTATCGGTTCGAATGGGAAACGCCGATCGAAGGCGGGAAACTCTTCTCGCCTCACACCATCGAGATTCCCTTCGTATTCGACAATGTCTCCACCCCGGCAGGTGTTGTGATGACCGGGGGCGGAAGCGAAGCGGCTCTTCTTGGCAAGAGTGTTTCCGAAGCGTGGGTGGCGTTCGCCAAGTCTGGCACCCCGGCTGCCCCGGGACTGCCGCAATGGCCAGCCTATTCGAGCGCGGACCGACGGGCGATGCATTTCGATGCCGTCAACACCGTCTCTTCCTACATGCCCGAAGCGACCATCCCGCTCTTCCACGACAAGCTTTGGCAAGCCGCAGATGCAGCTTGATTCCATTAATATCAGATATTTGACGAAGGAATCTCACGAATGAATGTAACTTATGATTTTTCGGACAAAGTCGCTCTGGTGACAGGAGCCAGCAAGGGCATGGGCGCCTCTGCCGCAAGGGCGTTTGCCAAAGCCGGTGCCGCTGTCGTCGTTTCCGATGTTGACGAGGACAGCTTGGCTGCCATCGCCAAGGAACTGGAAGCTGACGGCGCGCGTGTCCTGTCTGTCGTATGCGACGTTGCAGACGATGCCGCGGTTGGCGAAATGATCGACCGTACCGTCCAGACTTTCGGCACGCTGGACTACGCCTACAACAATGCCGGTGTTCCGCCTGTGCCAGCCGAAATGGCCGATCAGACACCGGAGGAATTCGAGCGGGTCACCGGCATCAACCAGCGCGGTGTGTGGTCTTGCATGCGCCACGAACTGCGGGTCATGCGCGAAAAGGGTTCGGGCGCAATCGTCAACTGCTCTTCCGTGGGCGGACTGGTCGGCGGTAAGGCGCTGGGCATCTATTACGGAACCAAGCACGGCGTGCTCGGCCTCACCAAGAGCGCAGCCATGGACTATGCCGCTCAGGGCATTCGCGTGAACGCCGTCTGCCCCGGCACGATCCAGACCCCGATGGTCCAGAAGATGCTCGACGAGCAGCCCGAAGCCATGGACGAGTTCATGCAGATGCAGGCGATCGGCCGGCTTGGACAGCCCGAAGAGATCGCGCAGGCCGTGATGTGGCTTTGCAGCGACGGAGCCAGTTTCGTTACAGGCGCGGCTCTTGCTGTCGACGGTGCCTTTACCGCCAATTGACCTGATTTCCCCCTTCCCCGGTCCTCCCCCCAGCCGGGGAACCGCCGCCCCTCCATTCCGGAGCGGGCGGCGGATTTCGTTCCGGATCAGTCCTTCTTGACCGGACCGGCCAGGTATACCTCGTCCGTCACGGGCTCCATCCACTCGACCACCGAACCGTCGAGCGCCTCCGTAATGGCGAGATGCTGCATGTAGGTTGTGTCGGTTGCGCCATGCCAATGCCGCCTGCCGCAATTGCACCAGACCGCATCCCCCGCGCGAATTTCAGTCTTGGGGCCACCTTCGCACTGGGTCCAGCCAACTCCCTGCGTCACGACAAGGATCTGACCCAGCGGATGGGTGTGCCAGTTCGATCGCGCGCCAGGTTCGAAGTTGACGATGGCGAAACCTGCCCTCCCCGGCTCGGGAGGAGAAAAATTGCGGTCGAGGCGCACGGTGCCGGTGAAGTATTCGGCAGGCCCCTTGATCGCTTCGGCGCTACCATTGCGCATCACGACCATGTCCTGCTTGCTGATGTCCTGATCACTCATGGATCTATCCTTTCTGGCTTTTACACCCCTCCGATATGGCTCCGCGCCCCGGCGAAGACAGGCCAACAGTGCCTGCACGCAGTAATGAGCGCAGCTCATCGAACCAAATCCAATCCCGAGCATTAATATCGGGATAATCCGGCGCAAAGGTGCCTCCCCCGGCATCGCCTCCGCGTCCTCAAACGGGAATTCCAATGCGAAAGCTTCTTTATATCGCCCTGGCTGCTGGCCTTGCCACTTCGGCATCGGCGCAGACCACGAACGACGACGGTCCGAGCCAGCCGGTGACCAATCAGGCCGAAGTCGAAGTCAAGACAGGCCCGGCCGAATATTTTACCGGCACCAGCCATGTTCGCAGCCTGTCTTCGGCAACACAGCCCGGACAGGCAGGTACCGCTCTTGTCACTTTCGAACCGGGTGCCCGCAGCAATTGGCATACGCATCCCGCCGGTCAGACACTTTTCGTGACCGATGGTTGCGGCCTGACGCAGGTTGAGGGTGGACCGGTTCAGCGCATCTGCGCAGGCGACGTCGTCTACGCCGCGCCCGGCATCAAGCATTGGCACGGCGCCAACGGCACGGCTGCGATGTCGCACCTGGCGATCACGGAAACGCTGAATGGCACGGCCGTCGATTGGCTCGAACCGGTAACCGACGATCAGTACCCCGGCTAAAAAATAGGTCTTTGTCAGCATTGCCGCGACGGGGCTAATGGCCCAATTACCAAGGTATGAGCGCCAACCGCACAGATATCGCCGATTTCAGTTATTTTCTGGCGATCACCCGTCACGGCAGTTTCCGCCGCGCAGCGACTGAGCTTGGCGTCAGCCCCTCGGCGCTAAGCCATTCGTTGCGCGGTCTTGAATCCCGGCTGGGCGTCAGGCTTCTGAACCGCACCAATCGCAGCGTCACACTGACTGCGGCCGGACAAGAGCTTTGCGACGCGATTGCCGAACCCTTTGCCAGGATTGACGATGCTCGCGATGCCCTGAACCGCTTTCGCGACAGTCCGATGGGGCGGATCAGGATCAACGTGGCCGGCGATGCCGCAGCGCTGCTGATCGCGCCGGTCATGCCCGAATTCATGGACCGCTATCCCGAGGTCGAGATCGATATCGTCTCAAGCAACAAGCTTGTCGATGTCGTCGCCTCCGGCTTTGACGCAGGTATCAGGTTTGGCGGCACCGTGCCGGAAGACATGATCGCCCAGAACCTCTCTCCAAGAGTGCGCTGGGTCGTTGCCGGTGCGCCATCCTATTTCGAACGCTTCGGCACCCCCAATCATCCATCAGAGCTGAAGGATCATCGCTGCCTTGGCGTCAGATTGGGCAACGACCAGATCTATCGCTGGGAATTCTGTGGGCCTGACGGGAATTTCGACGTCGCCGTTCCGGGGCAGATCACGATGGACGAAACCCGCCCGATGATCGCTACGGCCCTTTTGGGCGGAGGACTGATCTACGGCCTCGAACCCATCTTTGCGGAACATCTTGAATCCGGTCGGTTGAAGCAGGTGCTGTCTGACTTTTCCTGCACCAGCAATGGTTTCCAGATCTATTATCCAAGCCGCCGCCTGGTGCCGACGGGCCTGCGCCTGCTGATCGATCTGATCAAGGAAATGAAGCCCATGGGGTGATGCGCGTGGTGAATGATCTTCATCACGTCATGCGGTGATCAGCCACTAACCGCAGCCAGTTGCATAGCCTACCTTCTCGCTATTGGCGCGAGCGAATGGTGGCGAGACTCCCTCGTATTGTCCGTCACAGTCGCAGGTCCGCCCCGGATGGATCAGGAGACAGGCAATGCCCCATGTTACCGTGAAAATGTATGCTGGCCGCGATCGGGCGGCAAAGCAGGAGCTGGCCGACCGCATTGGCGAGGTCATGCAGGACGTCCTCGGCTATGGCCCGGAAAGCGTATCGATCGCGATCCAAGATGTCGCCCCGTCTCGCTGGATGACTGATGTGTACGAGCAGGACATTACCGCCCACGAAAGTGAACTTTACAAGCGTCCGGGTTACGGCCCTCTTGCCTGAGGCCGCCGGTGGATGAGCTGACCGCATCTTCGCATTGTGAAGTATTCATCGGTACAAACGCATCCATTCGCGGCTGTCGGACGTTGGATCCATGAAAGCCAACGGAGAAATTTTATGAAGTACCTCTCGATCGCCGCCGCTGCTGCCGCCGCGACGTCCACGCCGGCCAGCGCGCAAGTCGTCGAAGTGACACCGCCGGAATCGATGCAACGCTCTGCCCCTGCGCTTGCGGACTATACGAAGAACACGCTGTTCGGCGATGTCTGGCAGCGGGAAGAACTCTCCCTTCGCGACCGTAGCTTTGTGACGATTACGACGCTCGTGGCTCTCGGCAAAACCGATCCGCTTCGCAGCCACATCAACCGCGGCCTCGACTATGGTGTCACCCCAGTAGAAATCGCGGGCATCATTACGCATCTGGCGTTCTATACCGGCTGGCCCAACGCGGTCGGTTCGATCGCGGTTGCGGACGAAGTCTTCGCAGAACGCGGCATCGATGCGTCCGAACTTCAGACGATCGAGACCGAGCGCGTCGCGCTGCCGAGTGACGACGATCAACGTGCGCAAGGCGTCGAGCAGAGCATGGGCCCCATCTCGCCCGCACTGGCCAAGTACACCAATGGCGTCCTTTTCCAGGATCTATGGCGCCGAGGCGACCTTTCCGCACGCGACCGTAGCCTTGCAACAGTTGTCGCCCTGACCGCGAACGGCAATGCTGACCAGCTCGGCTTCCACCTTCAGCGCGGCATCCAGAACGGGCTTACGCGTGACGAGCTGGGTGAAGTCATGGGTCACATGGCGTTCTACGCAGGTTGGCCGAAGGCATTTTCCGGCGCAAACGCGATCGGCGATCTGGAAGACTGAGCCAGTCGCGATGTCAGTCCGCGATCAGGCCGATGATACGGCAACGCTGTCGATCATCGCGATCGCGACTGGCCTCGTCCTGGCCGTTTTCACGCTCCCGCTGACGACGCTGGCTTCGACCAGCGCGGCGATTGGTGCCGGTATCGGCGGGGAAGCGTGGATTTTAAGCGCAATGCCGCTTGGGTGCGCCGTCGGATTGCTTCCCGGCGGCGCATTGGCTGATGCTCATGGTCGCAAGCGCGTTTTCAACGCCGGCCTTGCCGTGATGGGAGCTGCACTTGTCGCTTCCATGATCGCGAACAGCGCGCCTGTGCTCATCGTTCTGCGCATCGTACAGGGCCTTGGCGGTGCAGCCGTCATGGCGTGCGGGCTCGGTCTTATCGCCCAGGCTTTCCCGCAGGGGCCTCGCCGCGCGAGGGCGACTTCGATCTGGGCCATCGCCCTTGGCACAGGTGTCGCGATTGGCCCGATAATTGCCGCCTTTGCCGAACGCCTTTCCGACTGGCATGCCGCTTACGTCATTGAGGGGATCTTGGCGCTGGCGCTAGCCTTTGCGGGCAGAGCGGTTTTGAAAGAGTCGAAAGCTAATCAACCACGCCCGATCGACGTAGGCGGAACGGTGACACTCGGCGCGGGTATGGCGGCCCTGCTCACTGGCCTGACCATCTTGCGGAGTAGCGGCCTGTCCGCGGCTCTCGTGGCGCTGTTCGTTGCTGCGATAGCCTTCCTACTGGCCTTCATATGGATCGAGCATCGGCAGGAACGGCCCATGCTGGATCTGTCGCTCTTCAGAAGACCGGATTTCACAGGGGCCACTCTTGGCGCTTTCTTCTCCGGTTGCGGGGTTCTGGCCCTGATGTCGTTGACCCCCTCGATGCTGCAACGCCTTTACGACGTGCCACCCGTGACCGGCGCGTTTTATCTGCTGGCGTGGTCAGCCACGAGTGCGATTACGCCTTTCGTGGCGAACCGCATCCTCGCCAGTGCCTCTGCGCAGGCAATGATGATCGGCGGTCTTGTGGTCTGTGCGATCGGCCAGTTGATGACCGGCCTGCTTGCCGCGGACACGGCAATGATCAGGATCCTTATCGGCATGATGATCGCGGGCGCTGCCAATGGACTTCTCAACGTGGCGCTTGGCCAACAGGCGATTGCCAGCGTGCCGCACGACAGGTCGGCGATGGGTAGCGGAGCCAACAATTCCGCCCGCTACCTCGGCTCGGCCGTAGGACTGACCATCGCGGCACTCCTGATGGCAGGTTCCGGAGGTGACAGCTGGATTTCACGATCTGCCGCATGGGATGCCGCCGTCATCGCGACCGCCGGCCTGTCCTGTTTAGGCGCCTTTCTGATCTTCCTGCTTCCGCGAAGTCCCAAGTCGGACGACCGAACTCATGATTGAGCCAAGCTCAACACCGCATCCAGCAGATCCGGGCTAATCGAAACCGCCCTTCGAACTTATATTGAACGCATAGGAAGGTGGACTGCCGTGCGCCGCCATAGTGCGAGTTCGCACGGCCACACCAAAACAGGAGATTTAAACAATGGTACTTGAAGAAAATTACACACTCGCCAACGGAACCATGATCCCGCGGCTCGGCCTCGGCACCTGGATGATCGACGACGGCGACGTTGCCGAAGTTGTGCGCGATGCCATAAAGGCAGGCTATCGTCATATCGATACCGCACAGGCCTATGGCAACGAACGCGGTGTAGGCGAAGGCGTGCGCACATCTGGCGTGGCGCGCGATGAACTGTTCGTCACGACCAAGCTTCATGCCGAGATCAAGGACCACGACGGCGCGAAAGCGGCGATCGAAGAGTCGCTTGAAACGATGGGCCTCGACTACATTGACATGCTGATCATCCATAGCCCCCAGCCCTGGGCCGACTTCCGCAATGGCGGGCATTACTTCGAAGGCAACCTCGCCGCATGGAGCGCGTTGGAAGAAGCGCTCGAAGCCGGTAAGCTGAAGGCAATCGGCGTATCGAACTTCGAAAAGCCCGACCTCGAGAACCTGATTGAAAACGCCAAGATCAAGCCGATGGTCAATCAGGTACTCGCGCATGTCAGTAACACGCCGTTCGATCTGATCGAATACGCACAGGCCAACGGCATTCTCGTCGAAGCCTATTCGCCGGTGGCCCATGGCAAGGTTTTGGACAACGAGGAGATCAGCGCGATCGCAGAAAAGTACGGCGTTTCGGTGCCGCAGCTTTGCATCCGCTATTGCCTCCAGCTTGGCCTGTTGCCCCTGCCCAAGTCCGGGAACATCGATCACATCCGTTCGAACGCGGAAGTCGACTTCGATATCTCCGAGGACGACATGGAAAGTCTCAAATCCATGGAAAAGATCAAGGACTATGGGGACGCGAGCGATTTCCCGGTCTTCGCCAAGTAAGATCGTGTTGAAACCTGCGGAAAGGGCCGGCCGTGTCATGCGGCTGGCCTTTTTTCATGCTGACTAGATGGGTTCGACAAAACCGCAAAAAGCTTGGCACCGATCGCTATCGAGCGTGTTCCGGTCTAGTGACCCCTTTAATACAAAGCACCTCCAGGCCCCTCACATGATGAAGCGGCTGCTCGACAATCGATGGATCGCGACCCTTTTCGAGCCACACCGTCAGGACAGTTTCATCCTGATAGGCTTTCTGGCAGTGGCCGCGGCGCTGTTCGGTTTCGTTCAACTGGCATCTGAGGTCGTTGAGGGCGACACATCTGCTTTCGACAAGCAGGTCTTGCAAACCTTACGTACGGCGGCCGATCCCGCAGTGCCGATCGGACCATCCTCGCTGAAGACCGCCATGATCGACTTTACCGCGCTTGGCGGAGTGGCGGTCCTCACCCTGATCACGGTTTTGGCCGTGGGATACCTTCTGGCATCGCGCAAACGAGCGACAGCGGGTTTCGTGGTTCTGTCGATCGCAGGAGGTGCAATCCTGAGTGCGGGCATCAAAAGCCTGTTTTCCCGTTCGCGCCCGGAAATCGTGCCGCATCTTGTCGATGTGACATCGGCAAGCTTTCCCAGCGGCCATGCGATGAACTCTTCGATCGTCTATCTGACACTTGCCGTCCTGCTGGCGCGGGCCGAAGACAAGCGCCTGATCCAGATTTACCTAATCATGATCGCGATCGCTCTTGCCCTGCTGATCGGTACGACGCGCGTTTATCTGGGCGTGCACTGGCCTACGGACGTTCTGGCTGGCTGGTCCGTAGGCGCGATCTGGGCGGCTCTTTGCTCGCTTATCGCAAAGCAGCTCCAGCGCAGCCGAAAGATTGAAGGTCCTGATGGCGAACCTGCCGACCTTGATCCGGCCAGGCCCGGTTAAGCGACTACGACAGAAAAACGGCGCTGGCACATATGTGCCGACGCCGTTTTACGCTTCCCAGTTTTGATGAAGACAGCGAGCGGCATTCCCCAAGTCGCCGCTCTACTGCCTTCTCCCTCAACAGACCGGGCGAAGGGCCGTCTGCTCGAACCGGATCGGTTCGCGCGGTGCAACACCCATGATTGAGGCGTCGCGAGCCTTGCGGGTCAGTTGGTCCAGAACCTGCGGCTGAAGCGCGCGGAGAAAGCGGAGACCAATCCCTTCCCCAGAGCGCATCCAGCACACTTCGGCCCTGATCGGCGACCCCTCGCCGATATTCAGCTCAACGATATCAGCACGGCGCAGCGGAATGCGCGTCGGTTCCAGCGAGCACCCGTCCGAAGACAGATCCTTAATCGTGGCACTGCGAGCGAGACCCGGGCCAGTACGAATACGGCACGGTGCATTGAGATTACGGCGCTGTTCCTGGCGACACTGCATGACATTCCCCCGAAGTCACAAGATTGCTGAATACCCCCCTTTGATGCCGGGTCTGCGAGATGGTTACAATTTCGGTAACCATAACCGGAGGTTGGGCGTCCCGGTATCGGACAGTTTCGGAACGACTTGATCGGACAGCCGTTCGAACTTGCAACAGGCGGTGGGGGCTCTGCTGAGGAGAAATGCCGTGGAATCCGTAAACCCGATAGTCTGGATCTTGCTGGCGGTCTTCGTGATCGCAGGCCTGCTGGTCTGGTACCTCGCCGCGCGCAAGCGCACTGCCCACCTTCGCGACAAGTTCGGCGACGAATACGATCGCACGGTCGACGACATCGGCAACACCGGCAAGGCCGAGGCTGCGCTGGAAGAGCGCGAGAAGCGCGTCAATTCACTCGATATCCGCCCCCTAACCGTGGAAGAGCGCGACAAGTTCGCCGCTGAATGGCACGACGTGAAGGCTGTTTTCGTTGAAAGCCCGCCAGAAGCCGTGCTTCACGCCGATCGCCTTCTGGCCCGCACTATGAAGACCAAGGGCTTTCCTATGGCCGATTTCGATCGCCGGCACGAAGATCTGACTGTTACTCATGCAGACGAAGCGCGCCACTATCTCGCGGGCCACGAAATCGCCGAACGCCAGTCGCGCGGCGAGGCATCTACCGAAGACCTGCGCCAGGCGATGATCCATTACGAGGCGCTGTTCGACAAACTGGTGGCCGATGTCGACGTCGGCGGAGCGACCCGTGCCCATGATGACGTCAACGACACGCGCGGTCCGGTGCGGACCGATGATGGTGCCGTGACTACGCGGATCGAACCTGTTCGCTAAACCCCGTGATGCGTGCGGTCAGTAGCCGGTGTAACGCCCTGGCTTGTGATAGGCGATGAGAATGCCGCTGACCGCCGCAACGCTGAGCACCGAGTAAAGGGCCAATTCCGAGGGGATCATCAGAATCGCCGAAAGAATGATTATGGCGTCGAGCACGAAGCTCATCCAGCCGACGCTCCAACCAAACTTCTTTTCCAGCCAGATCGACAAGATCGTCACGCCGCCCACGCCGGCCTTGTGTCGCAAAATGGCTAGGATACCTGCACCTGCTGCCGTCCCGCCCGCCAATGCGCCGAAAGCAGGGTGAATTGAACCGATCTCCATCGAGAATCGAGTGATGGCCGTGATTATCGATACGAGACCCACGGCAACGACCGACTTGATGAAATAGTTCTTTCCCAGCGCACTCCACGCCAAAACAAAGAACGGCATATTGAAAAGCCAGAACGCCTGATCGACGGTTAGCGGGCTGAGGTACGACGCCAAAAGAGCCAGACCGCCCATCCCTGCCGTCACAATCCCGCTTGCCTTCATCAGCGTAAGGCCAATCGCGAACAGGGTCGAACCCGTCACGAGGCCATAGACATCCTCCGCAAGGCTGTGCGGAATCGCTTCGGGAAATGCCTTGTCAGCTGCGGCCTGTGTGGTTTCAGATGCGGTCGTGTCTTGTCCCATGGCGCGGCGCTAGCCGCTCACGCTTGGGCGGACAAGCCTCTCAGGACGGTGCGACCGGATGTTCCTCGGTGGCAGGCACGCCCATCTTGCGACCGGGCTTTGCCTCGCGCGTGCGTTGGCTGGTCGTCCGCTTTCGTTCAAGCTGCGAAAAAGCCGAACGCTCGCCATGATTGGGGAGCGTTTCGTGATCGAGAATTTCGAATTCCATCGGCTCTCTCCATCTGTCCCTTGTGAGGACTATACCACGGAAAGAGCCTTTGGGTTCCGCCCGCCGCGCCGGAGCGATCCGGCCATGCGGCAGGCGGATTTTACACGTCAGATATGGATCGCGCGACCATATGCGGCGAGCACACTTTCGTGCATCGACTCGCTGATAGTCGGGTGCGGGAAGACGGTCTGCATCAGCTCCGCTTCCGTCGTTTCAAGCGTCTTGCCAACGACGTAGCCCTGGATCATCTCGGTCACTTCCGCGCCGATCATGTGCGCGCCCAGCAGTTCGCCGGTCTTGGCGTCGAACACGGTCTTCACGAAGCCTTCGGGTTCACCCAGCGCGATAGCCTTGCCGTTGCCGATGAAGGGGAACGTGCCCGCCTTCACTTCGAAACCGGCTTCCTTGGCCTTTTCTTCGGTCATGCCGACGCTGGCGATCTGCGGGTGGCAGTAAGTGCAGCCCGGGATGTTGTTGCGATCAAGACCGTGCGGGTGGACGTCCTTGTTGCCCAGTTCCTGCGCGATGGCTTCGGCAGCGGTCACGCCCTCGTGGCTTGCCTTGTGGGCCAGCCACGGTCCGGGGGTGCAGTCGCCGATAGCCCAGAGGCCCTTGACACCGGTGCGGCCCAGATCGTCGATCTGGATGAAACCACGGTCCATTTTCGCGCCGATGCTTTCAAGGCCGATGTTCTCGGTGTTCGGGACGATGCCGACGGCGGAGATCACATGGCTGAACTCGTGCTCGGCGACCTTGCCGTCCTTGCCCTTGATCTTGGCCTTCACGCCCTTGGCGCCTGCGTCGATCGCCTCGACGCCCGCGCCGGTCATGATCGTCATGCCCTGCTTGGTCAGTGCCTTTTCGAGGAAGGCCGAAACGTCCTTGTCCTCGACCGGAACGATGCGGTCCAGCATTTCGACCACGGTCACGTCCGCACCCATGTCGTTGTAGAAGCTGGCGAACTCGATACCGATCGCGCCCGAACCCATGACGAGCAGCTTGGTCGGCATTTCCTTGGGCGTCATCGCGTGGCGATAAGTCCAGATCTTGTCCCCGTCGGCCTTGGCAAAGGGAAGTTCGCGGGCCCGCGCGCCGGTGGCGACGATGACGTGCTTGGCACTGATCGTCTCGGTGCCGTCCTTGCCCTTGACCTCGATGCTGGTGGGCGACTTCAGCGTCCCCTCACCCATGTGCACCGTGACCTTGTTCTTCTTCATCAGGTGCGTGACACCCTTGTTGAGCTGCGAGGCGACGCCGCGGCTGCGCTTCACGACGGCGTCGAGGTCTGCCTCGATCTTGCCCGCGATCTTCAGGCCGTAGTCGCCCGCGTGTTCCGCGAAATGCTTGATCTCTGCCGAACGCAGCAGTGTCTTCGTCGGGATGCAGCCCCAGTTGAGGCAGATCCCGCCGAGCAGTTCACGCTCAACAATCGCGGTCTTGAGGCCCAGTTGCGAAGCCCGGATGGCCGCGACATAGCCGCCGGGTCCCGAACCAAGGACGATCACGTCATAGCTTGCCGACATCTTTCAAAGCTCCTGCCCAGTCATTAGCGCCGGACGGTCCTTGACCGCGCGCGGGCGCCCTGTTTCGTCAATCACCACGAATGTGAAGGTGCCGCTGCACACTTCCTTCGTCGCTTCCGTGTTACGTTCGCGCGCGATGCCGCGCACCTCGATATTAAGGGAGGTATTCCCCTCCTTCGCGATGGTCGTGTAGATCGAAAGCTCGTCGCCAACGTCCATCGCGCCGGGAAAGCGAAAATCCGTCGCCCCGATGACCACCGCCGTGCCATTGGCATAGCGCGAGGCTGTAGAGCCTGCCCCCAACGCCATCTGGCTCATCAGCCAGCCTCCGAACACCCCGCCATAGGGGTTCGTGTCGGCAGGCATCGCAGTGACGCGGATGACGGGTTCCCCCATCCCGCCGCTCATCAGGCCAGCAGCCCCATCGGCTTTTCGATCAGGTCCTTGAACACCTGCATCAGCTGCGCACCGTCAGCGCCATCGATGGCGCGGTGATCAAAGCTGCCGGTGGCCGACATGACCGAGGCAATCTGCAGGCTGTCGTCGACGACATAAGGGCGCTTCTCGCCCGCGCCGATGGCCATGATCATGCCCTGCGGCGGATTGATGACCGCCTCGAACTGCTTGATGCCGTACATGCCCATGTTCGACAGGCTGGCCGTGCCGCCCTGGAATTCGTGCGGCTGCAGCTTGCCGTCGCGGGCGCGACCGGCAAGGTCCTTCATCTCGGTCGAAATCTTCGAGACAGTCTTGTCACCCGCATCGACGATGATCGGAGTGATAAGACCTGCCGGGATCGAAACGGCGACGGAAATGTCCGCGCGGCTGAAGCTGAGAAGCTGATCGCCCGCGAACTGCACATTGCAAGACGGGACCGCCATCAACGATTTGGCCAGCGCCTTGATCAGCAGATCGTTTACCGAAAGCTTCACGCCGCTGCTGGCGAGGCTGTCGTTCAACTCCGCGCGCAGCTTGAGCAGCGCGTCGAGGCGGATATCGACCGTCAGGTAGATGTGCGGAACCTGCTGCTTCGATTCCGTCAGGCGGCGCGCGATGGTCTTGCGCATGCTCGACAGCTTTTCCGCCGTGTGCGGGATGCCGAAGTCCTGTGCAGCAGCAGGCGCCGATGCCGGAGCCGGCGCAGATGCCTGCGGTGCGGCGGCGGCAGGGGCCGCGCCGGACTTCGCGTTTTCAACGTCGGCCTTCACGATACGGCCGTTCGGGCCACTGCCCTTCAGGGTCGACAGGTCGATACCCTTGGACTGGGCAATACGCTTGGCCAACGGCGAGGCGACGATACGATCACCGTCATTTGATGCGGCCGGAGCGGGCGTTGCCGCCGGAGCGGGTGCTGCCGAGCCACCTTCGGCATTTTCAACATCGGCTTTCACGATCCGGCCGTTCGGGCCGCTTCCGGTGACCGATGAAAGGTCGACGCCCTTTTCTTCCGCAAGCTTGCGCGCGCTCGGCGAAGCGGCGATCTTTTCAGAGCCTTCCGACGCTGCGGGAGCAGGGGCCGGGGCGGGTGCAGCAGCCGATGCATCGATGCTATCGGGATCCTCGCCTTCCTCGGCCAGCGTGGCAATCACGGTCCCGACCTTCACGCCTTCGGTGCCAGCCTCGACCGCGATGTCGGCCACGACGCCTTCATCGATGGATTCGAATTCCATCGTTGCCTTGTCGGTCTCGATCTCGGCGATGATGTCGCCCGGCTCGATCTTGTCACCCTTTTTTACAAGCCACTTGGCAAGGGTGCCCTCCTCCATCGTCGGGGAGAGAGCCGGCATCTTGAGCTGGATTGCCATCGATTTCCTTATTGTCTTTTTAGCGAGGGAGCTTTTGTTGGTCTTCTGAGCCACCATGGGTCTTTCGGTCAAGACAGGCAGCGCGCCTTTTTCTTGCGAAAAGCGAACCTTTCGACCATCCATCGCTGCAGCATTGGCAATCGAGGAGCCACCGCCATCACGATGCGCGTCTACCTGGTGATCATGGACGAAACACCCGAAGCGCGCGTTGCGCTTCGCTTCGCCTCTCGGCGCGCAGCGAAGACCGGCGGTACTGTGCACATCATCGCCCTCGTCCCCAAGCAGCAGTTCGTGGCCTTTGGCGGCGTTCAGGCGACCATCGAATCGGAGGCGAAAAGCCGGGCCGAAGTTCTGGTCATGGCCGCTGCCGGCAGTCTGCTACAGGAAAGCGGGCGCATGCCGACGATTTCGGTAAAGGTCGGCGACGGCGCGAAAGTCGTGCAGGAATACCTTGTCGAACACGGCAACATCGCCGCACTTGTCCTCGGCGCAGCGGCAGAGGGGGCACCGGGCCCGCTCGTCGCCCACTTCGCCGGATCGAGAGCAGGGCAACTGCCCTGCCCGCTGATGATCGTGCCAGGCAGCCTTACCGAAGAGGAAGTCGACGCGCTGAGTTGAGCCGTCAGCGTTTGCGGTTCTGGTGCCGGATATTGCCGGGCCTGCCGCGCTTGCCTTTCATGTAGCCCGTCTTGTTCTGCCGCTTGGGGCCTCGCCGTTCGGGCCTTCCGCCCCGCGGTTCGATACGCCCTTCGAATTCAGGCGGCTCGAACTTCAAGGCGCCTGTCAGCGGGTTCGCTTCTGCAAGTCGCAGCTCGAGCCGGTCGCCGGAACGGTACTCGGTTCCGGTCCGGTCCCCACGCAATACCTGCGCCTTTTCGTCGTAGAAAAACCGCTCGTCACCAAGGACGGAGACCGGGACCAGCCCGTCACCGCCGAAACCGATGATCGTGGCGAAGAGGCCGAATTTTTGGACGCCAGTGACGCGGGTCTCGAACACTTCGCCGACACGTCCCGAAAGCCACGCCGCGACATAGCGGTCGATAGTGTCTCGCTCTGCCTCCATCGCGCGGCGTTCGGTGCGGCTGATTGCCTCGGTCACGCGGTCGAGCGAGGCGCGGTCGCGGTCCGACAGGCCGGATGTCGGTGGGATCGAGTGGTCTTTGGGGCGCGGCTGCTCCAGACCATATGCTTCGACCAGCGCACGGTGGACCAGAAGGTCGGAATAACGGCGGATCGGCGACGTAAAGTGCGCGTATGATCCGAGCGCGAGGCCGAAGTGGCCTGCATTCTTCGGTCCGTAATAAGCCTGCGTCTGGGTTCGCAGGACCTGCTCCATCACCAGCGCCTTCTCGGTATCGTCGGCGACGTCCTTCAGCAGGCGGTTGAAAAGGCCGGGCGTGATGACCTGACCCATCGACAGCTTGCGATCCATCGTCGCGAGATAGTCCTTGAGCGCGATCAGCTTCTCGCGGCTCGGCGGCTCGTGGATGCGGTAGACGACGGGCGCGGCCTTGGCCTCCAGCGCTTTGGCCGCCGCGACGTTGGCCGCGATCATGAAATCCTCGACCACGCGGTGCGCGTCGAGCCGTTCGCGAACCGCGACTTCGGCAATGCGTCCCTGCTCGTCCAGAACGACGCGGCGTTCGGGAAGGTCGAGATCGAGCGGATCGCGATCGTCGCGCGCCGAATTCAGCGCCTTCCAGCAGGCCCAGAGGTGTTTCAGGTTATCGCCAGCCTCACCCGCGTCGATGCGCGCCTGCGCATCCTCATAGGCGATGACTTCGCTGATCTGGACGATCGCGCGGGTGAAGCGCCAGTCCTTGATCCGCCCCGTCTTGTCGATGACGAGATGGCAAGCCATTGCCGCCCTCGCCTCGCCCTCGCCCAGAGAACAGACGTCGGCGGACAGGATTTCGGGCAGCATCGGCACGACGCGGTCAGGGAAATAGACCGAATTGCCGCGCTTCCTCGCCTCGCGGTCGATGGCACTGCCCGGACGTACGTAGAACGACACGTCGGCGATCGCGACAAGCGCCTTCCAGCCACCGGCGTTCTGCGGGTCGTCATCGGGCGCGGCCCAGATCGCGTCATCGTGGTCTCGCGCGTCGGCCGGATCGATCGCGACGATCGGCAGGGCGCGCAGATCCTCACGCTTGTCCTCGCTCAGCGGCAGTTTCGCCGCGATCTCCGCCTCTTCCAGCGTGTCGGACGAGAATTCAAAGGGAATGTCGTACTTGTTGATCGCGATCAGCGAATAGGATTTCGGCGCCAGCGGATCGCCCAGCACTTGCGTCACCTTCACGCCCGAACGCGGCGACTTGCCAGCCGGTTCGGCAAGGACGAGCTGACCCTTTTCAGCCTCGCCCATGTTCGCGATGGGCAGCGATGACCGCATCGACTTCTCGATCGGAGCCAGCCAGCCCTTCCCGCTACCGTCGATCTCGACCACACCCATGATGGATTCATGGCTGTCGGGCAGCTTCTTCATCGGATGGGCGAGCCAGCCGTTGGTGGTTTCCTCGGTCCGCGCCAGCACCCTGTCGCCCTTGCGCAGCGCGGGCATCTGCCGTGCCCTGCCGCGGGCCTTGGCTTCGATCATGCGCAGGCGCGGCGGCGGGGTGCCGCTGTCCGGCTCCCACGTGTCGGGAATGGCGATGGCCTCGCCCTCCTCGATGTCGATCACACGCAGCACTGTCACCGTCGGCACGCCGCCCATGCGGTGGAAGGCACGGCGGCCGCCATCAATCAGGCCTTCGTCAGCCATGTCCTTCAGCAGCGCCTTGAGCGCGATCTTCTCCTGCCCCTTCAGGCCGAAGGCACGCGCGATCTCGCGCTTTCCGGCAGGAGTCTCGGACGACTTGATGAAGTCCATGACCTGCTTCTTGGTGGGCATTCCGGGGATACGCTTGGGAGATTTCGCCATATTCGCCCATGTGGCCCTGCCCGCGCCCGTGCGCAAGCGGGAACGCTTCATTGCGCAGTCATGCGCAGGCCTGTATCCGGTTTCATGTAAAACCATTCCCGTGCGCCCACGCACGCTGAAAGAGTACGACAGGCCTCATGAAGACCCTCATCACCGCAACGCTGATGTCCGCAACCGCGCTGGCGGCTATCCCCGCCCAGGCCGGGACGGTCGAGGATTTCCTCGGCGAACCGATCGCTACGGCCAAGGACGCTGCGACCATAAATGCGCGATGCGAAATGGTGATGACCGAGCTTGAGCGCCGCCTCGGCGCACTCGAAAAGGAAAAAGGCACCGCGACGGTCGCCAATACGCTCAAGCCTTATGACGAACTCATTGGCCTGCTTTATGCCGCAGGCGGCGAATTCGTGGTCTATCGCGAAGTCATGCTGGATGCCGAACGCCGCGAAGCTGCCGGCAATTGCGAAAGCCGGATCGATAACTTTGACAGCACGATCAGCCTTTCGCGTCCGCTTTATGACCGCCTGAAAGGCGTCGACGTCAGCGGCGAGGATGAGAAGACGCAGTACTATCTGTCGCAGATCCTTGAAGCCTTCGATCGCAACGGCGTTTCCCAGGATGCCGAGGGGCGCGCAAAGATCGCGGCCCTTCAGGAAGAAATCACCAAGGCCGGGACCGACTTCGACCGCAACATCGCCGAGAGCACGGGCTCCATCAAGGCATTACCAGAAGAACTGGCCGGCCTGCCGCAGGACTTCATCGACGCCCATCCTGTCGGCCCGGACGGCCTCGTGACACTCACGACCGCAAGTCCCGATGTCACTCCGGTGCTCGCCTATGCAGAGAGCGAGAGACTGCGAGAGCGTCTGATGCGCGTCTATTATTCGCGCGCCTATCCGGAAAATCAGGAAGCCCTTCGCCGCCTGATCAACAAGCGTGACGAACTGGCCAAGGCGCTGGGCCGCGAAAACTATGCGGCCCTGGCGCTCGAACCACGCATGATCGACACGCCTGCCAAGGCAGAGGCACAGATCGAACAGGTCGCCGCCGCTGCGCTGCCCGCTGCAGAGGCCGACATTGCGCTGAAGAAAGAAGTGCTGGCCGAACTGAAGCCGGGCGTCGAACTCGACATTTTCAACACGTCCTATGTCGCGACGCAGGTGATGAAAGATCGCTTCGACCTCGATCCGCAGGAGGTGCGCCAGTACTTCACATACGACAACGTTCGTGACGGGGTCTTCCGCCTGGTCGAAGACCTGTTCCAGGTCGAAATCGTGCCTTGGGATACCGACGTCTGGCACGAGGATGTAGAGACGTTTGAGATCCGCGATCGTGGTCAGGTCCGTGAAGCCGGAACCGTGCTGGGCCGTTTCTACCTCGACTCCCATCCGCGTGACGGCAAATACAGCCATGCCAATCATGTTACGATGCGTGACGGTGTGGGCGACGCCCCGGCAGTCTCCGCGCTTGTCATGAACATGCCCAAGGGCGGTTATGACACCGGGTTGATGGAGCATGGCGACGTGGAGACTTTCCTCCACGAATTCGGCCACCTCATTCACAACATCCTCGGCGGCAACCAGCGCTGGTACGGACAGGCCGGGGTCGCGACCGAGCGGGACTTTGTCGAAGCCCCCTCGCAGATGCTCGAAAACTGGGTCTACGATTACGACACACTGGCACGCTTCGCGAAGAACGAGGCGGGCGAGACGATCCCGCACGAACTGGTCGAGAAGATGCAGGCCGCCCGCTATTTCGGGCGCGGCCAGTATGAACGCCGACAGGCAGGTTATTCGAACGCATCGCTGAACTACTATCGCGGCCCTGCTCCCGAGGACCTGTCGGAAGCGTATCGTACGTGGGTCAACGAATACTCGATGCTGCCCTTCCCCGAAGGCACGCATAGCGAGGGCCGGTTCGGTCATCTCAATGGCTATTCGGCGGGCTACTACACTTACGGCTGGTCTCGCGTGATCGCGGCCGACCTGTTCACCCGCTTCAAGACCGCAGGGCTGCGCGATCCGCAAACCGCGATGGACTACCGCGTGAAAGTGCTCGGCGCAGGCGGCACCCGCCCCGCTGCCGAGCTGGTCGAGGATTTCCTCGGCCGCCCCGTCAGCTTCGAGGCATTCTCCGAAGAGGTCGCGCAAGGCACGAAGAAGGACTGACCCGAATGACTTTCGTTTCCAGCGACCTGCTGCGCACCCGTTTCAGCGCGGCAATGTCGGCGATGTACCGCGAGGAAGTGCCGCTTTACGCGACGCTTCTCGACATCGTGGCGGACGTGAATGCGAAGACCGATGCCGATCTGGCAAGCCGCGACGGCGCGCGCCTTTCGGCAGAGCGTCACGGCGCGATCCGTGTCGGGACGGCGGAAGAGCTGTCGCAGATGCGGCGGTTCTTCGCGGTCATGGGGATGGAGCCGGTCGGCTATTACGACCTGTCGCCCGCGGGCGTTCCGGTCCACTCTACCGCGTTCCGTCCGGTGACGAACGAGGCACTGGCCGCCAATCCCTTCCGCATGTTCTGCTCGCTGCTGCGGTTGGAACTGATCGAAGACCTTGAACTTCGCGACCGAGCTTCGGAAGCCTTGTCGCAGCGCCAAATCTGTTCGGACCGCCTGCTCGACCTGATCGCCAAGGCAGAAAGCGATGGCGGGCTCGGCGATGACGACGGCGCAGCATTCCTGGCCGAGGGGCTGGAGGTTTTCCGCTGGCATTCGGAAGCACAGGTTTCGTCAGCCGATTACCGCGCAATGAAAGCGCAGCATGGCCTTGTCGCCGACATCGTCTGCTTCAAGGGGCCGCATATCAATCACCTCACCCCGCGGACGCTCGACATCGACACAGTGCAGGCCGAGATGGTCGCGCGCGGCATCGATGCGAAAGACCGCATCGAAGGCCCGCCGCGCCGCAAGTGTCCGATCCTGCTGCGCCAGACGAGCTTCAAGGCCCTGTCCGAAGCGGTCACGTTCAAGGACGGCAGCGAAGGTGCGCATACCGCACGTTTCGGCGAGATCGAGCAGCGCGGTGCTGCACTCACACCCAAGGGCCGCGACCTCTACGACACCTGCCTCAACAGCGCGCTTGCTGCAGGCGGGGACTACGAGGAAGCGCTTGCCGCGTCCTTCGCGGACTTCCCCGACGATTGGGCAATGCTGCGCAGCGATGGCCTTGCCTACTTCCGAGAGGACGAGAACGGCGCCGTGCCGATCGTGTGGGAGGACTTCCTGCCCGTCAGCGCGGCCGGTATCTTCCAGTCCAACCTCGGCGACGATGCGCGCGACAGTGCGATGCAGGGCGGTACGCAAGTCGCATTCGAGGCTGCGCTTGGCCGCCCCGTGCGCGACATGTTCGAACTTTACGCAGCACAGGCGGAGGGGAGCCCCCTCCCCGCCTGATGCGGACGATCAGTAGGCGCGGCCGACGTAGATCGTTTCGACCGCGTCTTCGCCGGTGAAGAAGCACGGCTTTTCGGGCTTGTCCTCGTTCATCGGGGTGTTGCGGATCGTCAGCTTCAGGCTTTTCAGCTTCTCGACCACGGCCTCCAGAGCATCGCCGGTCGGCTTCGACCAGGCGACCTTGACCCAGCCCGGCTTCTTCGCGGTTTCGCTGAAATGCTCCGCCAGCGCCTCGAACGTTTCGATGTCGTGGCGGATGTTCTCGTCACGGCGCTTGAGGGCTTCCTCGTAAAGCGAGGACTGGATGCTTTCGAGCGTCGATGCTGCGCAAAAGATGAAGTCGTCGCGTTCGGCAAAATCGAAGTCGGGCTTGCCGTCTTCACGCCACAGCCGGTCGCGGCGCAGCACGGCGACCTTGCCGTTCTCCATGTCGCGCGGACCAACCTCGACGATGATCGGCGCACCCTTGCGGACCCAGTCCCAACGCTTCTGCGCCGACTTGCCCGGCCGGCTGTCGAGCAGAACGCGAACCGGTTCGCGGAAAGCATCCTGCTCGGCAAGCGCCTTGCGGACGTGTTCGCAGTAGGCGAGCACTTCGGCATCGCCTTCCTTTTCGCGCAGCATCGGAAGGATCACGATCTGGTGCGGCGCAAGCCGCGGCGGGACGCGAAGGCCGTCATCGTCGCCATGCGTCATGATCATGCCGCCGATCATGCGGGTCGACATGCCGAAGCTGGTCGTGTGGCACAGTGTCTGCTGGCCTTCCTTGTCTTGGTACTGGATGTTCGCAGCTTCTGCGAAACCGGTGCCGAGGTAGTGCGAGGTACCCGCCTGAAGCGCCTTGCCGTCCTGCATCATCGCCTCGATGGAGAAAGTCGAGACAGCACCGGGGAAGCGCTCGTTCTCGGGCTTTTCGCCCGCGATCACCGGCATGGCCATCACGTCTTCGGCGAAGCTGCGATAGATCTCCAGCGACTGCAGCGTGTGCTCCATCGCCTCTTCACGGTTCGCGTGGGCGGTGTGCCCTTCCTGCCAGAGGAATTCGCTGGTGCGCAGGAACATGCGGGTCCGCATTTCCCAGCGCACGACATTGGCCCACTGGTTGGTGAGCAGCGGCAGATCGCGCCACGACTGCACCCAGCGGCTCATCGCCTGGCCAATCACAGTTTCGGACGTCGGGCGCACGACAAGCGGCTCTTCCAGCTTCGCCTCGGGATCGACGACAAGGCCGCCGTCTTCCGCTTTCAGCCGGTGGTGCGTGACGACCGCCATTTCCTTGGCGAAGCCTTCGACGTGCTCTGCTTCCTTGGCGAAGTAGGACAGCGGGATGAACAGCGGGAAATAGCAGTTCTGATGGCCCGTCGCCTTGATCGCATCGTCGAGCACGCGCTGAATGCGTTCCCAGATGCCGTAGCCCCACGGCTTGATGACCATACAGCCACGCACGCCCGATTCCTCGGCCATGTCGGCCTGGGCAACGACAGCCTGGTACCAACCGGCGAAATCGGCCTCGCGCGTGATGTCGAGAGCATGGCGGATCTTGGAATTGGACACGGGTTGGTCTGCCTGAATACGCGTGTGAACTGGATACCGGAAATAACACGGGGCAGCCGAAGCCGCCCCGTCATGCCGGCATTTCGCCCCTATGCGGGGCGAAGCCGTTTGCCAAGCGTTGTCGCTACTTGCCCAACTTGTCGAGCTGCTTCTGCATCTCTTCCATCTGCTTGCGCAGGGTGTCGATGTCGTCGGTCTTCTTCTCGGGCTCTTCAGTCGAGCCTTCCGCACCGGGCATACCCGGTCGAGCAGCCATGAATGCTTCGGTCGCGGCCTGGAACATCGCCATGTTCTGCTGCGCCAGCTTTGCCAGCGGGTTGGTGCCGAGGCTGTCCTCTAGCGCCTTGCGCATCTTCAGCTGGTTGTCGCGGAAGTGCTGCATCGACATTTCGAGGTAGTGCGGGATCATCGACTGCATGGAATTGCCGTACATGCCGATGAGATCGCGCAGGAACGAGACCGGCAGCATCTGCGAGCCGCCCGCTTCCTCGTCCATGATGATCTGCGTCAGGATCTGGTGCGTGATGTCCGCGCCGCTCTTGGCGTCGATGACCTGGAAGTCGACGCCGTTGCGCGTCATTTCGGCAAGGTGATCCAGCGTGATGTAGCTGGACGAATCCGTGTTGTAGAGGCGCCGGTTGGCGTATTTCTTGATGATGATGACATCATCTTTCTTCTCGGACTCAGCCACAGATATCCGTGCCTCCTGTTATTGCAGCATTCGTGCCGCGATTATGCTGCAACTGCTATTAGCACACGCACAATATCTGCGGCAACAGATTACCCGCGCAATCTGGGGCCTGATAACGTCAACAATTCGTATTGGGTCAAACCGGTACGGGCCGAAGCTTCGACGAGGTCATATTCCGCGTCGACCCAATCGCCCTCTGCTAGCTGCGGTGCGGCAGAAATATCGATGGCCGTCATGTCCATCGAGACACGGCCTAGTACCGGCAAAACGGCCTCGCCATACCGGAACGCCCCCTTCCCGCTCCAACAGCGCAGATAGCCATCGGCATATCCGATCGAGAGGATTGCGACCGGAAGGTCGCGTTCTGCGCGGTAAGTCGCTCCGTAACCGACGGTTTCTCCGGCGGGCACCGTCCGTGTCTGGATGATCGCCGCCTGAGGTGTGACCACCTGCTTGATATGCTCCGCCTGTTCGGGGCGAGCGACACCGCCGTAAAGACCAAGCCCCGGCCGGGTCATGTCGAAAGCATAGTCCGCCCCCAAGGCGGTACCGGCGCTGTTCGCGAGACTGGCACGCCGATGTGGAACCTTGCCAAGCACGTCCCTGAACCGGCTCAACTGTTGCGAGCTTTGCGGTCCATCCTCATCAGCACAGGCGAGGTGCGACATGAGCACTTCGACGTCGAGACCTTCAAGCGCCGGGTCGCCCAGTTCCTCGGCGCGCAAGCCGAGCCGGTTCATGCCGGTATCGATCATGAGATCGCATGGTCCGCCGCCTGTACTCTGCCAAGCATTCACCTGAGCGAGACTGTTCAAGACAGGTCGCACGCCCACCGCGCGGGCGTAGGCGCAATCTGCCTCCGACGTGGGACCATGCAGAACCGCAACGCTCGTGCCAGTCACATGCTGCAGCACCGCGGGAACTTCACACCAGTGGGCAACGAAGAAGTTACGGCAACCTGCCTCCAGCAGGGCAGGCATGGCACGGTCCAGACCCAAGCCATATGCATCGGCCTTGACCGCTGCGCCCGCATCGGCCTTGCCCGACATCCGGTTGAGCGTACGCCAGTTTTCGCCAATCGCCGCGCTGTCGACGCGAAGGCGTAGTGCGGGCGGAGGCAGTGCGGGGTCGGAAAATTTCAAGTGACTGGATCGCTGTCTTCAAAGTCGCGCGGCGGCCCGCTTTTCAGGCCCCAAGCACAGATCACGACGCCCATAGCGACGAAGCCCCAAGTGTACCATAGACCAGCATAGGAATTGCCTGTCCGCGCAACGATATATGCGGCGATCAGCGGCAAAAATCCGCCAAAATACCCGGCCCCGATATGATAGGGTATCGACATCGAGCTGTACCGGATCTTGGCCGGAAACATTTCGGATAGAAGGGCGGCCACGGGTCCGTAGTTCGCCGCGGACAGTATGCCGAGCACCACGATCAGGGCGACGATCCCGATCATGTTGACCAAGGGCGGCGTCTGCTTGGCGAAGGAGTATCCCTCTGCCTCAAGCTCGGTCCGGATGGCATCGCGCCGTTCGGTGCCGTTTTCCCAATCGACATCTTCGAAAGAAACCGAACGGTCAGCCACCTGCATGCTGAGAGCGTCGCTTTCCGCGATCTGGTAATGAATTCCGTACCCCGTCAGCACTTCAAGCAATTGGCCGCATTGTGATTGCTCTGCCCCTGTCAGGTCCGCAAACGGGTTATAGGAGCATTCGGGCCCGCTCACGCTGACGGGTGCTGCGCGGGAAGTTTGGGCCAGTTGCGGATTGGCGAGAGCGCCGATGCCCCACATGACCGGGAACAGCAGCACGAGGATAGCGGCATTGCCCCACACGATCGGGATCTTGCGCCCGATCCGGTCCGAAAGGCGTCCGAAAAAGATGTAGAACCCCATCGAGAGCACTGCGGCAATAAGCAGGATCAGTTCAACCGCCAGATCCTCCATGCGCATCGGACCTTTGAGGAACGATAGCGTTGTGAAAAACGCGGTGTACCAGATCGTGGTCAGACCCGCCGTGACGCCAAGGGCGACGATGATCCGCTTGATATTGCCGGGGTAAGTGAAGCTTTCGACAAACGGATTGCCGGACGTTTCGCCCGCTTCCTTCATCGCCTTGAAGACGGGGCTCTCGGAAAGTCTCAGCCGCATCCACAAAGAGACAGCCAGCAAGAGGAGCGAAAGCAGGAACGGAATGCGCCAGCCCCAATCAGCGAAAGCGGCTTCCGGTATCAGCGCGCGGCATGCGAGCACGACGACAATCGAGAGAACGAAACCGCCGACCACGCTTGCCTGAATGAATGACGTGTAAAAACCACGCCGGTTCGGTGCAGCATGTTCGGCGACATAGATCGCCGCGCCGCCATATTCGCCGCCTAGGGCAAGGCCTTGCAGGATACGCAGCACGATCACTATTGCAGGCGCAAAAAGCCCGATCGTCTCGGCGGAAGGCACCAGTCCGACCCCGGCCGTTGCAACGCCCATTAGGGTGACCGTGACAAGGAACGTGTATTTCCGCCCCAGCCTGTCGCCAAGAAACCCGAACAGTATGGCGCCCAGGGGACGAAATCCGAACCCGATGGCAAAACCGGCCCACACCAGGAGTGTCTGCAGAATTGCGTTTTCACCGGGGAAGAACGCGGCACCGATCAGGCCCGACAAGGTCCCGTAGATGAAGAAATCATACCATTCGAAGATAGTGCCAACGGAAGACGCGCCGACAACAAGCCGAACCTCCGAACCGCTCAGTTCCTGCTCATCGGCCGTGTCCGCCGCCATGATATCCTCCCGGGTCCCGTCCAATCGGGAAAAGACTTAGGCAGCAGGACGAGGCTTTGCCAAGCCGGCGAAACGCAATTTCACCTACCTTCAGTCAGCAAGCGCGTCGCAAGCAGCATTCCACGCAAGAAGCATGGCACCATGGCGTCCCGGATAATCTCTTGCCGCAGAGATCAGATCGAGACCGGGCCAACCCGGCATCTCGCCCTCACCCGTCAGCCAAAGTGCGATCTGATCGCGCGCAGTATTGATGTCCAACTTGCGCATACCCTTGGCCGCATCTGCGAAAACGGCGGCGCTAGCTTGCCCAATGGCGCAGGCGTGCGAGGCCAAACCGACCCTTTCAATTCGCTCATCGGCGTCGAGTGCCAAGCCAAGTTCGATCCTGCTTCCGCAAGAGGCTGATCGGGCCGAGCCACGCTTTGCCAGATCTGGCGTAAGCGGATATTTCGCAAGCGAGACCGCTGCGGCAAGAACCTCTGGCGTATAGAGCCTTTGGACGCTCACGCCTCAGCTTCCGGTGCCTGTTCCTCCAGCATCTCGTCTTTCCGTTCTGATACGGTATCGACCAGAGCACCACTGGCAGCATTCACGAACGGATAGGATCGCGCATCCGTCACCCAATCCGGCCGGCCCTCCGCACTCCATACCGTGTCGTAGCCCAGCGCGATGATCGAGAACGTCAAAACGACGAGAATGAAGCCTTTCACGAGACCGAACCCGAACCCGAGAATCCGGTCGATGAAGCCAAGCACGGATTCCCGCATCTTCGACCCTGCCCAACGCGCGATCAGCCGCATCACGATCAGCGGCACGATGAGCAGGATAACGAACGCCAGCAGCGCCGCATTCGTCTGATTGTCCCGGAAAAACGCGAGAATGATATCGCTTAGCGGCGCGTGGAAAAGATACACGGCAGCGATCGCCGCAATCCAGGCCGCCAATGCGAGAATTTCATGCACGAAACCGCGCGAAAGTCCGCCCAGCGCGCTGAGCCCGACGATCACGAGGACCGCAATGTCGAATGCCGTCATGATGAAAAGCTATGAACTACCTACAACCCTGTCCACCAGGTTAAGCAAACTCGTCATCGGACGGTAGTCGGGAAAATCGTCTTTCCCCTCCTTCCCGCCTCCATTCGTCGGACCAGCGGCACTATCGAACCCCAATTTCGCGGATTCGCGAAGCCTAAGGTTGGCATGCGCCACCGGACGAATTTCTCCAGCGAGGGAAACTTCACCGAACCACACCGAACGCCTCGGCAAGGCCTTGTCGGATAAAGCCGAAACCAGCGCAGCAGCCACGGCAAGGTCCGCAGCCGGATCGGTCAGGCGGTAGCCGCCCGCCACGTTGAGATAGACTTCGGCGGACGAAAAATTGAGCCCGCATCGCGCTTCCAACACGGCAAGCAACATGGCCAGCCTGCCATTGTCCCACCCGACAACAGCGCGCCGCGGCGTTGCCCCCGACTGAAGGCGGACGATCAGCGCCTGGATCTCGACCAGGACAGGCCGTGTGCCTTCCAGGGCGGGGAAAACCGCGCTCCCGGCCAAGGGCTCATCTCGCCCCGACAGAAACAGGCTCGACGGGTTGGACACTTCGGCAAGCCCCTGCCCTTCCATGGCAAACACCCCGATCTCGTCAACCGCGCCAAAGCGGTTCTTGAGAGCCCGCAACACGCGGTACTGATGCGAGCGTTCGCCCTCAAAACTCATCACCACATCGACCATGTGCTCCATGACACGCGGTCCTGCGATATTGCCGTCCTTTGTCACGTGCCCGACCAGCACCAGGGCGCAGTCGCTGGACTTGGCATAACGGATCAGTTCCAGCGCACAGCCCCGGACCTGGCTGACCGTACCCGGCGCCCCTTCGATCTGGTCGGAATGCATCGTTTGGATGGAATCGATCACCAGCAGGTCGGGCGAATCCATGCTGCCCAAAGTCGTCAGGATGTCGCGAACCGAAGTCGCCGATGCCAGCTTGATCGGCGCATCGGCAAGCCCGAGCCGCTCTGCCCGAAGCCTTACCTGCCCTGCTGCCTCCTCACCGCTGATGTAGACGACATTACCACCGCCCCGCGCGATGCTGGCCGCCGTTTGCAGCAGGAGCGTCGATTTGCCGATACCCGGATCGCCACCCATGAGGACCGCGCTTCCCGGCACCAGGCCACCGCCAAGCGCGCGGTCGAATTCTGCAAGGCCCGTCTTGCGCCGCACCGGAAGCGGCGTGGGCGCATCGAGCGCGACGAAATCGATCGCCCTGCCGCCACCGGACAAGTCGTGCTTGGCCGAGAACACCGTCGCAGGCGCCTCTTCCATGAGCGTGTTCCACTCCGCACAATCGGGACACTGCCCTTGCCATCGGTGGCTGATGCTGCCGCATGCCTGGCAGACGTATCGACGCTTTGGTTTGGCCATGCCCTTCGCGTAACTGGAACATAAAAGGAACGCAATAGTGATTGGCTGGGGAAAAGCGCTTTCCATCCCGCACCTTGCCGTGCCATCCTGTTCCTATGCGGGAGAAGGAACTGCGCATCGCGCTTGTCTGCTATGGTGGGGTCAGCCTCGCCGTTTACATGCATGGCGTGACGAAAGAAGTCTTCAAGCTTGCCGCCGCAAGCCAGAAGCACCGCGACCGAGAACCCGAACCCGCCGGGACAGAGGGCGCGTATTTCCGACTGCTGACCGCGATTGAGAAATATGGCCATACGCGCTTGCGGGTCATCCCGGACATCCTCTCCGGCGCGAGTGCCGGGGGCATGAATGCGATTTTCCTTGGACAAGCGCTTCTCACCGGGCGGTCGCTCGATCCGCTGACCCGGCTCTGGCTTGAATGCGCCGACAGCGACGTCCTGCTAGCGCCAGAGGCCAGACCGGGGCACAAGTTCTCGAAGATCTGGGCGCAGCCGCTAGTCGAATGGACCCTGCGCCGGCCTGGCAACGCGGTATCGCGAACTGTTGCACCTGAAACGCGAGCCGAAGTGCGTGCCAAGCTGTCGCGTCTCATGCGAAGCCGCTGGTTCGCGCCGCCTTTCTCCGGCCCCGGGTTCTCTCGCCTGATCGATGACGCGCTGGTCGCGATGCAGGCGCAGCCCGAAGCTCAACCACTTATACCGGCGGGCCATCCGATTGATCTGTTTGTAACGACGACCGATTTCCGCGGCTATCGCGCGCCCTTGCATGTCCATAGCCCCGCTGACGCATCAGAGGCCGAACATCGCCTGCCGATATCCTTTCGAGCACATGGCGGTGACGAGGTGATGGCTTCACGGCCGGAACTGGTTCTCGCGGCGCGAGCCACGGCCAGTTTTCCGGGTGCGTTCCCGCCACTCCAGCTGGAAGAAATCGACGAGCTTACCGAGGAACGTGGCACCGGTTGGGCCAACCGTGACAGGTTCCTGCGACGTGTAATGCCGCACCATGTCCATGCAGGAGACCTCGATAGCGTTGCGCTTATTGACGGGGCAGTCCTTGTCGGCGCGCCGTTTGCCGAAGCGATCCGGGCGCTGGAAAACAGGCCAGCAACGCGCGAGGTGGACCGGCGCTTTGTCTATATCGACCCCCATCCCGATTTCCGAATGGCCGAAAGGACCACCGAAAACCGGCCCATCGGATTTTTCAGCGCGATCTTCGGGGCGTTATCCTCCATCCCGAGAGAGCAGCCGATCCGCGACGACATCGAACGCATTGCTCGCCATTCGGCAGAGGCAGTGCGCGCGCGAAATATCGTCGATGCCCTTCGGCCAGAGGTTGAGGCAACGATCGACAAGTTGCTGGGCCGAACGCTGTTCCTTGACCGGCCCAACACAGACCGGCTCGGCAAGTGGCGCAGGAAAGCGCAACAGGCCGCTGCAGAGAAAGCCGGCTATGCGTTTCACAGTTATGCGCAGGCAAAATATGCGCAAATCCTCGACCACCTAGCTCACCTCGTGCGGCGCGCAATCGAAAGCGAACCGCCGACGCATGGTGCCGTGGTCGACAGTTTGACCCGATTCCTCGATGCACAGGGCCTGTCCACTCTGGCAGCGCATGGCGGCGGCGCAAACGAACAGGCAGTCGCCTTTTTCCGCACGCATGACATCGGGTTCAGGAACCGGCGACTACGACTCCTTGCAAGGCGATTGGCGCCCGGCGATATCGGCGGTGAACTCAAGCCTGAGATGCGCGAGATCGCCCGCAATGCGATTTACGAGGCGATCGCGCTCTACACGAAGCTTGAGCAAGCAGAGTCGCTGGGCACGGACTTTCCTGCAATTGCGGAAAGTATCATCGATGATCCGGAAGCGGTTCTCACGACCATCGCCGATCGCCGCAATCTTGCGCAGACAGATCCGCAGGTCGACGCGCTTCTTGCCGAAGGGTTGTCTCCCCTGCCGCGTGAGCAGCGTCGCAAGTTGCTGCTCGCCTATCTCGGGTTCCCGTTTTACGACATCGCCACGCTGCCCCTGCTCGGCGCAAGGGGTATGGACGAGTTCGATCCGGTCAAGGTCGATCGGATCTCGCCCGAAGACGCCAGCGCGATCCGCAAGGGTGGAGCAGTGGACAGTCTGCGCGGCATCGAGTTCTATAATTTCGGCGCGTTCTTCAGCCGCGCCTATCGCGAAAACGACTACCTTTGGGGCCGACTGCACGGGGCAGAACGTCTGATCGACATCACGGCATCAACGCTTGGCGATGAAGGGCCGGTGCCCCTTGGCGAAATAAACGCGATCAAGCGCGAGGCTTTCCTTGGCGTACTCGCGGAAGAGCGCGAGGCCGGTCTTCTGAACCGTCACCTCATCTCGCGCTTAGAACACGAAATCACCGAAAAGCTGGGTTAGAGCTTGGAAAAACCAGCCTTGATGCGCTCGAAGAATCCCTGCGATTCAGGGCACTGCGCATCGGTTTCGCTCTGCTGAAACTCGCGAAGAAGCTCTTTCTGCTTGGTCGATAGCTTGCGCGGTGTTTCCACCTTTACCTCGATCACGAGATCCCCACGGCCGCGCCCCTGAAGCACCGGCATGCCATCCCCGCGCTTGCGAAGCTGTTCGCCCGACTGGATGCCGGCGGGGATGTTGATCGTCACCCACTCACCGTCGAGGCCGGGAAGCCCGACTGTGCCGCCTAGCGCAGCCTTCGTGAATGTGATCGGCACACGCGTCAGAAGGGTCGTACCCTCACGTTCGTAAACGTCGTGACGTCGCACGTGAATGAAGATGTAGAGATCGCCCGGAGGCGCACCCATCGGACCAGCTTCGCCCTTGCCGGAGAGGCGGATACGAGTGCCCGTCTCAACGCCCGGCGGGATCGTGACTTCCAGCCTCTGCGGCTGATCGACACGGCCTTCGCCGCGACAGGCAGCACAAGGCTTCTCGATGATCTCGCCGCGGCCGTGGCAGGTCGGGCAAGGACGCTCGACCATGAAGAAGCCCTGCTGCGCGCGGACCTTGCCGTGGCCCTGACACGTCGGGCAGCGGGTACGGTCTGTGCCGGGTTCGGCGCCGGAGCCGGAGCAAGGCTCGCACGTTTGAGAGACCTCGATCTCGATCTCGGTTTCCTTGCCATGGAATGCCTCTTCAAGGCTGATTTCCATGTCGTAGCGAAGGTCCGCGCCGCGACGCGGACGACCACCTGCACCGCCACCGAAGGCACTGCCAAAGATCGTTTCAAAGATATCGCCGATGTCGGAGAAGCCGCCGCCTCCGCCGCCGCCGCCCTGCTGGGCCTGTGCATAGGCTGCGTGACCGTAACGGTCGTAAGTGGCGCGCTTCTGCGGATCCTTGAGGCAATCGTAGGCGACGCTGATCGCCTTGAAACGGGCCTCTGAATCGGCATCACCCGGATTGCGGTCGGGGTGATATTTCATCGCGAGCTTGCGATATGCGGACTTGATCGTCTTGTCGTCCGCCGTGCGCTCGACTTCGAGAAGCTCGTAAAAGTCGACCTCGGTTTCCACTGACTAACCCGTCCTCATGATCTGAAATTCATTGAAAAAGCTGCCCTGTAGCAGCGTGTCGGCGTGCGTCGAATCGCCCATCGGGTCCGTTCGCGCGTTTGCCGGTTCGTTATATAAATCCGGCCCGCTCTCCCGTTGGTTAACGCAGGTGCGTAACCCTTGGAAGAAGCGGGCCGGAGTTATCACGGTTTCACCGTCGGCATGTGCCGATCAGTTCTTGTTCTCGCCTTCGTCGACTTCCGAGAACTCGGCGTCGACGACTTCTTCGTCAGCGCCTTCGCTGCCCGCTGCTGCACCGTCTGCCGGTGCCGCTTCGGCCTGCTGCTTCTCGTAGATCGCCTGGCCCATCTTCATGGCCTTTTCGGCGAGTTCCTGGCTCTTGGCGTTGATCGCGTCGGCGTCGTCGCCTTCAAGCGCTGTCTTCACTTCGGCAACAGCAGCCTCGATCTCGGACTTCAGCGAAGCGTCGATCGCATCGCCGTGTTCCTTGAGCTGCTGTTCGGTCGAATGGACAAGGCTGTCGGCCTGGTTACGTGCCTCGGCACGTTCCTTGCGCTTCTTGTCTTCCTCGGCGAACTTTTCCGCGTCCTGCACCATCTGGTCGATGTCGGTATCCGACAAGCCGCCCGATGCCTGGATGCGGATCTGCTGTTCCTTGCCGGTGCCCTTGTCCTTGGCGGACACGTTCACGATGCCGTTCGCGTCGATATCGAAGGTAACCTCGATCTGCGGAACGCCGCGCGGTGCGGGCGGAATGCCGACTAGGTCGAACTGGCCAAGCAGCTTGTTGTCGCTCGCCATTTCGCGCTCGCCCTGGAAGACGCGGATCGTCACAGCCTGCTGATTGTCGTCAGCGGTCGAGTAGACTTGGCTCTTCTTGGTGGGGATCGTGGTGTTGCGATCGATCATCTTGGTCATGATGCCGCCCAGCGTCTCGATGCCCAGCGAGAGCGGGGTCACGTCGAGCAGCAGCACATCCTTGACGTCGCCCTGAAGCACGCCGGCCTGGATCGCTGCACCCATGGCAACGACTTCGTCCGGATTCACGCCGGTGTGCGGTTCCTTGCCGAAGAAATCCTTCACGGCTTCGCGAACCTTGGGCATGCGGGTCATGCCGCCGACGAGAACGACCTCATCGACTTCGCTTGCTTTGACGCCTGCGTCGGCCAGAGCCTTCTTCATCGGCTCCTTGGTGCGGGCGATCAGGTGCTCAACCATCTTTTCGAGGTCGGTGCGGCTGATCGTCTTCACGAGGTGCTTCGGACCGTTCTGGTCGGCAGTGATGAACGGCAGGTTCACTTCCGTCGACTGCGCGCTGGACAGCTCGATCTTGGCCTTTTCGGCGGCTTCCTTCAGGCGCTGCAGGGCAAGCTTGTCGCCGCGCAGGTCGATGCCTTCGTCCTTCTTGAACGCGTCGGCGAGGAATTCCACGACCGCGGTGTCGAAATCTTCACCGCCGAGGAACGTGTCGCCGTTGGTCGACTTCACTTCGAACACGCCGTCGCCGATCTCGAGGATCGAGACGTCGAACGTACCGCCGCCAAGGTCATAAACAGCAATCGTCTTGCCGTCTTCCTTGTCGAGACCATAGGCCAGCGCTGCCGCCGTCGGCTCGTTGATGATGCGCAGGACTTCAAGGCCAGCAATCTGGCCGGCGTCCTTGGTCGCCTGGCGCTGCGCGTCGTTGAAGTACGCGGGAACGGTGATAACCGCCTGCGTGACCGTTTCGCCAAGATAGCTCTCGGCGGTTTCCTTCATCTTCTGCAGGATGAAGGCGCTGATCTGCGAGGGCGAATAATCTTCGCCGCCAGCCTTGACCCAAGCGTCGCCGTTCTTGCCCTTGACGATGTCATAGGGGACCAGTTCCATGTCCTTCTTGGTCATGGGGTCGTCGAAGCGGCGGCCGATAAGGCGCTTGATCGCGAAAAGGGTGTTGTCGGGGTTGGTCACGGCCTGGCGCTTTGCCGGCTGGCCGATCAGGCGTTCGCCGTCCTTGGTAAAGGCAACGATCGAAGGCGTGGTGCGTGCGCCTTCCGAGTTCTCGATAACCTTGGGCTTGTCGCCGTCCATCACCGCGACGCAGCTATTGGTCGTGCCGAGGTCAATGCCGATAACTTTAGCCATCTTGTACTTTCCATCCTTTGTTTGACACCGCGCTTTCGGGGCCCCCCAATAGCGGGCAGGCCCGCCGCGCGGCTCGTGACTGCAACGGCGATATAGGGGCGCTTTTCAGTGGCACAAGACCTGTGCACGTCCTATTTGGGAACCAATTGGAACAGGCTGTGGAACCTTTGAAAATGCGACTGAATACCAAGACCGCGACGCTTCTTCTCACTCTGTGCGCGCCCCTTGCCCTTGCGGCCTGCGGATCGGACGCGCCTGAGCCTACGGAGACCGAAGTCGTCGACGTCCCTGTTGCGGCAGATGCGCCAGAAGGAGTTTCACTCACCGACGCCCAAGTCCGCATGCCCGCGGTGTCCGGCCGCCCGGGCGTCGCCTATTTCACAATCGCGTCCGAAACACCGCGCACGATCGCGTCGGTCAGCGTGCTTGGCGCAGACCGTAGCGAAATTCACGAAACCAACATAGTCGACGGCAAGATGACGATGGCAGCTGTCGAAACGATCGACCTGCAGCCGGGCGAGGCGCTGAATTTCCAGCCCGGCGGCTACCACGTCATGCTGTTCGACATGGACGCAACGATTGCTCCCGGTGGTACTGCCGATGTCACGATTTCCTTCGCGGACGGCGACAAGGCCTCGATCCAGGCACCGGTCACCGGCGCTGGCGGGATGGATCATTCCGCCATGGAGGGCATGGACTGAGCGGAATGACCAAGCCGGTTCACGCCTGTCCTGCCGGCGGAACACGAGGACTGACGGACGGGGAAAAAGCCCTCGTCCGCTCGGTCTTCGGCGCGGCGGTCGATGTCGGACCGGTGACGATCCGGCGCAAACGCTGGTTTCCGTTCCAGCCGACGAACACCGCGATGGCCCCCATGGGGCACATCCACTTTCCGGCAGAACATGTCGCCTATCACGACGACTTTTCTGCAGGGCCAGTGTCCTCGCAGGGCCTATTCATTCACGAGATGACGCATGTTTGGCAGGCACAGGAAAAAGGGCGGTTCTGGCTACCCCTGATGCGCCATCCGTTCTGCCGCTACGACTACGCGGTGCGTCCAGGGCAACCGCTCCACAAATATGGCATCGAGCAGCAGGCCGAAATCGTGCGCCACACTTTTCTGTTACGAAACGGCTATAAGTTGCGGGGAGCTCCGCCATTGGCGCAGCTGGAGAGTATCCTGCCCTTCAGGCCCACATAGAAAAGGGCGCAGGATCGATACCCTGCGCCCTCTACAATCAAAACAAATTGCGCTCAGTAACGCGGATCAACCGGATAACCGGCGGTTCCATAGCAATCGTCATCGAGGCGACCGTCGCGGTCATAGCCGTCGCAGCCGTCGTTCTTGTCGATGAAATAGCCACCCGCCGCGCCTGCGGCAGCACCAACGGCAGCAGCCGTACCGACATCAGCGCCGGTCACGGCGCCAACGGCGGCACCTGCGGCGGCACCGGCAGCAGCACCTTCGACGGCATAGTTGTCCGCACAACCAGCAGTCGCGAGGGCTGCAGCAGCAATGGCGGGAATGGCAAAAGTCCGGGTCTTCATCTTAACGTCTCCTGTAGCCCCCATTCACAAGACGTACGGAGGGGGCGACACGAAGTTCCGAAAAAGTCCGGACTTTTTTTGTATCAGCGCCTAATTCAGGGCTTGCGCGCGACGCCGACCATGGCGGGGCGCAGCAGGCGGTCCTTGATCATGTAGCCAGCCTGCATTTCCTGGATGACAGTGCCGGGTTCGGCATCGTCACTCGGGATCTCGACCATTGCCTGGTGCTGGTTCGGGTCGAGCGGCATGCCCATCGCGGCAATGCGCGTGATCCCGTGCTGGCCGAAGACCTTCTCGATCTCGCGGCCCGTGGCCTCGATCCCGGCGACAAGGCCCTTCATCTTCTCGTCCTCGCGCAAGTCGGCGGGGATCGCGTCGAGCGCGCGGGCAAGGTTGTCCGAGACCGAAAGAATGTCGCGGGCAAAGCCGGTCGCGGCATAAGCGCGCGCGTCCGACACGTCCTTTTCCATGCGGCGGCGCACGTTCTGCGTTTCGGCGCGGGCGTAGAGAACCTGCTGCTTGGCCTCTGCCAGCTCTTCCTCGAGCGCTGCGATACGCTCTTCGTCCGCGGCCAGTTCCTCGGTCGCGTCGGTATCGTCCAGCATCTCTTCGGGCACGCCCTTGAGTTCGTTTTCAACCGCTTCGTCGCGGGTGCGTTCTTCGCTCATCGCTCTAGATCTGTCCTGTAACTAAAATCTGCCCCGAACTCAGCCGGGACCGGAAAAACGCCCGAGGCTTCGCCCGAGGCTCCGTGCAGTGAAATCCACCATGGGGACGAGCCGCGCGTAATTCAACCGCGTGGGGCCGATCACGCCGACGACTCCGATCACGCGCCCTTCCCTGTCACGGTAGGGCGAAGCGATCACGGACGAGCCGGAAAGCGAGAACAACTTGTTCTCCGACCCGATGAAAATCCGCGCCGAATCCGCATCACGCGCAGAGGCGAGAAGCGCGGCCACTTGCTCTGACCGCTCGATATCGTCGATCAGTGAACGAACACGCTCAAGATCCTCGATCGCGGTTTCGTCGAGCAGGTTCGCCTGACCGCGGACGATCAGCACGGGCCGACGCGCCGCATCCTCGGTCCAGACGGCTAAGCCCCGCTCGACAAGATCACGCGCCGCTACATCGAGTGAGGCGCGTTCATCGGCGAGCTCCCGCTTAACCGCGGCCACAGCCTCAGCCAGCGTGCGTCCTGCCATCTGTGCGGAAATGTAATTGCCCGCCTGCTCCAACGCAGAAGAGTCGGTGCCCGGCGGCAGGTCTAGTACGCGATTCTCGATAGCGCCGTCCGCCCCGACAAGGACTGCCAGCGCTCGCCCATTGCCAAGCGGCACGAGGCTCATCTGCGAAAGGCTCGGTTCGCGCGCAGGGACCATGACAACACCCGCACAGGCCGAAAGGCTCGACAGCATGGCCGAAGTCTTGGCCAGCGCATCCTCGACCGGCCCTGGCCGCGCCAATTCACGCTCAATTGCGATACGCTCTGCCTGACTGGGCTCTGCAACCTGCATCATGCCATCGACAAAGAGCCTCAGCCCCGATTCGGTCGGCATCCGGCCCGCACTCGTATGCGGCGCGGCCAGCAGCCCGAGACGTTCCAGATCGGCAAGGACCGAGCGGATCGAGGCAGGCGAAAGGTTGATCCCCTCCGCCGTAGCCAGCGCCTTCGATCCGACCGGCTGCCCCGAATCGAGATAGCCCTCGACCACGAGACGGAAAATCTCGCGGGCACGGTCGTTCATCTCGTTGAGCGGCAGGCTTGGCATGGGTCTTATTTAGGCCCTCCCCTTGCGGCCTCAAGCCCGCGTGGCCTAACGCCGCGTGGAATACCTGAGGACATCACAAGGAATCACCGAAAATGCGTCCATCCGGCCGCGCCGCAGACGAAATGCGGGCGATCACTATCGAAACCGGCTTCACCAAGCACGCTGAAGGTTCGTGCCTGATCAGCTTTGGCGAAACCCGCGTGCTTTGCACCGCCAGCATCGAAGAGCGCCTTCCGCCTTGGCTGCGCGGCAAGGGCGAAGGCTGGGTCACGGGTGAATATTCGATGCTGCCCCGCGCCACGCACACCCGCGGCAGCCGTGAAGCGGCCAAGGGCAAGCAGTCGGGCCGCACGCAGGAAATCCAGCGCCTGATCGGCCGTAGCCTGCGCGCCGTGACCGACCTCAAGAAGCTGGGTGAGCGTCAGATCACGCTCGACTGCGACGTTCTGCAGGCCGACGGCGGCACGCGCACTGCCTCGATCAGCGGCGCGTGGGTTGCCCTGCGCCTTGCGGTTCAGGGCCTGATGGACAGCGGCGCGATCAAGGAAGACCCGCTGACCCGCAAGGTCGCGGCAGTTTCCTGCGGCATCTTCAAGGGCACGCCGGTGCTCGACCTCGACTATGACGAGGATTCGAACGCCGATGCCGACGCGAACTTTGTCCTGATCGAAGGCGGCCAGATCGCCGAGGTGCAGGCAACCGCAGAAGGCGCGACTTACGACGAGGAAGGCCTGCTGCGCCTCCTGCGTCTGGCCCGCACCGGCTGTGACGACATCTTCAAAGCGCAGGACATCGCGGTTCGATGAGCGATAATCCCCGTCTCGGTTCCGGCAAGCTGGTCATCGCCACGCACAACGCGGGCAAGCTGAAGGAAATCTCGGCCCTGCTCGCGCCTTATGGCGTCGATTGCATTTCGGCGGGCTCTCTGGGTCTGCCCGAACCGCCCGAGACGGGGACCACGTTTGTCGAAAACGCGCTGATCAAGGCGCGGGCGGCGGCACAGGCATCGCAGATCGTCAGCCTTGCCGACGATTCGGGCCTGTCGGTTGCCGCGCTCGACGGGCGCCCCGGTGTCTATACCGCCGACTGGGCAGAGCGGCAGTGGTTCGAGGGATCGGCTGGCCGCGACTGGTACATGGCGATGGGCAAGGTCGAGGGGATGCTCGCCGAAAAGGGCCCCGATGCGCCGCGCGATGCGTGGTTCTCGTGCGTGCTGGCCATCGCATGGCCCGATGGGCGCGAGGCGGTTTACGAGGGCCGTGTCGACGGCACGCTGACCTGGCCCCCGCGCGGGACGTTGGGCTTCGGTTACGATCCGGTCTTCGTGCCCGAAGGCCGCGACGTCACCTTTGCCGAGCTTCAGCCCGAGGAAAAGCACGGCATGAGCCACCGCGCCGACGCATTCCGCAAGCTCGTCGCCGAGCAGTTCGGGGTCTAGAGAACCGGCTTGCCGTAGGTGTTACCGGCGGGCCAGTAACGGCAGACGAGCCAGTCGTTGCCGCCACCCGGCGCAACGGCGCAGCCGACTTCGGTCGTCTCGCGCCAGATCAGCTGGGTGTAGTGGCCGACATCGCGCCACTGTCCGGTGCGGCTGACGTTGGGGAAATTGCCGCGCTTGAAGTGGCGCTTTTCGTCGACCATGCCTTCGATCATCTCCTCGGCGGAGTAGAAACCCGCACGGCCAGCCCACAAGTTCTCGCCCGCCCCGCCGCGTTCGGCATGGTTAGCGTGGACGAGCGTCTTGCCCTTGGACAGCTTGCGCGCATACGCCTGCGCCTCGGCAGCGAGCTTGGGGCTCCAGCGCAATTGGGGCACGCCGACGCGGCGGCGTTCCTCGTTGTGCGCTTCGAGCAGGCGACCGGCGAAATTGCCGGGGCCGACTTCTTCAACCCAGCCCCGTTCGCGCGACGACGCGACGCCGGCTGCAAATGTCGATACGATTGCGATTGCACCCGCCACGGCGAGCGTCTTTGCTGTGACCCGTCCCATGGGCTAGGATATTGACTCCAGCCGGTTAACAGGCGCTGAAAGGAACCCATGGCGCTCGCGCTTTACATCCACTGGCCGTTTTGCCTGAAGAAGTGCCCCTATTGCGACTTCAACAGCCACGTGCGCAACGAAGTCGACACCGGCACGTGGGAACGCGCGCTTCTGGCCGACATGGCATACGAGGCCGAAATCACCGGCCGGCAGGAACTGGGCTCGATCTTCTTTGGCGGCGGCACGCCTTCGCTGATGCCACCCGCGCTCGTCGAAAAACTGATCAGGCAGGCGAGCGAGCTCTGGGACTTTGCACCGAACATCGAGATCACGCTGGAGGCCAACCCTTCGAGCGTTGAGGCTGCGCGCTTTGCCGATCTGGCCGTCGCGGGGATCAACCGGACTTCACTCGGTCTGCAAAGTCTTGACGATAATGCATTGAAATTTCTTGGCCGTCTACATGACGCGAAGGAAGGCATCGCCGCGCTGGAAGTCGCGCAGAACCATTTCGAGCGGGTGAGTTTCGACCTCATTTATGCCCGCCCGGGGCAGACGATGGCGCAGTGGCAATCGGAACTGGGCACCGCGCTGGCATTTGGAACGGGGCATCTCTCGCTCTACCAGCTGACGATCGAACCGGGCACGCGCTTTGCGACCGACTTCCGGCTGGGCAAGTTCGAGCTTCCGGACGAAGATTTGGCCAGCGACCTCTACGCCATGACCCGCACGCGGACGAAGACGGCGGGGCTTCCGGCTTACGAGATCAGCAACCATGCGAGGCCTGGTGAAGAGAGCCGCCACAACCTCACTTATTGGCATTACGAGGATTACGTCGGCATTGGCCCAGGCGCGCATGGCCGCCGTGGCGGGGTGGCGACGCAGCGCCATCGCAAGCCGGAAAACTACCTCAAGGCCGCCGCCGAAAAGGGCCACGGTATTTCCGAGGAACGCGCCCTGCCCGCTGCCGAACAGGCCGCAGAGGCGTTGATGATGGGCCTGCGCCTTGCTGAAGGCATCGACGCCCCCGCCCTGGCCCGTCGGTTCGGATTGAGGGAAGATGCGGTCGTGGACCAGATGCGGGCGGAGCTTTGCACCAAACTCGGCCTGATCGCGCGTGAGGGCGACAGGCTGCGCGTGACCGGACGCGGTATGGTCGTGCTCGACAGCGTATTGGCCGAGATCGCCGGACCGGACCTGATGGACACGCAATGAGCGGGCCCGACCTCGACTTTCGGGCCGAGCGCATCCTGTCGACTTGGCACGGTCACCTCTCGCACAACCTGCGCCGGTCGGAGCATACCGTCCGCGCCTATGTCGCAGCGGCAGAGCGGCTCTTGCGGTTCGATGGCGTGGAGCCCGAATGGCAACCGCTGGCAGCATCGGACCAGACGCTGCTGCGACGCTTCATGGCCGCCCGACGCGCTGATGGGTTGTCGAACACCTCGGCCGCGCGAGAACTGTCGGCAATTCGAAGTTTCTTGAAGTTCTGCCAGCAAAAGACTGGTTCGGAGAGACTTTCGGCGCCGCGCATGCGCGGGCCACGCGTGAAGAAGGGCATCCCGCGCGCCGTGACGCCTGACGATGCGGTAAACCTTGCATCGACGGTCGAGGAAGACGCAGCCGAACCCTGGATCGGGGCGAGAGACCGTGCTGTATTGCTCTTGCTCTACGGTTCGGGCCTTCGCATCGCAGAAGCGCTTTCGCTAAACGGCGATGCCCTGCCACTGGGCGATACGCTGGTCGTAAAAGGCAAAGGCGGGAAGGAGCGGACGGTTCCGATCCTGCCCTTGGTGCGTGATGCCGTGGCCGCTTATGTGCAGGCGACACCCTTCACGCTTAATCCGCATCAGGCCCTGTTCCGCGGTGCTCGGGGAGGAAGGCTTGCCCAAGGAGTGGTCCAGCGCGCCACGGCTCGAGCGAGGCAAGCGCTTGGCCTACCGCCGTCGGCCACACCCCACGCACTTAGACACAGCTTTGCCACGCATCTTTTGGCCGCGGGCGCAGATCTTCGCAGCCTGCAGGAACTACTTGGCCATGCGAGCCTGGGGTCGACACAGATTTACACGAAAGTGGACGCGGCAACGTTGCTTGATGTCTATCGCAACGCGCATCCGCGCGAGGACGCGGACTAATTACTCGGCAGGCTCGCCCGGAGGCGACTTGGGCTGCCATGTGATCACGCGATAAGCGTACCAGATCCCTCCCAGAACGATCAGCCCCAGAACAACATATCCCAGCACGTCCTCAAACCCCGAAATCCAACCGGCCAGCAGCGTAGCGCTGCCGATCAGAGCCGCGTTCCAGATGGCCGAGCCGAGGAACGTAAAGATGAGGAAACGCCAAACGCTCATGCAGGCAAGCCCGGCCGGGAGCGAGATGATCGTGCGCATCAGGGGCGAAAACCGCAAAAAGAACACGACCCACTGGCCGTGCTTCTGAAAGAAGCGAGAGCTACGCTCGATGTCCGACCACTCCATCGTCAGCCAGCGGCCATGTTTCTCGACAAAGGGCTGGAGCCGTTTGTAGCCCAGCTTGTGGCCAATGTAGAACCACATGTAGTTGCCGACGGTAGTGCCCAGCGTGCCCCAGAACAGCACCGGCCAGAACGACAGACGGCCCGCATGCACGCCAACGCCAGCGACGCCCATGATGACTTCGCTGGGGATCGGCGGGAACACGTTTTCCAGCGCCATCAGGAAAGCGATGCCGAGATAGCCTCCGCCTTCGATAAGCTGGACGATTAGGTCGTTCATGCCCATTCCAACGGGCGAGAGCTGATAAAGCTCCGTCGCCCTGTCCCGATGCTCAGTCCGCTTGCCGCGCTGCGACGCGACCTTCGATAGCTTCCCAGATCATCGCCGACGTATCGGTGCCGTTGAACTTGTCGATCGCGACGATGCCGGTCGGGCTAGTGACGTTGATCTCGGTCAGCCACTTTCCGCCGATGACGTCGATGCCCACGAATACGAGGCCCAGATCTTTCAACTGCGGGCCCATGGCGGCACAGATTTCCTTCTCGGTATCGGTGAGGTCAGCCGCTTCGGCATAGCCGCCCTGCGCAAGATTGGAGCGGAACTCGCCCTCGCCCGGCTTGCGATTGATAGCGCCCGCAACCTCGCCGTCGACCAGCACGATGCGCTTGTCGCCCTTGGAAACGTCGGGAAGGAACGGCTGTACCATGAACGGTTCGGGCCAGGTCTGAAGGAACATCTCAACCAGAGCCGACAGATTTGCACCGTCCTCGCCCACGCGGAACACCGCCTTGCCGCCATTGCCGTGGAGCGGCTTGATCACGATGCCGCCATGCTCATCCATGAAGTCGCGCACATCCTCGATCCGGCGCGTAATGAGCGTCGGCGGCATGAAGCGCGCGAAGTCAAGGACATAGACTTTCTCCGGCGCATTGCGGACCGAGACGGGATCGTTAACGACCAGCGTCTCGTCCCTGATGCGCTCCAGCAGCCAGGTGCCGGTGAGATAGCCGATGTCGAACGGCGGGTCCTGCCGCATGAGGATGACGTCGATCTCGCTGCCGAGGTCGACGGTCCGGTGTTCGCCCAGCTCGAAATGATCGCCCTCGACGCGCTGCACGGTGACGGGCGCCGCCCACGCGGTAACGCGGCCTCCGCCCTTGCCATCCGACTTCCAAGCCAAAGTGCGCACGTCATAGTGGTAGAGTTCGTGACCCCGCGCCTGCGCCGACAGCATGAGCGCGAAGCTCGAATCCCCGCCGATGTTGATCGAATCCATCGGGTCCATCTGGACGGCGACGCGCAGCGGTTTGGTCACGATAATTTCCCTTTGCTCGCCGGTCAGAACTGTCCGGCATTGGCCAGATGGCGAGGCAAGCGGCCCGGCGCAAGGAGCAGGACGTCGATACGCATGTCGTCGCCGTCCTTCAGATACTTGTGCGCCTCGGCCTCGGCGGCAGCGCAGACGCGCATCAGGCGGCGCTGATCGATGGCGAGATCGAGGTCTTCCGCCTTGGCGCGCCATTTGACCTCGACAAAAATCACCATCGAACCGCGCCTTGCGATGAGGTCGATCTCGCCAGCGGGATTGCGGACACGTTCGGCCAGAATGCGCCACCCCTTGGCGCGCAAGTACATCGCCGCCGCCGCTTCGCCCTTGCGCCCCTGCCGCTCTGCGCGGACGCGGCTGGGTGCCGCCTCGCTCATTTCAGTTCCATTGCGCGGGCGTAGAGCATCTTGCGGTCGAGCCCGTGCGCCTTGGCAAGCCTCGCCGCTGCCTGCGACGGCTTGTGATCGGCGAGTTCCGCCCTCAGCAAGGCGTCGATATCGAGGTCGGCCTTGCCCTCGTCCTCGTCAGGCGGACCGATCATCAGAACGATCTCGCCCTTGGCAGGTGTCGCTTTGTAATGCGCCGATAGTTCGGATGCAGTGCCTGTCCGGCATTCCTCGAATTTCTTGGTCAGTTCGCGGGCAACGGCGACCTCCCGCTGAGGCAGCGCCTGCGCAATGGCATCAAGGCTCGTGACAAGGCGCGGCGCGGTTTCGTAAAATACGAGAGTGGCCTTGATCGGGGCCAGTTCTGCCAACGTCTCGGCACGCGCCTTTTCCTTCGCGGGAAAAAAGCCTGCGAACATGAAACGATCGGTCGGGAGGCCTGAAAGCGTCAGCGCCACGATCAGTGCGCTCGGCCCCGGAATGCTGGTAATCGCGATTCCCCGATCCCGCGCATCGCGCACGAGCCGGTAGCCCGGATCGGAAATGAGCGGCGTGCCCGCATCAGAAACCAGCGCCACCGGCTCTTCCGCCGCCATCGCCAGCAGGCGTTCACGCACCGCCTCGTCGGCGTGGTCATCGTACCGTATCAGCCGCTTTTTCAGCCCTGCGTGGTGAAGCAGCTTGCCGGTAACGCGCGTATCCTCGCACGCCACCGCGCTACACCCTCCAAGCACCGCAAGCGCGCGCGCAGACAAATCCCCGAGATTGCCAATCGGGGTCGCCACTATATACAGGCCGGGTTCAGTCACGGACTTTTCTTGTGCATCAGCCATATCGAAACGCATTGCACGGGGTTTTCAGGGAGATGCAAGCATGAACACGCGGACCACCGCCAATCGCAGGGGCATGATCCGCAACGGCGTCGTTGCTTTCACGGCAATGATGCTGGCCGGTTGCGCCGGCGTCATTCCGGATAGCGCAGGCCCGCCGCCCCCGCCGACAGAGGAAGGGCCGACCGCCGGCCAGCTTCCCGACCAGAACGAAACGCGCCACCGGGTCGCGCTTCTTGTGCCGCAATCGGGGTCGAACGCGGGCGTGGGCCAAAGCCTTGCAAACGCGACGACGATGGCGCTGCTCGACACGAACACCGCCAATATCCGCATCACGACGTACGACACCGCCACAGGCGCCCGCGCCGCTGCGCAGCGGGCAATCGCGGATGGCAATCGCCTGATTCTCGGCCCCCTGCTTTCCGACAATGTCGAGGCTGTGAAGTCGGTCGCGGCGCCGGCGCGCGTGCCGATCATCAGCTTTTCCAATAACAAGGAGATCGCGGGCGACGGCGTCTATGTCATGGGCCAGGTCCCTTCGCAGTCGCTCGAACGGTCGATGAAGTACGCCGTCGGTCAGGGCATGCAGACTTTCGGTGCCATTGTGCCAAGCGGGGAATACGGCCGTAGCGCGTCTGACGCGATCCTCGAAACCGCGCGCGACACCGGTGCTCGTGTCCTTGCGATCGAGACGTACGATCGCGACACGACTTCGCTTGCCCATGCGATCAAGCGCCTTGCCGTCAAGGGCGACTATCAGGCGGTGGTCATTGCCGACGGTTCCCGCATGGCCGTTCGCGCAGGTCCGATGATCCGCGATGCCGAAAAGGCAGCCAAGATCATCGGCACCGAATTGTGGAGCGGCGAGGAACAGATCCCGCAGTCGGCTGCGCTTCGCGGGGCCTGGTTCTCTGCCATCAGCGACGGCCGCTTCAAGCGCTATTCCGACAGCTATCGCAGCCGTTTCGGGAACGCGCCCTATCGTATTTCGACGCTGGGGTATGATGCTGTCCTGCTGACGATCAACATCGCTCGCGACTGGGAAGTTGGTTCGCGGTTCCCGACCAAGGGTCTGTCGGCTGATGACGGCTTTATCGGCTTGGACGGGGCGTTCCGCTTCGACGGCGGCGTGATCGAGCGTGCTTTCGAGGTGCGCGAGGTCACCGCGGGCGGCGTGAAAGTGGTCGCGCCTGCACCGGCGAAGTTCTGAACTTCCCTCCGCCGACCCTCGGCACTGGCGATAACTTCCCCGGCGCGCTTGCCTGACAGGCGCGCCGGGCGTTAGCGTTCCTATTATGTCCGACGATCTTTTCGAGAATGCGCCCGCAACCTCCGGCGAGGCTTATGACGGCTCCGCGATCGAGGTTCTCGAAGGCCTCGAACCCGTCCGTCGCCGCCCCGGCATGTACATCGGCGGCACCGACGAACGCGCACTGCATCACCTTGTCGCCGAAGTTCTCGACAACGCGATGGACGAAGCTGTCGCAGGACACGCCAACCGCATTGAGATCTCGCTCGACGTCGGGCCGGATGGTACCGCCGGCACAGTAACGATCAGCGACAATGGCCGCGGCATTCCGGTGGACGAGCATCCGAAATATCCGGGCAAGTCGGCGCTGGAGGTCATCCTCACCACGCTGCACTCTGGCGGCAAGTTCTCTGGCAAGGCATATGCTACCAGCGGCGGTCTGCACGGTGTCGGTGTCTCGGTCGTCAACGCGCTGTCGGTCGAAACGCGGATCGAGGTTGCGCGCAACAAGGAACTGTTCGCGCAGGTCTTTTCGAAGGGTCTGCCGCTCGGTCCGATCGAAAAGATCGGTGCTGCCCCCAACCGGCGCGGCACCACGGTTACCTTCACGCCCGACCCGGAAATCTTTGGCGCGCAGAAGTTCAAGCCTGCCCGCCTGTTCCGCCTTGCCCGTTCCAAGGCCTACCTCTTCGCAGGGGTCGAGATCCGCTGGAAATGCGCGACCGAACTGGCGAGCGAGGACGTTCCGGCTGAGGCGGTCTTCCAGTTCCCCGGCGGCCTTGCCGATCACCTGAAGGAACAGGTCGGCACCCGCGAGTGCGTGACCACCGATTTCTTCGCCGGATCGCAGGACTTCCCCGCCAACGAACAGGGCCAGCAGCAGGGCCGTGTCGAATGGGCAATCGCCTGGCCGCTGTGGTCAGACGGGTCTTACAGCTGGTACTGCAACACCATTCCCACTCCCGATGGCGGGACGCACGAACAGGGCCTTCGCGCCGCGCTGACCAAGGGGCTGCGCGCCTTTGCCGAACTGGTGAACCAGAAGAAGGCCAAGGACATCACGCCCGACGACGTGGTGACCGGCAGCGAAGTCATGCTTTCGCTGTTCATCCGCGATCCGCAGTTTCAGTCGCAGACGAAGGACCGCCTGACCTCGCCCGAGGCTGCGCGCCTTGTCGAGAATGCGATCCGCGATCACTTCGACCACTTCCTCACCGACAACATGGAGCGCGGCAAGGCGCTGCTTGGCGCGGTGATGGAGCGGATGGACGAACGTCTGCGTCGCAAGCAGGAGCGTGAGGTCAAGCGCAAGACTGCAACCAACGCGAAGAAGCTGCGCCTTCCCGGCAAGCTTACCGACTGTTCAGGCGAAGGCGATGGCGAGACCGAGCTTTTCATCGTCGAGGGCGACAGCGCAGGCGGCAGCGCCAAGCAGGCGCGCGACCGCAAGACGCAGGCTATCCTGCCGATCCGCGGCAAGATCCTGAACGTGGCATCGGCCAGCGCCGACAAGATCCGCGCAAACCAGGAAATCGCCGATCTGACGCTCGCGCTCGGCTGCGGCATACGCAAGGACTGCGATCCGGAAAACCTGCGTTACGACCGCATCATCATCATGACCGACGCCGACGTCGACGGCGCGCATATCGCGACGCTTCTGATGACCTTCTTCTTCCGCGAAATGCCGGAAATCGTCCGGCGCGGTCACCTCTTTCTCGCCCAGCCCCCGCTCTACCGCCTGACCGCAGGCAAGGAGAGCCGCTATGCCCGCGACGACGCGCATCGCGCTGAATTGGAAGCGACGGTTTTCAAGAACAAGAAGGTCGAAGTCGCGCGATTCAAGGGCCTTGGCGAGATGAACCCGCAGCAGCTTCGCGAAACGACGATGAGCATGGAGAGCCGCAGCCTCATCCGCATCACCCTGCCGCAGGAATTCGAACAGCGGGCCAGCGTCAGCCGCCTTGTCGATGAGCTCATGGGCCGTAATCCGGAGCACCGGTTCAACTTCATTCAGAACCGCGCAAGCGAGATCGACCGCGACCTCATCGACGCCTGAGCCCGACCTATCGCCTCTGCGCCTTGTCTGGTTGCACTGCACAATCTAGCGTGCGGTCAAACAGGAACGAACAAGGCGCAAGGACTGCTATTGGGCATGGATCAGAAATTCACCGGCACGAAGAACTACGTCGCAACCGATGACCTGAAAGTCGCGGTGAACGCGGCTGTCATGCTGCGCCGCCCGTTGCTCGTGAAGGGCGAACCCGGCACCGGCAAGACCGTGCTGGCCCACGAAATCGCCAAGGCAACTGGCGCACCGCTGATCGAATGGAACGTTAAGTCCACGACCAAGGCTCAGCAGGGCCTCTATGAATACGACGCAGTTGCGCGCCTTCGCGACGGCCAGCTTGGCGACGAGCGTGTGCACGACATCTCGAACTACATCCGCAAGGGCAAGCTGTGGGAGGCATTCACCTCGCCCGAACTGCCCGTCCTGCTGATCGACGAGATCGACAAAGCCGACATCGAGTTTCCTAACGACCTGCTGCAGGAACTCGACCGGATGAGCTTCGACGTTTATGAGACCGGCGAGCGGATCGAGGCGAAGGAACGCCCGATCGTCGTCATCACCTCTAATAACGAGAAGGAACTGCCCGACGCCTTCCTGCGCCGCTGTTTCTTCCACTACATCAAGTTCCCCGACGCCGACACGATGCGCGAGATCATCGACGTCCACTTCCCCGGCATCCAGAAGAACCTTGTCACCAAGGCGATGGAGATCTTCTACGAACTGCGCGAAGTTCCCGGCCTCAAGAAGAAGCCAAGCACGAGCGAACTGCTCGACTGGCTCAAGCTGCTGCTGGTCGAGGACATGCCGCTCGACATCCTGCAGGACCGCGACCCGACCAAGGCGATCCCGCCGCTCCACGGCGCGCTGCTCAAGAACGAGCAGGACGTGATGATGTTCGAACGCCTCGCCTTCATGGCGCGCAGGCAGGGGCGGTGACGGAGCGGTAAGCCATGCTCCTCAATTTCCTCGACGAACTGCGCGCGGCGGGAATTTCCGCCAGTCTCAAGGAGCATCTGACCCTGCTCGAGGCGCTTGACCGCGAGGTTATCGAGCAAACGCCCGAGGCGTTCTATTACCTGTCGCGCGCGACTTTCGTGAAGGACGAAGGCCTGCTCGACCGGTTTGACCAGGTCTTCCAGAAAGTCTTTAAGGGCGTCCTCACCGATTACGGGCAGGAAGCCGTCGACATTCCCGAGGATTGGCTGAAGGCCGTCGCCGAGAAATTCCTGAGCGCCGAGGAGATGGAGAAGATCAAGTCGCTGGGCGACTGGGACGAGATCATGGAGACGCTGAAGAAGCGTCTCGAGGAGCAGCAGGGCCGCCACCAGGGCGGCAACAAGTGGATCGGCACGGGCGGGACCAGCCCCTTCGGCAATGGCGGCTACAATCCCGAAGGCGTGCGGATCGGCGGGGAGAGCAGGCACAAGCGCGCGATCAAGGTCTGGGAAAAGCGCGAGTTCGCGAACCTCGACAACACCAAGGAGCTGGGCACCCGCAACATCAAGATGGCGCTGCGCCGCCTGCGCCGCTTTGCGCGCGAAGGGGCAGCCGACGAGCTTGACCTCGACGCCACGATCCGCGGTACGGCGCGTCAGGGCTTCCTCGACATTCACATGCGGCCGGAACGGCACAATGCGGTGAAGCTGCTGCTGTTTCTCGACGTCGGCGGGTCGATGGATCCGCATATCAAGCTGTGCGAGGAACTGTTCAGCGCGGCCAATGCCGAGTTCAAGAACCTCGAATTCTTCTACTTCCACAACTGCCTTTACGAAGGCGTCTGGAAGGACAACCGCCGCCGCTGGGCCGAGCGGACGAAGACATGGGACGTGCTTCACAAGTACGGACACGACTACAAGATCGTCTTCGTCGGCGATGCGGCGATGAGCCCTTACGAGATCAGCCACCCCGGCGGCAGCGTCGAACATATGAACGAGGAAGCGGGACACGTCTGGCTTTCGCGCGTGACGCATACTTACCCCGCCTGCGTGTGGCTAAACCCCGAACCGCAGCGGATCTGGGACTACAGCCAGTCGAACAAGATGGTTCGCCAGTTGATGAACGACCGGATGTATCCGCTTACGCTGGAAGGTCTGGACGATGCCATGCGCGAATTGAGCAGGAAGCAGGGATGATCGAGCTTCCCGACGGCATCGAACTGGACGATCCGCGCCCCATTGTCGCGGACGCGCCCTACACTTTCTTCATGCCTTTCGAGATCGAACTGGCCGCATTGAAGCCGCTCGACGGTATTCAGGCCATTTTCCGGCAAGTGGTTGGTGAATCGAAATATTCAGCCGAGCGGATGTGGGTCCTGATTGAGAGGATCGAGGACGGCGACGTGATCGGCACGCTCGACAATGAACCATCGGGAATGGACCGCATCAAGCTGGGCGACAGCGTTCGTATCCCCCTCACCCATGCGATTTCGACCGCATTTCACAAGGACAATCCGCGCCCCGAGGTGCCCGAACGCCGCGAATACTGGGATCGGTGCTTCGTCGACGATTGCGTGCTCGCGGGGCGGAGTCATGTCGATTACCTCTATCGCGAAGAACCCGACATGACGCGTGAAGGCGACAAGTATCCCGATAGCGGCTGGCGCATCCGGGGCAGTGAAGCCGAGGTCGAGGAAGACGAGAAGAACGGGCGGGAGCCGCATTATATTGCCATCGGCAAAGTGCTGAACGCCGACGATCGGTGGATTGACCTGATCGACGCGCCCTACGACAGCCACTTCGGCTGGTGGGAAGACGAAGGACGTTACCTCGAGCTGGAATAGGCACATGGCTGTGCCTTCTTGGGGAAGGCTCCCGGGCTGATTATATCAGTTGCATGACCAGACAGCCTGCCCTTTTCATCGGCCACGGTTCGCCGATGACCATGATCACCGAAAACGTCGAGCGTCGCGGCATGGAAGAGCTTGGCCGCCGCCTGCCGAGGCCCGATGCGATCCTTGCCGTGACCGCCCACTGGGAAACGCGCGGCGAGACGCGGCTGACTTCGGGAATCGCCCCGCACACGATCCACGACTTCCGCGGCTTTCCGCAGGAGCTTTACGACATGCGCTATGCCGCGCCCGGATCGCCCGATCTGGCGCGCCGCGCTGCCGAGTTGATCGGTGAGAAGGCGGTCCTCGACGAAACCCACGGATTCGACCACGGCGTGTGGGGCACCCTGATGCCGATGTTCCCCGATGCCGGCATTCCCGTCGTCGCGATGAGCGTGGACATGTCGCTGAGCGGCGAAGGCCACCGCCAGATCGGCGAACGGCTTGCCCCGCTGCGTGACGAAAACGTGCTGATCGTGGGCAGCGGTAACGTGATTCACAACCTGATGCTCTGGCGGCAGTCCGCGGGCACGAAGCCCGACTGGGCCGTCGACTTTCGTGAACGGACCAACGCAGCCCTGTTGGAACGACAGGACACGGCGCTCACCGGCTTTGCGCCTGACGACAAGGCCGCGCAGGCTGCGATCAACAGCGGAGAGCATTACGTGCCCCTGCTCTACCCGCTCGGCACGCGGCAGGCGAATGACGAGGTCGCGGTCTTCAACGACACGATGGACGGCGCGCTGACGATGACCTCGGTCATCTGGGGCGATGCCGCGCTGGTCGAAGGGCTCTAGTACAGGAGCAACGGCGCGATCTCTTCGCGCCACTTAGCCTCGTCCGCACCGGCGATCGCATCCAGGTCGCCGGGCAGGCTGCCCGCATCGTCGACCCATTCGCGCAAGGCCGGACCGCCGTTGATGACATCGATGGCGAGCCGGTCGAACTCGTACTCATACGGAAAGTCACGCCAGATCGGATAGTCGGGATAGAGCTGGCGTATGGCTTTGAACGCCAGAGCCTGAAGCCGCCACGGGCGGAAGGCTTGATGGTCGTAAAAACTGCCCTCAGCATGGACCATCAGCGCATTGCAGAGCTGGCCTGCATGCTTGTGGAACGTCGGTTCGAAATAGCATTCGCGGATCGCACAGCCCGCCAGCCATTCGGGCGCGAGCAAATTCATCTGTGCCAGCACCGCCTTGGCATCGACATCGGGCGCGCCGAACAGGACTTCGAGCGGGCGGGTCGTGCCCCTCCCCTCGCTCAGCGTCGCGCCTTCGATCATGACCGTGCCTGCATAGGCGCGCGCCATGTTGAGATTGACGGCATTAGGGCTCGGGTTGATCCAGATGCGGCTGTCGGGCCAACCGAACCCTGTGCCTTCCGGCTCCCAGCCCTCCATGCCGATCACGCGGTATTCGACGTCGAGGCCGAAGTGCTTGATGAACCAGTGCCCCATTTCACCCAGAGTCAGTCCGTGGCGCATGACCATCGGCCCTGCCCCGACGAAACTTTCCTGCCCCGGCAGCAGCAGTGTTCCTTCGACCGGACGGCCCGCGGGGTTGGGACGGTCAAGAACCCAGACTTCCTTGCCCGCCTTCGCCGCCTCTTCCAGCAGGTAGAGCAGCGTGGTGACGAAAGTATAAATACGGCAGCCGAGGTCCTGCAGGTCGAACAGGAATACATCGGCAGACGACATCATCTGCCCCGACGGACGCCGGACTTCGCCGTAAAGGCTGAAGACCGGGATGCCGTAGACCGGATCGGTCTCATCCTCGGTCTCCACCATATTGTCCTGCTTGTCGCCTTTCAGCCCGTGCTGCGGACCGAAAGCGGACGTGATATTCACTCCTGCCGCGATCAGCGCGTCGAGCGAATGGGTCAGATCCTCGGTAACCGAGGCGGGATGGGCGACGAGGGCAACGCGCTTGCCTTCAAGAGGGGCGCGAAGGCTCGCATCGGCGAGCAGGCGATCAATACCGAACTTCATTTGGCTGCTGCTGCTTCAACCGGCAGGGCAAAGCAAGTCGCGTCGTGGAAATCAGGCCGATCGGTGGATTGTTCGAGCGCCCAGAAAGACTTGGTGCCGCCCTTCTCTTCTAAGACCGCGCTAAGGCCCATAGTCTCGAACCCGGAAAGATCCCGCGCGCTGAGCGTCACATTGACGGCAAGGATGCGATCACCCGCGCGGGCCGATACTTCCGGCATCGTCGTCGGATTGAACTCGCTCATCCCTGCGCGATAGCTCTCGAAATCGTAGATCGCCCAGCGGCCCGATGTCGCGAAGTTGAATTCGCGGTACGATCCGTCCCCGTGCCGCAGGAACAGTTCAAAACAGGTCGTCTGCCAAAGTTCGTCCTGTTTGCCGCGCCCTGCGAACTCGGGCAGCACCAGATCATCGATACCCTCGATACGGTACCGCGCCATGGCCATGCCGGGTTTGGGAAAGATCACTTCCGCCTCTACGCTGCGGACGCTGACCGGCGGGTGTGCCGGATGGGGGATCAGGGTGTGCATCGCGGCTATCTAGCGCCCGATTGAAGCGACTGGCAATCGCGCATGTCACAGGTGCTTTGCCTTCTGCATCGCCCGTGCTAGGCGCGCGCCACCATGACCGAATTCAGCTCTTCCCTGCTCCGCCTCCTTAGCGAGCGCGGCTACATCCACCAGGTTACCGACGCAGGCGCTCTCGATGCGCTGGCTGGCAAGCAGGTCGTTCCCGGGTACGCCGGTTTCGATGCGACCGCTTCCTCGCTCCACGTCGGCCATCTCGTGCAGATCATGCTGCTGCGCCGGCTTCAGCAGGCAGGGCACAAGCCAATCGTCGTCATGGGCGGCGGCACGACCAAGGTCGGTGATCCGTCGGGCAAGGACGAGAGCCGGAAGATGCTGACCAACGAGGTGATCGAGGAGAACATCGCCGCAATCCGCCCGGTCTTCATGCGGATGCTCGATTTCGGTGACGGTCCGACCGATGCGGTCATGGTCAACAATGACGAGTGGCTGTCGACGCTGGGCTATATCGAACTGCTGCGCGATGTCGGTCCGCACTTCACGATCAACCGCATGCTGACCTTCGATTCGGTCAAGCTGCGGCTCGATCGCGAACAGCCGCTGACCTTCCTCGAATTCAATTACATGATCCTGCAAGCCTACGATTTCCGTACGCTGGCGCAGACTTACGGCTGCCGCCTGCAGATGGGCGGATCGGACCAGTGGGGCAATATCGTTAACGGTATCGAGCTTGGCCGCCGCATGGACGGGACCGAGCTTTATGGCGTGACAACCCCGCTGCTCACCACCGCCAGCGGCGCCAAGATGGGCAAGACCGCGGCCGGTGCCGTCTGGCTGAACGAGGACCTGCTGCCGCACTACGATTTCTGGCAATACTGGCGCAATTGCGACGATGCCGACGTTGGCCGGTTCCTGCGCCTGTTCACCGATGTTTCGTTGGAAGAAATCGCTACGCTCGAAGCGCTTGAAGGCGCCGCAATCAACGATGCGAAGATCCGCCTTGCCAACGAAGTGACCGCGATGGTCCGCGGCCCCGAAGCGGCGCGGGCCGCCGAGGCTACGGCCCGCGAGACGTTCGCCGGTGGCGGTCTTGGTGCGGACCTTCCGACGCTCGACCTTCCGGCTGGCGGACTGTCCGTAATGGCGGCCCTGACCGAGCTTGGCTTTACCAAGTCCAATGGTGAGGCAAAGCGCAAGGTCGGCGAAGGCGCGGTGAAGCTGGACGACGCGGCGATCACTGATCCGGGCGCGATGATCGCGCTGGATGCGGGCGCCACGGCCAAGCTCAGCCTGGGCAAGAAGAAGCACGCGATCCTGAAAGGCTGATCCGGCAATCGGATGCGGGTGACGAATTGCCCGCAAAACATTGCCGTCATTTACCTTTTGTTCGCCATTGCCGGTTACTCTTTGCGCATCGGACGCAATTGGAGTGACGCGGGTGATCGGTGGTGCGCAGCTTTCCGTAACGGACCTTCGTCAGGCGGCACGCCATCCTGTTGATTATCCGGTCCTTGCCGAACATCGCCGCATGGGCGACATCCACATGCACATCACGAACGTGTCGGCCAACGGCTTCATGGTAGAGAGCGATCTTGCCATTGGTCGCGGTGAACGCGTCATGCTTCGCCTGCCGGAAATCGGCCGGATCGAAGCCCATGTGATCTGGGTGTCCGAAGGCCGCGCAGGCTTTCAGTTCGAACGCATCCTGCGTCCCGACGCCTTCGGCTCCATGGTCGATCAGATGCAGCCGCGCGCCAAGCCAAAGCCGCGACCGCGCAAGGCAAAGTAAACCTCTCCCCCAAGTCCGCGACTTGTAATCGCGCGATGCAGTCCGCACATCGCGATGCAATGACAGAACAACCATTGCAGAACATCGCGTTGCTTATCGACGCGGACAATACCACCCCTGCCGGGATTGACCCCGTGCTGACGGCACTGGCGGAACTCGGACAGGTCAATATCCGGCGCGCCTATGGCAACTGGGCCAAGCCTAGCCTTGCCAAGTGGGCGAAGATCACCAACGAATACGGCATCCGCCCGCAGCAGCAGTTCGACCTGACAAAAGGCAAGAACGCGACCGACATGGCGATGACGATCGACGCGATCGACTTGCTCTATCAAGGCAAGGTCGACGGCTTCGGCATCATGAGCAGCGACAGTGACTTCACGCCGCTGGTCTCGCGCCTGCGCCAGGACGGGCTTCTCGTCTATGGCTTCGGCTGGAAGAACAAGGCACCTCAGGCGCTGCAGACCGCCTGCACCCGATTTATCGATATCGACGCGCTCATTCGCGACGACAGCGACGACGGTGCGAAGAATGGCGGGAAAGCGGATAACGAGCCCGTGGACGAGGCTCTCGTCACCCTGCTCGGCAAGGCATGGCGCGCGGCGAACCGATCAGAAGATGGCTATGCGCGTCTTGGCGAAGTTGGGCAGATCGCGGGCAACCGGTCGAACTTCGACGTGCGCAATTACGGCTTCAAGCGCCTGATCGACATGATGGAATCGCTGCCCAATTTCGAGGTTCAGCGGCGCGACGGTCAGGCCTGGGTAAAGCGACTTCGCTAGGGCCCGTCACCGATAGACAAAGAAAAAGGGCGGCCCCGCAAGGCCGCCCTTTCTTGTTTCTGGCAATGACGCGCCGATTATCCGGCGGTTTTGCTGTCGACGTAGGCGATCCACAGCTTGGCAAGCGTCGAGCGGTTGCCAGTCGTGATCTGCTCGAAAGTCGACTTGGCTTCGGCGAACTTGCCCTGGTCTGCCTGAGCAATGCCCAGACCGGTCAGAGCAGCAGCCTTGTCGGTCGCGCCCATCGAGATCGCCTTGGTATAAAGCGCCTCGGCCTGAGCACCCTTGCCGTAGCCAAGGTAGACGTCGGCGATCGCAATAGCTTCGCTCGCGCTCGACGGGTTCTTGGAGTCGGTATCGATCTCCTTCAGCGTCTGCGCCATGCGGCTCTTGGCGACGTTCAGCTCTTCGCTGACGATGGCCGACGAACCGTCGAGCACGCCGTCAGCGATGCCCATGTCGATGACCTGCTTCACTTCTGCCGGACGGCGACGTGCGTCTGCACCCTGCAGGTAAGCCATGTACTGCTGGCGAACGGTCAGGCCGTCATTACGAGCCATCAGGCGCAGCAGGTCCAGTTCCTCGTCCTTGGTGAACGGCGAAAGAGCCGAAAGCACCTTGTAGGCTTCACCGCGATATTCTGCGCGCGGCGAGCTTTCGAGGACGTAGGTCGCCCACTTGAACGCCTGGTCGTTAAGACCGTTGTTCGCCGCGATGGCGAGACCGCGGAACGCAGTCGAATCCTCGACCGGCTGACCGGCGGCGCGCATCGTCTCAATCGACTTCTCGATCATGCCGAGAGCCTGCTCGAACTGGCCTTCGCCGACATACGTTTCGGCGATGAGCCCCGGAACCTGCGGGTCGTTCGGCATCAGCGGCTGGGCCTTCTGAAGATACGAACGTGCCGTCGCGTAATCCTTGGCATTGTAGCCGAGTTGACCTGCAGCAAGGTAGATCTTGCCGAGGTTCTCTTCCGGCAGCTTGCCGCTGTCGGCCATCAGCTTCACGCCCTGGTACTGCAGGGCCTGGTCGCTGGTCTGCGCGCCGATGTTGTAGATCAGCTGACCACCGGCCAGCATCTCGTCAGGCGACTTGATCGTGGCAGTCAGAGCCGGAATCTCGGCCGCAACGGCGGTGTCACCGGCCTCGACCTTGGTCGAAATCGGCTGGTAGACCGCGATGAACTCCTTCGAGTACTGACCGCTGCCCCCCTTCTTCTTCTGCGCAGCTTCGGCAGGCGCAGCGACGGCAACCATACCGGTGGCACCGATTGCCAGTGCCATGGCCATCGCAACACGCGAAATCGAACGCTTCATGAAATACTCCTCAACCATCCAAATGCGACAACGGCGGCCCTTGGAACCGCCGAAACGCGTGAATTCCCGTTCCGAGCGGGGCAATGCCGATTTTTGGCTCTAATGGCAACCGGACAGGGCCCTGCACAATTGACATTGGTAATAGGGGTTCGCCGCTGAACGCGGATTGAATGGCGCGTTTGCCCACGTGCAGCATCCCCCTGTTAAGCCGCAGTCGGAAAGTGTGGAAAAAGCCGCCTTTGACTGGCGCAATTCCGCCGTTTCGCTAGCCATTGCGCCCCCCCTTCCCTAGGGTGCGGACATACGGAAAATCATAGAGAACAAGAGCCGTCATTCGTGAACGATCTGACTGATACTGCGCCGCTTCCCGGCGAACCCGACATCGAACCGATCGACATCGTCGACGAGATGAAGTCGAGCTACCTCGACTACGCGATGAGCGTCATCGTCAGCCGCGCGCTGCCTGATGTCCGCGACGGCCTGAAACCCGTTCACCGCCGCATCCTCTTCGCCAGCCAGGAAGGCGGCTTCGTCGCCGGACGCCCCTACCGCAAGAGCGCGAAGATCGTCGGCGACGTGATGGGCAACTACCACCCGCACGGCGACAGCGCGATCTACGATGCGCTGGCCCGCATGACGCAGGACTGGTCGATGCGCCTGCCGCTGATCGACGGTCAGGGCAACTTCGGTTCAATGGACCCCGATCCGCCGGCATCGATGCGTTATACCGAGGCGCGTCTTGCCCGCGTCGCGAACTCGCTACTCGACGACCTCGACAAGGATACCGTCGACTTCGCCGACAACTACGACGGTTCGCGCAGCGAGCCCGAGGTTCTGCCCGCACGCTTCCCGAACCTGCTGGTCAACGGCGCAGGCGGCATCGCGGTCGGCATGGCGACGAACATTCCGCCGCACAATCTTGGCGAAGTGATCGACGGCTGCCTCGCCATGATCGAGAACCCGGCCATCACCGTGGATGAACTGTTCGAGATCATCCCCGGCCCCGACTTTCCGACCGCGCCGCTGATCCTTGGCCAGTCGGGCGCGCGCAACGCCTACCGCGAAGGTCGCGGTTCCATACTGCAGCGCTGCCGCCACGAGATCGAGGAAAAGCGCGGCGACCGCCGGTCGATCGTCCTTACCTCGATCCCGTTCCAGGTCGGCAAGTCGAACCTCGTCGAAAAGATCGCCGAAGCCGCCAAGGACAAGCGGATCGAGGGTGTTTCCGACATCCGCGACGAATCGAACCGCGAAGGCGTGCGCGTCGTCGTGGACCTGAAGCGCGATGCATCGCCCGAGGTCGTCCTCAACCAGATCTGGCGCTACACACCTGCGCAGTCGAGCTTCCCGGCCAACATGCTGGCGATCCGCGGCGGCCGCCCCGAAGTGCTGAACCTGCGGGACATCCTGCAAAGCTTCATCCACTTCCGCGAAGATGTCATCACCCGCCGCACCAAGTTCGAGCTGAACAAGGCCCGCGAACGCGCGCACATCTTGCTCGGCCTCGTCATCGCGGTCACCAACCTCGACGAGGTCGTGAAGATCATCCGCGGTTCGGCAAGCCCCGCCATCGCGCGTGAGAGCCTGCTGTCGCGCGAATGGCCGATGGGCGAGATCGCGCCCTATATCCGCCTTGTCGAAGCGATCGAGGACGATGACGATCTCGACAAGCAGCCGACCTATACGCTGAGCGAGACACAGGTCCGCGCCATCCTCGACCTGCGCCTGCACCGCCTGACGGCGATGGGCCGCGATGAAATCGGCGAGGAACTCCAGAAGCTTTCCGAAGACATCGCCGGATATCTCGAAATCCTCGGCGACCGGGTAAAGCTCTACCAGGTCATGCAGGACGAGTTGCGCGAAGTGCGCGACGCCTATGCAACGCCGCGCGTTTCCGAAATCGCACCTGCATGGGACGGTATCGAAGACGAGGACCTGATCGAGCGGGACGAGATGGTCGTCACCGTCACGATGGGCGGCTACATCAAGCGCACCCCGCTCTCGACCTTCCGCGCACAGGCCCGTGGCGGCAAGGGCCGCGCCGGCATGGCGACGAAGGAAAAGGATGCTGTCACCAACCTCTTCGTGACCAGCACGCACAATCCGGTCCTGTTCTTCTCGACAGCCGGCAAGGTCTATCGCATGAAGGTCTGGAAGCTGCCCGAAGGCGGCCCGACCACGCGCGGCCGCCCGATGGTGAACCTCCTGCCGCTCGGTGATGGAGAGACGATCCAGACGGTCCTTCCCCTCCCTGAGGACGAGGAAGAGTGGGGTAACCTGCACGTCATGTTCGCGACCGGCAACGGCACCGTGCGCCGCAACTCGATGGCATCGTTCACCAACGTTCCGTCGAACGGCAAGATCGCGATGCGCTTCGACGATGACAGCGACGACTACCTCGTCGGTGTCCGTCTGCTGACGCCGGACGACGACGTCCTGCTGGCAAGCCGCGAGGGCAAGGCGATCCGCTTCTCCGCAGAAGATGTCCGCGAGTTCCAGTCGCGCACGTCGACCGGCGTTCGCGGCATGACGCTTAAGGGTGACGACAAGGTCATCTCGATTTCGGTCCTTAACGGTGCGGAACTCGAACAGCGCGACGAATACCTGCGCGCCGCTCCGTGGAAGGAGAACGAGGCCGAACCCACGCTCGACACCGACACGATGGCGCGGATGGAGGAAGCGGAAGAGTTCATCCTCACCGTCTGCGCCAACGGCTACGGCAAGATGAGCTCTGCGTATGAGTATCGCCGCACCGGTCGTGGCGGTCAGGGCATCACGAACATCGACAACATTGAACGTAACGGCCCGGTCGTCGCCAGCTTCCCCGCGCACAAGGGCGAGCAACTGATGCTCGTCACCGATCAGGCAAAGCTGATCCGCATGCCGCTATCGTCGCTGCGCGTTATCGGTCGCGGCTCGGCAGGCGTGCGCCTGTTCGACGTTGCCAAGGGCGAGCACGTCGTGGGCTGCGCCCGCCTGGACGAGGAAGAAGCGCCCGAGAACGAGGCGGAAGAAGCGATCGTCGAGGAAATCCTCGGCCGTGATGCGGACGAGACGACGCCCGACACCACGCAGGACCGCGACGACCCGCCGCCGACCGAGGCCTAATGCTCAGGCTGCGGCGTCGCGTCGCAGCCTGCTGACGACACCCGTCGCGATCAGGAGCTGTGCCGCATAATAGAGCGGCCAGACCAGCTTCGACGCGACGGGATTGTCGTGGAGGACGGGGCCAAGCGTTGCGAATAGCAGCAGGTCCGACACCACGAACAGGATCGCCCCGACGCCAACGCGGTAGCGCGAGAAGCGGCTCGTCCAGGCCATGGCCGCCATGATGGCAAGCAACAGCGAGAAACCGGTTGCGAGCAATCGTCCTTCCTCACCGCGAAGCAGGAACCAGCTGATCACCGGCACCGCTACTACGAGTACGAAGGCCAGTATCTTCTGCGACCCGACAGTGTGATCGCGCCGGTTGCGGGCATAGAGCCAGATGCCGAGCAGCAGCGAAAATCCCATTAGAGTCGCCGCGCTCGCATACTGAAGCTCGGAAAACATGTCCGACACGCCCGCGATCAACAGCAGGCCCGTAAGCGCGTGTCCGTCGGGGCCGAGGTGGCGCTGGAAGGCATAGAGCGCGAGCAGGACGAGCGGCAGGCCTTTCCACACGACCTTGAAAAGACCGGGAATCGTGTGGCTGTCCTCGAAGAACCACCACGCCACCGCGACGATAATGCTGGCGAGCAACCACGGCCGCCTTTGTGCCAATGCGCGTCTCACGACCTTTGTCTTGTGCTCCCCTGCGCCGACCAGTCGGCCTTCGATGTCTCTTTGCATTTGCATTACCCGATAGGCAATCGCTAACCCGCGCGCATGACTCACCAGGTGCATATCATCGGCGGCGGTCTCGCAGGCAGCGAGGCGGCTTGGCAGCTTGCGAACCGGGGCGTGAAAGTGCGCCTGTCCGAAATGCGTGGCGGCGGCGACACGACGCCCGCTCACCAGGGTGACGGGCTGGCGGAACTCGTCTGTTCGAACTCGTTCCGTTCGGACGACGACACGGCAAATGCGGTCGGCCTGCTCCATTACGAGATGCGCCAATGCAATTCGCTGGTCATGAAGGCCGCAGAAGTCGCGCAAGTTCCGGCAGGATCGGCGCTCGCCGTCGACCGCGACGTGTTCTCCGACAATGTCGAGAAGTGCCTGACCGAACACCCCAACGTCGAGATCGTGCGCGAACGCGTCGATGCCTTGCCGAGCGAGGGCACGACGATCGTTGCAACCGGCCCGCTGACCGCGGCATCGCTGGCCCAGTCGATCGGCACCGCGACCGGCGCGGACAGCCTCGCCTTCTTCGATGCCATCGCGCCCATCGTCTATCGCGATTCCATCGACATGGACATCTGCTGGATCCAGTCGCGCTGGAACAAGCGGACCGAGGCCTCGAACGAGGAAGGCGACTACATCAATTGCCCGATGACGAAGGAACAGTACCTCGCCTTCTGGCAGGGCCTGATCGACGGCGAGAAGACCGAGTTCAAGGAATGGGAAGCCGATACGCCCTATTTCGACGGCTGCATGCCGATCGAGGTCATGGCCGCGCGCGGCGTCGAAACCCTGCGTTTCGGACCCATGAAGCCTGTGGGGCTGGATAATCCGCACGACGTGACGCCCGAATTTCCGCAGGGTCGCTGGCCCTATGCCGTGGTCCAACTCCGGCAGGACAACAAGCTTGGCACGCTGTGGAACATGGTGGGTTTCCAGACGAAGCTGAAGCACCGCGCGCAGGTTGAACTGTTCCGCACCATCCCGGGCCTTGAGAACGCGGAGTTCGCGCGGCTTGGCGGACTGCACCGCAACACGTTCCTCAATTCGCCGACGTTGCTCGATCGCCAGCTACGCCTGAAAAGCGCGCCGCATGTGCGGTTCGCAGGGCAGATCACGGGCTGTGAAGGTTATGTCGAAAGCTCCGCCATCGGAATGCTGGCGGGCTTGATGACCGCGACCGAACTGGCGGGCCGCGACTGGACGCCCCTGCCCCGCACGACGGCGCTGGGCGCACTTTTGTCACACATTACAGGCGACGCCGAGGCGGACAGCTATCAGCCGATGAACGTGAATTTCGGTCTCTTCCCGATGCCCGACGACGACAGCATCAAGAAGAAGCAGCGCAAGGCCTACTATACCGAGCGGGCAAAGCGCGACATGGCCGAATGGCTGCGCGCAGCGCGGATTACCGAACCGGCCTGAGCCACTTCAGCAGCGACACTTGGGCGCAGGACGCGTCTTTTTCTTGGGCGCGGTCGTCGCGTATTCGGCCGGGGTCAGTCGACCGTCCTTGTCCCCGTCCGCACCTTCAAAGCGGTTCACGGTCGTCACGGCCCATTCCTCGAACGTCAGCAGGTTGTTGCCATCGACGTCCAGCTTGCGGAAAGCACTTACCCGCGTCGAAAGCATTTCGTTACGCGTGATGATGAGATCGCGGTTGATGTCATAACGGGCGAAGCGACGCTGTTCGTCGTTCATCTTGATCGCGGTGGGCAGCTTGGGTCCCTGCATTTCGTTCACATCCGCAGACGGCAGGGCTTCGGGCTCCCGAACCTGCGCCGAGGCATCCATGTCCGGCGGGGGCAGCCCCTCGACCTCGATGGCACGGCCCTGCCACCAGAACAGCCCCATGGCGACAAGCATCAGGGCGCCAAGCGCGCCCACAACCATGCGATTCATATTTGCGACCCTCCTGCAGGTTCGGACCCTAACGGACTGACCGTGCAAGAAAAGTTAGCGCCTCAAACTATCACCGACCGAACAGACCGATACGCAAGGCCACGGCCAGATCGCCCGGTCCGCCAATACGCCGTCCTTCGGCCAAGGCTCGCTGCATCTGAGCGTCGAGGACGGCGATAGGACGCATCGCCTTTGCAACCTTACCGTGCGGCTTGTCGGCAGAAGCAAGCAAGGCATCCGCCCTCCCCCGCTCCGTTTCATCGGACAGGTTCATCGCAATGTCGGCCAGTGCCCAGCGATGCGCCGCCGCGCGCGCATTATCCGCAACTCCGCCCGAAAGCCTGCCAAGCGCCGCAACCGCATCCTCCCGCGCTCCGGCCAGTGACGCGAACGCAGCGGCATCGAGCGGCGGCTCGCCAATCATCGCTTCCCAGCCATCGGCCAATCCGGCCAACGCGGACCGCTCCTCGCCCCATCGCGACAACGCAGCCAGAAAAGGCTCCCCCGCCGGCCACTCGTCCACCGGACGGTGCAATGTCTCCCGCCACCACGCGAGGCGCATCTGCGCCAGCATCGGCTCACGCGCCGTCGCAACGATCTGCGCGAATCGGCGATCAAGCACAAAGAAACCGGTCCACAATTGCCGCACCGCAGCAGGCGCATAGGCGATCGCGAGGCGGATCGGGGGCAAAAGCTGCTCCTCTGCCTCTGCCCAAAAGGCCCGCAAGTCAGGATTCTCGGTCACTAACGTCTCGCTAACCACATCTGTTTAAGCCCCGATTACCAGAGTTTACGTAATCTCAACCTGTGTACCCGATCTCTGTCGTGCGCATTGCACGCTCAGGGCGCAGATTTTGCATGGGAGCCATTTGATGATCCTTCGCCGTTCGGCCAAGAGCGCCTGCCGCTTCTTCAAGCGTTTTCGCCAGGAAACGAGTGCCAATGCCCTCATCCTGACTGCCTTCGGCATGCCGATGGTGATCGGCGGTGGCGGTTTCGCCATCGATTTCGCGCAGTACTACCTGTGGAAACGCGAACTGCAATATGCCGCCGATCAGGCCGCGATGGCCGCGGCGTGGGAACTGGCTGAAAACCCGAACAGCACGGAATGGGCCGCGCGCGGTACGACCGAGTTCAACGCGAACGACGCGGTGACCAAGGATTTCAATGCAACCCCTACGATCGTGAAGTCGCACTACGCCGGTGTCATGAACAACGCGGTGACGGTGAACGTTTCGGCGACCAAGCGCCTGCCTTTCACTAGCTATTTCACGAAAAACGACACGACCGTCGCGGTGATGTCGCAGGCCGCTTTCACCGGTGGCGCGATCGTCAGCAACTGCCTCGTCTCGACTGAAAAGAGCGATTCCGACTCTATCCGCCTGAACGGCGACGCCGTCTTCACCGCAGAATGCGGCATCATGGCGATGTCGGACTCTAAGAAGCTGTGCGTGACGACATTCGACCCCGACGGCAACTGCATCGACCAGGACGACGGCAGCAGCGGTTGGGAAGGTCGCGATGCGATCGTCGTCAACGGTCAACCGACAATCGATGCAGGTTCGATCACCTCGGCCGGCACGATCGACGATCAGTTGAACGAGATGACGGACGACATCATCCTTGAGAACATTCCGCAGGATCAGCTGCTGGACCCGTTCGAAGGTATCGACGCCCCTCTCGACTACGTCACCGGCGAAGGCAGCTACACTTGCAAGGAAACCGGTAAGGGCAAAAAGAGTGGCGAGGTCGTCGAGCTCGGCATTGCCAAGCCGGGGATCTACGAACGTGGCCTGACGGTATCTTGCGACACGACCTTCCAGTCCGGCATCTATGTCATCAACGGCGGGTCGCTGAAGATCAACGGTGACCACCAAGTCATCGGCAACGACATCATGTTCATTCTGACCGGCGGTGCAAAGCTTGCGCTGGGCGGTAGCTCAACGAACAACTTCGACGGCACTACCGAAGTGACGACGGACGGCACCGAAATCAATCTCCAGGGCATCACCTACAACACGCTTCTCAGCTACGGCATTCCCGATGGCGAGGCGCAGGCGATGGCCGGCATGCTGATTTTCGAAGATCCGACTTCCGAAGGTGCCAACCCCTCGGGCGAAGGTAACGGCCACCTCTTCGCAGGTACCAGCAGCACATGGGTCAGCGGTTCGGTCTATTTGCCGAAGAGCTCGATCACGATGGCCGGTACCGCGCAAGTCGCAAACATGTGCCTGATGATCGTGGCCAACAAGGTGACGCTCACCGGTACGACCGACATGACGGAGTTCTGCCCCGAGGGTCACAGCCACGAGACCTCTGTCATCTATGGCACCGTCAAGCTTATCGCGTGAGGCACGACTATGCTTAGCATCATCCGCAAATTCCACCGGGACCAGGCCGGTTCGACACTGATCGAAACCGCTTTCGTCGCCCCCGCGCTGATCGCCTTGACGCTGGGCGGGGTCGAAGTCAGCTCGATGGTCGCGCGTCAGACGGAGATGCAGTCGGTTGCGGCGAATGGCATGGAGATCATCCTTGCCGCCGCGCCGGAAAACGAAGCGGATGTCGAACGGACGGTTTCTGAACTGCAGGCCTATCTAGCGACGGCCAGTAATCTGACCCTCGCAAACACGGGCGACCAGATCGAACCGGGCCAGGTCAGCGTCTACAAGCGTTGGCGGTGTGGCAACAACAGTGCGCGTCAGGCCGAGGAAGGATGCGCGAATGAATCGCAGACTCAGAGCGCGTTCCTCGTCATCTACATGAAGGACAGCTACTCGCCGATCTGGACCAATTACGGCCTTGGCAAGGACCTTACCTTCGAAGTGAAACGGTCGATCCAGATCGGGTGATGATGATGAACAAGCACCTCTCGAACTTCCGCAAGGATGAAAGCGGCACGACCATCATCGAGATGGCAGTGCTTCTTCCCGTTCTGATCACGATGCTGATCGGCGTGTTTCAGGCCGGCATGTACCTGCAGGCCCAGAACGCGGTTCGCGGTGTGGCCGGCGAGATGAGCCGGTACATGGCGGTCGAGGCGCAGAAGAGCAATTTCCTCACCGACGAGCAGATTGAAACCAAAGCAATGACCGTCGCAGTTTCTGCGCCTTACATGCTGCACATCAACGATCTGCAGGTCTTCGTCGAGAACGAGGAAACCCAGAGCATGGACCGCGTGCGCAAGATCGACCTGCGCATGGTCTATGATGTGCCGAACCTGCTTGGCTTCACGAATGTCGATTTGCTTCAGCTGGAATACACGCGTTCGGTTTTCGTGCCGGGCAATGACCTGCCTGATGAAGAGCCTGACGACGGCACCGATCCGGGCACGGGAGAAGAGCCTGTCTTCGGGACCTGAGCTGGAAACATTGGGCGCTAAAGAAAAGGGCCGGCTGCGAAGCCGGCCCTTTCTGTTTGGCGGATCGTGATCCGTCAGTCGACGTAGCAGACCTTCTTCACTGCAGCGACGATGCTGGCCGTATCAATCAGCGCCTCCTTTTCGAGGTTCGCAGCGTAAGGCAACGGAACGTCGGCATTGGTCACGCGGATCACCGGGGCGTCGAGATCGTCGAAGCCTTCCTCCATGCAGACCGCCGAGATTTCACTGGCGATCGAGCAGGTCGGCCAGCCTTCTTCGGCGACGACGAGGCGGTTGGTCTTCTTCAGGCTCGCCAGCACGGTTCCGGTGTCAAGCGGACGCAGCGTGCGCAGGTCGATGACTTCGGCATCGATCCCCTCACCCGCCAGCTTCTCGGCCGCTTCGAGAGCGAGGCCGACGCCGATCGAGTAGGACACGATCGTCACGTCCGAACCTTCGCGCATGATGCGGGCCTTGCCGATCGGCAGGACGAAATCGTCCATGTCCGGTACGTCGAAGCTCTTGCCGTACATCAGCTCGTTTTCGAGGAAGACGACCGGATCCTCGCTGCGGATCGCAGCCTTCAGCAGGCCCTTGCCGTCCGCCGCGTCATAAGGCGCGATGACGACGAGGCCGGGGACGCTGGCGTACCAAGGGCCATAGTTCTGCGAGTGCTGCGCCGCGACGCGGCTGGCCGCGCCGTTGGGACCGCGGAAGACGACCGGACAACGCATCTGGCCGCCCGACATGTAGTTCGTCTTGGCCGCCGAGTTGATGATGTGGTCAATCGCCTGCATGGCGAAGTTGAACGTCATGAACTCGACGATCGGACGAAGGCCGCCCATCGCCGCGCCCGTACCGATACCGGCAAAGCCGTATTCGGTGATCGGCGTGTCGATCACGCGCTTGGCGCCGAATTCGTCGAGCAGGCCCTGAGTCACCTTGTAGGCGCCCTGATACTCGGCGACTTCCTCGCCCATCACGAAGACGCGGTCGTCGGCGCGCATTTCCTCGGCCATAGCGTCGCGCAGTGCTTCACGAACCGTGGTGGAGACCATCTTGGTCCCTTCCGGCAAGTCCGGATCGCGGGCGATCTCGACCTTGGCGGTCGCGGGCTTGGCAGCCTCGGTCGGCGCTTCTTCCTTGGCGGCAGGCTCGCTTGCCGCAGGCACCGGAGCAGGAGCTGCGACATCGGAGCCGTCACCATCGAGAACCGCGATCACGGTGCCGACCTTCACGTTCTCGGTCCCTTCGGCGACCATGATCTTGCCGACAGTGCCTTCGTCGATGGATTCGAATTCCATCGTGGCCTTGTCGGTTTCGATCTCGGCGATGATGTCACCAGGCGCGATCTCGTCGCCTTCCTTGACCAGCCACTTGGCGAGAGTGCCCTCCTCCATCGTCGGGGAGAGCGCGGGCATCTTGAGTTCGACAGCCATCAGTAGGTTTCCACCAGCACGTCGGTGTAGAGTTCGGACAATTCCGGTTCGGGCGAGCTTTCGGCAAAGTCAGCAGCTTCGCCAACCTGCGCACGAATGGACTTTTCCATTTCCTTCAGCTTCGCCTCGTCAACGCCACGCTTGATCAGCTCGGCCTTGGCGGCCTCGATCGGGTCATGCTTGTCGCGCATTTCCTTGACCTCGTCGCGGCTGCGGTACTTGGCCGGGTCCGACATCGAGTGTCCGCGATAGCGATAGGTGTTGAGTTCCATCAGCACCGGACCGCCGCCGCCGCGCACGTGTTCGAGCGCGACTTCGGCCGCACCGCGAACGGCAAGCACGTCCATGCCGTCGACATCCATGCCAGGAATGCGGAACGCGGTACCGCGACGGTGGAATTCCGTCTCAGCGCTGGACCGCGCGGTGCTGGTGCCCATGGCGTACTGGTTGTTCTCGATCACGAAGATGATCGGCAGGTTCCAAAGGGCAGCCATGTTGAAGGTTTCATAGACCTGGCCCTGGTTGGCCGCGCCGTCACCAAAGTAGGCCATGCATACGCCGCCATCATCACGATACTTGTGCGCGAAGGCTAGGCCTGCGCCCAGCGGGACCTGCGCACCGACGATGCCGTGGCCGCCGTAAAAGGCATGTTCGGTGCTGAACATATGCATCGATCCACCCTTGCCGCGCGAAATGCCGGCTTCACGGCCGGTCAGTTCGGCCATGATGACCTTGGGGTCGATGCCGTAGGCCAGCATGTGGCCATGATCGCGATATCCGGTGATGACCGAGTCCTTGCCCTCGGCAAGGGCGGACTGCAGGCCCACGGCCACCGCTTCCTGACCAATGTAAAGATGGCAGAAACCACCGATGAGGCCGAGGCCATAAAGCTGCCCTGCACGCTCTTCAAAGCGGCGGATCAGCAGCATCTGGCGATAGAACTCTGTCAGTTCCTCATCGCTCGCCTTGTAGCTGCCCTGCTTTTCATATGCTTCCTGCAGCGACCGCAGGGCGAATTCGGGGTCGTCGGTGGGAGACGTTACCGCAGCCGCCTGGCTGCCGCCTTTCGCTTTCCTCGTAGCCAATCGATGTACCTCTGTTCTGACGTTACGCGCGAGGGAGGGAGGTGCGCACGTTCATCCGCCGTATAGGGTCGGGACCCCCCGGCGCACAAGGGTAGTGACTGATTTAACCGATTTGGAAAAAGGTCAGTCGTCTCGCGACAAAACCAGTTCATCCTGATGCGCAACATTCAGGTTGCTGCGCAGCAATTCCCCCACGAGATCGGGGTCGGCATGGGCCGGATCCAGCAGCTCGACGCGGTTCGCAATCCGGTCCCGCTCTGCCTGCAGTGCGGACAATTCCATTTCACGCTGATCGAGCATGCGCGCAGACTCGCTCCACGCGCGAACGCCGGTCGGGCCGACCAGCATGAGAGCGCCGAGGAAGATCAACGAAGCAACCGCAGCGACCCGTCCGAAGCGGCGCTTCGGCAGATGCGGCCGTGCAGCCACCTTGCGGCGCCGACCAAGCGATGTGAGGTTGTTCGAGGACATAAGGTTACCAGAATCACAACTGGGCCCGCGCCGCAAGCGGGAAACTGCGGTTTTGCGCCGAATGGTGGAAAAGTTCGGTCCAATGCTTGCCTGCATTCGGCTCACTCAAAAGTACTGTCCGCCGCAAACCGGTTTCAATTGATACGGAAATATGATCTGTGCGCGCTCGGTCGATCCTGACCGGGCCTTCTGGCCCGGCAATCCGACCCATCAATCCCCCCGGCCACGGTCCCTCCCGCGGCCATCGAAAACGCATGCTTGCGGAGACTTTTCCTTGTACAAACCGGTTCTGCTGATCGGCACGGCGCTTTGCGTCGCCAGCCTAGGCGCCTGCACCACCACGACGGACACGACCATGGCCACCGCGACTGAAGCGACCGCGATCCCTGAAGGCACCGGCATCTTCGCCCAGCCCTCGGCCCTGCCCTTCCACGCCCCCGATTTCACCCGCATCGCCGACGCCGACTTCAAGCCCGCGATCGAGCAGGGCATGGCGATCCAGCGCGCCGAATGGACCGCGATTGCCAACGACCCTGCAGCGCCCACCTTCGACAACACGATCATCGCGCTCGAAAAGACCGGCCGCATGCTGGACCGCGCCCGTTCGGTCTTCTCGGTCAAGACCGGCACGGTGACGAACGACACGCTCGACGCCATCGATGCAGAACTCTCGCCCAAGCTCGCCGCCCATAGCGATGCGCTCTACCTCAACGACGCGATCTTCCAGCGTGTGCAGGCCGTCTATGACACGCGCGCCACGATGAACCTGACCGGCGAGGACAAGGCGCTGCTGGAGCGCACTTACGAGGACTTCGTCCACGCCGGTGCCAAGCTGTCGCCCGACGCCAAGGCGCAGCTTCGCGAGATCAACACGACGCTCTCCTCGCTCAGCACGAAGTTCTCGCAGACGCTGACCGAGGCCGACAAGTACCAGGCGCTCGTCGTTGCCGACCGCGCCGCGCTCGCCGGTCTCAGCGAGGCCGAAATCGCCGCTGCCGCGCAGGCCGCGCATGAACGCGGGCTCGACGGGAAGGAGATCATCACACTCCAGAACACGACGCAGCAGCCCAAGCTCGACTCTCTCACCAATCGCGACACGCGCCGCGAACTGTTCGAGAAGAGCTGGAACCGCACGTCCGACGGCAGCGCCACCGACACGCGCGGGATCATCAGGCAGCTTGCCACCCTGCGCGCGCAGAAGGCCGCGCTGTTCGGTGAGCCGGACTTTGCCAGCTACCAGATGTACGACCGTATGGCCGGCGATCCGCAGACCGCGATCGAGTTCATGAAGGGCCTTGCCGGTCCGACCGCCAAGGCACAGCTGCGCGAGGCCGCCGCGATCAACGAAGAGATCGCTGCCGAGGGCAAGAACTTCTCTGTCGAACCCTATGACTGGGACTTCTACGCCCAGAAGGTCCGCGCCAAGAAGTTCGATCTCGATGCAGGGCAGATCAAGCCTTACTTTCAGGTCGACCGCGTGCTGGAAGACGGCGTGTTCTATGCCGCCAACAAGCTCTACGGCCTGACCTTCAAGAAGCGCGCCGATATCCCGACCTGGCACTCGACCGTCTCGGTCTACACCGTGTTCGACGCGGACGGGTCTGAACTGGCGCTGTTCTATTTCGACCCCTTCAAGCGCGACAACAAGCGCGGCGGGGCCTGGATGTCGAGCTTCGTATCGCAGTCGCATCTCTATGGTGAAAAGCCGGTCATCTATAACGTGCTCAACATCGCACCGCCTGCCGCTGGCGAACCGGCGCTGGCGACATTCGATGACGTGACGACGATGTTCCACGAATTCGGCCATGCTCTTCACGGCTTGTTCGCGGACCAGAAGTACCCTTCGCTTTCAGGAACGGCTGTCGCGCGCGACTTCGTCGAGTATCCGTCGCAGGCGAACGAGAAGTGGGCGATGGAGCCGACCGTGCTTGCCAACTACGCCAAGCACTACGAAACCGGCGCGCCGATGCCTGCCGACCTGTTGACCAAGGTCCAGGAATCGCAGACCTTCAACCAGGGTTACGCCTTGGGCGAAACGCTGGCCGCGGCCATGCTCGACATGGACTGGCACACCCTTCCCGACGGCAAGGTGCCCGAAGACGTCAACGGCTTCGAGGCTGCCGCGCTGGAAGCGAACCCGCTGCACACGGACCTCGTGCCGCCGCGCTATCGCACCAGCTACTTCCGCCACATCTGGTCGGGCGGATACTCGGCCGGCTACTACGCCTACCTGTGGACGGAGATGCTCTCGGCTGACACGGGTGAGTGGTTCGACGAACATGGCGGCATGACCCGCGCCAATGGGGACCGCTTCCGTGCCACCGTCCTGTCGCGCGGCGGCACAGTCGATTACGGTGCGGCTTTCCGCGCCATGACCGGCAAGGACCCCGAAGTCGAACCGATGCTGCGTCAGCGCGGCCTGCTCGACGAGACCGACTGATCAGGCAGGGCGGTCAGGCGATTGTCCGGACCGCCCTTCCCTTCAGTAATCCATGCGGGCCGATCCGGGCTCACGCGGAGTGGCAAGCGGGTTGTCGAACAGCGCCCGCTCCGCCAGCGCTGTATCAAAGAAGGCATGCATCTCGATGATCCTGCCGTCCTTGAACCGGAAAATCTCGCAGTAGGTCTGGTCGTAAAGGTCACCGGCCTTGGTCGGGCCGCCTCCCTCCATGATCGCGACGACACGCTCGTCGTCCGCGCACATGACCTTCCAGCGCCGCGCAAAGGCGATCCCTTCGGGCACCAGCGCACCGTGGACCTTTTCGGCAATAAGGTCGTCGGTGACCATCGCCTTGCCGTCGAGCCTGCCCGATGCCGGTGTCGTGCCAAGCATATGGACCACGATATCGTCGTGATACATCGCCTCCGCCTCGGCCCATTCGCCATCGTGCATGTGCTGAAAATAGCGGTTCAGCAGGTCGATGTTTTCCTTTCGCGACATAGATTTAAACCCTTACCTTACCGCCACTCGTAGGCTCTTCTTCGACCGGATTGTCAGCCATAAGTTCTGCCAGCGACGCGCCGTTGATCAGCGCGTCGACATTGCGATGGAAATGCTCCAGCCGGCGCTCGTCACTGCTCAGGATCGGGGCGGCGAAACCCTTCGAATGCATGCCTTTCTGGACGTGCTCGACAAGGTCGACGTCCTGCCCCAGCACTTGGTTGACGACAGGGTGCGACCGCACGCCCCATTCCAGCACCTCGCCCACTTCCTGTTCACCGCCGCGCACGACCTTGTGCTCGTAAGGGGCGACTTTCTCGCCCTCCTGCAAGGGCGCGCACATGATGAAGTCGAAGTACATCTTCTCCGGATCGCCGCTGGGATGCGGGCGATAGCGCATGGCGACGTAGAACTCGGGGAAGAGATTGAAGTGCAGGCTGGGGAACAGCATGAAGTGATAGGCATCGCTCAACTGCCCGTCGCTGAGGCTGGCGTAAGGAAAGACGCTGCCGTCCTGCTGGCTTCGCTTGGCCTCCTGCACCGCGCGGCGCACATCGGTTGCCTTGCCGGGGAAAGTCGCCGGATCGATACCGCTGGCTTCGAGCAGAGCCTCTAGCGCGGGGTTCAGCTTGTCCTGCTCGGGGAACAGGGCGCTGGGGCTGCCGTACTCGTTGTACATGAAGCTGTGGATGCCCTGCAGCGCGATGGGGGCATCCTCGTTGCCCCAGGCGAGGATTTCGGGATGCAGCGACTGGAAGTGGTAGCTTTCGTTGAACGCGTCGAACGTCGTCTTCCAGTTGCAGCCGAATTCGAACGTCTTGTAATCGACGATCGTCGCTCGCTCCATCCGGTAGCCTTCGAGCCGCTCTGCAAGGGGGCCGAGAAACTCGCGCAGGGGCATCGCGTCATCGTCTAGGGTGAACCAGATCCAGCCCGCAAAACTCTCGGTCCTGAAGCCGCGCAGCGACGTGCAGGCAGCATTTTCGATCTTCGCTGAATCGAACCGTTCGCGATAGGGCACGTGGCCCAGCTTTCCGTCGAGATCGTAGACCCAGCCGTGAAAAGCGCAGGTGAAGTTTTGCGCGTAGGCCGGACCGTCAGGGCCCAGCAGCAACCGGTTTCCGCGATGGCGGCACACGTTGTAGAAACCGCGAACGCTGTCATCGTCTCGGCGCACGAAAAGCAGGCTTTCCGGCCCCAGCGAATGGATGAAGACATCGCCTCCCTCGGGCAGGTCTTCCTCACGCGGGCCCATGTGCCATGTGCGCGTCCAGACCGCGTCCCATTCGGCCTGCGCCCGCTCCCGCGACCAATACCATGCAGGGTCGATCCTGAAGCTGTCGGCACCCATCCTGATTACTCTCCCGCCTTTTCGCTTTGAGCGTAAGGCTAGGCAGGAAATTGACCGGACTGAATTCCCCTAAGTGCTAGGCGCAGGGCATTCCCAAATCCAGGCTCCAGCCCTTTACGCCGATTGGCGGGATACGCCGAACGAACCTGCAGGCGTGGCAATGCCCTCGTTCTGGAAAGCCCGAAGCGCCCGCAAGTTAACATCGGATTCAAACGCCTTTTCGAACCGGGTATCGAGAACATAGGCCTTCACCCGCAATCTGACGCCCACGAGATGATCCGTCACCCACTGGTTGATCAGGATGACCACTGGCTTCGAAAGAAACACGAACCGGCTGGACAGCACTGCTTCGTTCAGGATGTCCCTCGCCCGCTCGATGTCCTGATCCGCCGCGATATGGAAATCCATGACGACCTGCATATCGAGCGCGCCGTAGTTGCCCGACGAAGTCACATCGCTCAAAAACTTGCTGTTCGGGATCGTCACGGTGTTGTCGTCCAGCGTCTGCATGCGCACCGAACGCAGACCGATCGCCGTGATGTCGCCGTACTCTCCGCCGAACATGACCCTGTCGCCCACCTGAAAGGGCCGGTCGAGCATTACGATGACGCCCGCGATGAACGAGGCGACGAGGTCCTTCATCGCAAAGCCGACCGCGACCGCCACGGTGCCGCCGATGACAGCTAGGGTGGTCTCGTCAAAGCGGAAGGACAGAAGCAGCACGATGGCCGTCGTTGCCACGTAGACGACGAATTGGCCGATCGTCGAAATCTTGTGAAGGGTCAGGCGTCGCGATGAAAATTCGGTGCCGAACGCCGCGACAAAGCGGCCGAGCAGGCGAAGCAGCGCCCAGGCGCCCGCAATTACGAAGATCGAGGTAATGACACCGCCCCAGCGGACAATATCGGCAAGCCTGCTGATCGTATTGACGTCGATATCGCCCTGCGCAAACGCCGGGCGGGCCATCAGCGCGCAAGCCAACCACAAGGCGGCGAACCTTAGGATGCGTGCATTTGCGAACATCACGACTTCTCCCGCACGATCAGGTTCTGGCGCGCCAGCAGCCTGACCGCTTCCATCCACCAGTGCAGTGCAATCTGGTACTTGCCATCATGGCAGACGACAGTCCCGATCCGCTCAAGCCGGCGCAAGGCATCGGTCACCTGCATCGCGGAAAGATCGGTGCTGGCCCGGATCATGTCGGCATTGGCAAAGTCCATCTGCAACAAGGCGCGAAGGACGAACAACGCAGGCATCGGCAGCGCGGCCAGCTTCTCCACCGGAGGTGTATCGAAAGTCCGCACCGTGATCGTGCCGCTGCGCCCGTCGACGAAAAGCGATTGTTGCCAATAATCCAGTGCGATCGCCGGATTGCCCGAAACATACTCGGTAAGCCGCTCGAAATAACCGCGCTTCCTGCGTTCCAGCGGCGACACTTCCTCGCCGAATTCGAAAACGCCATCATCGACCATGTCCGAGAAGTCGGGATCGATACCAGCCTGTTCGGTGCGTCGTTCAATCAGAGCCCTGATTTCGCCAGCAGTCCAGTGTGGTAGCGATATCATGGCATCGAACAGGATCCGGTCACTGCGGGCCCGCTGCAAGAAGCGCCACGACGCGTCGGAGACCGTGAATATCCAGCGATAATTGGGCCCGCTTTCGCGCGCCATCGTGATGAGCCGATCAAGTGCGCCGAGCCCGCCGATGGCCGGCACGATCAGCCGCTGGATATCGTCCAGAACGACGAGCACGTCGCGGTCCGCGTTGCCTTCGCCTGCCATCACCTTTTCGCTGATTTCGGCAAGATAGTCCGGCCCCGGACACCCCGGAACTTCCAGCGCGACCACTTCGCAATTATCGCCAATCTTCTCGGTCACGTCGTGGAGGATCGAGGACTTGCCCAAACCACGCTCCCCGACGATCAGGGTCAGCGAACCGCGCGGAATGTCCGGCACCGGCGAATAACCGGGCCTGCTATCGTCTAGCCGCAATGTCGCGGGAAGCCGGTGAGGATCGAAATAGGCCCGCACCTCTGCGGGAATACGATGGAACCGCCCGCTGGCCTTGTCTTCGGCCACCTGTTTTTCGGCAACGAGCCGCGCGCGTTGATCGAGCATTTCGCGCACCAGGGCCACGTCGCGAATGCGCCGCGCCATGATCGCGCGCAGCCCTTTCAGCAGCAGCACGACACCCACAAGAATCCGCGCCACGTTGCCGCCAATCCCGCCCGGATCGTTGCCGACCCAGCGCAGCAGAGCGCTGTCCCCGGCCTCGGCCTTGGCAAGGGTGACGATCCGCGCACGCCACCAGTGGGCGAGCAGCATCGCCACCACGGGCACGAGAATCCATGCGCTAGTCTGAACCCAACTGTAGATCGCGCCGCGCCCGACGCTTGCCCGCGTCAGGTTGAGCAGCAAGCCGATTACCAGCAGGCTTCCGGCCAAAAGCTTCAGCGATTTCCAGCGCAAGGCCGCACGCGGGTCCTCCTTGCCACGCCCCTTGGCCAGTTCGTTGACCAGCCGAATCAGCGTGAATGTCGCGAGTGACCAGAACAGGATGATCCAGATGAAGTCGCTTCCGGTCAGCGCCAGTTCTTCGGGCAGAAGCCACCACAGCAATGCGACCAGCACGAGCCAGTCGAGCGGTTTGCGGATGCCGCGCCATATCCGCAAAGCCGCCGTCTGGACCGACCGTGCCATGGTACGCGGACGCTGGTTCGCCGCCTCACGTTGGGCACGAAGCAGGATGGCGTCCCCTCGCCTGCGCCACCATGCAAATGCCAGAATCAGGACCAGTATTCTCAGCATGGAGAGCACGAAGCCGGGACTGGGCCGTGCCACCCGGTTTGACAGGTCAGTCAAAGTGCGCTGCCACGACTGCAGGTTGAAGCGGACTTCCAGCACGATCTCGGCGATCTCACGCCTTACCTGCGCCACCCCTTCAGACCCGAAACCGGTTACGCGCGACCGCTTGCCCGGACTTATCGACGCCAACATGGCGAGCCGCGCGTCGTTCAACAGGGCCATCGCATTACGCAGCGCTGCACGTTCTTCCCACAACTGGTTGGCGTAGGCCGCACGCAGGGCATCTGCCTCTCTCCCCAGGGCCCGGGCCTGCGTGGTCAAGGCCTGCGTTTCCGGAGCACCGGGCTGAAGCGCATTATCGAGTGCAGGTGGCTGGAGTGCGCGCACGCCCGGATCGACCGGCCGGTTCAGCGCCTCTCGCAAACGGCGGCGCACGAGGGACAGTTCGTCGACGAGATCATCGTACAAATCGTCAGTTTCGTCTGCGGGGCGATCTGCCGAGGCCATGATTCTGCGCCGCCAACTCAGTGCTTCCTCGGTGATCCGGTCCGGCTCCGTCGCTCTCTGCGCCAGATCGGCGCGGAACTGTGCCTGGGCCTTTTTGACCTGCAACAGCCGCGCGCGTTCGCTCGCGATGATCCGCTCATGCTCGCTGGCAGCATCCAATGCAGCCTGCTCTGCCGAGTTGAGTTGCATGCGCGCTTCGTCGAGTTTCGCCTCGGCAATCGCGATCCTGTCAGCCGCCTCGGAATCCAGTCCTGCGGCAGAGGTAAGACGGAACAGTTCGTCGGCGGGCAGGCTGACAATCTTCCGCTTGGCCAGCAGAACCTGCGCTCGCAGCCAGGCAATCCGCTGCTCAACCGGTGCGTCTACCGCTGGCTCCGGTCCGGGCTGCGGCGTAGCCGTGGACAGGATGGAATTGTCGGCCTGCAAGTTTGCGACCGCCGCGGGATTGGCTGTCAGAAAAGCAGGATTGGCTGGCTTTCCATCAAGAAAATCGCGAAGAGCAGCCAGTTCCTGCGAGAACCGGGCAACGCGATCGGCCTGCGATTGCCGTTCGTTCTGTTCCTTCCGGTATTCCTGGTGCTGGGCGGCATGATCCTTGAGCAGCCGCTCACGCCGATCTTGCGGCAGGCGAAGGAACGTAGCCTCGGCAAGAGCCAGCTGTGCCTGTTCCGGCGAAATGCTTTCGAGAATTGCCGGGTCATCGGAAGCACGATCGAACAGGTCATCATTGCGGATAAGGCGCGACACCACCCGCAGCCGCAGCCCGTCCTTCCCCGTTAGCGAGAATTGCAGCAGTTCCACGGCAGAAACAGCTGGGTCTAATTCGCCTTCGATCAAATCGCGGATCTGCGCTTCGCGAACCTGCGCGGGGTTGGCATCGGAAGCGCTGGCCTCTGGAGAGGCGGCAGGCTGCGCCAAAACCGACGACGGCACCGACTGCAGCAACAAAAATGCAGCGATCAGACACCATACGGATGGGAATGATTGACGGATTTTCTTCATCCAGATCGACAAGACGACGCTGCCGTGAACCTTTAATCCGGCGGAAGGCTTTGTCAAAGCTGGCCGATCGATGAGCGAGACTGTCACCTACCGCATGCTATCGCCTTCGCTGGCTTCGAGAAGAAAGCCCTTACGGCCTCGGCTCAGGTATGCGATCAAATCAAAAGGTGATTTTCAGGGATAGGCCGAAGACATCCGCCCTTCCCTTACTTTGCCGAAACTCAGGGGGGTATTTCATGCGCAGATTGATTTCGTGTCTGTTGGCAACCTCGGTGGCGCTTTCCGCGGTGCCTGCGCTGGCACAGGGCGCCAAGGTGTCATCGGCCCTCGAACTGGCAGAAGCTGCCAATAGCCTGAAGCCGGGCGACTGGGTCTGGGCCCCCGAGATTGCGCCTGCGGGCCCTGTAACGGTGCTTGTCGACCTGACAGCGCAACTTGCGTTCATCTACCGCAACGGCATCAATATCGGCGTGTCGACGGTCTCCACGGGTAAGCCCGGGCACGAGACACCGACGGGTGTGTTCCAGATCCTGCAGAAGGACGCCAACCACCACTCCAGCACGTACAACAACGCCCCGATGTATTTTCAGGAGCGGCTTACTTGGGACGGTGTGGCCCTGCACGCTGGCGGCCTGCCCGGTTACCCTGAGAGCCACGGCTGCGTGCATTTGCCATACACCTTTGCCAAGGAACTGTTCCAGATCACGTCCATGGGCGGCACGGTCGTAGTTACAGGGCGTGCGGGTGCACCCGTTCGCACTCTCGCGGGAGGCGTTCTTGCGCCGGTCGACGAACTTGGCGGTCAGGTGGTTCACAGACCGCTTACCGATAGCGAAAACTGGGATTGGGACCGTAGCGTGCCTGACGAGGGACCGCTCTCGATCATCATTTCGACGAGTGATCAGCGGATCGTCGTCCTTCGCAACGGACAGGAAGTCGGCCGCGCCCGCGCCCAGATCGACGACCATCTCGGTACTCACGTCGCGACGCTGCACACCGGCAAGGACGGGAAGCCACACTGGGTCCTTATCGGCGTGCCGGGCCATGAGGGTGAAGCCAATCACGCTCTCGATGCGATGGCCCTGCACAAGTTGCGCCTTCCGTCAGGTTTTCATCAGCTTCTGAAAGAACGCGTCGTCGAAGGGACGACGGTTCTGGTTACCTCGGCCAGCGTCGGCGCGCACAACAGCGGGCCGAAGATGACCCTGCTGGCCGCGAACGACTAACGGAGCATTTTAGAGGCGCGGTGCAACCGCTCCGAATCATGATTGATCAATCGACTTCTCAGGGTGTATTTTGGCGCTGCAAAAAGGAGCCACCGGAACATGGACGAAACGGTCTCAAAATCAGTCAACTCTCGCGAATGGTCGCGCCCCGAGTTGAAAGTCGTGGGTACGCTAAAGGACGTCGGCGCCATCGTTCGCCAGCCAGGGTTCGACACCAAGAACAACCACGGTTCCTGACAGCGTTCTACCCATTGATGAGGCGAAGCGTGAAGTTTGCGCATCGGGCGTCTATTTGAACGCCACTCTTCGCAAGTGATCGCGCTTCATCTTCGCTGGGATGCCAGCGCCCCGCCACCGCGTGACCGTTTCACTCAGGCGCTTACGCTAGCACGAGGGGCAAATGCCCGCTCGGATGCAATTGGCAATGCTGTTTTCGCATCGTCAAGATTGGACGGGCAGCCACCAGCCCACCCCGTTTCACTGCCCGACGGCAGTATCCTGTTATTCAACGGACATCTCGATGATCGTGCGGCATTGGCGCGGTCACTCGGCATTTCGCCGACGACCGATGCCGCCCTCTACGCTGCGGCATTTATCCGGCACGGGGAGGAAGTCGATGTCCGGATTTGCGGTCAGTATGCAGCGATCATCGTCGCCTCCTCAGGCCAGTCAATTCGCCTCTCACGCAGCCCGCTGCGCGCGCCGCCGCTTCACTTCTGGCGTAGCCACGACGAACTGATCGTCGGCTCGGCCCCTCACCTGCTGTTCGCGACGGGAAGGGTCTTACGCGAGATCGACGAGCAGAAGATCGCCGACAGCCTTGCCCTGAACTACAACGAAGAGGAGCGTAGCTGGTTCGAAGGCATCCGGCGCTTACCGATCGGGACGATAAAACACCTGTCCCGCGATGACGAACGCACCCGCCATTTTCATGATCTCGCGCTTCTCTCACCGACCAGATTGAAGTCGACAGAGGACTATGTCGAACAAGGGCGTGCACTACTTCAGGATGCGGTCCGTTCGTCCCTCGATGGTTTCGAAAAACCCGCGGTCAGCTTGTCGGGCGGCCTGGATTCACAGGCCGTCGCTGCCTTCACCGCACAGGCCCTGCCTGAAGAAGCGCGACTGAAGGCCTATACAAGCGTTCCCAACGGTCCCGCAACACCCGCGCGTGCCGGTGAGTTCTTCACCAACGAACTGCCATATGCGCAGGAACTCGGCCGGATATATGGCAATCTCGATGTCGAAGGGGTGACGACCGAAGGCCGCTGGTTCACTCACCAGCTTGAACAGGTTTTCGAATTTGGCGGTATCGTACCGCGTAACGCCGCCAACCTTCATTGGATACACGACATCGCGGAACGCGCCCGAAATGAAGGGCATGACGTTCTTTTTACCGGCAGTTCGGGCAACCTGAGCTTCAGCCTTGACGGCAATTGGGCCTTTGAAGAGTGGTTTCGCCGCGTCCAATGGCGCCGACTTCTGCGTGAGACGCGGCTTGCAAAGGCGTCGGACCAGTCGGTCTTGCGAGCTCTATACGCCCGGCTATTTGCGCCCCGATTACCGCAACCTGTCTGGCTAGTGCTCCAGAAGCTTGCCGGCCGCGAACATGCCAGCCCGTTTGAGACGTGGTCCCCCATCAATCCGGATTGGGCCAAGAGATGGAACGTGGCAGATCGATCTGACGCCATGGGACACGACATGTTGTTTCGCTTCGAACCGCGCGCAGCCGCCTATCGGCGTGACTTCGGTGGTGGTGAAGCAGGCGACATCGATCAGGCGTTCCTGCAGATACATGGTATTCAGGAACGTGATCCGCTGGCGTATCGGCCGTTAGTCGAATTCTGCCATTCGATCCCGGTAGAGCAGTTCATTGCCGACGGTGAAACGAGACTGCTTGCCCGCCGCATGCTGGAAGGCAAAGTGCCAGAGAAGGTGAGAACCGAGAAACGTCGCGGCGTCCAGACAAGCGACTGGCGCGAACGCCTGGCGCAAGAGCGGGCTGCGCTTTCGCAGGAGCTTTCAAGCCTTCAGCGCGACGAGGCCATCACCAGCCGGATCAACATCAAGGACCTCAAGGCCACGCTCGATAACTGGGTCGAAGACGCGCCTGCCGATCCCGTGATCGAGAGCAGGCTTTGCCTGGCCCTGCCAAGAGCCATTGCAACCGCGCGCTTCATCCAGTGGGCTGAGCGCACCCCCAGTTTCGATACTCGCGCGTGAATTCTTCGCCCACCTTCGGCATGGATCTAAACGTTCAACCTTCCGCCACGAGCCTGATATAGGCGCGACGTGCGTTGCGCAGGAGGATGAGCGAAACCAGCGCCGATCCTGCGCAAGTGATCGCCAAAGACTGGTCGACGCGCGCTTCGTCTCCGATCACGAGGTCCGTAATCAGCGCCACGATCGTCGGCGCGGCTCCCAGTCCGATAACCGACACGATGAACACGTAGATAGCGCTCGCCATGCCGCGCATGCGGTTGGGAGTGACGATCTGCAATGCTCCCGATGCAGCAGCCATAGGCAGCGAATAGGCAAAACTGGCAAGGCCTCCGAAGATCAGGCCCGCCTCGTATGAACCTGCCAATGCCAGGCCGATGGAGAGCAGGAAAATCGCACTCGCCCCGAGGAGCGGGACGATCATCAGGCTTCCCTGAAGACCCTTTCTCTCCATGATCCTGCCGAGGGTGGGTCCGGCCAGAACGCCCAGCGACCCGCCAATCAGCACCAGCGTGCCGTAGTGCAGGCCAACCGAGGCCGCCTCTGCCCCGAACTTGCGCATCAGAACGGCGGGCATCCACGCCGGAAAGGCATAGAGCGCGATGACGATCCCGCTCATCCCAGCGTAGAAATTGAAATAGAATTTCCCGCGTGCAGAAAATCCGCGCCAGACCTCGGCCAAGGGCATGGCGGCTTCTGCCGCGCCTCCGGCGTCCGTGCTGCGAGCAGGTTCGGGCACAAGGAAAAGGATCGCGCAGATCAGAATACCGGGCACGGCTGCGGCTATGAACACGACTTGCCATGCTTCCAGCGAGCCGAACCTGTTCGTTTCCGCAAATTCCAGCAGCAACCCGCCAAAAATCAGGGCGAGACCGCCCCCGATGTAAGGCCCCATCAGGAGGATCGACATCGCCCTCGGCAAAAGATGCGGCGGAAAGCGATCGGCAATCATCGACCATGCTGCTGGCGTCAGGCTGGCCTCTGCCGCACCGACCCCAACGCGCGCGCCAAACATCTGCCAGTAGTTGCGCGCAAGCCCGCACAGGGCGGTGAAGATGCTCCATACGGCAACACCGCCAAGCACGATGTTCCGGCGGTTCGAGGTATCGGCCATGCGCCCGAAAATAGGGCTGAAGACGATATAGGCCGACGTGAAGGCCAGACCCTGCAAGAGGCTCAATCTCGTATCCGAAAGGTCGAATTCCGCCTTCAATGGCTCGACAAGCAGGTTCAGCACCTGCCGGTCGATGAAGCTGACGGTATAAGCAAGCGTCAGGACCACGACCATGGCCCATGCACCCCATCCCGCCCCTTCCTGACGCGGCGCGGGCGCCCCGATTGGCTTTTTCGTCGTCATGCCTGCTCCCTCGTATTTATTTGTATGCGCGCCTTTTCGGCGTCGTTTGTGGCGCACCCTACTTCCTCGGGCGCGAAATTGCTCCTAGTCTTGCAAAACCGATCAAGGTTGCAGGAATTCGGGGGCAAATGCCGGTTGAAGTCGATCCCATCGAGCGAATGCGCGAAGTTACCGAGGCCGCGCACGCGCTGATCTGCGAAGGCGGGCTCGACGCGGTGACGGTCCGGGCGCTTGCGGCAAGGCTCGATTGCAGCACGACGGCGGTGACCCACTATTTCAAGAACAAGGCCGAGATCCTGCTGGCGACCTATCGCCACTCCGTCGCGCGCGTCCGGCGCAGGCGCGAGGAGAATGCGAGTGGCGGATTTGTCGGCCAGCTTGAGGCGATCCTGCCGTTGAATGCCGAACAGCGCGAAGACTGGCTGATCTACATCGCTTTCTGGTCGGAGGCGCTTTGCGATCCGGTTTTGAAAGCGGAGCAAAAGGCCCGCAACCGCGAGATCGTGGCGGCGGTGAACGCCCATCTTGCCACCGCCGACATCCTGCCCGAAGGCACGAGTGACGAGGCCCGCATGTCCGTGGCGAGAGGCATTGTCGCAGCGCTTTACGGCATCGCGGTGCAAGCGGTATTCGATCCCGAACGCTGGGATGCGGCCAGCCAGCGAGACGCGCTGAGCCGGGCGCTTGCGACCCATATTCCCGACCATAGCTAGACTTTGCGCGCGACGCGGTCGCCCTCGCGAATGGCTTCGAGCGCCGATCGCGGCGAGATGACGTCGCCGGCAAGGTAGGTCGGGGCAAGGCTCTCGCAAAGCGCGCGCAGATCGTCGCTCGCCCGCGGCGGCGCGCCCGATACGATGAAGTCGAACTCCTCCTCGCTCTCATGTCCCGAAACCGTATGGCGCAAGGTGGCGACGCCGTCTGCAACCTTGGCCAGTTTTGTCAGCGGCAGCAGAGTCGTGCCCTTGCGCAGCAAGCGGGCGAGAAGGTCGTTCATGTGAGTGAAGCCGAGGTTCGGGCCAAAAACCTGGAAGGGCGTGACGACGGTGACGGTAACGCCGCGTTCGACCATCGATTCCAGCACCAGCGCGGATTCGTAATTGCCGCGAAGGTCGATCATCAGCGCGCGGGTTCCGGCCATGTCGAACTTCTGCCCCTCGAACTCTCCCTTGGCCGCCTCGTCAGAAGAGACCACGACGATCGAACCGTCGTCTTCGCACGAAAGCGCGCTTTGCGGCGTGCTTCCGGTTGCGAGCACGATCGCTTCGGGGGCGAGCGCGCGCAGGTAAGCCTCGTCCACCGTGGTCTGAAGCTGCACTCGGACGGGAAGCTCTTCCAGTTCCTGCTCGATCCACGCGGTCGCCGAAAGCAGGTTGCTGGCCGCCCCCATTGTGCCGACCATGTTGAGCCTTCCGCCAAGGATCGAGCCTGCTTCGGCCAACGTCACGCTATGGCCGCGGCGAGCGGCGATTTCGGCGGCTTTCATGCCCGCGGGGCCGCCACCGATGACGAGCAGCTTCTTGGGCGTTGTGGGCACCGCATCCATGTCGCGCAGGCGGTTTTCCTCGCCGACCTCGGGGTTCTGGAAGCAGGTGATCGGATAGCGCGCGCGATCGATGCAGCCCTGGTTTGCGCCGGTGCAGGTCCTGATCTTCGACGCCTTGCCCTCCATCAGCTTCCTTACGAGGTCGGGGTCCGAAATCTGCGCGCGGGTCATGCCGACCATGTCGCAGTCGCCGTTCTGCAGCGCGCCTTCGGCAAGGTCGGGCGTCGGGATCTTGCCTACGCCAAGCACGGGGATGCTCGCCCCAATCGCCTCGCGCAGCTTGCGGGTCAGCGGCAGCCATTCGCCGAACTTGTGACGATAGGACCCGATCGCCAGCGCATAGTGAGAACCGCCCTGCCCTTCGGAATGGTTGAGGTAGTCGAAGGCGCCGGTCTTCACGAATTCGGCTGTGTATTCGCGGCACTTGTCGGGGCCGACCCCGCCCTTTTCCGGCGGCACGAGATCATCGGCCGAAGTGCGGAAACCCATGACCTTGTCGGGCCCGATTGTCGCCCGCACGCGGCGCGCGAGTTCGGTCGTGAAGGCCAGCGGGTCGCCCCAGCGGTCGGTGCGCTGGTTGAACATAGGCGTGAAGCTCTGCTGGATCAGGTAGCCGTGCGTGCCGTGAAGCTCGACGCCGTCCATCCCGTTCTCGACCGCGATCAGGGCGGTGCGGCAAAAGGCGTCGATGACCAGCTCGACTTCCTCATCCGTCATCGCATGGCCGATTTCGCCCTCGGTATTCACCCGTGCGGACCAGCCCCAGAGCGGGTGCAGGTCGGGCCGCACCGAAGAGATCGACTGCATGCCGTAGTGGAACAGCTGCGAGATCGCGGTCGTACCGTGTTCGTGCACGCGTGAGGACAGCTGGCGGAACTTGGCCGCGATGTCCTTTTCCTCGTAGTTGAAATGATTGAGCAGCCCGCTGCTTTCATGAACGTGCATCGCGGTCAGGATGATCATCCCCGCACCGCCACGCGCGCGTCGTTCCTGATAGGCCATGTAGCGTTCGCCGGTGGAACCGGGCTGGAAGAAATCGAGATAGGCGGCGTGAGCGGTCGAGACGACCCGGTTGCGGACGTCCTTCGATCCGAGGCGAATCGGTTCCAGCAGCTTCATCGATCTTCTCCCGCATATTTTATAAGACGCTTGTTATTCGATGAGGCGGATGGCCCCCTTCCCGACCGTTATCCACACCATCTATATAAAAATCATTCACGAATGTTTTTTGCAGGTTTCTTGACGCCGATCAAGTCGAACCGCGCATCGAGCGGCTAGGAAACCGGCGAAACGAGAAACCGGAGAGAGCCGATGGACACCGCATTCGAGATGACGCTGTATGAGGGCATGGCCGCGGAAAAGGCGCGCAAGGCACCGCCCGACGCTTTCCCGCGCCTGCCGATGATCCCGGCGGCGCGCTACACCGACCCCGATTTCCTCGCGCTGGAGAAGACCTATCTCTGGCAAAACGTGTGGCTCTATGCGCTTCACGTCGACGAACTGCCGAACCCGGGCGACTATCGCCTGTGGGACAGGACGGGTTCGCCGATCGTCATCGTGCGCGGCAAGGACAACGAGATCCGCGCCTTTTATAACAGTTGCAGCCACCGCGGCGCGCCGCTGGTCGAAAAGGCCGAGGGGGCGACGCAGGGGTTTTTCTGCCGCTATCACGGCTGGACCTACGACCTTGCCGGCAACCTCAATGCCGTGCGCGAGATGCGCGACTTCCCCGACTTCGACAAGTCGTGCCACGGGCTGAAGAAAGTGCGCTGCGAAACGTGGGGCAACTGGGTCTTCGTGAACGAGAACCCCGATGCCGAACCGCTCATGGATTTCCTCGGCGGCATCGTCGACGACTGGTCGAACCTGGGTGTCGAACACTTGCGCCACATCCAGTCGGACAGCTTCGTCATCGACTGCCAGGTCAAGGTCCTGATCGACGCCTTCCTCGAAACCTATCACCTCAAATCGATCCACCCGAACACGGTGGACCGCTTCCTCGATAGCCGGTCTTCGTTCATGAACCTGTGGGAGCGGGGCCATTCGATGATGACGACCGCGCACCGCGATCCCGACTGGCGCGATCCGGGCGCGCGCGGAATGCCCGAGATCGAAGGGGCCGAGGATATTTTCGAGCAGAACCCGTCCTACAACATCTTCCCCAACCTCGTGACGCCGCCTTCGACGACGGGCATGCCGTTCCTGACTTTCTGGCCGAAGGACGACCGTTCGATGATCGTCGACGTTCACTGGTTCGGGCCCGAAGGATCGGAAGGGCACGAGATGTGGCCGACGCGTATTTCGAACCTCGTCCGTATCCTTGAAGAGGACACCCAGTTCGCGCCGTCGATCCAGAAATCGGTCGAGGCCAAGGGGTTCGAGGGGCTCACCCTCTCTTACCAGGAGCGGCGCATCTATGCCTGGCACATGGAGCTCGACCGCCTGATGGGCGATGCCGTGCCGGACGGGCTGAAGCTCGACCGCGTGCTCGACCCGTGGATCGAGAGCCACTGAGGAGCGCGCGTCATGGTCACCACTTACCGCCAACTGCTCGACAGCGACAGCCGCACCGCGCCCGATGTCCTTCGCGACGAACATCGCCACGATTTCGGCAGCGCGCCGATCGGGGCGGAGCGTTACATCGACCAGTCTTTCTTCGACCGCGAAGCCGGGATGATGTGGTCGAAAGTCTGGCAGATGGCCTGCCGGGAAGAGGACATTCCCGAAGTCGGCGACGTCCACGTCTATGACATCATCGACCGTTCGGTCCTTGTCGTGCGCAGCGGGCCCGACACGATCGAGGCGTTCCCGAATTCCTGCCTCCACCGCGGGCGCAAGCTGATGGACGAAAGCGGGCGGGTGGAGAACATGCGCTGCGGCTTTCACGGGTGGAGCTGGAACCTCGACGGGTCGATCCGGTCGGTGCCCTGCCGCCAGGAATTCGCCGCACTGTCGGATGACGACCTGCACTTGCCGGTGATCCGCGTGGGCCGCTGGGGCGGGTTCGTCTTCGTGAACTTCGACGCCGATGCTCCGTCGCTGGAGGAATACCTTGGCGTACTGCCCGAACATTTCGAGCGCTGGGGGCTGGAGGACCGTTGGAAGGCCGCGCACGTCGCCCGTGTGATCCCGTGCAACTGGAAGGTCGCGCAGGAAGCTTTCATGGAAAGCTATCACGTCATCGCGACCCACCCGCAGATCCTGCCGTTCTTTTCCGACGTTGGCTCCGAATACGACGTCTATGGCCCGCACGTGAACCGCAACCTTGCCGCCTTCGGCGAGCCGAGCCCGCACTTGCGCGAAAGGCCGAGCGACGGGGAAGTGCTGGAAGGTATGTTCGGCCTGTGGGGGCGGGACGTGCCCGAGGGCATCGATGCCGACGCGCTGCCCCCGCGCGAAATCCTGGGCGAGACGGCGCGCAGCAGCATGGCGCGCGCCACGCGCAGCGATCTGGACGAAGCGACCGATGCCGAAATGCTCGACGCCATCGTCTACAACGTCTTTCCCAACTTTGCGCCGTGGGGCGGGTTCGTGCCGAACATCGTCTATCGCTGGCGGCCCAACGGGCGCGATGTCGACAGCTGCATCATGGAAGTGATGATCCTGAAGCCGGTAAAGGAAGGCGCGGCCAAGCCCCGCGGTGTACCGGTCCACTGGCTGGGCGAGGACGAGCCGTGGTCGAACGCGACCGAACTGCCCGCGCTGGGGCCGGTGATCGATCAGGACATGGCGAACATGCCGCACGTGCAGACCGGGCTGAAGGCATCGGGCACCGGGACGGTCCAGCTTGCGACCTACATGGAAAGCCGCATCCGACATTTCCATGAGACGCTCGACGCCTATCTCGAAGGGCGGTTGCCCGCGCGGTCCTGACTTATTGCCAAAAAAGGAAGGGCGCAGGCGGATTGGAAACACCTGCGCCCAACAGTGAGGAGCCCTAACGCTCAATAGCGCTCCAAGTCAGTAACGGCCCGGATCAGTACCGATACGTCAGCTGCAGCTGCACCGTGCGCGGTGTGTTGGCATAGCCGCGCTGGTCGGCAAGGCGGCCGGCATCGGTGCCCGTTCCCGAACCCGTCGACGGCGCATCAAGCGCGCCCGAGACGACGAACTGGTTGGTCAGGTTCTTGCCGATCAGACCCAGTTCCCAGCCCGCATCGCTCTTCAGGAACAGGCTGGCGTCGAGATTGACGTACTCGCCCTGCGTCGCGATCGGGTTGGCGAACGGCGATGCGTTGTACGAACTGGAGTAGCGCGCATCGCTGCTGATGCCGATCGACATGCCGTCCGACACATCGGTTTCATACGCAAAGCCCAGCGAACCGGTCCATTTGGGCGCCATCGCCATCGTCACGCCGCCAAGATCCTGCCCAAGCAGGCCGCCGAACGGGTTGCTGGTGAGGTTGCAGCCCTGCGCGGGGGTCTGGCCGGTGACGCAAGGTGCGATGAACTCGATGTAGTGCGCATCGTTGTAGTTGATCGACCCGCGCACCGACAGGCCGGGCGCTGCGTGCGGAGCAAATTCGCCCGACAGTTCGACACCCTTGGTACGGGCCGAACCGGCGTTGGTCGTCACGAAGCGGAATGACTGCGCTTCGAAGAAGTCGACCTGCAGGTTGATGTACTTGTAGCTATAGAGCGCGAGGTCGAGACGCAGCTGGTTGTCGGCCAGCGTGGTCTTGATGCCGCCTTCGAACCCCTTGGCGCGTTCCGGCTCGAAGTCGAGGTCACCGGCAACGCTGGCGTTGGTATACGTGCTCTCGTTCGAGAAGCCGCCCGACTTGTAGCCGGCCTTGTAGCCCGCATAGATGTTGAGCGCGCGGGACGGTTTGTAGGCAACCGTAATTTCCGGGGTCCAGTCGGTGAACGTCTGCTTCGTGTTGATCGGGTCGTTCTCGCGATAGGGAATGCCCGGCCGGATGAAGGGATGTTCGAAGTAGCTGTCCTTCGTTTCGTGCGTATAGCGAACACCGCCCGAAAGCTCGACCGAGGGGACCACGTTCCAGACCACCTGCGCGAAGGGAGAGATCGTCTCGCCATCGGTAGTGGAAATCTTGCTGAACGCCATGAACTGATTGATCGGATCCTCATTGCTCTTCTGGACGTTGCCGAAGAACACGTTCTGGTCGGCAAGCAGCTTTGAATCCTGGTAGAGCACCCCGACCATCGCGTTGAGCGGGCCGTCATACTGCGTCTGGGCGCGGAATTCGCCACTGAAGGCCTTCCACTTTTCATAGCTGCCCACGAAAATCTGGGTCACACGCTGCTGATAATCGGAGTCGGAGAACCAGCGATTGCGCTGGTTCTGGTAGTTCAGCACCGCCGTCAGAACGACATCGCCAAGATCATAGTTGGTGTTGTTGGTGACCTGGAACGACTTGTAGGTCGCGCCGACATTGCCGCCATCATAGGCATAGGGGAACACCGCGCCGACTTCTTCGGGTGCGTTGTTGTGATAGGAATACCACTTACGTTCGCACGGGACGTCGGGCATCAGCGTCGAATTGCCGCCGTCGCAGGCGAAGATGACATTGTTCCAGCCCGGATCGTTCGCGCGGTTCCAGCCCATCGACATTTTCGTCACGCTGGTGAGGTCGCTGGTCGGCTCCCACTTCAGCGAGGCTCGGCCCAGCAGTTCCTTTTCCTGCGGCGTCTTGTCCGCCACCGCCGTGGCAACGGTGTCGAACGTCGTGCCGGTGTCGAGATCGGTGAAAGTCAGCGGCAGGTCGGTCGCATAGTTGCGGGTATAGCCGCCCCACATCTTCGCACCGCGTAGCGCGACACGGGCCGAAAGCGTGTCGCTCAGCGGGCCGGAGATGATCTGCTCGATAAAGGCGCGCTTGCCCTTGATCTCGTATCCGACGCGGGTCGAACCCTCAAAATAGTCGGTCGGGTCGGCAGTCGTGATCGAGATGACGCCTGCCGTCGCGTTCTTGCCGAAGAACAGCGCCTGCGGGCCTTTCAGAACCTCGATGCGAGCAAGGTCGAAGAAGCCTTCGTTGAGGATACGGCCGTTGCCGTAATAGACGCCGTCAACGATGACCGCGGTCGAGCTTTCGATGCCCAGCGCGCTGGCCGGGGTACCGATGCCGCGAAGCGTTATCTGCGCGCCCGAACCGGTCGTCGCCTTGCCGACCTGGAGGTTCGGGGTGGAGGCGGCAATGCGTTCCACACTGGAAATATCATACCGCTCGATCTGTTCGGGCGCGAAGGCCGTTACCGCGACGGGAATGTCCTGTGCCGACTCCTGGCGCTTGCGCGCCGTGACGATGATCTCGGTAAGTCCGCCCTCGCGCTGAACCTCGGCCGTTTCGCCCATCGCGTCCTGTGCGTGGGCAGGCGCAGCAAAGGCGATTGCCGAGATCGATGCGACCAGCGCAGCGCGCGACGCGGTTTTCCAGTGATTGAAACTCATGTCTCTCCCCTCTCCGAGCGGGCATCACCCCGCCTTCGTAAGCAAGTCTCATTTCCGGATTTGTGGAATATGAGGCTTGAATTTTTCCCAGCTATCATCTGGCGAACGTCTTTTTTCAGATCAGGCGTCCGGCTCAGAATCTGCAGAAAGCCTTCTGATACGCTTTCCTCGTCAAAGCAAGAAAAACATTCATGTGTGACTTTTTGTTTGACCGGATCACGATCTGGCCCATGATGAGAACGGGACGGAAAGTCGCGTATGAAGTCTAATAGTAAGCCATAATCATTTAAGAATCTGCGCGAATCCGGTAAGCATTTCCGAGGGAGAGAGGGCATGAAAGAAATTACGGTCGACCTACTTGTTGCGGGGACAGGAGCCAGCGGACTCACCGCTGCCGTCGCAGCGCGAAAGGCAAATCTGGACGTCTTGGTCGTCGAGAAAGAGAGCGTGTTCGGCGGAACCACCGCAACGTCGGGCGGTGTCCTGTGGGTTCCGGGCAACCACCATTCGACGGCCATACAGAAAGCCGTCGGCAGGGCAGACTCGATCGACAATGCGCGGGCCTATCTGATTGAGGAGACCGGCAACTACATCGACCGCGAACGGCTCGAGACATATTTGGATGTCGCGCCACGCATGGTGCGTTTTCTGGAGGATGAAACCGAAGTGAAATTCTACGGGATGGACTATCCCGACTACCATTCCGAAAGCGAACACTCCTCCAGCGTACGCTCGATCGGCACTGTCGATTACGAAGCGCGGCAGATGGGCGACCACCTTCCCCATCTGAAAAATCAGCTGCCTCAGACCCTTTTCCTCGGTTTCGCCGTAGGGTCGGGCGTAGAAATGATCGAGTTTATGAAGGCTGGCCGCTCGATCAAGGCTGCCGGCTTTGTCGCGCGAAAACTGGCAAAACATTTCCTCGATGTCGTGCGATACGGCGAAGGGCAGCAAGTCGTACGCGGACGGGCGTTGGTCGCGCGCCTTGCGCGCACGCTGTTCGACATGGAAACGCCAATGTGGCTCAATTCGCCGCTAAAGCGCCTGATCGGCGAAGACGGGCGTATCATCGCCGCGGAAATCGAAACGGCCGAAGGCATCGTGCGCGTCAATGTACGCAAGGGCGTAGTACTGGCATGCGGCGGGTTCCCGCAGGATGCCAAAAGACGGGCGGAAGCTTTCCCTGCGCCCGCCGGGAATGCCGATCATCGCAACCCCGCTCATCCGGGCAATACCGGCGACGGCACGCGCCTGGCCGAAAGCGCAGGCGGCGTGTTCAGCAACGAGGTAGCGCATCCGGCTGCGTGGATGCCGGTTTCTGTCCTCCCCGGCAGCACCGATTTCTCCGGCGTATGGCCGCACCTGATCGACCGCCAGAAGCCCGGCTTCATTTCGGTTACCGCCGATGGCACGCGCTTTTGCGATGAAAGCAGTTCGTACCACGACTTCGTGCCGCGTCTGATCAAGGCTTGCGAAGGCAAATCACGGGCCGAAGCATGGCTGATCGGGGATGCTGCTGCGGTGAAGAAATGGGGTATCGGCATGGCGCGCCCGTTCCCGATCCCGCACGGGCAGCATATCCGAAGCGGATACCTGAAGCGGGCTGACAGTTTGCTCGAACTTGCCGAAGTCTGCGGCATCAACGCCGACGCGCTGGAAGACACGGTCGCCAATTTCAATCGGAATGCGCGCAATGGGGTCGATCCCAACTTCGGACGCGGTGACCGCGAATATGACCGCTATCAGGGCGATCCGGAGCATGGCCCGAACAATTGCCTTGGTCCGCTGGAAAAGGGTCCATTCTACGCCGTGAAGATCGAAAGCGGCCTGATCGGGACATTTGCGGGCCTCAACACTGACCTACACGCTCGCGTGCTGCGTGCCGACGGCTCACCCATCGAAGGGCTTTATGCCGTGGGCAATGATCAGAAGAGCGTATTCGCAGGCGCCTATCCCGGTGCCGGGGCGACACTGGGCCCCGCCATGACCTTCGGTTATGCGGCAGGACGCCACGCGGCCGGGCTGCCAGCCTGATGTCGGAGATGATAGTGGCCCGACCCGGAAGCAATCATCGGGGCGGCTTGATTAATTTACACCAAGATCACAGACCTGTTCCGGAAAGATGAGCAAGCCCCCTGCCCCCAACGCCCCTGACGAAAAGCCTCGTGCCGCATGGCACCGCCGTAAGAGCGCACGTCCTCAGGAAATCCTCGATGCCGCGACCCAGTTGCTTGAGGAAGAGGGAACGGCCGACCTCGCGATGGCGCAGATCGCCAAGCGCGCAGGCGTGTCCGAAGCGACGATCTACAAGTATTTTGAGAGCAAGCAGGCACTGCTCAGCGAAGTCTTTGCCCAATGGGCAAAGCCCTTTGTGGCCCGTTTGAACGAGGACATGCGTTCGATCGCGGACCTTCACGCGCAGCTTGTCACGATCGGACTGCAGTTCCTCCGCGGCCTTGAGTCCACTCCGCGGCTCCATACGATCTTTTACCGCGAAATCCGCTGGACCGACTATCGCGGCACGCAGCTGCACAAGATCAATCACGACTTTGCGAAGACGGTTGTCGACGCAGTCCAGGCCGGTATCGAGCGAGGCGAAGTGCGCGCAGAGGTGAACCCTGCTATGGTCCGCGACGCCCTGTTCGGCGGCTTGGAACACATCGCGATGCGCACGATCTTTGCCGGCCGTCCGCTCGACATCGGCAACGAAGTTGCAGCATACGTCGACCTGCTGCTGGGCGGGATCCGGATCCCCACGCCAAAGCCGGATTCCAGTCCGAACGAGGCGTCGAGGCTTGCAGCGCAGATCGACAGGCTTGAGGCGCTTCTGGCCAAGGCCGGAAAGTCCTGATGACCGGCAAGATTGCCGTGATCGGTGCGACCGGCGTGCAAGGGGCAGCACAGGTCAGGGAACTGGTCTCGGCCGGTCACGACGTACTCGCGCTGAGCCGATCGGGCGGCGCGGTTGCGACTCCCCTTGGCCCTGTCGCGGGAACGGCCGTCGACCTTGGCGACGAAGCGGGACTTTTTCGCAACTTCCAAGGCTGCACTGCGATTTTCGTGAACTTGCCCTCGACGTCGTTTCAGGAAGCATCCGGCCTGATCGAGGCAGCGTCCCGCATTGGTCGGGCGGCAAACTCGGCCGGTGTCGAACAAATCGTCTCCAACACCTCCATGCCAGTACCCGCGGAAAAGCGCGGATTTGCCGCACAGGATGCACGCCACGACATGCGCGCCCGCTTGTTCGAAAGCGGGGTGGATACTGTCAGCATCGAGCCTGTCGTCTATCTCGACAACTTGCGCCAACGCTGGGCATGGCCCTCGATCGTCGAGCGCGGTGTAGTCAGCTATCCGCACGCGCCCGACCTCGAAGTCAGCTGGATCTGTCATGAAGATTTGGCCCGCCTCATGATCGCCGCCATTGGCCGGAGCGACCTTTCCGGAAAATCCATTCCCGTCGGCGGACCGGAGACGGTTCGCCTGCCGGACCTTACCGCACGCCTCTCGCAAGGCTGGGGCCGAAAGCTCGACTGGCGCAGTCAGCCGATACCGGAGTTTTGCGAAGGTATGCGCCGCGCCTTCAGCGGCATCGCCACGCTTGAGGCTGAGCGCCTGATGACGGAACTGCGCCGTATCTACGAATGGTATAACCAGAGCCCCGAGAAGCCCTTTCGCGTCGACATGGAGCCGGTGCTGAAGCTCCTTCCAGCCAAGCTGACCTCGATCGAGGAATGGGCACGCCGCAATCCACTGCTCGGAAATCATCCGATTGGCGGTTGACCGGGACGAAGCAAATGTCCCGATGCGTAGCCATGCGGCTCATCGCAGCCTCCCCTACCCTCACTTGGCGCGCGCAACGCAGGGTCCACCATCGGGCCCGGTATCACCTCGACAAATCCGCTCTGCAATTGTCGGCTCGTCGATCTCGGACAAGCGGTTTCCGTCTTTTCCGCGATTAAGGTCGAAGCCGTCGTACAAGCTGCCCGAGGCCGTGTAAGTCCGGAAACGGAGCGTATCACCGTCGACATCGACGATCTGGTAAAGTTCGGTCGCTTCGGCCACGCGGTCCGGCTGCGTGTCCGCTCGATCATTCAGGCGGTACATCTTCGACCCGGTGACAGAGACGAGATAGACCGGCCCCTGGACTTTGCCGTCTGCGCGCATCCGGGCCGAAGCTTCCTTGCCCGCCTCACTAGTCAATCGGCTGTAGCAGTGATCGTGCCCTTGAAGGACAAGATCGACCTTGCGGCTTTCGAAGACCGGCTTCCACGCCGCCTTCACTTCCGAAGTGTCATCCGGCCGCGCGCAGGTGAATACCGGCTGGTGGAACAGCACGACGTTCCAGTTTGCCGCGCTCGACGCCAGCGTCTTGTCGAGCCAACGGGTCTGCTCTTCCATTGTGCCAAGGTCGATTGCCGACGTACCGTCAAGCACGATGAACCGCACACCCTGATAGTCTACGAAATAGGTCGTCGCCTTGACCCCATCGGCGCCATTGTCCGGAAGCGCGAACTGCAGCGGCCAATAAGGGCCCAGCTTTCGGCTTTCCGATCCATCGGCTAGCTCGACGTCTATATATTCATGGTTGCCTGTCGCCGGTATCTGCGGCGCGATGCTCCAGTTGTAGCCTCCCGCCTCGTTGAATTCGCCCCATTCGTCATCATGGTCGAGATCATCGCGTTGCGAGACCAGATCGCCGGCAAGAAGCACCAGCTCGATTTCTCCGTTCGAACGAAAGGCCTGTCTTATGACCCGGCTTGCGTAAGTCAGTATCCCGTTCTGCACATCGCCAAGGTAAAGGAAACGAAAGGGCTCAGGCGTGGCCGCGGCAGTGCGAAATTGCAGCCACTCACTCCAGCCTGCACTGCCTTTCAGGCGGTAGGCATAGACCGTGTCGGGTGTCAGGTTGTCGAACCGAACCTTGTGATAGATTGCCGGACCGTTGGCGCTGTTTTTCGTGATGCCGGGCGCACCGACGATCGACTGCGCGCCATGGCCCAGAGTCGGACCATCCACCGCGACAGTGATCTGCGCTTCAGTCGCCTGCTGCCTTGCATCGGTACGCCATGAAACTGCCATGGCGCGCGCAGGGTCAGCGGCCGGCGTCAACATGATCCGGTCAGGAACGCCCTTTGCCGCATAAGGCGTTCCTGCGGAGCGCGGCAGTTCTTCATTCGCAGCCGCTGGTGCCGCGATGTTCGTAGCAAGCGAAAAACATGCCGCCGAGGCGAGCAGAAACGGAATTTTGAAACGCATGAAAAATCGGCTCCGGGATCGGACTGGATTCAGGTGGCCGGTCTCGCGCAGCAGTGTTTAGGCACGAGAAAAGCGCACGGGCCTTCATGCAGGGTGCCGTGACGGCATGATGACAGAGCGTTCCAGATCAAGGACTTGATCGCCAGTCGGTTATATGAGGTCGGTGAATTGCCAGTAGGAAACCCGTCAACGGAGCAATCTGAATTTCGCCGTGGTGATGATCGTGCGGAGCCAGACCGGCCTGCACGATCACCCACGCTATTTTGGAATACGCCAGAAGGTCAGCGGCTCAGATAACCGCCGTCGATTGGAAGATAAGCGCCGTTGACGAAAGTCCAGTTCGGCGCGGAAACCATGGCTACGACCGAACCGACTTCTTCCGGTTCACCCATACGGCCAATGGGGTGCGCTGATTCCAGTGCCTCACGCGATTTCGGGTCGAGGTTGTCTTCCATCCCGGTCTTGATGAAAGCCGGCCCCACGGCAATCGCCCGCACGCCCTTGTCGGCATAGTCGACGGCTACCTGCTTGGTCAGCCCGACCACCGCGTGCTTCGTCGCCACGTAAGGTGCCATGCCGGGAAAGCCGACCTGCCCGAGGATGGACGCGATATTGACGATCAGCCCGCCGCCGTTGTCGATCAGCGCGGGGATCTGGGCACGAATGCCATAGAACACGCCGTCAAGATTGATCGACATGATCCGCCGCCAAAGCTTGTCGTCGATATCCGCCATCGGCGTGGCAGGCGGTGCCACCCCAGCATTGTTGCATGCGATATCGAGCTTGCCATAGGCCGACTGCACCTTGGCGACCAGTGCGCGGGCGTCGCTGTCGGAGGATACGTCCGTGTGCTGGAACAGCGCCTCACCCCCGGCATCAGAGATTTGCCGTACGGTTTCCGCCCCACCCTCGTCGTCAAGGTCAGCCACCACTACCTTCGCCCCGGCCTTTGCATAATGCAGCGCGATAGAGCGGCCGAGACCTGCGCCGCCGCCTGTGACTAGGGCTGCCTTGCCTGCGAGAAAATTGTTCGTCGAAGTCATGAAATTTCTCCTTCCAGTAATCGGGAGTGCGATCAGGCGATCACGCTCAATTCGCCCTTGAGGTTGGTGAAGGAGCCATCAGCACCGGCAATGTTGGTGTAGACCACGCCCTTGGCCACATCCTGCACGTGAGTGACGTTGGCGCGGGTGCTGTTCGGCTCTGACCAGTAGACCATGAAGACACCCGGACGGATGGCGACGGCGGTGTAGTTCACCGTGTCGGAGAGGCCGCCAAATGCGCCGGTCAGGTCCTTGAATGTCATCTCGCGGTGGGTCTTGAAATCGAGCGCAAAGGCAAACGCGTCGAAGTCCACCTTGGCCGTGCGCCCGACCATCGGGTAAAGTTCTGCGACTTCCCACGGGATCTCGCCGGTGAACGCCTTTGCCCCGGTTTCGAGAAAGTCGGTGACGGGCAGGTCCGGGTACTTGGCCTTCACCGGATCGATGATGTCGCCAGACGACTGCGCAGCGGCCGCAGCGGCGCGCCAGTCCTTCAGGTAGCCGATCAGGAAGGACACGACGTCCGTTGCGTCGGAAAATTCGCCGATAATGTGGCCGCCGATCACCTTTTCAGGGGCCAGCGCCGCGATCTCTTCCAGCCGTGCGATCCACTGGTCCACACCGGCAAGGTCCGTCGTGTCTGCCATCCACGGGTGGGCCCCGGTAAAGACGGACACACCGCCCAGCATCGTCTTGAGCGAGGGGATCCAGAGGAAGATGTGCGCTGGATCATCCTGCGCCTGATGCACCTCGATCACTTCGCCTTCGACTTCCAGTGGGCCGGTAAGCGCGTCGGGCGTAATTAGGTCCTGCGGTGCATCTTCGCCCAGCTGCTCCTGCCAGACGGCAAGCTTGTCGACCTTTGTCGCGTCGATCAGCCAAGCCGTCTGCGGCGTAGCAACCACGCGAACGCCGGGAAACTCGCCAAGCAGAGTGTCGAGCGCGAAGTAGTAGTCCGGGTCGCTGTGCGAAACGAAGATCGTCGTCAGCGTCTTGCCGGTCGCCTTGATCCGCTCCGCCAGTTCACGCGCTTTCGATGCTTGGAACTGGGCATTGATCAGAACGGCTTCATTCTCGCCGTAAACAAGGGTCGAGGCGATCGGGAAGATGCCGTTTTCGGGGACGTAAGTATCAATCTTGAGTGTCATTTCGGAATCCTTTGGGCAGCCGCCAACGCCGGACGAAGCGTCCGTTGACGAGAGTTGGAATGGCGATTGGGTCAGGCGGTCAGACGACCGGGCCCGAACTGTAGCTGGTCATCGAGATCGAGCCGAAGGTGGTTCCCTTGACGAAAGCCTTGAGCGGCCCGTTCCCGGCAGCAAGCCCTGCGGTGTAGAGTAGCGGTAGGAAATGATCGGGACTGGGCACGGCCCGGGGATAGTCCGGATGCTCCACCAGTTTCAGCACGTCGCCGGGATTGTTGGTCAGCAATTCCTCTGCCGCTTCATCGAACCGTTGAGCCCAGTCGAAGGCACCATCCGGCCTGTTCCAGTCGAGCAGGCGCAGGTTATGCACCACGTTGCCGCTGGCAAGGATCAGCACGCCCTGATTCCGCAGGTCGGCCAGTCGTGCCGCCAGCTTCACATGGTAGTCCAGCGGCTTGAGCGAGTTGAGCGACAGCTGCACCACAGGCACGTCGGCGTTGGGGTACATGTGCGTCAGTACGCTCCAGGTACCGTGGTCGATACCCCACTGGTCCTTGTCTCCACCAACCCAGTCGGGTTTGGCCAATTCAGCCACTTCTTCGGCCAGATGCGGATCGCCAGGTGCGGGATATTGCACGTCGAACAACGCCTGAGGAAAGCCGTAGAAGTCATGGATCGTCCGAGGATCGGGCATGGCCGTCACCACGGTAGATCCGATAAACCAGTGCGCCGAGATCACGAGCACCGCGCGCGGGCGCGGCAGTGTCTCGCCCATGGCTTTCCATGCCTCGGTATAGGCGTTGGTCTCCAAGGCATTCATCGGGCTGCCATGCCCGATGAACAGGGTGGGCATCGTTTCCACCGGCCTTACTCCACGGCAGGAGCGACTGTGCGCTCTATCCAGTCGGCGAAGCTTTCGGCGATCGTGCGCAGGAAGGCGCGGGTATCTTCGTTGGCCAGCTCGCCGTTGTCGTCGAACAGGTCCCACATACCGCCAATGTACGCCTCCGGCTGGGCCATGGCATACATGTCCAGGAAGACCAGCGACTGGCGCAGGTGGTGATTGGCTCCGAAACCGGCCATGCCGCCGGGCGATCCGGTGACCACGGCGGCAGGCTTACCTTTGAATACGCCTTCACCGTAAGGGCGCGAGCCGACGTCGATGGCGTTCTTCAAGGCGCCGGGGACAGAGCGGTTGTATTCCGGCGTCACAAACAGGACGGCATCGGCCGCATTCATCTCTTCGCGATAACGCACCCAGGCCGCGGGCGGCGTGTCAGTGTCGAGATCTTCGTTGTAGAGCGGCAAGTCGCCAATCTCGACGAAGTTGAACGACAGGTTGGCGGGCGCTTGTGCGACAATCACCTGAGCCAGCTTACGCGTGTAGGAATCCTTGCGCAGGCTGCCGACGAGGACTGCGACGTTATAGTTGCGAGACATTTGTCACCTCCAGAATTTCGTTAAGGGTCATTTAGGCCCACGGAATTCTTTCGGAATTGGCGAAATCGTAATATTGCCTATGCGTTTCTGCATGGGAACAAATCTGTGACGTGGGACGATCTGCAAAACTTCCTTGCCATCGCGCGGCACGGCACCTTGTCCGCAGCGGCGCGCGCATTGGGCGTTACGCAACCCACTATGGGGCGTCGTCTTGCCTCGCTGGAAGAGACGACCGGCACACGCTTGCTGGTCCGGACGCCTGAAGGTTTCGTCTTGACGGCGCTGGGAGAACAAGTCCTCGCTCGTGCCGAGACCATGGAAGAGGAAGCGCTTGCCGCAGAACTCCTCATCAACAGCAGCAATGTTCAGCTGGACGGACTGGTACGGCTGACCACGGTGGAGACGCTGGCGGGGCAATTCGTGGCCCCTTGCCTGATCGATCTTCAGCGCGATCATCCGGGCATGGCCTTCGAACTGGTGCCCGCCACCCAGTCGCTCAGCCTCTCACGCCGCGAGGCCGATATTGCCATTCGCATGCGCCGGTTCGAAGGCGGCATGGTGGTCGAGCGCAAGATCGGCTCCTTGGCCTTGGCCGCCTATCAGGCAGCAAATGCCGATCCGGAAGAAGTCTCGCGTCGTTACGTCACCGTGCTGCACGATCAGTCGCACTTGCCCGAGGCGAAACTTCTGGAGCAGACCTTTCGCGAAAGCGTGCCGAGCATCCGATCGAATAACCGCGACGTACAGTATCAGGCAGTCTGCAATGGTGGCGGGATCGGACTGTTGCCCCGATTCCGCGCCGACCACGATCCGCGACTGGTGCGCGTCAGGCCGGACCTGCCCGTTATCAAGCGCGAGATTTGGTTGGGCATCCATTCCGACCTTCGCAAGATGCCAAGAATGCGCGTTACGATGGACGCCCTGATCGATACTTTTGCAAAGAACGCGCATCTGCTCGATCCGGATGATTGATGTGACGATCCTGGCATTCGCCCCCTGCCCGGTCGGCCGATTCTCTACCTGGTGCGTTCGGAAATTCCGAATGCTGCCATCCACTCCGGGTCAGGCCGGGCGCTCCGATGTCAGGGCGCTCGACATGATCGAAGTCAGCTCGGCGACAACCTTCTCCGCGTAAGCGTCCATCGCAGGACCAACCCGGCGATCGATCAGGAAATCGCTGATGAAAAGAGTTGTGACCGTAGACTCGGCATAAAGCACGATGCGCCGCAGAAAGGCCTGGTCGTCTATTCCGCTTACATCGTGCAGCATTTGCTGCACACGTCTCGGCATCGGGTCGAATTTCATGAGATTGCTGCGGACCGCAGGCAGGTCATAGGCGTTCGCCGATTTGGCGAGGACGCGAACGTAATCGTGCCACTCGTCTTCATGGAAGCGTTCGAACGGGAAGCCGATGTACGCCCCCACGACTTCACGTGGCGATCCCCCTGCGACCCCATCCATGTGCCTGGCAAAATCTTCGAGAAACGCTTCGCGGCGCTGTTCGATCACGGCGTGGCGTGGGGATCGCAGCCCTCCAGATCGCAAAGGAAGCCGGTGCCATCGTCATCGGCACTTCTTCGAGCGACGAGAGGCTGGAAACGCTGCGCCAATACGGCCTTGACCACGGGATCAATTACAAGACGCAGGACATAGCGGAACGATGCCTGGAACTCACAGGCGGACGCGGCGTCGACGTGGCGCTGGATCTGGCAGGCGGCAAAGGAAAGGACCTGCTGGTCAAGGCCCTGCGCCCGCACGGCCGCTATGGCGCGGTCGGCGCTTCGACCGGGGAAGTGCCTTCCTTCAGCTTCTTCGAACTGATCGGCGAAATGCTGAACGTCTATGGCGTTTCGCTGGGGCAGGAGATGCATACGGACCGGGTGCGTGCCCTGATCGACATGATCATGGCAAAGCTGCTGGACGGAACCTATCGCATGCCGATCGATCGTGTGTTCGCGCTCCGCGATGCCGTTGAAGCACACCGGCATGTTGCCGAAGGCCACCCTTTCGGCCGGGTGCTGATGGTGGCCTGAAGCCCGCGTCCTAAATAGATCACAAGGAAATTCGGCGATGGATATGCAATTGAAGGACAAGACCGTACTGATCACCGCGGGCAGCGCGGGCATCGGGCTGGCGACCGCCAAGCGATTTGCCAGCGAAGGCGCGAGGGTCTTCATCACGGGTCGAGATGCGCAAAAGCTTGAAGCCGCTGCTGCCGAGATTACGGAGCTGGGTTCGGTACAAGCGATCGTCGCGGATGCAGGCACCGCGGAAGGTGCCGATACGATCGTCTCCGAACTGCCGGACGCCGACATCGTCATCAACAATCTGGGCGTATATCCTCCGCGCGAGTTCTTCGACATCACGGATGCCGAATGGCTCGACATCTTCGAAACCAACGTGCTCGGCGGCGTCCGCCTGTGCCGCCACTATCTGCGCCGAATGCTTGATGCAGGGCGCGGACGCATCATCTTCATTTCCTCCGAAAGTGCGATCCTCGTGCCGCCAAGCACACTGCACTACGGCATGACCAAGGCCGCCCAGCTTGCCGTGTCTCGCGGTCTTGCCGAGATGACGAAGGGCACGCAGGTGACGGTCAACTCCATCCTGCCGGGACCGACCTGGTCGGAAGGCGCCTTGGCTTTCCTGCGCAGTCTCGACCTTGGCGAGGCGGAAACCGATGAGGAGCGTGAGCGCGAGTTTTTCCGCCAGATCAAGCCGACGTCGCTGATCGAACGCTTCATCAAGCCTGAAGAGGTTGCCGATATGGCCGCCTACATCGCGAGCCCCCTCGCCTCCGCAACAAACGGCGCGGCGGTAAAGGTCGAGGGCGGTGTCGTGCCTTCGCTGACCTGATCATCAGAACGGACCTGAAGTAAGGCGTTCGGATTAGGGCAAACGCGCCTCACTCGCCGAAAATAGCACCGGCGAGCTGAGCCTTGTCGTGAATTTCCAGCTTAGCATAGATGTTGCGCAAATGGTGCCTGACGGTCGCAGGTGATCGCTGCATCATCTTCGCGACGTCCTTGTGCGACATCCCCTTGGCATAGGCTTTCGCGACACAGCGTTCTTGCCTGGTCAGGATGTTGATAACGGAAAAGGCAGCAACTCTCACGATCCGCTGTTGGGCCGATCCTGTAACCTCAATCTCCAGCCGACCTTTACGGAAATCTCGCCGCCCGGCCTCGAGCACTTGCTGCGCGATTTCGACGGGAAGCTCCGGTCCGCGCCACTGTGGCCATTCCTGTTGCAGCGCTTCGGCAAAGCCGGGTTCGGCGACGTGAAGGACGCCGCGCGCGTCGCAAACCGCCGCGCGAAAACGCGGGCCGCGCTCCCCCTCGTTCGCACTGTCGTCAGACACCTGCTGAAGCTCTGATACGCGGCAAATCTGGAGCGTCGCCTCAAGATGCGGTGCAATAACCTCAATCCAGCGCGCGTCGTTGGCGGAAAATGGCTCTTCGCCATACCGGCTAAGGGCAAAGAAACCGAGCAGCCCAGCCTGACTGTTGAGTGTGCCGTGACACAGGACCTGTCTCACCCCGCCCAGTTGTGACCATAGCGCCCGGGTCGGCGCGTCCTTGAATGTCTCTGAGGATGAAAAGACATGCGCCCGCCCCGGCTGTTCGCGCATCACCTTGCCTACCAGGTTCCTGGCATCTTCCCGGTTCAGAATGGCGACGGCCTCATCGCTCATGTTCGTGACATGCGCCGCGCTTACCAGCGTCCTTCCCTTTGAGACCGTACCGATCCCCCAAATGCTTGCATCGAAGGATACCAGTCGCCTGATCTGGTCGAGGGCAGACGTCTGAAATGCCACTAGATCAGGTGTTCGTGCCGCATCGTGCAGACCGAGAAGGACGTCGCCAAGCAGGTCGGCGGTAGGGGCATGTAGGGCACAGTGGTCCATTTGAACGATTTTCCGGCTCATCCTTATCGTTCATAGGCGTAGCAGAAAAAGAGCAAAAGGAGAGGCCGATGACCACCATGATGAAGAATAGCTGGTACTGTGCTGGCTGGACCACGGACGTGACCAACACTCCCCTGCACCGCAAGATCATGGGGCAAGACATCGTGCTGTTCCGCGATAGCCATGGCGCTGTACAGGCTCTTTCAGACCGGTGCCCGCATCGCTTCGCCCCTTTGCATAAGGGCAAAGTGAAAGGCGATGCCATCGAATGCCCTTACCACGGGCTGCGTTTCGACGGGACCGGCACGTGCGTTCTCAACCCGCATGGCAGCGGACAGGTGCCGCCCGGTCATCATACGGATTCCTTCCGGGTCGAAGAACGGAATGGTACGATCTGGATCTGGATTGGCGACCCGGACAAGGCCAACACGGACGGGATTCTCGACACCTCGTTCCTCGTTGAAAAGGACATGTTCGCTTCACGAACCGAACATCATTCGATCGAGGGCAATTACATGCTTGTCGTCGACAACCTGCTCGATCTGACGCACGCGCAATTCCTGCATCCGGAAACCGTTTTTGGGAAAAGCGCCGCGGAACGCTGGTCCGTCAGCCTGACGGGCAAACCCGGCGAAAGCGACGAAGTGCCGCTGCAGGAAGTATGGTTCGAGGAGACGGAGACGAGCCTCACCGCCCATCAGATGATGCGTCAGAAGCCGCAACCGCCCTTGTGGGATCCGATCGTGGATTACGGTCTGGCGGATCTGCATTCATGGATCACCTGGTATGCCCCGTCGAACCTCGACCTGAGGCTTGACCTGACACGGGCCGGCCAAGACGAGAAGCCCGCGAGAATGATCGTCGTGCATCTCATCACGCCCATTGATGAACACAGCTGCCACTATTTCGTGGCTATCGGCTGGGACACCAACATCGAGGACGAGGAGGCAGCCGACCGCGTGATCGGCATCGTGCGCCAGACGCTCGTGGACGAGGATGGCCCTATGATCGAGCTGTGCCAGACCTACATGGACGGAGAGACGGACCTGTTTGCGCTCAAGCCATTGCTGCTCCAAACCGACGGCGTGGCCATCAAGGCACGCCGCCGCATGAGCAAGCTGCTCGAAATGCAGACGTAGGGCTTTTCGAGAACCAGACTTTTCCTTCAGCGCGCCTTCTTCGAGATTGTTGTCCGCAGGCTCACCAAGCCCATCGTCATGAACGCGGCGACTGTCGCGATACCGGCAAACCAGACGGGACCGAATTGCGGGCCATGGATTTTGCAGCAGACGACGAATGCAAAGCAGAGGATCAGCCACGCACAGCCTTTCAGCGCCGAACGCTTCGGCTTGCTTAGTCCGCCGTCAAAAAAGACGCGATGATGTTTGTCCATGCCGAGCGACATCACGATGAAAGCGGCAAGAATTAAAGCCAAGGTGATCATGGTGCTTCTCTCGCCAATTCGGTGGCGGCAGCGGTGTTGGATGGTCTGGGCTGAGCGCTGCTATTTCGCGTCGCCCGCGCCGCAAGAAGATTGGCTGCCAAAAGGAAAACAGCCCCAGTGACAAGGACGGTGAGGTCAAAGCCGGCAACAATCCAGTTGCCGCGGCTTGTGGCGGTAACGAGGTCCATCCCGCCGGAGAGGGGATTTAGGACCGCAAGTGACGCAAAGCCCAGTCCACTGGCAATCAGTTGTTCGAGCCACGCTTTCCCATCGGGACGAAACAGGGCGTGGATGAAGCTGCCGAGCCAGACCGCGAAGAATATCGAAATCTCGAGATTGGCTCGATCCGGACTTGCGGCGGATATTATCCTACTTGCCCAGAAATAGGCTGCCGTCGCCAGAGGCAGACCGGTTATGGCCGCGATGTTCAAGCTATCGACAAGGCGATGCCCAACAGTTCCGGGGGCACCGCGCCTTTTCTCTTTCCGCTTCACGGACCAGAGCACGAGCCCCGTCGCGATCATCAGCGTTCCGGCAACTCCGGCCACGAAAAGGAGCCAGCGAAATTGCCAAGGAGCAAAGCGGCCGAGGTGTAGCGCGACCATGGTGCGGTCCGTCGCAGCAATCGCGTTTTCTGCCTCCGTATCGGTGCGCTCCACTACTTCTGCATTCTTCGCATCGAAGGTGATCGTTCGCCCCGGTCCTCCCCCCGGGCGAAGGGTCAGGTCGTCGTTCTTCTGTGATGTCAGTTCGACTGTCTGAGTAACGCCATTCACGCGGTGAAAGATCATTCTTCCGGCCGGGGCACCCCATATGCTTTGCCCCTCTGCGATGATCCGATCGCTCGCTATCCGATCTTGCTCGGGCGCCGTCCCGCTTGCCGCAACGATCTCATCGTTACCCGCACGTCCATGCCCGCCATGGCCATGTCCGCCGCCGCCAGACCAGGGAAGCAAAGTCGACCCCAGCAAAAGCAGCCCTGAAAAGGTGATCATGAGATGAAACGGAAGCGAAAGGACCGCCATCGCGTTGTGACCGTCCAGCCAGCTTCTCTGGCCCTTCCCCGCGCGGAAAGTGAAGAAGTCAGTGAAGATCTTCTTGTGCGTGATGATGCCGCTTATGATCGCGATGAACATGGCGAACGTCGCAAGGCCGATAATCCAACGGCCCAGTTCATTCGGCAGGCCATGCAACCGATAGTGAAAGCGATAAAGAAATTCGCCGCCCGCCGTATCGCGCGGTGTCAGGACATCCCCGGTAGCAGGATCGAGCAAGAGGCCGGGATCGCGAGGGCGTCCGCCCCGGGCGTTCGTAATCTCAGCCTGCTTTTCCGCCCGATCACGCAACAGCCTGTCAGCGGGAGCACTTGCCGGATTGTCCGGATCTGCCCCGGCGTCATCCCATGAGATGCGGAGCGTCGGGTTCCGCTCGCTCGGTAGCACGACGCCCCATTCTCGCGCCTGCGGCGCTATCGCCTCAAGCCGCTCGATCGCAACCTTTGCCGCCTCCTCGTGCCCGACGGCGGTCGTGCGATGCAGTTCGGGCTGCATCCAGAAGGTCACCTCGTGGCGAAAGAACGCGATGGTGCCCGTAAAGAAGATGGCGAACATCACCCAACCAAGGAGAAGGCCGGCCCATCCGTGAAGCCAGGAGTTGCTTTGGCGAATTCCCCCCTTCATGGCTGGCCTCCTGCACTTCCAAGGCCAAACCCGATCGCCAGCAAAACGGCCGCGCCGCCAACGATCAACAGCCAGGCCATACGGACATTCCGCATGGAGAAGGCCATGATGGCTGCCAACCCGAACAAAGCGAAACCCGTCATCTCGCCAAGCGAGACTGCGGTTCGTCCACCCTCAGGCCATAGTCGGGTGATCGCGATCAAAGCGGCGCTCGCCAGCAGGTAGCTGCCAAAAACGCCAAGGATTGTGCGGGAAATGATTTCGGCCCTTGGGACCGTTTGGACTTTAGCCATTACGCGTCTCCGATCTTCAAAAACGCGCCGTCACACCGGCCCAGATGCGGACCGGGTCGATGAGATAGGCGTATTCGTCGTAGGTGAGCCGCTTGTCGAAGACGTTCTGCACCCCGCCATGAAATTGCAGCGTTGGAGAGAGACGGTAGGAAGCGCCGATATCAGCGGTGGTGAAGGAATCGGCCACGATATTCTCACCGCTGATCTGTGCTTCGGTCACAGCTTCCTCCCCGCGAAAGACGGCCCGCGCATAAGCGCTGAACCGCTCGGTCGGACGCCAGTTCAAGGACGCGCTCGCCTGCTGTTTCGGAGTATCGTTAAGGGCTGAGCCAGCGTTTGCACCTGTAAGCTGCTTGGAATCGGTCAGCGTTCCGGTGGCCCTGAAAGTGAATGTCGCCGACAGGGGGACATCGACCGTTGCCTCGACACCGCGAATACGGGCCTCGTCGACGTTGACATATGTCGTCGGCGGGCGGCCTATCGAACTCAGCGGTTCATCAACGCACCATGCGCCTGCCTCAGCGCAAGTCAGGCGGGTTATCTTGTCGTTGAAGCGAGTTTCGTAGGCCGTCAGACTGCCTTGCAAGCCGCCGTCCTTGAACATCAGCGCGGCTTCGATCGTGCTCGACGTTTCCGGCTCCAGGTCCGGGTTGCCGTAGATCGTTCCGCCCCGGCTGGTCTGCCCCCAGTCCTCCAGCGTCTGGCGCAGGTTCGGTGCGCGAAAGCCCTTGGAGTAGCCTCCCTTCAGCGTGATCTGATCCGACACCGACCAGACGGCATAGATACGCGGCGTCCAGTGCGTTCCATAAAGCTCGTCGTCATCCATGCGCACACCGCCCGTCAGCTTGAAGTCGTCGGTGATGCTCAGTTCATTTTCGGCGAAAAGCGCCCAGTTCAATCGCGTTGTTCCGGTCGTCGCCGTGTCGGGCAGCAGGTTGCCGGTAAGATCGGTCAGGTCTTCGCTGCGGATGAAGCCACCTAGGCTGAGCATGTTCGAACCGAGCGGAACGCTCCAGATCGACTGCCCGACGATATTGCGGATCTGCTTTTCGCCTTCGACGTGCGTCGCGTCCTCGTACTGGATGTAGCTGTCGGACGAGGCGAAGCCCCATTCGCCCGCGTGGGAAACCGATGCGACCCAGCGCTTCTCCGTCATCGTGTCCTCGGCGCCTTCGGGGAGATCCTCCGTTGCCGCCACGGTCCTTCCCGCGGTCGACGTCGTTTGCTGCCGATAGTAGCCGCCTTCGACAATCAGCCGGTGATCAGCGCCAAGATCGAAGCCCAGCCTGCCGCCAAGGGATTCGTCTTCACGGCGGGGGCTGCCATCAAGGACTGCGTCTTCCGCCCTCCGGTTCAGCGAACCACGCAATTGCAGGCCGACCGCGTCACCCAGCAGGGGGCCACTGACGTAGAAGTTGCCATCACCGTAATCGCCAAAGCCCTCGCCCAGTTGCAGCGTTCCGTTCAGCCTGACGCTTCCGCTCCATTCATCGGCGACTGTCTTGGTGATGACATTCACGACCCCGCCCATCGCATCCGAACCGTAGAGCGAAGACATCGGCCCGCGCACGACTTCGATACGTTCGATCGCCTCAAGAGGAGGCAACATGCCGCCTTCACTGATGCTGCCTCCGTTCGTGCGGGATTCGCGGGCACTCAGCCTTTTCCCGTCCACGAGGATGAGGGTGTATTGCGGCGACATTCCGCGGATGGAAATATCCCGGCTGTTCCGCTCTCCTTGCGTGACGGTAACGCCCGGAATTTCGAGCAAAGCATCGGTTACTTCGCGATAAGGCAATCGCTCTAGCTCGTCCTGTGTGATCACACTGATCGACGCGGGCGCGTCCCTTACCGCCTGCTCCCTGCTGGTCGCAGTCACCACGATTTCATCGGCGTCGGTGACCTGACGCAGTTCCTCCGCCATCGCAGAAGGAGCAAGGCCGATTACCAATGGAGCGGCAGTAGCGAGCGAGATTGAGCGAACAGACAAGGAGCCTCCGAGACATGCTAATGCAAGTTATTTGCAAGAAGCGTCTGGAAGGATAGGCACGCGCTGGCAACCGCCAGATCCGGATATCGGTTATTCGTCGTTGACGCTCGCCGCGGCCACGAACTTGGATATGAGCCATTGGGTCGCAGGATCGCGATGCGAGCGCTCGTGCCACAAAAGCCAGTAATCAAGATCGCCGAGTTCGACCGGCGCTTCTTTCCAGAACAGGCCGTGGACACGGGCATAATGTCTTGCCGCCTTGCGCGGCAGGGTGAGAAGAATGTCGCCCCTCACCAACTCGGGCGCCAGCGAGAAATAGGGACAATTCAGCACGACCCTCCGCTTTTCAGCTTCAGCTCCAAGTAGCTGGCTGATCCGATCATACTGCAAGTCGGTAACCGTCATCCCCAGGTGCGGATTGTCCAGATACCCGGCAAGGTCGATCGGAGTATCACAATCCTTGGCAAGCGGATGATCGGGCCGCATCAGGCATGCAAATCTGTCCTTGAACAGCAATTGCCGCCGCAGGCTTTCCGGATGGTTGTCCAAACCGGTTATGACGACATCGATCCGCCCGGAAGCAAGCGCCTCTGCGCTGTCCCATTCCAACGGCACGACATTGATCGTGCTCAGCGGAGCCTCTTCATGGAACCCCGCATGTGCGCGCGCGATAACCGATTGCACGCCGAAATCAGTCGATCCGATACGAAATTGCCGGCTGAGATTTGCAGGATCGAACCGCTGCTCGTTCACGACCTCTGCGGTATGGATCAACCATGTGGCCAGTCGAGCCTCCAGTTCCTCGCCCCGCGGAGTGCGAACCATCGCGTTGCCTTGCCGGACAAGCAAGGGATCCCGCAGTTCGTCCCGCATCTTGGCGAGCGCGCGACTGACACTCGGCTGACTGATGCCTAGCTCGACTGCAGCGGCACTGAGACTCCTCGTCCTGAGGAGCTTGGCGAGTATGACGAGTTGGTTGGGTTCGAGCGCTAGAGACACGCTAGGGCATTATTGCGAGTGGATTGCATTAGCAAGAGCATTCACTTAGATCTGCGTGTCATCGCTGCGCCGCAGCAATGTTCTGTCACAATGCGGAGAAATGGCCGACAAGTTCGCAGGATAGAAGCGGGAACTCAGTTCTTCAGGAGGTTTCCTTGATTACCAGATCCCGCAGACGCCAGCGTATATCCCGCATTTGCACTCCATTCGCTGGCGCTGCTTTCGCTTGCCTCGCTGCCGCTGTCCCAGCCCATGCCGTTGAGGAACTGCCCCAGAAACTTGCCGCACTGAGCCCTGCCGAATTCGCAGATTCTGTCGAAGTCATCGATGACCTGCTGGAGCCAGACCTCGTCGTCAGCACGCAGGACGTCTATTCAAAGTCCCGCTCGCTCGACGGAGCACGGGCCCAGGATGTCTATATCCTTGCCAGGATCGCGCGCAGCGAAGGTGACGTCTCCTACCACGTCGTTCACGATCTCGCTTATTGGGCACCGCGCCGATCATTCACGCATGTCCAGTTCCTGGATGGTAGCGATCTGGTCTTGCGCGATGTGGCGATTGGAGAGACCGGACAGGAATATTGCGATGTCGACACCGCAATCGGTGAGTGCCGCGTCTTCCAGACCCTGAGCTTCGAGCTGTCCGCAGAAGAAATGCGGCGCCTTTCCGAAAGCTATGCCGCCGGTTCACGCGAACCATGGCGCCTGCGTTTCAAGGACGAGCACGGACAGGACGTCACCAGCGGTCTTGCGCCGGCCGAAGCGAGCGGTTTGATGCAGGCCGTTTTGCAACTGCGAAAAGAAGCCAGTTGAAGAGGTACGGGACGGTGCCTAGCTATCCGCAGAACCAATTGAACGCTTCAGGAATCCAGATGCCGTCCCCTTCGATCCTCGTAGTTGAGGATGATCCCCCGCTCAGGACGCTTCTTGCCCGAAATCTGCGTCAGTATGGCTATACTGTCCGCACTGCGGTCAGCGGTGCGGAAATGGGCGTTGCGCTCAAGGCCGGGCCGGTCGACCTGATCGTCCTCGACATCATGCTACCTGGCACGAACGGCATCGAGCTTTTGCGATCGCTGAGACAGCAAAGCGAAGTTCCGGTCATCTTTATCAGCGCGCGCGGCAGCGAGACTGATCGCGTATTGGGTCTTGAACTGGGTGCTGACGATTACCTCGTAAAGCCGTTCTCGACCCGAGAGCTTGTCGCCCGCATCGGCGCGGTCCTTCGCCGCCATGCGCGTGATGGTAATGACGAGATCGGCAAAGCAGGCGTCATCACCTTCGATGGCTGGACGCTATCGCACCAGTCGCGCGAATTGCGGTCACCGGATGGCGCGCTCGTTGATCTGACGACTGCCGAATTCGACCTGCTGACGGTATTCGTCCAAAATGCGCGCCGCGCCATCGGACGAGAGCGATTGATCGAGATGTCGCGTGACCGGATCGGTGACGCGTCGGACCGTAGTGTCGATGTCATGGTAAGCCGCCTGCGCCGCAAGCTGTCGAGCGAAGGCGCAGATGCACCGATTACGACGATCCGCGGCGTCGGTTACATGTTGTCTTCCGAGGTCAGTCCGGTTTGAGGGTCTTCTCCCGACTGGGATTGATGGGGCGGCTTCTGGCTATCGTTGCCCTTGCCGTTGCGCTCGACATGATAGCCAATGCGTTTCTGTTCGAGCGCGCCAATCAGTTCTCGATCCGAATCGACGATGCAGAGCGGATTGCCGAACATCTCGTCATCGCGCATCGACTGCTCGACGAAGAAATCCCTGCAGAGCGTGGCCACGTAGCGGACCGGCTGACGACCAGCGCTTTCGAAGTTTCGTGGAAAGCGCAGGACACCCGTCCAAAGCGCAGCATCGAGCTGGATACGCTGACCAGTCAGGTTCTCGAGCTGGAGCCCGAACTTCGCCAGACGGCCCTGCGGTTCCACCTATCGCCGCTTAGCCATGGCGGAGACATTCATGGGTCGATGTCTCTTTCCGATGGATCGACGGTGCATTTTTCCAGCGAGCTCCAGATGGCACGCGCGCTCAATCTTGAACGCTGGGCCGTTCTCGTCGTGCCGACCCTGCTGCTGGTGTTGATGGCGGCGCTGCTCGTCCGAGCCGTTTTGTCTCCGCTTCGCAGGCTGGTTCATCTTAGTGCCCGTGTCGGATCCGATCAGCCACGCCCGATCGACGAAGCAGGTCCTGCGGAAGTGCGTCAGCTCATTCGCGCCTTCAACACGATGCAAGGTCGCATCCACGAACTCGTTCGCAATCGCAACGTCACGGTCGCGGCGCTATGCCATGACCTGCGCACGCCATTGATGCGCCTGCGCCTCCGGCTGGACCAAGTGGCGTCGGAAAGCCCCGAAGGTTCGGCGCTGATGGCGGACCTGGACGAACTGGAAGCACTCGTCGGGTCGATGCAGGACTATCTCGATGGCGCGGGGGAAAGCGGCCCGCGCGAGCGGGTTGACCTTGCCGTCATGGCCATGACCATTGTCGAAAGGGCGCAGGACCTTGGCCGCGATGCGCGCTACTCGGGGCCTGACCATCTCGTGATCATGGCAAGACCGCTCCCCCTTCGCCGGGCGATCGGAAATCTTGTGCAGAATGCCATTCATTACGGCGGCAATGCGGAACTCAGCCTTTCGCGCGACAGAATGGATTACATCATTCGTGTCGATGATAGTGGCCCCGGAATTTCGGACGAAAACCTGCAAAGCGCAGTCGAGCCATTCGTCCGCTTCGATGACGCGCGCCGCCGCGATGCACCGGGCATGGGGCTTGGTCTCGCAATCGTGGACCGTATCGCGCGAACGGAGGGCGGCGACCTCGTCCTGCGTAATCGCGAAGCAGGAGGGCTGTCTGCGACTATCCGCCTGCCGGTCACTTTGCACGATCCAGCGGCAAACAAGTCACTAGAAACACTTTGAAACATCTTCGCTGCAAGTGCGAAACACGCCGCCTCTAACCGTGCACTCCTCTCTCCAAAAAGGACAGGAGTTCACTCCCCATGAACGAGTTTATCGGCCGCGTCTTTTCCTTCGAGCGCTCCACCTTTCCCGAAAGCAGCGCGCTTTTCGGTAGGCTGACCAAACAGGGTCAGAGCCCCACGGCCCTCATGATTTCGTGCGCGGATTCCCGCGTCGTGCCCGAACAGATCATGCAGGCAGATCCCGGCGATCTGTTCGTCTGCCGCAACGCCGGCAATATCGTCCCGCCCTTTGCGACCATGAACGGCGGCGTGTCGTCGACCGTAGAATATGCTGTCATGGCGCTGAACGTGTCGGACATCATAATCTGCGGTCATTCCGACTGCGGCGCGATGAAGGCGCTCAGCAAGCCTGAAACACTGGAAGGGATGCCCAACGTCGCGGCATGGCTGCGTCACGGCAGTGCCGCCAGCCACATCGTAGACAGCTGCATGGGCGACCTTGAAGACGGCGACCGCGTCCGCGCACTCAGCCTCGAGAACGTGATCGCACAGCTCAACAACTTGCGGACCCACCCTTCGGTCAGCGCGGCAATGGCTCGCGGAGATCTCGCCCTTCACGGCTGGTTCGTCGACATCCACGAAGGCGTCGTCTTGGGGCTTGATGGTGAAACCGGCCAGTTCCGACCCTTGCGCGAAGGCGATGAACTGCCCGTCGCCCATCATCCGCAGAACCGCCACGCCTATGCCGAGGCCGCGGAATGAGCGATGCTGCCGCAAGCGACGGGCGGTGGAAGGTCCTGACGACCGACTTCACCGCCTCGATCGTCGTATTCCTCGTGGCGATGCCCTTGTGCATGGGCATCGCTATCGCCTCGGGCGTCCCGCCTGAAAAAGGCCTCATCACCGGCATTATCGGCGGCATTGTCGTCGGTCTTTTCGCCGGCTCCCCGCTGCAGGTCAGTGGTCCGGCGGCAGGGCTTGCCGTCATCGTGTTCGAGTTCGTGACCGAATACGGACTGTCAGCACTCGGCCCCGTGTTGGTGCTGGCGGGCGTGCTTCAGCTGGTCGCTGGTTGGGCGAAACTGGGCGGGCTCTTCCGCTCGATCTCGCCTGCCGTCGTGCACGGCATGCTGGCAGGTATCGGCGCGCTGATCGTGATCGGCCAGTTCCACATCCTGTTCGACGAACAACCGATGTCGAGCGGGGTCGCGAACCTTGCGGCAATGCCGGCCCGTATCCTGGGGCTGACACCGTTCGATCTGAGGGCCACGGAAATTGCGCTCGGCCTCGGTCTGCTGACCATCGGCGTCATGCTGGGCTGGGAAAAGGTGAAGCCCAAATCGGTCGGTCTGGTGCCGGGCGCGCTTCTGGGCGTCATGGCGGCAACGATCGTAGCGTGGACCCTCGGGCTCGACGTGGCGCGGATCGAGGTGCCCGAATCCATCGTTGGTTCGATCATCCCGCCCGACGGCAACTTCTTCAGCCCGCTCGCCAATCCGGCTCTGATCATGACGGCCGTGGCCCTGGCGTTCATTGCCAGTGCCGAAACGTTGCTATCGGCTGCGGCGGTCGACCGGATGCATGACGGCGTTCGCACCGATTACGACAAGGAACTGCGCGCACAAGGCATCGGCAACCTGCTTTGCGGTGCGGCAGGCGCCTTGCCGATGACCGGCGTGATCGTACGCAGTTCGGCGAACGTGCAGGCCGGTGCGACGACCCGGTTGTCGACCATCATCCACGGGTTCTGGATCCTGGGCTTCGTTGCGCTGCTGCCTTGGCTCTTGGCTGAAATCCCGATGGCGGCGCTTGGCGGCGTTCTGGTGGTGACCGGTTGGAAGCTCGTCAGCCTCAAGCACGTACGCCATCTCTACACGTCTTACGGCGCGTTTCCGGCTGCGATCTGGGCCGCGACGTTCATTCTGGTGGTGACGGTCGACCTGCTGACGGGCGTGCTGGTGGGCCTTGTGCTGACCTTGTTCGAACTGATCCCTCACATCCGCAACCTGCGCCTCAAAGTGCAGGAGGATCACAAGGACGAGGAAAGCGAATTGACGCTGGAAGGAACCGCAACGTTCCTCAGCCTGTCGCGCCTTAATCGCATCCTCGAAGCTTGTCCGCAGTGCCGGGTGAAGCTCGATCTCGGCAAGGTGCGAGCGATGGATCACACGACAGTGGAAACTGTCCGCGAATGGCTAGGTCGCCGTCGCGGGCGCGGGTTGGAGGTACAGGTGGCTGGACCAAAACATATAATCGGCCAGTTCGCCTAAGCACCATGTTCCCCGGAATGCCGTGCGATCTCCCCATATCCCTCGGTCGCACGGCATTCGAACTTTGTTGATCACCCGCCATCTGCGCGAAACAGATGGGCAGATAGCCTCTTCTGAAGCCTTGCGAGCGATCCGATCAGAACCGCACTGCAAGGCCGCCCATGACTGCGTGATCCTGGCTCGAGCTGCCAAGGACCCCGCGATAGCCGAGATTGACGGTCATCGTTTCCGAGGCCTCGAGAACAGCGGACATGTCGAGCTTACCTGCGTCGCGCGATTGGCTCGCGCTCATGATCGAGAACGCCTGCCCCCCATCGAATGCAAGATTGCTGCTGCTTTCGTGGCCGCTGAAGGCGTGCATCCAGCCGATTGTTCCGTTGAGATGAAGCGGACCCATCGCAGGGGTCGCGAAATGCGCACCCAGTGTACCCACAGCCGTAGTCCCGCTCTTGGCGCTTCCCGTCAGTGCAGCGGCGCCGCCATCTTCGGCAAATCCGTCGATCCTGATACGCACCACCGAAACCCCGGCAAAAGGCTCAACCTTTCCGCCGCCAAGTGCGACCTCGTAACCCAGTTCGCCAGATCCGTGGATCGCTTCTCCGTCATAGCTGGCCGACAGGCTGTCAGAAAAACCGGTGAAGCTCACACTGCGCTTGGTGTCGATATTGCTACGGCTGTAGCCGAGGCCTGCGCGAGCGCCGAACGGTCCAGACCTAAGACCGGCATAGCCCATGACGTAGATTGACTTTGCCTTAGCTTCAGACTGCCGCGGAGCGAGATCGACATCCGTCTCGGTGTAGCCCGCGGCAAGACCGATAAGCGCGCTTTCGCCGATAGAAAAATCCGCGCCGCCGACAACGCCGACGGTATCGCGATCAATATCCGCCGTGCCTGAAGAGCCGTCGCTGGTTCCCCAATTACCGAACGCCTGTGCCCAGGCGTTGCCGCCAACGCTACGCGCCGCCTGCCCCAGTACGGCATCGCGAACCAGCTTGCCCTCTTCGGCAATGACCGTGCGCATCGCAGGATGGATTTCGCCCGAGAGACTTTCGAAGGCAGCGCCCGCTCCGGCTTCGTCCAAAACGACGACGGCATCGAAGATCTCGTTGCCGAAGCCCAGGTCCTGCACTGCATCACCCACCTGCAACGCGTTGCCGGTCGTCGCAACGGCGGAGAAGTCGATGTCGTTGCGCTGCAGGGTCAGGGTTACGGCATCGGACGTATAGCCAAGGATCGGATCGAGGAAGGCGAAGTCGGAAGTCGCACCGCCGAACTGGCCGGAAACGCCACCCTCTGCCGTCAGGATCGTGTACGTCGACGTTGGAGAGTAGGTACCCGACAGGCCAATGTGCGCGACAGAGCCGCCATTGAGTGTCGCCGTGCCGGTCGCGGCGATGAGGTCGCTTGCCGCTCCGTCCGGATCGACTTCGACCTCGTATATCGAGCCTGCGGCGAAGGTGATGTCGCCATCGACGTTCAGCGTACCGATCGAATTGCCCGGCGCGATTGTACCGCCTTCGGCGACGGTGACGGAACCCACAGTGCCGTGGCCGTTCAGCACGGCTCCGTTGCCGATGGTCGCCTGTCCACCGATTACCCCGTCGACCGTCAACGTACCGCCGACGAGATCGAGAGTACCATCGAAGGCGGAGCTATCACCGGTCAGGATCGTAGCGCCCGAGAGGTGATCAATGCTGCCGGTACCGCTCACTTCGAGGTCGAAGACATAGGCCGGGTTAGTGTGGTTGAAGACCAGCGCGCCGGTCCCATCACCGAAAGTCAGCGTCGGGGCATCGATCACGCCCGCGCCCACCGCCGCATCTCCCGCAGCCGCGCCGATATTGACGGTACCGGTGGAACCTGTCTGTGCGCCGACAATCAGCGTTGTCGCCGATACAGCGCCCTCGTCTGCTACAATCAGGCTACCCGTGCCCTGATCGCCGACATGGAGCTCGGCACGGTTCGTCCAGACGGAGCCCGCCCCGTCGATCGTGACCATGCCTGTCGAACCGGATTCAAAACCGATTGCGCCAACCGCGCTGCTGACGCTGCCACCTTCGGTGATCCCGAGGCTACCCGTGCCGGCGTCGCCGACATACAAGTCGCCGTTATTAGCCCAGCTTGAACCTGCGCCATCGACAGTGACCGCCCCTTCCGATCCGGCAAGGCGACCGATAAAGCCAATTTCGTCGATAACGCTGCCGCCGGCAGTGACGCCGAGACTGCCGGTGCCGTTGTTACCTACCGTCAGGTCGTCGGCGCTTGTCCAGGTCGAGCCGGCACCATCAACCGTGACCGTGCCATTCGAACCGGACGAATAGCCGACAGAGCCGAAGGTGTTGCTGACGGAACCACCATCGCCAATGGCGAGGCTGCCCGTGCCCGCATCGCCGACATAGACGTCGCCGGGCGTAGTGACCGAACCACCGCCATTGGCCGCCGTGACAATTATGGCCGCATCGTCGCCGCTGTCCTCGCCGATCGAGATGCCCGACGTTCCGGCAGTCGTTCCGCCGTCACCGATAAGCAGCGTCCCGCCATGCAGCGTGGTCGCACTGGTGTAGGTGTTCGTGCCGCTGAGCGTCGTCGTGCCCGAATAGGTTTCGAGCGCCCCCGCCCCGCTTACGTCGAGGTCGAAAATGTAATCGCTATTGGTGTGGTTGAAGACCAGCGTGCCGATCCCGTCGCCAAAGGCCAGGGTCGGAGCGTCGATCACGCCCGCACCCGTCGCCGCATCGCCCGCGACCGCGCCGATGTTCACGGTGCCGACAGAGCCTGCGTTGGCCGCGATGACAACCGCTGTTGCCGACACCTCACCGTCGTTGGAAAGCGTGAGGATGCCCGTGCCTTCATCGCCGACAAGCAGCGTGGCGCTGTTCGTCCAGCTGGAACCTGCTCCATCAATGGCAACCGTGCCGGTCGATCCGGATGCAAAGCCTATATAACCATCGGCGCTGCTGACGCTGCCGCCGTTGGTTACCGCAAGGCTGCCCGTTCCCGAACGACCGACATGGAGGACGCTGCCGTTGGACCATTCGGAGCCCATTCCATCGACGGTGACCGATCCGTTGGCATTGATCAGAGTCCCGATGCTACCACCAGCGCTGCTGACGGTTGCGCCACTGGTGACCGCAAGGCTACCCGCCCCGCGCGCGCCCACATTTAGGTTGCCGCTGTTCGCCCAGACGGACCCTGCTCCATCCACCGTGACGGTGTTCAGTGCATCGGATTGATTGCCTATCATAGCAATTGTGCTGCTGACGCTGCCTCCGTCCGTTATCGCAAGGCTGCCCGTGCCGAAACTGCCGACATGCAATGTCCCGGTAGTCCAGGCAGATCCGGCCCCATCGACGGTGACCGCCCCTTCCGAGCCGGCATAGCGACCGATGTAGCCACTATTGCTGATGACGCTGCCGCCAGCGGTGACCGCGAGAGTGCCCTTGCCATTGTTACCGACGTTCAGGTCGTTGGTGCTTGTCCAGGCCGAGCCTGCACCATCGACCACTACGGTGCCATCCGATCCTTCGAAGAAGCCGACGTAACCGGTCTGGTTGGTCACGCTGCCGCCCTCGACGATGGAGAGCTCGCCCGCCCCCGTCTTGCCGACCACCAGGTTGCCCGGCATCGTGATCGAACCGCCGCCATTGGCCGCGGTCACGATGATCTCGCCATCGTCGTCCGCGTTCTCGCCGATCGAGATGTCCGACAGGCCCGTCAGCGTGCCCCCGTCACCGATGACCAACGTGCCGCCATAGACGGTGACGGAGCCGGTAAAGGTGCTGGTCCCGCTCAGCGTCGTCGTGCCCGAATAGGTTTCGAGCGTCCCCGCCCCGCTTACGTCGAGGTCGAAGACGTAGTCACTATCGGTGTGGTTGAATACCAGCGTGCCGGTGCCGTCGCCAAAGGCCAGCGTCGGGGCGTCGATCACGCCCGCCCCCGTCGCCGCATCCCCTGCCGCCGCGCCAATGTTCACGGTACCGACGGAGCCTGCCTGGTTTGCCACAATCAGCGATGTCGCCGATACGGTGCCATCGTTTGCGACGATCAGGCTGCCCGTGCCCGCGTCGCCGACATAAAGCTCGGCACTGTTCGTCCAGACGGAATCTGCCCCGTCGACCGTGACCGTACCGTTTCCCCAGCGTGTACCGTCTGCCGAAATATGACGCCCGATATATCCGACCGTACTGCTGACACTGCCGCCATTGGTGATCAGGAGATCGCCCTGCTTTCGGTCGCCAACAATAAACTCACCCGTCATTGCCCAGCTGGAGCCATCGCCATCGACCGTGACCCAGGCACTCTCGCCGATCGCAACTGGAAGGCCGGATGTACCAATGCGACCTCCCGAACTGGTGACGGCACCACCATTGCTGATTGACAGGCTGCCCGAGCCCTCAAGACCGACAACGACATTTCCATTGGTCGTCAAGGTGGAGCCGGCGCCATCAACCGTCAGCGTGCCGACCGAACCGGGTAACCAACCAATCTGCGTGGCATTACTGCTAACGCTGCCTCCGTTGGTGATGGTGAGGCTACCCACGCTACTCGGTCCAACCCGCAGAATTCCGCCGATGGCCAGGCTGGAATCGATGCCGTCTACCGTGACCGTACCAGCTCCGACATTTGAACCCAAATAGAAGTCCGTACCGGCGCTGACGCTACCTCCATCGGTAATCGAGAGGCTGGAGGGGCCCATCCATATGCGCGTGCTGCTGGTGAGGCTGGAGCCCGCACCATCGACCGTGACCGTAGAGTTCGAACCAGCATCAAAGCCTAAACGGAGCACATCAGCGCTTACGCTGCCACCATTTGTGATGGAAAGGCTGCCAGCCCCCCCATAGCCGACGTACAGATTGCCACTATTGGCCCAGGTCGAGCCCACGCCATCGACGGTGGCCGTGCCGGTCGAACCGGCCGCAATGCCGACGTATCCTTCGGCATTGCTGACGCTGCCTTCATCGGTGATCACAAGGCTGCCGGTCCCCGCATTGCCGACCAGGACGTCGCCGGGCGTAGTGACCGAACCGCCGCCATTGGCCGCCGTGACGACCATGCCGGCATCATCGCCGCTGTCTGCGCCGATCGAGATGCCCGACGTTCCGGCAATCGTTCCACCGTCCCCGATGATCAGCGTCCCGCCGTGCAGCGTGGTCGCACCGGTATAGGTGTTCGTACCGCTGAGCGTGGTCGCGCCCGAATAGGTTTCGAGCGCCCCCGCCCCACTTACGTCGAGGTCGAAAATGTAATCGCTATCGGTGTGGTTGAAGACCAGCGTGCCGGTGCCGTCCCCGAACTCCAGTGCCGGGGCGCTGAGCGTTCCCGCGCCCGTCGCCGTATCGCCCACGGCCGCGCCGATGTTGACCGTACCGACCGAACCGGCATTGACTGCTACCGAGAGAGGATTCGCGCTGGCGACAACGCCGCCATCGCTGATCGTCAGACTGCCCGTGCCGGAGTTGCCCAGATACAACAAGTTGCTGCTGGTCCAGGTTGATCCGGTGCCGCTGACGGTCACCTCGCCATCGGAATCCGGTTCGTCGCCGATGATAGCAGCCGTGCTGCTGACGCTGCCTCCGTTGCTGATCAAAAGGCTGCCAGTACCCCTGTCGCCCACGTATAACGTGTTGCTGTTGGTCCAGGTCGAGCCAGCACCGTCGACCGTCACCGCGCCAAGGGAACCAACGCCGGCACCGATACTAGCGGAAACGTTACTGACGCTGCCGCCATTAGTGATCGCAAGGCTGCCAGCACCGCTGTCGCCAACAAAGAGGGCGCTGCTGTTGATCCAGGTCGAGCCGCTGCCGTCGACCACGACCGAGCCATCGGAACCCGTATCCGCACCGATGTAGCCGTACGTGTTGCTGACGCTGCCGCCGTCGCTGATGGTGAGCTCGCCTGTGCCGTAATAGCCGACATAGAGCTCGCTGCCGTTGGTCCAGGAGGAACCGGTGCCGTCCACGGTAACCGTGCCGGTCGAGCTGGAATCGTACCCGATAAAGCCAACGGTATTGCTGACGCTGCCACCGTTGCTGATGGTAAGCTCGCCCGTGCCGGAACTGCCGACATAGAGGTTGCTACTGTTGGTCCAGGAGGATCCGATGCCGTCGACGGTAACCGTGCCGGTCGAGCCGGAATTGGTCCCGATCAAGCCAGCGGTATTGCTGACGCTGCCGCCATCGCTGATGGTAAGCTCGCCCGTGCCGGTATTGCCGACAAAGAGGTCGCTGCTGTTGGTCCAGGAGGATCCGATGCCGTCGACGGTAACCGTGCCGGTCGAGCCGGAATTGCGCCCGATAGCGGCAGAGGCACTGCTGACGCCGCCGCCGCCGCTGATGGTAAGCTCGCCCGTGCCGGAATTGCCGACAAAGAGGTTGCCGTTGTTGGTCCAGAAAGAATCGATGCCGTCGACGGTAACCGTGCCGGTCGAGCCGGAATTGCGCCCGATAAAGCCGATGGCATTGCTGACGCTGCCGCCGTCGCTGACGGTAAGATCGCCGGTTCCGGAATTACCGACATAGAGGTTGCCGGTGTTCTCCCATTCGGAAGCGATGCCGTCGACGGTAACTATGCCGCTCGAGCCGGGTTCATACCCGAGATAGCCATAGGTATTGCTGACGCTGCCGCCGTCGCTGATGGTGAGCTCGCCTGTGCCGTAAGCGCCGACATAGAGTTCGCCGTTGTTGGTCCAGGAGGAACCGATGCCGGTTACGGTAACCGTGCTGGTCGGGCCGGAATAGAAACCGATCCAGGCAGCGGTATTGCTGACGCTGCCGCCGTCGCTGATGGTGAGCTCGCCCGTGCCGTGCTGGCCGACAGAGAGGATACTGCTGTTGGTCCAGGAGGAACCGATGCCGTCGACGGTAACCGTGCCGGTCGAGCCGCGATTTTTCCCGATATAGCTATAGGTATTGCTGACGCTGCCGCCATCGCTGATCTCCAGCGTTCCGTCGCTGTTTAACCCGACGTTCAGCACGTCGGAGAAAACCCAGGGGCTGGCCTGGGTGCCCCCGCCGCTGCCGATCACGGTCTCGGTCGTGCCGCCGTCGATTGTTTGCACTTGTGCGGATGAGGTGCCCGAAATGGCAATCAGGGCAGACGTGGAAAAGAGGGCAGCACCAAATCGAGAACGCTTCCTGCTCTTTTCTTTCGCGAAGAATCGAGCGGAAAGATGATTGTTCAAAATTGCCATTGCTGCCCCCCGGCTTTACTCTCCGAATCCATCGAAAGAACGGACCGGAACTAGTCGGGGCAACATGCATACAAACGTGTCAGTAGCAATTTTAAATACAACGATTTCCGCAGTTTGATCCGATAGTGACAGCTCTTGCCCCTCGAAATCTGCGTAAATAACGGCGGAAATCCGCCAAAAACACCCGGCATTGCCAAGTAAATTGACCAACTGTTGCCGCCACTTCTTCTGAACAGAATTTTGGACTTGAATATGACCGGATATCTTGAACCGACACAGCAATCCGCGATGGCACTTTTCGGACGAAAGATTGCCGGTTCGGTCGTAATGCTGAACCTGCTGCGTTTTCGGGAAATCGCAGACTATTCGTGCAATCCTGAACTGGCACCTGCAGAAGCGATTGGCGGAGCACAGGCATTCGATCTCTACGTAGAAGAGACAATGCCGCACTTGTTGAAAAGCGGCGGCGAACTGCTGTTCATGGGCGCTGGCGGTGCATTCTTCATCGGACCCGAAGAAGAGCGCTGGGATCGCGTGATGCTGGTGCGGCAGACCAGTGTCGAAGCGTTCATCGCCTTTGCCAGCAATGAAGCATACCTGACATCCGCAATCGGCCACCGCACCGCGGCATTGGAGGATTCACGGCTCCTGCCCCTTACCCAACTCTGATGCCAGCATGCCGCCTTCATTCCATGACGGGAATGCGTTTCATGTCCTCGCCCTCGCGCAAAGAACGTTCGCCATCATCGGCTTGCAACTCGCGGGTCGTTTGCTTGCAAGTCTTGCGCGGTAAAACTGCGATGCTGAGCACGTAGCCGAGAATTGCGGCGCCGGAGTATCCGACGACCGGTGTCGGATAATCGCCCAGCGCTGCGGCAAGGATCAGCGCGAGCCAGATCGTGCCAAAGACGATACACCGGTCGCGCCCGGTCCCTGTCGACCATGCCGCGGCGAAGGCCGGCAGGAGCAGCAGCGCCGTACCACCAAGCACAAGTGCGCCGCAAAGCCAGTGCAGCTCGAATGCGCTGTAATAGACCTGATCGACGAACGGCACCGCAGGCACGGTATCGGAACGGACGACGGTGACCGTAAAGGCAGCAAGACTTGCCGCCAACGGGATCAGCAGCGTGCGGTCGAACCTGACAACCGACAAGGTCACCATAGCGGCCAGCAACGCACCTGCCATCGCCCGATCGGGTTGCAGGGCCAGAGACAGGGCCGCAATCACCATTGCCAGCACGGAAAGCATGGTCCTGCGCCCCACGAACAGCAGGATGAGGGCGGGCAGCACGATCAGGCTCGATTGGATGAACAGCGGGCCAACCATGATCCAGCGCCGCGCCCCTTCCGTGGCTTCGCCGAAGAGAGCGGTGACCAACAGCAGCAACGCCATGACGAGCATCAGGGTGGAAGTGAAACCACCTCCACTGCGCGCAATACGTTCACCCAGGAGGAGCAGCATCCCAAAACCAAGCGCGGCAAGATTTACGACGATCATCGACACCGGCGCTTGCGCAAGCGAGAGATAGATCAGGCCCGCCATAGTTGCAGCGATAGCGCTCATTCCGCCGATTTGCTGCGGACCAAGGCGTGTAACGGGCAATTTCATCAGCCGCCTCATCAGTTGGGCGAGTCTTGGTTGCCACAGGCTGCTCGCACCACAGTCGTGACGAGGGATTATGTCAGAATTAGGGGGCGTCAACCGAATGGCGACTATTTGCGCCCGCCCCCACATCCGACGGCCTCTCGTCAATCCGAAGGCTGCTGATGTGTGTCCACTACTCTCAGGCGTCGGTCAGCAGAAGCCTCTCATACCAACAAGTTGGGCAACGAAACGCGAACCCGACGTATGGTATCACTTGAAAGGATCCACCTTGCCCCTGCCGGACACATTCGCCTAGCTTGGTCCGCATTGAACATCGCTTCAGGGGAAACCAGGTGAAAGTGTCGCTGAAATTTGGAATTGCCACAATTGCCTTGGCGGGCGCCACGCAGACCCTCGCAGAAACCCCGGCGGAAGTGGCGCCGAAACCGGCGGAACTTACCACCAGCGGAATGCCTGAAGTCCCCATCGCTCTCGTCGAAGCCACCCGGCCTTACCAAGAGTACCGTACCGCCAGTTTCATGGGCTGGGATGCCAGCGACCGTTCTATCTTGGTTTCAACCCGCTTTGGCGATGTTCGGCAGGTCCACCGCGTCGCCATGCCGATGGGTGCGCGCCAGCAGCTGACCTTTGAAAACGAACCGGTCGGTGCGACAATCGATCCTACAGGCTCGATGATTATCGTCTCGAAGGATGCAGGCGGTAATGAATTTTCGCAGCTCTATCGCTGGGAAGATGGCAAACTCGTTTTGCTGACCGATGGCGAAAGTCGGAACGGTTTCGGGGGGTGGACCGAAGACGGCGAACTGATTGCCTTTTCCTCCACCAAACGAACGGGGAAGCTAGGCGACCTTTACATCATGGATCCGCGCGATCCTTCGACCGAGCGGCTAGTATACGAAGCGCCGGGCGTGGGTTGGTTTCCCGGGGGGTTCAGCCGCGACAAATCGAAACTGATGGTCATTCGCTATGTCTCGATCACCAACATGGACGTCTACGAACTCGACATTGAAACGGGTAAGCTCGAGCCCGTTCGAGATCCTGCTCCCGACGAAGCCTTTGGCAGTTTCGCAGAGTCTCCGGACGGCACTGTCTGGCTCACCGCCGACATAGGCTCCGATATCAAGCGCCTCGGAACACTTGATCGCGAAAGCGGCGAGTTCGTGCGCCAAGGCGAGTTCGGTGGCTGGGAAATTACCGGAATCGAGCTTTCAGAAGACGGCGGAACGCTGGCGGTCGTGACCAACGAAAAGGGCTCAAGCCAGCTATGGTTCTACGATACGGCAACGGGTGAGGAGCGCCGCGTCGACACGTTGCCGGCGGGCTTGATCGGAAGTCTCGAATTCGCGCCTTGGGGACCGCTCGGCTTTACCTTCACCTCCGCAACCAGCCCCGCAGATGCTTATTCGATCGACCCCGTTTCGTTCGAGGTGACACGCTGGACCCGTTCCGAAACTGGCGGGCTCGACCCGATGGATAACGTCGAGGCTGAGCTCGTCGAAGTGGCGAGTTTCGATGGCGAACAGATCTCCGGCTGGCTCTACCGCCCCGATCCAAAGAAATTCCCGGGCCCCCGCCCTCTTCTCATATCGATCCACGGCGGCCCGGAATCTCAATATCGTCCTGGTTTTCTCGGTAGCCGTAACTATTACCTGAACGAGCTTGGTGTCGCGCAGTTCATGCCAAACGTACGCGGCTCTACCGGCTTCGGAAAGCGGTTCGTCAGCCTCGACAACGGTCCATTCAAGCGAGAAGATTCGGTACGCGACATCGGAGCGTTTCTCGACAAGCTAGGCGATGATCCCGCCATCGATGCCGACCGCATAGGCGTTCGCGGCGGATCCTATGGCGGGTACATGTGCTATGCTTCGATCCTTGCCTATGACGAGCAACTCGTCGGCGCGGAATGCAATGTCGCCATCTCGAATTTTGTCACTTTCCTCGAAAATACAGAAGATTATCGCCGTGACCTCCGCCGCGCCGAGTACGGCGACGAGCGCGATCCCGAACAGCGGGCCAAGCTCGAGGAGATATCGCCTCTTAAAAGGATCGACGAAATCGAGGATCCCTTGTTCGTTATCCAGGGAGCCAACGATCCACGCGTACCCAAGTCGGAAGCAGACCAAGTCGTCGAACGCGTCCGCGCAGCCGGAGAGGACGTCTGGTACCTTGTCGGCGAGAACGAAGGCCATGGCTTCGCCAAGAAGGAAAACAGCGATTATTACGGTTGGGCTGCGGTAATGTTCTGGCAGGATCTGCTCACCGATGCAGAGCAATAGTCAGCTTGAAGACTGGTCGGGCAGGCAGTGGCGGTTCGTTGCGGTTTAGGCTGCGTGGACTGGACAGGCTGCCACCTGCGTGAAGACCTAAAGCAGGTACCCATTATTGTCCGGTAGGGTAATCGCAAAATTCGTGAACTAGCGCATCGGACCAGCCAATGGCGGGCATTCAAATGCTGGGAGAATGTCTCTTCCTCTGCCCGCTGAAGTTGGCTTCGTGCCTTGTCCCAGGTGTTAGTAGTGCTCAGCCCCCCACGCTGCCGCTATTTTCAACTGATTTTTGCTGCGGGCCGTAGAAACCAGACGTGGCGAAGGTACTTTCGCCAAGCGCTCGGCCGATCAAGATCACCGCTGGCTTGTCGGTCAGGGCCGCATTGGCGGTCAGGCCCAACAGGTCGAGGCGTGTGACGATCCGTGTGCCATTCCCAAGGCTGGCATTCTCGACCAGTGCAACCGGCGTATCAACTGGCAGCCCAGCCTCGATCAATTTCCGCGACACTGTCGGAGCGGCTGCCTTGCCCATGTAGACGGCAAGCGTCGCGTCCTTGTCGGCGAGGCTTTGCCAATCGAGATCAAGCGTCGCCCCATTCTTTGAATGCGCGGTGACAAATACCAGTTTTCGCGCAAGTCCACGCAACGTGAGCGAAACACCCAGATCAGCGGCGGCGGCGCTGGCTGCCGTGATGCCGGGGCAGATCGAGACGCGGATGCCCTCGGCGCGGCAGGCTTCGAGTTCCTCGTTCGCGCGGGCGAAGATTGCGGGGTCCCCGCCCTTCAGGCGCACGACCTTCTCTCCAGCGAGCGCAGCCTCCACGATCAGCCGGTCAATCGAGGCCTGGTCCTTCGAATGGCGGCCCGACCGCTTGCCGACAGGCTCCATGCGGACATGGGGCGGGACCAGCGCAAGAACGCCCTCGCCCACCAGCGCATCATAGAAGACAACGGTGGCTTCGCGGATCAGGCGCTCTGCCTTGCGGGTCAGCAGGTCGGGATCGCCGGGGCCAGCGCCCACCAGCCACACGTCTCCGAAATCGAACTGGGTCATTCCGCAGCCTCCGCCATGTTGGTGTCACGCAGGATCTCGGCCAGCTGCGGACGGCAGCTGCCGCAGTTGGTCCCGGCATTGAGAGCCTTGCCGATGGCCGTCACGCTCGACAGGCGCTGGTCGGCGATGGCGGCAAGGATGGTGTTGAGCCCGACATCGAAGCACACGCAGACTTGCGGGCCGGGGTCGGGCATCGCCTCTGCCGGTCGCGCGGCCAGCAGTTCGGCAGTGGTCAGGTCGCGGTCGCCCAGTTGCGCGGCGATCCATTCGCGCGAGGGCAGGTCGCCGCTGCAGGTCACGAAGAGCGCGGCCGACAGCCGGCCATCGTCGTCGAGCGCGGCAACGCGCTTCATGCCGCGGCGGACGTCTTCGGCCTCCATGTAGCGTCCGCCGGGCATGAGCGCGCCAACCGGTGCCTCGCCCAGCCCTGCCAGTTCGACCAGCCAGCCTTTCGCCTGCCTCGCCTTGGTCCAGTAGAGGCATTCGGGTAGGTCGGGCTCGGTCGCCGAGACGAGAAACGCGCGCCAATCGGGCGCTACCGCCTCGATAGCGGCGCCGCAGTCCTTGAAGCCGGGCTGTCCGGAGACGGGATCGACATGGGGCGCGGTCAGCCGGTTGCTGCGCCCGCCGCTCGAAAACAGGTCGGTCCAGTGCATGGGCGAGAAGATCGTGCCCTTCGCCTGCCCGTCGGTCACCTTTGCGCGCAGCACGGTGCTGCCGCGCGGGGTGGAGATACGGGCAAGGCCGCCGTCGGTAATGCCGAAGCTCTCCGCGTCGGCGGGATGGATTTCGACCAGCGGCTCGCTGCGGTGGCGGGCAAGGCGGGCGGAAAGGCCGGTGCGCGTCATCGTGTGCCACTGGTCGCGGTAGCGTCCGGTATTGAGCCGCAGCGGGAAAGCGGGGTCGACCACAACAGCGGCCAGCGGGGCGACATCGATCAGGCGCGCGCGGCGGTCGGGGAAGGAGAAACCGGTTTCGAGCAGTGGGTCCACGCCGCCCCAGCGGAACGGTTCCATTGCATCGTATTCCTCGTCGCAAAGCTGCGCCTTGTCGGTGAGGTCGAGCTGCAGGCGGCGCTGCTTGGGCAGCAGCGTCATCGCCGCATATTCGCGGAAGACGCTGGACACGCTTTGCCAACCGAACGCATCGCCGAAACCCATCGCGGCGGCGACGTCGGCGATGATTTTCCAGTCGGCCCGCGCTTCGCCCGCGGCTGGCAGGAAAGCGCGCTGGCGGCTGACCATGCGTTCGGAATTGGTGACCGTCCCGTCCTTTTCGCCCCAGCCCAGCGCGGGCAGGCGGACATGGGCGAAACGCGCGGTATCGGTATCGGCCATGCAGTCGGAGACGACGACGAAATCGCACTTTTCCAGCGCCTCGCGGACGAAGCCTGCATCGGGCATCGAGACCGCGGGGTTCGTCGCCATGATCCAGATCGCCTTGATCCGGCCATCGTGGACCGCGCGGAACATGTCGACGGCCTTGAGGCCCGGCGCACTGCACATCGCAGGTGCCTGCCAGAAGTCGGCGACCGCGCTCACCTCGTCCTCGGAAAAGCCGAGATGGCAGGCCAGCGTCGAGGCAAGCCCGCCGACTTCGCGCCCGCCCATGGCATTGGGCTGGCCCGTCATCGAGAACGGCCCCGCGCCCGCCTTGCCGATGCGGCCCATGGCGAGGTGCAGGTTGATGATCGCATTGCCCTTGTCGGTCCCGCGCACCGACTGGTTCGATCCCTGGCTGAACACGGTGACCATGCGAGGATGCGCCGCAACCATGTCGGCCAGCGCCGCGAGCGTGTCGGGAAGGTGCTCGCCCAGCGCGCCGTCGAGGCCGTCCCAGAAGCCTTCGGGCACGTTGCAATGCTGCGCGACAAAGCTCTCGTCCACCGCGCCCCGCGCCTTCATCTCGGCCAGCAGTGCGCGGAACAGCGGGATGTCGCCGTCAGGCGCGATCGCGACGTGAAGATCGGCCTCTGCGGCGGTTTCGGTGCGGCGCGGGTCGATGACGACGATTTTCGTGCCGCGTTCCTTGCGCGCCTTCTCGATCCGCTGCCACACGACCGGATGGCACCACGCGGTGTTAGACCCGACAAGGACGATCAGGTCCGCCTCGTCGAGATCGTCATAGGTTACCGGCACGTAGTCTTCGCCGAATGCGCGGTTATGCGCGGCAACCGCGCTTGCCATGCAGAGGCGCGAATTGGTGTCGATGTTGCCGCAGCCGATGAAGCCCTTCATCAGCTTGTTCGCGGCGTAGTAATCCTCGGTCAGCAACTGGCCCGAGACGTAGAAGGCGACGCTGTCCGGCCCATGCTCGGCAATCGTGTCGGCAAAGGTCCTGGCGACGAATCGCGTCGCCTCGTCCCAGCTTGCGCGGCGGTTGCCGATGAAGGGGGCGGTTAGCCGCCCTTCCATCCCGACCGTGTCGCCCAGCATGGTGCCCTTGACGCAGAGCCTGCCGTGATTGGCCGGATGCGCCTTGTCGCCAGAGATCGCCACCTGCCGCGCCGCCGCGTTTTCGCCGGTGTCGGCAATCACGCCGCAGCCGACGCCGCAATAGGCACAGGTGGTGGCGATCTTCGTCATCGTGTCAGGCCGCGGCCTTGGGCGCTTCGTCGGCGGCGTCCGCGACTTGCGGGTTCAGGACCGCCTCGCGCAGCAGGAAGATGCGACCGCCTTCGACCTTGGTGGGGATCGTCGGCACGCAGCCGTCATCGTCGCCCAGCGCGCGGCCGGTTTCGAGGCTGATGTTCCAGTTGTGCAGCGGGCAGGCCACGACATTGCCGTGGACGATGCCTTGGCTGAGCGGGCCCTGCTTGTGCGGGCACTTGTTGACGATGGTGAAGACCTCGCCCCGCATGGTGCGGAACACGGCCAGCTCCTCGCGCCCCTCGACGGGGAGCGTGCGGGCGGTGCCCGGTTCGATCTGGTCGACCGTGCCGACGTCAAGCCACTTACCTACAGGCATTATGCAACCTCCGAGATGATCTGAAGCGGGCGCACCTCGGCGAGGTGGCTGTGCAGGTCCGCGCGGTCGCCGCCGGCGCGCTGCGCCCACGGATCGTCCTGCGAGAAACGCTGCGAATAGCGGAAGCGGCGGGCCAGTTCCTTGACCGTGTTGGGGTCGGAGAACAGCGCCTCCTTGAGCCAGTCGAGACCCTTGCGTTCGATCCACGGGGCGGTGCGTTCGAGGTAACGCGCATCCTCGCGGTAGAGCTGGATGAAGGCCGCGCAGTGTTCCATCGCCTCCTGCTCGGTCTCCACCTTGCAAAGCAGGTCGGTCGCGCGGACGTGGATACCGCCATTGCCGCCGACGTGCAGTTCGTAGCCCGAGTCCACGCAGACGACGCCGAAGTCCTTGATCGTCGCTTCGGCGCAGTTGCGCGGGCAACCGCTGACGGCGATCTTGAACTTGTGCGGCATCCAGCTGCCCCAGGTCATCCGTTCGATCTGGACGCCGAGGCCGGTGGAATCCTGCGTGCCGAAGCGGCACCATTCGCTGCCGACGCAGGTCTTCACCGTGCGCAGCGACTTGCCGTAGGCGTGGCCCGAAACCATGCCGGCGGCATTCAGGTCCGCCCAGATGCCGGGCAGGTCTTCCTTCTTGATGCCGAACAGGTCGATACGCTGGCCGCCGGTCACCTTGACGAGGCGGGCCTGGTACTTCTCTGCCGCGTCGGCGATGGCGCGCAGCTCCTTGGGGCTGGTGATGCCGCCCCACATGCGCGGCACGACCGAATAGGTGCCGTCCTTCTGGATGTTGGCGTGAAGACGTTCGTTCACGAAGCGGCTCTTCTGGTCGTCGATATATTCGCCGGGCCATGCGCAGAGCAGGTAGTAGTTGAGCGCCGGACGGCACGAGGAACAGCCGTCGGGCGTCGACCAGTGCAGTTCCTGCATGACCTGCGGGATCGCCTTGAGGTTCTTTTCAAGGATCAGCGCGCGCACGTCGTCGTGGGTGAAGCTGGTGCACTTGCACATCGTCTTGGGGCCGGTTTCGACCGCGTCCTCGCCCAGCGTGACGGCGAGCAGGCTTTCGACAAGACCCGTGCACGACCCGCAGGAGGCCGAGGCCTTGCAGGTCGAGCGGACCGCGTCGAGGCTGTGCGCGCCGTTGTTGATGCAAGAGACGACCTGACCCTTCGACACGCCGTTGCAGCCGCAGATTTCTGCGTCGTCCGAAAGGGCGGCAACGGCGGCGTTAGGGTCCAGCAAGGCACCTCCGCTGGCGAAGGCCTGACCGAAGATCAGCGCCTCGCGGATGTCGGAGATGTCTTCTTCCTTCTTGAGAAGGTCGAAGTACCAGTTACCGTCCGCCGTATCGCCATAGAGCACGGCGCCGACGATCTTGCTGTCCTTGACCACGACGCGCTTGTAGATGCCGCGGCTGGCATCGCGCATGACGATGTCCTCGCAGTCCTCGCCGCTGGTGAAGTCACCGGCAGAGAACAGGTCGATGCCCGATACCTTCAGCTTGGTCGACGTGACGGAACCGCCGTAGCCCGAAGGCGTGTCGGTGGCATAATCGGCAAGGCTGCGGCACATGTCCCACAGCGGCGCGACGAGGCCGTAGCAAAGCCCGCGGTGCTGGACGCATTCGCCGACGGCAAGAATGTCGGGATCGCTGGTGACCATGTGGTCGTCGACCAGGATGCCGCGCTCGACATCGAGTCCCGCTTCCTTCGCAAGACCGGTGGCCGGACGGATGCCGGCGGCCATGACCACGATCTCGGCGGGGATGACGGTGCCGTCTTCCAGCAGGACTGCCGAAACCTTGCCGTCCTTGCCAACAATTTCCTTGGTATTGGCGCTCGTCAGGATGGTCTGGCCACGCTTTTCAAGCTCGGCCTTGAGCAGGTAGCCCGCCGCTTCATCAAGCTGACGTTCCATCAGCGTCGGCATCAGGTGAACAACGGTGACGTCCATGCCGCGCAGCGAGAGGCCGTGGGCAGCTTCAAGCCCCAGCAGGCCGCCGCCGATGACGACTGCGCTACCGCCCTTTTCGGCAGCGGTCAGCATCTTGTCGACGTCGTCGAGGTCGCGGAAAGTGACCACACCGTCCAGATCCTTGCCCGGAACCGGAATGATGAAGGGGTCCGAACCCGTCGCGATCAGCAGCGTGTCGTAGTTCTCGATCCGGCCCGAGCGCGTGATGACGTGCTTCTGCTGGCGGTCGATGCCGACGACGGGGTCGCCCGATACCAGCTGGATGTGGTTGTCATCGTACCAGTCCTGGCCATTGATGACGATTTCCTCGAACGTCTTTTCGCCGGCGAGGACAGGCGAGAGCATGATGCGGTTGTAGTTCACCCGCGGCTCTGCGCCGAAGATCGTCACGTCGAAGCGGGTGCCATCGCGCGAGAGGATTTCCTCCACCGCGCGGCAACCCGCCATGCCGTTGCCGATGACGACCAGCTTTCGGCCACGCGAAAGGACGCCGGTGGTCCCCTTCATGTCTGGTGCTACGGTCACGTTCATCCTGGTCCTCATTCCAAACGCGCACGCAAAAAAGCCGCCACGATCCCAAGAAGGGTTCGGGCGGCACCGTTGCCACGCAATGTGTGATTTCAGCTGCGAGAGATTGCCGTGTTCACGTCCCACCTTGGACGGGGCAATCGCTGCAATTCGATAGCTATACTCGATTCGCGGTGCTGGCGGCAAGCCGTTTTTGCATTGCAGCAATAACGGGCAGCAAGAACGGCCTGCCCCGTCCGGCCCTACCAGCTCTTGTAGGGCAGGAACTTGCCGCTCATCACCACTTGCACGCGGTCGCCCTTTTCGTGAGCGATGCGTTCGATATCCATGTCGAAGTCGATCGCGCTCATGATGCCGTCGCCGAACTTTTCCTGCACCAGTTCCTTGAATGCCTCGCCGAAGACGCCGGTGATCTCGTACCAGCGGTAGATGCACGGATCGGTCGGGACTTTCTGGGAGAAAATCTTGGTCGGATACTCGGCCAGCACGACCGCCGCTTCGGCAGGAAGGCCGAGGAAATCGACCACCTTGCCCGCCGCATCGGGCAGCAGCGAATTCATGCCGAGGCAGGCCGAGGTGCAGAACACCTCCGACAGCCCTGCCGCCGCGGCGATCTCGGCCCATTTCACGCCCTTTTCGCGCTTTGCCGCGCGGATCATGTCGGTCACGTCTGCCTTGGTCATCATGTGCTTCTTCCTTTCAGCCGTGGTCTTCAGAAAAGGCCGATGTCCGGCCTTGTCAGTATGGAAATGGCAAGCGCGACGGCGAGCAGGATCGCCGCAATGCGCCAGTGCCGCGTCGTCCCCCGCTCGATCAGCGGGCGCATGTCGGTGACGAGCGCGGAATTGGGATGCGAAAGGTCGTAAGTGAACTCGCTCAATTCCGAATAGCGGTTCGCCGGATCGATCGCGCAGGCCTTCGCAATGGCCGCGTCCATCCAGCGGGGCACGCGCTCGGTAATTTCCGCGATCGGGCGGTAGCGCAGCTTCTTCTGCTCGGCCCAGGTGGTCGCATTCGCGATGCGCGGGCCATAGGGCAATTCGCCCGTCAGCAGGTGATAGGCGATCGCGCCCAGCGAATAGATATCGCTCTGCGCACTGGCTTCCTCGCCGCGATAGACTTCGGGCGCGGCGAACTGGACCGTCCCGGCATAGGCCGCCTCGCCCGCAGTGCCGGGGGCCGTTTCCTCAAGCCCCGCGACCGCGACCGAGCCGAAGTCGATGATTTTCACCGTCCCGTCGGTGTCGATCATGACATTGTGCGGGCGCAGGTCGCGGTGGACCATTTCCTTGCGGTGGAGCGCCAGCAGGCCCGATGCGATCTGGCGCACGATGTCGCGCACGACTGACAGTTCGGGTTCGGGATTGTCGGCCAGCCACTCGTCCAGCGACTGCCCTTCGACATAGCGCGACACCGCATAGACATGGCCCCGCGTCCGCCCGCTGCCCGAAGGCGCGGAGACGAGGTTCTGGTGCGCGGTGCGGCGGATCGCCCATTCCTCGAGCATGAGGGCGGCGACCTGCCGCTTGTCGGTCGCGGTTTCAGTCGTGGGCGTCTTGATCGTGACCCGCTCGCCCTTTTCCTCGTCGCGGGCGAGATAGACCCGGCTGCGCGCACCGGAATAAAGCACGCGCAGGATGCGATAGCCCTCGAAGCTCTGCCCCGCCTCCAGCAGCGGTGCGGGCGGCAGCGCGGTCTGTTCGCCCACCAGATCGCCCACCTCGCCCGCGGGCAATGCGTCGATGCGGATGACCTGCGCGGTAAGGTTGTCGTCGGCGCCCCGTTCCAGCGCGGCTTCGCACAGCGCCGATGCCGCCTTGTCGAGTGAGGTCGCGCCCCGGATCACCCGCACGATGGTGCCTGCATCAAGCACTTCGTGGACACCGTCGCTCGTCATCACGAAGACGTCGCCGACCTGCACGGGCACCTTGCGATAGTCGATGTCGACTTGCCGCCCCACGCCCATCGCGCGGGCAAGGTAGCTCTGGTTCGAACCGATCGAAATGCGGTGCGCCTCGGTCAGGACTTCCAGATCGTCGCCGGATATCCGCGCGACCTGGCAATCGCCGATGTGAAAGACGTGCGCGCTGCGCGATTTGAGCACCAGCGCCGACAGCGTGCAGACAAGACCGCTTTCGCGGGTCTCCTCGCTGATCCTCATGTCGCGGCGATTGCGCGAATACATCCAGCCGTTGGTCGCCGCGATCACGCGTTCGCCCGAGGTGCGAACCAACCAAGCCGCCGATGTCGAGAAATAGTCGTTGAGGAAGCTCTTCACCGCGGTCTCGGCGGCTTCTGCGCCCAGCCTGCTGGTGGAAATCCCGTCGGCCAGCGCGAAGGCGGCCCCCTTGGTGGTGAGTTCCTCACCGGTCGGCACGAGCGCGCCGTGGAAATCCTGGTTCTCCGGCTTGGGACCGGAGGTCGAATGCTGGCCGAGCGATATGGCGAGGTGATCGCCCATCACTCGGTCGGCATCGACAAAGGAATGGCGGGAAAGGCCCATTCGGAAAAACGCCCTACCTTACCCGCCATTCCACACGCCGCCCTTAGGCAGCGATCTTGAGGTCGGCGGGCTGGCGCGACTTCGACGTACGGTAGTGCGTCGAGTAAAGCATCAGGCCGACGAAGGTCAGGCCGCCGACGAGGTTGCCCAGAACGACCGGAATCTCGTTCCAGATCAGGTAGTCGGCGATCGAGAAGTCGCCGCCCATCATCAGGCCCGAGGGGAACAGGAACATGTTCACGATCGAGTGTTCGAAGACCATGTAGAAGAACAGCATGATCGGCATCCACATCGCGAGAATCTTGCCCGAAACCGAGGTCGAGATCGTGGCACCGACGACGCCGGTCGCGACCATCCAGTTGCACATCATGGCGCGGACGAAGATCGTCAGCCAGCCGGCTGCGCCATAGGCGGCGTAGCCGACGGTACGGGCTTCGCCCATCGTCGCGAACTTGAGGCCGACGGGGTTGGTTTCCGCCGCAAAGCCATAAGTCCAGTAGATCGCCATCATGACGGCAGTGGTCAGCGCGCCGGCGAAGTTGCCGGTGAACACGAGGCCCCAGTTGCGGAATACGCCGCCCCAGGTGCAGCCCGGACGCTTGGCCCAGACGGCGAGCGGGGCCAGGACCATCACGCCGGTCAGCAGGTCGTAACCCAGCAGGTAGAGCATGCAGAAGCCGACCGGGAACAGGACGGCGCCTGCCAGCGGCTGGCCGGTCTGGACGTTGATGGTGACAGCAAATGCCGCGGCAAGGGCCAGGATGGCACCGGCCATGTAGGCGCGGATCAGGGTGTCCTTGGTGGACATCATGATCTTGGCTTCGCCGTTGTCGATGAGCTTCGGCACGAATTCCGAAGGCGCAAGGTAGGACATTTCACTCACTCCTTATCTTCAGTTTTCAGTAAGCGAAGCTCACCTGGATCCAGAGCTTCTCGGTATCGGTGCCGTAGTCTTCGGCATCGTAGTTGGCGTACTTCACGAGGAAGGGATAACCGCCGAGCTTGAAGCCCAGCGTCGCGTCCCATTCCTGGCCGTAATCAAGGCCGCCGACATCGCTTTCGAACTTGTGGTAGGTCACGCCGGCCTTCACGCCCTTGAAGCCGAAGCCGAGCGAGCCGTAGTAATCCTCGATGCCGGTGTTCGGCGTGTTGAGGAAGGCATCGGCAAAACCGTTGAATTTGTGCAGCGTCGCCATCGGTGTGCTGAAGCCCTTGATGCCGTCGTCGCTGCCCAGCTTTTCATAGCCGGCCTTCAACGAAACGCCCGAGATCGCGGTGCCAAGTTCGGCGTTGATGTAGTCTGCCGAGTAGTCGACCAGGTTGTCGCCGTAGTCGCTCTGCTTGGCATAGCTTGCGGTGAAGTTCAGCTTCACCTTGGGGCCGAGCGGAAGCGCGCCCGCGGCGATCGCGCCGTAGGTCTGGCTGGACACGCCAAGCGTCGGTTCGTCGATGTCGTAGTCGAGCAAATAGGCAAAGCCCGTCACATCGATGCCTGCGACTTTGGCGCCTGCGTTCAGGAACACGTGGTCACCATCGAACGCGGTGCGCGCGCCTGCATCGGCGCCGAAGATCGTGCGCTGCGAGATCGAGTAGGTCGCATCGACATAGGCCGGACCGAACTTTGCAGTGGCGCGCACGGCGTCGAAGGTCTGCTCGTTCTGGCGCCAGCCGACGTTGCCGACGAAGCGCGAATTGCCCAGCACGATGCGCTGGCGGCCGACAGTCACCGAACCGAACTTGCCCGAATAGCCAACCTGCAGGCGGTTCAGTTCGACGCTTTCGGGATCGGCGACGACCGAATAGGGTTCGGCACCAAGGTAGCCGTTGTTGCCCGCAATCGTGTCGTTGTAATCGTCGATGAGCGCGAGCGTGCCTTCGGCTTCGGCGAGGATCGAAAAGCCGCTGACCTTCAGCTCTGCGCCTGCCACCATGCCGATGGTCAGCGCGTCGGCGTCGAGGCCGAGATCGTCCTGATCGACCATTTCATAACGCAGCACACCGCCGATGATCGGGTCGAGCGTCACGCCCTCGCCGATGGTGACCGGATCGCCTGCCTTGGCGTGGGCCGTGCCGCCCATGCCCAGCGCCGCTCCCGAGACGGCTGCAAGCAGAAGTACCTGTTTCCTCATTGCACTTACCTCCATGAAGCCGGGCACATTCCCTCATTGCCCGGCGTGGGTCCTGAAACTGGGTGCAAGGCATCGTTGCCCCGCGCGATGTGGGTGAGAGCGCGGGCAGCATCGCCGCGCGTCTGTTCAGGGCCGCGTGGAGGCAGGCGCCATTGCCTGTCCCTGCCCCGCAAATGGCGGGGCGCAGCTTTGTTGTCCGGGCCGCGATGACGGCGCGGCCCGAGGCCGGGCTGGAAGAGGCGCCCGGCCGAATTTCCTGTCGTGTCAGGCCGTCTTGCGCGGCCCTTCGGGGTCAGGCCGCCTTGGCAGCGGGCCCGTGATCATACTCGGCAAGGAAGTGCAGGACTTCCTGGCGGTACTGGTAGAACTTGGGATGCTCCAGCAGCGCCTTGCGGTCGCGCGGGCGCGGCAGGTCGACCTTCAGCACCTTGCCGATCGTGGCGTTCGGCCCAATGGTCATCATGACGACGCGGTCGGCCAGCAGGATCGCCTCGTCCACGTCGTGGGTGACCATGATCGCCGTGACCTTGGTGCGGTTCCACACTTCGACCAGAACGTCCTGAAGGTCCCAGCGGGTCAGCGAGTCCAGCATCCCGAACGGTTCGTCGAGCAGCAGGAGGCGCGGGCTGAGCGCAAAGGCGCGGGCGATGCCGACGCGCTGGCGCATGCCGTTCGACATTTCCGCCGCCATCTTCTCTTTCGCATCGGCAAGGCCGACCCGGTCGAGATAGTAGTCGACAATGTCGCGGCGCTCGGCGCGCGAGGCGTGGGGGTACACTCGTTCCACGCCAAGCGCCACGTTCTGGCGGGCCGTCAGCCAGGGCATCAGGCTGGGTGCCTGAAAGACGACGGCCTTGTCGGGACCAGCGGCCGAAATCTCGCGGTTGTCGAGCACGATGCCGCCGCCGCTGATCTCGTTGAGACCGGCGGCCATCGTCAGCACGGTCGACTTGCCGCAGCCCGAGTGGCCGATGAGCGAGACGAATTCGCCCTTGTCCATGATCAGGTTGAAATCGTCGACGACCTTCAGCGGGCCGTTCGGCGTCGGGTAAACCTTGTCGAGCTTGAAGAATTCCAGATAGCGGTTCTCGACATTGGTCTTGCCCGCTTCCTGATAAGCCTTGGGCGGCGGCGCGAGGTCGAGCGGGGTAACGCCCGGCAGCTGCGCCGCGCTTTCGCCCACCGTCGAGCTTTCGGCGTTCAGCGTGGACAGGTAGTTCACGATCCGCCCGCGCAGGGCCTTGAAATGCTCGTCGTCGTTCACCGCCTCGCGGTCGCGCGGGCGTTCGACGTCGACTTCGAAGATCTTGCCGATCCGGGCAGCGGGCGAAGGGGTGAGCACCGCGACCCGGTCGGCAAGAAGAAGGGCCTCGTCCACGTCATTGGTGACGAGGATAATCGTGCGCTTCTCCTCTTCGCGGATACGCTCGATCTCGTCCTGCAGCTTGGCACGGGTGAGCGCGTCGAGGGCCGAGAGCGGTTCGTCTAGCAGGAGGATCTCCGGCTCCATTGCCAGTGCGCGGGCGACCGAGACGCGCTGGCGCATGCCGCCCGAAAGCTGGGCGGGCTTGCGGTCCATCGCATGGCCCAGGCCGACAAGTTCGACCTTCTGCTTCACCAGCGCGGCGCGCTCTGCCTTCGAACGGTCCTTGTGGACCGCATCGACGGCCAGTTCGACGTTCTGCTTCACCGTCAGCCACGGAAACAGCGAGTAGGACTGGAACACGAGACCGCGGTCACGGTCCGGCCCGTCGATTTCCTTGCCGCGAAGCAGGATCCGGCCCTCGTCCGGTTTTACCAGACCTGCAACGGTCGAGATCAGCGTCGTCTTGCCCGCGCCGGAGAATCCGAGGATGGCGATAAACTCGCCTTCGGCAACGTCCAGCTCGATACCGCCCAGCACGTCGGTCGTGCCGCCGGACTTGCCGGTATAGCTCTTCTTCACGCCCTGAAGCGAAAGGATCGGCTGATGTTCCATGGCTTTTGCTCCTGTCCGGATTGCAGCGATCAGATCGTGCGGTTCTTGGAAACCAGCGCCTGCAGGCTCATCATGATGCGGTCGAGACCGAAGCCGATGAAGCCGATGACGACGACGGCGAACATGATGCGGGCGAGCGACTGGGAAGAACCGTTCTGGAACTCGTCCCACACGAACTTGCCGAGACCGGGGTTCTGGGCGAGCATTTCAGCCGCGATCAGCACCATCCAGCCCACGCCCAGCGAAAGGCGCATACCGGTGAAGATGTAGGGCAGCGAAGCAGGCAGGACGAGCTTCGTCAGCTTGGCAAACGTGCCCAGCTTCAGCACGCGGCCCACGGCCAGCAGGTCCTTGTCGATGCTGGCGGTGCCGACGGCGGTGTTGATCAGCGTCGGCCAGAGCGAGCAGAGCATGACGACCAGAGCCGAGATCACGAAAGCCTTGGGCAGCAGCGGATCGGCGCTGGTGATCATGGCCGAGATGACCATCGTCACGATCGGCAGCCATGCCAGCGGGCTGACCGGCTTCATGATCTGGATCAGCGGGTTGATGGCGGCGTTGAACTTCGGCGAAAGGCCCGCGGCAAGGCCGATCGGCACGGCGACCAGCGTTGCGAGGATAAAGCCCAGCGCCACGGTCTTCAGCGAAGTGAAGATCTGGTCGAGGAAGGTCGGCGGACCCGCATAGGTAAAGTCACGCACGGCGCCCGGATTGCCCGCAGCGATGGCTGCGGCATTACGGGCATCCTGATCGGCGTAGAACTGGCCTTCTGCTTCCTTGGCGGCCGACCACTCCTCGGTCAGGGCGATGCCCTGTTCGAAGACCTCGACCGGCCCGGGAAGCGCCCCCAGCGAAGTATCGACCTGCGGTGCGAGCACGGCCCACAGCGCGAGGAAACCGAGGATGCCGAGCGTCGGGGCGATAAGCCCCTTGGCAAAGGCCACCGCCTTGGAAACAGCCTGGTTCGGCTTTTTCTCGGTTTCGGTTTCCGCTTCTGGCACGGCGACCTTGCCAGCGACCGAGCCGGCTGCGGCTTCTATGGTCGGGGTCTCAGCGTCGTGCGCGTCTGCGAATACGGTTGCCATGATCGATACTCCGAATGGGGGGGCGTTAGTCGGGCGTGCTTACTTGACGCCAGCCGCGCTCACGGTCTGGCCCTTCTTCAGGCCGATCGGGAACTTGGCGAGGTAGGCGTTAGGCGTCTTGCCATCGAAGGTGATGCCATCGATGAAGCCGCCCTGTTCGCCGCGGAAACCGTCGGTTTCGGGAACCGAGCCGGCCGGGATCACGCCGTCTTCGACGAGCTTGTTGGCAGCCGCGAGGTAGAGGTCGGGGCGATAGACGGCCTTGGCCTGGTCGAAGTACCACTGGTCTTCGTGATCGGCCGGGATCTGGCCCCAGCGGCGCATCTGCGTGAGATACCAGATCGCGTCCGAGTAGTACGGATAGCCTGCGAACTTGTCGAAGAAGATGTTGAAGCCCGGCGCGTCGCGGGTATCGCCCGGCGCGAAGGTGAACTTGCCGGTCATCGAGGCGGCGATAACGTCATAGTCGGCGCCGACGTAGTTCGACTGCGACAGGATCTTCACCGCTTCGGGACGGTTCGCACCGTTGTCGGCATCGAGCCACTGCTGCGCACGGATCATGGCGCGCAGGATCGCGGCGGTCGTGGCCGGATATTTCTCGGCAAAGTCCTTGCGGATGCCGAAGACCTTTTCGGGGTTGTCGTTCCAGATTTCATCGTCGGTGATGACGGGAACGCCGATCTTCTTGAAGACCGCGGCCTGGTTCCACGGTTCACCCACGCAGTAACCTTCGATCGTGCCGGCTTCCATCGTGGCGGGCATCTGCGGCGGCGGGGTGACGGACAGCTGAACGTCGGCATCGACAACGCCGGTCACGTCGCCGTCGGTGTAGTAACCGGGGTTGAGACCGCCGGCCGCGAGCCAGTAGCGAAGCTCGTAGTTATGGGTCGAGACCGGGAAGACCATGCCCATCTTGAACGGCTTGCCCTGTTCGTTGCGCGAGGCGACGACGGGCTTCAGCGCGCTGGCGCTGATCGGGTGCTTAACCTTGCCGCCTTCCATCGGAAGGTCGCCCTTGATCTCGTCCCAGACCTTGTTCGACACGGTAATGGCGTTGCCGTTGAGGTCCATCGAGAGCGGGGCGATCAGTTCGGCCTTGGTGCCGTAACCGATGGTCGCCGCGATCGGCTGGCCGGCAAGCATGTGCGCACCGTCAAGCTGGCCGCCGATCACGCCGTCGAGCAGGACCTTCCAGTTCGCCTGCGCCTCGAGAGTGACGTTGAGGCCTTCTTCGGCGAAGAAACCCTTTTCCTTAGCAATGGCGAGCGGAGCCATGTCGGTGAGCTTGATGAAGCCCAGCTTCAGGTTCGGCTTTTCAATCTCGCCGCCTGCGGACGCGGCCTGGACCGCACCCTCGCCTGCGCCTTCCGACCCGCTCGACCCGCAACCGGCGAGAGCCACCGATGCCAGCATGGCCACGACGACGCCGCGACGACCGAATTTCATTCCCTTGAACCCGAAGTCAGCCATTGTTCCCCATTCCGTTCCGTCCAGCGCAAAAACGAAAAAAGCCGCCACGATCGAACCCTGGAAAGGGAGATCGGGCGGCACCGTTGCCACGCAATGTCTGCAATATGCGACGAGGGTTCTGGAAGCTTCCCAACCTTGGGAAGCGAACCGTCTCGTTGCCCGTCTTTAGTAAGCGATTCGCCGCACCTGCGTAAAGCGGTTTTTGCAGTGCAGCAGCATTTTCCTATTGATCGAGGCTCGCAAGATAGGACTCAAGCCTTTCAGGATCAAAGGTTTTTCCGTCAAAGAAATTGTCGGGCGAAAGGACCAGGCGGCCCTGTTGTGCGCTCACGCCAAGCGGGCTGGCAATGCCGCCCTCGACCTTGGAGCTGGCACCAGGCAGCGGCGAATCCCGGCCCGAAAGTGCCGCGCGATAGATGTCGGGACGGAACACCGCCATCGCCTTTTCCGATGCCTCGCGGTCGAACCCGCGCCCTTCCCAGCGCATCATCTGCGCATAGAGCCAGCCGGCCTGGCTGACCCACGGGAAGTTCGCCGCCTCGCGGAACTGGAACATGAAATCGGGGTAGTGGATGAGCTCGCCGCCCTGCTGCAGGCGCAGGCGATCCGAGATGGCGTGGAGGATCAGCGCCGGGTCCGCGCCGACATATTCGGGGCGGGCGAGGATTTCTGCGTTGGTTTCCCAGTTTGCCGGATCGACGAAGTGTTCGCCTGCGCGCCGCATGGCGACGATCAGCCGTTCGAAGGCATCCCGCTTTTCCTCAAGCTTGGCGGTCGGCACAGCGAGAACTTTCTCGACACCGCGCCGCCAGATTTGCGCGGTAGTAAGCACGATGCGCCCCACCCCGCGCTCGACCGCGACCGAGTTCCATGGCTCACCCACGCAGATGCCATCGACCTCACCCGATTCGAGCGCGTCTGCCGCGAAAGGCGGGGCCACGGTGACGATATCGATGTCGCGATCGGGCCGGATGCCGCAGGCCGCGAGCCAATACCGCAACATGTAGTTATGGCTGGAATGGCGATGCACCACACCGAAGCAGAGCCTGCGGTCCGAAGACGCAACCACATCGGCCAGACGCTTGCCCACCTCTTCCGCATTGCCAAGCCCGCCTTCGGGCTGAAGCTTGTCGGCAAGGTCGTTCGAAACAGTGATGGCATTGCCATTAAGGCCCAACACGAACGGCACCGACAACGGCCGAGCAGGACGTCCGATGCCCAGCGTGGTGGCGATAGCCAGAGGGGCCAGCAGATGCGCGGCGTCGGCATGTCCGTAAAGCAGCCGGTCCAGAACGGTCGCCCAACTGACATCGCGAAGGAATTCCAGATCAAGGCCGACGTCCTCGGCAAAGCCATGTTCCTTCGCGAGGATTGGCAGCGCCGCATCGACAAGCGGCAGGAAGCCGATGGTCAACCTGTCCGTCACGCTGCGCCTCCCAGCAATTCCTGAGCCATGACAAGGGCTTCGGCCACTTCCGCTATCCTCTTGCTGCTGCGCATCGCCTGACTGCGCAATTCCTTATAGGCCTCGGGCTCCGACAATCCCTTGCTGTTCATCAAAAGCCGCTTTGCACGATCGATGTTTTCACGCTCGGCTAGCTGCCCACGCGCTTCGGCAAGGTCACTCTGCATGCGTGAGAAGGCGTTGAACCGGCGAACTGCGACATCGACCAGCGGACGAATGCGACCTGTAGAAAGGCCATCAACCACATATGCCGAAACACCGGCGTCAATCGAAGCTGCAATCGCATCATCGTCGCTTTCATCGACGAACATGGCGATCGGCTTTGCGAGCGCGCGACTTACGGCGAAATACTCTTCAAGAACGTCACGCGAGGGATTGCCGAGATCAATAAGAACGACATCCGGCTGAATCTCATCCATCCGGGCCATGAGACCAAGGCGCTGTGTTATGACAAAAATTTCGCAATCGGGGAGATCGGCGAGACCATCCTCGATAATCGAGGCGCGCATCTCACTTTCATCGACGATCGCAATTCGCATTCGCGCGTTGTGCAATGCACAATGCCGCTTGGCAAGCGGGTTGACTGGGCCACGATGCTTTGAAGGGGATTCAAGCGACAGCTCGCCTTGTCTGCTACTCGCGCCTCAAACCTGCCAGTCCGCAAACGGCCAAACAGCCGTCGCTGGGTGCACATTACCGTAAGGTTGGGTGAGCGCGGAAACCGCAGAAACCTGCGAATTTTCGCTAATGGTGCGCCCGACAGGATTCGAACCTGTGGCCCCCAGATTAGGAATCTGATGCTCTATCCTGCTGAGCTACGGGCGCACTCAGGGGTTCGTTTATAAGCGGCTTGCCGCGATGACAATGCGTTAAGTGCCCTGCCCTCGCCCCAGCGAGGTCAGTTGACGATGTCGGGCGGCGCGACCGGGAACGGCAGGGGCGCGATCTCTACGCCTTCTTCGAGCAATTCCTCGACTTCTTCGCCCGTGGCTTCGCCGTGAATGGCCTCGGCTTCGCGCTCGCCGTAATGCATGGCGCGGGCCTCGTCCGCGAAGTCACCCCCGACCCAGCGCGACTTTTCCAGCGCTTCCTTCTGCAGAGTGGCGAGCTTTACCAGCGCCTCGCGCATCTTGGGCGTGACGTTTGCGACAGATGCTGTGGGTACAGGCTCACCCTCGACCGGCGCTTCGACGCGGACTTCGCGCGCGGGCATCTGGTTGCCCTTGCGGCCTACGGAAGGGGCCATAACCGCCTTCTCGATTTCCGGCGAGCCGCATTCCGGGCACACGAGCAGTCCGTCGTCCTTCTGACGCGCGTAGTCGTCCGACGAGCGGAACCAGGCTTCGAACCGGTGGCCGTTGGGCTGACAGGAGAGGTCGAATACGATCATTGCCGCTGCGAATTAGGGATTTTCCGCCGATTGGCAAGACTGGGAAGCTGGCGGCGTACCTCCGCGATGCGTGCATGATCGATCTCGGCAAAACCGACACCGGACATGTCGCCCATGTCGAGCAGGACTTCGCCCCATGGATCGACGACCAGGCTGTGCCCATAGGTCTTGCGCCCGTCTTCGTGCGAGCCGACTTGCGCGGTTGCGATCATGAAGGCGCTAGCCTCGATCGCGCGGGCGCGGATCATCACTTCCCAATGCGCGCGACCGGTCGGCACGGTAAAAGCCGCCGGCAACGCGATTGCATCGCAGCGCGCATTGCCAAGCGCTTCGAACAGCGCGGGAAAGCGAAGGTCATAACAGATGGCGAGACCAAGCCGGCCAAGCGGGCATTCCGCCGTGACGACCGCATCACCTGCGACATAGGCATTGGATTCGCGCCAGCTTTCGCCCGTCGCCAGGTCGACGTCGAACATGTGCATCTTGTCATACCGCGCCACAACATCGCCATCGGCATCGATCAGAAGGGAGCGGTTCGCCCATTTCCCATCCTCACGCTCAACAGCCAGAGAGCCGAGCGCGACCCAGATGCCATGCGCCTTGGCTGCGTCCCGCACTTGTTGAAGCACCGGATTGTCAGCTTCGGGCACGACATGACCGCTTGCCCTCGCCCTGTTCCGATCGAGCAGGCCCGACATTTCGGGCGTGAACAGCATTGCCGCCCCGCCCGCCGCCGCTTCGGCGATCGCGGTAACGATCGCCTTGGCATTGGCATCGGGGTCGATACCGGTCGTCGCCTGAAATATGGCAATGCGGGTCACAGTGTCGCTCACGCCACGATCAGAGACCCAGCATCGGGTCTAGCTTGCCTGCGCGTTCCAACGCCGCCAGTTCGTCGCTACCGCCGACAGCTTCGTTATCGATGAAAATCTGCGGCACGGTGCGCGCGCCCGGCTTGCGCTCGACCATCTCGGCGCGCTTCTTGCTATCCATCGTCACATCATATTCGATGAACTCGATGTCCTTGGACTTCAGCAGCGCAACCGCGCGATGGCAGTAGGGGCAGCCGAACTGGGTATAGATCTCGACCTTCGGCTTGTTGTCTTCGGACACGCAATTTCCTTTCCATAACGACATTTCAGCCTGCCCCAAGGTACTTGAAGCAGGGATTTCGGGTACCCAGATGTGTGTCGGCACCGCATGCCGCAAGGGTGCGATGTCAATATCGAGTGCGGGCAAACCCGGCGCCCTATGGGCCGGACCATCGCCTGCAGTGAATTGCTTCTTGAGGAGGATTTGCAAGATGAACCGTATGGATTTCACCCCCTATCGCCGCACCACCGTCGGTTTCGACCGCCTTTTCGACCTGCTCGAAAACAATGCGCGGATGAATTCGGGCGACAACTACCCGCCCTTCAACATCGAGCGCCGCGGCGAAGACAACTATCGCATCACTCTCGCCCTTGCCGGCTTCAAGCCTGAGGATATCGAGATCACCGCGCAACAGAACCTGCTGACCGTGCAGGGCCGCAAGGCCGAGGAGGCCCAGAAGGGCGAATTCCTCCACGTCGGCATTGCCCAGCGCGGGTTCGAGCGCCGCTTCGAACTGGCCGATTTCGTTCTGGTGAAGGACGCGAAGCTGGCTGATGGCCTGCTTGTGATCGATCTCGAACGCGAAGTGCCCGAGGCGATGAAGCCGAAGAAGATCGCCATCAACGGCGCCAAGCAGCTTTCCGTCGTTGAGAATGAGGATGGCGGAGAAGACAAGGCCGCCTAACTCTCGGTAAAAACACATAAAAAGGGCGCGTCCGGTAAGTCCGGGCGCGCCTTTTTTAGTATAGTTAGATTATTTTATGTAATTTGGGGGTGAGCCGAAGCTCACCCCCGCGACGTCACCGCCGCGTTGCCCCCTAGAATGACCATCCGGGTCGCAGAAAGACAGTCACCCCCGGGAAGCAAACCCTTATAACATTTCTAACATTCTTCAGCGATATCGGTAAGAGTGTTTATGTCAACAATTGTTAGTTTTCCCTGATTCCGGGAGACAATGTTGCAAATTACCCACCGAGACAGCTTCCGATTGACCTACTCGGAGCCTAATCAAGCAATGTTCCATCGCTCGCCTTGACCGAGCGCAAGTTTCATCTTGTCCGCCCAACTTTCCCAGATTCTGTGACCGGCAGGCGCCGTCGTAAACGCGCGAAACCGCAGTCCCGAGGGACTGGCGCTACCGATCTCGATTCTCATTGTGATTTGCCGCCAACGCCCGGCGGATGCGTGCGTCATGCGCAAAGTCGTTGCAGTCAATTTGGCAATTGCCGTCCGGACATGACCGCGCATCGGCAGGCATCGTGCCGGCGGCAGGCCGGACAGTTCGCGTGCGTCTAGAGACGGCATGGTACGTTGACAGCCTCGCGCCTTGGCGCGCCGTCCGGGCCACCACCGCCCGGATAAAACGACCCGCAGCGATTAACAAATGTTAAACGCTGGAAATGGCTATCGTTTGGGAACGGGGCTTTGACAACCCCCTTCCCCACTAAAGCGTCACATAAGGCGCGATTGTTCCAGAGCGGCACCGATAAACCCGGCGAACAGCGGGTGCGGGTCGAACGGGCGGCTCTTGTATTCCGGGTGGAACTGCACGCCGACAAACCACGGGTGGTCCGGACGCTCGACGATTTCGGGAAGCAGCCCGTCGGGCGACATGCCGGAGAACATCAACCCGCCGTCTTCAAGGCGATCCTTGTAGGCCACGTTCACTTCGTAGCGGTGGCGGTGACGTTCCGAAATCTCGGTGCTGCCATAAAGCGAGGCGGCCCGGCTGTTGCCAGCCAGCTTCGCCTCATAGGCGCCAAGGCGCATCGTACCGCCAAGGTCGCCGCCCGCTGCACGGGTTTCGAGACCTTCGGGCGTCATCCACTCGGTGATGATGCCGACGACGGGTTCGGAAGATTCACCAAACTCGCTCGACGAAGCGCCCGCGATACCGGCCGTGTTACGCGCGCCTTCGATGCAGGCCATCTGCATGCCAAGGCAAATGCCGAGGAACGGCACGCCACGCTCGCGCGCGAAACGCACGCTCTCGATCTTGCCCTCGCTGCCACGGTTGCCGAAGCCGCCGGGGACGAGAATGCCGTGCATCGGCTCGAGCTGGGCGATGATGTCGCTGTCGTCCTGCTCGAAAAGTTCGGCGTCGATCCAGTTGATATTGACCTTCACCCGGTTCGCCATTCCGCCGTGGACCAGCGCCTCGTTCAGCGACTTGTAGGCATCGGGCAGGCCGACATACTTGCCGACGACCGCGATCGTGACTTCGCTCTCGGGGTTTTCATACCGGTCGACGATGTCGTGCCAGGTTGCCAGTTCGGGCTTCGGAGCCTCAAGCCGGAAGTGGCGCAGGACTTCGTTGTCGAGCCCTTCGGCGTGGTACTGCAGCGGCACCGCATAGATCGAACTTGCGTCGAGCGCGGGAATGACCGCTTCGGGCCGAACGTTACAGAACTGCGCGATCTTGCGGCGCTCACCCTCAGGCAGGGGCTGTTCGCAGCGGCAGAGCAGGACATCAGGCTGAACGCCCAGCGAAGTCAGTTCGCGGACCGAGTGCTGTGTCGGCTTTGTCTTAAGCTCGCCCGCGGCCTTTATGTAGGGGACCAGCGTCACGTGGATCGCGCAAGTATCCTCGCGCGGAAGCTCGTTACGCAGCTGGCGGATCGCCTCAATGAAGGGAAGGCCTTCGATGTCACCGACCGTGCCGCCGAATTCGCAAAGGACGAAATCGAGCCCTTCGGTATCAGCGAGCGCGAATTCCTTGATCGCGTCGGTGACGTGCGGGATCACCTGCACCGTCGCGCCGAGGTAGTCGCCGCGGCGTTCCTTCGCGATGATCGACTGGTAGATGCGTCCCGAAGTGATGTTGTCGCCCTGGTGCGCCGAAACGCCGGTGAAGCGTTCATAGTGACCGAGGTCGAGGTCGGTTTCCGCGCCGTCATCGGTCACGAATACCTCGCCGTGCTGATAGGGGCTCATCGTCCCCGGATCGACGTTGAGGTAGGGATCGAACTTGCGGATGCGGACCTTGTACCCGCGCGCCTGCAGCAATGCTGCGAGGCTTGCCGCCATGAGACCTTTGCCGAGCGAGGAGACCACGCCGCCGGTGATAAATATGTACCGCGCCATGGGAGTCGGGCCTTAATCAATAAGGGTGCGTCGCCGCAAGCAATGCGAGCACCGGTTTGCACAAATAGATGACATTTTTTCGCGCGGTCACCTGACCGCGCGACGGCATGCGTGCCTTATTCGCCGACGGCACCCGCAAGCGGATCGTCGCTGGCAGGCGCTTCGGCCGGAGCCGGAGCAGCCGTATCTGCCGGAGCGGCAGCAGGCGCGCCGAGCGGATCGACATCGGCCGGAACCGTACGATCGAGCGAGGTATCGACGTCGCTGCCCGAAGTGGTGTTCACCGAAACGGCAGCAAGAGCGATCGAGAGAATCACGAACAGCGTCGCGAGAATCGTCGTCGCACGGGTCAGGAAGTCAGCCGCGCCGCGCGCGGACATCAGGCCCGACGGGCTGCCGCCAACGCCAAGGCCACCGCCTTCGGAACGCTGCATAAGGACAACCGCCACGAGCCCCGCGCCGACAAGCGCCTGGACCACGGTCAGGAACAGAAAAAGCGACATGACCTGCTAAACTTCCGTTTGGTATCTCTTGAAATCGTCGCCGCCCTTAGCCCCATGGCCTGCGCGGCGCAAGGACCGGGACGGTCAGCCGATTTATCAGTCCTGCTCGGCCGCAGCCGCAATGATGGGTACAAAACCGTCCGCGGTAAGGCTGGCACCGCCCACCAGCGCGCCGCCGACTTCGGCAACGGCCAGCAGTTCTTCGGCGTTCTCGCCCTTGACCGAACCGCCATAGAGAATGCGCACGTCCGCGCCTTCATCGCCGTACTTGTCGGTCAGCACCGTGCGCAGGCGCTTGTGCATGGCGGCGACGTCGGAGACCTGCGGGACGCGGCCCGTGCCGATTGCCCATATGGGTTCGTAAGCGACCGAAAGCCGCTGTGCGGTGTCGGGAAGCGAAGCGGCCAGCTGGCGCGCGACTACTTCCTCGGCCTCGCCCGAATCGCGTTCGGCTTCCGATTCGCCGACGCAAAGGATCACGCCCATGTCGACGGCCTGCGCGGCTTCGGCCTTGGCCTTCACCTGCTCGTTCGTTTCGTGGTGGTCGGCGCGGCGTTCGGAGTGACCGACGATCACGAAGTCGGCCCCGGCCTCACGCAGCATCGGCGCAGAAAGATCACCCGTGTGAGCGCCTTTTTCCGCGTGATGACAGTTCTGTGCGCCGACGCCGGTACCGGTCAGGCCCTCGCGCATGGCTGCGATCAGGGTCACCGGCGGCGCGATCGCGACCTCGACCTTGGGCAGGCGCTGAGCCGCGCGATCGATCGCGCGTGCTTCCGACAAGGCGGCACGCATGCCGTTCATCTTCCAATTGCCTACGATGTAGTAGCGTTGGCTCATGAGCCCCTCTGGTCCTGCCTTGCCCTGTTAACCGAATACTTGCGAAGTGCGCGGCGGCTAGCCGAAGCGGTCGACCGTGTCAAAGCACGAGACGCCGATTGGTTGCAGGCTTGCCTCTAGCCGTTTAGAGCACCGCGCAAACGGGCATCCCCGGCAGGACCGCCCCACTTGAATTTTGACAGGCCGGAAAGACATGATCCAGGGTTTTCGCAAGCTTTTCCAATCACCTATCGGCCTTGCCGTAACCTTGGGCTTTGTGGGGCTGATCGCCCTCGCCTTTGCCAGCGCCGACATCACCGGATCCGGCTTCGGCGGCATCGCTGGCGGCGAACGCGTCGCCACGGTCGGTAGCGAGCGGATTTCCACAAGTACTTACCGTGAAACACTTAATGGTGCCTACGAACGGGCCCGCGGTGAAAATCCGGGTCTGACGTGGGAGGAATTCCTCGACGGCGGCGGCACCGACGGCGTCCTCGACCAGATGACCGAGCGGCTGTCCGTCTATGCCTTCGCCAAGGAAAACGGCATTCGCATCGGCGATTCGCTGGTCGGCAGCGAACTGACGCAGATCCCGGCGTTCCAGGGCCCCGACGGCCAGTTCAGCCAGGAAATGTACCAGGCGGCGCTGCAGCAGCGCGGCCTTTCGGAAAAGCTGGTTCGTGAAGATCTCGAACAGGGTCTTGCTGCCCGCATGATGCTGATCCCAGCGCAGATCGGCACGCAGTTCCCCGAGAAGATGGCCCGCCAGTACGCGCGCCTGCTGAACGAGACGCGTCACGGTTCGGTGGCATTCGTGCCCTCCTCGATCTTCGCATCCGATGTCGAGGTGACCGACGACCAGCTGAAGAGCTATCTCGCGACCAATCGCAGCCGCTATTCGCTGCCTGAGCGCCGGACGGTCCGCTATGCGATCATCGACCGCGCCGGCGTTGCCGATATCGTCGCGACCGACGCAGACGTCTCGGCCTATTATGAAAGCAATCGCGACGAATTTGCCGGATCGGAAGAACGCGTGATGACCCAGCTCGTCATGCCGACCGAGGCCGCGGCCAATGCTGTCCTTGCCGACCTAGCCAACCCGTCACGCATGGCTGCTGTCGCGCGCGAGAAGGGTTTGTCGACCACGCAGGTTTCGGCTGACAGCCGTTCCGATCTGTCGGCCAAAACTTCGCCTGCCGTGACCCAGGCCGTCTATGATGCTGCCGAAGGCTCGATCGCAGGTCCGGTTCGCGGACCGCTTGGCTGGTACCTGATGCGCGTCGATTCGATCACGCGCACCAATGATCGTTCGCTTGCCGAAGTGCGCGACGAGATCGCCGCCACCGTCACCGAGGACAAGCGCCGCCAGGCTCTTGCCGAGCGCGCATCAGAAGCCGAGGACCAGCTGAATAGCGGCGCCAGCCTTCAGGAAGTCGCAGCTTCGCTGAACGCCGAGGTCAAGACGACTGGCCCGCTGCTTGAAAATGGCCAGCCCTTTGATCAGGCCGGTGCAGAAGTCCCGGCACAGGTTCAGCGCGTGGTGCAAAACCTGTTCGCCATGGATTCGGGTAGCGACGCCCAGATCGCCATTGCGGCCGATGGCGAATCGTACATCCTCTACGAACCGGGCAAGATCACCGCTTCGGCCCCGCCGCCGTTTGAACAGATCAAGCCCGCGATTGAAGCTGCCTACAAGCAGGAGCAGGGCTCGAAGAAGGCCAACGCGGCTGCCGACAAGGTGCTTGCGGCAATCCGCAAGGGCCAGACCCCGGCAGAGGCGATGAAGCTGATCGAGAAGACCACTCCGCCCGTCAGCCCGGTCGACATGAGCCGCCAGGAACTGGTCGGTGCGCAGCAGCAGGTCCCGCCTCCGCTCGCACTCATGTTCTCGATGGCTAAGGGCTCGACCAAGAAGCTGGAAGCACCGCAGAAGGCCGGCTGGTTCATCGTCGATCTCGACCGGATCGAGACCAAGGACATTGCAGAAGACGATCCGCTTGTTGCCGCCACGGTACGTCAGCTTGGCCCTGCGATCGGTGGCGAAATGGGCGAACAGCTCACCCGCGCGATCCAGGCCGATGTCGGCGTGACGAAGAACCAGACCGCGATCGACGCGGTCGTGGCTCAGCTTACCGGCAACCGCTGATAACGGCATGGGGGCCCCTACCGCTTTGAGTGCCGCCGCTTTGAGTGATGAGGCCACCCGCGACAGGCTGGCCGAGAGCGAACTGGCCGCAGGGCGTCCGGGCGTCGTGTGGCGCAAGGTCATTGCCGATTGCGACACGCCGGTTGCCGCCGCGGTAAAGCTGATCGAACCGGGCCGCGGTGATTTCCTGCTGGAATCGGTCGAGGGCGGTGAAGTTCGCGGGCGATACAGCCTCGTCGGGCTCGACCCCGATCTCGTCTATCGCGCGCAAGGCACGAAGGCCGAGATCAACCGCCAGTGGCGGCGCGATCGCGATACGTTCGAGGACACGGGCAGCGACCCGCTGACCTCGTTGCGTGCGCTGGTCGAGGAATGCCGCTTCGACATTCCCGAAGGCCTGCCCCCTGCCCTCGCCTGCCTCGTCGGTTATTTCGGGTACGAGACTATCGGACTGGTGGAGACGATCTCGCGCCCGCCGGCAAATCCGCTCGACGTGCCGGACATGCTGTTCACGCGCCCCGCGCTGGTTCTGGTGTTCGACCGGCTTCAGGACGCGCTGTTCTGCGTCGCACCGGTCTGGCCGGGCGATGAGGCTGCGAGCAACGCTGTTGCCAAGGCGCGCGGCCGTATCGACGACTGCCTTGCGCGGCTGAGCGCGGCGCGCCTGCCTTCGCAGCCCTATCCCGACGACGTGCCCGAACCGGCGCTCAACCCGAACCTTGAGCCGGGCCGCTACCGCGAGATGGTGCTGAAGGCGAAGGACTACATCACCGCAGGCGACATCTTCCAGGTCGTGCTGGCCCAGCGGTTTTCGACGCCGTTTCCGCTACCTCCGCTCGATCTCTATCGCGCATTGCGCCGTGTGAACCCGTCGCCGTTTCTCTATTTCCTCGATCTTCCGGGCTTTGCGCTGACGGGGTCGAGCCCCGAAATCCTCGTGCGCGTGCGCAACGATGCCGACGGCAAGCCCGAAGTGACGATCCGCCCGATCGCGGGCACGCGCCCTCGTGGCAAGACGCCGGAAGAAGACCGCGCGAACCGCGAAAGCCTGCTCGAAGATCCCAAGGAACGGGCCGAGCACCTCATGCTCCTCGACCTTGGCCGCAACGACGTGGGCCGCGTCGCAGAGGCCGGAACCGTGCGCGTCACCGACAGCTACACGGTCGAGAACTACAGCCACGTCATGCACATCGTCTCGAACGTGGTCGGCGCGCTTGATCCGGCGCGCGATGCGATCGATGCCTTGTTCGCAGGCTTCCCCGCGGGCACCGTCAGCGGCGCGCCCAAAGTCCGCGCCTGCCAGATCATCGCCGAGCTGGAGCCGGAAACCCGCGGTGCCTATGCAGGCGGCGTCGGCTATTTCTCGCCCGACGGTTCGGTCGACAGCTGCATCGTCCTGCGCACGGCGCTGGTGAAGGACGGCACGATGCACGTGCAAGCCGGTGCCGGTATCGTCGCGGACAGCGATCCCGCCTACGAGCAGCGTGAGTGCGAGGCCAAGGCCGGCGCCCTCGTCGCCGCAGCGCGCGAGGCGCTTCGCGTCGCGCGCGAGCCGGGTTACGGCCAGTAGGATCATGACGGATATGACCGAACGACGCACTCTCTACCCGGAAATCGAGCCTTACGAGAGCGGCTGGCTGGACGTGGGCGAAGGCCATTCGCTCTATTACGAGCGTGTCGGCACGCCCGGCGCGAAGCCTGCGGTATTCCTTCACGGCGGACCCGGCGGCGGAATGTCGCCCAGCCATCGCCGCCAGTGGGACCCGGCGCGCTATGACGTGCTGCTGTTCGACCAGCGCGGCTGCGGCAAGTCGAAGCCCTTTGCCGAGATCGAGAACAACGATACCTGGCGCATCGTCGCCGATATCGAGGCCTTGCGCGAAATGTGCGGGCACGAGGCATGGCAGGCATTCGGCGGAAGCTGGGGCTCGACCCTCGCGCTCGCCTATGCGCAGGCCCATCCCGAACGCGTGACCGAACTCGTCCTGCGCGGCATTTTCCTTGCCCGCGAGAAAGAGGACGAATGGCTCTATGGCCGGGGCGCGAGCGAGATCATGCCCGAACAGTGGGACGCCTTCACCGGCCTCATCCCCGAGGACGAACGCGGCGATCTGGTCACCGCCTACGAACGCCGCCTCAATAGCGATGACGAAGCCGTAGCCCTGGCTGCCGCCCGTGAATGGTCGCTTTGGGAAGCCAATGTCGCGACCCTTCTGCCAAACCCCGACTTGCTTGAGGAATTCGCCGATCCTTCGAAGGCACTCCCCTTCGCGCGCATCTGCGTGCGGTTCTTCCGCGACCGGTTCTATCTGGAAGAAGGTCAGCTGCTCGCCAATATTGACCGCATCCGCCACATTCCGACCGTGATGGTCCAAGGCCGCTACGACATCTGCACTCCGCCGACTTCGGCTTGGGAAGTTAAGAAGGCCTGGCCCGAGGCGGAGTTGTGGATCGTGCCCGATGCCGGTCACTCGGCAAGCGAGCCGGGTATCATCGACGGTCTGGTCCGCGCTACCGACCAATTCGCCGGGGGCGATGCATGATCCTCGTCATCGACAATTACGACAGCTTCACTTGGAACCTCGTCCACTACCTGATGGAAATGGGTGCCAAGGTCGACGTCGTGCGTAACGACGCGATGACTGCGGCCGAGGCTATTGCCACGGGTGCCGAAGGCTTCCTGCTCTCGCCCGGCCCTTGCACACCGAACGAGGCAGGCATCAGCCTCGATCTGGTCGGAGCCTGCGCCGATGCGGGCAAGCCCCTGCTGGGCGTCTGCCTTGGCCACCAATCGATCGGCCAGTATTTCGGCGGCAAGGTCGTCCAGGGCGGCCTGATGCACGGCAAGACCAGCCCCGTCGACCACGACAATACCGGCGTTTTCGAGGGCATCCCCTCGCCCTATCTCGCGACGCGCTATCACTCGCTGGTGGTAGAAGACATCCCCGCCAGCCTGCTGGTGAACGCGACAACGCCGCGCCCCGGCGAAGACGGCACCCATGCGATGGGCTTCCGCCATGCCGAATTGCCGATCCATGGCGTCCAGTTCCATCCGGAAAGCATCGCGACAGAACATGGCCATGCGCTGCTCGCCAACTTCCTTAAGATCTGCGGCATCGACGCAAAGGTGCCGGCATGAGCTACTCGATGACAGAAACCGAGGCTCTGTTCGGGCAGATGCTCGACGGCCAGATGACCGACGAGGCGATTGCGGGCCTTCTGGTTGAACTGGCTGAGCGCGGCGAAACGGCTGAGGAAATCGCCGGAGCCGTCCGCGCAATGCGGGCCCGGATGCTGACGATCGCGGCTCCTGACAACGCGATCGACGTATGCGGCACCGGGGGCGACGGACAGCACAGCCTCAACGTTTCGACCGCGGTGGCGCTTGTCGTCGCGGCTTGCGGCGTGCCGGTGGCCAAGCACGGCAATCGCGCCGCCTCCAGCAAGGCTGGCGGTGCTGATACGCTCGAAACGTTGGGTCTCGACCTTGCGCGCGCCGGGATCAAGGCGGAAGAAACGCTGCCCGATCTAGGCATCGCATTCCTCTTTGCGCAGTCGCACCACCCGGCACTTGCCCGCATCGCCCCGATCCGCAAGTCGCTGGGACGGCGCACGATTTTCAACCTGACCGGACCGCTTGCCAATCCGGCAGGTGTCAAGCGCCAGCTTGTCGGTGTGGCCAGCCCCGACCTCGTGCCGCTCTATGCAGAGGCGATGCGCCTCCTCGGGACCGAGCGGGCGCTGGTCGTCTCGGGCATGGAAGGCCTCGACGAAATGTCGATCGCTGGCCCGACGCGCATCGAAGGCATCGGCATCGACGTTCCTGCCGAATTGTCGCCAGGCGATGCGGGCCTTCCCGCGCATTCGCTGGACGCGATCAAGGGCGGAGATCCCGAATACAATGCAGATGCTCTGCGCCGTCTGCTCATGGGCGAAACGGGGGCCTACCGCGATGCGGTCGTGCTCAATTCCGCTGCTGCCCTGTGGCTGGCGGGCGAAGCGGATGATCTGGCATCGGGCGCCGAAGAAGCGGGCGAAGTGATCGACAAGGGGCTGGCGAAGGCGCTGCTCGATTGCTGGATCGCCACGGTCAAGGCATGAAGGCTGGCATGACGGCACCCAACAAGCTTATCGAGATTTGCGACACCAAGCGTGGTGAAGTCGCCGAGCGCAAGGCGAAGTTCTCGCTGGCCGATCTCGAAGCCGCCGAACTGGCGCGCGAACCGGTCCGCGGGTTCGAGGCGCGCCTGCGCGAGGCATCTGCAACGGGCTTCGGCCTGATCGCAGAAATCAAGCGAGCTTCGCCTTCCAAGGGATTGATCCGAGAGGATTTCAATCCTGAAAACCACGCACGCGACTACGCTGCTGGCGGGGCGACCTGTCTCTCGGTCCTGACCGATGCACCCTATTTCCAGGGGCACGAGGATTACCTGCTCGCCGCCCGCAAGGCCTGCACCCTTCCGGTGCTACGCAAAGATTTCATGGTCGATCCCTGGCAGGTCGCGGAAGCCCGCTCGATCGGGGCGGACGCAATCCTGATCATCGTCGCTGCACTTGCGGACGCCCAGATGGCCGAGATCGAGGCTGCGGCCATCGAACGCGGCATGGATGTCCTCGTCGAGGTTCACGACGAGATCGAGATGGAGCGCGCAGCGCGGCTCAAGTCGCGCCTCATCGGTGTCAACAACCGCGATCTTCGGACGTTCGTCACTGATCTGGCCAATACCGAACGCCTCGCCCCGCTCGCGCCCGAAGGGTCGCTGCTGGTGGGCGAAAGCGGGATCAACAGCCACTCCGATTGCGAGCGTCTGGCCGCCCACGGTGTACGCACGTTCCTCGTCGGCGAAAGCCTCATGCGGCAGGCCGACGTCGAAAGCGCCACACGAAACCTGCTGACTGGCAAGGCCAGCGCGTAGTGAGCAGCCTGACCCATCTCGATGAAGACGGTGCCGCCCGCATGGTCGACGTGGGCGCGAAGCAGGTCACCCGCCGGATAGCGGTCGCAACCGGCAAGATCACGATGTCCGCTAAGGCCCTCAACGCGATCCGTGACGGTCTGGTCAAGAAAGGCGACGTACTCGCCACGGCGCGCATCGCGGGCATCATGGCGGCAAAGCGGACAGGCGAATTGATACCGCTTTGCCATCCGCTTGGGCTCGACAGCGTATCGATCGATTTCGGTTTCGAAGACGGTGCAATCAGCGCCACCGCCACGGCTGCGCTGTCCGCAAAGACTGGCGTCGAAATGGAAGCAATAACAGCGACTTCCGTGGCACTTCTCACAATCTATGACATGGCCAAGGCGATCGACAAGTCCATGGTAATCGGCGACATTCGCGTGATCGCCAAGGATGGCGGCAAGTCAGGCCGGTGGCGCGCGCAAGGTTACGAGGACCTAGAGCTTTGAAGCCACTTCTCGCGCTGGAAGATGCGCAGGAGCGACTCCTCGCGCTAGTCAAACCGGGCGAAGTCGAGACGGTGCCAGTCGCAGATGCGCTGAACCGCTACCTTGCCAGCCCCCTTCCCGCGCTGCGCACGCAGCCTGCATACCCCCTCTCCGCGATGGATGGCTGGGCCGTACGCCAGGCCGATATGCCAGGCCCGTGGAAAGTGATCGGCGAAAGCGCGGCTGGCCATCCGGCACATGTCGCGGTGGAAGCCAGTGAGGCTGCCCGCATTTCTACCGGAGCAATTCTTCCTCAAGGCTCCGACATGGTTGTAGTGCAAGAGGACTGTACGGTTGACGGGACCACGTTGTCCTTCCACGGAGAGCCGCCGAGCCCACTCGGCCGCCATGTCCGGCAACGAGGATTGGACTTCGAGGAGGGAGCCGAGGTTCTTCACGCCGGTGCGAAGGTGACACCCGCAGCACTCGCACTCGCCATCAGCAGCGGGTACGCAAAGCTACCGGTCTTCCGAAAGCCCAAGATCGTGGTCATCGACAGCGGCGATGAGCTTGTCGCCGCCGGCGATCCGCTTGTTGACGGGCAGATCCCGGCCAGCAATGGACCGATGCTTTGCGCTTTGCTGTCAGTGATGCCTTGCGACGTTACGCTTGCAGGACCGGTTCCGGATGATCTCGAAACTATTGTCGCGACCTTGGAGAGTGCAAGGGACGCCGACCTGATCGTCACCAGCGGCGGTGCATCAGTCGGAGATCACGATCTGATGCGCCCTGCTCTTGAGAAAGTCGGTGCGGCGCTCGACTTTTGGAGCGTCGCCATGAAGCCCGGCAAGCCGATCATGGTCGGACAGCGCGGCGACCAGACGATTATCGGCCTTCCCGGCAATCCAGTTTCCAGTTTCGTCACGGCACATCTGTTCGCCCTGCCCTTCGTGCGAGCCCTGCTGGGGGCCTCCAGAGCGCTGCCAACCTACTCGATTGCAAGGGTGCTGTCGGACCTTCCTTCGACGGGGAAACGGGCAGAGTTCCTGAGAGCAACACAGAAGCACGATGGTGTCGAGCCGGTCAGTGTACAGGACAGCGGAGCATTGCTGCCCTTGGCCCGGGCCGATGCGCTGATTTTTCGCGCGCCTTTCAGCAAAGCCGCATGTGCAGGAACCGAAATTCAATTTATCCGCATCGGATAAGTCGCCCGCTTGACGGGACTAACTTTGTTTTCTAATTGTTCCTTATTCGTTCACGATAGAACGGCGAATAAGGGATCAGGTCATGCTCACCCGCAAGCAACACGAATTGCTCCTGTTCATTCAGCGCAGGCTCGAGGAATCGGGCATCTCTCCCTCGTTTGAAGAGATGAAGGAAGCGCTCGACCTAAAGTCGAAGTCGGGCGTGCACCGGCTTATCTCGGCGCTTGAGGAACGCGGCTTCATTCGCCGCCTGCCCAACCGGGCGCGCGCTCTGGAAATCCTGCGACAGCCTGACGATGTCAGTGGCTCGGCCCGGCCGGTTCCGTCGAACGTCGTGGAGATGCCTAAGGCAAAGGCACCTCCCGCTCCGGCCCCGGCCAACGACGTGATCGAGATTCCGCTGCACGGCCGGATCGCGGCCGGTGTGCCGATAGAAGCGCTTGAAGATAGTCAGACCCTGCCAGTTCCGGCAGCTCTTCTGGGATCGGGCGAACATTACGCGCTCGAGGTGTCAGGCGACTCCATGGTCGAGGCCGGGATTTTCGATGGCGATTTCGCCCTTGTTCGCAAGACCGACGTCGCCCGCGATGGTGAGATCATCGTGGCGCTCGTCCGCGGGGAAGAGGCGACGCTGAAATACCTGCATCGTGAGGGCAAAATGGTTCGTCTAGATCCGGCCAATGCGGCTTACGAACCGCAAGTCTACGCCGCCAACGAAGTGCAGGTTCAGGGACGTCTTGCAGGCCTTCTGCGCCGTTATCATTAAGTAGCCGCACACGCCTTACCAACCGTGAGCGTCCCCGGCGGGGCGTACGTAGCTGACCACTCGCGCATCGAAATCGATCGCCGCCCCGCCCCTTCGGGACAAAGTCCTCCCGTCCAGTTTGAGCCACTTGGGCTCACAACGGTCCGGTAAAGCATTTTCCGCGATCACGATGTCGCTGGCGGCGCAGGCCTGGGCCAGTTCGCTGGGTTCGGCATAAACCCGCCCGCTTCCGATCAGGATCTCCGTTCCGCGGTCCGCGCTGATCCTGCAAAACGCGTCGTTGCAGACTGCTTCGGGAAATTGGTGAATCCGGCGCTCCGATTTGCCCTCGTCATGATGGTCGGAAATGACAGCGTTACCGGTGAGTTCGAGAAGCCTATCGCTTTCGAAGCTCTCTTGCGGCCTCAGCCAGTAAGAATGTCTGTCTTTTGTGATCACCACCTGTCGGCCGCTTCCCGCCACGATCATATCGGGAGGGGACAAAGCAAGTAGTACAGACAAGCCAAGGACCATGCCTGGAACGCCGAGCAGGCGCATCCTACCGCTCCAGAATGCCAACCAGAGGGCACTGGCCGCAATGAACAGGACAAGCCAGGTCGGCACCATCGGCGATAACTTGACCGAGCCTGCCGCATTCGACGTGACGTGAGCGATCTTGAGCAACCAGTCGGCCGCAATCGCGGTCATTGACCATGCAGGCGCCCCAATGTCGAGCCCTTCGAGCAGTAAGGAAAGGCCCAACATCGGCATTACGACGAGCGTGGTCAGCGGAATGGCGAACAGATTAGCGGCCGCACCATATAGTCCCGCCTTGTGAAAGTGCATCAAGACGATCGGGAGCAGGCTCAGCTCGATTACAAGGCCAGTCAGGAACAGCAGAAAGGCATGACGTAATATGCGTCGTGGCCAAGCCAAGTCGCGGCCAGCCTTTCGAAACCGCGCCACAGGGGCGCAATTGTGAAATGCGACGATCGCGATGACTGCTGCGAAGCTCAATTGAAAGCTCGCGCCAACAACTGCCTCTGGCCAGAAAAGCATGACCACGATCGCTGCGATCGCCACGAGCCGCATCGACAACGCTTGCCGGCCCAAAGCTATAGCGGCCAAAACGAGAAGTGCCGCGATACAGGCCCTGACAGTCGGCAAGGCAGCCCCGGTCAAAAGAGTGTAGCCAATACCAGCAAACGCCCCTGCCCCAGATGCAACGAAAGGAAGAGGGAGGCGCAGCGCAAGCGCCGGCCACAAAGCCAGCAATCGCAGGCTGACGAACCAGACGACACCGATCACCGCCCCGACGTGAAGGCCGCTGATCGACAAGAGGTGCGCCATGCCCGCATTCCGCATGGCTTCTGCATCAGGTTCGGCGATGGCCGATCGATCGCCAGAGACAAGGGTTGCCGCAATACCGGCTGCCCCGCCCTCGTCGATCCGATGCAGGACAAGATCATGAAGATCGGAACGCAAAGTCGACTTGCTACGGTCTCTCGGTTGTTCGAACACCTCCACATCCGACATTACCGAACCGGTTGCCGACACGCCTTCGAACCAGGCAGTCCTGGCGTAGTCATATCCACCGGGCGCAACCGCGCGCGATGGCGGTATCAGCCTGATCCGCATCCGCAAGAGCGCGCCTGGCGCGATGGCCGGAAGGTCGTATTCCTCCGGCACTGTCACGCGAGCCCTGATCGGCTCTCCGGTCGCCTCACGCGTCGAAACCAGGATCCGCGCGCTTCTCTCCCGGGCCGCGTCGTCGCGTTCCAGAACTCGCACCGTCATTTCACTGACCATCGGCCGCCCGATCGGCGGAGTACCAATCAGCGTGGAGCGCGCCCAGGCGATCAGCAGACCTGCCGCCATCATCAGCGCCAGCGACACGATAGCCGCCCGAACAAAAGGATAGGTCTCTTCATCCAAAGCGAGCAGAGAAAATGCTGCCGCCAGACCGCAAAGCCCCAGAAAAACAAGCCATTCGCCAGGCGACAGTAGGCCGTACCACGCAAGAATTCCGACCAGCATCGCAGCAGCAAGCCACGGCATCTTTTCGAACTGTCGCGTCCCAAGGGCCGTTTCAACCCATCGGAGACTGGACAAATCGCGCAACCTTCCCCATTGCCGCACCTGCGAAGGTGGCGGGGCCCGATCTGGTGCCCCATCCGCGACCGGAATGGCGACATCACCTGTCATGTCTTGCCGTTCCCCCGTCTGCGGCCCCTCCCGGACATTATTGAAAGGAAACAAGGCAATATGGCAAGCGGTTCGGCAGCGGAAGGCAACGGCGCGAACGACGCCCAGCGCCCGGTTGTCACCCGTTTCGCGCCTTCTCCCACGGGATTCCTGCACATCGGCGGCGCACGTACCGCGCTGTTCAACTGGCTCTATGCGCGTCATTTCGGCGGCAAGGCACTGCTTCGTATCGAAGATACCGACCGCGCCCGCTCCACCCAGGAAGCGATCGACGCGATTCTCGACGGGCTGAACTGGCTCGGCTTCGATTATGACGAGGCTCCGGTTTTCCAGTCCGCGCAGGCCGAACGCCATGCCGAGGTCGCGCACATGCTGCTCGACGCCGGTTTCGCCTACAAGTGTTTCGCCACGGCCGAAGAACTGGAAGCGATGCGGGCCGAACAGCGCGCCAACAAGCAGCCCATGCGTTACGACGGCCGCTGGCGCGATCGCGACCCGTCAGAGGCGCCCGAAGGCGCGCCCTATGTCGTACGCCTCAAGACGCCGACCGGCGGCGAGACCGTGATCGAGGATGCGGTTCAGGGCCGCGTGAAGGTCAAGAATGTCGAGATCGACGATTACATCCTGCTGCGTTCTGACGGCACGCCGACCTATATGCTGGCGGTCGTGGTCGACGATCACGACATGGGTGTCACGCACGTCATTCGCGGCGACGATCACCTGAACAACGCTTTCCGGCAGTTGCCGATCTACAAGGCGATGCAGGAGATCGAGGGCGGCTGGGAAGAGCCGGTTTATGCGCACATCCCGTTGATCCACGGCGCCGACGGCGCCAAGCTTTCCAAGCGCCACGGCGCGATGGGCGTCGATGCCTATCGCGACGAGCTTGGCCTTCTGCCCGAAGCGGTCGTGAACTACCTGCTGCGGCTTGGCTGGGGCCACGGCGACCAGGAATTCTTCACCATCGACGAGGCGATCGAGTTCTTCGACCTGCCCGCCGTCGGCAAAAGCGCGTCGCGCTTCGACTTCAAGAAGCTGGCCAACATGAACGGTCAGTACATTCGCGAAGCCGACGATGCCCGTCTGGCAGAACTCGTTGCACCGCGCATTGCAAAGCTGGAACCCGCTTTCGATGCCGACAGGCACATGGCTGTGCTGGTCGAGGCGATGCCCTCTTTGAAGGCGCGCGCCAAGGATCTCGACGAACTGGCGGCAGGCGCCCTATTCCTGTTCCGTCAGCGTCCGCTTCCCATGGACGAGAAGGCGGAAAAGCTTCTCACCGACGATGCCCGCGCGTTGCTCGGTGAAATCTCCGAAAAGTTGAAAGCTGGTTCAGATTGGACTAGCGAGCAGCTCGAAACGGAACTCAAGGCGATGGCGGAGGAGCGCGAACTCGGGCTCGGCAAGCTGGCACAGCCGCTTCGTGCGGCGCTGACCGGTCAAGCGACATCACCTGGAATTTTCGACGTGCTCGTTCTTCTTGGACGCGACGAGAGCCTGGCGCGTATAGACGCACAGGCAACCGACGCGGCAAAGGCGGACGGCGCGGTAGCCAATTAACGTAATGGAGGCAGAGTAGTGGCTGACAACATGGCGAAGCTGAACGCCGGGGGCGGCGAATACGAATTTCCCGTCAAGAGCGGGACGATCGGCCCCGATGTCGTCGACATCGGCAAGCTTTACGGCAAGTCGGGTATGTTCACGTACGACCCGGGCTTTACCTCGACGGCGAGCTGCGATTCCGGCCTGACCTACATCGACGGCGAAGAAGGCGTCCTTCTCCACCGCGGTTACCCGATCGGCCAGCTGGCTGAAAACTCCAGCTTCATGGAAGTCGCCTATCTCCTGCTGAACGGCGAACTGCCCAGCACGGACGAATACGACAACTTCACCTACACCATCAGCCGCCACACCATGCTGCATGATCAGCTGCGCGGCTTCTATCAGGGCTTCCGCCGTGACGCCCACCCGATGGCCATCATGTGCGGTATCGTTGGCGCGCTTTCGGCGTTTTATCACGACAGCACCGACATCTCCGATCCCGAGCACCGCAAGATCAGCTCGCACCGCCTGATCGCCAAGATGCCGACGATCGCGGCCATGGCCTACAAGTACTCGATCGGTCAGCCCTTCCTCTATCCGGACAACTCGCTGAGCTACACCGGCAACTTCCTGCGCATGACCTTCGGCGTGCCGGCGGAAGAATACGAAGTGATCCCGGCTGTCGAAAAGGCGATGGACCGTATCTTCATCCTTCACGCCGACCACGAACAGAATGCCTCGACCTCAACCGTGCGTCTTGCAGGTTCGTCGGGCGCGAACCCGTTTGCTTGCATCGCGGCCGGCATTGCCTGCCTGTGGGGTCCGGCTCACGGCGGCGCGAACGAAGCGGCTCTCAACATGCTGCAGGAAATCGGCCGTCCGGAGCGTATCCCCGAGTACATCGCACGCGCGAAGAACAAGGACGATCCGTTCCGCCTGATGGGCTTCGGCCACCGCGTCTACAAGAACTACGACCCGCGCGCGACCGTCATGCAGAAGACCGTTCGCGAGGTTTTCGACGCGCTCAAGGTCAACGACCCGGTCTTCGAAGTCGCGCTTCAGCTGGAAGAAATGGCTCTCAACGACGACTACTTCGTCGAGAAGAAGCTCTTCCCGAACGTCGACTTCTACTCGGGCGTCATCCTTTCGGCGATCGGCTTCCCGACCACGATGTTCACCGCGCTCTTCGCCCTTGCCCGCACCGTCGGCTGGGTCGCGCAGTGGAACGAAATGATCTCCGATCCCGCACAGCGCATCGGTCGTCCGCGTCAGCTTTACACCGGCCCGACGCAGCGCGACTACGTCCCGTTCGACAAGCGCTGAACGGCTGACAGGTAAGGATCAGGGCGATGCCGAAACTCCTCATCAGGATCTTCGGCGTCGCCCTTTTTCTTTCCGGAATGCTCTGGACTCTCCAGGGCTTGGGCCTCGTCATGTGGCCTGCCGAAAGCTTTATGCTCGGCGAAAAAGAATGGGCCACTTACGGCGTGATTGCCGCTGGCGCCGGATTGCTGCTGATCTGGCTGACCCGCAATCGCGGGCCAAGGAATTAAACGGAGGGAAGCGTCAGGGTGAAGCGATTGCCGCCACCCTCGCCGGTCGAACCTTCAAGGTCACCGCCCATCGCGCGGGCAAGCATCAGCGCGATGTAGAGGCCCAGCCCGCTTCCACCATCGCCGCTACGGCCAAGCCGTTCGAACTTGTCGAACATGCGGATGAATTCCTCGGCAGACAGGCTCTCGCCCTCGTCCGTGACCGAAACGACGACGTTCACGCCGTTGCGCCCGATATCGACCGCAATGCGCCCGCCTTCGGGGCCGTAGCTAATCGCGTTTCCAACAATATTGAGCAGGATCTGCGTCACCCGCTTTCGATCCGCCATGGCAACCGCATCGCTGTTAGACAGCTCAAACGTCACCGAGCGTGCATCGGCGCGCACCTGAAGCAAGCGGCAAACGATCTCCGCAACATCCGAAACGACGACAGGTTCGGCGAAAATAGCGATCGTTCCGTGCTCTATCGCTTCGGCATCGCCAAGATCATCTGCAAGTTCGCCGAGGTGGCGTCCCGCATTGACCATGTCGAGCGCATATTCGCGGTATTCCGCCGGTAGCGGACCCGCCAATCTGTCTCGGATCGCCTCGGCCTGACGGATGATCCGTGCCACCGGATTACGCATCGCCGGGGCCAATTCATCGCCAAGCAGGTTCGGCGGAAGCAGGTCGGTTTCCTCGGTCTCGTACTCGTTCTCGCTAACCGGGCGGAGAAGCAGCTGGAAACCGACATTGGCCGAAGCAAGCAGCAAGTGCCATTCCCGCGAAGAGCCGGCGATCCGCACAGTCATGCCGCTGCGCGCCTGCCAAATCGGCGGCGTGCCGGAATCGTGACCGGAAAAGTCGAAAAGACCCGTCCAGTGCTGCCCCCGCATCACGCGCGCCTGCCCGACCAGTGGGGCCAGATCTGCCGCCTGGCTCTCTACAGCGACCACACGCTGTCCTTCGTCCAGCCAGACCACGCCTTCGGCCAACAAATTCTCGACCGCGAGGCGAGTCGCCTCTCCATTACCGCTGCCCGTGCAGTGGCTGGTCTGCTGCCAGTCGGACAAGCGGATCGAGCAGCCTTCGCCATCAGGCTCGACTTCGGCCCAGCCTTCGAGGCTTCCCTCGCTGTGCCGCATGACCAGCGGCCGCCCCAGTTTCATACCGAAACCGCGCGATTTGCGGACCAGTTCAAGCAGGCTCGGTGCGGCAATCAAGCCCGGGATTTCACCACCGCAGGCCAGTTGCATTTCGGCCAGCGGGCCATCAGCCACGACGAGACGGTCCGCCGCATCGCTGCGCGCGATCAGCGGTTCGACCGCTGCCGTCTCGGTGATGGCTTCAGCCCCTGACATTGTCCGATACCCCTTGCCCCGTCAGCAGAGCACGGGCGTCGCCGCCCTGCAAGCGTCCGAAGCCTTCGGGAAGTGTGATCTCGGGGTGGATGGCGTAGAACTCGCGCTCGATCTCGCGGTCGCCAAGGCCTGCCGCGCGCAGCGACAGGGCAAGGCGGGCAAGCTGGCTCTCACTCGTCGCAACGGCCACGGTATCTCGGGAATCGCCCGTTGCCGCGGCCAGCGCCGACAGGAATACCGGAACGCCTGCATGGGTGATCGACAGGGCGGCAAAGGCCCCTGCCCCCAGAGCGCCGACCAGCCGGTTGGCCAGCGAGATGCGGCACTGGGATTCGTCGTAACCCTCGCGGATCGCGTGTTCGGTGTTCCGCGCGTGCGCCTCATAGGCAAGATCGCCGGCAACCGCGTGGCGCAGCGTTTCGAGCAGCGAATGAAGCACTTCTGCGGGAAGTTCGTTGACCGGCAGGCTCATGCGCTGCTGATGCCGCGCAAAGGCTGCCTGCGAAGTCAGAAGGTCCATCGCAAGCGCCGAACTGGTCGGATCGTCCGCGCCGATCAGCGCCTGAAGCAGCGGCGAAAGCGCGGGATCGACACCTGCGCGGCGCTGCATGGATTCGGTAAGTTGCCATTCAAGGGCAATCGAATGGAGGTGATCGACAATGACAGGTTCGTCGATCAGAGCGCCCGAAAGCGGCTCCGTGATCGAATTGGCCCACCCGCGCGGATCGCGCTCACCCGCCGCCTGCGCCAGTTTGTAACCGACCTGACGAGCCAGATCTTCGGCCATTCCGCGCACGCGAGCGACGATCGCATCGCTGAACATGGAGCGGTCCTCGGTCGCGATCAGTTGACGCAAGACAACGCCGCGCGCGCCGAGAACGCGGTCGCCCCGCTTCAGCTCAACCCGCATAACTGATTGTAGGCCCGTGGCCTTTTCCAGTTCACCCATGCGAACGGACTAACACCCCATGGTTAAAGCCGCGTTATCTTGTCACGTGATTCGCGCGGAATGTCACAAATGCCGCCCACCCGGCCATGACAGCCATCGACACTGCCATGACAATCGGCGCCGTCCAACCGGCAAGAACGGCCAGCCCCAGTACGACACACTGTGTCCCCCTGTCCTCGAAGAAGGGACGTGCGTGGGGGACCGGGAAAAGCACTGCTCCAATGCGGACAAGGCAGACGAAAACGGTCGATACGAACCACGGCCCGAGTGCGCCAAGCCTTTCGCCCTCGATCCAGCCGGTCAGCGCCAGTGCCAGAACCACCAGAAGGAGCAGGTCGATGGCGAGATGCACGATTACCGGCCGCCGGTCCGGCATGGCCGCATCGATACGCCCCTGCCGCTCCGCCTTGTCGAGGATAATTGCGCCGCGCACGACCAGCCATGTCACTGCTACCGCGAAGAAAGCCGCCGCGAACATCGCGAACCCTGCCAGGGCCACGGCTGCAGCGGCTGGCAGGATCGCAGCCCACCACACGAGGATAGCCGACCGATCCGCCTCGAACAGGCGATTGCCGAATTTACCGACGATAAGGCTTGCAAGCTTGGCACCGGGCGTCTTGCCGCGCGCTTCGGTAAGGCTGAGGCGCAAACGGTGTGCCTCGATAGCCTGCCCCTCTGTTTCGCTCCGCACGATGACCCAGCGCCTGTCGGGCAGCGCCTGCGGATCGACCGGCCGCTGCGTAACGCCGGCCATAAGGGCAATCCGCAGAAGCGAAGACGCGACATCGCAATCGCGCGGCAACTGGCGAAGCCGCTCGGCCAAAGCGCCGGGAATGACAAGAATGCCGCCCCAGGCGAGTTCGGCGTCGATTCGCTCAAAACCGGCCTCAAGCCCTTCTTTCACCGGAAGCGTCGCGATGCCGGACTGCTTCAATAGCGGAACGGCCAACACCGGATCCGCCAGCAGCGCATCGCCGAATACGACGAGTTCGTCCGCCGCCGTCACTTCGGAACAGAGCGCGGGAGCATCGGCGATGACCCGTGCTTCCAGCTTCATTTCGCCGGCCAATGCGACAAGTTCGTCGAGGCCAACTGCCCGCCTGTCCGCAAGCAGGAGTATCCGTTGCACGCCTGTCGCCTGGGCCAGTTCCAGCTGACGTTCGACGACGGTTTGTCCGCCCACGCGCAATCCGGCACGCGTCAGCAGCCCGTCGACGGCCAGCGGCTCCAGCATGGAAAGTACGGCAATTCGCAAGTGTCTTGGCCCCTGTGCTGCCAGATCGGTCCGGGCAGCTCGTTCGCTATCGAGTTCCAGCACGGTTCATGGATCGCCCTGCGCCGCTCTGCAAGACGGGACAGGGGGATTGTTCCTAACCCTCGGAAAACCGTGGATGACACGGGGGAAAACGGGTCATTTCACGCGTGCGCGCGCGTTCATTCGGTGTTAGTCATACGCCATGACAAAGCGGCGGAACATCGTCCCCTTCGGCGGACAGGGCAGCGAAGAAGAATTCGTGGAAACGGTCGAGGCGGAAACCGCACCGATCGAAGAGGAGTACTCGGCAAGCGAGGACTGGTACGAAGAACCGGTCCGGACCCGCAATCTCGCCTGGATCGTCCCTGCTATCGGCGCTGTCGTCTTGATCGCATGGACTGCATTCTTCGGGTGGGCCAACCAGGCCGCAATCTTGTCAGGATCGACGCCCAGCGAATGGACTGCCCTGCTTGCACAGTGGGCCATGCCTGCCGCACTCGTCGTCACGCTCTGGATGCTGGCCATGCGCCACAGCCGGGTCGAGGCCGGACGCTTTGCCGACGCCGCCGCCAGCCTTCGCGCCGAATCCGCCGCGCTTGAAGATCGGCTCGGCCACGTAAACTCGGAACTGAGCATCGCGCGCGAGTTCATCATTGCACAGGGCCGCGACCTCGAGGCGCTTGGCCGTATCGCCAGCGAACGCCTTGGCGAAAGCGCGAACAAGCTAGAGGCGCTGATTTCGGACAATTCCGAACGCGTCGACCGTTTGCAGACCGTCAGCACCGCTGCGCTGGAAAACATGGAGAAGCTGCGCGGTCAGCTTCCCGTCGTGACCAACGCAACCCGCGACCTCACCAACAACATCGGACAGGCCGGACAGGGCGCGAGTGCGCAGCTTGAGCGTCTGTCCGAAGGCTTTGGCAAGATCGGAGAGGCGGGCGAGGCCAGCACGCTCAAGGTCGACGCGATGCGCGAACGCGTGAACGACGTTCTGGGCGAATTCAATCGCTGCGCCGAACAACTCGGCCAGATCGCCAAGGACCGCTTCGAAGCGCTCGACGCCGAGGGTGCGGCCCTTCGCGAACGCATGGACGAGCAGGAAATTGCCGCGCTCGCCGCCGTGCGCAAGCGGGCGGACGATCTTGAAGGTATGCTGGAAAGCACGCGCGGAAAGCTGGCCGAGGCAGAGGGTTTCGCCCTCAAGTCGCTGCGCGAGCGCCTTTCGACGCTGGAAACCGACGCCGATGACCTTGGCGAACGCCTGAAGAGCGGCGAGACCGGCGCGATCGACGGCTGGCGCGACCGTATCGCCGTGATCGAGAGCGATGCTCGCGCGCTGTTCACGCAACTCGACAACAATTCCGCAGAAGCGCTGGACGCCGCAGGTGCGCGCGTTGCTGCCCTGTCGTCCGAAATCAGCCGCCTCAACGGTGACCTGCGCCGTCAGGGCGAAACGCTCGATACCGAGATCGAGGAGCGCTACGCCAAGAGCGAAGACGCCAACCGCGGGATTGCCGAACGTCTCTCCGCACTTGTCGCAGGGCTCGATAGCGAGATTGAGGCCCGCCGTGTCCGCGGCGCGCAAGCAAGCCGCGCACTGGTGGAGGAACTGGCGTCGACATTCGCTCAGCTCGACACCGGCATTCAGGAACGCGTTGCCCGGGGTGAGGAAACGAGCCGAATTCTGGCAGAAAAGATCGGCGAAGCCCTCGCCCGCCTCGATGCGCAGATCGACGCCCGTAGCGAACGCGGCGAACAGCAGAGCCATGCCCTGGCCGCCCGCATCACTTCGACCCTCGCATCGCTCGATGAAGAAATCGCGCAGCGTGCGCAACGCGGCGAGGAAGCTGGCCGCGCGATGACGACCGGCGTTGCGACCGCACTCACCTCGCTCGACGGGGAGATCGAGATTCGCGAGGAACGCGGACGCGAAGCCGCGTCGCTCATGTCGGAATGCCTGCGCACCGCGCTCGATGCGCTCGATAGCGAGATCGCCCGCCGCCGTACACACAGCCGCGACGCGGCACGCGAACTGGCGGAAGGCTATGCCGACGAACTGGCCGAACTCGACCGCCAGCTTACCGAACGCCGCGAACGGCACGAGGAAGCGGGCCGCGATCTCTCGGGCAAGTTGCAGGACCTGCTGGTCCAGTTCGACGACGAGTTCGAAGCCCGCCGCGCCCGCCATCTCGAAGCGACCGAAGCGCTTGGCCGCCACGCCCAGCGTATTGCCGACCAGCTTGGCGACTACGGCTCGCGCATGGATGCCGCAGCCGGACAGGGCCGCGAGGCAGAGCAGGCCATCGTCAACGGTCTCAACACTCTCTCGGAAAAGCTGACTGCAAGCCGCGAGGCACTGGCAGGTACGGACACCGCCATCCTCGGCCTGACCGACAGTTCGGTACGCCTGCTCGAACTGATCGAGGCAAGTTCGCGTCACACGCGCGAGGCACTGCCTGGCGCGCTATCGGAAGCCGAAGGCCGCCTCGACGATGTGACGGGCCGGATCGAAGCCATGCGCCTCATGCTCGCCCAAGCCGGGGAACGTGGGGAAGATCTTGGCCGCGCCGTCGACACGACGCGCGAGACTACCCGCTCCGCCCTTGCCGAGATCGAGGGGCTGCATGACACCCTGCATGAACGCGGTTCGGCTCATGCGACCCAGCTTGGCGACTTGCGCGAAACGCTTTCGCAGGCGCGTGCGGACAGCGAAGCCATGGCGACCGCTGCCGAGGCCACGCTCAACGGCGCGATCGCGCGTCTTGCCGAGGCTAGCCGCGAGGCCGTTGCCAACATCGAAGGCACTTCGTCCGACGCCGTCCGCTCGATTGCGGAGAAGCTGGCCAAGGAAAGCGGCATCGTCGTCACCGAAGCCCTGCGCGAAAGCACCAGCGATGCGCTCGAAGGGCTCGACACCGCCGTCAGCAAGGCGACCGAGGCCGCACGCGAAGCCGCTGCCGAACTGCGCGAACAACTTGGCCGTGTCGACGAGATTACCGGACACCTCGAAGCCCGCATCGTCGCTGCGCGCCAGCGTGCCGAAGAAGACATCGACGATCACTTCGCTCGCCGCGTCTCGCAGATCACCGAATCGCTCAACTCGACCGCGATCGACATCGACAAGGTCCTGTCTGCCGAAGTCAGCGAGGCGTCATGGCAGGCCTATCTGAAGGGTGAGCGCGGCATCTTTACCCGCCGCGCAGTGCGCCTGATCGATTCCGGCGATGCCAAGCACATCGTCGAGCATTACGAAGCCGAGGAAGAGTTCCGCGAACACGTGAACCGTTACATCCACGACTTCGAGGCCATGCTGCGCAACCTGCTCGCCACCCGCGAAGGCAATTCGCTGGCGGTGACGGTGCTGTCGTCGGATATGGGCAAGCTCTACGTCGCGCTGGCGCAGGCGATCGAACGCCTGCGCCGCTAAGCGCGGGCATTCAGTCGTTCGCGGTTTCGCGCATCCAGATCTGTTCTTCCACGATCTCTTCCGGAGGGTGGATGAAGTTCAGATCGGCGACAGTGATCCAGCCGTTGACGTAATTGGCGTAGAACAGCGCGCATAGGATTGCCGCAAGGATCGTCGCACGTACGGCGACGCGGCCGGGGCGAAAGTTGCTGGGTGCGGAATCGGCCTGGCCGGGCACCAGTGCCTCACCCGCCTCGCGGTGCGTTCGGATGCCGAAGGGCATGACGATAAACGCGCTCATCACCCAGAACAGCAGGTAGATCGCAAGGACCGAGGTCCACTGCATCGTTCAAACTCCTAGTCGAAATCCTGCACGGTCACTTGCGGGTTCTTGCCCGACCAGCGCCGTGCCGCACGCCTTACAGCGAGCCGGACTGCTTCATGAACCGCATCGCGGTCCTTCGTGCGTCCGCCCTTCAGCCGTTTGACGGCCTTGGACAAGTCTTCCTGTGCCTCGGCAATGAAATCCGCCCCGTCCTCGTCCAACGGCAACCCGATAGGTAGAATGATCGGGTCAGCCTTCGAAACTTCGGGCGGGAGGGTCACCACGATATGGCCATTATGCGAAAGGCGACGACGCTCGACAATCGTCTCGCCATCGGCGGGCACGATGATGTCGCCGTCGAGCACAAGGCGCCCGGTGCGTGTCTCGCCGATCTTGCCCGGCTTGCCCGGCGCAAGGCGCACGATGTCGCCGTTCTTCTGGAACACTCGCGATGGAATGCCCGCCTCTGCGCCGACCTTGGCCTGCTCGCGCATGTGACGCACTTCGCCGTGCACCGGCACGAGCACTTCAGGCCGCAGCCACGAATAGAGTGCTTCCAATTCGGGACGCCCCGGATGGCCGGAAACGTGGATCAGTTCATGACGGTCGGTCACGATCTTGATCTCGCGCTCGGCCAGCTGGTTCATGATGCGACCGATCTGTAGCTCGTTACCCGGAATCTGGCGGCTCGAAAAGAGAACGACGTCGCCCTTGTCGAGTTCGAGCGGATGCGATTCCGAGGCGATACGGGCCAGCGCGGCACGCGGTTCGCCCTGACCGCCGGTGGCGATGATCAGGACATCGCCGCGCGGCAGGCGCATGGCGGTGTCGAAATCGACGGTCTCGGGGAAGTTCTGAAGGTAGCCGTTGTCCTTGGCCACAGCGATGATGCGGTCGAGCGAACGGCCGGCAACGCAAAGCTGGCGGCCGGTTTCCTTGGCGACCTGCCCCAGCGTCTGAAGTCGGGCGACGTTCGAGGCAAACGTGGTCACCAGAACCCGCTTGCCGCTGTGCCGCGCAATCTCGGTATCGAGAGCGAGCCTGACCGCCCCTTCGGAACCCGAAGGCTCCGGGTTGAAGACATTGGTGGAATCGCAGACGAGCGCGAGAACACCCCCGTCGCCGATCTCGCTCAGCTCCTCGGGCGTGCTAGGCTCACCGATTTGCGGATCGTCATCGAGCTTCCAGTCACCAGTGTGGAAGACCCGCCCGTAAGGCGTATCGATCAACACGGCGTTACCCTCGGCAATCGAGTGGGCGAGCGGGACGTAGCGAACCTTGAAAGGCCCCTCCCCGCCTGGCGTAAATTCATCGAGGTGATCGATGACATGCAGTTCGACCGCTTCGGTCAGATCCGCCTCTTCCAGCTTGCGCAGGACGAGTTCGGCGGTGAACGGTGTCGCGTAGAGCGGCACGCCAAGGTCGGCAGCAAAATACGGAACCGCGCCGATGTGATCCTCATGTGCATGGGTAAGCACAATTCCGAGCAGATCGTCTGAGCGTTCCTCGATGAATTCAAGGTCGGCGAAGACGAGGTCCACGCCCGGATAACCGGGATCAGCAAAGCTCATGCCAAGGTCGACCATCAGCCATTTGCCGTCCGCCCCGTAGAGGTTGACGTTCATGCCGATCTCGCCCGACCCGCCGAGCGCGAGGAAAAGCAGTTCTTTTTCTGGAGTCATCGCCCGCGTGTAGAGGCTTTTTCGGCGAGAATTGCCAGTCCCTTTAGTGTGAGGTCGACGTCGATCTGGTCAAAGGCATCGGTATGCTTGTCGAAAAGTAGCGCAAGCCCGCCTGTTGCGATTACCTTCGCAGGCCGTCCGATCTCTGCCTTGAGGCGAGAGACCAGCCCCTCAATCATCGAGATATAGCCCCAGAAGACGCCGATATGCATCTGCGCCTCGGTATTGCGGCCGATCAGCGTCTGGGTGCCCGTGGGTGCCTCGATCGCGATGCGCGGCAACTTGGCCGCGGCACTTACCAGAGCGTCGAGTGAGAGGTTGATGCCCGGCGCAATGATGCCGCCTTTGTAGGCGCCGTTGAAGTCGACCACGTCAAATGTCGTCGCCGTTCCGAAATCGATAACGATAAGGTCTTCGGGGTGACCGTCATGCGCCGCGATCGTGTTTACCGCACGGTCAGCGCCCAGTGACGCCGGTTCGTCCACGTCGATGGCAATACCCCAACCGGCCCCGCCTTCGCCCGCGAAGATCGGCGCTTTGCCGAAGTATTTTTCGCCCAGTACCTGCAGATTGTGCCGCGCGCGCGGGACCACGGTCGAGACGATGACTTCCTCGACAACCTCGAACGTCAGTCCTTCAAGGGTGAAGAGCTGCATCAGCCAGACGGCATACTCGTCGGCCGTGCGGCGCGCATCGGTGGCGATCCGCCAGCGTGTGCGTACTTCGCGACCTTCCATGAGGGCGAAGACGATGTTCGTGTTTCCAACGTCGCACGCCAGCAGCATGTCAGGCTCCCTCTTCGCCTATCAGTGAGACTTCGCCCGCGTGAATGACACGCATGGTGCCGTTGGCCAAGCGCATCATCAGCGCGCCGTCCTGATCTATCCCGGCGAAAGTGCCGTCTTCGGTCGTATCGGTCACACCGAGATAGCGTAGCGGCGCACCGATGTGCGGGCCGCGGATCGTCCAGCGTGAGATCGTCTCGGCAAGGCCCGATTTGCGCCACGACGACAGTTCCGAAGCCAGGCAATGCGCGAGTTCACCGGCGAAGTCGTCGCGATCCACGGACAGCCCGCGTGAGGCGAGTGCCGCCGTTGCGCGGTCAGGCAGATCGGGCGCCTTCAACAGGTTCACGCCGATCCCGATCACGACTGCATCGCCAGAACGCTCAAGCAGGATGCCCGCCAGCTTCGCCCCGTCAAGCAGGACGTCATTCGGCCACTTGAGCAGGAGCCCCTGTGCGTTGCCGATGAATTTCGAGATCGCCTCGTAGAGCGCGACGCCTGCGACAAGCGCGAGCGTCTGCGGAGCAGGATCGGAACTGCGCAAGTGCACGAGCGTCGAGCCCATGAAATTGCCCGCGCCGTCTGACCATTCGCGGCCCAGTCGGCCCCTGCCTTCGCCCTGCCGGTCAGCGACAAGCCATGCGCCTTCTTCCGCCGTCTCACACGAAGCGAGGCGGCGGAGAAGTTCCGCATTGGTCGAGCCAATCTGCTCGACCGTTTCGATGCGATGGCCGCTGGTCATGCGGCGCGCCCCTTAGCCTACGAAGTAGAGGGCGGCCGCTGCCTTGTCGGCAAGGTCGCCCAGCCAGGGCGTGAGAAGGTAGCCAAGCGGCGAGATGAACAGGCTAGCGATCAGCAGGACGACCTTGTGCGCAAGCGCGTCGACGCCGCTTTCGCTGCCCTCTGCCACCACATTCGCCGGTTCATCGAAGAACACAATCTTCACGACCTTGAGGTAGTAGAACGCGCCGATGACCGAGGCCGCGATACCGATCGCCGCCAGCGCGACGAGGTCGGCGTTCACTGCGGCCTGGAAGACCACGAACTTGCCCCAGAAGCCGAACAGCGGCGGAATGCCGGCAAGGCTGAACATGACCGCGGCCAGTGCCCAAGCCAGTGCCGGACGCGTGCGCGAGAGGCCAGCCATGTCGGCGATCGCCTCAACCGGACGCCCTTCGGCATCACGCAGCATGAGCACGACGACGAAGCCCGCAACGCTCATCGCGACGTAGATCGCGAGATAGACGAGCATGGCCGACGCACCTTCCTGCGTGGCGGCGGCAAGGCCGATCAGCAGGAAGCCGACGTTGTTGATCGACGAATAGGCAAGCAGGCGCTTGATGTTCGACTGGCCGATCGCCCCCAGCGCACCGACTACGATCGAGGCCAGCGAAACGAAGATAACGATCTGCTGCCACGCATCGACCTGCGTGCCAAAAGCACCCAGCGCAACGCGCATGGTAAGCGCGAGAGCGGCAACCTTGGGCGCGGTGGCGAAGAAGGTCGTCACCGGCGTCGGCGCGCCCTCGTAAACGTCGGGCGTCCACATGTGGAACGGCACGGCGCTGATCTTGAAGGCCAGACCTGCGAGCACGAAGATCAGGCCGACGAGAGCGCCTGTGGCCAGCGTCCCGTCCATCGCCAGCGCGACGGCGGCGAAGTTGGTCGAGCCGGTGAAGCCGTAAGTCAGGCTCATGCCGAACAGGATGATACCCGATGCCAGCGCGCCCAGCACGAAGTACTTGAGACCCGCTTCGGCAGACCGTTCGTCCGTACGCAGGAACGAGGCGAGCACGTATGCGGCAAGACTGTTCAGTTCGAGGCCGATATAAAGCGACAGGAAGTCGGTCGCCGAAACCATCATGTTCATGCCGAGGACGGCGAACAGGACGAGGATCGGGTACTCGGCCCGCATCGCACCGACACGGCCAAAGAAGCGCGGCGCAACGATCAGCGAGGCAATGCCCGAGGCATAGATGAGCAGCTTGGCAAAGGCCGAGAAGGCGTCAGCCGTGTACTGGCCCGAGAACGCCACGCGTTCCGGGCCCATCAGGCCGCCGCACAGCGCGGGAGCGGCGATGAAGGCGCAAGCGACCAGTGCGGCAACCGCAACGATCGAGATCAGGCGCGATGCCTTGTCGCCCATCCATGCCGCGCAAAGCAGCAGGACGAGGCCGACGACGGTCAGCAGTTCCTCGGCGGCGATCAGCGCCAGCGACTGGGAGAAATCGGTCATCAGTACGACCCTCCTTCCGCAGCGGCTTCTTCGCCGTGATGCTCGGCAACAGCCTCCGGATTGGGTTCGGACAAGTGCGCGTCACCGGCCGGTGCCGCAGCGGCAAGCCGCTGGTCCAGCCATTCGATGTCGGCGCGCATCGGCGCAAGGAAGCTTTCGGGATAGACGCCCATCCACAACACCGCGGCTGCAAGCGGAAGCATCATCGCCCATTCGCGCTTGTCGAGATCGGGCATAGCAGCGGCGTCAGCGTTCTTCTGATCGCCAAAGGCCACGCGGCGGTAGAGGTAGAGCATGTAGGCAGCGCCAAGGATAATGCCGGTCGTGCCGATCAGCGCGACCCAGCTGGAGATCTGGTAGACGCCCGCAAGCGACAGGAATTCGCCAACGAAACCGCTGGTGCCCGGAAGGCCGATCGAGGCCATCGTGAACAGCAGGAAGAAGAGCGAATACTTCGGCATGTTGATTGCAAGGCCGCCGTAACGGTCGATCTCGCGGGTGTGCAGACGATCGTAGATCACGCCGACAGCAAGGAACAGCGCGCCCGAGACGAGCCCGTGGCTCAGCATCACGATCATCGAGCCTTCAAGGCCCTGCACGTTGAAGCTGAACAGTGCCATGCACACGATCGCCATGTGGGCGACTGACGAATAGGCGATCAGCTTCTTCATGTCGTGCTGAACCAGCGCGACGAGCGAGGTGTAGACCACCGCGATCATCGACATCGTGAAAACGACCCACGCAAGATTCGCCGAGGCCTCCGGGAACATCGGCAGGCTGAAACGGATGAAGCCGTAGCCACCCATCTTCAGCAGGACGCCAGCCAGGATGACCGAACCGGCGGTCGGTGCCTGAACGTGCGCGTCGGGCAGCCAGGTGTGGACCGGCCACATCGGCATCTTCACCGCAAAGCTGGCGAAGAATGCCAGCCAGAGCCAGTTCTGCGCCCCCGCCGGGAAGTCGGTTGCCATCAGCGTCGGAATGTCGGTCGTGCCCGCTTCGCGGACCATCCAGAACATCGCGATCAGCATCAGGACCGAGCCGATCAGCGTGTAGAGGAAGAACTTGTACGAAGCGTAGATGCGGTTGTCGCCGCCCCATATGCCGATGATCAGGTACATCGGGATCAGGCCTGCTTCGAAGAAGATGTAGAATAGGAACAGGTCCTGCGCTGCGAACACGCCGATCATCAGCGTTTCCATCATCAGGAAGGCGGCCATGTATTCGCCGACGCGCTTGGTCACCGAATTCCAGCTCGCCCCGATACAGATCGGCATCAGGAAGACCGACAGCATGATCAGCATCAGCGCGATGCCGTCGATGCCCAGCGCGTAGGAGAAGCCAGCGAAAAGCTCTGCCCGCTCGACGAACTGCCACTGCGCGCCGCCGATGTCGAAGCTGGCCCACAGGACCACGCCCAGCGCCAGATCGACCAGCGTCGCGACGAGCGCGACCATGCGCGCCGTCTGGGCCGGGACGAAGAAACAGATGGCAGCACCGACCAGCGGTACCAGCAGCATCAGCGAAAGGATCGGAAAGCCGTCCATGTCTTTAAACCTGCCCCGCCCTTATCGAACCATGATCCAGCTGATCGCGGCAAGAAGCCCGAGCAGCATGACCAGCGCGTAGCTGTAGAGATAACCGGTCTGCACTTTCTGCGCGTAGCGAGACCCCTGAGCGACGACCCATGCGGCGCCATCGGGGCCGAACCGGTCGATCGTGCCGACATCGCCCCACTTCCAGAACTTGCGGCCCAGCCAGAAGGCAGGCTTCACGAAGATCACGTTGTAGAGCTCGTCAAAGTACCACTTGTTCTTGAGGAACGTGTAGATCCCGCCGAACATGCCCACGAAACGGGCCGGAGCGCCCGGATCACGGATGTAGTTGTTCCATGCGATGGCAAGGCCGATCAGCATGACGGCGCCCGGAGCGATCTTCACCCATGCGGGCACGTTGTGCATCGCGTGGATCAGATGCTCGTTATAGAAGATCGAGCCGTTCCAGAATTCCGCGCTGTCGAGGAACGAGTGGCTCCAGATCGCGCCGGCAAAGACTGCGCCGAGCGACAGGACAACCAGCGGGGTCAGCATGACCCACGGGCTTTCATGCGGATGATAGCCGCCCGTCGTGTCCTCGCCCGCTTCTTCCGGCGTCTTGTGGACCGAGTGCTGGATGTGCTCGCTCTCGATCCAGCGCGGCTTGCCCCAGAAAGTGAGGAACATCAGGCGCCAAGAATAGAAGCTGGTCAGCAGCGCAGCGACGATGCCCATGAAGAAGGCGAACTGCCCCATCTCGCTGCCACTGGCAAACGCGCTCTCGAGGATGGCGTCCTTTGAGTAGAAGCCCGCGAACCCGACATGCAGGAACCAGATACCAACGCCGGTGATCGCCAGTGTACCGGCCATCATCGCCCAGAAGGTGATCGGGATCTGCTTACGCAGGCCGCCATAGTAACGCATGTCCTGTTCGTGGTGCATCGCGTGGATGACCGAACCGGCACCGAGGAACAGCAGCGCCTTGAAGAAGGCGTGCGTAAACAGGTGGAACATCGCAGCGCCATAGGCGCCGACGCCTGCTGCAAAGAACATGTAGCCCAGCTGCGAGCAGGTCGAATAGGCGATCACGCGCTTGATGTCGGTCTGCGTCGTGCCGATCGTGGCGGCAAAGAAGCAGGTTGCGGCACCGATGAAGGTGACGAACGTTAGCGCGGTCTGGCTGGTCTCGAACAGGGGCGAGAGGCGGCAGACCATGAAGACGCCCGCGGTAACCATCGTCGCCGCGTGGATCAGCGCCGAAACCGGGGTCGGGCCTTCCATCGCGTCGGGCAGCCAGGTGTGTAGGCCAAGCTGCGCCGACTTGCCCATGGCTCCGACAAACAGCAGCAGGCACAGGACGGTCATTGTATCGACGCGCATGCCGAGGAAGCCGATCGTGCTGCCCGCCATTTCGGGCGCGCGGTCGAGGATTTCGGGGATCGAGGTCGTGCCGAACACGAGAAACACGCCGAAGATGCCCATCATGAAGCCGAGGTCGCCCACGCGATTGACCACGAAGGCCTTGATCGCGGCGGCGCTTGCGCTGGGCTTCTTGAACCAGAAACCGATCAGCAGGTACGAGGCAAGGCCCACGCCTTCCCAACCGAAGAACATCTGGACGAGGTTGTCCGCCGTCACGAGCATGAGCATCGCGAAAGTGAACAGCGAGAGGTAGGCGAAGAAGCGCGGCTGGTCCGGATCCTCGTCCATGTAGCCCCACGAATAGAGGTGGACGAGCGCCGAGACGCTGGTGATGACGACGAGCATGACGGCGGTCAGTGTATCGACGCGCAGCGACCAGTCGAAGTTCATGCCGCCCGACTGCACCCACTTGAGCACCGGGTCGACATACGCCGTTTCCGAGCCCGTCATGAAGCCGAGGAAGATCGGCCACGACAGCGCGCAGGAAAGGAAGAGCGCGCCGGTCGTCACGATCTTGGCCGGCATATTGCCGATCATGCGATTGCCTAGACCGGCAATGATGGCCGCCAGAAGGGGCGCGAAGACGATGATCTCGATCACTTGGATCAGCCCCTCATGCGATGGATGTCGTCAACCGCGATAGTACCGCGGCCACGGAAGTAGATGACGAGAATGGCAAGCCCGATAGCGGCCTCGCCGGCTGCGACGGTCAGGACGAACATCGCGAAGACCTGTCCGACGAGATCGCCGAGGAAGGCGCTGAACGCGACGAGGTTGATGTTCACCGACAGCAGGATCAGTTCGATCGCCATCAGGATGACGATGACGTTCTTGCGGTTGAGGAAGATGCCCAGCACACCCAGCACGAAGAGGATCGAGCTGACGACGACATAGTGTTCGATACCGATCACAGCGTGACCCCCTTGCCCACTTCCGGCTTCACATTCACCGTCGCGTCTTCGGCGCGGCGCTTGTTCTGCTTCGAAACGTTCTGACCGCGCGTGTCCGTACGCTCACGATGCGTCAGCACGATCGCACCGATCATGGCGACCAGCAGGACCAGGCCCGCAGCCTCGAACAGGAACAGGTATTCGCCGTAGAGCAGCGCACCGATGCTATCGATGTTGGAGCGGCCCGCGATGACGCCGGCAGTGCCATCCGCCTCGCCCAGTTTCAGCGCGCCAGCGCGATAGGCGCCGAAGCCCAGAACCAGTTCGGCCAGAAGGATCACGGCGAGCAGGATGCCCAGCGGGAAGTTCTTCACGAAGCCTGCGCGCAGTTCGGCAAAGTCGATGTCGAGCATCATGACCACGAACAGGAACAGCACCGCGACCGCGCCGACATAGACGATGACGAGCAGCATCGCGATGAACTCGGCGCCGACGAGGACCATGAGGCCCGCCGCGTTGAAGAACGCGAGGATTAGCCACAGCACCGAGTGAACCGGGTTGCGGCTCATGATGACCAGAACGGCGCTGGCGATCAGGAGCACTGCGAAGAGATAGAAGGCGATGGTATGGATCATGGATAATGTCCCTGCGCGCGGCCCCTAGCGGTAGGGCGCATCGGCTTCAAGGTTCGCGGCAATCGCACGCTCCCACTTGTCCCCGTTCGCCAGCAGTTTCGCCTTGTCGTAAAGCAGTTCTTCACGCGTTTCGGTCGCGTATTCGAAGTTCGGCCCTTCGACGATTGCATCGACCGGGCACGCTTCCTGGCAGAAGCCGCAGAAGATGCACTTGGTCATGTCGATATCGTAGCGGGTGGTGCGGCGCGAACCGTCGTCACGCGGCTCGGCCTCGATCGTGATCGCCTGCGCGGGGCACACGGCCTCGCACAGCTTGCACGCGATGCAGCGTTCCTCGCCGTTCGGATAGCGACGCAGCGCATGTTCACCGCGGAAACGCGGGGACAGCGGGTTTTTCTCGAACGGGTAGTTGATCGTCACCTTCGGTTTGAAGAAATACTTCAGCGTGAGGGCGTGCGCTTTCACGAACTCCCACAGGGTGAACGACTTTACGAGATGGGCGACGCTCATGCGTACCTCGTGAACATAAGCCAACCAGAGATCAGCACGACAAACAGGAGCGAGATCGGCAGGAAGATCTTCCAGCCAAGCCGCATCAGCTGGTCGTAACGGTAACGCGGCACCGTCGCCATGACCCAGCTGAACATGAAGAAGAAAAAGAAGGTCTTCAGGAGGAACCAGATGATGCCCGGCACATAGTACAGCGGCGCCCAGTCGACCGGCGGCAGCCAGCCACCGAAGAACAGGATCGTGTTCAATGAGCACATCAGCAGGATGTTGGCGTATTCACCCAGCCAGAAGAGCGCGAAGCTCATCGACGAGTATTCGGTCTGGTAGCCTGCGACGAGCTCAGATTCCGCCTCGGTAAGGTCGAAGGGAACGCGCTGCGTTTCCGCCAGCGAGGAGATGAAGAACATCACCCACATCGGGAACAGCAGGATGTTGAACACATAGCCGTTCACGATGCCGAGGCCGTGGCCCTTCTGCGACACCACGATCTCGGTCAGGTTGAACGAACCTGCGTAGAGCACGACGCAGATCAGGATGAAGCCAATAGAAACTTCGTAGCTGATCATCTGGGCCGATGCACGCATGGCCGAAAAGAACGGATACTTCGAGTTCGAAGCCCAGCCCGCCATGACGACGCCGTAAACCGACAGCGACGAGATCGCGAGGATGTAGAGCAGGCCGACGTTGATGTCCGCCAGCACGACGCCCGCATCGAACGGGATAACCGCCCATGCGCCCAGTGCGACCGTGAAGGTCACGATGGGGGCGAGGATGAAGATGCCCTTGTTCGCGGCCGAGGGAATGATGGTTTCCTGCAGGAAAACCTTCAGACCGTCAGCGAACGATTGCAACAGGCCGAACGGACCGACCACGTTGGGGCCGCGCCGCAGGTTGATCGCGGCCCAGACCTTGCGGTCGACGTAGATGATCATCGCAACGGCCAGCATCAGCGGCAGCGCGATCAGCAGGATTCCGCAGACCGTGGCGATGAACCAGGCCCACTCGTAATTCATGCCGAGCGATTGGAAGAAAGCAGTCATTCCGCGGCCTCCGCAAGGTCCTCGCCGTGGAGCAATTCTGCCGAGCAGCGCTGCATCGTCGGGCTCGCGCGGCAGATCGCGTTGGTCAGGTAGAAGTCGGCGACAGGATAGGCCTCGATAACGCCCGATGCGTCACCGCCGCCTGCCGGAAGCTCGCCGCCCAGATCGGCCAGGCCCTCGTTCGCCAGCGCCGGAGTGTCGGCAAACATGGCAGCGCGAAGCTGGTCGAAGCTGTCGAAACCGACGGTCACACCAAGCGCATCGGCCAATGCGCGCAGGATCGTCCAGTCCTCGCGGGCATCGCCCGGTGCGAAGACGGCCTTTTCGCTACGCTGCACGCGGCCTTCGATGTTGACGTAAGTGCCCGCCTTCTCGGTATAGGCCGCCGCCGGCAGGATGATGTCCGCCGCGTGTGCGCCCTTGTCACCGTGGTGGCCGATGAAGACCTTCAGCGCGTCGGGGAACTTCGTGAAGTCAACCTCGTCCGCGCCGAGAGCCAGAAGCACCTTCGGCTTTGCCGCGGCGAGATCGGCCATGCCGCCCTTCTGCGCGAGCCCAAGCATCAGCCCGCCCATGCGCGAGGCCGAGAAGTGGAGCGAGTTGAACCCGTTCCAGCCGTCCTTCACGACGTTCCATTCCTTGGCGAGCGCGAGCGCCTTGCCCAGCGCGCCGCGACCCAGAGCTGCACCGCCGACGATGATCGCCGGACGCTCGGCCTTGGAGAAGGCATCGGTCACATCGCTCGACAGCGAGTTGAGAACGGCGAGATCGTTGCCGAGGAAAGTCGCCGGATAAGTCGTTTCCCACTCGGGCCCGACGATGAAGACTTTCGCGCCGCGCTTCGCCGCCTTGCGCAGGCGGACGTTGAGCAGCGGAGCTTCGTGGCGGATCTGGCTGCCGACGATCAGGACCGCGTCGGCGTTCTCGATCTCTGACAGCGTCGTGTTGAAGTTCACCGCAGCAAGGTTCGACGTGTCGTAGGTCATGCCGGTCTGGCGACCTTCGATCAGGGTCGAACCCATCGCGCCGAGCAGCGCCTTGGCCGCGAACATCGTTTCGCAGTCGAGCAGGTCGCCATAGACCGCGGCAATGTCCTTGCCCGGCTTGGCCGCCTTGATCTTCTTGAACGCCTCGTCCCAGGTCGCGGCTTCGAGCTTGCCGCGCTTGCGGATCCAGACCTTGTCGAGACGGCGGCGGGTAAGACCATCGACCGCATAGCGCGACTTGTCCGACAGCCATTCCTCGTTGACGTCGTCGTTCACGCGGGGGAGCGCGCGAAGCACTTCGCGGCCGCGGCTGTCGATGCGGATGTTCGCACCCATCGCGTCCATCACGTCAATGCCGAGCGTCTTCTTCAACTCCCACGGACGCGCTTCGTAGGCATAGGGCCGCGAAGTCAACGCGCCGACAGGGCACAAGTCGATCACGTTGGCCGAAAGCTCGTGCTTGGCCGCGTGTTCGAGATAAGTCGTGATCTGCATGTTCTCGCCGCGATAGAGCGCGCCGATCTCGTCCACGCCGGCGATCTCTTCGGAGAAACGCACGCAGCGTGTGCAGTGAATGCAGCGCGTCATCGTCGTCTTGATGAGCGGGCCCATGTACTTTTCAGTGACCGCGCGCTTGTTCTCGTCATAGCGCGTCGCGCCGCGGCCATAGGCCATCGACTGGTCCTGGAGGTCGCATTCGCCGCCCTGGTCGCAGATCGGGCAGTCGAGCGGGTGGTTGATGAGGAGAAACTCCATCACACCTTCGCGCGCCTTCTTGACCATCTCGCTGTCGGTGCGGATTTCCTGGCCTTCGGTGGCCGGAAGCGCGCACGAAGCCTGCGGCTTGGGCGGTCCGGGCTTCACCTCGACGAGGCACATGCGGCAGTTGCCCGCAATGCTCAGGCGTTCGTGATAGCAGAAACGCGGGATTTCTTTACCTGCAAGTTCGCAGGCCTGCAGGACGGTGGCGCCTGCGGGAACCTCGATTTCCTGACCGTCTACCTTAACTGTCGGCATTACTCAGCTGCCTCTGCCATGTTGCCAGCGTCCGCGATGCGGCGTTCGAGTTCGGGGCGGAAGTGCTTGATCAGGCCCTGGATCGGCCATGCGGCCGCGTCGCCAAGGGCGCAGATCGTGTGACCTTCGACCTGCTTGGTCACCTGGAACAGCATGTCGATCTCTTCCGGCTGCGCATCGCCGACGCGCAGGCGTTCCATCATGCGCCACATCCACCCGGTGCCTTCACGGCACGGCGTGCACTGGCCGCAGCTCTCGTGCTTGTAGAAGTAGCTGATCCGGCTGATCGCCTTCACGATGTCGGTGGACTTGTCCATGACGATAACCGCCGCGGTGCCAAGGCCCGAGCCGACAGCCTTGAGGCCGTCGAAATCCATCGGCGCGTCCATGATTTCCGAGGCCGGAACCAGCGGAACCGACGAACCGCCGGGGATCACCGCCAGCAGGTTGTCCCAACCGCCGCGAATGCCGCCGCAATGCTTCTCGATGAGATCCTTGAACGGGATGCCCATCTCTTCCTCGACCACGCAGGGCTTTTCGACATGCCCGCTGATCTGGAACAGCTTGGTACCCTTGTTGTTCTCGCGCCCGAAGCTGGAGAACCAGGCACCGCCGCGACGCATGATAGTCGGCGCGACTGCGATCGATTCGACGTTGTTCACGGTGGTCGGGCAGCCATAGAGGCCCGCGCCTGCCGGGAACGGCGGCTTCAGGCGGGGCTGGCCCTTCTTGCCTTCAAGGCTTTCGATCATCGCGGTTTCTTCACCGCAGATGTAGGCGCCCGCGCCGCGGTGGACGAAGACGTCGAAGTCGTAGCCCGAACCGCAGGCGTTCTTGCCGATCAGGCCCGCGTCGTAGGCTTCCTGCACGGCAGCGAACAGCGTCTCTGCCTCGCGTATGTATTCGCCGCGGATGTAGATGTAGGCCGCCCGCGCACGCATTGCGAAGCCTGCAACCAGTGCACCCTCGATCAGCTTGTGCGGATCATGGCGGATGATCTCGCGATCCTTGCACGAACCGGGTTCGGATTCGTCGGCGTTGATGACGAGGAAGCTGGGACGACCGTCCTTGCTTTCCTTGGGCATGAACGACCACTTCATGCCGGTGGGGAAGCCCGCACCGCCGCGACCGCGCAGGCCCGAGGCCTTGATCTCGTCGATGATGGCATCCTGCCCCTTGGCAAGAATGTCCTTCGTGTTGTCCCAGTCGCCGCGCGCACGTGCCGCGTCGAGGTTCCACGGCTGGTAACCGTAGACGTTGGTAAAGATGCGGTCCTTGTCAGCCAGCATCACAAAACTCCGAATACGAAAATTGCAGCCACGATCAGGATCGCGACGAGCGCCAGCGTCTTCACGATGCCTTTCAGGACCTTCCAGGCAATGAAAACGGCGACCAGCGCCACGATGATGATCAGCAGCGAGTCCATCAGGAGCGGTCCTTCCGCTTGATCAGACCGAAAGCGAGAAAGGCAATGCCCACGGCCAGCAGCGTCGCGCCGACGGGACCGCTGTTACCGGTCGCGTAGAAAAGCAGCGCCGCGATCACGAAGAGCGCGCCTGCCAACACAAAGTTGCGTCCGGTGACCGGCATCACCATTCGCCCCGATAGTCATGGTTGGCATCGACCATCTCGGTGAGCGTGGTCGGTCCGCCAACGGGCTCGACCGTGTGACGGCCCGGTTCCTGCGTCCCGGCCTTGGGCGACTTGCCTTCGGCCAGTGCGTCGAGAACGGCATCGAGGCGCTCACCCGTCAGGTCCTCGAAGTTGTCGTCGTTGATCTGGACCATGGGAGCGCTGGCGCAGTTGCCCATGCACTCGACCTCGGTCAGCGTCCAGAGGCCATCCTCGGTCGTGTGGCCCTTCTTCATCCCGCGCTTCTTGCAGGTCTCCATGACCTCGTCAGACCCGCGCAGCCAGCACGGCGTGGTGCCGCAGACCTGCACGTGGAAACGGCCCACCGGCACGAGGTTGTACATGGTGTAGAAGGTCGCGACCTCGACCACGCGGATGACCGGCATGTCGAGATAGCCGGCAACGTATTCCATGACCGGAATCGGCAGCCAGCCTTGCGTATTGGTTTCTTCGCCCACCTGGCGCTGCGCAAAGTCGAGCAGGGCCATGACGGCCGACTTCTGGCGGCCATCGGGATAGCGGGCAATCGCCGCCTTCGCCTTTTTGTCCCATGCGGGCGTGAAGGCAAAAGCGCCCCAACGTTCGCGCAGTTCGGCGGTGACGGGTTCGATGTAACGGTCAGCCATTAGCGGACGAACTCCACTCGAGCGCACTTGTCGCCTTCGAAAGTGTAGATCGCGACGACGTCGAAGGGTTCGACCAGCGGCGAGCCGTCGGTCGAGGGGCCCCGCGTGACGTGTTCGCGGAAAATGACGTAGTTGCCGATTTCCTGCTCATCGCGGATTTCGGCGCGGTTTTGCGGCCAGCGTGCAAACGCGGCGGAAAGGCCGCTGTGCGTGCCGTCCTTGCCTTCACGCACGACCTCGCCGCGATAGTTCGCTTCGCAGGCATCGTCGGTCATGAACGAGACATAGGCGTCCACGTCCTGAGCATTGTAGGCGTCGATCATGGCCCGGGCGATGGCGGTCCGGTCGATCATCACGGCAGCGTCAGCCACGTTCGCCTCCCTGCCCATTGGCGCGGCGGCGGCGGAATGCTTCCCACTGGCCCTGGCCGAACATGAAAAGTTCGAAACCGGCGATGCCCGCGATCATGTCCGGCAACCATCGGGCCGTATCGGCACCGAAGTAAAGTCCCAGAAAATAGACGGCGATAAGGATCAGGCCCGTTGCCGAGGCCAGGACGCTCATCTGCTGGTTCGCAGTCAGCCTCACCGGTCACACTCCCCGAACACGACGTCGATGGCACCCAGAATGGCGGTGGCATCGGGCAGCATGTGGCCCTTGCACATCATGTCCATCGCCTGAAGGTGGCTGAACGCGGTGGGGCGGATCTTGCAGCGGTACGGCTTGTTCGAACCGTCCGAGACCAGATAGACGCCGAACTCGCCCTTGGGGCTTTCCGTCGCGACGTAAACCTCGCCCGCAGGCACGTGGAAGCCTTCGGTGTAGAGCTTGAAGTGATGGATCAGCGCTTCCATCGAGCTCTTCATCTCGCCGCGCTTGGGCGGGCTGACCTTACGGTCGGTACTCGCGATCGGCCCTTCGGGCATCTCGGCGATGCACTGCTTGATGATCTTGGCCGACTGGTAGACTTCCTGCACGCGGACCATGAAACGGTCGAAGCAGTCAGAATTCGTCCCGACCGGAATTTCGAAGTCCATACGGTCATAGACGTCGTAAGGCTGGCTCTTGCGAAGGTCCCAGGCGATGCCGGCCGCGCGGATCATCGGGCCCGAGAAGCCCCATGCCAGCGCGTCTTCCTTCGAAACATGCGCGATATCGACATTGCGCTGCTTGAAGATGCGGTTGCCGGTAACAAGGCTCATCGCGTCGCCGAACAGTTCGGGCAGGCGTCCATCAACCCAGTCACCGATGTCGGTCAGCAGCTTGAGCGGAACATCCTGGTGGACGCCGCCGGGACGGAACCACGCGCTGTGCATGCGCGCGCCCGAAGCGCGTTCGAAGAAGTTGAGGCAGTCCTCGCGCAGTTCGAACATCCACAGGTTCGGCGTCATCGCGCCGACGTCCATGACGTGCGAACCCAGGTTCAGCATGTGGTTGCAGATGCGCGTCAGCTCGGCAAACAGCACGCGCAGGTACTGTGCGCGCTCCGGAACCTCGACGTTCAGCATCTTCTCGATCGCCAGAACGTAGCTGTATTCCTGCGCCAGCGGCGAGCAGTAGTCGAGCCGGTCGAAGTACGGCAGCGCCTGCAAATAGGTCTTGTACTCGATCAGTTTTTCGGTGCCGCGGTGCAGCAGGCCGACGTGCGGATCGACGCGTTCGATGATTTCGCCGTCAAGCTCCATCACCATGCGAAGAACGCCGTGCGCCGCAGGGTGCTGCGGACCGAAATTGATCGTGTAGTTCGTGATCACTTCGTCGCCGGTAGTCGGCGACTGTTCGAGCTGCATCGTCATGCCTGACAGCTCCACGTTCCGTTGTACGGATCCCGTTCGCCATCGGCGACATCGAACGTCAGCGTGGCAGCGCCCGTATCGTCGGCCTTCACGATGGTAACGGTCATGCCGAGTGCGCCGTCAACGGCTTCACGTTCAAAGATGGGTCCTGTGGTGATGTACTCGCTGCCACCCGCCTGTGCGTAGAGCGCAGTCGCGGGCTGGCCGTTCGGGCGTACGACGGCGGCACCGGCCTTTTCCTCTTCGGTCGGCGCGCCGGCGGAAAGGATTACACGGCCACCTTCGTCAGTGAACGTACAGAACCCTGCGCCTTTCGTGCTGTCAGCAATGACGACACCGTCGTCGGGCTCAAGCGCGAGAAGATCGGCATAGGCATATTCACTGCCAGCACCGGGAAGCGTTTCGTCAAGGCGAGGCTCGTCGGGCGCGAAGGCCGTCTGGGCCGTCTCGGTCTCAACCGCGACGGGTTCTTCGGCAGGCTGGTCGCAGGCCGAAACGGCAAGCGCGCAGAGAAGTGCGAGACGCAGTTTCATTCGCCTTCCTCCTTCTTCACTTCGGTCGATGCAGGCGTGTCCTGCACCTCACCCTTGCGAGCGGGACGGTCGGGCCGATCCTCGGTCGCTTCAGGCTCAGCCGGTTCCTTGCCGCCATCCTTTTCGGCAGGCGCACCTGCGCTGGCCTTTTCAGCGGCCTTTGCATCGGTCTTTGCACCAGCGCCGGTATCGGACGGCTTGTCCGTCGTCTGCGGCTTGTCGACCGGCGGCGGAGCGGGATGCTCTGCGGCCTTCTCGTCACCCGGAAGGACGTAATCGGCGCCTTCCCACGGGCTCATGAAGTCAAAGCTGCGGAAATCCTGCGTCAGCTCGACCGGTTCATAGACGACGCGCTTTTCCTGCTCGGAATAACGCAGTTCGACATGACCCGTCAGCGGGAAGTCCTTGCGGAAGGGATGCCCTTCGAATCCGTAGTCGGTGAGGATGCGGCGAAGGTCGTCGTTGCCGGCAAAAAGCACGCCGTAAAGGTCGAAGACCTCACGCTCGAGCCAGCCGGCGTTCGGCCAGATCGAAGTCACGCTCGGCACCGGAGTCGCCTCGTCGGTCGAAACCTTGACGATCAGGCGGTGGTTCTTCGTCACCGAAAGAAGGCAGTAGCAAACCTCGAACCGCTCTGCGCGGCCCGGATAGTCGACGCCCGCGATTTCCATCAGCTGCTGGTATTCGTGATCGTCGCGCAGGCTGCGCATAGCGTCGGCCAGCTTTTCGCGGACGACGGTGAGCAGGATCTCGCCATGCTCTTCATGCGTCGAGGCGACGGCATCGCCCAGCGCGGTCTTGATCGCGTCGGCAACGCCTTCGTTCGAGGCGTACTTCGGTGCGGAATGGAGAACAGCCATGTCCTTGCCCCTTACCGCGAAACCGTGCCGACGCGGCGGATCTTACGCTGAAGCTGCATGACGCCGTAAAGCAGCGCTTCTGCAGTCGGCGGGCAGCCGGGCACATAGATGTCGACCGGCACGATGCGATCGCAGCCGCGTACGACAGAATAGGAATAGTGGTAGTAACCGCCGCCATTGGCGCACGAACCCATCGAGATCACGTATTTCGGATCCGACATCTGGTCGTAGACCTTGCGCAGGGCCGGAGCCATCTTGTTGCACAGGGTACCGGCGACGATCATCACGTCCGACTGGCGCGGCGAAGCGCGCGGGGCAACGCCGAAGCGCTCCATGTCATAACGCGGCATGTTCACGTGGATCATCTCCACCGCGCAGCAAGCGAGGCCAAAGGTCATCCACCACAGCGAACCGGTACGGGCCCACTGGAACAGTTCCTCGGTGCTGGTGACGAGGAAACCCTTGTCGTTCACCTCGGTCTGAAGCGCGTGGAAATAGTCCTGGTCCGGCTGACGGACTTCACCGGGCTGAGCAGCCGGGACGAGCGTTTCGTTCACTCCCATTCCAGGGCTCCCTTTTTCCATGCGTAGGCAAAGCCGACGACGAGTTCACCCAGGAACACCATCATCGTGATCCAGCCCGGCCAGCCGGTCAGATCGAGGCTGACGGCCCAGGGAAACAGGAACGCTGCTTCGAGATCGAAGATGATGAACAGGATGGCGACGAGGTAGAAACGCACGTCGAACTGGCTGCGCGGATCTTCGAACGCGGGGAAGCCGCATTCATATTCCGAGTTCTTCTCGGCATCCGGGTTATGCGTTCCGGTCAGGCGGGAAACGCCCATCGGGAGGAACACGAAGAGGGCCGAGAGGGCCACTGCGACCCCAAGGAACATCAGGATCGGAAGGTATTGCGATAGGTCGACCAAGACAGACTCGCTTTGCTTTGTCGCGTTGCGGTTGCGAGAAGCGCCCTAGGCATCTGTCAGGCGACGCGCAAGGGGGACCTTGGCCAAAGTCCCCTTCCCCTTTCGTCTGAAACGACTTCCTACAGGGGCAAACCCACCATTCTCACCGCAATACCGGCCAGAGCGAGGAAAAGCCCGAGCGGCAGAGCCGATTGCGAATCTATATTCTTTCCCGCGAGTCTCAGGACAATTGCCGCCGCGATTCCGGCAAGCGCCGCCAACAGCAGTGTTGCAATGACGCCGAACATCCCAACCCACAGACCTATTGCGCCCAATAGCCAAGGATCAGCCTTGCCCAGCCCTTCCCGCCCGCGCAGCCAGCGATATGCAAGCGCAGGAGCGGCGAGCAGCGCGAAACCCAGCGCACCGCCTGCAATCTGGCTTAGCGCGACCCCCTGCCAATTGGTGGCGGCTAGCGTGACCAGAACCGAACTCACCGCCAGAAGCGCGACGAGCCGCTTGGGAAGCCAGAAATGCCTCCCGTCGAGCAAGGCCAGCAGCAAAAGCTGCCACCCGAATATCGCCGTAGTGAGTGCGCCGAGCCAGTCCGCACCAAGCGCGACGGCAGCACCACCGACCAGCGCACCGCCCAGTTCGGCCAGCAAATGCTGCGTGTCGATCACTGCGCCGCAAGTCCGGCAGCGCCCGCGTGCAAAAACATGGGAAATGACCGGCAGGAGATCACGCACCGCCAGTACGCGGCCGCATCCGTCGCACCTTGATCGTCCGGTTACGATCCCTTCATCGCGAGGGAGCCGCATGGCGACGGCCCCGATGAAGCTTCCGATGAGCAGCCCCAGCCCTGCGCCGCAAAGAACCCACGGCCAGCCCATGGATCAGGGTTCGCCGTCGCCCCAAAGGCTATCAGCAGCCATCCAACCCGACTTTTCGTCAATCGTGACCTTACACCAGTCCGAACGGCACTCACCCAGCGTTACGACCACGCCCGGCTCCGCACGCCAGAGCAAGGATGCGCCCGACGAAGGCTCCGCGCGAATTGCCGACGGTTCATTACCAGTGACGATCGCGCTGCGTTCGAGGCTGAGAAAACGCGAGACGATCCAGCCCCGCGCACCGTCGGGATCCTCGACCAGTCGCCAACCGCTCATCTTGCGCACGACTTTCAACGGCAGGCCTACACGCTGGTAGACCCATTCGATCGGGTAAGCCTCGCTCGGCCCGACGCGCATGTTCGCCTCGTCCGCGCGGAGCGAGACCCAGTAAGGCACCTCGTCCTCGGCATATGCGGGCGCGGCGATGGCAAGGCTGGCGATGGCGGCGCAGATCAGGCCGGTAAGCGAATGGCGCGGCATGGAAACTCCGGTGCGCGAAACAGGTGATACAGCCATGCGCATAGCGCCCCGCCGCGCCCACTAGCAAGCTTGGACGCTTGACCAGCCCCCGCCTGTGGACGTAGCGCGGTTTTCATGCCCAATCGCGCCGAAACCAGCCTGTCGAGCACCGAGACCCGCCGTATCGAGGGCAAGGCCCGCGTCGGGGTCACCCGCCACCTCCTCCCTTCCATCGAAACCCGCATGGAAGAACTGTTCGACGTGACCCTGAACCGGGAAGACAGGCCGCTTTCTCGCGACGAGATGACGGCGCTGATGCAGAACATCGACGTGCTGGTGCCGACCGTCACCGATCATATCGACGGCGAGCTTATCGCCAATGCCGGTCCTTCGCTGAAACTGATCGCCAATTTCGGCGCCGGCACCGATCACATCGACCTCAAGGCCGCTCGCGCCAAGGGGATCATGATCACCAATACGCCCGGTGTCTTTACCGAAGATACCGCCGACATGACGATCGCGCTGATCATCGGCGTGATGCGCCGGATGCGTGAAGGCACGCGCCTTGTCCGCCGCAAGGAATGGACCGGGTGGGCCCCATCGGCGATGCTGGGACGCAAGCTGGCCGACAAGGTACTGGGCATCGTCGGCATGGGCCGCATCGGTCAGGCCGTTGCCCACCGCGCCCGCGCTTTCGGGATGCAGGTCGTCTATCACAACCGTCACCGCCTGCCGGAAGCGCTGGAGCGGATGCTGGGCGCGGAATATATCCCGACGCTCGACGCGCTGCTCGAACGGTCCGACATCGTGACCCTGCACTGTCCCGCGACTTCCGCGACGCACGACCTGATCGATGCGCGTGGGTTCGGGCTGATGAAGGAAGGCTCGGTCATCATAAACACAGCGCGCGGCGAACTGATCGACTACGAGGCGATGATCGACGCGCTCTATGCCGGCAAGCTGTTCGGCGCAGGGCTGGACGTCTTTCCCGAGGAGCCGCAAGTCGACCAGCGCCTGATCGACCACCCCAACGTCATCACCCAGCCCCACCTCGGCAGCGCGACCGAGGAAGGCCGCGAGGCATCGGGTGAGCGGGTGATCGCCAACATCCGCACCTGGGCCGATGGTCACCGCCCGCTGGACTGGGTGCTCGAAGGCTGGGCCTGAGGCGGGAGCGGCCCCGATGGTCCTTGCCGCCGGACTTTGCGCTAACTGCGGGCTGTGCTGCGACGGCAGCTTGTTCGGCACGGTCGAGATCGTCGAGGAAGACGCCGACCGGATGCACGAACTGGGCGTCGTGCTGACGCCCTGCGAAGACGACAATTACGACTTCGACCAGCCCTGCCCGATGCTGAAAGGCACGCGCTGCACGATCTACGCGCAGCGGCCAGAGACCTGTTCCGACTTCCGCTGCACGACCTTGCGCGAACTGGATGCCGGAGAAGTTTCGCTGAACGTGGCGCAGGACCGCGTAGCCACCGTCCGCGCCATGTTCGCGGACCTGCAAAAGCACGATCCGCGCAGCTACCAGCAGCTTCGCGCCCAGTGGACTGATGACCGGCTGGCAGGCGCCGACGCGATGGCGACGGCCCTGCTCAACCTCGGGATCGAGAGCATAAACCGCTACCTCGACCGGCATTTCCGCCGTGGCGAGGAACGGGTCTATGCCGACCCGGACGACCTGGAAATCAGTCGCCGGTAAGAATGCGCTCGACCAGTTCCTTCACTGTCGGCGTATAGCCGTTGGAATAAAACGGGTCCTGCTTGAAGCGGTATGCCGCATGGCCCGCGAACGCGAGGTTCTCGTCCACCGGACCGCCATGGGCGATGTCCTGAAGCGTCTTCTGGATGCAGAAACTGCGCGGGTCGGCAAGGCGGCCCGTGGTGTAGTCGTCATGGTCTTTCCACGACGAGAACCCGCAGTGCGAAAGACAGCCCATGCAGTCGGCCTGGTCCTTGCGGATCACCTCACGTTCTTCCGGCGTCACGAAAACGACCGTGTCATCGGGCGTCTTCAGTGCGGTTTCGAACCCTTCGGATGCCCAGCCACGCGCGCGGTCGCGGTCGTGTTCGGTAACCCAGAAGTTCTTGCCCTTCACGCCGACGTCGAGCTGCGCGGTGTGATCGCCTGCCTCGACACGCGAGTAAGGGATCTGACGCTCTGACCGCGCCTCCAAGTTGCGCAGGAACGGGTTGCGGATGGCCGAGGAATAGAAACCCGTCGGCGAAAATTTGTGCAGCAGGACATCGCCCGGCTCCAGGTCGCGCAACGCGTCCTTCCAGCCCTGCGGGATCGGGCTTTCCTGCGTCAGCAGCGGGCGCGTGCCGAATTGGAACGCGATCTTGCCGATTTCCGGATTGTCGATCCAGTTTTCCCACTCGCGCAGGAACCAGACGCCGCCAGCCATGACGATGGCTGTGTCTTCCGAAACGCCTTCCTTGCGCATGGTTGCGCGCAGTTCGGCAACGCGGGGATAGGGATCCTGCGGCTCACGCGGATTTTCCGCATTCGACAGGCCATTGTGCCCGCCGGCCAGCCACGGGTCTTCATAGACCACGGCGGCCATCAGTTCGGGCACCTTCGAATAGGAACGCTTCCACAGCGCACGGAAAGCGCGGGCCGAGGAGATAATCGGCAAGTAGCTGACGTTGTAACGCTGCGCGATTTCGGCCAGCTTGTAGGGCATGCCCGCACCGCAAGTGACGCCGGTGACAAGACCCTTGGTCTGTTCGAGAATGCCCTCGAGAACAGCCTGTGCGCCGCCCATTTCCCAAAGGACGTTGATGTTGATCGCGCCCTGCCCGTTCGAAATCTCGTAGGCGCGCTTCACCTGTTCGACACCGCCGTCGATGCCGTACTGGATCAGCTGTTCATGGCGTTCCTTGCGGGTCAGTTGTTCGTAGACCTGCGGGATGATCTTGCCCTCGGCGTCGTAGCTGTCGGCGTTCACCGCGCTGACTGTGCCGATGCCGCCTGCCGCTGCCCAAGCCCCCGAACTCATGTGGTTCGTCGCGGATACGCCCTTGCCGCCCTCGATCAGCGGCCAGACTTCCTTGCCGCCGTAGTTGATGGGCTGCAACCCCTTGAAACTCATGTGCTTACCGTCCCGGTTTCGGGCGTGCCATCAAGGCTGCCCAGGTGTTTCTCGATATCGGTTCCGGCTGCCACGTCCTGTTGGCAAGCCTCGATATCCTGCGGATCGGGGCGAGGACCCTCGACCTCGAACCGCGCGTAGTAACCGGCCAGTTCGGGCCGGCGGATGAAGGCGGCAAGGCGAAAGCCCACCGCCTCGAATTCACAGAATAGCAGAACCGGCGGGATTCCGTGCGAATCCGTTGGCCGGTCGGTGTCGACCACGATTACCTGCCCCTTGTCCTTCAACGCCGGACGCAGCCGCCACAGGAAGGCATAGGGCTCGGTAACCTCGTGATACATGTGGACGAGGAAGATGCGGTCGAAGCTGTTTTCGGGAAGCTTCGGATCATCCTCGGACCCGCGCGCGATCGATACGTTGTCGAGCCGTTCGCGCTGCACGCGCGCGCCTAGCCGGTCGAGCACTTCCGCATCGATGTCCTGAGCCAGAACCCGGCCGCGCGCGCCAACCCGTTCGGCAAGGCGCGTGGTGTAATACCCCTCGCCCGCGCCGATATCGGCCACGGTCATGCCCTCGCCGATATTGGCAAGGTCCATCACGGTTGCCGCTTCCTTGCGGTCGTCGCGCGAACGTTCGGTGGCGACCTGGTTGCTGGTCGTGGTCGAGACCGGCCGGTCAGGCTCCGGAAAATCGCGCGCGGTGGCCGCCCGCTCGTCCCCCGCGGCAGAGATGTCGCACCCGGTAAGGGCGAGACCAGCCGTCAGGACAAGCGCAGCAGACAAGGCGCGCGATGCGATCAATCCACGTCTTCCACTTCGACTTCCTCGCCCGTCACGCGCTGCGCAAGCGCGGCGGTGATGAACGGGTCGAGCGCACCGTCGAGGACGTCGCTCGGGTTCGTCGAGACATGGCCCGTGCGCAAGTCCTTCACCTGCTGGTACGGCTGCAGCACGTAGGAGCGGATCTGGTGGCCCCAACCGATCTCGGTCTTGGCCTGGTACTCGCCCGAGGCCGCGGCCTCACGTTCTGCCAGTTCCTTTTCGTAAAGGCGCGCCTTCAGCATGTTCATCGCGGTAGCGCGGTTCTTGTGCTGCGAACGGTCGTTCTGGCTGGCCACCACGATGCCGGTGGGCTGGTGGGTGATGCGAACGGCGGAGTCGGTCGTGTTGACGTGCTGACCGCCCGCACCCGAAGCGCGGTAGGTGTCGATCTTCAGGTCCGCCGGATTGATCTCGATCTCGATGTCGTCGTCGATGACCGGATAGACCCAGACCGAACTGAACGAAGTGTGGCGACGCGCCGAGCTGTCATAGGGGCTGATGCGGACGAGGCGGTGAACGCCGCTTTCCGTCTTCGCATAGCCATAGGCATTCTCGCCCTTGATCAGCAGCGTCGCGGACTTGATGCCCGCCTGTTCACCCGCCTGGTATTCGACCAGCTCGACCTTGTAGCCGCGCCGTTCGGCCCAGCGCGAATACATGCGCTGCAGCATTTCGGCCCAGTCCTGGCTTTCCGTGCCGCCGGCACCTGCGTGGACTTCGAGGTACGTGTCGTAGCTGTCCGCCTCGCCCGAAAGCAGCGCGCCGACCTTGTCGCGGTCGGCCCGCTCGACCAGCGAAGCCAGCGTGGCGATACCTTCGTTGACGGTGTCGTCGTCGCCCTCGGCCTCGCCCAGTTCGACGAATTCGATGGCATCGGCCATTTCGGCTGAAATCGACTTTACCGCGCCGATCGAGCTTTCAAGGCGGCCACGCTCCCGCATGACTTCTTCCGCGCCTTTGGGGTCGTCCCACAGGGTCGGGTCCTCAACACGGGCGTTAAGCTCGTCCAGACGGCGCAGCGCGGCGTCCCAGTCCAGCGATCGGCGGATGAGTGCAAGTGCCGCTTCGATGCGGTCGATATGGGCCTGCCCTTCGGCACGCATGGTGAATTCTCCGTAAGTCGGCGGTCCGCTTAGCCCAGCGGCTCCGATGTGGAAAGTGGCTGCTATCGCAAAAGAGCCGTAGCGGCAAAGCTGTCCCCCACAAGGGACCGGACGCGAGGGTCAGCCCTTGCGCTTCATCGCCTTTACGGCCGCCAGGGTCTTCGACACGTGTTCACGCCAGTCGAGGTCGGAATGGACCATGACGATCCGGCCGTCGGTGTCGATGACATAGGACGTGCGGTCGGTCATACCCGTCGGCACGCCTTCACGCTTCAGCGCGACGTCATAGGCGCGGATCAAGCCGGGCGTTGCGCGAGCAACCGGAAATTCGTCGCGGCACGCCTCGGTCGAGAACTTTTTGAGCGTTTCGACATCGTCGTTCGACATGCCGACGACTTGCGCGCCTGCAGCGCGAAACTCGTCCATCGCCTCGGCAAAGGCATGCGCTTCCAAAGTGCAGCCTTGCGTGAAAGCCTTGGGATAGAAGTAGAGCACGACCGGCCCCTTCTTCAGCGCCTCATCAAGGTTGAAGCGGAAGGACTTGCCGGCCAGCGCGCCCGAAGTCGTGAAGAGGGGCGCCTCTGCCCCTTTCTTCAACGCGGCAACGGCGGGAACGGACATGGTCGCGCCAATGGCAGCAGCGGCAGCGGCGAGGGAAAGTGCGAGCTTTTTCATACCCCCTCAATGGGGCCTGCCGGCGCGAATGTCCATTGCCTGACAGTGCGCCGCAGCATGAGATGCGATCAGTAGATGCCGCCTTGATCTTCAAGGAAAGTATCATCGATCCGGCGCGGGCCGCGCGTCTGTACGGCGCGCTCCTCGGTCGCGGCACGAAGTGCGGCGATCGCGGCATTGCGCCGTTCTTCCAGCGTCTGCCGGTCGAGTGAACGGCGAGGTTCGCTGTCAGGCTTGAACGCTTCCCAGATGATTGCGGGCGTCCACTCGTTCGTCGGCCAGCCTTCAAAGACCCGCTTGCCCGAGCGACGGTCGATGCGAACCATGCGGATATTCTCCGGCGCACGCACTGGCGTCGTCGGCCAGCGGCTCTTCGTTTCCTCGATCAACTGCTTGATGATCGGACCTGCCGTGTTGCCGCCCTGCACCCAGCCACCAAGGTTACGCGGCTGATCAAATCCGACATAGACGCCAGCGACAAGGTCGGCCGAACCGCCAACAAACCAGGCATTCGTCGGGCCCGAAGTCGTGCCGGTCTTGCCAAAGATCGGCAGTTCGAGGCTGCGCAGGCGCACGGCTGTACCCCGGGTCACCACGCCTTCAAGCATGTGAACGACCTGATAGGCAGTTCCGGCATCCAGAACCTGCTTGCCCGCCGCAGCGAGGCGCGGCATCGGCTTGCCGTCCCAGTCATCGGCGTTGCACGTTTCGCAGCGGCGCTTGTCCGCCTTCCAGATGACCTTCCCCTCACGGTTCTGCACGTAATCGATAACTGACTGATCATATTGGCGACCAAGATTGGCAAGAGCGGCGTAAGCGTTGACCATCTTGGCAACGGTCGTGTCGCCAGCGCCGAGCGCGAAGGACAGGTAGTTCTGATAGTCGCCGATCCCGACGCGGCGGAACGTGTCGGTCACGTTGTCCATGCCTGCGTCGTTGGCGATGTGGATCGTCATCAGGTTGCGCGATTGTTCAAGGCCCCAGCGCATCGTCTGGTCCCCTGCCCCGCGCGAATTGCCGAAATTGCGGAAGCACTTTTCACCAAGGCCTGCACCTTGCCAGACGCAGAACGGGCCATCGTTGACGAGCGTTGCGGGCGTCATGCCCTGATCGAGACCGGTTGCATAGACGAACGGCTTGATGGTCGAGCCCGGCTGACGCTCCGCCTGCGTAGCGCGGTTGAATGAGCCGAGGCGTGCGTCGAAACCGCCCTGCATGGCGAGCACACGGCCATTGCGCGGGTTTTCGACAACAAGACCGCCCGAAACGGTCGGCACCGTGCGCACGACCCATTCGGACTGATTCCTCGGCGCAGCAGTAATGACGTCGCCGGCCTTGAGGTTGTCGGGCAGGTTCGAAAGCGGATATGTTTCGCCGTCGGTAAACCCGATACGCGCGGAATTGCCGCTACGCTCGGTGACGACGCCGACTTTCCAGTCCTCGTAATCGATCGACAGGTTCGAGACGATAAGCTGGGTCTGCCAGTTCTCGTCCATGTTGATCTTGGCGATCGGGCCGCTCCACCCCTTGCCGCTGTGATACCGCATCAGGCCTGCACGCAGCGCAGCACGGGCCGCCTCCTGCATTTCCATGTCGAGCGAGGTTCGAACCCACAGGCCACCGGCATAGACCGAATTCTCGCCATCGTCGGCGGTTTCACCGAAGCGGTCGATCAGGCGGCGGCGCACTTCTTCGACAAAGTAGCCACCGGCAGGATCATAGCTGGCCGAACGGCGCGGCACGAGGCCGAGCGGCTTGGCCTTGGCCTCGTCAGCCTCGGCGCGGGTCGCCCAGCCGTTGTCGACCATCTGCTCGAGCACGTAGTTACGACGCTCCAGCGCCATGTCGGAATACTGGGCGCGGCCATAGCGTTCCGGCGCCTTGGGCAGAATCGCAAGAAAAGCGGCCTCGTTCAGATCGAGATCGGCAACGTCCTTGTCGAAGTAGGCACGGCTTGCGGCCTGAACGCCAAAGCTCTGACGGCCCAACGGGATCTCGTTGAGGTAAAGTTCAAGGATCTGTTCCTTGGTCAGCACGCCTTCAATGCGGCGTGCGAGGATCATTTCCTTCAGCTTGCGGGTGATCGAGTATTCGTCACCGACAAGGATATTCTTTGCGACCTGCTGCGTAATGGTCGAGCCGCCCTTGGCGCGCTGGCCCGAACCCATCTTGCTGACATAGTCGACGACCGCGCCGGCAAGGCCGCCAACATCGACGCCGCCATGGCTCCAGAAAGTCTTGTCCTCGGCAGACAGGAAAGCGTCCTGAAGCTGCTTGGGAAAATCGACGTAGCGCAGCTGAACGCGGCGTTCGCGGGCATAGGAATTGACGATCTCGCCATCGATTCCCCGCACCATCGTGGGCAGAGGCGGCTGATACGTCAGCAGGCGATCGGCAGACGGAAGCCCCGCACCGATCGCATAGTAAGCGCCAATGAACACGACGATGCCCAGGGCAACCAGCCCTGAAAACCAGCGAAAAAGGCGGCTTTCGCGCCAGCGAGTGCGAAGGTTGGTACCGAGCGCGGACATATCGCCACGGGCACGGTTCCAGTACGTTGCGAATTGCGATCCCACGGTCATCGACGCTGCCCTAGCACGGCCTTTCGCGATCAGGAAAGATGCTTGGCGACAGGGCGTTGAAACTTCGTGTGCAAGCGTTCGTCAGCGTGGCTGCGAAGCAAGCAGGTCAGTCAGGATCGCACGGGCCAGCGCCTCGGCAACGGCCTGACGAGTAGCGGGGTCGGAAAGGCGCGCCGCATCCTCCGGATTGGTCAGGTAACCAGCTTCGAAAAGTACGGAAGGTAATTCAGGCGAGCGCAGGACGACGAAATTGGCCGAGCGGCGAAATGGCTCGTGCCGCGGCATTGCCCCTAGCGACTCCTCATCGATCGATGTTGCAAGGCCAACCGAGGCGAGCGCCGTCTCTCGCCGCATCAGGTCGGCAAGCACTTGCGCCACGTCGTCCGCCCCGTCCGGCAGGTCCAGACCACTCGCACTCTCGTTCTCGATGCGGGCAAGTGCCTGAGCTTCGCGATCGGAGGCGCGAGCGGAGAGAACATAGACGTTCGCACCCTGCGCCTCTGGAACCGGTGCGCTGTCCGCGTGAATCGAGACAAACGCATCCGCGCCAAGCGCCTCGGCCAGTCTCGGGCGTTCCTCCAGTGGCAGAAAGCGGTCCGTCTCACGCGTCAGCGCGACGCGAACGCCGCCAAGATCGAGCAGGACGTCGCGAACCGAGACCGCGAGTGCGAGGGCGATATCCTTCTCGCGTGCACCTTCAGCGCTGCTGGCCCCCGGGTCGAAGCCGCCGTGCCCGGGATCGAGTACGACCAGCGGCGCATCCGCGCCGGTACTCTCCGATACGGCGATCCGCGGCAATTCCGCATCCTGCAAAGCGGGCAATTGACGAGAGATGACAGCATCGCCCCCGCCGGGAAAAACGACCCCAAAGCCGAACCCGGCCATCGCGCCAACGATAACGGCACCGGCAAAGACAAGCGCCAGCCTTCCCTTGCCGAGGTGTTCCGCCCCGTTTCCACCACCGATGTAACCGTCCCAGCCCATGGCCGCTGACTATCGCTGCGCCTGCCGAACAGGCAAGGATTGCAGCCGCATCATGCTCAGATTGTTGCGCGACGCTTTGCTTTTAGTTGCCGCCGCCGATCACTGATGCTAGCGTCGCCGACGACCGGGACAGTCAGGTCCGTTCGGTTTTCAAGCCCTTCCCCAGATGCGCATCCCGTGCGCCGGGCTGGAAGTGGCGCCTTCGGAAGGAGGCAGGAAACCGTGCCGCGCCCTCGTCTGATGTTCTCCCGGCGTGCCGAGTGGCAGGCCCGTATCGCGGCATCGCGCTGAATAACCAGCAGCGTGCCCATCGCGAAGCCACGCGGATGAATAGGTAAGTCTTTATGGTCGAAACATCGTCGATTGCAGTGAACAGCTTGCCCACCGGGCCGGCCGCTGCTCTCGCCGTGAGCGCTTTTGCGCGCGCCTTCGACCCCATCCACACACAGTTTTCACTTCCGGCAACGCGTATCGCGCGCTCTGCCGACTTCAACGTAGCTTTCGCGCCGAACGGCGGGTCATGGACCCGGCCGGATCGGCGCGTTTTCACAAATAGACGCGCAGCCCCGGCACAGCGGCCCGCCGCTCCACCCGGCCATTTGCGCGCACGGAGAATAATCGATGTCCACGCGTATGCTGATCGATGCGCGCCACCAGGAAGAGACCCGGGTGGCAGTGCTCAAGGGAAACAGGATTGAAGAGTTCGACTTCGAGTCGGCCGAACACAAGCAGATCAAGGGCAATATTTACCTGGCCAAGGTGACGAGGGTAGAACCCTCGCTTCAGGCCGCTTTCGTCGATTTCGGGGGCAACCGTCACGGTTTCCTCGCCTTCAACGAAATTCACCCCGACTATTACCAGATTCCGAAGGAAGACCGCGAAGCGCTGCTGGCCGAAGAGGCCGCCCACGCGGAAGAAGAAGCGCGTCTGCGCGCCGAGGAAGACGGTGACGACGAAGACGACAACGGCGCCGACGAAAATGATGACGATCAGGACGACGAAGATCGCCACGACGAATCCGATTCGTTCGCCGAGGAACTGGCCGAGGGCGAAGAAGGTCTCGAAGAGGTAGACACGTCCGAGAAGGACGACGTCGCCACGATCGAGGACGGCAACGTCTCGGGTAACGATGACGACAATGACGAGGCGGAAGACAAGCGTCCCCGTCGCCGCAAGGGTCGTCGCCAGGGCGGCAACCGCGCCCGCGCTGCCGACGAGGCACGCGCCAAGCGTCTTGCCCTGCGTCGTCGCTACAAGATCCAGGACGTGATCCAGCGTCGCCAGGTCCTGCTCGTGCAGGTCGTCAAGGAAGAGCGTGGCAACAAGGGCGCAGCCCTCACCACCTACCTCTCGCTGGCAGGCCGTTACTGCGTGCTCATGCCGAACAGCAGCCACGGCGGCGGCATCAGCCGCAAGATTTCGAGCGCGAGCGACCGCAAGCGCCTGAAGCAGATCGTGTCGGAAATGTCGCTGCCCAAGTCGATGGGCTGCATCGTTCGCACCGCAGGGCTTCAGCGCACCAAGACCGAGATCAAGCGCGACTTCGACTACCTCGCCCGCCTGTGGGACGAGATCCGCGAAAACACCCTGAAATCCAGCGCGCCGGCCCTGATCCATTCGGACAGCGACCTGATCAAGCGCGCGATTCGCGACATCTACAACCGCGAGATCGAGGAAGTGATCGTCGAGGGCGAGCAGGGTTACCGCTCGGCCAAGGAATTCATGAAGCTGCTGATGCCCAGCCATGCGCGGCGTGTGAAGCAATATGCCGACCCGGTGCCGCTGTTTCAGCGCTATGGCGCCGAGGACCAGCTTTCGGCGATGTACGACCCCGTCGTGCAGCTAAAGTCGGGCGGCTATCTCGTCATCAATCCGACCGAGGCGCTCGTCTCGATCGACATCAACTCCGGCCGTTCCACCAAGGAACACGGCATCGAGCAGACCGCGCTTTCGACCAATCTCGAAGCTGCCAAGGAAATCGCGCGCCAGCTGCGCCTGCGCGACATGGCAGGTCTCGTGGTCATCGACTTCATCGACATGGAGCATAATTCCTCGATCCGTAAGGTCGAGAAGTGCATGAAGGAGGCGCTGAAGAACGATCGCGCCCGCATTCAGGTCGGCCGCATTTCGGGCTTCGGCCTGATGGAAATGAGCCGTCAGCGCCTGCGCACCGGCGTTCTGGAAGCTACCACCCGCGAATGCCCGCACTGTGACGGCACTGGCCTTGTCCGCACGGCATCGAGCGCGGGCCTTTCCGCCCTGCGCCTGATCGAGGACGAAGCGGCCAAGGGCAAGGGCACGACCATCACGCTCTATGCCTCGACCGAAGCGGCGATCTACCTGCTCAATTCCAAGCGTGCCGATCTTGCCGAAATCGAAGAGCGCTACGGCGTCCACGTCGAAGTGATCCCCGAGGGCGAGAACGAAGGCGCGAAGATGCGCGCAGCCTCCAGCGGCCCGCGCCCCAAGGATGCGCCCAAGTTCGAAGTTATCCAGGACGATGACGACGACGATAGCGACATCGAAGACGAAGACGACAACGACGATGAGCGCAGCGACGACGGCGATCAGCCCCGCCGCAAGCGCCGCCGTCGCCGCCGCGGCGGCCGTCGCAACCGCAATCGCAACCGTGAAGACGGAAACGACGACAACGATTCGGACGAGAACGGTTCGGACGACAACGGCGACGACGACAGTTCCGATGATGGCGACAGCCAGGACGAGGCATCGAACGACGATTCCGAAGGGGCTCCGAAAAAGCGCCGTCGCCGCCGTCGTGGCGGCAAGAAGTCGAGCGACAATGCGGATGAGAATAACAACGAAGGCGATGAAGCCGCGGCCGAGCCTGCCGAGGAAAAGCCCGAAGCCGTGACCGAGGAACCCGCGGCGGAAGCTTCGGCAGAAGCTGAGCAGGCCGAGCCGGAAGCAGAGGAAAAGCCCAAGAAGCGCCGTACGCGCCGCAAGAAGGCTGAACCGGCTGCTGAAGAGACAGCCGAAGAAGCTGCACCGGCACCTGCAGAACCGGCTGCCGATGAAGCCGCAGAGCCCGAAGCGGAAGAGAAGCCCAAGAAGCGTCGTACGCGGCGCAAGAAGGCTGAACCGACCGCAGAAGACACCGAGGCAACCGCAGAGGCTGCTCCGTCCGTTGAAGCGGCTCCCGAACCGGTCGCAAGCGACGAACAGCCCGCTCCCGCTGCCGAGGCTCCTGCTGCTGAAAGCGGCGTAGCCAATGACGTCGGCGCCGAAGGCAGCGGTGCCGAGGCGCTGGACGAAAACGGTGAGCCGCGTCGCGGCTGGTGGCAGCGTACGTTCGGCAACTGATCAACCGAACCCTAGCTATTCAAATCGGCCGGATCCGCCCTGCGCGGGTCCGGCCGATTACCATTCGACAGGTTTTCCGTCCCAAGCGAAGAAGCCGCCGGTGTCCTTGGCCGTGAGGCCATCAAGCACTGTTAAAAGGCGTGATGCGGAATAGCCCGGCGTAAACAGCTTGCCTTCGGGCACATTGTTTTGGAACGGTTCTGAAAGGCTCGTATCCACGGTGCCGGGATGCAGCGACACGACAATCGCCTCACGATTGAGACGGCCCATTTCGATCGCGAAATTACGCATCATCATGTTGAGCGCAGCCTTCGATGCGCGATAGGCGTGCCAGCCGCCTAGCCTGTTGTCGCCGATCGAACCCACGCGGGCCGAAATCGCGGCAAAACGGCATGGACCTTCGCGGCGCATCAGCGGCAGAAAATGCTTCCCGATCAGCGCCGGTCCGAACGTATTGACCACGAAAACCTCCTCCAGCGCTTGTGTGTCGATCGCGCGCCAGCTTCTTTCAGGTCTCACATCGGGTTCGCGCTGCAATATGCCGGTCGCGATGATCGCGAGGTCGAGCGGCCCCTCCTCACCAATTTGTCCGGCAGCCTCGGCTATCGAGTGCTCGTCCTTAAAATCGAAAGCGAAGGTCCGAACGCGCGGGTCTTGCGATGGCAGAGGCTGGCGAGACCCCGCATAGACAGTTTCGACTTCGTCACGTTCGAGCAAAAGCGACACGAAGGCCGAGCCCAGCCCCCCGCTTCCGCCGAAAATCGCACACCGCATTCGCCTCTCCTGTCACGCGAGTTCCGGGCGAGACTCCACCAGTGACCGGACCAGTGCAAGGTCGGAGGCCTTGTCGACATCGACAGCGGCCAAGCCGTCGCTTGCCGCGACGATCCGCGCATCGATACCGACGCGTTCGCCAAGCCGGGCAACAACATCGGCTAGCGTCAGCCTGCCCAGCGCATAGCCCAACAGGGTGCCGAGCCCCAGCCGCGCCGCAATTCGCCACGGCTTCTTTCGGTTCGCCTCGACCTCGCTCCACAACGCAAGAGCCCGCGAAGCAGCAGGAGTGGCAAGAAGAAACATGTTGCAGCCCGACCAGTGTCCGTCGGCAAACCGCATCCAGGTGCGCTGCGTTCCGGGTACCGCCTGCTCCACCACCTCACGCCGGGCCAGCATTACGGAAAGGTCCGCGCCCGCCGGACTGTCGCCGGCAAACTGGCGAACCCAGTCCGCCTGAAGCAGGGCGTGGTCCGATGTCGTCACCATCATCGGTGCGCCATATCGACGAAACGCCGCACCCACACTGGCGCTCGGTCCCGCTTCGGAGGCAATCACGTCCACGCCTCGTTGGCGCGCCATCGCGGCAATGGCATCGCAGTTCGTCGAAACGACGACATGGCCGACACCTGCGTCATGCAAGACGGAAGCGACACGATCCAATATTGCCCGCCCGCCGACTTCGATCAGCCCTTTGTGAGCAACACCGCATTCTTTTGCAAAGGGATCACCTCCTGGCCTGGTGCCGGCAAGGATCAGTGCTGTCGTTTCGGCAAGATCGGTCATCGCCGCTGTCTTAGCCACCCTGCCGCGCCGCGCACAGACCCCGACGAGCGCTTATCCCTGTGAATGGCATACCTGGCACTTGTTGCAGCGCCGCCCCCTTGGCCCTAATCGCTGGGCGATGAATACGACCGCCGTGAAACCTGCCGTCCAGTCCGTGGGCGAAAACACGACGAAGCTGTGGGGTCTTTCCATGGCCGAGCGTACGCGCCGCCTTGCCAAGGCATCGGATCTGGACATGGGCGATGGTGCACCCCTCGTCCTATCGAGTGCGCGATTTGCTTTCGACCCGGCTTGGCTGCGTCATGTCATCGCAACGCCGGGACTGGTCCTTACGGTGGGCGGTGTGCCTGCGATCGGCCATGCCGTCGATACAGCGCAGGCTGATGCCATCCGCCAGGCGATGGAGGGCAATGCGTCCCTGTCCGATACGGCGGGCCTCACCGTCTGGGCCTACGAAGACGGTCCCACGATCGAGAACAAGCAGTTACGCAAGCGCGAAACTCCGTTTCTGAAGGAACTGACGCCGCAAACCGTGCGCGAGATCGAGCGGGCAAGCTATTTCGGCGCCTACAAGGGTGTCACCGACATCCTGACCAAGTATCTCTGGCCGGAGTGGGCACTGGTCATTACCCGAATCGCGGCAAAGATCGGGATGACGCCGAACATGGTCACGGCCATCGGCGCAATCCTCTGCGTCGCAGCCACCTTCGCCTTTGCATATGGCCACTACTGGGCCGGCATGGCGATGGGGCTGGTCTTCATGGTGTTCGACACCGTGGATGGAAAACTTGCGCGCTGCACCGTCACCTCCAGCTGGTGGGGTAACATATTCGACCACGGCATCGACCTGGTGCACCCGCCGTTCTGGTGGTGGTTCTGGACGACGGGCCTCGTCTATTGGGGGCTTGGCTTCGACGATACGACCTTCTGGCTGGTTCAGGGCGCTATCCAGGGCGGCTACATCATTCAGCGCCTGATCGAGGGGCTGTTCATCCGCCGCAACAACATGATGCACATCCATGTCTGGCGCCGCATCGACAGCCAGTTCCGCCTGATCACCGCGCGGCGCAATCCGAACATGGTCATCCTGTTTGTCTCGATGTTGTTCGCACGCCCCGATCTCGGCATCATCGCGGTTGCTTGGTGGACGGTAATTTCACTGGTCGTGCATGTGATCCAGTTGATCCAGGCCGAATTCGCCCGCGCAAAGAAAGGCGCCCCGCTGACCAGCTGGCTCAGCGGCGACGCCTGACGGAGACCTTTAGATGAACGAGACGATCGAGAATTTCGGTTTTCCCGAAACACTGGTGCGCGAATACGAACACTGGGTCATCCTGCTGCGCCCGGCCCAGCCGACGCTGGGCAGCCTCGTTCTCGCCGCGAAATCGGACTGCACCGATTTCTCCGCGCTTCCGGCAGAGGCCTTTGCCGAACTCGCCACCGTGACAAAGGCGATCGAGGACGCGCTGAAAGGCTTCGTCCAGTACGCGAAGATCAACTACCTGATGCTGATGATGGTGGACCCCAACGTCCATTTCCACGTCATCCCGCGCTATGAAGGCGCGCGCGAATTTCGCGGCACCGAATATATCGATTCCGGCTGGCCCAAAGTGCCCGACCTCGGCAGCGCGATCGCACTCGATTGCGAAGCGAAAACGGCCCTACGCGATGCGATGAAGCCGCTTTTCGCCTGATTAGGATTCGACCCAGCGGTCGGTCAGCTCAGTCGCGATCTCGATGTCGTTGAGGAAGTCGACCTCGGCCCAATCGAGCCCTTCGATCGACTTCGTGCCGACCTTGCCGCTGTCGGCAATCATGTCGATCACTTTCAGATACCAGTGATTGACGCCATCAGGCGTGCGCATCGTCTGGCGTACCGTCTCGCGGAACAGCTCGGCACCCTCGCCCCGAAAAGCGAGGAAGCCGATCGACTCGGCGTTTGAGACTTCGGCGGTCAGAGTCTTGCCGATACGCGCAAGGCGGCCGTTCTCTCCGCGTGAGACTTTCATGTCGTCGCTGTCGTATGCGTCCTTGACGTCAACGGTCACGGCGATGGGCCAGTCCGAACCTTCCTGAACGCGCTTCACGATTTCCTCGGACACCAGCGTATCGCCATTGAGGATCAGAAAGTCGCCCTTCATCTCTTCGCGCACGATCCAGCACGAACCCAGATTGTCGGCGACCTTGAAGAACGGGTTGAAGTGACAAGTCACCTCGATCCGCGGATCGTCGATCTTGGCAAGGTGATCTTCGACCATGTCGGTCATAAAGCCGGTGACGACGTCGACGCGCTTCACGCCGGCGCGGGCCAGCATCTCGATCTGCCATTCGATCAGCGAACGGCCGGAAAAGTCGATGAGGCACTTGGGGCGCTCTGCGGTCAGGGGCAGCAGGCGCGAACCCTGGCCTGCGCTCAGAAGGATGGCATGTTCGATCATGGCGCAGCCCTTTAGGCCGGGCTTGCTTTCACCGCAATGACCGGAAGGAAATGCCGCACAAGTCGGGCAGAGAGCAGGCGCGAAGCTTGCCGTTTGGCTGGCACTGGTCCAAAGGCGCGATGATGGGTGCCAAGGGTCCAGATAATACGGGCACACGCTCGCTACTTTCGCGCATGCTTACCAATGTCGCCTGGCTTGTCGGCGGCAAGGGTTTCGGCGCGGTGTGCTCGCTCGTCTACCTCGCGATCCTGACCCGCTCGCTAGGGCTGAAGGACTTCGGTCACTTCGCGCTGATCTTCGGCACTTCGCAGGCGCTCATCGCCATTGCCGAGTTCCAGACATGGCGCGTCGTCGTGAAATACGGCGTTGAACATGTCCACCAGAAGGACTGGGGCAAGTTCGGCCGACTGTCGATGATGGCAGGCCTTCTGGATGTCATAGGCGCGGTTATCGGCTGCGGTATCGCCTATGTCGCGTTCTACGAATTTGCCGACGCGCTCGAATTGAACCCGACGCTGATCGATACTGCATTCTGGTTCAACGTCGCGGCGCTGTGGGCGCTGGTCTCTGCCCCTACCGGCATCGTTCGCGCGCTCGACCGGTTCGACATGGCAGTTTACATCGAGGCGATCGTGCCGTTGGGCCGGTTGCTGGCGGCAATCACGATCTGGCTTACGGGCCCCAGCCTTGTTCTCTTCCTGATCGCATGGGCCGTTATCGACCTGCTGGAGGCAGCGATCTACTGGATCGTGGCGCGCAGGCTCTGCCCTCAGGCTATCCGGCTGTCGCATCTCAAGGATGCCTTCAAGGCGCGTGAGGAAAACCCGGGCTTCGTCCGCTTCTTCCTCGTCACTTACGCCAGCGCGACGGTTGAGGCGGTCTTCCGCCATGGCCCGCTGCTAGCCGTTGGCTATCTCGTCGGCACGAGCGCGGCCGGCCTGTTCCGCCTTGCCAATCAACTCGCACAAGGACTGGCAAAACTCTCCAGCCTGCTTAGCCGCGCGGCCTATGCCGAAATTTCGCGTGCCAAGGTGGCCTCCGCCGCGCAGGAATTCCGGAAGCTCGCTGCACAGACCAGCAAGATCGCTGGTGCCGGCGGTGCGCTCGTCGTGCTCTTGGCAGTGGCACTTGGCGGCCAGATCATGGCTCTGCTTGGCGGTGACGAATTCCGCGGCGGCTACGTGATCCTCATCCCGCTCACCGTTGCGGCCAGCTTCGAACTGGCCGGTGTCGCTTTCGAGCCGGTACTTCATTCGACGGGCAAGGCGATGCTGTCACTCGTCTCGCGCCTTGTTTCCGTCTTTGCGGCAACCGCTGCGCTTTTCGCGCTGGTCGGCCCTTACGGCAGCCCCGGCATCGCATGGGCCGTCGCGATCGGTGGGGCCGTTGGCTATGTCGTAATGGGTATCCTTGCCGTCATCACGTTGCGCCGCATGGACGCAGAGGAAGCGGCAGCGCCTGAAGGCTAGCGGAAGTCGGCGACCTGCCAGCCCCGCGCCCGCGCGTTGGCGTTCTTGGCGGCACCACCGTTCACGAAAACCGCCTCGTCCGACCAGTCGAGCAAAGGTGCATCGGCCATCGAATCGGAATAGAAGCGGACGTGGCACTCCTCACGCGACAGTCCCAACGAATCCAGCAGCGCCTCGACCCGCGGGACCTTGTTCTGTCCGTAATTGTTGCCGCCCGTGATCAGGCACCGCCGGTCCACGATATCACTACGCGTGGCGATGACTTCGTCAAAACCGGCACGCTCACCAATGCCAGAGGCGTAAAATTCCATCGCTGCCGTCGCGAGGATGAGCAGGCGGCCTTCTTCGCGATCCCGCTCGAATGCCTTGGCCGCGCCCGAACCGATCCAGCCAGGCACTGCACGCCCGGCGAATTCCTCGGCAATGGCCGCCAAATCGGTTTGAGTGATCGACCCTGTGAAAAGTGACAGGCCCAGTTGCTTCAGCTGCTCGCGAGTGAAGGCGCCTGCCTTGTAGGCGATCATCGCGCCGATCCAAACGGGCGTGAAGACAAGCCGCCATTTTGCGCGCTTTGCCGCCGCAAACAGCAGGAATGGCGTGAAAGTCGCGCGTGAAAGGAAGGTGCCGTCAAGGTCGTAGATCGCGATTTGGCGACGCAATTTCCGTTCCTTCCCATGCGTTCGGGCATCCGGTTAGGTGCTGCCATGCACGTTGACAACATGCAAAGAATTGCGATGACGCACTGCAGCACCCTTGACTTGTCGGGGCTGCTGCTGTTGACGCACCAATGCAAACACACAGTCGGTAGGTTGATTTCCCCATGGCCCAGTTCGCTTTGCCGAAGAACAGCAAGATCAGCGGCAAGACCCGCACCCATAAGGCTGAGACCGATGGGGCGAAAAGGAACTTCAAGGTCTATCGCTACGATCCCGACAGCGGTGAGAACCCGCGCTATGACGTTTTCGAGATCGACCTCGACGCCTGCGGCCCGATGGTCCTCGACGCGCTCATCAAGATGAAGAACGAGATGGACCCGACGCTGACGTTCCGTCGGTCTTGCCGCGAAGGCATCTGCGGTTCTTGCGCGATGAACATCAATGGGCGCAACGGCCTCGCCTGCACCACCGCGATCGAGGATTGCGGTTCGGGCGAAGTGCGCATCACGCCGCTGCCGCACATGGAAGTCATCAAGGACCTCGTCCCCGACTTCACACACTTCTACGCGCAGTACGCCTCGATCCGTCCCTGGCTGCAGACCGTAACCCCGACCCCGTCGGGCAAGGAACGCCTGCAGTCGCCCGAAGATCGCAACAAGCTCGACGGCCTGTACGAGTGCATTCTTTGCGCCTGCTGCTCGACCTCGTGCCCCAGCTACTGGTGGAACTCCGACAAGTTCCTTGGCCCCGCGATCCTGCTTCAGGCCTATCGCTGGCTGGCCGACAGCCGCGATGAAATGACGGGTGAGCGTCTGGACGAGTTGGAAGATCCCTTCCGCCTCTACCGCTGCCACACCATCATGAACTGCGCGAACGTCTGCCCCAAGGGCCTCTCGCCCGCCAAGGCGATCGCCGAGATCAAGAAGATGGAAGCCGAACGCCTCGTCTGAGGTCGAACCAAGCGCCATGTCGAAAAAGTTTTTCGCCGTACCGGACAATCCGGGCTGGTACGAATGGCGCGCAGGCAGCCCCGAACAGTTCAACCGCGCCGTGCTGGGTGAAATGTTCATCCGGCGCGAAAGCGATAACGTCGCTCGTATCCGTCTTACGCCGCAAGAACGGCTCTCGAACCTCAATGGCGTGATGCACGGCGGCGCTCTGATGGCGTTGATCGACACTGCCATGTTTGCCGGGGCCATCTTCGTGACCGATCAGCATGAGCAGCGCGGCGTTACGGTCGACGCCCAGATCCAGTTCCTGTCTCCGGGCCAGATGGACCAGCCGGTCGATGTCCTCGCCGAACTGACGCGGGAAACCGGCAAGCTGTTCTTCACGCGCGGCCTCGTAGTTCAGGGCGAAACCCGGGTCTGTTCCTACACCGGACTGCTCCGCAAGATTTCCTGAGCGCAATGGCAGGCCTTCTCGAACGTTACGAAGAATTGCTGGCTGCAGGCGAACTGCGCCCCGACGACGAACAGCGCGCCGCGGCTGAACGGCTCGATGCCTTGCAGAAGCAGCTTGAGGTCACGCCACGCAGCGGAGGCTTCCTGAAGCGCCTTTTCGGCAGCGAGACCCCTGCCCCGCGCGGCATCTACATGTGGGGCGGTGTCGGGCGCGGCAAGTCGATGCTGATGGACCTGTTCCACGACACATTAGAAGTTCGGGCCAAGCGCCGCGCGCACTTCCACGAGTTCATGCTCGACGTTCACGCCCGTCTGCGGGAAGAACGCAAGAAGGAGAGCGGTGACCCCGTCCTGCCGGTGGCCAGCCAGATCGCGGCAGAAGCGCGCGTGCTCGCCTTCGATGAAATGGTCGTGAACAATTCGGCCGACGCCATGATCATGAGCCGGCTATTCACCGCGCTGATTGAGGGCGGCGTTACGATCGTCACGACGTCGAACCGCGAACCTTCGGAGCTCTACAAGGACGGCTTGAACCGGGAGCATTTCCTCCCCTTCATCGCACTCATCGAGAAAAAACTCGACGTCATCACGCTGAACGGCCCGACCGACTACCGGCTCGAACGCCTTGGCGGCGCGGACGTGTGGTACACGCCCATAGGCCCCGCCGCGACCGAGAAGGTCCGCGAGATCTTCTTCCGCCTGACCGACTATCCGCCAGAGGACGCAGAGCATGTCACGGGATGCGATCTGCAGGTTGGAACCGCCCGTACCATCTGGGTGCCCAAGAGCCTGAAGGGAGTCGCGGTATTCTCCTTCAAACGCCTATGCGTCGATGCGCGCGGTGCTTCGGACTATCTTGCGATTGCGCGCAATTATCACTCGGTCATTGTCGTCGCGATCCCGAAGATGGGCCCCGACATGCGTAACGAAGCTGCGCGTTTCGTCACGCTGATCGACGCACTCTACGAACACGGCGTGAAGCTGATCGCGACCGCCGATGCGCAGCCTGCCGATCTTTACGAAGCGGGCGACGGCCGCTTCGAATTCGACCGTACGGTCAGCCGCCTCATGGAAATGCAAAGCGCCGACTACCTGGCGCGCGGCCACGGCGAGCAATAACCGGCGCTTGCTAGCACCGCCACACGCCATAGACTGGCAGCGTGGGAAACATAGGTGACATCGCCATCACGGCTCTCAGGATCGTCTATGGCGGGTTCTTCGCGGCCATAGGCCTCTATGGCGGCTGGTCGATGCTGTCCGGCAAGGGCAATCCGTTTCCGCCAAAGCCCGGCCCCGGCGCGCAATTTCAGGACGCGCTGCTACAGACCGGCTTCATGATCCCGCTCATGCTGGCAAGTTTCGTGATCGGCGGCCTCGCGCTCATATCGGGCCGCGCAGCGCCGCTGGGCATCATCATTCTCGCGCCCCCCGTGATCGTTATCGCTTTCTATCATGTCATCCTTCCCGGCGGATCACGCGTCTGGGGCTTGGGCTGGGCCGTGGCGTTGGTCATCCTTGCCTGGCACTACCGTGCGGCGTTCCGCCCGCTGATCGGGATGGGTAGCTAGGGCACACCGCTGTGCCTTCTTGAAGCAGCCTTGGCCTGAGGCCATCTCGACCCCATACCGGCGGTCTGCCCTTGTTATGGCAGCATTTTTCCCCGCCGATGTGGAACTGAACATGATTGAGATCAGGCCCTTCGACAACCTCGGGAAGGCCAATCACGGCTGGCTCGACACCAGCTATCACTTCTCGTTCTCGAACTATTATGACCCGGCCCGCATGGGCTGGGGCGCGCTGCGCGTGTGGAATGACGACTGGATTAAGGAACGCTCCGGCTTCCCGCCCCATCCACATAGCGACATGGAAATCATCACCTACGTCCGCAAAGGCGCGATCAGCCACCGCGACAGCCTCGGTAACGAAGGCAGGACCGCGGCGGGCGACGTCCAGGTGATGAGTGCGGGCACCGGCATAACACACGCCGAATATAACCTTGAGGAAGAAGCGACCGAGCTTTTCCAGATCTGGGTCCTGCCCGATCGCAAGGGGCTTGCACCCAGTTGGGGCCAGCTCGAGTTCCCCAAGGGTACGCGCGCAGGCAATTGGGTAACGCTTGCCAGCGGCCGCGAAGGCGAAACGAGTAACGAGGTTCTCTCGATGAACGCCGACGCCCGCGTTTTGGCTGCAACGCTGAATGAAGGTGAGACCATTGACCTCGAGCTGGTCGGGGACCGGCACTATTACATGGTGCCCATCGGTGGTTCGGTCGAAGTGAACGGGAAGGCTGCTAACGAACGCGACGGCGTTGCCATTACCGGCGAGGAACGTCTCTCGGTCACGGCGAAAAGCGGGGTCGAGCTTTTGATGGTGGACTCCCGCTAGGAATCCCATCCCGATCGGGGCGCGGCGTCGGCATCGCTTGCAAATATGGCAAGGATCCGGCGCTGCGCCTCCAGACGCGACTCTGTCCGCTCAATCTCTTCACGAAGCGCAGAAACGTCTCTGTCGTAACGCGGCTCGGCGCTTTCCAGCGACACGGCCACGCATGTCTGTCGCCAGATTTCGGCGAATTCCGGATTGCAGAGACGGGGCAGCAAGGCAGTACCCCCTGCAATCAGGACCTGCGCCGGATTTCCCGATTGCCTGTCGCTGACACGGCAAAGAAGCGCGCAATTTCGGCTATCCAGCAATTCGGCATCGTCAACGATGAGCAGGGTCCGCTCTGGCTTCCAGGGCGCAAAAAGCGAGACCTCTCCGCCGCTGTCAACCATCAGGCCGGAGTTGCGAAGGTGGACAGCCAGGGCATCCCCGACCTGGGAGACGCGCAGGTGTACGGCACGGGAAACGTGACGCCCTGCCAGACGCTCTATCTGCGAAAGGATTGCCTGACGCTCGCACCTTGACGAAGCGGAAAGCGCAACCAGACTGTCTCCTCTACGCAAGGCATGAAGCAGCGTCTGGAGCGCCCTTGCCGGCCCTGCTTTCACATGACTGAAGCGTGGCCGGTTTCCGCCTGCAGCGTCGCTCCCTGCGATTGGCCCCATAGAATATAATCCATACAATTCCGATATTTGCAGGATTACCGATCAAATCTGCGGGGGGAAGTTTGAGTAAATCCGTATTGGTACTGCGACTGGCATTAATCACTGCGGGGCAAGCATTTCCGCTGCTGAAACGCATCCAATTCGGATAAATCGTTAAAGCAGCATCTCTTTTGCTGGGCCATGGCCAAGGAACATGGCCGGACTGGCGCTGGCTCCATAGGCTCCGGCGCAGAATACTGCGATCACATCGCCTTCGGATATCGCCGGCAGTGCCACTTTCTCGGCTAGCCTGTCGATCGGAGTGCAGAGCCTGCCGACAACCGATTGCGCGAAGTCCGCATCCGCCTCGCCAAAGCGGTTGGCGACCGCGACCGGATAATTTCGCCTTACCACGGTGCCGAAATTGCCCGAGGCGGCCAGTTGGTGATGCAGGCCGCCATCAACCACGACGAATATCTCGCCGTGACTGTCCTTCACGTCGATCACGCGGGTGAAGTAAACGCCCGCTTCTCCGACCAGCCAGCGGCCGAGTTCGATGGCGAAATGCGTATCCCTCAGAACATCCGGCAAGGCAGCGAAGGCGTTGCCCAGCGCATCGCCGACCGCCCCGATGTCGAGCGGTTGGTCACCCGGGAAATAGGGAATGCCGAAGCCGCCGCCCAGATTGCAGTGGGGAAGCGCGATGCCGGCCTCGTCCGCCAGCCTGCCCGCCAGCGCCAGTGTCTGCGCCTGTGTTTCGATGACCGCATCGGCGGATAGCGCCTGGCTTCCCGCAAAGATGTGAAAGCCACGCCATTCCGCGCCGCAACCCGCGATCTCCCGCGCAAGGGCTGGCACGCGCCCGGCATCGATGCCAAAGGGCTTGGCGCCCCCGCCCATCTTCATGCCCGAGCCCTTGAGATCGAAATCGGGGTTTACCCGGATCGCAAGCCGCGGTGCCGTGCCAAGCCGTTCTGCTACCGCCAGCGCCCGCCGCATCTCGCCCTCGCTTTCGAGGTTGAGCGTCACGCCCGCCGCGATGGCCGATTCCAGCTCGCGGTCGTCCTTGCCCGGCCCTGCAAAGCTGATCCGGTCTGCCGGAAAGCCTGCTTCCTGCGCCATCGCGAGCTCTCCGCCCGAGGCGATGTCGAACCCGTCGACCAGGCCCGCCATGTGGCGCAGCACCGGCGCGAAAGGATTGGCCTTGATCGCGTAATGGATCGAGAGCCGCTCCGGCATGGCAGCGCGCAACTGCGCGACACGCCCGGTCAGGCGGGCGCTGTCGTAAACGAACAGCGGCGTCTCGCCCGCTTCGGCGATCCAGTGCGAGACCGGCTGCCCCGCGATGACCAGTTCGCCGTCCCGACCGACATAGCCAGCCGGTATCGGCCCCATCGCCTTCATGCCGCTTCCCCTGCAATTTCACGCGCCAGGCCCGTCCGGTCGAGCTTGCCCGTCGCCCCGCGAGGCAGCTGCTCGCGCCAATGGATGACTTGGGGCTGCATGTAGCTTGGCAGTTCGCGGCGCAAGGCCTTCACCAGTTCCGCCGGAGTTTCGTCGGTGTCCGCACCGCTTGCCGGTCGTGCCACCAGATGCACCGCCTGCCCCAGCTTCGCATCCGGCACGCCCAGCGCCACGCATTCGGCAACCAGCCCGGTCGCCAGAGCCGCGTCCTCTATCTCCTGCGGGCTGATCCTCTGACCAAGCGACTTGATCATCGCATCGCGCCGTCCGACGAAATGGAGCAGGCCTTCGCCATCATACCGTGCCCTGTCGCCCGACCAGACCGCGATCCCGCCGTATTGCGATCCCGCCGGAGCAGGCTTGAACCGTTCATCGGTGCGGGCCTGATCCTGCCAATACCCTTGCGCGACAAGCGGCCCTGCATGGACCAGTTCGCCTTCCTCGCCCGGCGCGGCGAGTTCTCCGTCATCCTTGACCAGCATGATTTCGGCATAGGGGATAGCCCCGCCGATCGAGGTCGGATGCGCGTCGATCATCGAAGGCGGCAGATAAGTCGAACGAAATGCCTCCGTCAGGCCATACATCGCGTAAAGATCGGCTTTCGGAAACTGCGCCCGCAAGGCGCGGACCAGCGGCTCGCCAAGCGCGCCTCCGCTGTTGGTAAGCCGACGCAACGGCGCGACTGCGTCCTCGGGCCAGTCCTGTTCCAGAAGCTGGGTCCACAAGGGCGGCACAGCGGCAAGCGTCGTTATCGTCTGGGCAGCAACCGCTTTCACGACCTCACGAGGCAGGAGATAGTCGATCGGCACGACCGCCCCACCCGCATACCATGTCGAGAACAATTGGTTCTGCCCGTAATCGAACGCCAGAGGCAGGACCGCGAGTGCCCGGTCGGACGCATCAAGCCGCAAGTAATCGGACACGGCCTCCGCGCCCAGCCACATGTTCGCGTGGCTCAGCATCACGCCCTTCGGCCTGCCTGTCGAACCGCTGGTATAGAGAATGGCGGCGAGGGCATCGGGATCGGCATCCGAAGGTGCCACCCCTCGTAATTCGGCGCATTGCGCGCGCACCTCGACCTCGTCCCGCACCTGACAGTCCGCAGGCACGTCACCGTCCTCCAGCCCGCCGAGCCGCCCCTTGTTGCCCATTAGCAGCGAGGCCGAGCAATCGGAAAGGATATGCGCGACTTGCGCGTGTTTCAGCAGCGGGTTCACCGGTACGTGCACCAGTCCCGCCCTTGGCGCTGCGAGCGGCATCAGGCAGGTCAGCCAGCCCTTCCCCGCCCAGCTGGCCACGCGCGCGCCGAACGCAAAGCCGAACGCCGCCAGCCAGCCCGCCAGAGCGGCAACATCACGCTCCAGATCGGCATAGCTCAGCGTCTCGCCCTTCAGCACCAGTGCCGGTGCATCGGGGCTGCCGCGCGAGGTCAGCCGGTCGATCGGTTGGGGATTCGCGACCATCATGGGCAAGCGCATAGCATGAGGCCGCCGCGCCGCCACGCTTGCCTAGGCCCGATAGCGCGGTTAAAGGCGGGCCGCATGAGTGAGGCCGACCCTACCGAACTTCCGACGACCGACGTTCTCCTGCGAGAGATCCTTGTCGATGTGCTGGCGCTTTCGCCCGAGCGTGTCGCCGAATTCGACGCGGACACCGAACTGTTCGGCGCCCTTCCCGAGCTCGATTCGCAGGCCGTTGCAGGCCTTCTGACCGAGATCGAGGATCGCTGCGACATCGTGATCGAGGACGAGGACGTCGACGGCGAGATGCTGGAGACTTACGGCGCGCTGCTCGCCTTCGTCGACGAGAAGCGCGCCCAGTAAGGCCTTACTCGGCCGCTTCCTTCGCAAAATCGAGAGTGGCAAGGAAACGCTCGGCATCGAGCGCGGCCATGCAGCCCGTACCCGCCGCCGTCACGGCCTGGCGATAGGTGTGGTCCATCACGTCACCGCAGGCGAACACGCCCGGAACCGCGGTCTTGGGCGTGCCGGGTTCGACCAGCAGATAGCCGCTGTCGTCCATCGGCAGCTTGCCCTTGAACAGTTCGGTCGCCGGCGCATGGCCGATGGCGACGAACGCGCCTTCGGTCTCGAACGTCGACTCCTCGCCCGTGACGGTGTCTTTCAGGACCAGATGCGTCAGGCCCTTTGCCGGGTCGCCTTCGAAACGCTCGACCGTCTTGTTCCACAGGGTCGAGATCTTCGGGTTCTTGAACAGGCGTTCCTGCAGGATCTTTTCCGACCGCAGCTCGTCGCGGCGGTGGATCAGCGTCACGTCGTCCGAATGGTTGGTGAGGTACAGCGCTTCCTCGACCGCGGTGTTGCCGCCGCCGATGACCACCACCTTCTTGCCGCGATAGAAGAACCCGTCACAAGTCGCACAGGCCGAAACGCCCTTGCCCGACCACTCCTGTTCACCCTCGACGCCCAGCCACTTGGCCTGCGCGCCGGTAGCGATGACCAGAACGTCACCGACATACTCGTCGCCGCTGTCACCCTTTGCCGTGAACGGCGAGCCGCCTTGGATGTCGATCTCGGTGATCGTGTCCCACATCATGCGCGTGCCGACGTGTTCTGCCTGCGCCTGCATTTCCTGCATCAGCCACGGACCCTGGATCACGTCGCGGAAACCGGGATAGTTTTCGACATCGGTCGTGATGGTGAGCTGTCCGCCGGGCTGCAGCCCCTGCACGACGATCGGTTCCATACCCGCGCGCGCGCCATAGATGGCGGCGGAAAGCCCGGCCGGGCCGGAGCCGATGATGAGCATGCGGGTCTTGTGCGTGGCCATTTACGAATTCCCTTTTGAACGCGGGTTCGAAATAGGCCGACAGGCTCCAAATGCAATGGCGTGAAGGGCCGCTTTCCCCGTCAGCGAAAAACCAGCGGCGTCCAATCCGGTGGCGCAAGCTCGAAACCGGCAAATTCGAAACCGGGCGTGACGATGCAAGTCACCAGCGTCCAGTCAGCCAAGGGCTCAGCCGATTGCCAGGCATTGGGAAGATACAGGTGCTGCATCTCGTGGCCTTGGGCGAGATCGGGGCCAAGCGTGCAGTCAGGCAGCCCGATTTCTCCATGCGCGCCTTCCGCTCCCTGCATGCGCAGCGGGCCGCCAGCGTTATAAATCCAAAGCTCGGACGCATCGACGCGGTGCCAATGAGACCTCTCGCCCGTTTTCAGCAAGAAGTGAATGCCTGTCGCCAGCGCTCGCCCTCCACTCGGAGACGGCTCGCGCCAAGTCTCGCGGTACCAGCCGCCTTCGGGGTGCGGTTGAAGGTCGAGAAGCCTGATAACGTCGTCGGCAGTGCCCATGCAGCGAGTTTAGTCGGCGGCGGGCATGCTCAGCAAGGGATATGGATTTTGCGGCGTCCCTTCCCACCATGATTCGTCCGGTGTCATCTGCATCACGGCAAAGTGGAGATGCGGGGCTGAAGCGTCGGCGTTGCCCGTTGCGCCGACCGTGCCGATGCGCTGTCCGGCGCGAACGAAGCCGCCTTCCTCCAACCCCGGCGCATATTTGTCGAGATGGGCGTAATAGTAGATCGTCGCACCATCGGCGCTGCGCACATAAATCGTCTTGCCGCCATCGTCGGACAGGAAGAGCTTTTCGACCGTCCCTTCCGCCGCGGCGACGACAGGCGTGCCCGTGGGCGCCATGATGTCGAGCGCCTCATGCTTACGCGAGCCTCGTGCGTCGTCATAGGAATCGATCAGGTCCGAGGGGGCGACGCCTTCGACCGGCACGCGCAGCGCGCCGAGCGGCTCCATCGACTGGATCGGAGAGACCATCTCGATCGGCACGACATCGTCGGGCAGGCCTCCCTTCGCATCGGGCGAAACCGTGGTCACAGACTTGTCCGGCTCCACATGCGGCGCGAAGAGGTTCACGCCCGCAAAGGCTAGCACCACGATCCATGCCAGCGACGTCAGCCCCGCTGTTACGAGGACGATCCGCAAGTCCCGCCCGAACCGGCGAAGGCGCGACGGTTGGGCAGGTGCAGTGGCGGCGGCGGCCCCGCTCATTCCTGGAAGATGACCTGCGTGCTTTGCGAAACCATCTCGGCAAGGCGCGCCGCATCCCAGTTCGTCAGGCGAACGCAGCCGTGGCTCTCGGCGCGGCCGATCGTTTCAGGCTCGGGCGTGCCGTGGATGCCGTAGTGTTCCTTCGACAGGTCGATCCAGACGACGCCGACTGGACCGTTCGGACCCGGGGGAAGCTGCTGCTTTTCCACGTCATCGGGCACGTCCCAGAACAGCGAGGGATCATAGGCGAATGGCGGATTGTGCGCGATGCCAAGGATCTTCCACTCACCGATCGGCAGGGGATCGTGGCTCGACCCGCTGGTGATGGTGAAGGCCGCAACCAGCTTGCCTTCTGCATCGTAGGCCTTGAGCGTGTCGTCCGACTTGTCGGCAACGATCTTGGCGACTTCCGGCTGGTCGGTGCCGACGCCCAGCATGCGCAGCGTATCGCGCCAATCTGTGTCGGTATCGGCATTACGGTCGATGAAGTCGGCGCCGATGTTCGGCACGCGAATCTGCTGACCCGCGGCAAACTTGCTCGGCGGACCGGCCTTCGCATCGCCCGAAGCCGTGGCGCTGGGGGTGGGCGTTGGGGTGGGCGTCGGCGACGCGCTATCGGTCGATGTCGCTTCGCTCGTCGCGGGCTTGCCGTCGGGGTTTAGCATTTCCAGCGTCTCGACCGTCGTGTGGAAACGCTCCGCCAGCTTTTCGTCCAGCGACTCGTAACCGAGGCGTGTCATTTTCGCCTGTTCCGCGGGATCTTCCGGCAGTTCTTCGAAACGCCCGACCGCAAAATCCTCGGGGATCGTCACGACGCGCGTCGCCTGAATATCCTGCCAGCGCTGCAAGGCCTCCTTGGTGGCGTCATCCAGCTCGCCTGTCTTGTCGAGATCGTTCGCTTCCTGGAACGCTTCGAGCGCGTTCTCGGTCGACAGGCCCATCTTGCCGTCGATCACGCCGGGCGAGAAGCCGAGGCGGTCAAGCACGACCTGCGCCTGCATCGTGGGGCGATCCTCCGCATCGGGGATCGAGACCGCATCCTGCACGTCGCCGCGGTCGTTGCTGCGCATCTCGTCGGCGTAGTTCGCATCGACGGTCTGCGTCGCGGTTGCTTCCGGTGCGGGTGCTTCTTCCTCGCCGCCCGAGCAGCCGGCAAGCGCCAGCATGACCGGAAGGCCGAGCATCAGTGCAGATTTGCGGATCATGGAATTTCCCGAAGATTTTTATCGTCTTCGGAAGCAACGCGCGAAATCGCGGATGGGTCCGCGGCCTGCTTGTTCCTGGCCCCATCCGGGCCTGATCAGGGCTCCGGGTCGGGCTGCGGAGCGTCCTCCATGGCCTTGGCGAACGCCTTGACGGCAGCGACCTCGTCCCCGTTCCAGACCGCACCACAGACCGCGAGGAAGTCCGCCCCTGCCGTTACAAGCGGTGCGCAATTGTCGGGCGTGATGCCGCCGATAGCGACCGAGGGAAGCTCGAAGACGTGGTACCACCATTCGAGCAGGTCGAGCTCTGCCCGGTATTCGGTTTCCTTCGTCTCGGTCGGGAAAAAGGCACCGAACGCGACATAGTCCGCGCCGTCTTCGCCTGCCTGCATGGCAAGGTGGCGGCTGTTGTGGCAGGTCACGCCGATCTGCGCATCGCGGCCAAGCCGTTCGCGCGCATCCTTCACCTCACCGTCCGACTGGCCAAGATGCACGCCATCGGCGTTGAGCCGCTTGGCGAGCGCGATCGAGTCGTTGACGATGAAAGCCACGTCACGTTCCGCGCAGATCGCCTGCAGCGGTTCGGCAAGGCGCGCGGCCTCGTGCTGGTCGTCGATCCCCTTCACGCGGAACTGGAACGCTGTGACGACGCCTTTGCCCGCATCAAGAGCGCGGGCAAGGCGGTCGGGAAAGTCGCCCGAAACGTCGAGCGGGGAAATCAGGTAGAGCTGGCACGTTGTGTTCATGTGCCGCGCTCTACCCGCGTGTGACGCCAGAGGAAAGACGCATGATCAAACAGGCCGCTACCGCAATCGCCATTCTGCTGTCGGGATGCGCCACCCTGCCCAACAGCGACGTCGCGGCCGAGGGGAGTTTCGTGGCCATCGGTGAAGCGGTTCGCAACGGCAATGCCGTGTTGACGCCGCTACAGGTCGGCGAAGACAGCCGTTGCCCATCAGGCGTCCAATGCGTGTGGCAAGGGCGCCTCACGCTGCTCGTCGAAGTCGAACGGTCTGGCGAGAACAGGCAGGCATGGGTGACGCTTGGCCAGGGGACCCTCGTGGGCGAGCACCCCATGGGCGACAACTACGCCTTCACGCTCGAAGAGGTTCGCCCAACGAAAACGGCCGAGGCGGACATCGCCCCGGCCGAATATCGTTTCCGCTTCGGAACCTGATTAGATCAGGCGACGCTTGCGGCGTAGATCTGGTCGATCGCATCGCCCAGCGTCTTGTCGAACTCTGCATCCGACTGCCCTGCGCGCAGGTCCTGCAGCAACCCGCGGCTGAAGCTTGCGATCATGCCCTTGTTCTGCGCCAGCTTTTCGCAGGCCTCGTCCGTCGAGTAACCGCCCGAAAGCGCGACGACGGCCAGGACCTTGGGGTGCGCGATCAGGTCGGCGTAGAGGTTCGCCTCGACCGGGATCGACAGCTTGAGCATGACCTGCTCGTCCATCGTTTCGAGGTTCTTGAGGATCTCGGCCTTCAGGATCTTCTCACCCTCGGCGCGGCCCTCGGCCTTGATCGAGTACTCGGGCTCCAGCATCGGGACGAGACCCGCTGCCAGCACTTGGCGGCCCACTTCGAACTGCTGCGCGACGATCGCCGCGATACCTTCGGGGTTCGCCTCGTTGATGACCGAACGTTCCTTGGTGCCGAAAACGCCGAGCGACTTGGCGCGGGCCAGAAGCGTGTCGAGTTCGGGCATCGGCTTCATCATCTGAACGCCATTTGCCTCGTCCTCGAGACCCTTGTCGATCTTGATGAACGGCACGATGCCGCGATCGATCAGCGCCTGCGGGGTCGGCTTGCCTTCAACCTGTCCGTCCATGGTCTTTTCGAACAGGATCGCACCGATCACCTTACCGTTCGAGAACGACGGGCTGGTGATGATGCGGCTGCGCATCTCGTGGATCTTGGCGAACATCTCCTCGTCGCCCGACCACTCGCTGTCTTCCACGCCGTAACCGCGCAGTGCCTTCGGGGTTGAACCGCCCGACTGGTCGAGCGCGGCGATAAAGCCCTGTCCGTCGGCAATCTGCTTCTTCATATCCATGTAGTCTGCGCTCCCTCGTCGCAATGATCCGGTGCGCTGCCTTTATTGCGACAGGGCAGCAACACCGGGCAGTTCCTTGCCTTCCATCCATTCGAGGAAGGCACCGCCTGCAGTTGAAATATAAGTGAAATCACCGGCCACACCGGCATGGTTAAGCGCCGCGACCGTATCGCCACCACCGGCGACCGAGACGAGCGAACCTTCCTTCGACAGTGCCGCTGCCGTGCGCGCCAGAGCGACCGTGGCGGCATCGAACGGCTCGGTCTCGAACGCGCCCATCGGGCCGTTCCAGACAAGCGTGCGGCAAGTCTTGAGCACATCGCCCAGCGCCTCGACAGCCTGCGGACCGACGTCGAGGATCATTTCGTCGTCGGCGACTTCGTGAACGTTGCAAGTCCGCATCGAAGGCGGGTTCTTCGCAAATTCCTTCGAGACGACGACATCGTAAGGCAGGTGCACGGTGCAACCCGAAGCGTCGGCAGCATCCATGATCTCTTCCGCCGTGCCGGTCAGGTCATGCTCGCAAAGCGACTTGCCCACATCGACCCCGCGCGCGGCAAGGAAGGTGTTGGCCATGCCGCCGCCGATGATGAGGTGATCGACCTGACCGACCAGATGGCGCAGCACGTCGAGCTTGGAAGAGACCTTGGCCCCGCCGACAACGGCTGCAACCGGCTTTTCCGGGCTGCCCAGCGCCTTGTCGAGTGCTTCAAGCTCCTTCTGCATCGAGCGACCGGCATAGGACGGGAGCAGCTTGGTCAGCCCCTCAGTCGAAGCATGGGCGCGGTGCGCGGCGGAGAACGCGTCGTTGACGTAAAGATCGCCATTGGCGGCAATGGCCTTGGCGAATTCGGGATCGTTCTTTTCTTCACCCGGCCAGAAGCGGGTGTTTTCGAGGATCGAGATGTCGCCGGGGCGCATGATGCCGATCGACTGTGCGACGACGTCGCCTGCGACTTCGGGCACGAACATGATTTCGCGGCCCAGAATGTCCTGCACGGCATCGACCACCATCGACAGGCTCATTGTCGAGTTGCGAGCGCCCTTGGGACGACCGAAGTGCGCGAGCAGCAGGACCTTGGCACCTGCATCGGCAAGTTCGAGGATCGTCGGGGCCGAGGCGGTGATGCGGGTCTTGTCGGTGACCTGTCCGCCATTCATCGGCAGGTTCAGGTCGACACGGACCAGCGCGACTTTGCCCGATACGTCACCGACATCGTCAAGCGTGCGAAAGTTGCTCATTCTTCGATCCTTATGGTGTCGCCGGTCCTGATCGTGCCTTCTTCAAGCACGCGGCCAAGCACCCCGCCCCGCCATTCGGGGGTGAGCGCGGTTTTCAGTCCGGTGTAAATTTCTTCCATGCGACTACACGGGTCGCATTCCTGCACGACCTCGATCACGACGTCGTCGCCAATGCGGATGCGTGCGCCATGGTCCCGCGGCAGGGTAAGCCCTTGAACTAGCAGGTTGGCGCGGCGCTCCTGCCAGGGAATTGCCCCTGCATCGAGGCCGAGATCCGCCATCGCGGCAGCCCAGTCCTCGGCGCTGATCAGCGAGACCTGCCGCTTGCGCGGACCATCCGGCTTTATCGCGCCGCGATAGTCCCCCGCGATGCCTTCGCGCAGGGTGACTTTCGCCTCGTCGGTCAGTTCCATGGGGCCACGCGGACGATCGTGCCGCGCGATGCCGCCCAATCGTCCCGTAGCCCCCATGTCAGCCAACCTCTCTTACAGGAAGCTCGCCATCTTGCCGGCGGTGTCGATCATGCGGTTCGAGAAGCCCCACTCATTGTCGTACCAGGACACGACACGGGCAAGCTTGCCTTCGAGAACCGCGGTTTCGAGGCTGTCGACCGTCGAGCTGGCGGGATAGTGGTTGAAGTCCGACGAAACCAGCGGCTGTGCGGTGTAGTCGAGAACTCCCTTCATCGGACCTTCGGCAGCGGCCTTGAGCGCCGCGTTGATCTCTTCCTTCGTCGTATCGCGCGACGGCGTGAAGACGAGGTCGATCAGCGACACGTTCGGGGTCGGCACGCGGACCGACGAACCGTCGAGTTTGCCCTTCAGTTCGGGCAGGACGAGGCCAACCGCACGGGCAGCGCCGGTGGTGGTCGGGATCATGTTCTGCGCACCACCGCGCGCACGGCGCATGTCGGAGTGCATCTGGTCCAGCATACGCTGGTCGTTGGTGTACGAGTGGATCGTGGTCATGAAACCGCGCTCGATACCGACAGCGTCCTGAAGAACCTTTGCAACCGGAGCGAGGCAGTTGGTGGTGCACGATGCGTTCGAAACGACGTCGTCTTCTGCCGTCAGGGTGTCCTGGTTCACGCCGAAGACGATGGTCTTGGAAACGCCTGAAGCCGGTGCGGAGATAAGAACCTTCTTGGCACCTGCCGCGATGTGCGGGCGGGCTGCTTCATCGGACTGGAAGAAGCCGGTGCATTCCAGGACGATGTCGATGCCCATGTCGGCGTGCGGCAGCTTGCCGGGCTCACGCTCGGACGTAACAGCGATCTTCTTGCCGTTCACGGTGATGCTGTCATCGCCAGCTTCGACCGTGCCGGGGAAGCGGCCGTGGGTCGAATCGTACTGGAAGAGAAGTGCGTTGGCCTTGGCGTCTGCCAGGTCGTTGATCGCTACGAGTTCGAGATCGTGGTCGTCACGCTCCAGGATAGCGCGGGCGACGAGCCGCCCGATACGTCCGAAACCGTTGATCGCAACCTTGGTCGCCATGCCAGTAATCTCCTGTTTATTCGCCTAGTTTCGCTTTGATCTGCGGCACGATCGCATCGACCGTGAACCCAAAGCGTTCGAAAAGCTGATCCGCCGGTGCGGATGCACCGAAGCGGTCAAGACCGATATTGAGGCCGTTCGCCATCGTGTAGCGTTCCCACCCGAGAGTGGAACCCGCCTCGATCGATACCCGAAGGATTTCGGACGGATCGACGTTCGGCAGAAGGTCCTGTTTGTAGGAAGCGTCCTGCGCCTCGAACAGTTCCATGCACGGCATCGAAATAACGTCTGCGCCGATCCCGTCTAATTCAAGAGCCTTGGCCACGTCGCATGCCAGCGCGACTTCGGAACCGGTCGCAATCAGGATGACCTTGCGCGCCGCATCGGCCGACTTCAGGCGATAAGCGCCCTTTGCCGACTTGTTTGCGCTCGCCTCCCAGGCCTCTTCACCCTCACCGCGAAGCTGCGGCAGGTTCTGGCGGGACAGGGCGAGGACGGACGGCGTTTCGGTGTTGGCCATTGCGATCGCCCAGCATTCCGCCGTTTCGATCGTGTCGCACGGACGCATGACATTGAGGTTCGGAATGAGACGCAGGCTCATAACCTGTTCGACCGGCTGGTGCGTCGGGCCGTCTTCGCCAAGTCCGATGCTGTCGTGCGTGAAGACATAAGTCACGCCGACCTGCTGCAGGGCCGACAGGCGCACCGCGTTGCGGCAATAATCCGAGAAGATCAGGAACGTGCCGCCATAGGGCGCAATGCCCCCGTGCAGCGCCATGCCGTTCATCGCGGCGGCCATGCCAAATTCGCGGATGCCGTAATAGACATAGCTGCCGTCGTAGTTGTCGATGGTGATCGGACCGGTCGACTTGGTCTTGGTGTTGTTCGAACCCGTCAGGTCGGCGCTGCCACCGATCATGTTGGGGAACGCCTCGGTCAGCGGACCGAGCGCCATTTCGGAAGCCTTGCGAGTGGCAACCTTCTTGGGCTCTGCGACGAGACCGCGGATATAGTCCTGCAGCACTGCGCCGGCATCCGCGCCAGGCAGCGTCGTCGATGCTTCATAAGCCTCGGCGCGATCCTTGTCGGCTTCGTAACGCTGGTGCCATGCCTCACGGGCGGCAGCACCGCGTTCGCCAGTCTTCTTCCAGGCCGCGGCGATATCGTCGGGAATGACGAACGGTTCTGCGGTCCAGCCGAGTTCCTTACGGGCGGCCTCGATCTCTTCGGCGCCCAGCGGCGCGCCGTGCGTCGCACTCGTGCCCTGCTTGTTGGGCGCGCCCTTGCCGATAACGGTCTTGCAGGCGACCAGCGAGGGACGCGGATCGGCAATCGCCTCGTCCAGCGCGCGGCGGATGTCCGCCGGATCATGACCGTCACAGCGAACCGTGTGCCACTTCGACGCGCGATAGCGGGCCTCGACGTCCTCGCTCGACGACAGTTCGACCGAACCGTCGATGGTGATGTTGTTGTCGTCCCACAGCACAATCATGCGGCCGAGGCCGAGGTGACCAGCAAGGCCAACCGCTTCGTGGTTGATGCCTTCCATCAGGCAACCGTCGCCCGCGATCACCCAGGTGCGGTGGTCGACAAGGTCGTCGCCGTGCTTGGCGTTAAGGTGACGCTCTGCAATCGCCATGCCCACGGCCATCGCAAGGCCCTGGCCCAGCGGGCCGGTCGTGCACTCGACGCCGTCGAGCAGGAAGTTTTCCGGGTGACCGGCGCAAGGGCTGCCCAGCTGGCGGAAATTGCGGATGTCGTCCATCGTCGGACGCGCATAACCGGTCAGGTGCAGCAGCGAGTAGATCAGCATCGAGCCATGGCCCGCCGACAGCACGAAGCGGTCACGGTCGTCCCAATGCGGGGCGGCCGGATCGAACTTCAGATATTCGTCGAACAGCACGGTGGCGACGTCGGCCATGCCCATCGGCATACCCGGATGTCCCGAATTGGCCGCCTGTACGGCATCCATGGAAAGTGCACGGATCGCGTTGGCCATGTCGGCCAGGCGGGCGGTATCGGTAGTCATCGTCAGGCTCTTCCCGGTCAGTGCGCAAGGAGCGGGTGATTCGTTGCGGCGCTGCATTGCGGGTCCGACTGCCCCGCGTCAAGTTCACCACTAGTAGAGGTGTGTGCCCTGCCCCGATTGTCGCGCCAGAACGTCGCCATACCGCTTTCGCAGCATCAGGGGTTTGCCCACCTTGCGACTATGCGCCATCGGGCCCATTACGGACCTGAGAGTGGGGAAAGCGAACTTCATAACATGGCAAAGACCGAGCGACTCGAAATGGAAGGCGCCCTCGACAGGCTGGAAGCGATGCTCGAGCGGCTGGAAAAAGCCGTCGTGCAGCCGAACCCGGCAGTGTCGGAGCTGAAGACCCTGAAGGTCGCGCACGAAGCCATGCGCGAGAAGGTCGGCCATGCGCTGGCCGATCTTGATGTCCTGCTCGAAGAATTCGGGAGCCACGGCTGATGGCAAACCTCGACCTTGAAATCGGCGGCCGCCGCTTTGCCGTTTCCTGCCAGCCCGGCGAGGAAAACCACATCTCGCAGCTGGGCCGCATGATCGACACGCGCGTGCGCGATGCAGGCGCGGTCGGGCAGACCGAGCCACGTATGCTTCTGTTCGGCGCCCTGCTGCTGGCCGACGAGGTCCATGCCCTGCGCGAAGGCGATACTGCCCCTGCAATGGACCGCGACGAGGACAAGGCGATTTCCCGCCGGATCGATTCCATCACGGCGAGGATCGAAAATATCGTCCGGCATCTTGAGGGTAGCGACCACCACTCCTAAATTCGCCCTCGACGGGTTCTGCCCGGCACGAGCCGACAGAACATCCCTGAGGCTATAACCAATCCTAGGGGGCTGTCCCTTGGCTGGCTCGTGGGCCGGCTGAAACGGCCTCCACCTGATGCTTAGGCGTCAGAGGATTTCATACGGCAAACGACCCACGGTGGGCCCGTCACCTTTTCGGGGCGCAGTTTCCGCCCATACCGGCCTGCGAACGGCACCTTCGTTGCGCTTCCGGTGCTCACGACCGGACGGTCGCTGCGCGCCGGTTCTCCGAAGGCACCATTCTCGGCTCGATCTGGACGAAAACTGCGCTCCCGAAAGACGATTTCGATCAAGGGGCTTAGATGGACACCAAGGCGGGATTGCGCAGGCGGCTTCGGGATGCGCGGCGGGAGCATGTGGCGGCGCTGCCTGATGTGACGAAGGCGCTGCTGTTTCGCAGGCCGCCCTCGCCCGTTCTTGAGCTCGTGCCCGAGGGCGCTGTCATCGGGTTCTATCACCCCCTGCCTACCGAAGCTCCGACAGGCGGATATGCGCGCTTCTTTTCCGAGGCGGGCCATCGAATCGCCCTGCCCCGCTTTGACGATGCGGGTGAGCCAATGCATTTCGCCGAGTGGGCTGACCCCTGGGGCGATACCGATCTCGATGTCGGCCCCTTCGGCGCGCTCCAGCCTTCAGCCGATGCCGAAGCTATCGCGCCCGACATTATTTTCGTGCCTCTCGTGGGCTTTACCGAAAGCGGTGCGCGGCTGGGCCAAGGTGGCGGGCATTATGACCGCTGGCTTGAAAGCAATGCCGGCGCTTTGCCGATCGGACTTGCATGGGACGTGCAGAGGGTCGACATGCTCCCGCTCGAACCGCACGACAGGCTTCTGGCCGCGGTCGTGACCCCGACCCGGCTCTATGGCCCTTTCGAAAGGCAGGATGCGTGAATCGCCCCGACTGGAAACCGACCTGGCGCAAGCCTGTAGGGATTATCGCTCTAGTTATCGCGATGATGCTATACGTCGGTCTGGTGGTGACACTGATCGAGCCGATCTCGCGCTGGCACGTGCTGCTGCAGGTGCCGGTCTATTTGGTGCTCGGCGTGGTCTGGCTGCTGCCCCTGAAGCGCTTCCTGATCTGGATGGAAACGGGTCGCTGGGGCTGATCCCGCGACCTTGCAGGCAGCTTTAACAGCGCGCAGCAAAATATTGATCCGAAACGAAAAAGGCCCGCTTTCGCGGGCCTTTATGCGTCCTCCAAGTGGCGCGAGTGACGGGGCTCGAACCCGCGACCTCCGGCGTGACAGGCCGGCGCTCTAACCAACTGAGCTACACCCGCTTGCCCCTTGGGGAGCCGCGCATCTATGGGAGGTTCCGCGCCCTGTCAACGATGATCGAAAACCTTTTTTGAAATTTTTTGAAAGTCACGAATTTGCGCGGTTTTGCGTGTCGCCGGGTCAGACCGGTTTCGCGTCGCCGACCATCGCGTGACACGCAAAGGACGAATCAACCGCGCAAATTTTCGCACCTGCACAAGATGCGCGTTTGCGAAGCGGGCCCCTATCTGACAAAGAATTCCCCGATGGCCGAAACCGCCCCTACCCTGATCGACACGTTCCAGCGGCGCATAACCTATCTGCGCCTGTCGGTGACGGATCGCTGCGACCTGAGGTGCCAGTACTGCATGCCCGAAAGGATGCAGTTCCTGCCCCGCGCCGAAGTCCTGAGCCTTGAGGAACTGCACAAGGTCGCCACCGCTTTCATCGATCGCGGCGTCACGAAGATCAGGCTGACGGGCGGAGAGCCGCTGGTCCGCCGCGACATGATCGATCTCGTGCGCGCGATAGGGCGGCGGATTGGTGACGGGCTGGAAGAGCTTACGCTCACCACCAACGGCACACGCCTCACCAAATTTGCCGAAGACCTGTTCGATGCGGGCGTGCGCCGCGTGAATGTCTCGCTCGACACGCTGGATGCAGTAAAGTTCGAGGAACTGTCCCGCCGCGATCGCCTGTCGCAAGTGCTGGAAGGCATTGCTGCGGCGAAGGCTGCCGGACTTTCGGTCAAGATCAACACCGTCGCGCTCAAGGGCGTGAACGAGCACGAGATCGCCGACATCATCGCGTGGGCCCACGGCGAAGGGCACGAAGCGACCCTGATCGAGGTCATGCCGCTCGGCGAAGTCGATGGTGACCGGATCGACCACTACCTCCCGCTGACGCAAGTTCGCAGCGATCTGGAACAGCGCTGGACGCTGGAAAGCGACACCCATCGCAGCGGTGGTCCGGCACGCTATGTCCGCGTGGCCGAGACCGGCGGAAGGCTCGGCTTCATCACGCCGCTCACCAGCAACTTCTGCGATGGCTGCAACCGTATCCGCGTAACCGCGACGGGCCAGCTCTACGCGTGCCTTGGCGGGCGCGAGCAAGTCGACTTGCGCGCGGCCGTGCGTTCGGACGACCCCGACGCCGCTCTCGATGCCGCGATGGACGAGGCGATGACGATCAAGCCGGAACGCCACCACTTCTCCATCCGAGAGAAAGGCGAGGCTCCGCACCTGCCGCGCCACATGTCGGTGACGGGCGGCTGACGATGGCATTGACGCTGCTGTTCCTGGGCAAGCTGGAAGACGTAGCCGGCACTGCAGAGCTGTCGCTCGACGTCGCCGAAAAGATGGCCCTGCCCGCGATTGCCGAGCGCCTCGATCCCGACCTCGCGGTCGCCATCGCATCACCCGATATTCGCATCGCGCAGAACGGGTCGCTGGTCGCCGCCTCAGACGTCCTCGCTGGCGACGGCGACGAACTCGCCTTCCTGCCCCCCGTCAGCGGCGGCTGACATGCGCGACGTTCGCCTCGCGCTCACCTCCTTCGATCCGCAGGACGAGATGCGCGTATTCTCGGACCGCTGCGGCGATGCAGGCGGTATCGTAAGTTTTACAGGCCTCGTGCGTGAGGAAGCGGGCAGCGAAGTCGAAGCGCTCGAACTCCGTCATTTCGAACCGCTCACCCTCCCCGGCATGACCGACCTTGCCGCACGCGCCGAAGCGCATTGGCCGCTGACCGGGACGCTCGTCATTCACCGCGTCGGTGTGATGGAGCCGGGCGAGCCAATCGTGCTTGTCGCCTGCGCCGCCCGCCACCGCCGCGACGCGTTCGAGGCGGCGGACTTCCTCATGGATCACCTCAAGAGCCGCGCGTGGTTCTGGAAGCGGGAAAAAACCGCCAACGGCTGGCGCTGGATCGAACCACGCGAGGCCGATCACTCCGACCTAGAACGCTGGTCCGCAGTGCTCTGAGCCTTATACCGCGACGTCGGCCTTGATGGCGGCGTGCGGCGAATAGTCCTCCACCACGAAATCCTCGATCCGGTAGCCGTCGATGGAGTCCGGCTTGCGGGCCAGTCGCATCTTCGGGAACGGACGCGGCTCGCGGCTCATCTGCTCGCGCGCCTGCTCGTAGTGGTTGGAATAGAGGTGCACGTCGCCGCCGAACCACACGAAATGCCCTGGCTTCAGCCCGGCCTGCTGCGCCAGCATCAGTTGCAGCGCAGTCGCCCCCGCCCAGTTGAACGGCGCGCCGAGTAAAAGGTCTGCCGAACGCTGGAACATCAGCGAATTGAGCTTCCCGTCCGAAGTGACGTGATACTGATAGACCATGTGGCAGGGCGGTAGCGCCATGCGGTCCAGTTCCGCGACGTTCCAGCCGTGGAACAGCATCCGCCTGCTCGACGGATTGTTGCGGAGCATGTCGACCAGCGTTTCGATCTGGTCATGTTCCCTGCCGTCGCTCCCCAGCCAGCGGCGCCACTGCTTGCCATAGACCGGGCCAAGCTCGCCCCAGCGCGCGGCGAAATCATCGTCGGCAACGATTCGCGCCTCGAAATCCTCTTGCGAGATATTGTCGCCGGTTTCCTTGCGGTAGTGCGCCAGCGGCCAGTCGGACCAGATCCGCACGTTTTCGCGCAGCAGCGACTGGATATTGGTCTGCCCCGTCAGGAACCAGAGCATCTCCTTCACCGCGGTCTTCCAGTAGACCCGCTTGGTGGTGAGAATCGGCACGCTGCCGTCCGACAAGTCGAACCGCGCCATCGCGCCGAACAGCGAGCGGGTACCAACGCCCGTACGGTCGATACGCTCGTCCCCGTGCTCCAGCACGTTTTCCATCAGGTCGAGGTACTGGTACTCGGGGTGTCGCATTGCCATCATCCTGTCCGCCGCGCGCAATCACCTTTGGCCCATTCGCCGGATTTTGCCAGTTTCCGGCCACCGGCTTCCACACTTGCGGACATGTTTTGGCAGGCGATCGAACAATTCCTCGAGAAACTTCCGATTGCCCGCTTGCCAGAACCAAATGCGCCGCTTATAGGCCCGCACCTGCCTCGCCGCAGCCTCGCAAGAGCGCCGCGGCAGACCGATCGGTCGGGGAGTAGCTCAGCCTGGTAGAGCACTGTCTTCGGGAGGCAGGGGCCGGAGGTTCGAATCCTCTCTCCCCGACCACTTTCGGCCAAGCGTCAATCCTGACATCGATACCTGGGCCATGCGGACAAGCGTGGCTTCACAGGCGGCAAGGATAACTCGCTTCAACGCAGGCAAGCGCTCCCTAAATGCGACGCAATGGAAGCCGGGCCCCCTTCAACTCCGGCATTTATCGCATTCAGAAAGCATCACTTCGTCATGTCGCATATCGCATCCGGCCTTACCCGCCGCCTCCCGCTCGCCCTTGCCCTGTCTGCAGCTGCCCTCGCGCCGGGTACCGCTCAGGCCACCGATGGCTATTTCCTCAACGGCACGGGTGCCAAGGCCAAGGGTGCCGGCGGCGTGCAGATCGCGATGCCGCAGGATTCGCTCGCTATTGCAGTGAACCCGGCAGCCGCCACCGAAGTCGGACATCGCTTTGACGTTGGCGTTGAAATCTTCGTCCCCGATCGCGGTGCAGAGATCAACGGCAACCAGGCCGGGCTCGACGGCAAGTATTCGGGCAACGGATCGAACCCGTTCGTCCTGCCCGAAGGCGCCTATGTCCGCCCGCTGTCCGACACCGTCTCGGTCGGCATCGCGGTCAATGGCAACGGCGGTATGAACACGCATTACAAGACGAACCCCTTCGCCAGCTTCGGCGCGACGGGTGCGGCAGGCGTGAACCTGCGCCAGATCATGATCTCGCCGACCATCGCTGTCGAATTTGCCGAAGGCCACTCGGTCGGCGTGTCGCCGCTCTTCGTGATCCAGAGCTTCGAGCTTCACGGCGCGCAACCTTTCGCAGCCTACTCGATGGATCCGGCACACGTTTCGAACAACGGCGCAGACTGGACGACGGGCGCTGGCGTGCGCGTCGGCTATCTCGGTTCGGTCGGCGACAGCGTGAAGATAGGCGCGTTCTACCAGTCAAAAGTCTGGTCGGGTAAGTTCGACGATTATGCTGGCCTGTTTGCAGAGGGCGGCGATTTCGACATTCCGGCATCGTGGGGCGTCGGCGCATCGGTGAAGGCCGGTGATCGCCTGACGCTGGGCGCGGACTACAAGCGGATCGAATATTCGGACGTCCAGTCGGTCGGCAATTCGCTTGCCCCGCTATTCGAAGGCGTACCTTTTGGCGCGGATGGCGGCCCCGGTTTCGGCTGGCGCGATGTCGATGTCTGGAAGGTCGGCGCGGTGTACGAGGCCAGCCCTGCGATCACGCTGCGCGCAGGCTATGGCCGTTCGGAGAATCCGGTGCCGCAGTCACAGACCCTGCTCAACATCTTCGCCCCCGGCGTCGTGCGCGGGCACTACACGCTGGGCGCGACGGTTGCCTTCTCGGACAGCGCGGAAGTGACGGGCTACGTCATGCGCGCCCCGACACAGACCGTGCGCGGTTCGGGTTCGATCCCGATGAACTTCGGCGGCGGTGAAGCCGATGTACACCTTGCAGAAACCGCTGTCGGCCTCTCGTTCGGTTACAAGCTCTGATCCAGAACCGCCCGGCATAACTGCGCCGGGCGGTTTTCACGGAACCTCAGCGCCGGTCGTGCGTCGAAAAGACGACAATCGGACAAAGCATGAGGCAGACGTGAGCTATTACATTGCCAAGACCCTTCCCGTGACGCTGGAAGAGGCCATCAATCTGACTGAGGCAGCCCTGAAGAAGGAGGGCTTCGGCGTGCTGACAAAAATCGACATCGCGTCGACGCTCAAGGAAAAGATCGGGGCGGATTTCCGCCCTTATACGATCCTTGGGGCCTGCAACCCCAAGCTTGCCCACGAAGCCTTGCAGATCGAGGACAAGGTCGGACTGATGCTACCCTGCAACGTCATCGTGCAGGACGCAGGCGGTGGGCAGAGCGAGGTCGCGGCAATCGATCCCGTTGCGTCCATGCAGGCAATTGAAAACGAAGATCTTCTGAAAGCCGCCGGAGAGGTACGCGCGAAACTGGAGCGCGTGATCGCCGATCTTTGAGGTCAAAAGACCGGTTTCAGAACGGCACAATGCATGCTGCGAGCGCGAAGTTGGCTCGCCGAAAACGCCCTGATCTGGTATGGTCTGGCCCACGTTCACAGCTGTGGGGGCCAATGTGACCGATATTGCACGCCAGCCGACCGGACAGGTCGAACCGTTTCCGAAAACGCCGGGGCCGAAAGTCGTCTCGGACCAACTCGGTCAAATTCGCGACATACTCTCGTCAGAGTTTCCGCAAGCCTCTGCCGTGACACTGGATTATGATGGCGCATTACATGCGCACATCGATGTCCGCGACGGTCAGGAGATCCCCATCGTCGAGGCGCGCCTTGCCGGAATGTGCGGGGGGATCTTCAGCAAGGTCCGTCACGGAGCCTCGCCGAATCACCCCTTCCAGCACCGCATTTCGATGGTGGTCGAGCGTTAGAGATCGCCCTCGCTGCCGCCGTAGTAGGCTTCCTGCAATGAACCGTCCTTGCTTCCGAAGCACTGCCAGGGCGCCTGTGCGCCTTCCACGTTCACGTAGATCATGACGCCGCTCTCTGCCTCTTCGATCTGGCGAGTGCCGATAACATTGCCGCCGGTCAGTTCGTTGACGCGAGCGAGACACTTGGTTTCCAACCCTCCGGGTGAGCGGATCGGGTCCTTCAATGCCTGCTTCGGCGCGGGTGCGGCCGGTTCGACGGGGCCGTTTTCACCCATCCCTACATTCGCATCGCCCATCGCGATGCTGACGAGGCGTACACCTTCGACATTGCCCACGATCTCTCCGCCAAGCGCTTCGGCAGATGCTTCGTCGGGGCAGCCGACAAGGATGGCGCTGTCGTCGAGGTAATTTGAGGTGGCAGCGCTCTCGCCAAGCCGGCGGCAGGCATCGCCCGATGCAGGGTAGCCATCCCCGAACGGCGAAAGACTTTCCGGGATCGCGGCCATTTCGCCAGCAGCGGCATCCCCGGTTTCTTCAACCTCGGGTGCAGGATCGGACCCGCAAGCGGCCAGAGTGATGGTGAGCAATGCAATTACAGCAGTCTTGCGCATGACTTGTTTCCCCACTGAAAGACGGACCCGATTTCTTCTGGCAGGCTCGCCCTTGCAATGATCGGTGTCAACTTCGCCTTCCTGCTATGGCAGAAATCCGCCGATGCACTGTTCGGGGTATTGCGGATACAGATGGCTCCCCAATGGCAGATAGAAGCGCTAGTCTCGCGCCCCGGATCAGAGAGGTATGCGATGAAACCGTCGGGCAGGCATCTTGGGGCATGGGCAACCGCCTTGCTGGCCCTTCTCGTCGTGTTCATTCCAGTAACGGGTCATGCTGCGCTGGTCCCCATGGTCGCCGAAGCGGTCGAGCTGGAATCGCAAATTGCGGCGACGGAAATCGAACGGCAGGAACACGACGCCGTGCTCGACAAGCTTTTTGCCGAGTTCAAGGCGAATGCGGCTGAAGCGCGTGAGGTGCTCAAGACAGATGCCGAAGACCTCAGCGTCCAGAACCGGACGGAACTTTCCGCCGTTCGGGCCAAACTGGCGCGTGACCGCGATCTTGCCGACATGCTCGCGACGCGTGGCTCGCTCGACACGCGAATTCTGCAAGCACGTATCGAGGCTTTGGGCCCCGTCCCCGCCGATGGAGAGAGCGAACCCGCCTTTATCACCGAGCGGCGCGAGGAACTGACGAAGCGGCTCGGCACACTTCAACAACCGATTCTGCGTTTGCGCGATGCGCAAGTGACCGCAGCACTGCTCGTCAACGAACTCGATGCGACTATTGGCGAGCTGGCTCAACGCCGCCTGTTCCAGGGCGGACAATCGCCGATCGATCCGCGCCTATGGATTGGCAGCGCGCGTGACGTATCCTCGGGCATCGCCAAGGCCGCGGCGGCGGGCGGAAAAGCAATCGCAGAACACGGCACCGGCTATGTCCTGCTTGCGGCGATCCTCGTCCTCGCTCTCGTCATCGGCTTGCCGCTGTTCGGCGTTTTCGCGCGGCGTTTCATCATAAGGCTGGTGGAAAAACGGCTTCTTTCGGCTGGGGGCGTGGCCCGGCGTCTTGTGCTGACAATCGCTCTCGACAGCCTGTTGGCGCTCGTGCTGGGCATCAGCCTGCTGCTCGCAACGCTGGCCATGTTGGCCGCACTCATCCCGCTGATCGGCGCCGAAAACATGGGCGAACTTGCCGCCAGCTTTATTCTGGCAGGCATAATTGTCGCCATCGGACATTGGCTTGGCCGGGGCGTTCTGATGTCGCCGTTCCCCGAACTCCGCCTGATCACGCTACCCGAAGATGGCGCCCGGCGCGCGCTGCTGATCGTCAGGCGCATAGCCTATGTGCTTGCCGCCGAACTCGTCGTCGCGAACCTGGAAGAATACAACCTGCTTGGCGCAGATCTGTCGCGCCTGCTGTCTGCGATGCTGGTGACGCTGGGTGCCTGGCTTTTGTGGCAACTGGCAAACTCAATCCTGGAAGCGAGACAGTTCTGGGAAAGCCGGGTCGAAAAAAGCTCCACTGACACCGATCCCGAAAGCAGTCTTGATTTCGCAACCCCGATGGCGCGTGCGATCAAGATGTTCGCGCTTGCCGCGGTCATTGCGGCCCTGATCGGTTACGCGTTCCTCGCAAGGTACATCTTTGCCGCCCTGCTGCTCTCGCTCGGCACGATTTGCGCGGCGGTCTATATCCACCGCTCCTTCGCGCTGTTCGTCAGTTCCCTCGCGGCAGGCCGCCTGCACCGATATCGCAGGATGTTGCACTTGCTGCCCTTGCTCAGCGGGATCCTGACGACCCTGATCGTCATCCCTGTTCTTGCGATCATCTGGGGCTACAGCGCCTATGAAATTGGCGACGCGCTGCTGGCGCTGCGTAACGGTATCGAGTTCGGCGAGATCAAGATTTCCGCCGGCGACGTTTTCACGTTCTTTATCGTGTTCTTCATCGGATTTTTCGTGACGCGCTGGCTGCAGCGCTTCCTGAAAGTCTCAATCATGCCCGAATTTGGCATGGATACAGGCGCGGAAGCGGCGATCATCACGTTTCTCGGCTATATCGGCATCACGCTGGCCGCCGTGATCGCCATCGCCACCACCGGTCTGGACCTGTCTAGCCTTGCCTTTGTTGCCGGTGCCTTGTCAGTCGGGCTTGGTTTCGGCCTGCAATCAGTGGTCGAAAACTTCACCAGTGGCATCCTCTTGTTGATGGAACGCCCCATCAAGGTCGGCGACTGGATCGAAGTGGGCGAACATTCCGGCATCGTACGCAAGATCGCGGTGCGATCCACCCACGTGGAAACATTCGACCGACACCAGATCATCATCCCGAATTCGCAGCTCATCACCGAAGTCGTGAAGAACCGCAGTTTCAGTACGGCCCCGACCCGCATCGTCGTTCCGGTCGGCGTGGCATACGGCACAGATCTGGAGAACGCCCGATCCATCTTGCTTGAGATTGCGCAGTCGAACGCGAAAGTCCTCGAAACCCCTGAACCGGCTGTGGCCATCGAAGGGTTCGGCGACAGCTCGATCAACATGAAGATCCTGGCCTTCGTGCGTGAAGCGACTGACGGCGCACCGACCGCGTCCGAGATCTACTTCGCCATCGCCAGCCGCTTCGCTGCAGAAGGCATCGAAATCCCCTTCCCGCAGCGCGATCTGCATGTGCGTTCAATCCCCGAGGGACTGATCGGAAAGCCGGGACCGGCGTGACGAACAAAGGGGTGCGTCGTACGTTACTGATTGCGGGAGGAGTGCTGATGTCGGTTACGGGCTCGTCATGCCAAACAGTGCCTGACGTGATGACCTACGCTGACTTTCAGCAGCTGGAGCAACCCGCCTCGCCCCAAGCGATCGCCTATGGTGACGATCCGCTTCAACACGTCAATCTATGGCTACCCGAAGGCAAAGACCCGCACCCGGTTGTAGTTCTGATCCACGGTGGCTGCTGGCAGACCAGTATCGCGAAGGCCGACATCATGAACCGCATGGCGGATGCATTCGTGCGGCGCGGCATCGCGGTCTGGAACGTCGAGTATCGGGGCGTCGACGTCGCTGGCGGAGGATATCCCGGCACTTTTCAGGACGTAGCTGCAGCAGCCGATCTGCTGGAAAGCAAAGCTGGTGAACTCGGTCTCGACGCCTCCCGCGCGGTTGCGGTCGGGCACTCCGCAGGTGGGCACCTTGCCCTCTGGCTGGCAGGGCGGAGCCGGATCGGGGAAGAAAGCCCTTTGTATGGCAGTGGCACCCTCCCTCTTCGGGCGGTCGTCAGTATCGGCGGACTTCCCGATCTGGAAAAAGCCCGCGTCGAGGCATCCGGGGCTTGCGGGGCAGAAACGATTGACCGTCTCATAGGCGCTGACCGCGAGACACCGTTCTCGGATACTTCGCCGGTCGAACTGCTGCCGCTTGGCGTGAAACAGATCATGATATCCGGTGAAGCGGACGTTATCGCGCCTCCGACTTTCGCCGAAAGCTACGCAAACAAGGCCAAGGCGAGCGGCGATGAAACACGTACCATCACCGTTCCCGCACAAGGCCATTTCGAACTGATCACACCGGGCACAAAGGCCGGAGACATGGTCATCGACATAGCGATCGAACACCTTGGGACACCTCACGAACAATGAAGACCATCTCGTTCGAAGACGTACTGGAAATGGACGAGCGCGATCCGCTTGCGCCTTTGCGAGATCAGTTCAGTCTGCCGGAAGGCGTGATCTATCTCGACGGCAATTCGCTGGGTGCCATCCCGCGCGATACGCCTCGGCATCTTGCGCAAGTGGTCGAAGATGAATGGGGCCGCGACCTGATCCGCAGCTGGAACTCGCACGACTGGATCGGAATGCCGCAGCGAATCGGCGCAAAGATCGCCGGTCTGGTGGGCGCCGGACCGGACGAGGTAATCGCCTGCGATTCAACGTCGGTGAACCTTTTCAAACTGTTGCAGGGCGCGATCGCGCTGCAATCCTCTCGCGGCACGATCCTGACGGAAAACGCAGGCTTTCCGACCGACCGCTACATGGCGCAGTCAGTCGCCGATCTTTGCGGGTCTAAGACGGTAAAGGCGGTGGAACGCGACGCGATCATCGACATGATCGACGCGAATACTGCGGTTCTGCTGCTCACTCATGTCGACTATCGCTCAGGCCACAAGCTCGACATGGCCCGCGTGAACGCGGCCGCGAAGGAAAAGGGCGCACTCGTGGTCTGGGACCTCAGCCATAGTGCAGGCGCTGTAGAGCTCGACCTCGCAGGTAGCGGATCGGACCTGGCCGTCGGCGGCGGATACAAATATCTGAACGGCGGCCCCGGCGCACCGGCATTTCTCTATGTCAGGCGCGAGATGCAGGATCGGCTTGCGAACCCTCTGCCCGGCTGGCTGGGACACGCCAAGCCCTTCGCCTTTTCGCAGGAGTATGAAGCTGCCTCGGGCATCGACCGGTTTCTCTGCGGCACTCCGCCTGTCCTCGCCATGGCAGCGCTGGAAAGCGGGCTAGCGCAGTTCGAAGGCGTCGACCTTGCCGCTCTATTCGCCAAAGGGCAGGCGCTTTGCGAACTCTACGTCGGGCTTATGGCCAAGCTCGTGGACAGGCACGGCTTCACACTCGCCTCGCCAAGCGACGGCACAAATCGCGGCAGCCATGTCAGTTACGCACACCCCCAGGCTTTCGCGATCTGTCAGGCGCTTATATCCCGCGGTGTGATCGGCGATTTTCGAACGCCGGATCTGCTTCGCATGGGATTCACACCGCTCTACACGCGTTATCGCGACGTGTGGGACGCAGTCCGCATCCTAGAAGAGGTTATGGATCGAGAACTTTGGAGCGACGAGCGCTTTAGCCAAAAACAACGCGTGACCTGAGGCCTAGCCCGGAAAATAGACGGGTACGTCCCCCTCCGCCCAAGGCACCCGCTTTTTCATCACACCCGTAAACAGGTCCGAGGCAAGGTGATCTTCCAGCCAGGTAATCAGGCTGTTCAGGCCCGTGGCTCCGAACCATTCGCGATCGACTGCTGCAAATTGACGGACAAAGGGCATGATTGCCATGTCGGAAAGCCCCCGCTCTGTTCCGCTAATCTGTCCTGAATTGCCGATCCTCCGGTCGAGTTCGGACAGGAAAGCAAGTGCTGCCTCGCGGTGTTCCAACGAGTCCGATGCGTGCCGATCGGGATACTTGTACCGGTCGAGGTGGTGTTTGAACTCCCCGTCGTTCCTCGCGATCAGGTCGGCATCGTCGCGATCAAGCCAGTTTTCGGGATCGTTACGCGACAGGGCAAGCCGCATGATCTCGATGCTCTCGTCGACGACCTCTCCGCCTTGTTCGACCAGGACCGGTACCGTCCCCTTGGGCGATGCTTTCAGCATGGCCTCAGGCTTGGCCGCCAGCTTTACTTCGCGCAGTTCGCAAGTCGTGCCGCTGATCGCTAGAGCCAGCCGCGCCCGCATCGCATAAGGGCAGCGACGGAAGCTGTAGAGGATAGGCAGGGGCTGCTCAGCCATCCTTGCGCCTGACCAGCTTGGCCCCGACATGCTGCTCACCGCGCTCGGCCGCAAGGCGCTGCTGCTTGTTGCGTTCGCGATAGGAGGCGCGCTGCTCCTCGGTCCGCTCGGCATGGCAGTGTGGGCAGCTCACGCCCTCTTCGTAGAGATCGGAGGCGCGGTCATCCTCCGTGATCGGATTGCGACAGGCGTGGCAGAGGCCGTAGCTGCCCTCGACAAGGCCGTGGCCCACCGTGACGCGGTTGTCGAAGACAAAGCATTCGCCTTCCCACAAGCTCTCGGCCTCGGGCACGGTTTCGAGATATTTGAGGATGCCGCCCTTGAGGTGGAATACATCCTCGACGCCTTCCTGCTTCAGGAATGCGGTCGATTTCTCGCAGCGGATACCGCCGGTGCAGAACATGGCGACCTTGGGCTGGCGGCCTTCGCCGAGCAAGCGCTCCCGCTGCTCGCGGAACCAGCCGGGGAATTCGCGGAAGCTTGCCGTCCTGGGATCGATGGCGCGCTGAAAGGTGCCGACTGCGACTTCGTAGTCGTTTCGCGTGTCGATCACGATCGTGTCGGGATCGGCAATCAACTCGTTCCAGTCCTGCGGATCGACATAAGTACCAACGCTTCGGCGCGGGTCGATCCCTTCCTCGCCCATCGTCACGATTTCGCGCTTCAGGCGCACTTTCATGCGGTTGAAGGGCATCGACGAGGCAGATGAGAACTTTACATCGAGGTCGGCGCAATCGGGAAAGGCGCGGATGTGTTCGAGCACGATCTCAATCCCGCTGGGCGGGCCCGCGATCGTGCCGTTCACCCCTTCGCGGGCGAGCAGCAGCGTGCCGCGAACGCCCTGATCATCGCACAGCGCCTGAAGCGATTCACGCAACGATGCAAAGTCGTCCAGCGCCGTGAAGCGGTAAAGCGCGGCGACGAGGACTTCGCCGGTATCGGAATTCGGATTGCTCATGCGCGGCCCATAGCGCCAAGCCCGCCGCCCGTCAGCCCCGATGCGTCATGCGACCAGCGCGACAAAATCCCAAAGCACGATGGCGATGAGCAGCACGAGGCTCGACATCAAGGCCAGCGCCGCCGTCCGGCCCGACCGCCAGCGCGCGTTGGCCAGCACGATGCCGGTCTTGAACGCCATGTTCACCGCCACCGTCCCGGCCAGTGCGAGCGCTGCGATACGCGGGGCGACCGCGCCTTCGGGCAAGGCGGAAAAGGCGACGATGGCGGCGTCGACATCGAAACTGCCCGCGATGAAGAGCGACAGGCCACCGCCGGCCTCCCCGAACTCGGCCTGGGCCCAGTTCACGAGCAGCGAGGCGGCTGCGACTGCGGCGAGGAAAATGAACGCAGGCAGCAGAGCAAACGGCTTGCGCGTGACTTTCGGTGCGTCGGAAGCTTCCTGTCCGGTCTCGAAACGCCAGGCCACTGCGGTTGCGACGAATGCCATCAGCGTCGGTGCGCCAAGCAACAGGGCGATCGGCACGGTGATGACAGGCGCAAGCAGAGCGGTCAGGGCGATGACCCGCAGGTACATGATTGAGCTAGCGAGCGCGATGCCGGTCGATAGCGGCCCGCCGCCCCCTTCCCGCAGACGCTCTGCCAGCGAGGCAGTGACCGCCGTCGACGAATAGGCTCCGCCGATCATGGCCGTCACGATCGTTCCGCGCCGTTCTCCGACAAGTCGGTTGGCGACATAGCCTGCGATCGAAAAACCGGTGATGAGCAGGACGACCAGCCAGAGCTTGAACGGGTTCCATGCGTCATAAGGTCCGTACTGCGCATCGGGCAGGAACGGCAGGATCGCCACCGACAGCACGGCATAGCGGGCTATGGCCTGCATTTCCTCGCGCGTGAGGCGTTTGACGAAAGCATGGCTCTGCCGCCGCATGGCGAGGATGAAGCTCGTCACCGCAGCCCCTGCAATCGCGAAAGCCGGATAGCCTGCTCCGCCCAGCAGCCCCAGACCCAGCGCGACGAGAGCGGCGACCATCGTCGTCGCATCGCGGCTGCCGCTGCCGATAATGGCCCGCAGGAACAGGGTAACGAGGACGACGAGCAAGGCGGCCAGCAGAACCGCAGCAACCGCCTGCGAAACGTGGACCGCGATTAGCGAAACCAGCGCCCCCATCCCGCCGATCAGGGTAAAGGTGCGGATGCCCGCTACGCGCGACCCGCTGGCCTGTTCGCGCTGGTGCCAGCCGCGCTCGATCCCGATCAGCAGGCCCGCGGCAAGCGCGGAAAGTAGCGGCAGGGTTAGTTCGGCATCGAGGTAAGGGTACTGAACCGACAAGGCTTTCCCATCCAGCAAGACGACCCAATCCCTGACTGCGCCCGTTCGCAAGCGCGGGCAAGGTCGGCAGTCCTATTGTTCACCGCCTCCGATCAGGTCTTCCCCGTCCTTCAGGGCAACGCCGGTAATCTGCCGCGCCCGCGCTGCCTTCAACAACCGGACTATGGTGTCGGCGGCATCGTCGTAGGACAGGCCATGCGGCGGGCGGATGTTTGAGACGCAATTACGCTCGCTGTCCTTGCGTCCGGTGCGCGGCTGCCACGTGAGGTAGGCCCCTAGGCTGTCGGGCGAGCTGAGACCCGGACGTTCACCGATGAGCACGCAGACGAGTTCGGCCTTCATGATCTCGCCAACGGGATCGCCGATTGCCACCCGCGCCTGTTGCGTGGCGATGACCGGACCGATGCGCCAGCCCTCTAGCCGCCCGATTATCGCCAGCGCCAGCGAAGCGGCATGGCCGTGAACGGCAGCCGCGGACAAGCCGTCGGCAATGACGATGGCCAAGTCGCAACCATCGGTCGGAAGCATGGCGCCGTCATCCGGGTGAAGCCTGCGCCCGAGATTTGGGCGACGCAAATATTCCTCCCGATCCGCCGCCTGACTGCGCACGACGATCACTTCGCGGCCTATCGCCTCGGCCAGTCCATCAGGCTCGAACACCGCGTTAACCGCGTCCCGCGCCCGCGCATGGTCGAGCTGGAATGCTAGTGCGGCCCCCGTCGGCAACGCTGCCCCTGCCCTCCCCAGTCGAAGTCGCGCAGGGGTGAGGTCCGATAGGACTTTCGAGAGATCGCGATCAGCCATGACCGTTCGCCAGTGCCAGCATCCGGTCTGGCAAGGCCAGCCCTTCGGGTTCGACCGACTTTCCGTCGCGCCATAATCCCTGCTCGGTCAGCCATTCCTCGAATTCCGGCGCAGGCGCGAGGCCAAGCGCCTCCCGCACGTAGAGCGCATCATGAAACGAGGTCGACTGATAGCCGAGCATCACATCGTCCGCGCCCGGCACGCCCATGATGAAATTCACGCCCGCCAGCGCGGTCATCGTCAGCGCCGCATCCATGTCGTCACCGTCCGCCTCGGCATGGTTGGTGTAGCAGATGTCCAACCCCATCGGCAGGCCGAGCAGCTTGCCGCAGAAGTGATCCTCCAGCGCAGCGCGCGTGATTTGCTTTCCGTCGTAGAGGTATTCGGGCCCGATAAAGCCGACGACCGAATTGACCAGCAGCGGTTTGAAATGGCGCGCCACGCCATAGGCGCGGGCCTCCAGCGTCTGTTGATCCACCCCGTGATGTGCGTCGGCGGAAAGGCAGGATCCTTGGCCGGTTTCGAAATACATGCAGTCCTGCCCGACCGTCCCGCGTTTGAGCGACATCGTCGCGTCCTGCGCCTCTCGCAGCAGGGCAAGATTGATGCCGAAGCCGCGATTGGCGCCCTCCGTTCCGGCGATGGACTGGAAACACAGGTCAACCGGCGCGCCGCGGCGCACGAGGTCGAGCGTGGTCGTCGCATGGGCCAGCACGCAGGTCTGTGTCGGGATCGCCAGACCTTCGCGAATATCGTCAAGAAGGCGCAGCAGGTCGCCGGTCGTGCCGACGTTTTCGCTGACCGGATTGATGCCGATGACTGCGTCGCCCGCCCCCATGAGAATGCCGTCGACCGTCGAGGCGGCAATGCCCATCGTGTCGTCGCGCGGGTGGTTGGGCTGAAGCCGGGTCGAGAAGCGCCCCGGCAGGCCCAGCGTGTTGCGGAACGCCGTTACGACGCGGACTTTGCGTGCGGCGAGGACAAGGTCCTGATTGCGCATGAGCTTGGCGACAGCCGCCGCCATTTCCGGCATCAGCCCGCGTGAGACGGAAGCGATCATCTCGCCGGTCGTCGCATTGTCGAGCAGCCATTCGCGAAACTCGCCAACGGTCATCGCCGCAACCGGAGCAAAGGCATCGCCATCGCGGTCATCGACGATCAGGCGGGTAATTTCGTCGTCCTCGTAAGGGATGACGAGATCTTCGAGGAACGTCGTCAGCGGAAGGTCGGCAAGCACCATCCGCGCCGCCACGCGTTCTTCGGCAGAGCCTGCCGCGATCCCTGCCAGTTCGTCGCCGGAACGCGGCGGGCTCGCGGCGGCGAGCAGCGTCTTCAGATCCGCGAACCGGTGAAGGGTGGACCCGGTGGAAACGCTGTATTCTGCCAAGACGGCTTCCTTCGCGGCGGATCGAACACGCTGATGCATAAGGCATTTCGCCTGTTCGCACAAAGGATCACTGCCGCCTTACGGGATCAGGAAACCCAGCCGAAGTCCGGTCGTGAGGTCAGGTGCACCCGCGCTCAGCCCCGCCGAACCGTAGGCACCGAGCGACAGGCCACCGCCGAGCCCGACATTCACGCCGGTCGCCACGCGCTGCCCATCGGGCAGGCCGTCGCTGGTGCTGGCCGAATCCTGATAGGCGACGAAGCCCGTGGCGCGCTTGCCGATCTGCGCGGCGAAACCGGCATTCACGGCGACACCGTTATTGCGTTCGTAGCCTTCGGGGCTTCCCGGCATCGTATAGGTCAGCCCCGCGAACGGCGTGATGCCCGCGCCGATGGTCTTGGAAATGTCCGCGCCCACGGCATAGTCGGTCTCGCCCGTTCCCAATCCTTCGTCAGCCGTCGGCAGCTTCACCGTACCGTTGACCGACAGGTTCACGACCTTGACCGGCAGCGCATAGGCCGCAGCCAGCGTCACGTCGCCCAACCCTTCGCGCACGATGCGCTGATCGACCTGCGTTTCGCCGGGAAACAGCGGCAGGCCAAGCGGGCCGTCAGGGGTGACAATCGTGCCCGTGCCTTCGGCCTCGATCCGGCGCCAGGGCACGCTAGCGGCAAAAGTCAGGCGGTCGTGCTGGACCTTCACCGTCGCGGGCACGGACCATGACCGGATGTCCTGATCGGTGCCGTAGCTGCCCTCTTCGTAATCGACGCCGACGCTGAATTCGGCGGCGGTCTTGTCGCGTGTCTCGGCAGGCTGTTCCTGCGCCATGGCGGTTCCCGAGGCGACTGCGGGGATGAATGCGCCAAGGGCAAGGATGATGCGGTAATTCATGCGGTACTCGTTCCTGTAATCGCGCCGGTGTGAACCGGCCTTCGACCACAGGAACGAGCCCGATACGGGTTTTAATCCATCAGCTTGCGAAAAGCGTGCGTCCCTGCCCCGCGATATGCGCCAGCATGGCCGGTGAGACCGGGACCGAGTTTTCGGCACGACCCACCATCGAACGGAACTGGCGGATCGCCGCCTGACGGCTCTCGATCCAGTTCGCCAGCGCCTCTGCCGGATCGGCCTTGGCCTTTTCGCTTCGCAGCAGTTTGTTGAGGAACTGCAGGCGCATCTGCTGAAGATCGCGCGACAGGCCAGCAACCAGCAGGCGTTCCCACGGATCCGACGGGCTCATCACCGCTGCGGTCTGCTGGGCCCAGTCGATGCCGAGCTTTGCACCCAGTTCTGTGAACGTCGCCGCGACCGTGCGGGCCTTGATGCCACTGTCGGCCGAAAGCTGAGCAAGGCCGATTGCACCGTCCATCTGGTAAAGGTGGACGACCGCATCGGCCAGCGCCGCCGGAGCGCCCTTGCCCGTCAGTTCGGTACGCAGGCGATCGGAATGGGTCTTTGCGGCTGTTTCCAGCAGCTTTGACGTTTCGGCAGCCAGCAGGTCCACTTGCGGACGCAGCAGGTCGTGAATCTCCGAAGGCGAAATCTCGCCCGCACCCAGCCGCAACACGTCGGCCATGTGGCTGCGCACGGCGCCTGCCGTCCGGTCGAGAAGCAGGAGACGCGCCTCTTCGGGCATCTTCGCGCTCTCGATCTTCTCCCACAGGTCGCGCAAGTCGAACAGGCGATCGACAGCAACGAAAGCGGCCGAAATCTCGGAGAGAAGCGCGTTCTCTTCCTCGGCCAGTTCGAACGGCAGGACCATGCCGAGCCGGTTGACGATGCGGTTGGCAAGTTCGGTCGCGATGATCTCGCGCCGCAGGCGATGCCCTTCGAGATACTTGCGGAACTTGTCCTGCAACTGTTCCGGGAAGGAGGTGACGAGCGTCTTCTCCATCGCGGCATCGTCGGGAAGCTTCGAGTTCTCGATCGAATCCTGCAGGACCAGCTTCGAACTCGACAACAGTACTGCCAGTTCGGGACGGGTCAGCCCGTGCCCTTCGGCCGCGCGGCGGGTGAATACGTCGCTTGCGGCAAGGCCTTCGGTCCGGCGATCGAGATTGCCGCCATCCTCGAGCTGTTCGATCAGGCGGATCTGCGAGGCCGTGGCGGGCGAACCGCCCTGCTCTGCCACCGACAGCGCCAGCGTCTGGAGACGGTTGTCCTCAAGCACGATGGCCGCGACCTCGTCGGTCATTTCCTCGAGCAGCGCATTGCGCCGTTCTTCGGACAGGCGACCGGCCTTGCGCGCCGCTTCGAGCGCGATCTTGATGTTCACCTCGTTGTCCGAACAATCGACGCCTGCCGAATTGTCGATAAAGTCGGTGTTGATGCGCCCGCCGGACAGGGCAAACTCGATACGCCCGGCCTGCGTGATGCCAAGGTTCGCGCCCTCGCCGATGGCTTTCACACGAAGATCGCCCGCATCGACGCGCAGGCGGTCGTTCGCCGGATCACCCACGTCGACGTGGTTCTGCGCGGTCGACTTCACGTAAGTGCCGATGCCGCCGAACCACAGCAGGTCCGCCGGGGCCTTGAGCACGGCGGAAATCAGCGCATCGGGCTCGATCTCCTTGTCCTCGATGCCCAGCACTTCACGCGCCTGTTTCGACAGCGGGATTCGCTTCATCGTGCGCGGGAAGACGCCGCCGCCCTTGCTGATCAGCTTTTCGTCGTAATCCTCCCAGCTTGAACGCGGCAGTTCGAACATGCGCTTGCGTTCCTTCCAGCTTGCCGCCGGATCGGGATCGGGATCGATGAAGATGTGGCGATGGTCGAACGCGGCGACCAGCTTGATCGCCTTGGACAGCAGCATGCCGTTGCCGAACACGTCGCCCGACATGTCGCCGCAGCCCACGACGCTGATCGTGTCGGACTGAACGTCGACGCCCATTTCGAGGAAGTGGCGCTGCACCGAAATCCACGCGCCGCGGGCAGTGATGCCCATGGCCTTGTGGTCATAGCCATTGGACCCGCCGCTGGCGAAAGCATCGCCCAGCCAGAAGCCTTCGGCCTGAGCGATGGCATTGGCGATGTCGGAGAAGCTTGCCGTGCCCTTGTCGGCGGCGACCACGAAATAGGGATCGTCGCCGTCGAGGATCTTCACGCCATCGGGATGCACGACCTTGTCGTCGACGATATTGTCGGTGACCGAAAGCAGCGCGCGGATGAAAATCTCGTAGCTGGCCTTACCCTCGGCGGCCCAGCTGTCGCGGTCCTTCGACGGGTCGGGAAGCTGCTTGGGATAGAAGCCGCCCTTCGCGCCTGTCGGCACGATTACCGCGTTCTTCACGCGCTGCGCCTTCATCAGGCCGAGAATCTCGGTACGATAGTCGTCGCGCCGGTCGGACCAGCGCAAGCCGCCACGCGCGACGGGCCCTGCACGAAGGTGGATGCCTTCGACACGGCGCGAATAGACGAAGATCTCGCGCCAGGGCAGCGGCTTGGGCAGGCCGGGAACGCCCGCGCTGTCGAGCTTCATCGCCAGCGCCTCTTCCGAGGCAGGGGCGAAGGCGTTGGTGCGCAGGATCGCCTCGATCGTGGCGTTGTACTGGCGCAGCAGGCGGTCGTCGTTGATGGCATTGACCTTGGCCAGCCCGTCGACAATCGCCTTGCGCGCCTTTTCGGCTGCCGCATCGGCCTTGGCCATCGCGGGATCGTGGCGTGACCGGAACAGGTCGATCAGCCCGCGGGTCACGTCAGGCGCACCGACCAAAGCGTCGACCACGGTGTAGATCGTGAAGCCCAGACCGCCCTGACGCAGATAGCGATAGAGCGCGCGAAGCCACTCGGCCTCCTGGTGCCCGAGACCGGTCGCAACGACCAGACGGTTGAACACGTCGTTCTCGGCCCGATTGTTGAGCACGGCTGCGATCGCGGATTCGATATCGGCGGCTCGCGTCAGCACTTCGTCGACGGGATCGCCGTCGCCAAGGCCCAGGACGAAATCGTGGATCGTGCCGATCCGGTTTTCGTCCAGACGCGTCGGCATCTCTGCGAGAACGCGGAAACCGAAGTTCTCAAGCGCCGGAACCGCGTCCGACAAAGGCAGCGTGCCTTCGTACTGGTAGACTTTCAGGCGAAGCTGGTTTTCCGGATCGCTGTCGAGCCGGTAGAGGCGCGCATCACGGCGAAGCGAGGTCGTGTCCTCGGGCAGGTTCGCCAGCCCCTTGATGCGCAGGATATCCAGTGCAGCTTCCTGTGCGCCATAATCGGCACGATAAGACACGGGAAACGCATCGGCAAACCGCAGCGCGAGGGCCGCGGCACGACCGGCTTCTTCGAAAGCGGACAGCTCGTGCTCGACCGCCTCTTCCCAGCCGCGCAACATCGTCTGCAGCCGTGCATCGAGCGCGCCTTCATCGGGGATGTGCTGCCCGCCGCGAATGTCGAGGACGAAATGCAGGCGTGCCAGCTTTCCACCCTCGATCTGCAACGACCAATCGAGAATATCGGCCTTCGACTCGCTCTCCAGCATATCCATGATGCGAACGCGGGTCTGCGTGCTCATCAGGTCGCGCGGCAGCCAAACGAAAGCGAAAAGGTGACGCGAAAGCGGGGCTTCGACCAGCGCAAGACGCGGTTTCGGACGGTCGACCAGCCCCGACATCATCGTCGCAAGGCGCGCGATGGCGTGGTCCTGCAACCCGATCAGCAAGTCATGCGGCAGGACAGTCAGCGCGTGAAGGACCGCCTTGCCGGTGTGGCCACGCGGGTCAAACCCGAGCCGCACCGTGAGCTCACCGAACTCGCGGCGCATGCGCGGCACCTCGTCAGGCGGCGTATTCAGCGCGGCACTGGTCCAGACGCCTGCATGCGCAGAAATCGCGGCGACCTTGCCCTTCTCCATGACCGGGACGAGGAAGAGGTCGAGCGGGACCGAGCGGTGGACCTTGGAAATCTGGTTGGCCTTTACGACCAGCGGTGCCTTCGAAAGCGCCTTGTCGCCAAGATCGTCGAACCACGCGAAAGCACGGTCCCACGATGCGTCGGCAAGGATGTCCTTCGCGCTTTTGCGACAGACGCCAAGGCGCTGGCTGTTAGATCCGTCGCGCTTGCGCGTCACGTGACCAAGCTGCGTCAGCATGCCGCCAGCAAACCAGTCCAGCAGCGCGCGCCCTTCGGGATCGGTGACGCTACGCGCGTCCTTTTCCATCGCGGCGACCAGTTTCTGCCAGTCCTCGACCGCGGCGCGTACGTCGGCCAGCGTCGCCTTGAGCGCCTGTTCGATCTGTCGGCGATGCGCGCCATCGACGCGCGGAGCCTCGACATAGATCAGCGATTCTTCGGGCGCATCGCTATTCTCGCCCTTTATGGCAAGCAGCTTGCCGGCGTCGTCACGCTCGACCGGAACGACCGGGTGGATCAGAGTATCAGCGACCAGGCCGAAATCGGCGAGCGTCGATGCAATGGAATCGACCAGGAACGGCATATCGTCGTTCACGATCGCGATCCGCGTACCGCGACGCCCTTCGGGCACCGAGGCGATGGCGATAATGACCTCGCCATTTTCGCGAACGGTGGCGGATTCGAGCAGGAACTGCGCGATTTCCTCTCGCCTGTCCTTGGGCAGCGGCTCATCGCCCGGAAGTTCGGAGTCCACGATGTGTCGGACGAGTTCGGGCGCGAGCTTCTTCATATCGATGCCCGGCTTGTCTGCGATTTCGGTCAAGTTCCCCTCGCAATTCATTCTTGTGCCGTAAAACGGGGTCGGTCGTACCTGATGGAACCGCCCTTTGCGGGCCTTGTTCCGGATTATGGCTTCTGTTCGTGACGAACCGGCGACCTTCCTCCCGGCCGTATCGGTTCGCGCCGCCCCGCAGGCGTGTTTCTGACTGCCCGCCCCGTCGCATATCATCGGGGCCGGAGCAATCGATATGGGGGCACTGGTGCACAAGGAAAGTCCCACGAAACCGCCATTTATCGTGCTGCAAGTGCGAGATGAACCTTGACCCGCACCTGCCCCGGGCCACATAGGTCATGACGTGACCGGACAGCTTCCATCGCCGCCCCCGCCCGATCCCTCACGGGACGTGCTGCTGCTCGACTTCGACGGCACGCTGGTGCCGCTAGCCGAACGGCCCGAAGGCGTGGTCGTGACGCGCGATCTCATTACCCGCCTGAACCAGCTTTCCGATCTTTTCGAAGGCCGCCTCGCGCTGGTCAGCGGACGCGCGATCGAAGTTCTGGACGATTTCGGCTTTGCGGGGCTTTCCATCGCGGGCAGCCACGGCGCGGAATGGCGCCTTCCCGACGGCAGCCGCGATGGCCTCGACCGCCCCGACGCTCTGGACGAGGCCAAGGCGGCTTTCATCGCCTTTGCAGAGGGCAAGGACGGCGTGCTGTTTGAAGACAAGCCTCTGGGCGCAGCGCTCCACTTCCGCCTCGCGCCCTCTTTTGCCGACGCGTCGATTGACCTGGCAAAAGAAATGGCCGGTGGCCTGCACCTTCAGCACGGACACGACATGATCGAGGTTCGCGTCGCAGGCGTAAACAAGGGCACGGCCATTTCCGAACTGATGAGCCACGCACCGTTTGCGGGTTTCCGCCCCGTATTTCTGGGTGATGACGTCACCGACGAAGACGGTTTCGACCGCGTCGGCGACCATGGCGGGCACGGTGTTCTCGTCGGCCGCATTCGTGACACGCGGGCCAGCTATCATCTTTCCGATCCGAATGCCGTGAACGCCTGGCTCGCCCGCGCGTTGGAACCTGCGGGATGACCGCCAAGACCTGCCTTACCGGGGGAATGACCGCATGAGCCGCCTGATCGTCGTATCGAACCGCGTGTCCATGCCGACACCCGACGCAGCGCAAGGCGGCCTTGCCGTCGCGCTTCAGGCCGCGCTGCGCGAATCCGGTGGCCTCTGGTTCGGATGGTCGGGCCGAACGGTCGAGGAATTCAATGGCTCGGTCTCGTTCGAGGAAATCGACGGGGTGCGCTCTGCCGTCGTCGATCTCGAACCGCAGGACGTCGACGAATACTACAACGGCTTTGCCAACCGCACGCTCTGGCCGCTGTTTCACTACCGCATCGATCTGGCGAAATATAACCGCAGCTTCGGCAGCGGGTATGAGCGCGTGAACAAGCGCTTCGCCGAACCGCTGCACGTCATGATCGAGCCGGGCGATACCGTCTGGATCAACGACTATCACCTGATCCCGATCGCCTCGCAGCTGCGCGAACACGGCGTGAAGAACCGCATCGGGTTCTTCCTGCACACGCCCTGGCCGCCGACGCGCCTGTTGGTCTCGCTGCCTTATCACGAGCGGCTGGTCCGCACGATATTCGCCTACGACGTTATCGGTTTCCAGACAGAGGAGTGGCTGGAAAGCTTCCTCCACTACTGCGTCAATGAATTGGGTGGATCGGTCGACGGCGAATATGTGACCGTCGACGACATGACCTTGCGCGCGGTCGTCTGCCCCATCGGCATCGACTTCAAGAACTTCCTGCAGGCCAGCAAGACCAAGGCGGCGCAGGACCTGTCGGAACGCATGCGCGTCTCGCTACGCCAGCTCAGCATGATCGTGGGCGTCGACCGGCTCGACTATTCCAAGGGGCTGGAAGAACGCCTCAACAGTTTCGAGCATTATCTCAACACGCACGAGGAAGCGCACCGCTCGGTCGTGCTGATCCAGGTCGCTCCGCCATCGCGCGGACAGGTCGAGCAATACCAGCACGTCCGCGAAAAGCTGAACGAGATGGCAGGCCGCATCAACGGCGCTTTCGCCGAAGTCGATTGGACCCCGATCCGCTACGTCAACCGCGGCTATTCACGGGACGAACTCACCGCGCTCTACAGCGCGGCGAAGGTCGGGCTCGTCACGCCCCTTCGCGACGGGATGAACCTCGTCGCCAAGGAATTCGTTGCGGCGCAGGATCCCGAAGATCCCGGCGTCCTCGTGCTTTCACGATTTGCCGGTGCGGCTGCGCAGATGAAGGAAGCGCTGATCGTGAACCCCTATGCGCCCGAGGAAGTGGCCGACGCGATCCAGAAGGCGATGACCATGCCGCTGGCAGAGCGCAAGCGGCGGCATCAGGCGCTGCTCGAAGGCGTGAGGACGCAGGACGTCCACTGGTGGCGCGAGAAATTCGTGAACCTGATCGAGGAAACGCCGCACACCGAACCGGCGGAGTAATTCGCACCTTCGGGCCCGCGATTAACCTTCCGGACCGCCGAAATCGCGAAAGATCGCGCCTAAAGTCTTTCGTAAACCATTGGCGCTACGATCCCCTGTCAGCCCGCGCATTCATGCGGGCTGCGCGGAGGATACGATGAAGCAGGCAGGTTCTGTACGGATCATTCTGATCGCGACGATCGTCGCGGGATCGATCGTGGCGTTGAAAACGGCTTTGCCGCAGATACCACTCTCGACGACGATCCTTGCGTCTTGCATCGGCCTTGCGCTGATCTTCCTGCTCTATCGCTCGGAACAGCAGCGCCGACGCGAAGAAGCGGATAGCACCCTGCAGACGGCAAGCGCGCCCATGCGCGACCTCAACCCCGCCTCGATCCGAGAGCGGCTCGAAAACCGTCCCCTGCCTCAAGTCAGCCCGCCGCCGATGGCGCGCGACATGCAGGGCGCGATGGAGCCACCCGCTTACGCCTCGCCTGCACCCCAGCCCGCCTATTCGACCCGTCCGCCCGAACCGCCGGTTCTCGAGTTGGTGGGCGATTTCGCGGCCGAGGAAGAGCCGGTCGCCGAAGCTGAAGCTCCGGTTCTCGAACTCTCGCCGTTTGACGAAGTGGTCGAGGACGATGACGCAGATGTCCTCGACCTTAACGACTATGGCGAGGAAGAGGGCGAGGTAGAGCCGATCGCCTTCGTAGAGGAGACCCCGCAGGAGCCGGTCGTCGAAGCTGTCGAAGTGGAAGAGCCTGTCGAGGAAGCGCTCGACCTCGGAACCTTCGAAGAGCCCGGCGAAGTCGAACCCGCGCCGGAATATCCGACATACGAGCCAGTCGGCTTCGCTGACGACGAAGAAGCGGACGAAGCCGAAGAGGTCCTCGACCTCGCCGATTTCAGCGAGCCTGAAGCCGAGCCGGTAGAGCCTGTCTATCCGGCGTACGAACCGCTCGATTTCTCGAGCGAAGACGAGCCGAAAGAGGAAATTCTCGACCTCTCGAGCTTCGAAGAGCCGGAAGCCGAACCTGTCGATCTCGTCACCGAAGAGCCCGCCGAAGACGTGCTCGACCTCGCCAGCTTCGAAGCGCCTGTCGAAACGCCGGCGGAGCCGGAATACCCGACTTACAAGCCGGTGAATTTCTCATACGACGACGAAGACCCCAAACTCGTATCGTTCGAAAGCCCCGAGCCCGAAGCGACCGAAGAACCGGTCTCGCACGGCCTCGACTGGAGCAATTTCGAGGACTTCGCTGCGACCGGCCCGGCCAAGCCGATGAGCCTCGTGCCCAGCGAGGACGAAGTGGTCGAGGAAGCCGCAGAGGCCGCCCCGACCTTCACGCCCACACCGGAAACCGCGCCCGCCTCCTCTCCCATCGAGGCGGCGCGCGGCCATGCCATCGTCTTCCGCGAGGCGTTCCCGCCCGCAGGTCCCGCTGGCCTTTCCTTCTACGGCGGTTCGCCCGTTGCACCGGCCGATTTCGCATGGCCGCGCGCCATGACCGAGGCAGGTGACATTCCGCTGACATTCGTGATGCAGTGGGACTGCGCGAAGCTTGCCGTCACCGACCCGACCGACCTGCTGCCCCGCGACGGTGCCATGTACCTGTTCATGGACCTCGATTGGAGCAGGCCGATGGCCTACCGCTTCATTCACGTTGCCGGAAACGGTGACGGCTGGGGCGAAGTGGCAACGCCCGGGGACCTCGCCCCGGCCTATGGTTCGCAGGCGATCTGGGCCTGGCCGATCTGCGCGGGCGAAGATCACGACGCACGCGGCATCATCCCGCGCCGCCTGCCGCACTGGCCGTTCGAGCCGGTCGGCATGACGCTCGGCACCAATGAAACCAAGTTCTGGCAGGCCGACGACGCGACCCATACCGCGCTTTCGCGCCTCGACCTCGCGCCTGCACCGGCCCCGCTGCCGCGCGGGTTCGAACGCCCCTACCCCGCGTTCCCGCACGACTGGTCGGCCGTCCGCACCGTTTGCGCATGGCTGCTGGGCCAGATGCGCCAGCCCGAACAGCCCGCGGAACTGACCCGCTGGCTGGACGAGACCCGCATGCTTTATGCCGTCGCATCGCGTGAAGAGCCGTTCGATCCCATCCCGCAACTTTCGGCGAACGAGATGTGGGGCTGGATGGAACAGGTCCGGGAACCGCTGGAACCGGTGTTCCAGAGCCTCGTCTCCGCCGCCGTCAACACGACCATCGGCGCGAAAGGCAAGGCGATGGAAGCCATCCCAGCAGAGCGCATCGCCGCCGAAGCAGGCGTCCACCGCCTCTCGGCCAACCCGCAGGCATCGGTCCCCAACCGCATGTTCGGCACGCCGAGCTATGTGCAGGGCGAAGTCGGCCAGTTCGTGGAAGACGAAGTCCTGCTGCTCGAAATCGGCGGCAACGACACGCTGGGCCACTTTTTCGGCACGGGCGTCCTGCAGTTCACGATCGCACCTGACGACCTTACAGCCCGCAATTTCGACCGCGTGCGGATGACTGTCGCCGCGGCCTAACCGCCGCGCAGCAGTTGCACCCCGTAATCGCGTTCGAACAGGTAGAGCGCGGTGCGTGCCGCTTCCCCGCGCGTGCCGGTCAGCCCGCCGTCCCGCTCCATCAGCACGCGGGCATCGTCATGCGCAACTTCGAGCAGTTCGGTGATCTGTTCGGGCGTCGCGACCACGAAAGCCTGTTCGCCCGACTGCCGCGTACCAAGGATTTCGCCCCCGCCGCGTAGTCTGAGGTCCTCCTCAGCCAGCCGGAACCCGTCCTGCGTCTCGCGCATCAGCGCCAGCCGCTCGCGCCCCGTTTCGGACAGCGTATTGCCGCGCAGCAGCAGGCAGACCGACTTTTCCGCCCCGCGTCCGACCCGGCCACGCAACTGGTGAAGCTGGGCCAGGCCAAACCGTTCGGCCTGTTCGATCACCATCAGCGAAGCATTGGGCACGTTGACGCCGACCTCGATCACCGTGGTGGCGACCAGCACCGCGACTTCGCCCGAGGCAAAGCGCGCCATGTTCGCGTCCTTGATCTCGGGCCGAAGCTGTCCGTGAACAAGCGTGACGGCGTTCTCGCCCAGCACCTGCCGCAGCGCGTCGAACCGTTCCTCTGCCGCTGCGATATCCTCTGTCTCATGTTCACGGACCATGGGGCAGACCCAATAGGCCTGCTTGCCCTCGGCCACGTGGCGCTGCAGCCCTGCGACGACATCGTCCATCCGTTCGGTCGCGATCACGCGCGTATCGATCGGCTTGCGCCCCGGCGGCATCTCGTCGAGGCGCGAAACTTCCATCTCGCCATATTGCGCAAGGGTCAGCGTGCGCGGGATCGGCGTTGCCGTCATGGCAAGGCAGTGCGCGGTGCCCTTGGCCTTCTGCTGCAGCATCAGGCGCTGCCCCACGCCGAACCTGTGCTGTTCGTCGATCACGACAAGGCCGAGATTGCGGTAGTTCACCGCCTCCTGAAAAATCGCGTGGGTGCCGACGATAATGTCGATGCTGCCATCGAGCAGCCCCATCAGGATCGATTCCCGCGCCCGCCCTTTGTCGCGCCCGGTCAGGATCGCGATCTCGACCCCCGTGCCGCGGGCCATTTCGATCAGAGTTTCGTGGTGCTGGCGCGCAAGAATCTCGGTCGGCGCAAGCAGCGCCGCCTGCGCCCCGCCCTCGACCGCGATGAGCATGGCGTGAAGCGCCACCGCCGTCTTGCCCGAACCTACATCGCCCTGCAGCAGCCGGAGCATCGGGTGCTGCTGCGCCATGTCGCCCTCGACCTCGCCGACAGAACGCTTCTGCGCGCCGGTCAGATCGAATGGCAGGCGCAACTTGTCTCGCAAGCGTCCGTCGCCCTTGAGCGGCACGCCCTTGCGCCGCCGGTTGTCCGCCCGCACCAGCATCAGCGCCAGCGCCGAGGCGAAAAGTTCGTCATAGGCCAACCGGTCCCGCGCCGCCTTGTTCGCGCCCTTGTGCGCCGCGATCAGCGCCTCGCGCCATTCGGGCCATTCGCGCTTTGCCAGTTGCCCCGGCTCGATCCATTCGGGAAGCTCGGGCAAATCGCCCAGTGCCTGCTCGATCAGGGCCTGTAAGCGCCCCTGCGTCAAACCATCGGAGAGCGCATAAACCGGCTCGCAAGTCGCACCGAATGCCGCGCCGCCCTCTTCGCTTACGTGATCGGGGTGCACGATCTGCAAGGCGTCGCCATACTGGTCGAGCTTGCCCGCGACCCAGCGCCGCTCGTTCAAGGGCAGCTGCTTTTTCGCGGTATAGGACGCGCGCCCGAAATAGGTCAGCGAGACGACATTGCCGATGTCGTCCGTCGCCATGACGTTGAACGGCCCGCGCCCGCTGCGGCTGGCGCGATATTGCGTCGGGGTCAGTGGCACGATGACGTTTTCGCCAATGCCCGCGTCGTCGAGGTTGGCAACCGCGCGGCGGTCGATGAAACGGTCGGGCAAGTGGTAGGCGAAGTCCTTGACCCGCGTAAGACCCAGCTTTTCGAGCGGTTTTTCCAGCTTCGGCCCGACGCCTTTGAGGCTGTCGGCACTGGCAAAAAGCGGATTGAGGACTTCGGGACGCATCGCGGCCCTAATAGCGCCTTGCGCGGGGCCGTCTGCAAGGGCTAAGCGCGCGTGCATGGTTGATAACGCTCGTCTTGGCCGTCTCAAGTTCCGCGCATGGCATCGCGGCACGCGTGAAGCCGACTTCATGATCGGCGGCTTCTTCGACAAGCACCACGCTTCGTGGAGCGAGGCCGACGCCGACTGGTTCGAGGCTCTGCTTGAAGAAGACGACGTCCACATCATGGCCTGGGCCCTCGGCACCGAAGCAACGCCCGAACGCTACGAGGGCCCGCTTATGGCCGAAATGCGCAAGCTGGACTACGTCCACATCCACCGCTGAGCGGTCAGCCCTTCCCGCGAAATTTCCAGCGGCCCGCCTCTTCCCAGGGGCCGCCATCGTAGAAATGCATCTCCAGCCCCGCGAAGGCGAAGTCGCGCGGGCGGACTTGCGGCGCCAGTTCGGCCTGCAGCGCCTTGGCCTCCTTGGGATCGACCTTGTTCTGGACCGTGACATGCAGCTTGGGCCGGTGATCGTCCTGCGCGGTCAGCGAGCCGGCGAAACGGTCTGCGATCAGGTCCCGGACAGTCAGCAGCGCAGGGCTCTCGATATCGAGCGCGGTTCCCCTCCCCAGCGATCGAATGCCGAGAAGCCGCGCAGGCGGCGGCGGGAATTCGCGGGTCAGGTCGGCGAGCAACCCGCGAAGTTCGGCCTCACACGAAGGCGGGATCGCGTGGAACAGCGTGACGTGCGCCGAGAGGAAGTTCCGCTCGGGCGGGAAATGTGCCTGCCTCAGCCTGTCGGCATAGGCGAACAGGTCCTGCGGCAGAGTGGCCGTGACGATGATCGGTCGGGTGTTCATCTGGGAAATATGCTCTCCGGTCTCATCCATGCGAACCGCCGCGTGCATGACCTTGTTCCGAACCTTGCCCCGAATGCGGATCGCGGACTATGCCTTGGCGCAATAATATAGTTTCACTGGATACCTGAATGGTCAGCCCGCGCCTTATTTTCGTCCACGGTGCCGCCGCCGATGCGCGGCTCTGGTCGCCCGTCATCAGCAAGCTTCCGCCCGAATGGGACGCACAGGCGATCACGCTGACCTATTTCGGCGACACCGAATGGCCCGATGACGGTAGCCAGTTCGGCACGCGCCTCCACGCACAGGAACTGCGCCACATGGCGGCCGAGATGGGCGGCGATGTCGATATCGTCTGCTGGTCCTACTCGGTCCACGTCGGGCTGCAGGCGCTGCTCGATGCGCCGGGCCTGTTCCGCTCCGCGCTGTTCTACGAAGCCGCGCTGCCGCACTACATCTCCGACGAAGGCGAGCAGGAGGTATTCGGCAAGGACTTCGGATCGTGCTTCGGCGCGGTCGGCGCAAAGCTGGAAAAGGAAGGCAACGAGGCTGCCGTTCGCCAGCTGGTCGGACAGGGGTTTGGCTCGCTGCCGCAGGACCGGCAGGACATGTACCTATCCAACGCCCGCATGATGCCGCTGCTGATGGGCGGCGGCGAGGCTCCGGCGAAGATCGGGCCCGCCGAACTTGCCGGGATCGAGACGCCAACGCTTGTGGCAATGGGCGGAAAAACGCGCCCCTGTTTCGAACTGCCGAGCCGCGCGCTCGCGAGACACCTGCCAAACGCGACGCTGGACATCGTCGCCAACGCCGATCACTTTCTTCCCGAAACTAACGCCGAACTGTTCGCGGCGGTGGTCGAAGAATGGATCGACGGAGAGGCGAGTGAGCAGTGAGGACTGGTATCGCGGACCGGACTGGGATGCCGAAACGCAGGCGCTTTTTGAAAAGAAGATAGCCCGCGCGCGGAAACAGAAGCCTTTCTATCTTTGGGTGAAGGCTGCGGCCATTGCCCCGGAACACCCGGACGATGCCGAGGCGCTGTTCGAACGATCACTTGCGTGTGACGACGATTTCGAAAGATCCCGTGCCCTGAATGCCCGCGCGAAAGCACGCGCCGTGCGTGGCCGAACCGGCGGAACGCTGGATGATCTGGCCGAAGCCGCGCGAACGGAACGAGGCAAGGTTCTGGGCCTCCACACCCCCGCTCGCTGGGAATATGCAGCGCTCGTCGCGACGGGACGCCACCGTGACCGTTACGACGAGGCCTTGAAGTTGATGGGATGGCCGATCTCTGAACTGTCGTTCGCGGGGCAAGTCGCGCTGGCTTTCATCCACCACGATCGCGGGCACAGAATCAGGGCGCGCCGCGCGGCAAAGAAAGCGCTGAAACGCGCAACGATGGAAGGCGAAGTCGCGCCGGGTGTGCCACTACCCAAGACACCCGATTTTCCGAACCCGCTCTACGACAGGCTGCTGGTGATCGCAGGTCTGTGGAACGAGAAGGTACTCGGCCCGCCGCCGCCGGTCTGGACGGAGGACTAACGCTCAGTCTTGAGCAGGGCCTGCCCACTGGCGACGCTCTTCCGCAGCGCGGAGGACTTCGTAGGCCAGTTGCAGCTTGTGGAATTCCTTGGCGGCCTCATCGTCACCCGGTTTCACGTCGGGGTGCACTTCCTTGGCCTTGGTGCGCCACGCTTTCTTGATGGTCGCGAAATCGACATCGTATTCGAGATCAAGCGCGTCGAGCGCGTTGATCTCGTCGCGGCTGCGCGATCCGTCGCCCGATCCGGTCCAGCCGTAATGGGCGGATTCGCGGTATCCTGAATTGTCGCGCTGTTCATCGGCTGCGCGCGCCGCCGCTTCCTCGGCATCGAGGCCGGCGAAATAGTCCCAGCCCTTGTTATATTCCGCCGCGTGCTTCTGGCAGAAATACCAGCGTTCCGGGCTGTTCGGGCTTTTGGGAGCGGGGCAATCGCCCACTTCCTCACAGCCGACCCGGTCGCAAAGGCGCACGTTCTGCGCCTCGCGACCGGCTTCGTAACCGCGCCAGCGGGGAAACCCCCAGTCTATCGAACGTCCGGATCGAGCCATGTTAGTTGTCGAATAGCCCGATCCGGTGTCGGGGGAAACCTCGCTTTGGCGTGCTTTTACTGCACCGTGACGGTAACGGCGCGGCGGTTCTGGGCCCATGCACTCTCGTTAGAGCCCATCGCGACCGGACGTTCCTTGCCGTAGCTGACGGTCGTGATGCGGGTCGATGGGATGCCGAGGCTGACCAGATAGTTCTTGGCCGAGTTCGCACGACGCTCACCCAGAGCGAGGTTGTAGTCGCGGGTGCCGCGTTCGTCGGCGTGGCCTTCAATCGTCACGCGCACGTTCGGATACTGCATCAACCACTGGGCCTGGCTCTGCAGCGTTGCCATGTCGGCGCTGTCGATGTTGTAGCGGTCGGTGTCGAAGTAGACACGATCCGACGAAACGGTGGCGAGGAAGTCTTCCTGGCTACCGGGGACCGGGCCGCTCGGCGTCGGGGTGCTGGTGGCAACCGGCGTCGGGGTCGGTTCGGGGGGAAGTTCGTCCGGAGTGGTCTTGCAGGCGCCGAGGGCGAGCGAACCGGCCGCGATCAGGGCGACGGGTGCAACCATACGGGTGCGCAGAATGGACATTGGGGCAAGCTCCTTCTCTTCATGCAAGGCGGGTTGATCCCGTCTCTTGCGGATTTCGGGCGCGACAGACGGTGCGACCCATGTCGTCCGCGCTGGCGATTACACTACTAACGCAGTTAGGGCCGAACCGGTCCCCAAGAAGGATCAGAAGCATCCTCGGGGGTGTCCAGCTTGCGCAAATGGCGCCCCGTGAGGTCGACCTGCCAGAGGCTGGTATTGCCCGAATTCCGCTCGGTCCGGAAGAACTGGACGATGCGGCCATTCGGGCTCCACGTGGGTGCCTCGTCCTGCCAGGCATTGGTCAGATGGCGCAGGCTTCCGCCGCCCGGGCTCATCACCGCGATGCGGAAGTTTCCAGAGATATGCGTGAACGCGATCTGGTCACCGCGCGGGCTCCATTCCGGTGTCGCGGCACGGCCCCCGAAGAAGCTGATGCGGCGCTGGTTAGAACCGTCGGCATCCATGACATATATCTGCTGGCTGCCCGAACGGTCGCTTTCGAAGACGATCTTCGAGCCGTCGGGCGAATAGGACCCGCCGACATCGATACCCGGGCTGCTCGTCAGCTTGACCGGACGGCCACCGCCCGCGCTCGACACTCGGTAGATGTCGGTGTTGCCGGCGATCGCCATCGAATAGAGGATGTAGCGGCCATCAGGCGACCAGCGCGGCGCAAAGGTCGCGTTGGAGCTTTCGGTGACCAGCGTCTGCCTGCCCGATGCAATGTCATAGACATAGATGCGCGGGTTTCCGTCATTGTACGAAAGGTAGGCAATCTTCGAATAGTCAGGCGAATAGCGCGGGGTCAGCGCAGTGCTGGATCCGCTGGTGATGAACCGGTGGTTTGCGCCATCGCTGTCCATGATCGCCAGACGCTTGCGACGGTTATCCTTGGGCCCTGTTTCGGCGATGTAGGCGATCTTGGAATCAAAGAACGGATCCTCGCCCGACAGTCGCGAATAGATCAGGTCGGCACACTTGTGCGCGGCGCGGCGCCAGTCCGACGGCGCGACGACGTACCCTTCGCGGACCAGTTCGGACTGAAGCTGCACGTCGTAGAGATAACACCCGACCGTCAGTTGCCCGTCAGCCGCGGCGCGCACGAAGCCGTGAACCAGCATTTCGGTACCCAGCGGCGTCCAGCGTCCGAACTGCGGATTGGTCGCTTCCCCAAACGCGATACGCGGCAAGGCAGAAGGCCCGACCGGGCGAAACAGGCCATTGTTCTGAAGATCATCGGTAATGATCTGGGCCAGCGCGACACCCAGCGCACCGGTAGTCTTCGGCGCAGCGGCAGTCGGCACGTCCTGCTGTGCCGGGAAGGCGGGGATCGCGATGCCGAGGTCCTGCCACTCGCTCTCGTCCGAGACGGAGCCGACGAGGCCCCCTTCCTGGGCAAGCGCGGGCTGCGCGGCAAAAGCAACGAAAGCGGCGGCGATGAGGGCTTTGGTCTTCATCCTTACAGTCTCCGGTCGAATCGGAATTCGCGCACGTTCTTCCACGTGTCGTAATATTCATCAGGCAAATCGAAAGGCGCCGCGAGCTGAACCGCGCGGATCGCGAGTTCAGCGTGGCGGTCCTTCTGCGCGGCGTTCGCTTCGGTCACCCCGCTTTGCGAAACGACGCGTGGGCGGCCCCTGAGATTGCCGTTACGATCCATTTCCCAAGCCAGCACAGTCACCAGCTTTTCGGCATCGATGCCCTGCGGCGCGGTCCAGTGCGGGCGCAACTGGCGGCTGATCGCGGAAGACAGCGACGATGCAGTCAGCGGTCCGACCTTTTCGGCCGGCTGATCGGCATCGCTGCCAGAACCGCCGGTGCCGGACAGGAAATCATTGCCAAGCCTGCTGCCCCGCGAAGGCGCTTCGGATCGGCGGCTTTCGGACCGCTCGACAGGCTTTGCCTGGGGCCGCGGGGTCTGTTGCTGCTGCTGACGCGCGATCGGCGACGGACGCGGCGCGGCGGCGACGGCATCGTCAGCCGCATCGTTTACCGCATCGGCAACACTGGCCTGTGCAGGCGGTTCAGGATCGCCCAGCTCCTGTCCGACTGACGGCGCAGGATCGGCAGAAGGATTGGGGGAGATCGATTCCAGCGCCACTTCGTCGGACACTGTCACCACGACCCGTTCAGGCAGCGGCATCGAAGGCGCTTCCTTGTCCCATGCGACGAGCACGAGAACGAGTACCACGTGGAAGGCGACGGCAACGGCAAGACCCAGCCGATCGTCACGCCCGAAGCGGGCTGTTTCGAACAGGTCCCCCGATGGTGTTGCAAGGCGCATCGTGGTCAAGGCCTATGGGCTGGCGTCTGAACCGTGGGTGACCAGCGAGATCTGCCGGAAACCTGCGCGATTCAGTGCCCCCATGACAGCGACGACGCGGCCATAATCGAGCGCCTTGTCCGCGCGCAGAACGACCGGCGGCGCGCCCTGTCCGGTGGGCGAAATGACGGCCAGTCGTTCGGCAAAGGCGCCTGCGGGAATGCGCTGTTCGTCGATGTAGATCAGGCCCTGTTCGTCGAGCGAAACCGTCAGCGTCTGGTCCTGGTTGTCGAGCGCCTCGGCCTGGCTGTCGGGAAGGTCGACGGGTACGCCTGCAACCAGAAGCGGCGCGGCGACCATGAAGATGATCAGCAGCACCAGCATGACGTCGACCATCGGCGTCACGTTGATCTCGGCCATGGGCGTGCGTCCGCCCCGCCCGCGCCTGCCGCGTCCGCCGCCTCGTGAAGCGAGCTTTACGGCCACTTACATCGTCTCCAGTTCGCGGCTGAGCGAGGCGTGGAAGCGGTCGGAGAAACGGTAGAGCTTCGTCTCGAACGCATTCACCCGGTGCGAAAAGCGGTTGTAGGCGATGACCGCGGGGATAGCGGCGAAAAGGCCGATGGCCGTGGCGAACAGCGCCTCTGAAATACCCGGAGCGACGACAGCCAGCGAGGTGTTCGACTGCGCGCCGATCTGAAAGAAGCTGTTCATGATGCCCCAGACGGTGCCGAACAGGCCCACGAATGGCGCGACCGAACCGACGGTGGCGAGGAAGTTCAGCTTCTCCGCGATGGAATCGCTTTCCGACGTCACGGCCGCTTCCATCGAGGATGCCAGACGCTGGCGCAGGCCTTCCTTGTCGCGAAGGCCGCGGCGGGTTGAGGTCTGCCACTCGGCAATGCCCGCAGCAGCCACGCGGCGCGAGGGCAGGTCTTCGTTCGAACGGATCATCGGCTCGACATCGTCGGCCTGCCAGAAACGGTTCTCGAAATCGCGGTTCTGACGATCAAGACGGCCCATCTTCATCGAGAACGAGACGATGATAGCCCAGACCCAGATCGAGGCGAGGATGAGGCCGGCCATCACCGCCTGCACGACGATGTCGGCCTGCAGGAACAGTTCGACGGGATCGAGCCGCGTGGGCGCGCCAGTCGCGGTCGATGCGGGGACCGCGACGGAAGCAATCTGGGTAACGATCTGGGATAGGGGCAAGGCTCTAGCTCTCGGTCTGAAGAGTGGGAGTAACGGTTTCGAACGCGGCAAGCCACGCATCAGGCTGGCGGCGCGGGCGTCCGTCGGGCGATACGAATCCGACACGCACATCCATTTCGGCCAGCAGGGTATCGCCGCGCATGGCGCGCTGGTTCAGTTCGCAAGATGCCTTGCCGATCCGCTTTACGCGGGTTTCCAGCGTGACGGCATCGGCAAGCTTGGCCGGTGCCTTGTAACGAATTGAAAGGTCAGCAACGGAATAGACGCCCTCGCCCGCTTCCATCGCGGCGCGCTGGTCAACGCCGATGCAGTCGAGCAGGTCCGAACGCGCCCGCTCGAACCAGCGCAGGTAGTTGGCATGATAAACGATGCCGGACAGGTCGGTATCTTCGTAGAACGCGCGCACGGCATAATAATGCACGCCGTCGATGATTGATCCGGTAGCCGGAGAAGGAAGCACGTCTGCCATTGGTATGGCGTCATAGCCGCGCCGCGATTCGGGGCACAAGCGGCTTATTTTTCGCCTGTGGAAGCCCGATTCATCGGCAATTCACCTTCGCGGAAATCGCTTTGTATCAGGCCGAGGTCAGCATCGGCCCCATGACCCGCCCGCCCATCAGGTGGACGTGCAGGTGCGGGACGATCTGCCCGCCGTTCGGGCCGATGTTGTTGATCAGTCGGTAACCCACTTCGACAAGGTTCTTTTCCCGCGCGATCTTGCCGACAGCACGTACGAAACCAGCGATCTCATCGGCAGGCGCGTTCACCGAGAAGTCGTCCCAGCTGACGTACTTTCCCTTCGGCACGACGAGGATGTGAATCGGCGCAACCGGGGCGATATCCTCGAAAGCGAAGGCCCATTCGTCCTCGTATACTTTGGTGCAAGGCAGTTCGCCGCGCAGAATTTTCGCGAAAATATTGTTGTCGTCGTAAGGCGCGGTCGGGTCGACGGGGCTCATTCGCTGGTCCTCGATGCTTTTTCGGCGATGCCCGAAACGCCTTCGCGGCGGTCGAGTTCGGCCATGACGTCGTGAATCGACAGGTCACGGGCAGAGAGCAGCACCGCGAGATGGAACATCACGTCTGCCGCTTCGCCAACCAGTTCCTCGTCCGATCCGGCCAGCGCGGCGACGACAGTCTCGATCGCTTCCTCGCCCAGCTTGCGCGCGGCATAGTCGGGTCCGCGATCAAAGAGCTTGGCGACATAGCTCTCGTTCGGGTTGCCGCCCTTGCGGCTCTCGATCGTGGCGGCAAGCCGCTCCAGCGTGGTGAGTTCGGTCATCGGCGCAGCCTTGGCCCGCGCGCGGCCAAAGATCAACGGGTCACGATCAGTGCGGCTGCGTGAAGATGCGGTCGCGCGCAGCCTTGAGGTCGCCGCTGTCGATCTGCTCGGTCAGCCGTTCTTCGTCGCTTTCGCGGTAGGCCTGCTCTGCCCGGTCAACCGCCTCGGCGTTCTCGCCCAATCCTTCCAGTGCCTTGCGGGCAAGCAGGATCGCGGAATCGAACACCTCTCGCGCAAGGAAGTCGACAGGTGCCTTGGCCAGTTTCATGACGCTGCGCCGGTCGAAGACGCGCACGTAGATGCCGGTGTCCGGGAACTGGTCACGCACCGCTTGAATCAATTCGGGGTCAACCTGATCGCCGTCGAGGCAGAAGACGATGGCCTTGGCCTCCATCCCGCCTGCCTGCCGCAGCAAGTCGACGCGCGTGCCGTCACCGAAATAGACTTGCGCGCCGAAGTCCGCAGCACGGTCAATCATCTCGACATCGCGGTCGATAATCGTCACGCGAATACCGCCCGCGATCAGCATCTGGGTGACGGTCTGGCCAAAGCGGCCATAGCCGACGACCAGCGCGCTCGCACCCTCAGGCTCCGGACCGGGCCGCGTTTCGCCTTCGCGCACCGGGTCGCTGCGGATTCCGGCCGTCAACATCATCAGGAAAGGAGTAGTCGCCATCGACAGCGTCACGACCGCCCCGAACAGGCTCGCCGCCTCAGGCGCGATCAATAGGCCGTCCTGCGCCTCGGCGAAAAGGACAAAGCCGAATTCGCCGCCCTGGCTGAGCAGAAGGCCCATCGCCAGCGCCTTGCGCCATGGCATCTTGATGAGCAGCCCCAGCCCCGAAATGACCGTGGCCTTGGTCACGATCAGCGCAATCGCCATCAGGACGACGAAGACCGGACGTTCGGCAATGGCCGACAGGTCCAGCATCATGCCGATCGACAGGAAGAACAGGCCCAGCAGGATTGAGCGGAAGGGCTCGACGTCTGCCTCAAGCTCATGCCGATAGGGCGAGCTGGCCAGCATGACGCCCGCAATAAAAGCGCCGAGAGCGGTCGAGAGGCCCAGCGCCTGCATAAGCGCCGCGGCTCCAACGATAGTGAACAGCGCCGCGACGATGAACATCTCCCGCTCGCCCAGAACGCCGATCAGTCGGAACAGCGGACGGATCAGGTAGCGGCCCGCGATGATCAGGCCGACGATGGCCGCTGCAGAGATCAGAGCCAGCTGCCAGCCCGGATGACCGGCCTCCTGCTCCGGATTGCGGCTAAGCGCGGCGATGATCGTGATCAGCGGGATCAGCGAGAGGTCCTGAAACAGCAGGATCGCGAAGGACCGCTCGCCCACCGGCGTGCGCAGGCGCCCCGCGCTTTGCAGCATCGGCAGGACCTGCGCAGTCGAGGAAAGCCCCAGCGGCAAGCCCAGTGCAAGCGACGCGGCAAGGCTGAACCCGGTGAAAGCGTAAATGACGGCACTGACCGCAAGACCGCAAAGCGCGACTTGCGCAAAGCCGAGCCCGAAGATCTCCTTGCGCATCCGCCAAAGGCGGCTCGGTGCAAGTTCCAGCCCGACAATGAAAAGCAGCAGGACGATGCCGAGTTCGGCAAAATTCAGCTTCGCTTCCGCCCCGCCGACAAGGCCCAGCGCCTGCGGACCGACCAGCGCGCCTGCGACAAGGTAACCGAGCGTCGCGCCCAGCCCGAGCTTACGGAACAAAAGCACGGCGGCGAGCGCGAAACCGAGGAGGATCAACCCCTCTACCAGCATGGAGCCGGCGCCCCCTTCGTGCATGCGATTTCCCCTTCGAACCGGGAGAAGCCCGGCGGATCGCGCCAAGTTAGGATCGCCCAGCGGTCAGGGCAATGGCAGGGCAGAAAGTCTTGAGTTCGGCCTGAATAAGTGCGCGACGGGAACGGGTCACGGTGGTGGGGGGTGTGACCCGCCCCGCCGCGCTGAACGAAAGGTGCCGGAAGATCTAGTAGAGGAGGAGTCAGTCCTTCATGGGGCCGTCGAAAACGGTCCCAAAGAAATCGTCCTTCTTCCAGACAGGCCTCTCGTCCATATCTGCAATGTTGCGTGCAATGTCGAAGTTGAGATCGGCAAAACGAGCCGCCTGATCGAACAGGATCAGGTCAACTTCATCCGAAGGCTGGTGATAGTGCTCGCCCAGGAACGAGCCGAATGCCTCGAGCCCGCCGTTGCCGGGGCCGGGTTCGAGGTAGATCGCAGGGATGCCCTGCCGAACGTAGGAGTAGTGGTCCGAACGGGTGAAGATGCCCTCTTCGGGGAACGGGTCCTCGGCAAAGCCGATGCCGGCCGCCTTCGCAGCCTTGGCGACCGCGCCATAAAGCGTCGAACGCTCCGCACCGAACGCGATGACGTCGACGAACTCGTACGTCAGCATCGGCATATCGAGGTTGACGTTGGCGACGACATTGTCCTGCGGAACGATCGTGTTGCGGGCGTGGTAGGACGAACCGATCAGGCCCATCTCTTCCGCGGTCAGTGCCACGAACATAAGCGAACGCCGCGGCGGAGCCATTGCGAAGCGGCGCGCGACATCGATCATGATCGCGCTGCCGGTCGCGTTGTCCATCGCACCGTTGTTGATCTTGTCGTCATCGTCACCTTCATCCACGCCGATGTGGTCGAGGTGGGCGGTGAGGACGACATATTCGTCCTTGAGTTCGGGGTCGGTGCCGGGAACGATGCCCACGACATTCCGGCTCGTGGCGTTTTCGAACTTCTGCTCGAATGCGATCTTCGCCGTGATACCCATGTCGAATGCAGGCAAAGTAGCGCCGGGTTCGTCAATCTTGGCGACCGCATCGGCATAGCTGATCGGCTGCCCGTCGAGCAGCTTTGCCGCAGCGGCAGGGTTCAGAACTGCGGCAGCGACCATGCCTTCGCGTGAATCGTAGGCCTGGCCATCTTCACCGATCCACGTCGCGCTGGTCGACTGGTCGCGGAACTCAAGCCGCTTTTGCCAGTCATAACGCTCCAGCGACTTGTCAGTCAGCAGCGAGATGACGCCCACCGCGCCGCGCTTTGCCATTTCGCGCGAACGTTGGCCGCTGAAATAGGCGCGTTCCTCGGTGTTGAGGAATTCCGGCGCACCGGTGATGGCGACGGCGATCTTGCCCTTGAGATCAACGCCTGCGAAATCATCGCGACCATTGCGCGGATCGACATAGCCCTGCCCGACGAAGACGAGCGGAGCCTCGATCACGCCGCTTTCAAGACCGATCATTCCGTCGACGGCGTAGTCAGTGCCCAGTTCAAGGTCAGGAGCCTTGTCACCCGACAGGACCATCGTGTTCTTTTCCATCGGGCCCGGACGCATGATGCGAAGGCCCACGGGCTGGAAATGGGTACCGTCTGCCGCACCCGGCTGAACACCGACCGATGCGAAACGATCGGCCATGTACTGCGATGCCAGTTGATAGCCCGGCTGCCCTGCCTCACGACCTTCGAGTTCGTCCGACGCGAGATAGCGCACGTCCGCCTCGATCGAGCGTTCGCTCGGGGCAGTCGCGACGTTCGTGTCGGTCGTCGCGCAGGAAGCGAGCGCAAACGACGCGGTCAGCAGGAGGGCAATCCGCATAACTAAGCCTTGGGTCTGATTCGGATGGTTGCGCATGTAACCAAGAAATCCGGGTTTGAAAACGTTATCAAACACGAAAAATGGCTGTTAACCGTGTTTCCGGTTCAGACGCAGCCTTAGCTTCGGGCCGGTAAACCCGCGGCGCGCAAGGCATCGTGGGCCTCTGCGAGGGTGTGCTGACCGAAGTGAAAAATACTTGCGGCAAGCACGGCACTGGCATGACCGTGGGTGACCCCCTCGACGAGGTGATCGAGCGTTCCGACCCCGCCGCTGGCGATCACGGGAATGCCGACTGCATCGGCAATCGCGCGGGTCAGTTCAAGGTCATAGCCCTTCTTCGTCCCGTCGCCGTCCATCGAGGTGACGAGAAGTTCGCCCGCGCCCAGCTCAGCCAGCCGCCGTGCATGCTCCAGCGCATCGATGCCGGTTTCCTTGCGCCCGCCGTGCGTGAAGATTTCCCACCGGCTTTCCCCGGAGCTATCCCCCGACTTATCCACACCCGGTCCACAGACGCGCCGCGCATCGACGCTGGCGACGACGCACTGGCTGCCGAAACGTTCGGCAATCTCGGCGACGACCTCGGGGCGGGAAACGGCGGCGGAATTGACCGCAACCTTGTCAGCCCCTGCAAGCAGCAGCGCCCGCGCATCGTCCGCGCTGCGCACGCCGCCACCAACGGTCAGCGGCATGAAGCATACTTCTGCCGTGCGGCGCACGACATCGATCAGGGTGCCACGGCCTTCGTGGCTGGCCGAAATGTCCAGAAAGCAAAGCTCGTCCGCGCCGGCGGCGTCATAGGCCTGAGCCTGTTCCACCGGATCGCCCGCGTCGATCAGGTCGACGAAATTCACGCCCTTCACCACGCGCCCTTCGGCAACGTCGAGGCAGGGGATGACGCGGACACGGACAGTCATGAAACAAGCGCTCCGGCAGGTTGCGGCAAGCCACAGTGACTACACCTTGCGGCGCGTCACTTCCAGAAAATCAGTCGCGGTTGGCCATCGCCAGCGCAGTGGCAAGGTCGAGCCTCCCGTCGTAGATCGCGCGGCCGGTAATGACGCCCTCGATCCCCTCGTCCGCGTGGAGCGACAGGATATGGATGTCATCCAGCCCCTTTACGCCCCCGCTTGCGATGACCGGAATATCGACCGAGCGCGCCAGATCGACGGTCGCGTCGATGTTGCAGCCTTTCAGCAGCCCGTCCCGCCCGATGTCGGTGAACAGCAGCGAGGCAACGCCCGCGTCCTCGAACCGGCGGGCCATGTCGACGACCGGCACGTCCGAAACATCGGCCCAGCCGGCAGTTGCGACCATGCCGTCCTTCGCGTCGACGGCAACGACGATGCCGCCGGGATATTCCTTGGCCATGTCCTTGACGAACTGTGGGTCCTTAAGCGCAGCCGTGCCCATGACGATGCGGGCAACGCCTGCATCGAACCACGCCTCGACAACCTCCGGCGTTCGAATGCCGCCGCCAAGCTGTACGTAACCTTCGAAGGCATCGACGATGGCTTCAACCGCCTCGCGGTTGCGCGCCTCGCCTGCGAACGATCCGTCGAGATCAACGACGTGCAAGTGCATCGCCCCCGCCTCAGCGAAAAGCTTTGCCTGTGCTGCGGGGTTGTCGCCGTAGACAGTGGCGCGGTCCATGTCGCCTTCGGCGAGACGGACGACCTGGCCGCCCTTGAGGTCGATTGCGGGAAATACGATCATGGCTCGCGCCTATACACCGCGAGCGCCCGCGCAAAAGCCTGTTTTTCTATGCTGGGCCGAAGTGCCTACGTGGCGAATGCCTGTCGTCAAGGCTTCCACTCGAGAAAGCGTTCCAGCAAGTCGATGCCGTAACGCTGGCTCTTTTCCGGATGGAACTGGACGCCAAGGATATTATCGCGCGCCACCGCTGCCGTGATCGCGCCGCCGTGATCGGTGATGGCGGCGATGTCGCGGCCTTCGTCAGTCACGAAGTGGTAGGAGTGGAGGAAGTAGGCCTCGCCCCGATCGATCAGTTCGGCGCCGTCATGATGCTTCATGGGCGCCACGTCGTTCCAGCCCATGTGCGGGATCTTGATCGCAGGGTCTGTCACTTCGATCGGCAGGACTTCACCTGCGATCCAGCCCAGCCCCTTGTGGACCCCGTGTTCGACACCGCGGGTCGCCAGAAGCTGCATCCCGACACAGATGCCGAGGAACGGCGCACCCTGTTCCAGAACGCGCTTCTCCATCGCAGAAATCATGCCAGGAATGGCACGCAAGGCCTTGATACAATTGGCATAAGCACCGACACCGGGGAGCACGACACGTTCGGCTGCCAGCACGACCTCGGGATCACCCGAAACCTTAACCTGATCCGCCCCAGCGGCTTTCAGCGCATTGGCGACCGACTGCAGGTTGCCTGCGCCGTAGTCGATAAGGGCGACGTGAGATGGCATGGCTCAGGCCTCGATCGTCCCTTTGCCGAGCAGACCCTTGGTCGACGGAATCGCGTCGCCCTTGCGCGGGTCCAACTCCACCGCCATCCGCATCGACCGGGCAAAGCCCTTGTAGATCGATTCAATGATGTGGTGGTTGTTCTGGCCGTAAAGCAGTTCGATGTGCAGCGTGATGCCCGCGGCCTGCGCGACCGAGTGGAACCAGTGCTCGAACAGCTCGGTATCCATCTCGCCCAGACGCGGCTGCGAGAAACCAGCCTTCCAGACCAGCCAAGGCCGGCCCGAGATATCCAGCGCAACGCGCGATAGCGTTTCGTCCATCGGCGAATAGGCCTGGCCGTAGCGCGAGATGCCCCGCTTTTCACCCAGCGCCTGAAGCAGCGCCTCACCCAGCGCAATGGCGCTGTCTTCTACGGTGTGATGCTGGTCGACGTGCAGGTCGCCGTCGACTTTTAAGGTCACGTCGATGAGCGAGTGGCGGGAGAACTGCTCGATCATGTGATCGAGAAAGCCGATGCCGGTGGCGACGTCATATTCGCCAGTGCCATCGAGGTTCACCGCCACTTCGATGGCGGTTTCCTTGGTCTTACGAGAGATCGATCCGGTGCGCATGAGGGCCGCTATACGCCTGCGAAAGCGCTGTGCAAGACGCGATCACGTACTCTTCGATAATCCAGAACGAGGCCTGACAGGATATTCTCTTTTTATCAGTGATTTAATGGCAATACGTTCGACTTCTTGTCACCACACCACCTTAATCGATCATGGCTTGGATAAGCCGTTGATGACCGCTTTTCCCGCTTGACCGCGCGGCTTGATACGGCCAAGCCGTCCGCATGAGCGAAGCACCGCCCGATAGCCTGATCCCCTACGACGAAATCGTGCAGGAGGCCTTGCGCGCAGTCGTCGGCCGCGTGCTGCGCGAAGTGGAAGCATCGGGCAGCGAACTGCCCGGATCGCACCACTTCTACATCACCTTCAAGACCGGCGCGCCCGGTGTCTCTATCCCGGCGGACCTTCGCGCCCGCTTCCCGGACGAGATGACGATCGTGCTGCAGAACAAGTTCTGGGACCTCTCGGTCGAGGACACGCTGTTCTCGGTCGGGCTCAGCTTCAACCAGGTTCCGGCGAAATTGGTCATCCCCTTCGCGGCGATCACCGCCTTCGTCGATCCTGCCGTTGATTTCGGCCTGCAGTTCCAGGCCGTCGAAGTGGACGACGAACCCGAACCACACGACGATGCGGAAAACGACATGGAACAGGGTGACGGCGAAGGCGTTCCTTCAGTGACGCCCCCGGAAGACGGCTCCAACGTCGTGACCGTTGATTTCGGGAAGAAGAAATAAGGCCCGATCGCCTGAAATAGCTGCGCGGGCCGTGATCGAAGAAGAGGTCTCAATGCCCAAGCGCCGCAAAATCCCCGGTCTCAGCCCCAATCCGATGACGAACCTGATCGTCGCCGATATCGCCCTGCGCGGCGTGGGCCGCCTGACCCGGCGCATGACCGAAAAAGCACTTCTTCGCACCCGCTACAGTGCGGACGACGCAAATGCCGTGGTCGATGGTCGTTCCATGGCGCAGACGCTTGTCTCAGTTGCCATCGCTCGCGTTGCGACACGATCCGTTCCCGGCGCGCTGATCGTCGGCACCGGAATTCTCGGTAAGACGCTTTGGGACCGTTCGAAGGGCAAGCGCGGCGCACGCATCGAGGGGCGCAAGCAGATGCAGGACCGCATGGAAAACGCCGACAAGTAAGGCGTTCCCCCTCAAATCTGGACAAACACGGTTACGGCGCTTGACCGCGGCACCTTGTCGCGGCCATCAGCGCGCATGGCTGAAGACCAGAATTCCGAAGAGAAGACCGCGCTCAAGCGTCGCGGGTTGATGTTCATCCTGTCCTCGCCCTCTGGCGCGGGTAAGACAACGATCGCGCGCAAGCTGCTGGCCGCTGATGACGAGATCAATCTCTCGGTCTCTGCCACCACGCGTCCGATGCGCCCCGGCGAGGTCGAGGGGAAGGACTATCACTTCGTCGACAAGCCGCATTTCGACGCGATGGTCGACGATCACGCCTTCTTGGAATGGGCGCATGTCTTCGGGCACAGCTACGGCACGCCAAAGGCACAGATCTGGAACGGCATGAAAGAAGGCCGCGACTTCCTGTTCGACATCGACTGGCAAGGCACGCAGCAGCTGAACCAGCGCGCCAGCGAAGATGTCGTCCCCGTCTTCATCCTTCCGCCCAGCATCGACGAACTGCGCCGCCGCCTCATCGCGCGCGGCACCGACGATCCGAAAGTGATCGAGGCCCGCATGGAACGCGCGCGGGCGGAAATCAGCCACTGGTCCGAATATCGCTATGTCGTCGTCAACGACGATGTCGAAAGCTGCTTTGCGCAAGTGCGAGAGATCCTGCACGCCGAGCGCATGAGGCGCGAGCGCCAGACCGGCCTCGTCAACTTCGTGCGTGAACTGATGGCAGGCCCCCCGCCGGGCGCCTGAGCGGCTAGAATCTCGCCGACCAGCGCAGCGCCGCACCCTTGTCGTCAGGCAGGTCGGCGATGTGCCCCGGATCGCGGCGGTAAAACAGGCTGGCCGTCAGGCTGCCGCCCATCCACGGGCCTATCCAGCGCACTTCACCGGTCATCTCGCGCCCTGAAGGTTCGAGCGAGAAACTGCGTTGTCCGAAAGTCGCCGTTTCGGTGGAATAATCCCAAGCCGTTGGCACGTTCAGGGACAGCCCGCCCCCTTCGACCCGAAGGGGCTGCGCGATCCGCACGCCCAGCGCATCGCCGCTGGCCAAGACGTCCTGCCGCTGCGCATCAACGCTCCACGCGTTGGTCTGAAAGCCCGAAGCGCCCTCGATAAGGCCGGCGACACGCGGACTGGTGATACCGCGCCGGTAATCCGCGCCGAGAGACCAGCCAGCCGCCGGTTTCCATCCCAGTACGGCATCCAAAAAGACGCTGTCCGCCCCGCCCGCCCCGATGGCGTCGGAAAACCGCGCACCCAGCACGGTGCGGTTTTCTGTCAGTAGGCTCGTCCCAAACGAGGCGGATACATCGCCATCAGCCCAGTCAACCGTTGCGCCGTAGCGCGTGAAATCATCTTGCTTGCCGCGAGAGCGCAAACCGCCTTCAAAGCTATCGCTCCAAGCTTTGCCGGTTTCCACACTGCCCGTAACGCCCAAGTCGCCAAACCCGTGACGCACGGCCACCGCCCCGTCACGACGGGCGACGAAGCCGAGTTCACCTGCGCTTTCGCCGGCGACAAGGAAGGCAGGCCGTGCGTGCCCTGCAAGGCCCGCTTCCAGGCCCTGTGCCCCTTCACGAAGGGCAAAAGCAAATTTCGTATCGGGCGCAATTATGGCCCCGATCCGCGCGGCGAGCAGGCGGGCTTTTTGCGCATTCTCGTCATCGAGACGCAGCGGCACCGGAGAAGCCGCATTGACGCTTCCGGGATCAACCGTGAAGGCCAGCGACGTCGTCCCGCTAGTGACGGAAAGACCCTCCGCCCTACCCGACATCGCCCGATAGAGCCGAGGCTCTACGCTAGCGGAAGCCAACCGCGCGCCGAGGTCCGCGCCATAGGCACGGTCGTACTCGTCGAGAACGACGGTTCCGATGCTTGCCCGCCGGGCCGCGTCACCCATCGCGGGGCTGGTGACGCCCGATCCATCACCCAGCGCCACGGCGGTCGAAGTCCCCGCCAGCGCGGTCCGACCCTGAGGGGCAAAGGCGCCCGCGATGTCCAGCAGGCCGACGCCATAAACCGCATCGACGCCAGCATCGCCAAGGTCGGCCGCGCCGCCAAGGATCAGTTCAACAATTTCCGCTCCGCTCAGGTTCGGAAAAGCCTGCGCCAGAAGCGCCGCTGCGCCCGCGACCTGTGGGGCCGAAAAGCTAGTCCCGTTGTTGACGTAGATATATTCGATGCCGCCTTCGACCTCGGTATAGATCTCGCCGTTTTCATAGACGCAGCACACGTCTTCACCGCGGGCGGTGATGAACGAATTCGCCTGCGATCCGGCACGATTGCTGAAGCTTGAAATCGTATTCGCCGCATCGACCGAGCCGACGATGATCACGTTCTGTGGCGCTGCGAACAGCACGCCCGAAGCGAAAGGATCGGGCTGTGCCGGATCGATCCCCGGATCGGTCGATTCCCCGTCATTCCCTGCCGAAACGACGACAACGATGCCTGCCTGCGCTGCGCGGTTGATCGCGTTCACGAGTTCGGCAGTCGGAAGAGAGCCACCAAGGGAAAGGTTCACGACTTTCGCGCCAGTCGCGATCGCCACATCCACCCCGCGAGCAATGTCGCTGTCCAGAAAGCTGCAACCAGTGGACGAATCCGTTGGATCGAAACTGGCGCAAGTTCCCGGTTCATCGGCCCGCAGCGCAAGGACAGTCGCATCGAAGGCGATGCCCATCACGCCTTCGTTGTTGCGCGCAGCCGCCGCGACGAGAGCAACCTGCGTGCCATGCCCATCGGGACTTTCGATACCGCGATTGCCGGCGACATCCTGCGATTCCGGGGCGATGCGGCCAGCAAATTCCGGGCTGTCACTGTCGATGCCGGTGTCGATTACGGCGATCGACACGCCCTCACCCGTTGCGCCTTGTTGCCAGGCGGTCACGGCATTGTGCTGTCGCGGGCCATCCGACTGGCGATATTCGGCAGTATCGAAGTTCGCGGACGAAGTCGGCGTCGGCGAAGGGGATGGTGTCGGACTGGGCGCAGGGGTCGGTGCCGGCGTCGAAATCACGCCTCCGCCACCTCCTCCGCCGCCGCCACACGCCGAAAGGACGGCAAGCGACGCACCGGCAAGTGCGTGCATGATTACCGTTGTTGCATCAGGGGTTTGCTTATCGGCCATTCAGTCCCGTCCATCCTTGCATCGCAATGTTTTAGCAGGATCCGTCCCGATAACTGCCCGATGCTTGCGCCATTTCGGACCATATCGGCAAGGGTATGGATGATCGGTGAATGACCCACGGTATGTGCTACGTGCCACCGACCGTACGCTTCTCGTCCTCTAATCCCGGTTGCCCGCGCGCATTTCTGGCGATAGGCGGCCCGGTGAGTTCGTCACATCCGTGCCCGCAGTGCTTGCAGGCAGCCCATTGCCAAGGAAATGCCATGTCCGACAACGCCGCCCTGATCGCCGCAATCGACGCCGCTTTCGAAGATCGCGCCAGCGTCACGCCCGAAAGCACCGAAGTGCGCGCGAACGTCGAAAAGGCACTGGCCATGCTCGATAGCGGCGAGGCCCGCGTGGCCGAGAAGAAGGACGGCGAGTGGGTCGTGAACCAGTGGCTGAAGAAGGCCGTGCTGCTTTCCTTCCGCCTGAACGAGAACGAGATCGTGCCCGAGGGTTCGGCAGGCGCGCCGGCCTATGACAAGGTGCCTTCGAAGTTTTCGGGCTGGAGCGACACGCGCTTTGCCGAAGCCGGTTTCCGCGTTGTACCGGGCGCAGTAGCCCGGCGCGGTTCTTACATCGCCAAGGGCGTCGTCCTGATGCCCAGCTTCGTCAACATCGGCGCGTTTGTCGATGAAGGCACGATGGTCGACACCTGGGCTACGGTCGGCTCGTGCGCGCAGATCGGCAAGAACGTGCACCTTTCGGGCGGCGCGGGCATCGGCGGCGTTCTCGAACCGCTGCAGGCCGAACCTGTCATCATCGAAGACAACTGCTTCATCGGTGCCCGTGCCGAAGTGGCCGAAGGCGTCCATGTCGGCGAAGGCGCAGTGCTTTCGATGGGCGTGTACCTCGGTGCGTCGACCCGCATCGTCGACCGTGCGACCGGCGAAGTCCACATGGGCAAGGTTCCGCCCTACTCGGTCGTGGTCCCCGGCTCGATGCCCGGCAAGCCGCTTCCCGACGGCACGCCCGGCCCGTCGCTGTACTGCGCCGTGATCGTGAAGACGGTCGACGCGCAGACCCGTTCGAAGACCTCGATCAACGAACTGCTTCGTCCGTAAAACGGCACGGGGCTGCGGGTTTCGCGGCCCCTTAGATACTCGCTCCTGCATGGTTCGGGCGGAACATTTCTGCGCGAAAGTGCGTTCTGTGTGGTGAAAGGCCGGCTCTTTTCGAAGGGCCGGCGTCACAAGATCGCGAAACACAGGAGTATTTGATGGAACGACACGGCGACGAAGTAGACGTCACCACCAACGAAGCGCGTGCGGGCAGCACGCCTCATATCGTGCGTTACGTCCTCATCATCAGCCTCGTTCTGGCGGCCGCTGCCATGACGATCGTATGGATCACGGGCGCTGCCACAGCCGACGATCCGATCGAAAGCGGATCGGAACGCACTACCGATCCCTACACCGCCGCAGGTGAACCCATCGACGGCGCAGCGGACGAAGTCGACGAGACGACACAGCCCATGACCGAGGCGGCCCAATAATGGCCGAGAACAAGTTCCAGAAGAACCAGCACGTAAAGTGGAACTGGGGCAATGGCACCGGCACCGGGCAAGTTCAGGAAAGGTTCGAGCGTGATGTCGAACGCACTCTTCAAGGCAGCAAGGTTTCGAAAAACGGAACCGAGGACAATCCCGCCTATCTGATCAAGCAGGAAGACGGCGACGAAGTTCTGAAGCTCGGCTCGGAACTGGAAGCGGCAAACTGATGAAGGCGGAATCGAAAGCGCAGCAGCGCGCTGCCGGTGCCGCGCTTTCCGCCAAGCGCGGCGATACGAAAGTCGGCGACCTGCAGGGCGCGTCGAAGGACATGTACGATTCCATGACCGAAGAGGAATTGGACGACATGGCCTCAACCAGCACCAAGGACCTGCCCGACCACAAGGATTGATCCCGATGTCCGCACTGGAGCGGTTCGTCGAAGCGCAAGCGGGTATCTACCCCAAAGCGCTTTCCGAACTTCGCGCCGGGCGAAAACAAAGCCACTGGATGTGGTTCATCTTTCCCCAGATCGCAGGCCTCGGCCACAGTGATATGGCTCGTTTTTACGCAATCAAGGACCGCGACGAAGCCGTCGCGTTCTTGAGCCACGACTTACTGGGACAACGGCTTTGCGAATGCTGCGAAGCCGTTTCCGCATGGGCGGGTAAACGCAGCGCCGTCGCCATCCTCGGGACGATCGACGCGATGAAGCTAAACAGCTCGATGACACTGTTCGCCGCCGTTGCAACCGACGCCGCGCCTTTCGACGCGATTATCGAGGCTTTCTACGACGGTAAGCGGGATACGCGGACGCTCGAACTCTTGACCTGAAGCCTCCCGCTGGCGAACTTGGCGGCAGGGAGGCGAGCGTGGACGAACATACCGTTCAATCAATACATATCCTGATGCCGCAGCTCGCCTCGTCGACCGCGATGATCATGGCGTGCGTCACCGTGCACGGCCTTGGTCTCGCGCTGCTGACACATTTCGTGAACCCGTCGGAATCGGACCAGCGCGTGACGCACCTCCCGCCTGTGTCGTTTCACGGCATCATGATCACGCTCGCCATCGTCTATGGCCTCTTCATCCTGCATGGGATCGAAATCTGGATGTTCGCGCTGTTCTTCCGTGCGGTGGGCGCGTTGCCGACGCTGGAATCGGCGATCTACTATTCGACCATTTCCTACGGCGCGATCGGGTACGACGACGTCGCGATGGCGAGCGACTGGCGGATCGTCGGCGCGCTGGAAGGGATTTGCGGGATAATCCTGCTGGGGTGGTCCACCGCCTATTTCGTCCGCATCCTCGGGCGTCTCGACATCAAGAAGCACTAGCCGCGATCTTACGCGCCAAAGCCATGGCTGCGGCAGGCGCGCGCTCTTTCGCGCCATTGATGCAGAACATGAAGACGTCGCGACCTTCCCCCTCCTCGTCCTCCTCCCCCTCCTCTTCCCACGCCTGCGCCTTCGCCACAAACTGATCGAGCGCGGCAGGCGGATAACCGCGCTTTAGCCGCGATTGCGCCCTTTTCAGGCGGGCATAGGAAAAGTCTGCTGTCTGTCGATCGATAGCGGGAACATCCTCCGCGTCGATATAGGCGATCGCGACGCCGGCCCTTGTCGCTATCTCAATGAACTCGTCGCAGCCGAAGCTGTGATGCTGCACCTCGATCGCATGCCTTAAGGGAAGTCCGTCCACTTCACGGGGCAGCAATTCCAGGAATGCGGCCATGTCATCGCGATCGAAGCTGCGCGTCTTGGGCATCTGCCACAACACGGGTCCCAACTTGTCGCCAAGTTCGGCGATGCCCTGCCCCACAAAACGCTCGACTGCTTCACCAGCGTCAGCCAGCTTCTTGCGTGTCATGACATAGCGCGACCCTTTGAGAGCGAACACGAACCCGTCAGGCGTTTCGTCATGCCAACGGGCAAAAGTCTCCGGCTTCTGCAAGCGATAGAATGTGCCATTCACCTCGATCGCGCCCAAGCGGGACGCGGCGTATGCAAGCTCGTCCTTCTGCCGCAGGTCATCCGGATAGAACAATCCGCGCCACGGCTCATACGTCCAGCCGCCAATGCCGGTGCGGATGGTCATTGCGGGATGGGGTCTGCTCTGTGCATGAGGTCGGAATGAGCCAGACCAATACCAGTTCCGAAACCGCGCCCCGATCCAGCCCGACCCGCACGGTCCTGCGTATCGTGCTCGCGCTGCTCTATCTGTTTGCCGGTTATGCCCATCTGGCCAATCCGCAGACTTTCCTGAAAATCACGCCGAATTGGGTACCAATGCCGGAGACAATTATTTTCTGGACAGGCATCGCCGAACTGGCAGGCGCTGCCGCGCTGGCGCAGCCCTCCAATCTCAGGCTGCGCCAGGCAGCAGGGATTGGCCTTGCCCTCTACGCGCTATGCGTATGGCCAGCGAACATAAATCACATGATAATGGACATGGCCGCGCCGGACCATGGATGGGGCCTTGCCTATCACCTGCCGCGCATGGCGCTGCAGCCGGTGCTGATCTGGTTGGCCCTCTGGACCGGCGGGGTCATCGACTGGCCCCGCCGGAAGAGGTGAGCTTGCGCTCGTAACCTCGCTTAGCCGAGGTGCTTCGAAACCGCAGCGGTCATCTTGAACATCGAGATCTTCTCGTTACCGATGACAGCGCCCAGCTTGGCGTCGGGCACGATCGTGCGCTTGTCGTTCGCGTCCTGAAGGTCGTTCTTCTTGATGTATTCCCAGACCTTCTTGGTCACTTCGCCGCGCGACATCGGGCCCTTGCCGACGATAGTCTCGAGCGTCGGCGAAACGGCGACGGGCTTGTTGATCGCATTGTTCTTGGCGGCCATTTCCTAGGCTCCCTTCAAAATGGGGATCGATTGATCGAAGTGGACTATTCCACGTCGATGTCGTCCCAATCCTCGATTTCCTTTTCACGGGCATAAGTACCCGTCAGCAGCGACACGGAAATGACGTGTCCCTGCATTGCCTCGACCAGCGCCTTTCGCGAAGCGCCCGGTGCGAGATTCAGCGGTGCGTCCAGCGCGTAGAGCTGGAACACGAACGAGTGTTCCTCATCGTCGGCGAGCGCGGGGAGTAGCCAGTCGGAATTTCCCGCGCCATTTTTGCCGGTGCGCGGCGGAACTTCGCCTTCCATCAGCTTGCCGCGCTGGGGCGCGATACCCCAGACGAGCCAGTGGCACTTTGCCCCGGCAGTCGCGTCCTCGACGACGATCGCCATTTCCATGGTGCCTTCGGGCGGCTGGTTCCATTCCATCGGCGGCGCGACGGCGTCTTCCTCGTCCGCGGTGAACGAGGGGTCGAGTTCCTCGCCGTCTTCGAATGCGGCGCTCGTCAGCTTGAGGCCACCGGCGCCGAGCAGCGACGCGCTCCCCAGCGAAGCGACGGTAAGCGAACCATCTGCTGCATCGTTCAGGGCGGCTTCGAGCCAGGCGGGGCACTCGGACATGGGCAACTCTTGCAATTCGTGTCTTCAAGATAGGTGCCGAACGAGCCTTGCGGGCGCGGGCGGCACGACTTCACTCTCGGGCTTATGGGAAAAGCGCCCCCCTTGCGAGGGGCGCTCCCGGCGTTTTGCCCGGTTTAGATGCATCTGGCGGCCCCGCAGGACTTGACGGGGCCGCCGAAGCGCTCAGGCGGGCGCATGACGGCGCTGTGCGAAGCCTTGGTAGAAGCGGCGGAAGTCGAGATTCGGCTGCTCCCGCAGGCGCTGGGTCAGGCTCTGAACGATCAGGCGTGCACGACGACGGCGCGCCTTGGGCGAACGGAACGGGATCGCTTCGTCAGGCTTGGCGCGGACCAGACGTTCCAGCAAGGCGCGACGACCTTCGGCGCTGCGCGGCACTTCACCTGCCGGCAGGACCGCCGATGCAGGCGAAGCATTGACGTAGCCGGCATCGTCCCACTTGCTGCCACCATACGTGACATTAGGCTGACGACGCTGCGCAATTGCAGGCTCCGGCTCTGCCGGAATGGCAGCAGTCGGGGCGACGGCGGCAGCAGGGACGGTGGCAGGTTCCTTCCGCAGGGGCAGGGTCTTGCGTTCGTCCGTCATTGCCGCCGTCGTCCCGTGACGATCACGGCGCCTGCGACGCGCCGATCCCGCCATGAACAGTCCGACGAATCCGAGACCAAGAGCCGCAGCACCACCCGCCATTGTCAGAGTGGCGTTCGTATCGTCACCTGCGGCCGGATCGCTGAGCGGCGCAGCGGTCGCGCTGCTGGTGGCGGCGAGCGCAGGATCGCTTTCGACGGCATCGTCGACGACCGGCACTCCGGCGCTTTCTGCCTCTGCGGCAATGTCAGCCTGCTGGATCGGCGAAGGATCTGCCGCAGCAACACTAGCAACGCGGGTCGAAGGTTCGCTGGGCACGGCTGTGACCGCAGCAGGCGCATCCGCGACCGGCGCAGCTTCGACCGGCTCAACAGGCGCTGCAACGACTGTCGGCTCTGGCTCGGCCTGGACAGTCGGTGCAATAGCCGCGGCCTGCGACGGGGTCGGATCGGGGATCACGATCTGCGGCGTGGTCGCTGTCGTCGTGGGCGCGGCCTCGGTGACTGTGGGAACAGTCGGCACCACGATATCCGGCGACGTGGCGTCCTGGGCCAGCGCGTTGGTTGCAGTCAGTGCCAGGACAGCTGCAATGGCGCTGCCGGCGGGGCGGATGAGTTCGAGATTCGTCTTCATGGCACTGGGAGTAACAACGATTGTCATTCCGCGATCCGCAAACATGGCAATTTTGCGGCAAGACGAACCGATTTAATCGTCAAGTAGAGTTTTCCACAAAACGACTAAAACTATTACGAACTGAACTCTGTATTTACGTTAATCTGAAGTTCATTGACAATACCATCCAGTTAACTTGCCATTCATCTGCAGCGGCCGGCCATCTTGACGATTTTCCCGCTCGGTTCGATATCCTGAACCATGGCAAAGCCCCTCCTCATCACGGCATTCGAACCTTTCCCCGGCGTTCCGGACAATCCGACAGAGACGCTGCTACGCTCTTTCGCGCAGATGGATGACGATGTCCTGTCGACCGCACGCCACGTCATCTTGCCCACCCGTTATGACGTCGCGCCCGCGCGTATGCTTGAGGCGCTGAATTTCGAGGCGTCAGCCGTGATCATGACCGGATACAGCAACCGTGCGACTGCGCTGACCCTTGAAAGCCGTTCGACCAGCGCCTCCCTCCCCGACAGGCCCGATTCCGCCGGCTACTGCCCCTTGCCCAGCGATGCTCCCATCGCAGTGCACGACACTCGGCTCGACCTTGGCTCCATGGTCGCCGCGCTAACCGCCGAGGGGCTCGATGCTGAAATCTCGGACGATGCCGGCAGCTACGTGTGCAACCACGTGTATCACGCAGCTCTCAGCGGCCCCTGCCATTCGGATGGCATTCCCGGCCTTTTCGTTCACATCCCCGCCCTGCCCGGCACGCCCCTCGCAGAAACGGCGGCAGGAACGATGTCACTCAAAGACATGCAAAAAGGTATGGGGATTATCGCAAGAATGGTCATCGCAAATTAAGGATGATCCTTGCATATGAAACGACAATTAGCGGGCATCCACGGCCCGCGCCAACGGATTGGGACGCCCGTGAAAGCCAGTAAATTCCCCCTCGCCCTTGCGGCCTGCGCACTCTTGTCCGCCTGTGGCGGCGGTGGCGGAAGCAGTTCTGGCACGTCCGGCGGTACCATCGGCGGCACGCCGACACCCACGCCAACCTCGACGACTTCGGCCTGTTCGCTTTCGAACCGCCAGCAGTTCGCACGCGAAGTCATCGATGAATGGTACCTGTTCCCCGATCTGGTTGATACGAGCGTTCGGGCATCGAACTACGACAGCGTGCAGGACTATATCGACGCACTGGTCGCACCTGCGCGGGCGCAGTCGAAGGATCGCTATTTCACGTACATGACCTCGATCGAGGAAGAGAACGCCTATTACAACAGCGGGTCGACCGCCGGCTTCGGCATCCGTCTCGGTTATGGCACCGACAGCGTTTTCGTGATCGAGGCTTTCGAGGATGCACCGGCACTTGCCGTCGGCATGGACCGCGGCGTCGAAATCCTCGCCGTCGGCAACACCGAAGGTACGCTTCGAAATGTCAGCGACATTGTTGCCGCAGAAGGCTGGGCCGGTTTCTCCGACGCGCTGGGCTCATCAGATGTCGGCGTTACGCGCTCGTTCCGCCTGCGCGACACGGATGGCACCACGCGCGTCGTGACCATTTCGAAAGAGGATTACGCGCTCGATCCCGTTTCCGACCGTTACGGCGCCAAGGTCATCAATGATAACGGCATCAATGTCGGTTACGTGAACCTGCGCACCTTTATCGATACTGCCGATCCTGACTTGCGTGCTGCCTTTGCCGATTTCCGCGCACAGGGCATCGACAAGGTCATCGTCGACTTGCGCTACAACGGTGGCGGGCTTGTCCGCATTGCCGAATTGATGGGCGACCTGATGGGCCGCGACAAGGTCGGCCAGGTGTTCAGCCGCACGACGCTGCGCGACAGCAAGTCGGAATATAACGAACGCTACCTGTTCGCCAGCCAGCCGCAGTCGATCACCCCGATGAAGATCGCCTTCATCGGCCGCGGCGGTACGGCTTCGGCCAGTGAGCTTATCATCAATTCTATGATCCCTTACCTCGGCAACGACATGGCGCTGGTTGGCACCAACACGTACGGCAAGCCCGTGGGCCAGTACGGCTTCGACAACGAAGACTGCGACGATCGTATGCGCGTCGTTACCTTCCGTACGGAAAATGCGGACGGCAACGCGGACTATTTCACCGGTCTGGCCTCGTCGGTTCCGGTGACCTGCCGTGCAGACGACGACATCTTCACGCAGCTTGGCGATCCGGACGAGGCATCGATTGCCGGTGCGCTCGACTTCCTGGCCGGCCGTTCGTGCACCGCTATCAGCGGCGGACAGACGACTCAGTCGGTATCGGGCCAGCGCCGCCTGCTTATGCCTACGCGGCCCAGCACGGCGCAAAGGGAAGTTCCGGGACTTTTCTGACGCGAAGGTTCTGAACGTTACCAGACAGTTCCCGGCACGATTGCATTTTTCGCAATTGTATCGTTCATAATGCATTTGATGCGGCGCAGCAGATTCGTATGCTGCAATGCACAACATATGGATGTCTCGAGGCGATCCCTACTCCCCAGAAGGAATTGCTTCATGCGTAAAATTGCTATTTCGCTCGCTCTCGTTTCCACCGCAGTCGCCGCTCCGGCACTCGCTCAGGAAGAGAAGACTTTCTCCCACGACGGCGTTGAATACGAATATTCGACCAAGACCGTTGGCGACGCCACGCTGGTTATCGGCACCGATGACCGCGGCAAGGCTTTCCGCCTCTACGTCACGGATTCGCGGGTTCGCGGCACCTACAACGGTTCGCGCGTTTCGTTCGAACGTTCGGACGTCGAATCGCTCGGCATCCCGATGGCTTCGCGCTGATCGCTTGCTGATCACTGATTGAAATCGGGCCGGAAGCGTTCGCGCTTTCCGGCCCTTTTTCTATTCGGTCACACCGGGACGGAGGGACTGCAGCAAAACTTCCAGATGCGCCCGGCCAAGCCTGCTCCACACGTTGTACGTGCAGGTCTGCCCGCCGACACGGACATAGGCGAGCGAGTTGTCGCCGACACCGTCCGGCACTTCGCTGCGATAGGGCTGCGCACCTTCCAGACCGTAACCGGCAAACGCGGGCTGCGGCAGGTCGTCAAGCACGGTGAAATAGGGCCACTGGCTGCGCAGACGGCTTTCCTGCGCGCCAGCTTGATCGCTATCGACGACACCCGGCCCCGCCACGCCATAAGCGCTTCGCACCTCGTCAGTATCGAACGCCACCCCCCAGCCGCCCGAGAAATTGGCCCTGCGCGGTTCTGCGGGTGCGCCGCCGTCACTCGTCAAAACCAACGGGGCGCAGTCTTGGCGGTTCGCAGCCGTCTTCCACTCGTTCCGCGTAAGGTCGACCGCCAGCGGCTCTGGTGCAGCAGCGTGAAGCGAGTCGGGATCGACATGAGGCGGCGGGCTGATCGGAGCTTGCGGCGTGTCGGGCGCCTCGGTTCCGGTTTGCGCAGCATCGGGCGCAGCATCGCAGGCGGCAAGCGCTGTGCAGCACAGGGCCAGTGTTATCATCCTCTTCATGGGCAACCCAACGCCCGGGCCCAGGCTTGGCTCCCTTGAATGCTGCAGCAAAAGGACGGACCGGACACGGTTTGCGGCAGGACGGCGGAACAGTGCGGGCGATCCGTTCATTGAAGACCTGCCCCCACGGAAAGGAATAAATTGTACCAGCCACGCGGTATCGAGCACATCGGCATTACCGTCCCTGACATCGAGCAGGCAGAACGGTTCTTCATCGACGCTTTCGGAGCCGAGACTCTTTATTCGCTCGTCACGAAGGGCGAGGAACCGCAAGGGCCTGCCGACATGCACCAGGTAAACGGTCTGCTGCCCGGTACGGCGATGATCTCGATGCGAATGATGCGGTTAGGGAATGGCCCGAACATCGAACTGTTCGAGATTTCGGACAATGGCGAAGGCCGCAAGGAAGCCGCCGGAATAAACGATCGCGGGCTCCACCACTTCAGCATCTATGTCGACGACATCGAAGCGGCCGCCAAGGCGTTCACCGATGCCGGAGGGATCATGACTGATGGTCCGGTCGATCTGTTCCGGCAAGAAGGGGGCGAAGGCAACCAGTGCTGGTTCGGTCGCTTCCCATGGGGCACCTGGCTCGAAATCATCTCTTTCCCCAGCGGCGTGAAGAGTGACAGTGGCACTGATCGCTGGAAACCGGATGCAACCAGCGCTTGATCGATAGGCTTTCGGGGCGGCATGAGGGGCTTATGGAGCCGATCCTCACTCTTACCCTGAACCCCGCCATCGACGGCGCCTGCGAGGCTGACGAAGTCCGCCCCACCCACAAGATCCGGACGAGCGAGGAACGTTACGATCCGGGCGGCGGTGGTATCAACGTTGCCCGTGTGCTCGATCGTCTCGGCGCGCCTGTCACGGCTGCCTATTGCGCAGGCGGGGCAAGCGGAGGCCTGCTCGACGACCTGATCGACCGCATCGGCCTTGCCCGCCATTGCATCCCGGTCGAAGGCCAGACGCGGATGAGCCTCTCGGTCTTCGAACGCAGCACGGGGCAGGAATATCGCTTCGTGCCGCAAGGGCCGATCCTTTCCGATGCCGAGTGGCAGGGCGTGATCGACCATGTCTACTCGGCCCGCTGCGGCTGGCTGGTGGCAAGCGGATCGCTGCCTCGCGGCGTTCCTGTCGACTTCTATGCCCGCCTTGCCGCGACTTGCCGGGAACGGGACATCCGCATGGTCCTCGACAGCTCCGGCCCTCCCCTCGCCGCTGCGGTCGAGGCTGGCGGGCTTGCCCTCGTCAAACCCAGCCTTGGCGAGTTCGAGGCACTGACCGGCGCCACTTACGCCAGCCCGCAGGAAATCGGCGCTGCGGCCCATGCCTTGGTGCTGGCGGGCAAGGCCGACATCGTCGCCGTCACGCTGGGCCATCGCGGCGCAGTGCTGGCCGATGTGAATGGCTCACTCTGCCGTCCGGGCCTCGACGTTCCGGTGCAAAGCGCGACCGGCGCTGGCGACAGTTTCGTTGCCGGCATGGTCCACGGCCTTGCCAGCGGGATGGACACGGCCAGCGCCTTCCGCCGAGGCATGGCCGCAGGGACTGCTGCCGTCCTGACCCCCGGCACCGATCTCTGCTCCGTCGCCGACATCGACCGCATCTGGGCCAGCATGGGCACCGACGACGGCTGCACCGCCTGATCCAGCCTCTGGCTTTCCGCCCGATCTCCTGCCATTCGCCCGTCAAAGGAGCACCCGATGAGCGACGACGAATACGTTTACGACGAGGAAAGCGGCGAATGGATGCCCGCTTCCGAACTGGCGGCCAAGCAGGCGGCGGCGGATACGGTCGAGGTTCGCGACGCTGTCGGCAACTTGCTGGCCGATGGCGATCAGGTCACGCTGATCAAGGACCTTACCGTCAAGGGCGCTGGCCAGACGCTGAAGCAGGGCACGCTCATCAAGTCGATCCGCCTTACCGGCGACCCGCAGGAGATCGACTGCAAGTACCCCGGCATCAAGGGCCTCGTCCTGCGTGCCGAGTTCGTGAAGAAGCGCTAGGCGCTCAGCCGCACCCCTCGACATAGCCCAGCACCGGCATCGTGCCGACGTGCATGACCGAAACGGAGCCTTCCGGGCTCATTTCCAGACGCACCGCCGGATCGCCGCTGTCTGCGCCGGGGGCGATCAGGTCTTTGCCGCCTTCCACGTACTTTGCCGGAGCTTCGCGAAAGCCGGGGAACGCCGCGTCGACATCGGCGCGGGTCGACCCGACGCCTACGCCTTCGACGAAGGTCACGCCCGGTCCCTCACCCTCCGATCCCTCGCCAACCGTGATCCGGCGAACCGCGCCGTCTTCCACGATGGCATAGACCCCGTCGTAATCGGGCGAGGTATAGACAAGGCACGTTTCCGAAGCCTGCGCCCCGCGCAGCGCAAAGCTGCTGTCGACCGGCACCGGCTCTCCGATCGTCACCATGCCCAGCCCGTTCAGCGTCAGCGTCGTGTCCACCGCCTCCGCCGTGGCCGAGCCGGTCGCCTCTGGCGCAGTGCCCGCATCATCGGGCGCGTTGGACGAGCAGGCGGAAAGCGCCAGCGCAAGACATGGGGCGAGTGCCGTTAGGCCTATCAGGTTCCTCATACTATCCTGAACCGCGACGACGCGGGCCGGTTCCCGCCCTTCCCGCCGCTTTCGCCAATTGCCGCGGGTGACAAAAGCGACACCCTGTCACCCGCGACCAACAACCCGCGCCCTGCGCATTTCCGCGCGTCAGCGAGCCGCCGCGTCGGGTGACAGGTTGCCGGAAAAACGCATCAACGGCCTGAAGGACGCTCGTCGATCGTGAACCGCTCGATCAGGTTCTTGATGTCCTTTTCGCTGTCCATCGCAAAGCCCGGCCCCTCCCAGTCGAGCGAGCCGCACTCCACGCGGTCCAGCAGTTCGTCCCAGCGTTCGGACATATATTCGGCCATCGCGCCATAGCGGCCCATCATCGGCGATCCGAAGCGGTTGCGCATGTTCAGCAGCGCCACGGTCAGCCGCTCGTCATAGCGGCGCGACGTGCCGACCAATTCGCCCCCGTGGTAGTGCGGGACTTCAACACCGTTCAGCGCCCTTTCCAGCGCGGCATGGGCGAGATTGTCATAACCGTGCCGAAAGGCGGTTTCCCAGGCGATGTCGAAAGGCGTGCCCTTTAATCGCGAGCGCAGGCGATAGGCGCTCTGCCGGCTCATCCCCACCGACCGCGCCGCCTCCGAAACGGAATGCGTCGCAGCCAACATCCGCAGGAAATCGGCCATCTTCTGCCGATCCCATTGCGGTCCCTGGCGGCCGATGGGTGGGTATTCAGGTTCGGGTGGGGTGCGGGTTGTGTCTGTCATCCGTGAGGATGAGCCATGGCGGGTGGAGTGTAGGAAAATAAAATCGGGCTTGGTGGCTCCGCCAGTTGAGCGCGGGCCTTGTGGCCCGTGGGAGGTTGGTGAGTGGCGCTGGATTATTTGTTAGGGCCCTCAAACGCCGGGCGGCCCCCATCCGGGGGCCTTGGCTTCCTCGCATAAGCTCGGGCGGCCGTTCGGCCTTGCGGGAGTCACCTTCGGTGCCCCGTGTCAGCGCTACCAAGCTAACTGGCACCAAGCGGCAGAATGCGAACCGAGAGCATTGGCGAAATTTCGGGGCGCGTCAGCGACACCCGCAAGCGCGAACGCGCGCCGCCGCTTATGCGGCGAAGCCAAGCGGGCCGGATGGCCCGCGCCCGGCGTTTGAGGGGCCGAAACAAATGAACCCGGATATTGACCAACCTTAAATAATGATACGGTAATCCAGCGCCATGAACTACGCAATTAACGTATTACTTGACCAGCCACTGCTACTTATCTTCGTCCTGTTGATAGGGGCAGGGATCGGCATCGGCGTTGAAAAGTTCTTCAACGGCATCGAACGCGAAAAGCGCCGTGCCTATTGGCGTGGCCGAAAGTCGGGCGACAAAAAAGTCGTCAAGATTTCTCCACGGAAAGAGACACCCGCCAGCACTACCGAAACGGCGGGGGAGCAATTGATGCGCGTGATGAACGCATCGTTCAAGGCACGCCCCCTGCTGAACAAGCCGGAGCGGCGGCTACTCGGGGTAATTGATCAAGCTCTTGCCGAACACAGTCCCGGCTGGCGCACCATGGGTCAGGTTTCGTTAGGCGAAATTCTCTACAGTCCAGACAAGGACGCGTTCTGGGCGATCAATGCCAAGCGGGTTGATCTACTGATCGTCGATAGTGACTGCCGCCCGCTCCATGCGGTGGAATTTCAAGGCACGGGGCACCACAGCAGCGCCGAGACTGCGGCTCGTGACGCAGTTAAGAAGGAAGCGTTAAGGCGCGCCGGGATTGGTTACGTCGAAGTTGTGAGTGGCGACACACCCGCGGAAGTGCGAGAGATGGTGCGGAAACTGACTGCGAGAGCGCCGACCGCCTAGGCGTGGCCATCACCCCCCGAACAACCAGTCCCTGACTGCCGTCAGCCTGTAGGCCGGGTCGAACGAATACATGTGTTCGCCCGCGCCGCCGGGGGCGCTCGTGCCTTCCGGGAGGACGGTGTCTTCCTTGAACATCACGAATTTCGGGCCGCTCGTCTTCTCGGTCAGCGCAGAGACGGCCTCGGCCACTTCGGCCTCGCTCCACCCTGCGTCGAACGTCGCGCGGGGGATCGTCACGCCTTCGGAGGTCAGCGCCTCGTAAAGCTCGTCCTGCCCGGCAGAGGCCTTGGGATCGCCCTCGGCAACGACATAGAAGAAATCCTGGTCACCCAGCGCGGATAGCTTCGACACGTCCCACTGGCCCGAAACGAAGAGTTCGCGCGCGAAGAGGTCGGGGTAATTGGCGCTCATCAACAGGAGCATCATGCAGCCCATCGACTGCCCCGTGGCGTAGAGCCGGTCCTTGTCCGCCCCCACTTTCGCGGCAACGTCCAGCACGAGGCGGCGCGCCACGTCCTGGTATTCGTTGACGGTAAGCGCGCCATGATCGTCGATGACGACGTTCGGAAACTCGGGCACCAGCACATAGGCGGGGTGCTTGGCCTGTTCCTCGTCAGAGGCCCAGATGAGGCCGCCCAGCCCCTGTTCCAGCGGCGCGGTCACGTCCTTGCCCACCACGCTGGCGTCGGCGATGAAGAAGACCAGCGGCAGCGGGCCCGCCGTCTCTGCATCCGCGGGCGTGTAGAGGTTGTAGGGCAGCGTGAGGCCCGTTTCCGCGTCCTCGTACGCGAACTGCGCGAACTTCGGCTTTACGTCGGCGATCAGCGATTGGAGCTGCGCGTCCCCGCTCTTGTCGATGCTGCCCCCTCCGCCCGCAGGTCCGGGAGGGCCGAAGGACTGTTCCTGCGCGGCCTCTCCGTCACCGCCCGATGAACAGGCGGCGACGGCAAGCGCGAAAGCGGAAACGAGGGCGAGAGCGGGGGAACGCAAGGGGTAGGTCATACCCCCTCAATCGTGTTCGCGCCCATTCGATCCCATGTAGAGTTCCGAGCCGGTTTCCTTGAAGACCTTGCTCATCTCTTCCATGCCCTTTTCCGCGTCTTCCGCCGCGATGAACTGGTCTGACGGCTGGTTCTGCTTGGCGGCGAATTCGCGGACTTCCTGGCTGATCTTCATCGAGCAGAACTTCGGACCGCACATCGAGCAGAAGTGCGCGGTCTTCGCGCCTTCGGCGGGAAGCGTCTGGTCGTGGTACTGCTCTGCCGTGTCGGGGTCGAGCGACAGGTTGAACTGGTCGCGCCAGCGGAATTCGAAGCGCGCGCGGCTCAGCGCGTCGTCGCGCACCTTGGCGGCCGGATGCCCCTTGGCAAGGTCGGCCGCGTGGGCGGCCAGCTTGTAGGTCACCACGCCGACCTTAACGTCGTCACGGTCGGGCAGGCCAAGGTGTTCCTTGGGCGTGACGTAGCAAAGCATCGCCGTGCCGTACCAGCCGATCTGCGCCGCGCCGATGCCGCTGGTGATGTGGTCGTAACCCGGCGCGATGTCGGTGACGAGGGGCCCGAGCGTATAGAACGGAGCCTCGCCGCACGCCTCGAGCTGCTTGTCCATGTTCTCCTTGATCTTGTGCATCGGCACGTGGCCGGGGCCTTCGATCATGACCTGAACGTCTTCCTTCCAGGCGCGCTTGGTCAGCTCGCCCAGCGTGTAAAGCTCGGCAAACTGCGCCTCGTCGTTCGCGTCGGCGATCGAGCCGGGGCGCAGGCCATCGCCGAGCGAGTAGGCGATGTCATAGGCCTTCATGATCTCGGTGATCTCGTCGAAGTGCTCGTAAAGGAAGCTCTCCTTATGATGGGCAAGGCACCACTTCGCCATGATCGAGCCGCCGCGGCTGACGATGCCGGTCACACGCTTGGCGGCCAGCGGCACATAGGGCAGGCGCACGCCCGCGTGGATCGTGAAGTAGTCGACGCCCTGCTCCGCCTGCTCAATCAGCGTGTCGCGGAAGACCTCCCACGTCAGGTCCTCGGCAATGCCGCCGACCTTTTCCAGCGCCTGGTAGATCGGAACGGTGCCGATCGGAACGGGGCTGTTGCGCAGGATCCATTCGCGGGTGTCGTGGATGTTGCGGCCCGTCGACAGATCCATCACGGTATCCGCACCCCAGCGGATCGACCAGACCATCTTGTCGACTTCGCTGGCCACGTCCGACGCCACGGCAGAGTTGCCGATGTTGGCGTTGATCTTGACGAGGAAGTTGCGACCGATGGCCATCGGTTCGGATTCAGGGTGGTTGATGTTGTTCGGGATGATCGCACGGCCCCGCGCGATTTCGCTGCGGACGAATTCGGGCGTCACGTATTCGGGAATTTCCGCGCCCCAGTCCTGACCGTCTCGGATGTGGTCCTTCATCATGGCGCGGCCCAGGTTCTCACGCTCTGCCACGTATTCCATTTCGGGCGTGATGATGCCCTGCTTGGCGTAGTGCATCTGCGACACGTTCATGCCCGCCTTGGCGCGCAGGGGACGCTTCACGACGTTGGGGAACGCCGGCACGCCGCCGCTGCGGTCGGGGCCGAGCTGGCCGTTGTCTTCCGGCTTCACCATGCGCGCGTCGTATTCCTCGACGTCGCCGCGTTCCATGATCCACTGGCGGCGCAGCGCGGGCAGGCCTGCCGCGATGTCGATGTTCGCATCGGGATCGGTGTAGGGGCCGCTGGTGTCGTAGACGCGGACCGGATCCTCACCGCTCGAAGGTTCGAGGCTGATCTCGCGCATGGCGACGCGGCGGTCCCCGACGTAGATCTTCTTCGAACCGCGAATAGGCCCGGTGGTCACGCCGATTTCGAGCTTCGAGTTGATGTCGGCCATTACAGTCTCCCAAGTGGCGAAAGACGGACCGGCTGCCTTGACGTGCGACAGACCGCTCCCTCCGCCGATGCTAGTCGGTTCAGGTTCAACGGGTCGGACAGCGCTACCTGTCCCTCTCAGCGGAATTGCCCACTTTCGAAACATCGAAGTGGGAAAGCTCGCTCCCCGGGGTATGGCACCGATGTAATCGCCCTCGCCCCGCAACGCAAATGCTGCGTGGGCCGCGGGGGCGAAGTTGTTGTGGGAAGCGCGCCCCTCAGCCGAAGTGGAACGCGCCTGCCACGGTCAGGGCAAGGCCGGTCAACAGGCTCACCATCGCCCAGCCCTTGTGCATGAAGGACAGGTTCTTCAGCCAGAAATGGAAATAGATGTCCGAGAACCCGACGACGACCAGCGCCTCGAGTATCATCAGTCCGCCGATGGCTTTCATCACGCAGGCCAGCAAGTCCGCCGGGACCCACGGATTGACCAGATAGATCGCAGCGCCAGCCGCCAGTTCGGCAACGCCCGAAATCATCTGCAGCGCGGGGCTGTCCTCGACCTCTTTGACAAGGGTCTGCCATATCCCCGGCCTGCGCAACGCGCCGATGGCGGCAGACATGGCGAACAGGCCCAACAGCATGGCCGTCCAGGCAGTGGCGTCGACAACAGGCATGTGAAACGTCCCTCTACTTCCCGACAATCGGGGCATTATCGTGTGGGTCGCTCGAGGGGGTAAGCGGCCCGTTCTGTCCCGATATCTAAAAGGTCACCGCGCCTTGGTCCAGCGCGATCAGTGCGTTGTCGTCAGAACGCCCAATTCATCTCAGAAAGCATAACCGACGCCGGCCAGAAACATGAACTGGTCACGGTCGCCGCGCATCGACACGATCGGCGTTTCCGCCGCGCTGCCCTGAAGGCGTTCGTAGACGACCGAAGTCGCAATGCCGAAGCCGCCGTTGCGGAAGTCCCCGTCGAGATCCATGCCCCAATAGGCCTTTACGTCCCAGTCCTTCATGCCGCTTTCCGCTTCATAGACAGGAAGCGCGCCATCGGTGGCCGCACTGCCTTCGGGCGTGATCGTGTAGTAATAGTCGGCCCACTTGTCGTCGTGCCAGCTTGCGCCGACCGATACGCCTGCGCCCATGCCTTTCGACAGGGCGGTAAAGTAGGACAGCGAGACACGGCTCTGCCGCCCTGCTCCCTTGCCGGAAACATCCCAGCGCATACCATAGCTTAGCGCGAGCGAGTCTACCGGCGTGATAAGGTTCTTTTTCGAGATACCGGCGCTGAACCCCAGTTCGATCGTGCTGTCGAGTTCGGGCAGCATGTCGACGATCTCGTCCTTCACCGATCCGGTGCGCACCGCGCTATACTGGATTTCGGGTCCGAAGCTGAGTTCGACATCGCCGGGCAGGTTCGGAATGAGGTCGAGTTCAAGACCGATGCCGCTGGTCTTGAAAGCAATCCCTTCGACAGAGCCGCGCACCGCACCGCCGATCTGGACACCATATTCGTCCGCGCCCTCGTAGTCGGGGACATAGCCAGCGCCCAACGCAACGATCACGTAGTCGCCGTCATACACCTCTTCGAGGTCCGGCTGTTCCAGGCGAAGCGGCTGCCGGTCGATCGCGGCGACATTGGCGTGCGCGTTGCCGGAAAAGGCGCACGCTGCGGCAATGGCAGCGGCGGTCAAAAGGGTGCGGGTCGGCGCGATCTGGTTCAAGTGCGTGTGATCCTGAGAATGGTCTTGTTCGTTCGGGAACGCACCGCCATGCCGCCGGTTCCGCTTGCTACTAGGTATGGACAGCACTTGCAGGAACCTTGCGCAGGTCCGCAGACCCATGCAAACGAGACGGGAATGGCCAATCGATACGACATCGCGATTGCGGGCGGAGGCCTGTCCGGATCGCTGATCGCGCTGATGCTGGCCGATCGGCGGCCCGACTTGTCCGTCGCGCTGGTAGAGGCAGGCCCCGTCATCGGCGGCAATCACGTCTGGTCCTTTTTCGCCACCGACATCGCAGAAGAAAACCGCGAACTGGTCGAAGGGCTGGCCGCCGCGCGCTGGAACGACGGCTATGACGTGCGCTTTCCCGCCTATCGCCGGACGCTGGCGACCCCATACCGGTCGATCCCGTCGGAAAACCTTGCCGCTGCCGTGGCAAAAGCGCTTCCGGCAGAAGCCGTCTTTACCGGTACCGCCGTCACCGCGCTCGACCCGCAAGGCATCGCGCTGGCCGACGGTACGCGAATAGATGCGGACGGCGTGATCGACGCGCGCGGATTGAACCGCGATATGCTGGCAGAGCTTCACGGCGGCTGGCAGAAGTTTGCAGGCGTGACGCTGCGCCTCGCCGCCCCGCACAAGATGACGCGCCCGATCGTGATGGACGCAACGGTGAAGCAGAAGGACGGCTACCGCTTCGTCTATGTCCTGCCCTTCTCCGCCGATGAGGTTTTCGTCGAGGACACCTATTACAGCGATAGCCGCTCGCTCGACGCTGAAACTCTGTTCGGGCGGATCGACGACTATGCCGAGGGGCGCGGATGGACCGTGGTCGAAAAGACCCGCAAGGAAACGGGCGTCCTGCCTGTGGTGACCGGCGGCGATTTTACAAAGTTCCGCGCCCATGCCGTTCCGGGTGTCGCGCAGGCAGGCGTTCGCGCCGGACTGTTCCAGCCACTGACCAGCTATTCCCTGCCTGACGCGGTGCGCCTTGCCAGCCTGATCGCAGGGGCGGAGGCGCATGACAGTGCCAGCCTTGCCGCGCTGACCGATGCCCATGCCGCCGCCCACTGGCGCAGCGGGGGGTTCTATCGCCTGCTGGCCCGTATGCTGTTCGGTGCGGCCCAGCCGCGCGACAGGTACAAGGTACTGCAGCGGTTCTACGCACTTGACGAAGCGCTGGTGGAACGCTTCTACGCTGGTGAAAGCACGCTCTTCGACAAGTTGCGCGTGCTGGCCGGGAAGCCCCCCGTTCCCGTTCTGAAAGCCGCTTCGGTGCTCGCCGGTTACGGTGCCCCGGGGCCGCTTAGAGGTAAGAAATGACAGAAAATAGCCAGCCCACCCGCCGCGCCGCCGTTATCGGCGCAGGCTTCGGCGGCCTCGCGCTTGCCATCCGCCTGCAGTCGGCGGGCATCGACACCACGGTGATCGAAGCCCGCGACAAGCCCGGCGGCCGCGCCTACGTCTGGGAAAAGGACGGCTTCACTTTCGATGCTGGCCCCACCGTCATCACCGATCCCGACTGCCTGGAACAGCTCTGGCGGCTGACCGATCACGAGATGTCGGACGACATCGAACTGATGGAGGTAAAGCCCTTCTACCGCCTGCAGTGGGACGACGGGACGACGTTCGACTATTCGAACGACCTTCAGCAGCTTGCCGCAGAGATCAGCAAGCTGAACCCCGACGACGTGGCCGGATACGAGGAATTTTCCGCCTATTCCGAAGGGGTCTATACCGAAGGCTACCTGAAGCTGGGGCACAAGCCGTTCCTCAACTTCTCCGACATGATCAAGGCCGCCCCGGCGCTCGCCAAATACCAGGCGTGGCGTTCGGTCTATTCGATCGTGTCCAAGTTCGTGAAGAACGAGAAACTGCGCGAGGCTCTGTCGTTCCACACGCTGCTCGTCGGCGGCAACCCGATGTCGACCAGCGCGATCTATGCCCTCATCCACAAGCTGGAGAAGGACGGCGGCGTCTGGTGGGCGAAGGGCGGCACGAACAAGCTGATCGCGGCGATGGTGAAGCACTTCGAACGCCTTGGCGGCACGGTCCGGCTGGGCGATCCGGTGGTCAGCATCGACACCGTCGGAAACCGCGCCAAGGGCGTGACGACGAAAAGCGGGTGGAGCGAGCGGTTCGACGCGGTCGCCGCCAATTCCGATCTCATGCACACTTACCGCGACCTGCTCTCGACCAACCGGCGCGGGGGCAAGGTCGCAAAGTCCCTGTCGCGCAAGCGGTGGAGCCCGTCGCTCTTCGTCGTGCATTTCGGGGTCGAGGGCGCATGGCCCGGCATTCCGCACCACATGATCCTGTTCGGCCCGCGCTACGAAGGGCTGCTGAACGACATCTACAAGTCCGGCGTCCTGCCGCGCGACTTCTCGATCTACCTGCACCATCCCACCGTCACCGACCCGTCGATGGGGCCCGAGGGGATGAGCACGTTCTATGCCCTCGTCCCCGTGGCGCACATGGGCAAGCTTCGTGTCGATTGGGACACGGTCGGGCCGGAGCTTGAAAAGCGGGTGCTGGACGAAGTGGGCCGCCGCCTGATCCCCGACATCCATTCGCGGATCGTGACGAAGTTCCACTACACGCCCGCCGACTTCGGCACCGACCTGTCGGCACACATGGGCTCCGCCTTCAGCCTCGAACCCGTCCTGACGCAGTCGGCATGGTTCCGCGCGCACAACCGCGATGACGAGATCGGCAATCTCTATTTCGTCGGCGCGGGCACCCATCCGGGCGCGGGTATTCCCGGCGTCGTTGGCTCTGCACGGGCGACTGCGCGGCTGATGATTTCCGATCTTTCGAAGGGCTGATCCACTTGCCGAAAAATCGCGACGAACTGGTTGCCCACGCCCGCAATACGATCGCGCGCGGATCGAAAAGCTTTGCCGCCGCATCGATGCTGTTCGACCGCGTGACGCGCGAACGCGTCTGGCTGCTCTATGCCTGGTGCCGCGCGGCGGACGACCTTGCCGATGCGCAGGACATGGGCGGCGAACTGGGCGACCAGTCGGACGCGGCGGCGCGCCTTTCAACGATCCGCGAACGCACCGCGCTGGCGCTGGCGGGCTCTGAAACGGGCGATGCCTCGTTCGACGGGCTGGCTGTGGTTGCACGCGAATGCGGCCTCACCGCCGAGATGTGCGACGACGTGATCGCAGGTTTTGCACTGGACGCCGACGACTGGCGGCCGCGTAGCGAGGCCGACATGCTGCAATACTGCTACCATGTGGCAGGCGCAGTCGGGGTGATGATGGCCAAGGTCATGGGTGTGCCCGATGATGACGCGGATACGCTCGACCGGGCATGCGATCTCGGCATCGCGTTCCAGCTCGCCAATATCGTGCGCGACTTGTGGGAAGATGACGCGGCGGGCCGCTGCTACCTGCCGGTCGAATGGCTGGTCGAGGCCGACATTGCACCCGGCCAGCACATGAAGCCGATGTACCGCGCCGAACTCGTCGCCATGGTCCACGATGCCTGCCTGATGGCCCGCGCCTATGAAGCGTCGGCGCGCATCGGTGCCGCCCGCCTGCCGCTGCGCAGCCGCTGGGCGATCCTGTCGGCGACGGGCATCTACGGTTCAATCGCGCGCAAAGTGGAAAAGGCCGGTGTCCACGGCTGGGACCACCGCGCCTTCACCAGCCGCTTCGAAAAACTGGGCCACGTTTTCGGAGCAGGCGCCGCCAGCCTTCGTGCCCCGCCCGCGTCGTGCGCCGAAGAAGCGAAGGAACGCCCCCTCACCCGCCGCGACTTCGAGGAGCGCGCCCGAAAGGCTGCCCGATGAGGCCAGGGGCGTGAGTTTCAAGAAGCCGTTCCGGTCGACGCCGCTGAAGGACAGGCGAGGCAAAACGATCCCGTTTCGAAGACCGAAGTCCAAGGGTCCGACGCTCAAGTTCTGGAATGATCCGAAACCCAAGCGAAAGGTCAACTGGTGGGCCGTCGCGCTTGCTTTCGTGTCGGTGATTCTGATCGGTACCGGACTAACTATGCGCTACGGTCCCATCGCTATCCAGACGGACACGGCGCCGACCACCGCCCCCGTCGCGGGGCCGGAAGACACCCTCTCGGCCAGCTTCGGGATTTGCGATGGCGGCAACCGGCAGAACTGCGTCGTCGACGGTGATACTATCTGGTTCGCAGGCGACAAGATCCGCGTGCTGGACATCAACACGCCGGAAATTTCGAACCCGCAGTGCGACCGCGAACTCGCGCTGGGCCGGGCGGCAACGCAGCGCATGCTTCAGCTTTTGAATGACGGCCCCTTCAGCCTTGAGGCCGGACCGGAAGAAACCGACCGATATGGCCGCAAACTGCGCCGCATCACGCGCGGTGGTCAGTCGCTTGGCGATATTCTCGTGGCCGAGGGATTGGCTGAAAACTGGCAAGGCAGACGTAGCGGCTGGTGTTAATCGGCCGTTTTCCATTCTTCGCTACTGTAAATCTTGTGAGTCGGGTGGAACCCCTGACGCGGAAGAGGCGTTGGCCTATCATGACTGTGGATGTTCAACTACACGAGATCACCGGCGCGACCGACGCCGAGGAACGCTTCATCAAGGACAGCGTGATCCTTTTGCGCAAGGCCGTCAGTAGCCCCGGCTTCGGCGGTTCCGTCCGCCAGGCCGAATACGGCTTTACCGGCTGGCAGAGCCTGCATGGCGGCGTGAAGGACATGGACGGCGACCAGATCTGGGACCGCATCGTTCATGGCCGCGAATGCGGCAAGACGGCAGACCATACGCTCGACATCGCGATCTCGGTCGAAGACATGGACGGCCCTGAAAGTGCCCATCCCGTCATCGGACGCACGCGCCTCGGCACGCTTCCCATTCGCACCGCGCGCTGGTTCGTGGCCCTGTGCATGGGCGCGGGCGACCGCGTGAACATGGCCGCGCACCTGATGCACCAGTGGATGCACGTGTCGGGCTTCGTCCACGGCAAGGACCACACCGGCCACGACGCCCCGGCAGTCGTTGCCAAGCTTGTCCGCCGCTCGCTCGAATCGGACTTTGGTGACGAGATCGACGCACAGGTCACCGCGCACCTGACGCTCGACGTGTCGGACTGCGATTGCTGCGTCGGTGCCGACGCGCCCGAACCTACGCCTGCTCGCGCCGCATAAGGCCTGATCGTCGGGGGTTAAGCCGGACGCGCTCATTGGCCTTGCAGCTTCGCTTCCCTATCTGGGAAGCATGGCGTCTGCCCCCCTTCCCCAACCCGTGCCGCTTCCCGCACTGCATGCCAGCCATTCCGGCTGCTGGCTGTCAGATGCTGCAGGTAATGTGCGCGCCCTGTCGCGCGGGGAAGCGATTATGGCGGCGGCGGAAACCCCGCTTCTGATGCTGAACGCGCCGCTGGTGGCCAGCCGCCTCGGCTATCCAGAACTGTCGGGGCTCGACCTTCTCGAACTCTATGCTTTCGTCCATCCGGCGCGCTTCGTGGTGCCTACGCCCAAGGGGCTGGCACAGGCGCTCGACCTGCCCTTGCCCGAACACGAAGGCGAAGTGCCCATCCTGCTCGCCCGCGCCGCCGCGCGCCTGTTCGAGCGGTGCGAGGCCGAGGGCTGGCCCGAACGCGAAGGCGCCTGGTCGGTGCTGCAATCGCTCGCCCGGCAGAAGTGGCCATGGTCGGGCATCCTCGCGCCCCATGTGCGCAAGCCGGAGCGGGCCGAACGCTGGCTCTTCGCCAAGCTGCCCGAGTGGGAAGAACTCCCGCCCCGCGCCCAGCCGAAACACGTTGCGCTCGATCCCGAAGATGTTGTCACCCGCCTCGACACGCTGACCGGCGAGGGGTCCGAAAAGCGCGATGGTCAGCGCGACTATGCGCAGGAAGCCGCCCACGTCTTCGCCCCGCGCCCCGAAAAGGGCCGCCCGAACATGGTGCTGGCACAGGCAGGGACGGGCGTCGGCAAGACGCTGGGCTACCTCGCCCCCGCCTCGCTCTGGTCGCAGGCGGCCGAAGGGACGGTCTGGGTCTCGACTTACACCAAGGCGCTGCAACGCCAGCTTCGCCGCGAAAGCCGCCGTGCGTGGCCGGATACAGAAGGCGCGGAACGCCAGACGCCTGCCGTAGTCGTGCGGAAGGGGCGTGAGAACTACCTCTGCCTGCTGAACCTTGAAGACGCGCTGCAAGGTGGTTTCCAGAACCGCGCGGGCATCTTCGCGCAGCTGGTGGCGCGATGGGCGGCCTATAGCGAGGATGGCGACATGGTCGGCGGCGACTTGCCCGGCTGGCTGCCGACGCTGTTCCGCAGGCGCGGGCTTGCCGCGCTGACCGACCGGCGCGGCGAATGCGTCTATGCCGCCTGCCCGCATTACAAGAAGTGTTTCATCGAACGCGCCGCGCGCCAGTCGGCCCATGCCGATCTGGTCATTGCGAACCACGCGCTCGTCATGGTCCATGCCGCGCGGGGTGGCGAACGCGACGGCCAGCAACGCCCCAGCCGGATCGTTTTCGACGAAGGGCACCACTTGTTCGACGCCGCCGATTCGACATTCGCCGTCGCCCTGTCGGGCAGCGAGGCGATCGAGATGCGCCGCTGGGTCATCGGCCCCGAAGGCAAGTCCAAGGGCCGCAGGCGCGGACTTGCTGCGCGTCTTGCCGATGTCGCAAGCTATGACGAAGCGGGCGAACAGGCGATCACCGCCGCGCGCGAGGCTGCTTCTGGCCTGCCATCGGACGGCTGGCTGGGGCGCATCAACGAGGGCGAGCCGTGGGGCCCGCTCGAACAGCTTTTCGCCTCCGTCCGCCGCATGACTTACGCCCGCGACGAAGCGGGGAGCGAGGCAGGTTACGGGCTGGAGACCGAGGCAGTCGACCTCGACGGCCCCTTCATCGAGGCCGCATCCGAAGCCCGCGACGCGCTTGCCGCGCTGCGACAGCCGTTGATGAAGCTTGGCACCCGGCTTGAAGCAATCCTTGAAGACCCGCCGGACTGGCTGGACCCACAGGGCCGTCAGCGCGTCGAAGGCGCGCGTCATTCGCTGTCGTGGCGCATCGATGCGCTGACCGCGTGGGAAGCGCTGCTGGCGCGCCTCGGCGGGCCGGCAGATCCCGATTTCGTCGACTGGCTCTCGGTCGAACGGGCCGAGGCGCGCGAGTTCGACATAGCCATCCACCGCCGCTGGCTCGACCCGATGCGCCCCTTTGCCGCGACCGTTCTGGAACCCGCCCACGGCGTCCTGCAGACCAGCGCGACCTTGTGCGACCGTTCGCCCGAAGGCCCCGACTGGGACCGCGCCGTCGCGCGTTCGGGCGCGTCGGTCATCGGGCTTAACCCGCGCATTTCCGAAGCGGCCAGTCCGTTCGACTATGCCAATCAGGCGCAAGTCATCATCGTGACCGACGTGAAGAAGGGCGACATCGCGGGCCTTGCCGCCGCATATGGCCAGCTGATCGAGGCGAGCGACGGAGGCGTGCTGGGGCTGTTCACCGCGATCCGCCGCCTGCGCGCGGTTCATGCCCGCATTGCCGACCGGCTGGCGCGTTCGGGCCTGCCGCTGTTTGCGCAGCACGTCGACCCGATCGACACCGGTACGCTGGTCGATATCTTCCGCGACGATCCGCGCGCATCATTGCTCGGCACCGATGCCTTGCGCGACGGGGTGGACGTGCCGGGTGATTCTCTCCGCCTCGTGGTCATGGAGCAGGTTCCCTGGCCCAAGCCGTCGATCCTGCACCGCGCCCGCCGCGCGGCATCGGGGGGGGAGCGGGCCGACCGGCAGGCGCATGACGATGCCATCGTGCGTGCACGTCTGGCGCAGGCTTTCGGGCGGCTGATCCGGTCGCGCGGGGACAGCGGCGCCTTCGTCGTGCTGTCCGCCGCCTTCCCCTCGCGCCTGCTCTCCGCGTTCCCCGATGGGACACCTGTCACGCGCACGACACTTGCCGATGCTTTACAAATGTTGCAGCGGGGTGTTTCCTGTTCCGTGCCTCAAGATCAACAAGACGTAAGGGAAAGCGACGTTTGAAACGCCTGGGTCTCCTGCGCCATGCGAAATCGGAAGAGCATCAGCCCGCAGGCTATGACTTCGATCGCGGTATCAACGCCAAGGGCCGCCGGGCGGCAGAGGCGATGGGCCGCTATATCGGCACCAAGGTCGCACCATTCGACCGCATCCTCGCCAGCCCCGCCGTCCGCGTTCAGGAAACGCTGGCCATTGCGCTCGACGCCATGGGCAAGGCCGCGCCGGTGGACAGGGTGGAGGACCGCCGCCTCTATCTCGCCACGGCGGATTCGATCCTCGACGTCCTGACCGATCTTGCAGGGGACGAGGACAGCATCCTGCTCGTCGCACACAATCCGGGGCTTGAGGACGCGGTGCTGGACCACGTGCCCGACGACGGTTCCTCGCCGCTGCGCGATGCGGTGGCGGTGAAGTTTCCCACCGGCGCTTTCGCGGTGCTCGAATTCGATATCGACGACTGGTCGGAGATCGACGGAGCCAAGGCCCGTCTGGTCGACCTCAAGCGTCCGCGCGACCTGGACCCGACGCTGGGCCCGGAAATGGCGAACTGATCAGCCTTCGATCAGGGCCGAGGCCAGCTTTTCCCTGATAGAACGCAGCCTTGCATGAAGCAGGACGTCCTCCGTCCGGCTTTGCGCAGGCTCCGGCTCCGAAGCGGCGGGAGCGGTTTCGCTGGTGCTTTCCTCCAGCGTGCGGACGGCGCCGCGCAGCTTCTCGACCATCTCGGCAGAGGGCGCAGGGGCAGCGGCGGGTTTCGGCGGGGCCTTGCCCTCGTCCTCGATCGCCTTCACCGCGCCGCGGATCGTGTAGCCGTCCTGATTGAGCAGGCGATCGATCTTCTGCAGAAGTTCGACATCACCGGGGCGGTAGTAACGCCGCCCGCCGCTACGCTTTACGGGGCGCAGCATCGGGAACTGTTCTTCCCAATAGCGCAGCACATGCGGCTTTATGTCGAGAGCGGCCGATACCTCGCCGATCGTGCGGAACGCCTGCGGGTCTTTCCCGTCCTCGAAAAGACTGTCCTGCGTCTGCGTTCCGTCACTCATCGCTTAGACCCCGCTGACGCGGTCCTTCAGCATCTGGCTGGCGCGGAAGGTCATCACGCGGCGCGGCGTGATCGGCACTTCTACGCCGGTCTTGGGATTGCGGCCGATCCGTTCGCCCTTGTCGCGCAAGAGGAACGTTCCGAAACCGGAAATTTTGACGTTTTCGCCATCAGACATGGCATCGCACATCAGGCGCAGAATCGATTCCACCATAGTCAGTGAATCGGACCGACTGAGGCCCACCTTGTGGTGGACGGCATCGGCAAGATCCGCACGCGTGAGAGTTCCGACAGAACGCATTTTGTCCTATCCCCCTTATTGCCCCCAGAGCTGCGACCCAGACAGGTACTATTTCACAGCATCGCCGCAGTAACAAATGAAAATCGGGCAAAAACAGGCACATTCCACCCCTTTCGGGGTATTTCGCGCCAGAATGGGGCTGATTTGCGGCCCTGATCAGGCGCGCAGCAGGCTCGCGCCCCAGGTAAACCCGCCGCCCATCGCCTCGAGCATGACGAGATCGCCGGGCCGGATTCGCCCGTCGCGCACCGCCACGTCATAAGCGAGCGGCACCGATGCCGCCGAAGTGTTGGCGTGCATTTCGACGGTCTTGACCATGCGCTCGGCGGGCAGGCCCAGCTTCTTCGCCGTGGCGTCGAGAATGCGAGCATTGGCCTGGTGCGGCACGACCCAGTCGATCTGCGACGCTTCGTAACCGGTGCCTTCCAGCACTTCGGTCAGCACGTTGGCGAGGTTGACCACGGCATGACGGAACACCTCACGGCCCTTCATGCGCAGCTTGCCTACGGTCTGCGTCGTCGACGGACCGCCATCGACGTAAAGCAGGCAGTTATGCTCCCCATCGGTGTGCAATTTGGTATCGATCACGCCGCGCGCGGTTGCCGCTTCGCTTGCGGGAAATTCCTGAAGTTCGAGCACCATCGCACCCGCACCGTCACCGAACAGGACGCAAGTCGTACGGTCTTCCCAGTCGAGAATGCGGCTGAACGTCTCCGACCCGATAACCAGCGCGCGCTTGCCCATGCCCCGGTGCAGCAGCGAATCCGCTGTGCCGAGCGCATAGAGAAAGCCCGAGCAGACCGCCGCGACGTCGAAGGCAAAGGCGTTCTTGCAGCCGAGGTCATGCTGGACCTTGCTGGCAGTGGACGGGAAAGTCTGGTCCGGCGTGGCGGTCGCCAGCACGATAATGTCGATGTCGTCGGCAGTCAGGCCAGCCGCCTCCATCGCCTTGCGCGATGCATCGGCGGCGAGCGTCGAGGTCGTCTCCCCCTCACCCGCGATATAGCGCTGACGAATGCCGGTCCGCTCGACGATCCAGTCGTCGCTCGTCTCGACCTGCTCTGCCAGATCGGCGTTCGTCACGCAGCGCTTGGGAAGTGCCGAGCCGGAGCCGAGCACCACCGAACGGCGGATCATGTCGCTCACGCGGCGGTGTCCGCTGTCTTGTCTTCGGTGCCGCGTGCAAGGTCGGCAGAAATACGCTCGATCAGGTCTTCCTCCAGCAGGCGCGCCGTTACCGCAACGGCATTGGCAACGCCCTTGGCATTGGCGCTCCCGTGGCTCTTCACCACGACCCCGTTGAGGCCGAGAAAGACCGCGCCATTATGATTGTTCGGGTCGAGATGGTGCTTCAGCAATTCGGTCGCCGGACGGCTGACCAGGAAGCCCACCTTGGAACGCAGCGAGGACTGGAACGCGCTTTTCAGCAGGTCCGTCACGAAACGCGCCGCGCCTTCGACGGCCTTCAGGGCGATGTTGCCCGAAAATCCGTCGGTCACGACAACGTCGACGCTGCCGCGGTTGATCTTGTCGGCCTCGACGAAGCCTTCGAAGCTCATCGCCAGCCGCTGGTCTGCCGCGCGCAGCTTTTCGGATGCGACGCGCAGGACATCGGTGCCCTTGATTTCCTCGGTCCCGATGTTGAGCAGTGCGACGCGCGGTTCCGGAAGGCCCGTGGCGATGCGCGAATAGGCCGCGCCCATGATCGCGAACTGCACCAGGTTGCGGGCATCGCAATCGGTGTTCGCGCCAAGGTCGAGCATGACCATGTCGGTATCGCCCAACGTGGGCATCAGTGCGGCCAGAGCCGGTCGGTCGATGCCGGGCATCGTGCGCAGCGAAAGCTTGGCCATCGCCATCAGCGCGCCGGTATTGCCGCCCGAAACGGCAGCACCGGCCTCACCCTTCTTCACCGCGTCGATCGCAAGGCCCATGCTGGTCTTGCGGGCACGGCGCAGGGCCTGTGTCGGCTTTTCATCACCCGAGACGGCTTCGGGCGCGTGGAGAATCTCCGACGCGCCGCGCATGTTCGGGTGATTGTCGAGCGCACGCTTGATCCGCTCCTCGTCACCGACGAGGAGGAACTTGAAGCGATCGTGGCGCCGACGCGCAAGCGCGGCACCCTCGATCATGACACGAACGCCATGATCGCCGCCCATCGCGTCGATTGCGATACGCGGCAAGCTCATGGTCTACGTCCTAGCAAGTGTCTTCTCGGGCGATCAGAGCCCGACGGAAACGATCTCGCGCCCGTTGTAATGGCCGCAAGCGTCGCAAAGGTTGTGCGGGCGCTTGAGCTCACCACAGTTCGGGCATTCGTGGAACGCCTCGACCTTGAGGGCATCATGTGCGCGACGCATACCGCGACGGGACGGCGAAACTTTTCTCTTGGGGACAGCCATTTCGGCACCTGTTCAATCAATAACGACGATCTTTGCGTGCCGCCCTAGTCCAGCCTCCGGCACGGCACAAGCCCACATCGGGAAGTTCTTTCCCACTGCGGACCGGGGCGCGCGCTTTGCGGCACGGGGGGTGCGGCGAAGGCGCGCGCTATAGCGTTTTTTCGGATTAGCGCAAGGGCAGTCTACTGTTTGAGTGCCATATCCGCGACAAACGGGTTCGTCTGCCGCTCTGCCCCGAAGGTGCTGATCGGCCCGTGACCCGGAATGAAAGTGACATCATCGCCCAGCGGCCACAGGCGCTGCGTGATCGAATCGATAAGGTCCTGGTGATTGCTCATGGGAAAATCGGTGCGCCCGATCGACCCCTTGAACAGGACATCGCCGACAACCGCGAACTGGCTGGGCGCGTGATAGAACACGACGTGGCCGGGCGTGTGGCCGGGGCAATGCACGACATCGAGCTCCAGCTCGCCCACCGTGACCTTGTCCCCGTTCTTGAGCCAGCGATCAGGCTCGAAGCTGCTCGCCTCCATCCCCCAGCGCGGACCATCATCGTCCAGCCGCGCGATCCAGAACCGGTCAGCCTCCTCCGGCCCCTCGATCGGAACGCCCATGTCCCTGGCGAAAACCCCCGCATTGCCGCAGTGATCGAGATGCCCGTGCGTGACGAGCACCTTTTCCAGTGTGATCCCCGCCTTGGCGATGGCATCCTTGATCCGCGGCAGATCGCCCCCCGGATCGATGACGGCGCCCTTCATCGTCTTCGTGCACCAGATCAGCGAACAGTTCTGCTGAAGCGGCGTCACGGGCACGATAGCGGCCCGCATCAAAGGTTCGTTGGTCATTTCGCTCATGCGAAAGGATGTGGCGGGCGCGGCGGGGGAATGCAAGCGGTGCTGGCCGGCGCTACTAGATCCGCCCGCCCTTCCACACGACGCGGCCCAGCACCTCGACCTCTTCCAGCGGGACATTCGCGTCCGAGGGATACGCTTTGTTGTCCGAGATCACCGAGACTTGGCCTTCGCGTTCAAAAAGTAAGCGTTTGACCATCAAGGTGCCGTCGCGGCGGATGACGTGGATGCCGTCGCGCAGGCGGCCGCCGTACTGAGCCTCGGCGCGGGCGACGAGGATTTCGTCGCCGTCCGATAGGGTCGGGTCCATCGAATCTCCCGCCACCGACAGCGCGGTCAGGGCATTGGGGGTCAGGCCCATTTCGCGCAGCCAGCCTTCGGAAAAGCCGAGGTGGCCGACCGGCGCGTCGTCTTCTGCCAGTGCCCCCGGCCCAGCCGATGCGCCCAGCGCCAGCCGGGGTATCGCGATCCAGCTCTTTCGCGGGGTTTTTGCAGCAACGTAGGAATTATCCGCACCGTCCGGCGCGCCCAGTTCCGATTCGTCCACGCCGAAGAACTGGGCCAGCGTGCGGCGGTCGTTCTCTTCCAGCTTTCGCGGGCTGCCCTTCTTTATAAATTGTTGAAGGTAGGTCGTATTCCTGCCGATGAGCTTCGACAGCGCAGAAAGCGAAGTGCCCCGCTGCTCTGCCAGTTCGACCAGTCTGTTTCGTGCCGGATCATTAACCATGCGCCAGTTCCTACACGATGTATTTTTCCTAGATAAGTAGGATTTGGACCGGCAGCTAAGGATTATTCCTACAGCGAATCAAACAGGAGGGTCGCCTTGTTGCTTCGGGAAATAGAGAAATTCCTTCGCCGGACGGGCATGCCGGCAACCAAGTTCGGACGTCTGGCTGTGCGTGATCCGCGCCTTGTGCTCGACATGCGCAATGGCCGCGAACCCCGTCGCCGCATGGTGATACGGGTGGAACATTTCATGAACAATTATGCCCCGACACTTCCCAGCCAGCAGGAGCCGATCAATGTTCGCTGACCAGTCCACCGCCGCCGCCCCGTCCATCCGCGGCAACCGCAGCGCCCGCCGCTACCCCGCCGAACGCATCGAAGGCGCCCTGCGTGCGCTGGCATCGGGACACGGGCAAGTCGTCATCCACCGCGAAGTGCCTTGGGCCAGCATCACGTTTGCGGGGGCGCGTCACACGCTGTCGCTGGCATTTTCGGGTAGCGCCGCGGTCGAGGCGGGAGAGCGCATGATCGCCGAGCTTCCCGATCACGAGTTCGTCATCCCCGGCCAGCTCGTCGCCGATGCGCAGGTCCTGTCGGTCGATCACGCGATGCTGCCCGAACCCGTCATGCGGGTCGAGGTCGAGCTGTTGTTGCTGGAAGAAGGCTGATGCAAGGGACGGTGGGGGTACGTGCCCCCACCGCCTGCATCTGGGTTTACTCGGTCCTTTTTTGGCGGACCTCAGTGCATGGCACGCTTCAGGCGCGCCGGATGACCATGTTGCGGATTTCGCTCATGTCTTCCATCGCGAAGCGGATGCCCTCGCGGCCAAGGCCGGAATCCTTCACGCCGCCATAGGGCATGTTGTCGACACGGTAAGACGAAACGTCGTTCACAACGATGCCCCCGACGTCCAGTTCGTCCCACGCGTCCAGAACTTTGTGGATGTCGCGCGTGAACAGCCCTGCCTGAAGGCCGAACTTGCTGTCGTTGACTTCGGCCAGCGCCTTGTCCCAATCGCTGAACTTGGAAAGGATCGCGAGCGGTCCGAAAGCCTCCTCGCGCACGGCTTCGCAATTTTCGGGTACGTCTTCCAGCAGCGTCGCTTCCAGCATCGCGCCATCGCGCTTGCCGCCAACGAGCAGCTTGCCGCCAGCTTCGACCGCAGACTGGATCCAGTCGTCGAGGCGCTTGGCCTCTTTTTCCGAGATCATCGGGCCGATGAAGGTATCGCGGTCCTTGGGATCGCCTGCGACCAGCGTCTTGGTCTTGGCGACCAGCATCTCGCGGAACTCGTCATAGATGCTTTCGTGGATGACGATGCGCTGCACGCCGATGCACGACTGGCCGGACTGATAGAACGCCCCGAAGATGATCCGTTCAAGCGCATGGTCGAGATCGGCGTCGTGGTCGACGATCACCGCCGCATTACCGCCGAGTTCGAGCACGACCTTCTTCTTCCCGCTCTTCGCCTTCAGCGCCCAGCCCACTTCGGGGCTGCCGGTGAAGGACAGCAGCTTCAGGCGGTCATCCGTCGTGAACAGGTCCGCGCCGTCGCGGCTGGCCGGAAGGATCGAGAACGCGCCTTCGGGAAGGACGTCGCACTCAGCCAGCACTTCACCCATGATGATCGCGCCCAGCGGGGTCATGCTGGCCGGCTTCATCACGAAGGGACAGCCCATGGCGATAGCCGGCGCGACCTTGTGCGCGGCAAGGTTGAGCGGGAAGTTGAACGGGCTGATGAAGCTGCACGGACCGATCGGAACGCGCTTCCAGATACCGAGGTACCCCTTGGCACGGGCCGAGATGTCCAGCGGCTGGACTTCGCCGTAGTTGCGTGTCGATTCCTCGCTCGCGATGCGGAAGGTGTCGATCAGGCGCGTGACTTCACCCTCGGCGTCCTTGATCGGCTTGCCCGCCTCGATGCACAGCGCATAGGCCAGTTCATCGAACCGTTCGCGGAACCGCGCGACACAGTGGTCGAGAATGCCCTGTCGCTCGTAACTGGCAAGCTTGGCCATGGCCGGTGCCGCGCGGGTCGCGCCGGCGATCGCCTCGTCAATGATGTCGGGCGTCGCCAGTGCAGTGCGGAATGCAACCTCGCCAGTGAACTTGTCGGTCACGGCCAGGTCGGTGTTGGGCTGCACCGCCTTGTTGTTGAGGTAGAGCGGATAAGTGTCTTTGAGTTTGGTCACGTGTTCCTCCGGTCCTGAACAAAGTCACAGCTTCGCGCTGAGTTCCTTGATATCGTGGTTCAGGATCTGGTCGTTCTCGTTATAGTCGACCGGGCAGTCGATGACGTGCACGCCCGGCGTGTCGCGGCAGTGGGCCAGCACTTCCTTCAGATGGTCGGAGCTTTCGACACGGTGACCCTTCGCGCCGTAGCTCTCGGCATAAGTCACGAAATCGGGATTGCCGTAAGTCAGGCCCCAGTCCTCGAAACCCATGTTCGTCTGTTTCCAGCGGATCATGCCGTAGGAATCGTCTCGAAGGATCAGAACCGTGAGGTCGAGCCCTAACCGCACAGCGGTCTCCATCTCCTGGCTGTTCATCATGAATCCGCCATCGCCGCAGATCGCCATGACCTTGCGTTCGGGATAGAGCATCGCGCTCATCATCGCGCTGGGCAGCCCTGCGCCCATTGATGCAAGCGCATTGTCCAGAAGGACGGTGTTGGGAAGATAGGCCGTGTACCCACGGGCGAACCAGATCTTGTAGATGCCGTTGTCGAGGCAGATGATCCCGTTTTCCGGCATCGCTGCGCGCACCTGTTGGACAAGGTGGGGCGGAAAGATGGGGAAGCGGGTGTCATTGGCGAGCGGCTGGTTATGTTCGACCTCCGCCCGGCGGTATGCGAGCATGTGATCGAAGTTCCAAGCGCCAGACGGCACGATGTCTTCCTTCATCTGCCAAATCGCGTTGGCGATGTCTCCGATCACCTCGATCTGCGGGAAATAGACCGGGTCCACTTCGGCCGTCTTGGTCGAAACGTGGATGACCGTGACACCGTCGTCCTTCATGAAGAACGGCGGCTTTTCGATCACGTCATGCCCGACGTTGATGATGCAGTCCGAATCCTCGACCGCGCGGTGCACGAAGTCACCCGCCGACAGCGCCGCACAGCCAAGGAACAGTGGGTGACGTTCGTCGATCACGCCCTTGCCAAGCTGCGTGGTCAGGAACGGGATGCCGGTCTTTTCCACGAACTGGCGCAGCATCCGCCCGGTCATCTTCCGGTTGGCGCCGGCACCGATCACCAAAACCGGGGCCTTGGCCTTTTCCAGTGCCGCGACGGCAAGGCGCACGGCCTTGGGCTCCGCACTCGGGCGGCGGGCGACGCTGGGTTTGATCGGGCGGCTCTCGGTTTGCTCCTCCGCGATATCTTCGGGCAGTTCGAGGTGCACCGCGCCGGGCTTTTCCTCCTCGGCAAGACGGAAGGCTTCACGCACGCGGCTGGGGATATTGTCGCTGCTGGCCAGCTGGTGGGCGTATTTCGTGATCGGGCCCATCATGGCCACGACGTCGAGGATCTGGAAACGGCCCTGCTTCGATTTCTTGATCGGCTTTTGCCCGGTGATCATCATCATCGGCATGCCGCCAAGCTGGGCATAGGCAGCCGCCGTCACGAAGTTCGTGGCCCCCGGGCCAAGCGTTGCAAGGCAAACGCCGGTCTTGCCGGTGTGGCGGCCATAAGTCGCAGCCATGAACCCTGCGCCCTGTTCATGCCGGGTCAGCACCAGCTTGATCTGTTTGGACCGCGACAGGGAATCGAGGAAATCGAGATTCTCTTCCCCCGGCACGCCGAAGATATATTCGACGCCCTCGTTCTCGAGACACTCGATGAACAGATCGGATGCTTTCTTCTTTTCGGCTGCCACCTGGCACTCCCCTCTCACCGTGGACACTGTCGTGAAGGCACTGGATTGAGGGCCTCCGTCCGCGTGCGCATAACGACAATCGCGGAACTGATCGTCAATGCACGCTTTTGATAGGACGATGACAGAGCGCACATGGGACATGGGGCTGAACCGCAAGAGTTCGCCCACGGGGCTATCGCCGAAAGACTGGATTTCGGTGATCAAGGGCGGCTGGGCGCGGGCCAGCGAGCACAACATGGGACTGATCGCGGCCGGCGTCGCGTTCTACCTGTTCCTTGCGATGGTGCCGCTATTGGGTGCGGTGGTTATGATGTACGGCCTGCTGGCCGATCCGGCGACCGTCGCGCGCCACGTCGCCGAATTGTCGAGCAGCCTTCCCGCCTCTGCCGCCGAAATCATCAAGGGCCAGCTTGAATCGCTGGTCGAAGGATCCGACAGTTCGAAAGGCATCGGCCTGCTGGTATCGCTTGCCCTTGCGCTGTTCGGTGCGCGCAACGGGGCAGGATCGATGATCATCGCACTAAACGTCGCATTCGGGTGCCCGGAAGGCCGCGGCTTTCTGGGCAAGAACCTCGTCGCGCTTGCGATCACGGTCGGCGGTGCGATCGCATCGGTCGTGCTGTTCGCCGGCATGGCCGCGTTCGGTGCGCTTCAATCGCTGGTCGCCCCCGACAATGCCGTCGTGGCGCTGTTCGGCCAACTGGCGACGTGGGTTGTGCTGATCGTCGTTATGGCCAGTGCGATTGCCCTGCTGTTCCGCTACGGCCCGGCGGCAGAGACACCGCCGCTACGCTGGCTTTCGCCCGGTTCGATTTTCGCTGCCGTCATGGCGGCGCTTCTGACGCTGGCCTTCAGCTTCTACGTGTCGAATTTCGGCAGCTACAACGCGACTTACGGTGCGCTGGGCGGTGTCGTGGTGCTGCTGACGTGGCTCTGGCTGACGAGCTACGTGATCCTGATCGGAGCGGAGACGGACGTCACTCTTATCGAACGCGCCGATACGCCTGATCTTCCCACGGTTTAAGCCAAGGCGAGGCCGTCGCGGGAGTAAATCCCGTGACGTCGAACGGACCTTGCGGCCCGCCGGCCGGCCGTGGCTGATCTCGCTTCGAAGCTGCGGGTCGCGGTGCGCCCCTTACTTCGGCGCGGTCAGCTCAAGCGCCACTCCCAACCCAGCGGATCGCCGTCCATCACCTCGACACCCTTGGCGGCAAGTTCGTCGCGGATCGCGTCCGAGGCGGCAAAATCCTTTTCCGCGCGGGCAGCCTTTCGCCGCTCCATCGCGTCCTCGATCTCGCTTTCCTCGACAACCGCGCCCTTGGGCCGGATGCGGAACTCCTCTCGCGGTACCAGAGGCAGGCCGAGCGCCGAGAGCATCGCGCCGACAAGCGACGCCTTCTGCTCCTGATCGACCTTCTTCACCGCGACCGCCTCTTCCAGCACGGTCAGCGCGACGGCGGTGTTGAGATCGTCCGACAGCGCCGCATCGAACTTGTCGACCAGCGGCGTGAGCTTCTGGTGCGTGACCGTCGCCCGCACCGAATCCAGCGTCGCCCCATCGGTCACCAGTTCGAGCAGGTTCCGCGCCGAACCCAGAAGCCGCTTCAACCGCACCAGCGCCGCGCCTAGCCCTTCCCAGCTGAATTCCAGCTCGCTGCGATAATGCGCCTGAAGGCACAGCATCCGGTAGGCGAGCGGGTGATAGCCCTTGTCGATCAGCAATTGCAGGCGAAGGAACTCGCCGCTCGACTTGCTCATCTTGCCGGAACGCTCGACGAGGAAGTTGTTGTGCATCCAGACGTTCGCGCCCGAATTGGCCGCGTCGGAAAGCGCACCGCATTCGCAGAACGCCTGGTTCTGGGCGATCTCGTTCGGGTGGTGGATCTCGCGGTGGTCGATGCCGCCGGTGTGGATGTCGAAAGGAAAGCCCAGCACCTTGCCGCTCATGACAGAGCATTCGAGATGCCAGCCCGGCGCGCCCTTGCCCCAGGGGCTGTCCCATTCCATCTGGCGCTTCTCGCCCACGGGCGTCTTGCGCCAGATCGCGAAGTCGGCGGCATTGCGCTTGCCGTCCACCGCCTCGATCCGGGCGTGTTCATTCTCTGGGCCCTCTTCGGTCACCGCACGCGCCAGCCTGCCGTAATCGGCCACGGTCGAAACATCGAAATAGAGCCCGCTATCGAGTTCGTAGCAGTGCTTGGGCGCGATCTGCTTCGCGAACTCCAGCATCTCGTCGATGTAGTCGGTTGCGATCGTCCACTTGGCAGGCTGACGGATGTTCAGCGCCTTCACGTCGGCCCAGTACGCCTCGGTATAATGGCGCGCGATGTCCCAGATGGACTGGGCCTTGGCCGCCGCCATCTTCTCCATCTTGTCCTCGCCCGCATCGGCATCGTCGGTCAGGTGGCCGACGTCGGTGATGTTGATAACATGGGTCAGGTCGTAACCCTTCCACGTCAACACGCGGCCCAGCGTGTCGGCAAAGACATAGGCGCGCATGTTGCCGATGTGGGGGTAGTTGTAGACCGTCGGCCCGCAGGAATAGACCCGCGCCTCGTCCGCGTGCACAGGCACGAAAGGCTCGGCGCTGCGCGTCAGCGAATTGAACAGGGTCAGCGGGTGATCGGCAGTCTCGGTCATGGGCGCGCCTGTGCCCATGAAAGGCGATCCCGGTCAAGCACCGAGCGGGGCTCGCCTGTCACCGGACGCCGATTTCAAGCACCGGCAATCGACACCCGCACGTAGCTGTCGATGCCAAACAGTGCTTATTCGCTAAGGAAGCGGATCTGCTCGTCGAGCGGCACGCGGGTACGCTCGAACTGGTTGAGCGGGACCGAGTGGTCACCGTATCCGATGGCGATGCCGCAGAACAGGATCTGCTCCTCGTCCGCAATGCCGATGTGCTGCTTGATGAGCCGAGCATAGAGCGCCATCCATTCCTGCGGACAGGTATCTAGCCCTTCTTCCCGGCACAGCAGCATGATCGCCTGCAGCCACATGCCGACATCGGACCACTGCGGTGGGCCCATCAGGCGTTCGAAATGGACCATCAAAACGACCGGCGCGCCGAAAGAATAGATGTTCTGGCGGGCGAAATCGGCACGGGCGGTCTTGTTGGCCCGCTCGATTTCCATCGCGCCATAGAACTGCGCGCCCAGTTCCTGCAGGCGCTTCAAGTGGATTTCGGACTTTTCCGGTTCCGACCACGAATATTCGATCGGGTCCTGCGGCTCGCTTGCCGCCATCGCCTCCTGCACTTCGCGCAGCTTCGCGCCCGACAGCACGGTGCCGCGCCACGGCTGGAAGTTGCAGCCCGACGGCGCCATGCGGGCGCGATCCAAAATCGAGCGAACCAATTCGAGATCGACCGGCTTGTCCAGAAACGCACGGACGGACCGGCGGCTGGCGACGGCTTCACTCACATTCATTTGGTGTCGTCCTCGAATAGTCCGGCAAGCTGTTCGATCATCGTGCCGCCAAGCTGCTCGACATCCATGATCGTCACCGCGCGGCGATAATAGCGGGTCACGTCATGGCCGATGCCGATGGCGACAAGCTGCACCGGGCTCTTCTTCTCGATCCATTCGATCACCTTGCGAAGGTGCTGTTCAAGATAGCCCGCGTTGTTCACCGACAGGGTCGAATCGTCGACCGGCGCGCCGTCGGATATGACCATCAGGATGCGGCGATCCTCTGGCCGCGCCAGCATCCGCGAATGCGCCCACATCAGCGCCTCGCCGTCGATGTTTTCCTTCAACAGCCCTTCGCGCATCATCAGGCCGAGATTGCGGCGCGCACGGCGCCAGGGCTCGTCCGCCTGCTTGTAGACGATGTGACGCAGGTCGTTGAGGCGGCCCGGGTTCTGCGGCTTGCCCTTCGACAGCCACTGCTCGCGGCTTTGGCCGCCCTTCCATGCGCGGGTGGTAAAGCCGAGGATCTCGGTCTTCACGCCGCAACGTTCCAGCGTCCGGGCCAGAACATCCGCACTGATCGCCGCGATCGAGATCGGCCGCCCGCGCATAGAGCCCGAGTTGTCGATCAGCAGCGTGACGATCGTGTCCTTGAATTCCTGGTCCCGCTCGATCTTGTAGGACAGCGAGTGGCCGGGCGAGATCACGACGCGGGCCAGACGCGCGGCGTCGAGCAGACCTTCTTCCTGGTCGAAGTCCCACGACCGATTCTGTTGCGCCATCAAGCGGCGCTGCAGCCGGTTGGCGAGCTTGGTCACGACACCCTGAAGCCCCTTCAACTGCGCATCCAGATAAGTGCGCAGGCGGGTCAGCTCCTCCTCGTCGCACAGGTCCTGCGCGCCGATAATCTCGTCGAAATCGGTGGTGAAGGCGCGATAGTCGAAGTCGTCGGGAATCTCGGTCCACGGACGGTTGGGCCGGACCGGCATCATGCCTTCCTGGTCGCCCTCACCCGGTTCGTAGTCGCTGTCGCCGTCCTCGCCCTCGGCCTCGCCTTCCTCGCTCTCGCTTTCGCCGTCGGGATTTTCGGTCGGCGCGGCTTCCATGCGGCCATCCGAATCGCTGGGCTGCTCTTCCTCCTGCTCGCTCTCAGTCTCGTCCTCGCCTTCGGGTTCGTCGCCGCTGTCGTCCTCGGACGCGTCCTCAGGCTCGCTCGCCACGAGCTCAAGGTGTTCGAGAAGGCCGAGCATCTTCTGAGAGAAAGCCTTCTGATCCTCCAGCACTTCGGCAAGCTGCGCGAAATCGTCGCCGATAGCGCTTTCGATTCCCGCGCGGCGGAGTTCGAGACCGGCCTGCGTGTTTTCAGGCGGAGCCTCGCCGGTCAGCGCTTCGCGCGCCAGCAGGGCCAGCGCGGTGGCGAGCGGCACGTCCTCGCGGTTGTCGGCGCGCAGGATCGGGTCGCTGGCGAGACGACGGTCGAGCGCGGCTGCAAGATTGGCGCGTGTGCCCTGCATCGCATTCGCGCCCAGCGCCTCGTAGCGGACCTGTTCGAGCGTGTCGTAAACCTGCCCTGCGATCGGTTCGACGGGCCGCGACTTGCGGTGCAGTGCCGCGTTGTGATGCCGGGTCTTGAGCGCAAAGCTGTCCGCCACCCCGCGTGCGGCGGCGACGGGGCCTGCTTCCAGCTTGCGGCCCGGCATCGGCACGCGCACGACGTTGCCTGCCTGGTTCGGCGTTTCCGAAGTCCAGTTGATCTCAAGCTCCGCCTCACGCGAAACGGCGCGCGACGCGGCGGTCAGCGCGGAGCGGAACTTGTCGAGAGGAGACTGGTCGGCCAAATCGTGCGCTTCGTCAGTTGCTTACAGGATCGACTGGCCCGTCTTGGCCCAGTCGGCCATGAAGCCTTCGATACCCTTGTCGGTCAGGACGTGCTTGACGAGGTTCTTGATGACGGCGGGCGGCGCGGTCATCACGTCGGCGCCGATGCGCGCCGATTCAAGCACGTGCGTGACGTGACGCACCGAAGCGACGAGGATTTCGGTCTCGAACGCGTAGTTGTCGTAGATCAGGCGGATGTCGCGGATAAGATCCATGCCATCGACGCCGTTGTCGTCATGGCGGCCGACGAAAGGCGACACGAACGTCGCGCCGGCCTTCGCGGCAAGCAGCGCCTGATTGGCCGAGAAGCAGAGCGTCACGTTGACCATCGTGCCATCCGAAGTCAGCGCCTTGCAGGTCTTCAGGCCGTCGATCGTGAGCGGAACCTTGATGCAAACGTTGTCCGCGATCTTACGCAGGACTTCGGCTTCCTTCATCATCGTCTCGTGATCGAGAGCGACGACTTCGGCGCTGACCGGACCGTCGACGAGGTCGCAGATTTCCTTCGTCACTTCCATGAAGTCACGGCCCGACTTCGCGATGAGCGAGGGGTTGGTGGTGACGCCATCGAGCAGGCCGGTCGCGGCCAGGTCCTTGATGTCGGCGATTTCGGCGGTGTCGGCGAAGAATTTCATGGGTGCGCTCGCTACTGTTCTGGCTGTCATCGCGGCCCGTCCGGCTGGGGTAAGCCGGGCGGACGCAATGACCCGATTGATTGTGGCCTGCCTTGCCGTCGCGAGGGCGACATTGCAACCGGCAAGCGTGCCAGATTTCGAAGATTACGCGGGGTAAACCCGGTCAGGCGATGCCGAAGACACCGATCAGGACCGGATCGTTGGTCGAGCGCGGGTTTTCGCGGATATAGGCTTCCTCGTTGCCCATCTCGGTCCAGATCGTCTCTTCGGCAACATCGGTCAGTCCATAGACGACATTCTGCAGGTTCGTACCCGCCAGCGCCGACAGCGCGGGGCCGACGACGGGATCGGACACGAGATCGAGCGCATCGCCGATTTCGGGCACCATGACCTCGACCAGCCGCTGGCCCATGTTGTTTCGCAGGAAGCTTGTCGCCGCAGTCGGTTGGCCGGAGATGAGCGCGGCGGCATTCTGGATGCCGACCATGCGGATCGTGTCCGCAACGACAGGCGCTGCACGCTCTGCGCCGGTGGCGGCAACGTCGGCCAGGCCACGGAACAGGCGGTCCTTCACGATGCCCGATGTCAGGATCGAGGACAGGATGCCGCCGCGTGCGCCAAGGAACTGGTCAAGCTGAAGCCGTGCGACCTGGCTTTCGTAAAAGCCGTTTTCGGCCAGCAAGCGGTCGAACGCGCGGGTCGACGACAGGGTCAGCAAGCGGCGGATCGCCTCGGTAAAGCTGAAGCCGCCGTAGGAGGCGCAGCCCGGCAGGGTCAGGGCGGCGGCGGACAGGCCAAGACCGCCAAGCAAAGCGCGGCGGTTGGTGGCGGGGGGCAGATTCATGACGACAACTCCTGTTGGCGGGACGCGCCGGGGTGTCGCAAGCCACGGCAGCGCCCATATAGAAGGCACCTCATGAACCGTGTCCGACTCCTCGTACTCAATGCAGCGCTCGGCCCGCTCGACTATCGCGTGCCCGATGACCTGCACGTCGAACCCGGCAGCGTCGTCGTAGCGCCGCTTGGGCCGAGGCAAGTGCTCGGGATTGCTTGGGAAAGCGAACGGTTGCCGGGCACCGAAGTTCCGGATGCGCGGCTGCGGCCAATCCTCGATGTCCTGCCGGTACCGCCGCTGCCCGCCCCCTTGCGTCGGCTGATCGAGTGGACGGCGGACTACTACTGCGCCGCGATGGCAAGCGTTGCGCGCATGAGCCTGTCGTCGAGCGCTGCGCTGCGCGGCGGGGGCACGATCACCGAATACCGGCTGACCGGTGTGATGCCTTCCCGCCTCACCCCGCAGCGCGATGCGGCGATCTCGGCGCTGGACGGCGAGCAGGGCACGATCCGCGAACTGGCGGACCTTGCTGGCGTGTCCGAGGCCGTGCTGCGCGGGCTGGTCAATACAGGCGTGATGGAGCCTGTCGTCGTCGATATCGACCGCGCCTATCCCCCTGCCGATCCCGACCACGCGGTACCGACCCTCTCGGACCTGCAGACGGGCGCTGCGGACCGTTTCGTGGATGCGGTGAAGGCGCGCAAGTTCGCGCCTTTCCTGCTCGATGGGGTGACCGGTTCGGGCAAGACCGAGACATATTTCGAAGCCGTGGCCGAGGCGCTGCGCATGGGGCGGCAGGTGCTGGTCCTGCTGCCCGAAATCGCGCTGACCGAGAATTTCCTCAAGCGCTTCGAAAGCCGCTTCGGCGTGCCGCCCGTCGTCTGGCATTCAAGCCAGAAGCAATCCGAACGCCGCCGCGCATGGCGGCAAGTGGCCGAAGGCGGCGCGCAAGTCGTGGTGGGCGCAAGATCGGCGCTGTTCCTGCCTTATGCGAACCTTGGCCTCATCATCGTCGACGAAGCGCACGAGGTCAGCTTCAAGCAAGACGACGGCGTGCGCTACAACGCCCGCGACGTGGCCGTCATGCGCGGGCGGTTCGAACAGATCCCGGTCGTGCTGGCATCGGCCACGCCTGCGCTCGAAAGCCTGCAGATGGCCGAGGCGGGTATCTACGAGAAAGTCGACCTGCCCAGCCGCTTTGGCGAGGCATCGCTGCCCGAAATCGCGGTCGTTGACCTTCGCGAACAGGTCCCTCCGCGCGGGCGCTGGCTGGCCCCTCCGCTGGTGGCGGGGATCGAGGAACGGCTGGAGCGCGGCGAGCAGTCACTGCTGTTCCTGAACCGGCGCGGCTATGCCCCGCTGACGCTGTGCCGCAATTGCGGGTTCCGCTTCCAGTGCCCCAACTGTTCGGCCTGGCTGGTCGAGCACCGCCTGTCGAAGCGGCTGGCCTGCCACCACTGCGGCCATGAAGTCCCCTCGCCCTCGCAGTGCCCCGAATGCGGCGAGGCCGACTGCCTGACCGCCTGCGGCCCCGGCGTCGAACGCATCGCGGACGAAGTCGCGCAGATCTTTCCCGATGCGCGCACTGCCGTAGTCACCAGCGACACCCTTTCGAACCCCGAAAAGATCGCCGCCTTCGTCGATGCAGCCGAAAGCGGGGCGATCGACGTGATCGTGGGGACCCAGCTTGTCACCAAGGGCTATCACTTCCCCGAACTGACGCTGGTCGGCGTGGTCGATGCCGATCTCGGGCTCGAGGGCGGCGACTTGCGCGCGGCGGAACGCAGCTATCAGCAGATCGCGCAAGTCGCGGGCCGCGCGGGCCGTGCCTCCAAACCCGGCGAAGTCCTGATCCAGACGCGCCATCCCGATGCGGCCGTCATCGCCGCACTGGCCGCGGGCGACCGCGATGCCTTCTATGCCGCCGAAACCGACGCCCGCCGCCACGCAGGTGCGCCGCCGTTCGGACGCTGGGCCGCGATCATCGTGTCGAGCGAGGACGAGGCCGAAGCGCGCGAGGCTGCGCAGAACATCGGCCGCGCCGCGCCGCGTCTTGACGATCTTGCTGTATTCGGGCCCGCGCCCGCCCCGCTATCGCTGCTGCGCGGGCGCTATCGCTATCGCCTTCTCATCAATGCGCGGCGCAGCGCGGCGCTGCAGCAGACGATCCGCGAATGGCTCGATCCGATGGAGTTTGCACCGGGGGTGCGCATAGGGGTCGACATCGATCCATACAGTTTCGTATGAAATCGCTTCATCGCCGGTACAGGGCACTTGGGCCATGGCCCGGCGACAAGGGGATTTGTGCAACGTGGGTAGGCTTTGGCCGGAAGGGACCGGCGGGCCTAGAGAGGGGTTCATGAGCAAAGTTCTGGGTCGTATTCGCAACACTCTGGCCGCAACGGCCGCCATCGCCGCGCTGGCCGCATCGCCTGCGCATGCCGAATGGTGGAAGGCCGAAACCGATCACTTCATCATCTATTCCGAGGATTCGAAGGAAGATACCGAGGAATTCGCCCGCGAGCTTGAACGCTTCGACAACGCGCTGCGCACGATTCAGGCACTTCCGGTCAAGCCGGAAGAGGAGCTGAGCGACGCGAACAAGGTCACGATCTTCCGCGAAGGCCGCGTATCTGGCATCGCCAAGCTGGCCGGTGCGCCCGGTTCGGGCGTAGCGGGCTTCTACATCCCGCGCGCAGGTGCTCCTGTCGCCTTCACGCCGGTGCAGGAAAACATCGCTGACATCCGCTCGATCCGTCAGCGCGCCCGCAATTCCGAGGCGGAACTGGATCCGCGCTCCATTCTTCAGCATGAATATGTCCACCACTTCATGCTGCAGACGTTCCCGGCGACCTACCCGGATTGGTATATCGAGGCATTCGCCGAGCTTTACGCCACGATCGAGCTTTACGAGGACGGCACCTTCCATCTCGGCAATCCGCCGCAGTACCGTTCCTTCCAGATCTACAACATGCGCAGCTTCCCGCTGAAGCAGATGTTCGACCAGAACCACGAACGTTCCGGCCTCGACCGGTTCCAGTTCTATGGCACCGGCTGGATGGTCGCCCACTATCTCAGCTTCAATGCAGAGCGTCGTCCGCAGCTGTTCCAGTACCTGAAGGCCATCGGCGAAGGGCAGGACGGCCTGACCGCGGCAAAGGCTGCATTCGGCGATCTCGACAAGCTTCAGGACGAGGTCGATTCGTACAAGCGCCAGGCCAAGCTGGGCAAGCTGCCGGGCTTCGACATCAAGCCTGCGGACTATGTCGCCCCCGCCGTCGCGATGCGCGAGCTGACCGATGCGGAAGAATCGGTAATGAACCTCTACATGCGTTCAAAGCGCGGCGTGGACCAGAAAGACGCCAAGGACGTCGCCAACAGCATCGAGGCCAAGGCCGCCGAGTTCCCGAACAGCCTTTTCGTGCAGCTTGCCGCTGCCGAAGCGTTCGTCGACGCGCGCCGCTATGACGATGCCGACCGCGCCGTTGAACGCGCGCTCGCGATCGATCCGAACTCGTCGCAGGCGTGGCTGTTCAAGGCCAAGTCGATCATGGGCCGTGCCGAGTACGAGGCGAAGGACATGGCTATGTACGCCGATGCCCGCGCACCGCTGGCCAAGGCAACCGATCTCGATCCGCAGAACCCGGAACCGCTGATCCTCTATTACGAGACCTATCGCCGCGCCGGCGAAGCACCTAGCGAGAACGCGATCATCGCGCTGGAATCGGTGTTCGAGGATGCCGCTTTCGATGCGACGTACCGCATGATCCTTGCCCGCCAGCTGCTGATCGAACTGAAGGGCCCGCTTGCCAAGACGGTGCTGGCCCCGATCGCCTTCAGCTTCCACGGCGACCAAGAAAACAACAAGCTGGGCCAGGTCATCGACCTGATCGACGAGCAGAAGACCGAGGAAGCGCGCGACAAGCTCATCGAGATCATGGACGAGGCCGAAAAGAAGGCCAAGGAAACCTGATCCGCTGACAGCATACTGAACGCCCTTTGACGGGGCCGGGACACCTTGGGCACGCTCGTGCGTTGCCAAGGTCATGCCCGGCCCCGTTCTTGTACCCGTCCTTGGCGATCAGCTGACCCGTGACCTTGCCAGCCTGAGAGGGCGGACGAAAAAGGACACGGTCATCCTGATGATGGAGGTCGCGGACGAGACGACTTACGTCAAACACCACAAGACCAAGATCGTCCTGATCCTGTCGGCCATGCGCCACTTCGCCGCCGAACTGCGCAAGGCGGGCTGGACGGTCGATTACATAGCTCTGGAAGACGACGGCAATTCCGGATCTTTCACCAGCGAGATTTCCCGCGCCGTCGACCGTCACGGCGCCAGCGAAGTCCGCGTGGTTGAGCCGGGCGAGTGGCGCGTGCTGAAAGCGCTGGAGGGGCTGAAAGGACCGCTGCCGGTCCCACTCGAGATCCTGCCAGACGACCGTTTCGTCTGTTCGCTCAACGAATTCTATACATGGGCGCAATCGCGCGACACGCTGCGGATGGAGAACTTCTACCGCGAGATGCGGCGCAAGACCGGCCTGCTGATGGACGGAGACGAACCCGAAGGCGGCCAGTGGAACTACGACCACGACAACCGCGCCTCGCCCGACAAGGACATGGACCCGCCGCCCGCGCCCAAATTCGCACCCGACGATGTGACCTGCGAAGTCATCGGGATGGTCGAGCGCCGTTTCGCCGACCACTTCGGCAGCCTCGACAAGTTCTGCTGGCCGGTAACGTCGGATCAGGCGGAAGCGGCGCTGGATGCTTTCATTACACAGCGCTTGCCCGACTTCGGCACCTATCAGGACGCGATGGTCCACGGGTCCGACGACCTGTTCCATTCGCTGCTTTCGACCTCGATCAACCTCGGCATTCTGGACCCGGTCGAATGCTGCCGCCGCGCCGAGCAGGCGTTCCGCGATGGCAAGGCCCCGATCAACGCGGTCGAGGGCTTCATCCGACAGATCATCGGCTGGCGCGAATATATCCGCGGCATGTACTGGCTGGAGATGCCCGAACTGGCAGAGGCCAATGCGCTGAATGCCACGCGCCCCCTGCCCGAGTTCTTCTGGACCGGTGAGACAGAGATGCGCTGTATGGCCGACTGCGTGCGATCCACCCGCGACAACTCGCACGCGCATCACATCCAGCGGCTGATGGTGCTGGGCAATTTCGCGCTGATCGCAGGTGTAAGGCCCCAAGAGGTCGAGGACTGGTTCCTCGTCGTCTATGCCGATGCTTACGAATGGGTCGAATTGCCCAACGTCGCGGCCATGGCGCTATGGGCAGACAAGGGTCGCCTTGCCTCCAAGCCCTATGCGGCGAGCGGCAACTACATCAACAAGATGAGCAATTACTGCGGCGACTGCGCCTACTCGGTTTCGAAGAAAACCGGCGAAGGCGCATGCCCGTTCAACCCGCTCTACTGGGACTTCCTTATCCGCAATCGCAAGGTGCTGGAATCGAACCACCGCATCGGGCGGGCCTATGCGACGTGGGACCGGATGAAGCCCGACAAGCAGCAAGCCTATCTCGACAGCGCGAAGGCGGTGCTGGACGGCCTGAAACCAGCCAGCGGTGGATGGGCGCGCGACTAGTTCTTGATCCCCTGGGCCTGATCGGCAAGATGTCCCGAGGGAATTGAGGGTCGCAAAAATGCATCAAATTCAGGGATTTCTTCTCGCGGCGACGGCCGCGCTTGGCCTCGCTTCACCTGCCGCTGCCGAATGGCACAAGGCAGAGACCGAGAATTTCGTCATCTACTCCGAAGGCAAGGAAGACCGCGTCCGGGCCTTTGCGCGCGAGCTCGAACTCTACGACGCGCTGCTGCACCAGCTTCACGGGATCGAACAGTCTGGCAATCCGAACCGCCCGACGATCTACCTCGTCGACAGTTATCGCGATGTACAAAAGCTTTCGTGGCGCGGGGTCGGCGGGTTCTACACCGCGAACGAATACGGCACTTACGCCGTGGGCCAGAATTCGCGGATCAAGACCGGCTATTACCTGAACGGCAACTCCATCCTCTATCACGAGTATGCGCACCATTTCATGTACCGCAACTTCAACAGTGCGGTCCCTGCATGGTATTCCGAAGCCTTCGCGGAATTCTACTCGACCACCGTGATCGAGGACGACACGATCGAGATCGGTCGCCCCGCCAACCACCGGACCGAGAGCCTGCAGTACTACGACCGCGATTCGGTCGCCGATTTCCTGCTGGCCGAGCGGGGAGACTCCTCCTCCTATTCGCGCGGCTGGCTGCTGCTCCACATGCTGCAATCGGACCCGGCCTATGCACAAAGGCTCGCCCGCTATCTCGACGATTTCCGAAACGGAAAGTCGCTGAAAGAAGCGGCTCAGTCGCTGGGCGATCTTGACCACCTGACTTACGCGGTCGGGCAGTATGGCAAGGGCAAGCTGCAATTCAGCATCATCGACATCGCCGACATGCCCGCGCCGAAGATCACCACTTCGGTGCCCGATCCGGTCGAGCAAGAACTTATCTCGATCGACCTTTTGCGCCGGTCGGAGGGCCTGCAGGACGAGCCGATCCGGCTGCTGAAGAAGCTCGAGGCAAAGTATCCGAACGAGCCGCGCGTGCATTTCGCTCTCGCCAAGGCGCACCACGATGACGCGACCTTCATCGATTCCATCTACGACTATGTCGAGGAACTGCGCCGCACCTTGACCGAGGAGGAGCCCGGCTCAAAGAAGAGGGAGGGCCTCGAAAAAGCGATCGCCTACAACCTGAAGGAATATGACCTCGACGAAGAGCCCCGCCTGCGCGCAGAGCAGGCGCAGGCCTTTGCCGATGCGGAACGCGAAGTGGACCTCGTCCTGGCAGCCGCGCCAGACCATGCGCGCGCCAATGCACTGAAGGGCGAGATCCTGATGCACAAGGCCGCCACGGGCGAGGATGACCTGTGGCGCGAGGCGCGCGGTTATCTCGTGAAAGCCAATCGCCTTGCGCCGGAAGACCCGCTGCCACTCTACCTTTGGCACAAGGCCTATCTCGAATCCGGCGACGCCATGCCCGAAGTCGCGCACATGGGTCTGCGCAAGGCCTATGTCCTCGCGCCCGAAAGCAAGAAGATACGCAACGCGCTGGCCCTCGACATGGCGAAACTCGGCCAGTTCGAGCCTGCGATCGCGATTGCCAAGATTTCGGCCTATTCGCCCCACGCATGGACGACGGACCGCAAGCTTTTGAAAGACATCCGCGAGATGGCGGGGCTGCCCGCGGACGAAGGCTGATCAGCCCCCGCTTTCGCGCTTCAGCAGCTCGCGCTTGATCGCCTCGCCATAGGCATAGCCGCCGATCGAACCGTCGGACCGGATCACGCGGTGACACGGGATCAGGACCGCGACGTTGTTCGCCCCGTTGGCGCTGCCCGCCGCGCGAACGGCTTTGGGGTTTCCGGCCGCGGCGGCCAGCTGGGCGTAAGTCCTCGTCTCGCCTGCCGGAATCTTGCGCAATTCGGCCCAGATCCGCTCCTGGAACGCGGTGCCCTGAACGTCGAGCGGGATGTCGGTCGCCGCACCCGGTTGTTCGACGGCAGCAACGACGCGCGCGATAAGGTCGGCGAAACCGGCCCCGCCCTCGACTAGGTCGGCCTTGGGAAAACGGGCGCGCAAGTCCGCCTCGCCTTCATCGAAGGACAGGCGGCAGACCCCCTTGTCGGTCGCTGCGGCGAGCATCGGGCCAAGGCTCGTTTCGGCCACTGCCCAGCGGATCGTCACGCCCTTCCCGCCGTCGGCCCATGCCGAAGGTGCCATGCCCATTCTCTCTTTCGCCTTTTCGTAGAACCGCGATGCCGCGCCATAACCCGCCTCGTTGATCGCGCCAGTTACATCGCCGCTTCCAAGCGCTTCCTGCGCCTTCTCCAGCCGGAGCGCCCTGCCATAGGCGGCTGGCGTCATGCCGGTGGTGCGCGAAAACACGCGGGAGAAGTGATCGGGCGAGTACCCCACCGCTGCGGCAAGGTCGGCCAGAGCCAATCGCTCACCCGCATTGCGGATCAGCGCGATGGCCTGTTCCACCGCCTGCGAATCGCGCGCCGCCTCGTCCGGCTTGCAGCGCAGGCACGGGCGGAACCCCATCGCCTCGGCAGCAAGGTTCGACGCAGCGAGCCGCACGTTCTCGGGCCGCGGGCGCCGTGCGGGGCATGACGGGCGGCAGTAGATCTGCGTCGTCGTCACGCAGACCACGAAGCGCCCGTCATAGGCACGATCGCGCCGTTCGAAGGCGTCGAGCGCTTCGGCCCTATCAACCGGCAAAGTGTCCGCGGTAGTCGTCATGACACCCTCTTAACGCGGCAGCGATGCAACGCGCATCCCGAAACCTGCGGGCAAAAGATATAATCCCCCTGCCATCGCGCGCTGGATCGGGTAACAGCGCGCCTATGGGTTCGCGGTTCCCCCACCCCGCCAAGGCCTTGCAGGCCATTCGCCTCGTGCTGTGCGCGCTGCTGCTCGCCTGCACGATGAACCTTGCTGCGCCCTCCCCCGCCCGCGCCGACAGCGCCGATATCAACGCCGCTGCGCGCAGTGTCGTGCGCGTTGTCATCGTCCTGCGCGATTCGTCGGGCTACGATGTCATCGGCCACGGCACCGGCTTTGCCGTCACCTCGAAGCTCATCGTCACCAACGCCCACGTCCTTGCCCCGTTGCTGGAGGATGATCGTCTGCGCCTTGGCGTCGTGCCCGCGCAGGGCCGCACCGGCTATTTCGCGCGAATCGTGAGGGTGTCGAGCGATGTGGACCTCGCCCTGATCGAACTGACCGAAGACGCCAGCCTGCCGGTCGCCACGCTTTATACCGGCGCGGTCGAGGACGGGGCGGACGTTTTTGCAGTCGGCTATCCCGCCAATGTCGATGAGGCACTGGGCCTCGGCCTCAACGGGCTCGTCTCGCCGCAGGCCCCGGTAAAGTCGCGCGGACAGGTTTCGGGCGGACGCAGTTCCAGCCAGTTCGACACGCTGCTCCACACCGCGCCGATCGGAACGGGTAACTCGGGCGGCCCGCTGCTCGATGCCTGTGGCCGCGTCGTCGGCGTGAACAGCTTTGGCACGATCAGCGACAACGGCTCCGATTCGGAGTTCTACTTCGCGGTCTCCATGCGCGAGCTGGCGCCGTTCCTGCGCAAGGCAGGCGTTTCGGCGCATACCAATGCCCTGCCCTGCCAAAGCCTCGCCGCTTTCGACGCCGACGAGAGCGCCCGCGCCCTTCGCGAATCCGCGGCACAGCAGGCGCGACTGGAAGCTGCCGCAGCCGAACGCCGGTTCAAGGCCGAGCGTGCATCGCGCCGCGCCGAACTTGAAACCATCGACGATCGCGAAACGCTGATGGCGCTCGCCGGCCTCATGCTTGCGCTCATGGTGCTCGGCGCGGCGGTTTCGATGCGGTTCTATGCCCGGCAGGAACAGGAACAGGGCATGGCCAGTGCGGTCTTCGCGCTTCTGTGCCTGGTCGGCGCGCTGGCCGCGTGGTTCTCGCGCCCCAGTGTCGACGACATCGTGGAACGCGCAGCGCAGGCCGAACGCGCCGCCATGGCCGAAGTGCCCGAAGTCACGCCGCCGGATTCGCTGGTCGACAAGGGGCGCTTCGTTTGCCGGTTCCGCCCCGAACGCAGCCGCGTGACGGTATCGAGCACGAATGAAGTCCGTCTCGATTGGTCGCCAGACGGATGCGTCAACGAAAAGACGCAGTACGGCCTGATGGACGGCGACTGGACCCGCATCTCGATCAATGGCGGCGATCAGACGGTCTCGCTCAACCGCTATGACCCGCAGGGCCGCGTCTATAGCGTCGACCGCTATCTCGTTGATCTGCAAACGATGGACGCAGCGCGCAAAGCACGGGCCGACTTCCAGGCCCCGGCCTGCGGTGCGGGCGAAGATGCAGCGCGCGAACTGGGCGACGCGCAACAGGCGATCCGTGCGCTTTTGCCAAAGATGCCGAACGAACGTCTTGTCTATTCGTGCGAACCGGCCCCGAACGACAGCGCGGCGAACGCGGCGGCGGCCAAGAAAACCGCGGGCTCGGAAGGCTGAAACGCCTGTCTGGAGCGAAGCGATTCAGTCCCACCCGATGGGCGATATCGCACCGGTGGAATATTAGCCGATAAGCGTAGTTGTCATTTGCGGGTTTCGTTGCTAGGCGCGCCGCCGAGAAGATACCCCTGTCTGGCTCACCCGCCAGATTGCGAATCTGCAAGGCCATCCGGCCACGGCGCGATTCGTCAGGTGGTTCGCGATAACGAAGAGGGAAGTGACTCGCGTGGATATTTCCGGCGGCATTACGGCCAGTCTCGCAGGACGCTATGCAGCGGCCCTGTTCGACCTTGCGGTCGACCAGAACCAGGTGACGGCGGTTGAGGGCGACCTCGACAACCTGCGCCAGGCCATCACGGCATCGGACGACCTGTCGGCCCTGCTGACCGACCCTGAAATCTCGCGCAAGGCAGCGGGCGAGGCGATCGACGCCGTCGCGAAGCACCTTGGCACTTCGGACCTGACCCGCAAGTTCCTCGGCACGCTGGCGGAAAACCGCCGCCTTGCCGCTCTTCCCGACATGATCCGCGCGTTCAACGCCATCGCCGCTGCACAGCGCGGCGAAGTGACTGCCGAAGTCACCAGTGCCCACGCGCTCAACGATACCCAGATCGCCGCTCTCACCGCGAAGCTCACCGCTCGCGAGGGACGCGACGTCAAGGTCCGTACCACGGTCGATCCCGCGATCCTCGGTGGGCTGGTCGTCAAGATCGGCTCGCAGCAGATCGACGGTTCGATCCGCACCCGTATCAATTCTCTCGCCCAGGCGATGAAGGGCTAAGCCCGCAAGGCTTCGACGAAAGGCTATTTAAATGGATATCCGCGCCGCAGAAATCTCGAAGGTCATCAAGGACCAGATCGCCAATTTCGGCACCGAGGCCCAGGTCAGCGAAGTCGGCAGCGTGCTGTCGGTCGGTGACGGCATCGCCCGCATCCACGGCCTCGACAAGGTCCAGGCCGGCGAGATGGTCGAATTCACCGGCGGCATCCAGGGCATGGCCCTGAACCTCGAAGCCGACAACGTCGGTGCCGTGATCTTCGGTTCGGACGCCACCATCAAGGAAGGCGACCAGGTCAAGCGTACCGGCACCATCGTCGACGTTCCCGTCGGCAAGGGCCTGCTGGGCCGCGTGGTCGACTCGCTCGGCAACCCGATCGACGGCAAGGGCCCGCTGACCGACGTCACCCGCGCCCGCGTCGAAACGAAGGCTCCGGGCATCATCCCGCGCAAATCGGTTCACGAACCCGTCCAGACCGGCCTCAAGGCCATCGACGCACTGGTTCCGATCGGCCGCGGTCAGCGCGAGCTGATCATCGGTGACCGTCAGACCGGCAAGACCGCCGTCGCCATCGACACCTTCATCAACCAGAAGGAAGTCAACCAGGGCGACGACGAGGGCAAGAAGCTCTACTGCATCTACGTCGCCGTCGGCCAGAAGCGTTCGACCGTCGCGCAGATCGTGCGTCAGCTCGAAGAAAACGGCGCGATGGAGTACTCGATCGTCGTCGCCGCAACCGCTTCGGAGCCCGCTCCGCTGCAGTACCTCGCGCCCTACACCGGCGCCGCGATGGGCGAATTCTTCCGCGACAACGGCATGCACGCCGTCATCGTTTACGACGACCTTTCCAAGCAGGCCGTCGCCTACCGCCAGATGTCGCTCCTCCTCCGCCGCCCGCCGGGCCGCGAAGCTTACCCGGGCGACGTTTTCTACCTGCACAGCCGCCTGCTCGAGCGTGCGGCAAAGCTGAACGAGGAAAACGGCGCAGGCTCGCTGACCGCTCTCCCGATCATCGAAACGCAGGCAGGCGACGTGTCGGCCTACATTCCGACCAATGTGATCTCGATCACCGACGGCCAGATCTTCCTCGAAACCGGCCTGTTCTACCAGGGCGTGCGTCCGGCAATTAACGTCGGCCTCTCGGTTTCGCGCGTCGGCGGCTCGGCCCAGACGAAGGCGATGAAGAAGGTCGCCGGCTCGATCAAGCTGGAGCTTGCCCAGTACCGCGAAATGGCTGCCTTCGCGCAGTTCGGCTCGGACCTCGACGCCGCAACGCAGAAGCTGCTGAACCGCGGTGCGCGCCTGACCGAACTCCTCAAGCAGCCGCAGTTCTCGCCGCTGCCGTTCGAGGAACAGGTCGTCTCGATCTTCGCCGGCACCAACGGCTACCTCGACAGCATCGCCGTCGACGCCGTAACCCGCTACGAAGCCGAGATGCTGAGCTACATGCGTTCGGAGCATGCCGATGTCCTCGGTGACATCCGCTCGACGCAGAAGTTCGAGGGTGAGACGAAGGACAAGACCGTCGCCGCACTCGACAAGTTCGCCAAGCAGTTCGCCTGAACCCCGCGAGACACTTAACTAGGGAGCCGTCATGGCCTCTTTGAAAGAACTCAAGGGCCGGATCACCTCGGTCAAGTCGACCCAGAAGATCACGAAGGCCAAGCAGATGGTCGCCGCGGCCAAGCTGCGCAAGGCACAGGCGCGGGCCGAAGCCGCCCGCCCCTATGCCGAGCGTCTGACCTCGGTCATGGCCAGCCTTGCCAGCAAGGTGGGCGGCGACAACGCCCCCAAGCTGCTGGCCGGCACCGGCTCTGACCAGCGCCACATGCTCGTCGTCGTCAACACTGACAAGGGCCTGTGCGGCGGTCTCAACGCGAACATCGTTCGTGCTGCCAGCCAGAAGGCCCGTCAGCTGATCGCCGACGGCAAGGACGTCGAACTGTACCTCGTCGGCCGCAAGGGTCGTGCGCCGCTGAAGCGCAACTTCCCCGAGCGGATCGGCAACCAGTTCGACACCTCGCAGGTGCGTGAACCCGGCTTCGAAGAGGCCGAGCAGATCGCGTCGGAAGTCATCGGCATGTTCGAAGACGGCAAGTTCGACGTCGCCCACCTCGTCTATCCGGTTTTCAAGTCGGCCCTGGCGCAGGACCCGACGGTTCAGCAGATCGTCCCCGTCCCCGCTCCCGAAACGGCCCCGTCGGATGATGCCGGCGCGGTCGTGGAATATGAACCGGGCGAAGAGGAAATCCTCGAGGAACTGCTGCCCCGCTATGTGAAGACGCAGGTTTTCGGCGCTCTGCTGGAAATCGCGGCCTCCGAACAGGGCGCATCGATGACCGCGATGGACAACGCGACGCGCAATGCGGGCGACCTGATCCAGAAGCTGACCATCCAGTACAACCGCAGCCGCCAGGCCGCGATCACCACCGAACTCGTTGAAATTATTGCTGGCGCGGAAGCGCTGTAGCATCAACCGAAGGACCTTCGGCGCAGAAGCGCTGTAAGATACAGGCAAGGAAACAACCATGGCCACCGCAGCACCCGTGCTCGACAGCACCAGCAACATTCCCGCCCAGGGCAAGATCAGCCAGGTCATCGGCGCCGTCGTCGACGTGACCTTCGAAGGCGAACTGCCCGCGATCCTTACCGCGCTCGAAACGCAGAACGGCGACAACACGCTCGTTCTCGAAGTCGCGCAGCACCTCGGTGAAAACACTGTCCGTACCATCGCGATGGACGGCACCGACGGTCTGACCCGCGGCCAGGCCGTGCGCAACACCGGCTCGCAGATCTCGGTCCCCGTCGGTCCCAAGACCCTTGGCCGCATCATGAACGTCGTCGGCGAGCCGATCGACGAAATGGGCCCCGTCGGCGCGGACATGACCGCACCGATCCACGCCGAGGCACCGGAATTCATCGACCAGTCGACCGAAGCCGCCATCCTCGTCACGGGCATCAAGGTCATCGACCTTCTCGCGCCTTACGCAAAGGGCGGCAAGATCGGCCTGTTCGGCGGCGCCGGCGTCGGTAAGACCGTTCTCATCCAGGAACTGATCAACAACATCGCGAAGGGCCACGGCGGCGTGTCCGTGTTCGCAGGCGTTGGTGAACGCACCCGCGAAGGTAACGACCTTTACCACGAGTTCCTCGACGCAGGCGTTATCGCCAAGGACGCCGACGGCAACGCCACTTCGGACGGTTCGAAGGTTGCTCTCGTCTTCGGCCAGATGAACGAGCCCCCGGGCGCACGTGCCCGCGTCGCCCTGTCGGGTCTGACGATGGCCGAATACTTCCGCGACCAGGAAGGCCAGGACGTCCTGTTCTTCGTCGACAACATCTTCCGCTTCACGCAGGCAGGTGCAGAAGTGTCGGCGCTCCTCGGCCGTATTCCTTCGGCCGTGGGCTATCAGCCGACCCTGTCGACCGACATGGGCCAGCTGCAGGAACGCATTACCTCGACGACCAAGGGCTCGATCACCTCGGTCCAAGCCATCTACGTTCCCGCCGACGACCTTACCGACCCGGCCCCTGCTACCTCGTTCGCTCACCTTGACGCGACGACCACGCTGAACCGTGCGATTTCCGAACTCGGCATCTACCCGGCGGTCGACCCGCTGGACTCGACCAGCCGCGTTCTCGAACCGCGCGTCGTCGGCCAGGAGCACTACGACACGGCTCGCAAGGTCCAAGAGACCCTCCAGAAGTACAAGTCGCTTCAGGACATCATCGCCATTCTCGGCATGGACGAGCTTTCGGAAGAGGATAAGCTCACCGTCGCTCGCGCCCGCAAGATCCAGAAGTTCCTTTCGCAGCCGTTCCACGTTGCCGAAGTCTTCACCGGCATCCCGGGCAAGTTCGTGCAGATCGAAGACACCATCAAGTCGTTCAAGGCCGTCGTCGACGGTGAGTACGACCACCTGCCGGAAGCGGCATTCTATATGGTGGGCGGCATCGACGAGGCCATCGAAAAGGCCAAGAAGCTGGCCGAGGACGCCTGATCATGGCGCTGCACTTCGAACTCGTCACGCCAGCCAAGCTAGTCCGCTCCGAGGAAGTCCACATGGTGGTCGTCCCCGGGTCGGAAGGCGAGTTCGGCGTGCTTGAAGGGCACTCGCCCTTCATGTCGACGATCCGCGACGGCGCGCTGCAGGTCTTCAAGACCGCGGGCGCCGCTCCGGAAACGATCATGATTCAGGGTGGCTTTGCCGAAGTCGGCGATGCTGGCCTGACGGTCCTTGCCGAGCACGTCGAGGGCTGATTTCAGACCCTGACGGCTCTGCCGAAATCCGAAGGCCCGGCTCCCCCATGGGATGCCGGGCCTTCTGCTATTCGACTCTAACGTTTAGGCTTACGGGTCGGCGCGTGAAAGTCGGGCGGCTTGTCCGCGACCCAGCGGATGAAGCGAGCAATCTCTTCATCGGCGCGCAGCGCCGCAACGTCCGCCCCGATCCGTGCCAGTTCCGCATTCGTGAACCGCGCGTGGAGCGTACGGTGGCAGATGCGATGCAGCGGCACGATCTCTCGCCCGCCGCGGCTTTTCGGGACCGGGTGGTGCAGTTCGTAGCGACTTCCGATCGGCCGCTCACACAGCCAGCAGTGGACGCTCTCGCTCATCCTGGCTAGCTCATCCCGCCTCATCCGCCAGCGACCTGGCCCCGCGTGAGTTCCAAACGATCAGCCCCGAAAGAATGATGATCGCGATGCCAAGAATTGCCGCCAGATCGGGACGATGCTCAAAAACTATCCAGCCGATGAGCCCGGCAACGAGGACCTGCACGTAAGTCAAAGGGGCAACGGTCGAGGCGTCCGACTTCGTCGTGGCAAGATAGATCAGCCAGTGGGCCATCGTTGCCGTGCACGTCACAATCAGCACCGCTGTAACGACATCCGCCCCCGGCAGGCCATCGACATGCAGGAATGTCACGCCAGACCAATGCCCGAGCGCAGCGAACAGCGTCAGGAACACGGCCGCTGGTGCCGCGACATGAAACTGCATGGAAAGAGCACTCCCCTCCCCTGCAGCCATGCGGTTTCCGATCACCAATGTGCTCATGCCGAATGCCGCGAAAAGCGGAAGGAGAGCGAGAAAACCCAGATCCAGCAGGCTGGGCCGCAACACGATGAGTACGCCCGCAAAGCCCAGAAACGTCGCGAACCAGGTCATCGGGGTAACCTTCTCGCGCAGGAACAGCGCGGCAAGCAGTGCAGTAATGATCGGGCTCGTAAAGCCGATCGCCGTCGCGTCGATCAACGGCATGAAACGCAACGAAGTGACGAAACAGGCCATCGCCAACGCCACCCCGCCCCCGCGCATCAGATGAACCCATGGTCTTTTCGGCCGAAACCCCAAGATGCCCTCCCGCGAACAGAGCGCGATACCAAGAAAGATCGCCCCCATCGCATAGCGCAGGGCCCCGATCGCAGTCGTCGCCCATGCGCCAGCCACTGACTTGAGCACGCCGTCGCCAAGCGACAGCAGGACATATCCGAAGACCGCGAGCAGCACTCCGCGTCGTTCGTCGTATTGCAAGCGAAGGTGCCTTTTCGTTGAGCGCCAAGGGGCGATCCACTTCTAGCGCCATGAAAAAGCGCTTTCCAGTCAGCTGCGACCCATCGTGGTTAGCCATTTCTTAAGGCAATTGTCCGATCACGGCTGCAAGAGTTCTGATTGCGCGCAATTTTCGGGGGCGAGAACACCTTGCGGCTCATCATCCAGATTCCCTGCCTGAACGAGGCGGATCACCTGCCGGAAACGCTGGCCGCGCTGCCGCGTTCGATCCCCGGCATCGACGAGATCGAGATCCTCGTGATCGACGACGGCAGCAGCGACAATACCGCAGGCGTCGCCCGCCAGTGGGGCGTGCACCACGTCGTCAGCCACCGCCGCAACCGCGGGCTTGCCGCCGCATTCCAGACCGGCATCGACGCCGCGCTGAAGGCCGGCGCCGACATCATCGTCAACACCGACGCCGACGGCCAGTACGAAGGCGCGGATATCGCCGAACTGGTCCAGCCGGTCCTGCGCGGCGAAGCCGACATCGTGATCGGCGACCGCGGCGTTGCCGACAATGCGCATTTCGGTCCCTTCAAGCGCCGTCTCCAGCGCCTCGGCAGTGCCGTCGTGCGCCGCGCTTCGGGTACGACGATCACCGATGCCGTCAGCGGCTTTCGCGCCATCAGCCGCGAGGCTGCGCAGAAGCTGACGATCACGACCGAGTTCAGCTATACCACCGACATGCTGATCCAGGCGGGTCGCAAGCGCATGGCGGTAAAGAGCGTGCCTGTGCGCACGCACCGCACACCGCGCCCCTCGCGCCTGTTCAAGTCCATCCCGCGCTTTATCTCGCAGACCGGTGTCACCATCACGCGGGCCTATACCACGCACAACGCCCTGCGCGTTTTCGTCGGGCTTGGCCTGATGCTCGCCTTCGTCGGCCTGCTGCCGATCATGCGCTTCGTGTGGTTCTACCTTGCGGGGGACGGCAACGGGCATGTCCAGTCGCTGATCATCGGCGGATCGCTGCTGATGCTGGGCACGCTGGTCGCGGTGATGGGCATTCTGGCCGACCTCATCGCCACCAACCGCAAGTTGATGGAGGCCACGCTCTTCAAGCTGCGGAAGCTGGAAGAGCAGCTAGCCAAGGGCGGCGAACGCCCAGGCCATGACGAGGGCGAAAGCGCCGACGTCGTCTCGCTGACGAGCCACCGGGGCCGTTGATGGCGAGCGCCGCCATGCCGGCACAACCGGTCGCTGCTCCCCCGCCCACACGCGATACCGAAGCGTGCAGCACCTGGCCGCTGATCGCGGTCCTCGCCCTTGTCGCGCTGCAGATCGCGATGATCTTCACGCGTGCGATCAACTGGGACGAGTTCTTCCACTTCAGCCAGATCGTCCGGTACACGGGCGGCGAGAATGTGTCGCTGCTCCAGTCGCCGTTCCTTCCCCTGTTCTCATGGGTTCCGGGCACGACCGAGCTTGCGACCAGCGACATTCGCGTCATCCGCTTGCTGGTGGTGCCGTGCGAGATCGCGATCCTGCTTGCGGTCTATGGCTGCGCTCGCGCTTTCGTACTGCGTCCACAGGCGCTGCTGACCGTGCTCGCCTATGCCGGTGCCGGTTATGTCATGACCAACATGCTGGTCCTGCGTGCAGACCCGCTGGCGACGGCGCTGGGCATGGGCGCACTGTGGGTCGTACTGGCAAGGCCGCTGCGCCTTGGCTGGTTGCTGCTGTCTGCGGCCCTGCTGATCCTTGCGCTGGCCTGCACCATCAAGTCGGTGTTCTACGGCTTCCCGATACTCGGCGCGCTGATGTGGCGTCATGCCGAGATCGCCCGCCCCTTGCGTCTCGCGATATTCTGCGGGCTGGGTGCCGCGCTTGTCGGGGGCTCGCTGTTCCTTGCCTCGCCGCTGGGCGAGACCGGCATTCTGACCAAGGCCGCACCGCTCCAGCGGCTTGCCCTTGCATCCCTCGACCGGATGTTCGGTTCCGGGCTCTTTCCCGAAGGCGGATACCTGCTCTCGCAGCTCGGCAAGGCCCCATACGTACCGATCGCGATCGGGGTCGGCCTGTGGCAATGGTTTGGCCGAGAAAAGGCGTGGGAAGCGCGGGTCGCTATCGTCCTGCTGATGGTGCCATTCCTGACCGCGGCGATCTATCGCAATTCCTATCCCTACAACTTCGTCTTCACGCTGGCCCCTGCCATGCCCGTGATCGCGCTGGGCCTGGCCTGGTTCGTCGAGCGTTACGGCATGAAGCTGGTCATGATCGTCATCGGCGCCAGCATCGGGCTGGTCCTGCTGAACGAAGATCGCCAGCCTGCGAAGAACCAGATCGCGCTCGAACGCGGAGCTTACGAGATCTTTGCAGAGCCGGTGACCTACATCGACAATAGCGGCATGGTCGGGCGGTTCGATCGCGCCGTGCCCACGTTCTCCACCGGTTGGGGCCTTGCCGGCTATTACGCGCAAGGGAAACCGCGCTACAAACGCGCGATGGAAACGCACGTCGTCCCGATGGTGATCGCCAACAGCGCAACGCTGGCCCACGCGCTGCTCGACATGCCGAGTGAGGAAGAGCTGCTGCCCGAAGACGTGGCGGCCCTGCGCGAAAACTACATTCCGCACTGGAGCGGCATCTTCGTCGCGGGCAAGACGGTCGAGGCGGGACGCGGGCTCGAGACCATCGATGTCCTGGTGCCCGGTCGCTACACGGTCGAAGGTTCAGGCACGGCAATCGATGGAAAGTCGGCCGCCTTGGGTGAAGTCGTCACGCTAAGCCGCGGTGAGCACACTGTCGAACGCGATCCGACAAGGCAGGTCCTCTTGCGCTGGGGCGTAAACCTCCCGGTTCCGGCCATACCGGAGCCGGAAGGCGCAATGTTCACGCAGTATTGAGGCGATAGCTGTGCCCGGCAGCGAACCACGCATCATGTTCGTGACCCGCAAGTGGGCACCAGCGGTCGGCGGCATGGAGACTTATTCGCTCCGCCTGACCGAGGCTTTGGCTGCAATCGAACCCGTCGAGGTCGTTGCTCTCCGCGGCAAAGCCAATGGCATGCCGCCGGGTGTCATTGCTCTGCTGACTTTTCCTTTCCGCGTCCTGACCCGTTTTCTTTCGCGCAAGATAGCGCCTGACATCCTGCATGTTGGCGATATGGCGCTGTGGCCCGTCGGTTTGCTGGCCCTTCTTGGCGTTCGTACCAAGGTCGCTTTGTCGGCCCACGGAACCGACGTTGCCTACCATCGGCGCGGCGGACTGAAGGGAGCTCTCTACGGTGCCTATCTCCGGCTCGGCGCAAAACTGCTGGGCAAGGCGACTGTGATCGCGAACTCTCATGCGACATCTGAAGTTTTACGCGAAACCGGTTGGGACCGGTCTGTGGTTGTCCCTCTCGCCACCGATCTTGCCGGCCCTGCCCCCGATGGGTCGCACAATGGGCGGATCCTGTTTGTCGGCCGTCTGGTCGAGCGAAAGGGTTGCGGCTGGTTCGTGCGCGAGGTGCTGCCTCTGATAGATGAGGGCGTCATTCTGGACGTGGCTGGCACTGGCTGGGACACGGGCGAGCAATCGGCAATCGATCACCCGCGGGTCAATTTCCTCGGCAGCCTGCACGGCGAGGACCTGATTGACGCCTATCGCAATGCGATGTGCGTGATCGTGCCGAATATAGCCACCCAAAGCGGCGAATACGAAGGCTTCGGCCTAGTGGCACCCGAAGCGGCGGCGTGCGGCGCTTATGTCCTTACTGCAAACCGCGACGGACTGCGCGATGCGATTATCGCGGGAAAGACAGGCCACCTCGTCGAAGCCGGTGACTCGAAAGCATGGGCCGAGGCAATCATGAATTGTACTGCCTTGGCGAAGGGCGATCGCATTGATTTCCTCACTCAAAGCGTGGAGACAGCGCGCCAGGTTTATTCGTGGGATCGCGTCGCACGAGAAACAACTGACGCTTACGGCATTCACCCATGAAGATCTGGCTCCCATACATAACAACTAGGACGGGAGCGGAAGTCTACGTCAGGCGGCTTGCAGCAGGACTTGAGCAGCGAGGTCATGATGTTCACCTCGATCTGGCCCCACATGCCTTTCAATATTTCCCATGGCTGGCTCCCTTTAGGGAGCCAGAAGGCTGCGACGTAGTCCTGGCAAATAGCTGGAACTCTCCTGCGATACGCGCCAAGGCACCGATAGTGACAGTCTATCACCACGTCGTTCATTCACCGTCGCTCTCAAAAGACAAAACGTTTGCCCAAAAGTTGTTTCATCGCGCATTCGTCTGGCCCATGGAATCGTCCGCCCTGCGGCAATCAGCACGCAACGTCGCCGTAAGCAAAAGTACGGCCCTGGACATCGAGGCGTGCTTTGGAGTCAGCGGCGTGGATGTCGTATTCAACGGCATCGACACTCAATATTTTACACCCCCTGCAACCCGATCGGCGCGCTCGGTGAACGATCCGCTAAACCTCCTGTTCGTGGGAAAGCCCTCTCGTCGCAAAGGTTTTGAGATCGTCGACAAGATCGTTTCGACCTTAGGCGATCGCTGCAGATTTACATGCATAGGGTCGGGTGGAGAGGCGGGGCTCGCCTATCCCGATGGCGACTATCGCGGGCGTGTCTCCAAAGAGGAACTGCGCTCAGCATATCAGGATGCGGACTTTCTCCTGATGCCATCGAAGCTGGAAGGTTTCGGCTATTCGGCGGCAGAAGCCCTGTCGTGCGGAACGCCTGTAGTCGGGGCAAGGGCCGGCGCTGTTAGCGAAGTCTGTGCGGGAAATGCCTTTCTGCCGATCGATGGATCGGAAGATGTCCAAAGCATCTGCTCTCGAATGCTGGAGGCAGCCGGGACTGGCGAGTTGGAGAATATGAGAAAAGCCGCCCGCGAACGTGCTGTCGAAGCGTTGAGTGAGAGCCGTTGGCTTGATGAAATGGAACGCATCTTCGAGACGACGGTAGCGCGCAGCGCGACCTCTCTTAGTGGGTAAAAGCTATCACGCAATCCGCGAAGTCATCTCACCCCGCCGAGATGACGCAATCGCTTGTAAAACGGATATAAAGCCCAGTATGCCTTCTGCATTATCCGGTCCCTCAGTCCGCGCGCATGGAGCGACTGGATCCGCCGGTTTTCAGCAAGCCGCCTCGAAAGACTCGGCCAATCTCTACGCGCGCTGATCCCGTCTGCCGGCATAATTGCCACGATGCGGTTCACAATCTTGCAGGAGGCCCCAGCGCGTTTGGCGCGCAGCATAAATTCATAATCCATACCAACCCTGTAGCTGGCATCGAAACCACCAATTCTCCCGTACAGATCACGGCGCACAAATGCGCCTTGGTGGGGTACCGACATCGACCTTTCCAGCTTCGGACCTAGCCCGTGCGAACGATAGTGAACGTCGCCGTCGGCATGTGTAACCAGGACGTCGAAGCTGATGATGTCGCTACCGTCCAGTTCATCTACTATTGTATCGATTTGGGTCCCGGGCGCCAGAATGTCGCCAGCCTGCAGGATCAGGACATATTCGCCGCTAGACATTGCAATGCCTTTGTTCATTGCATCGGCTATGCCTTGATCAGGTTCGCTGACATAGATGACCGACGAGGAGAGCGAAGCCAGGAAGGCCGGGCTCCCGTCGCTCGAGCCACCGTCCACGACGACGTGTTCGATCATGGCAGAATGCTGCTTGGCAACGGTAGCGGTTGTTTTGCGAAGCCCGTCGATCGCGTTGTAGGCGGCCGTTACGACGGTAATCGAGGGAATTACTGGTTCATCGAGCATTCGACCAAGTCTCTTCCATCAATGTTCGGTAGAGATACAGATGCTCCCCAACGACCTTCTCGGGTCCGAAACGGGCGAGTGCATCCCGCCGGATCGCCATCCGATCAGATTTTTGAAGGTTACCCACGATGGCCTGCGCCAAGGCCTCCGTGTCGAACGGGGGAACGAGTTTTCCGTGCCGCGGGTCGGTCACGATATCTCCGAGGCCACCAAGGTCGAAGCCCACACAGCGCAGTCCACATGCCTGCGCCTCCAGCATCGTGTTTGGCAGATTGTCAGCGCGGGAGGGAATCACGAAAAGATCGGCCGCGCTGTAAAGCGCCGCAAGCGCATGCTGATCCGTCAACCTCCCCAGCTCGTAGCATGTCTTCCCAGCGACCATTGATTGCCGCCTTTCCGCACCTCCGAACGTCACTAGCGATACATTCTGGTTCTCACCGATCTGCTCGAGCGCGATCTCTAGGAGATCAAATCCCTTGCGCGGATCGACATCCCCCGCCTGCGCACCGAAAAGCAATATCTTACCGCCCGGCAGCCTCAACGATCTGCGCGAAGCATCGCGATCCGCCGGCGAAAAAACGTCAACATCGAGCGTGTTCGGAATCGTGATTACCGGCCAGTCTTTAGCCAACTTGCTCCGCTGCGCCTCACCGGCCATCCATTCGCTTGGACAGACAAGTCTCGGACGAAAATTCGACCAGAGGCGTTTCTTGCGAGTGAATGTAACGGCATCCAGGTCACCACGCTTCCGATCGGTATAGCCAGTCACGAAAGCGTCGTCTGGCGTGTAGTGCTCTCCGCCACAAAAGGCCCACTGGTCATGGCAGGTCCAGACAACTGGCGCTGTCAGCTCCGCAAATTCAGCCAGGGACATGGCCTCGCCACCCAGCCAGTGCAAATGAACGATGTCCGGTCCAAGTGCGTTGGCGGCGGCCCCAATGCCGGTAGATAGTACCGCCAGTGTCCGCATGGAACCGGCAGCAGGTGAACTATCCCGCTGCAGCACTCGTTTTGCCACGACGCGAGCCAGCCTCGCCTTGATTCTGCCAAGAAGACCCACCTGCTCGATCCAAGGCTCAACACCGGTTTTTGCCAAGACAAGCATGCGCGCGTCGATGCCAGCATCTCGCTGTGCTTTAACTAGGCGACGGGCAGCGATTGCCGCCCCTCCCATGCGATCCGATTGGCAGACGTGAAGAACCTTCGGCACCGAAATCACCAAAGGTCGATTGCGTTTTCTTCACAACAGAACAGAAGATTCTGAAACGCAAAAATTTCGCGGAGCGTGACGATCTCTTCCGAGATTTCGAGCAACCTTCCACCGGGAAGGATCCTAAAGACCCTATACCCCTTCAGCTTGTTGCAGAACGCTTCCATGAACGTCCCACTCAGTACATTCATTTCATTGAATTCTATCTGCACGAACCTTATCGGAAATCCGTCCTCGATCAGCGAACCCAAGCCATCGAGCACGTCCATTTCCCTGCCTTCAACATCGATCTTCATCCAATAGATCGACTCTATGTCGTTTGCAGCGATGTACGTATCGAGACGGAGAAGTGGCACCTCTACGGCTTGAGAAACTCCACCGTGGACACGCTCGATTACATTGTCCTGCAAAGTGGCGTGCCCAGAGCCATCGCCGGAAGCATAGTCGTAAAGTTTTGCTGTTCCATTAGTGAGACCAACTGCCGACTGGACGCATTCGAGCTTCTTTCCCTCAAGCCTCGTTTGTAGCGCGTTGAACGCAGTGGGCGAAGGCTCAAACGCGTGGAGGTTAACATGAGGAGCGGCTTCCAGCACTTTCTCGGAATACTTCCCCACGTTTGCGCCGACGTCGAATACTACGGCCCCGCTTGGCGCATGCGAAAGAACCCGGCGCAAAACCGCAACTTCGCCCTGTAGATTCTCGTTCTCCCAGTTGAGGATGCCCAGTCCCCTCAGCGAAAGATTATAGAGAAAACGATTCAGCTTATAGAGCGCAGGTCTTGCAAAAACTGCACCATAGAGCCGATACACTGGATTCAAATTCACGCGCGTTTCCCTATCGGTTTTTGGGCCTTGGGCAGCCTTATAACCAAAATCTTAACTATAATTTATTCCTGCACCAATATTGCGCCAAACGATGATCACCAGACTTGTTCAGGAAATGTCTTGAAGCAGCAGTTCACGAATTTTGGTTGGCTGGGTGGAGAGCGAGTATTCCGGCTAGCGGCCGGATTCGTGGTGACGATCCTCCTCGCCCGCTATCTTGGTGCCGATCAATTCGGGGCCTACGGCTATATTCTTGGCCTTGTTGCGGTCTTTGCGCCCCTGGCGCTGACGTGTCTAGATCAGGCGGTAACGCAAAAGATCGTCGAGGATCGAGCCAAGGCAAGACAACTATTAACCACGGTGCTCGCTTTGCGTGTGCCAGGCGCGATCCTAGCTGTAGCAGCCTGCATCGTGACGATGTCGGTTCTTCCAAACCCGGAAGGGACCAGCGTCGAACTCGTTGCCATTGCCTTGCTTTCCGTACTTGCCCTGCCCTTTCAGAGTTTGAGTGTGTTTTTCAATGCGATCGAGCGACCAAAACTAATCGTTACAGCGGGTGCGATCGTGACGCTTATCGCCACTTTTGTTATCCTTAGCTGCATAGCTTCTCGGCAGCCTATGGGGGCGTTCATACTGGTCCGCTCGGGCGAAGCGCTCGCTTTGGGTGCCGCCGCAGTCATCCTGTTTCTAGTCGTAACCCGCGGGACCGGGGCTCTCCGCTTCGACCCGGATCTTTTTCGCTATTTCCTGAAATCGAGTTTCCCGCTCCTATTGGCCAGTATCGCTTCGGCAATCTACATGCGGATCGATCAGGTCATGCTGGGCCAGATGGCGGACTTGACGGAACTGGGTTCATATACGGTCGCGGTGCGAATTTCGGACAGTGCGCTTTTCATACCGATGGCAATTCAGGCCGCTTTCTTTCCGGCCGTTGTCAGGGCGTACCAGACCCAAGACCAGGCCCGGTTCGCGGCGAGCCTAAAATCGTTATTCGGTTTTATGATAGCTGCTATGTCCCTGGCCGCTATCGGAGTGACAGCGTTCGGAGCACTCGTCACCGAGCTGTTTCTTGGCCCCTCCTACAACGATGCCATTCCCATGATCGCTCTTCTTGCTCTCGCCCTCCCCAGTGTGGGGCTTGGCGTCGCGCGAACGGGTTACCTGACCTTGCACGGCTGGTTCTGGACCGCCCCGCTTGGCACTGCCACTGGAGCTGTCCTGAACATTGGTCTTAACCTAACGCTGATACCGCCGTTTGGCGGCGTTGGCGCCGCAGTGGCGACGCTTGTTTCCTATTTCGTCGCCGGAGTAGGTACATGCTTTCTGTTCCCGTGGCTCCGTGAGGCAGGCTGGATCATGATCGCGTCTGCCAATCCGCTCTATCTCTTGCGCCGGAGCATTGACCTCTGGAACGGTTTGCGGAGCGCGGAGGCGTGACCGAACGGGACGATCGAACGCGATATGCGCCTGTCGCCATGTTCGCATACTCCCGGCCCGAACATACGCAGCGCACACTCGATGCGCTGGCGGCCAACAATCTTGCATGCGACACCGACCTGATCGTCTTTCAAGACGGCCCGCGCACCGAAATCGATGAGGCGGCTTGCGATGCGACTGCCGAGGTGGTTGCCGACACAAAAGGTTTTCGCTCCGTTCGGCTTATCCGCCGTGAAAGTAATATCGGCCTTGCAGACAACATCATCTCCGGCGTTGGCGAGGTCGTTTCACAGAACGGCAAAGTGATCGTGGTCGAAGATGATCTGGTCACAGCGCCTCATTTCCTCAGCTTCATGAATGCTGCCCTGAACCGCTATGAAAATTCCCCGCAGGTCTGGCATATCAGCGGATGGACCTACCCGATCGAAACCGATGGTCTTGAAGATGCGTTCTTTTACCGGGTCATGAACTGTTGGGGCTGGGCCACCTGGGCTGACCGCTGGAGCGCTTTCGACAGGTCTGCCGAATTGCGCAAGCCCTTCAGTGCAGCACAGAAAAAGGCTTTTAATCTGGATGGTTTTCACGACTTTCATGAGCAGATAAGGGACAATCTGGCCGAGCGCCGACGGACTTGGGCCATCTTCTGGTACGCAACCATCTTTCGCCGTGGCGGGCTTTGCCTGAACCCTGCACGCAGTCTGGTTGAAAACATCGGACACGATGGAACCGGCGAAAACTGCGGCATCGGGATTGAACAGGCGACGCTATGCGATCAGGGTTCGGCGCTGACGCTGCCGGACGAAATTCGTGAGAATGAATTGGCGTTAGCGCGTATCAAGCAACATCTGCGCATTTCTTTCCATCGCCGCGCGCTGAGAAGGATTATCAGGTACTTTCGAAATGCTCTATGACCCGAACGTTGCGCGACTGATTTCCAATGCGCTCGCCAACAAGATCGACGAATTCGAAGTGCGCGGCGCGCTCACCGACGATCAGCACGACTTTCTCGCCCATAACTGGGCCGCACTCGAAGAAGTCGAACAGGTCTGGCTGCTTATGGATAGCGAATGGCAGCGGACTGGCGCTGGCTATCGCCCTGACCAGTCTGAGCAGATGGGTCGTTTCTACTCATCGCCGGTCTGGCTGTTGAACGGTATTTTTACGGAGATCGATCCAGAATCACGCCAACACCGCCTAGCGATCGCTGCCACAACAAAGGATCTTCGAGCAAAGCGTATTGCCGACTTTGGCGGCGGGTTCGGATCACTGGCACGATCGATCAAGAATTCTGTACCGGGGGCGGAGATTGAAGTGATCGAACCGTTTCCCAGCGAGCTAGCACGCGCTCTCGCCAAAAAATCAGGTATTTCCTACGCTTCACAGGTATCCGAAGATGCCGATTTGATCTTGGCGCAGGACGTTCTTGAACACGTTACCGATCCCCTCGGCCTCTTTGGGGAACTGCTGTCGAAGCTCAAGCCGGGCAACCACATCATCACCGCAAATTGTTTTCTTCCGATGATCGCCTGTCATTACCCGGGTGCGCTTCACTTGCATTTTACGTTTCGTAAAATCGCTCCATTACTGGGTTGCCGCTTTGTTGGGCAAATCGAGGGCGCTCCACATGCCGAGATCTACGAAAAACTTGATAGGGCGCCGAACTGGCTACTGGTCCGCACCCTCGAACGCGCGTCGAAATCGCTTTATCCGTTGATACAGCGCCTCAGCCGGGCGAAGCGCGTTTTCAGCTCGGCACGACCCTAGAGACGCGAGAGCACTTCAAAAATTCAAGCCTGGCGATCCGCCAGAATGTTAACCAAAAATTTGCCCTATGTAGCGATAGTCCAGTTCGCCCGCTGCCCTGAAGGGTTGCGGAACGCTGATCGAGGACTTGGAATGAACGCTTTCGGCCGTCGTAACGGAATGAACGGAAACGGGGGAGGACGCCCCGCCTTCGGTGTCGCTAGGCCGATGAAGGGGGCAGAGCCGCTGCGTACGCAGCCGCCGGCGCCGCCGCCGATGGATGACGACCAGTTCCCGCCGCCGCCGCCGACTGCATCCACCCCGGAAGAAGAGGCGCTTGCCCGTCTTGCAGAGCGTGCGGCCGCCGAACATGCCGGTGAAGCCGTCGTCGAAGGATTCGAGGCCAGCGTTCACCGCATCAAGGAACAGGTCCTTCCCCGCCTTCTCGAACGTGTCGACCCCGAAGCGGCCGCGACGCTGACGAAGGACGAGCTTTCCGAAGAATTCCGCCCCATCATCCTCGAGGTGCTGGCCGAGCTGAAGATCACGCTGAACCGCCGCGAACAGTTCGCGCTGGAAAAGGTGCTGGTCGACGAATTGCTGGGCTTCGGTCCGCTCGAAGAGCTGCTCCACGACCCTGACGTGTCGGACATCATGGTCAACGGCCCGAACCAGACCTACGTGGAAAAGGGCGGCAAGCTGCAGCTCGCCAAGATTAAGTTCCGCGACGAACAGCACCTGTTCCAGATCGCGCAGCGCATCGTGAACCAGGTCGGCCGCCGCGTCGACCAGACCACGCCGCTTGCCGACGCCCGTCTCAAGGACGGTTCACGTGTCAACGTCATCGTCCCGCCGCTCAGCCTCAAGGGCACGGCGATCTCGATTCGTAAGTTCTCGGAAAAGCCGATCACGATCGACATGCTCCGCGACTTCGGTTCGATGAGCGACAAGATGGCGACCTGCCTCAAGATTGCGGGCGCCAGCCGCATGAACATCGTCATCTCTGGCGGTACCGGTTCGGGTAAGACGACGATGCTCAACGCCTTGTCGAAAATGATCGACCCGGGCGAGCGCGTTCTGACCATCGAAGACGCGGCCGAACTTCGTCTGCAGCAGCCGCACTGGCTGCCGCTCGAAACGCGTCCGCCGAACCTTGAAGGCCAAGGCGCCATCACCATCGGCGACCTTGTGAAGAACGCCCTGCGTATGCGTCCTGACCGCATCATCCTGGGCGAAATTCGTGGCGCGGAATGTTTCGACCTTCTGGCTGCCATGAACACGGGCCACGACGGTTCGATGTGTACGCTTCACGCCAACAGCCCGCGCGAATGCCTTGGCCGTATGGAAAACATGATCCTGATGGGCGACATCAAGATCCCGAAGGCCGCGATTTCCAAGCAGATCGCCGACTCGGTCGACCTGATCGTTCAGGTGAAGCGCCTCCGCGACGGTTCGCGCCGCACGACCAACATCACCGAAGTTATCGGCATGGAAGGCGACGTCATCGTCACGCAGGAACTCTTCACCTACGAATATCTGGACGAAGGCGAGGACGGCAAGATCATCGGCGAGCATCGCCCGTCGGGTCTGCGCCCCTACACGCTGGAAAAGGCGCGCCAGTTCGGCTTCGACAAGGCCTACCTGCAGTCCTGCCTGTAAGGCTTTCTCAGGTCTGGAAACATTGGGATCGCGTCGGTCAGACCGGCGCGATCCATGTTTTGAGGGCAAGGCTACCGGTCACCACCGCGACCAGAAGCGCCACGAAGAACACCGGCGTCCATGGCACCCAGCCGACGCTGTCGGGTGCCTTGCGCTTCATGCGCCGGCGATCGCCAAACAAGGCGAGCGCGGCAACGAGCAGCGCCGATACCGCGATTATCGTCCAGCGACCGGCGTCGCTGCTCACAAGGTAGTCAAAGCTCATAACCTGATGCCGCAAGTGCGAATTGCCGCTTGATCGCGGCCCTGTGCGCGCCCAATAGCCGCGACATGCCGCAAAGCGCAAACCCGACCTTGCCGTTGCCGGAAGCACAGCATCGCCCCGTTCTTGCGCTGGCGATACGCTTCTTTGCGGGGCTCGCGCTGGCCACCATGCTCATGCTGGTGAAGCTGGGAAAAACGCGCGGGATCGATTTGCCGCACATGCTGCTGGCGCGTCAGGCTCTGACTATTCCGATCCTTCTCGGCTGGCTCGCAATGCGGGGTAAGCTGCACATCATGCGCACCGACCGCATCGGCAGTCATGCATTCCGCGCGGGTACGGGCACGATCGGGATGGTCCTCAATTTTGCCGCCCCTACCCTTCTGCCGCTCGCCGTGGCGACCACGCTGAGCTTTACCAGCCCGATGTTCGCGGTTGTCCTGTCGGCGTTGCTGCTGCGCGAACACGTCGGCAAGTGGCGCTGGCTGGCGGCGACGCTGGGCTTTGTGGGCGTGGCGCTCGTCGCCGATCCGTTTCATGCGACCGTCCCAATGTTCGGCGCGCTGGTCGCAATCGGCGGCGCATTCATGGTGGCCTTGATCTCCATCCAGATCCGCGACCTCACGAAGACCGAGGATTCGGTCGCCATCGTGACATGGTTCGCGATCTTCGGAACGCCGGTCCTTTTCATCGTTTCGCTCTTTTACGACTGGAACGTAGATGCAGGCGATATCCTCGTCCTTCTCGGCATCGGCGTGTCTGGCGTGGCCGGGCAGCTCCTGCTCACCGCATCGCTGCGTTTCGGGCCGGTGTCGACCGTGATCATCATGGATTACATGGCGCTGATCTGGGCAACGACCTACGGCTGGCTGATTTTCGAAAACCTGCCCCCTGCAAGCCTTTGGCTGGGCGCACCGATCGTTATCCTTGCCGGCGGCATCATCGTCTGGCGCGAACAGAAACTGGCCAAGCAGCGTAACGAGGCGGCAGCACGTTGATGGAACCAATGTGAAAGGACGGCGTTCTGGGTTCCAAGTCACTTGGAAAGGACAATTACATGATCCGTCGTATCGCTATGGCCGCCGCTATTGGTTCGCTCGCTCTCTCCGCCGCCGCTTGCAACACCGTCAAGGGTGCAGGTCAGGACATCGAGTCCGTTGGCGAAGCGGGTGAAGACGCGATCAACTGATCGCGCGCAAAAGTTGCTAGCCGAACGCCCGTCGGACTCCGGTCCGGCGGGCGTTTTCTATTGGCGGCGATAGACGAGCATGAGGTTATTCGCGGGCATCTCGATGCGGCTGGCGCGAGTGAGGCCATTTGCGGAGGCAAGTTCATCCAGCCTCGCGATTTCTCGAAGGCCCCAGCTCGCGTTGCGCGCCTTGAGATTGGCATCGAAGGCAAGGTTCGACGGGGCGGTCGGGCGGTCCCGCTCGATAAAAGGTCCGTAGATCGCCAGCGGCGCACCATCAGCCAGAACTTCGCCTGCCCCTGCAAACAGCCCGACAGTCGCTTCCCACGGAGCGATATGCGCCATGTTCGCGCAAAAGATCGCGTCGGCATGATCGACCGGCCAGCTGCCGTCGATGAGATCGAGAGGCAGCGGCTCCCGGACATTCGCCAGACCGCTTTCCGCACGCCAAGCAGCGATTGAGGCGAGCGCCGCATCGGATACGTCGGTCGGCTGCCATTCAAGCGCAGGAAAGGCGCGTGCGAAATGGACCGCGTGTTCGCCCGTCCCGCTCGCGATTTCGAGCACGACACCGCGTTCAGGCAGGATCGTGCGCAAGACACTGGCAATAGGTTCGCTGTTACGTTCGGTCGCAGGGGCGTATTGCTTTGCCGCCCCGTCGGTCAGCTCGAACGGCTTCGGATCAGATCCAGCGTCGGACACGGCGGCGATACTCCTCGTATGTCTTTCCGAAGCGCTGCGACAACCAAGCCTCCTCGCGCCGGATCACGAACGTCTGAACCGCGATGATCGAGAGCGGGAGCGTCAACAGCCCCCCAAGGCAATTCATGGCCACCGAGATGCCGAAGCAGACCAGCGCCATGCCGAGATACATGGGGTTGCGCGTCAGCCGATATATGCCCTCGGCCACGAAGACGGTGTCGGTCTTCCACGGTTCCGGATTGTTGCCCGACCGCCGAAACCGCAGCAGGGCAAGCACGATCACGACGAGGCCCGCCATTATCGCTCCGCCGCCCAGCACCCAGCGAACGATGCCGGGAATCGCCGGATTGAGGCCGAACCAGTCGTTGATGACCCGCCCGATCATCAGGAACCCGAAGAACACCAGCGGCGGAGGGAAGCGGACCTGTGCGCTGTCCTTGTCGACGCTGAAAATGCTCATGCCGTGATCACCTCTTGTGTGGTCGCCTTCACTTCCCTGCGCCACAGGGCTGCGAGAAGGCTGCCGATGACGACGTGATAGACGGCCGAGATCGCTGCGGGAACAGGGGCCAGCGCGGCCTGCATCGGATCGACGAACTGGCGGGCGAATGCGGGGGTCGAGGCAAGGCTCGCGCCAAGGCCGGAGTTCTGCATGCCCACCTCTATCGAAATGGTCCGCAGATCGTCGCGCATGAAACCCAGTACCCGCGCCATCAACCAGCCCAGCCCGAAACCCAGGGCATGAAGAGCGAGCAAGGCGACCAGCAGGACACCAGCATTAGCTTCAATCAGCGGCTTCGATTTCGCGACAATTCCGGCGACGATCAGGACCACGAAGACGATCGATACGATCGGCGCGACCGGCACGATCCGCCGCGTAAGACCCGGCAGGTAACGCGCCAGCGCCACGCCCACGATCACCGGCACCAGCACGACCGAGACCATGTCGAGAAACAGGTTCCAGCGGTCGATCTCGATATAGACGCCCGCCAGCCAGCCGGTCAGCAGCGGCGTCAGCGCAATCGCCACCAGCGTCGAAGCCATCGTCATCGACACCGACAGCGCGACATTGGCCCGCGCCATATAGGCGATGACATTGCTCGCCGTGCCGCCCGGACAACAGGCGACGAGGATCAGGCCGACCGCAAGGCCGTTGGAAAGCCCGAAAAGCCCCGCCAGAACCGCACCCGAAAGCGGCATAACCGTGAATTGCAGCACTACGCCCGCGATCACCGCGCGGGGCATCTTCGCGACGCGGCGGAAGTCGGCCACCGTAAGCGTCAGCCCCATGCCCAGCATGATGACGCCCAGCATCACCGGGATCAGCGGCTGGCCCAGCGGGCGGATCGAACCGTCCGTGACCCACGCGAAATCAGCCGGAGAGAACCACGCCCAGGCAACGCCCAGCACGGTCCACACGGCAAACAGGTTCGTGATCCGCTGTATCAAGTCCGGCCCCTTCCCGCGCGGCTTATGCCAAGCCGCGCGGGTGGCGGCAATCGTTCAGCTTCCGCCGATTTCCGATAGGCTGGGCGTCCCGGGCGGGACACCTTCACCCTTGTAGGTCAGCACCGGCTTGCGCGCAGCGCGCGTTTCGTCGAGCCGGCGGCGCGGCGCATAGTGCGGCGCGCTCTTCAGGCTTTCGTCCTCGGCCTTGGCGCGGGCGGTCAGGCTCTTCATCGAAGCGATGAAGCGGTCGAGCCCGGCCTTGCTCTCGGTCTCGGTCGGTTCGACCAGCATCGCGCCGTGAACGACGAGCGGGAAATAGACCGTCATCGGGTGGAAACCCTCGTCGATCAGGCCCTTCGCGATGTCGAGCGTGGAGAACCCGTCAGGCAGGTTCTCGTCGCTGAACAGAGCCTCGTGCATGCAGGGACCGGCATCGCCGAACGGCGCGTCGAGATCGCCTTCAAGGCTGCGCAGGACATAGTTCGCGTTCAGTACCGCGTCTTCCGCCACCTGGCGAAGGCCATCGACACCGTGGCTGAGCATGTAGGTCAGCGCGCGGGTGAACATGCCCATCTGGCCGTGGAACGCGGTCATGCGGCCGAACGTCTGCGGCAGGTGATCCTTGGCGCCGCGCTCTTCCACCATCCGCAGCCGGCCCTTTTCGTCGCGGCGGACGAAGGGGATTGGCGCGAAAGGCGCGAGCAGTTCGGACAGGACAACCGGCCCAGAACCCGGACCGCCGCCGCCGTGCGGGGTGGAGAACGTCTTGTGCAGGTTGATGTGCATCGCATCGACGCCAAGGTCGCCGGGGCGCACCTTGCCGACGATGGCGTTGAAGTTCGCGCCATCGCAATAGACCAACCCGCCCGCGGCGTGGACCGCGTCGGAAATGGCCTTCATGTCGCGCTCGAACAGGCCGCAGGTGTTGGGGTTGGTGATCATCACGCCCGCAACGTCGGGACCAAGCCTGTCCTTCAGCGCCTGAAGATCGACACGTCCGTCCTTCGTCGCCGGGATGTTCTCGACCCTGTAGCCAGCGAAGGCCGCGGTCGCCGGATTGGTACCATGCGCGGATTCGGGCACGAGGATCACCTCGCGCGCATCGCCCCGCGCTTCGAGCGCGGCGCGGATCGCAAGGATGCCGCAAAGCTCGCCATGCGCGCCTGCCTTCGGGCTCATGGCGACGGCTTCCATGCCGGTCAGCTTGCAGAGCCAGTCGGCCAGCTGTTCGATCACTTCGTAGGCGCCCTGCACCGTGTCCATCGGCTGAAGCGGATGGATGTCGGCAAAACCGGGCAGACGGGCCATCGCCTCGTTCAGACGCGGATTGTGCTTCATCGTGCACGACCCCAGCGGGAACGGGCCAAGGTCGATGGCATAGTTCTGACGCGACAGGCGCGTGTAGTGCCGCACCGCTTCCGGTTCGGTCAGCGCGGGCAGATCGACCGGTGCCTTGCGCGCGAATTTCGCCAGCGCGGGGCTGACGTCGCCCGGTTCCTCGTCGAAATCGACGCCGCACTTTCCGGTACCGCCCAGTTCGAAGATCAGCGCTTCTTCCAGCGCAAGCCCAGCATCGCCGCTGGCGGTCTTGGCTACGGGACCACTGCCAGCTTCGCCCATTTCAGGCTTCCAACCACTCTTGTTCGGGGCGTTCATGCGAGTTCCTCCGCAAGAGCGGCAACGAGGGCGTCGACATCCTCGTCGCTGCAGGTTTCGGTGACGCAGACGACCAGCCCTTCGGACAAGTCGAGCGAGTCGGGATAGAGGCGGCTCAAGGCCACGCCCGACAGGATGCCGCGCTTCGCCATGCGCAGCGCAACTTCACGTGCATCGTGGCCGACAAGGCGCAGGGTGAACTCGTTGAAGAACCCGCCTTCGTTGACCAGTTCGACCCCGTCGATCGCGGCCAGCTTGCCCGCCGCCTTGACCGCACGGGCGTGGTTGATGCGCGAAAGCTTGTCGAGCCCTTCACCGCCCAGCAGCGTCATGTGGATCGAGAACGCCAGCGCGCAGAGACCGGAGTTCGTGCAGATGTTGCTCGTCGCCTTTTCGCGGCGGATATGCTGCTCGCGCGTAGAAAGCGTCAGCACGAAACCGCGCTTGCCGTCGGCGTCCACGGTCTCACCGCAAAGGCGGCCCGGCATCTGGCGGGCGTACTTTTCACGAGCACCGAACAGGCCGAGGTACGGCCCGCCGAAGTTGAGGCCGACGCCCAGCGACTGCCCCTCACCCACGACGATGTCCGCACCCAGCGAACCGGGGCTTTCGAGCAGGCCCAGTGCGACCGGCTCGGTCACGACGGCGACCAGCAGCGCGCCCTTGTCGTGCGCGGCGTCGGCGATTTTCGCCAGATCGGGGATACGGCCGAGGATGTCAGGATATTGGACGACGACGCACGAGGTCTTGTCGTCGATCATGTCGATCATCGCGTCGTCACCGGCATCTGCGATCAGCGCGGGCGAAAGCTCGCGGATCTCGTCCTTGGTGAACTTCGCCATGGTCTTTGCGGTCGACAGGTAGTGCGGGTGGATCGGGCCGATCACCACGCCGTCGCGGCGCGTGATGCGCGCGGCCATCGCGATCGCTTCCCAGCACGCGGTAGACCCGTCGTACATCGAGGCATTGGCGATGTCGGTGCCGAACAGGCGCGCGACCTGCGTCTGGAACTCGAACAGGACCTGCAGCGTGCCCTGCGCGATTTCAGGCTGATAGGGTGTGTAGGCGGTCAGGAACTCGCCGCGCTGGATCAGGTGATCGACGCTGGCAGGGACATGGTGGCGATAGGCACCCGCGCCCAGGAAGAAGGGAGCGTCAGCCGCCGACAGGTTCTTGGCCGCCAGCTTCTTCATGTGGCGCTCGACCGCCATCTCGCTGGCATGAGCGGGCAGGCCTGAGATCTCGGCGTTGAGGACGCCATCGGGCACGTCGCGGAACAGGTCGTCGACCGTGTCGGCGCCGATCGTGGCCAGCATCTCGCTGCGGTCGTTGGGAGTGAGAGGGAGATATCTCATTTTCGGGTCTCAGTCCTTGAAGGCGAGGAATCGCAGGCGGACGTAATCGGCGGTCCAGTTGCCGTCCGGGTCCTGCAATTGCGGGGCGAGCAGGCGGACGGTCTCGGCGATCATCGCCTCGCCGTCCTGCTGATCGAAGAAGCCGTGGCGGAAGGTATTCAGCCAGGCGGCCATGCCATCAGGCAATGGCGTCGGGCGCGGCACGAGCGCGATGGCATCGACGCGGAAACCGGCCGCTTCGAGTTCGCGGGTCGCGCGGGCAACGCTCGGATAGTTCTGGCGGTCGACCGGATCCTGACCATGCTTTTCGGCAACGGCGCGGATCGCAGTGCGGATGGCGGCGATATTGCCGAAGCCGCCGCATTCGCAGGCAAAGCGCCCGCCGGGCTTCAGCGCGCGATGGACACCCGCATAGACCGTCGGATGATCGGGCATCCAGTGCAGCGCCGCGTTAGAGAAGACGGCATCGAATTCGCCGTCATAATCGAGCGCCTGCCCGTCGCCCTGCCGCACGGTCAGCCCACGCGCCCGGGCTCCGTCCAGAAGGCCCGCATCGGCGTCAAAGCCGAGCACTTCGGCCCCGCTTTCGGCAATCCGCGCAGTCAGCACCCCGTCGCCGGAGCCGAGGTCGAGGATACGTTCCCCTTCCCTCGGCCCCAGCAGGTCGAGCACGGCCTGTCCGAGCGCCGGAACGAACGAACCCGTCGTCCCGTACGCCTTGGCATCCCATGCCTGCGGGGTGCCCGTTACGGCCATCAGAGGCTGTCGACGTATGCCTTGTAAGCGGCCTCGTCCATCAGGCCTTCCAGTTCGGAGGCGTCCGACAGCAGGACCTTGAACAGCCAGCCGTCGCTTTCCGGCTTGGTGTTCACCAGTTCCGGTTCATCGGCCAGCGCGCCATTGGCTTCGCGCACTTCGCCCGAAACCGGGGTGTAGACGTCCGAAGCGGCCTTGACCGAATCGACGACCGACACGGAATCGCCCTTCGAAACACTGTCGCCTTCGCCCGGAAGCTCGACAAAGGTGATGTCGCCAAGCTGTTCCTGCGCGTAATCGGTGATGCCGACGGTGCCCATCGGGCCGTCGACCGAAATCCATTCGTGGTCCTTGGTGAAATAGGTCGTCATGTCGGATCAGGCCTTTTTCTTGCGATGATAACGATGAGGGACAAAGGGCATGTCGGTCACGGTCGCGTCCAGCATCTTGCCGCGGACCTCGATCTGAAGCTTCGTGCCCGAAAGCGCGTGGCCAGCCTCGACATAGCCCATGGCGATGGGGCCGCCGACCGTGGGGGCAAAGCCGCCGCTGGTGACGGTGCCGATGCGCGCGTCGCCTGCGAAGATCGGTGCACCTTCGCGCGCGGCCATGCGGCCTTCGATCGTCATGCCGACACGCTTCGAGCTCGGCCCCTTGGCGAGAATTTCGAGGATCTTGCCGGCAGCCGGAAAACCGCCCTGCTCGCGCCGCTTCTTCGAGATCGCGAAAGTCAGATCGGCGCTGACCGGATCGGTCTGTTCGGTAATGTCGTGGCCATAGAGCGGCAGGCCCGCCTCAAGCCGCAGGCTGTCGCGCGCGCCGAGGCCGATGGGCTTTACCTCATCCATCGCCACCAGCGCATCGGCCAGCATGGCGACCTTGTCGGCGGGGACCGAGATCTCGAACCCGTCCTCGCCGGTATAGCCGCTGCGCGTGATGTAGAGCGGCACGTCGCCCCACATCGCGAAAGTGCCCTGCATGAATGACAGGTCGTTGGCGAGCGGCACGAGACGGCCCAGCGCATCGGCGGCCTTGGGCCCCTGCAGCGCGAGCAGCGCCTGCTCGTCATGGTGGGTCAGCGTGATCTCGTCGGGCAGATGTTCGCGAAGGTGACCGATGTCGTCCCACTTCACCGCACCGTTAACGACGAGCGCGTAGTGATCGCCCGCATTCGTCACCATGAGATCGTCGAGAATGCCGCCCTCTTCGTCGAGCAGCATCGAATAGCGCATCCGGCCCGTCTTCAGCGCCGAGAAGTCGCCGGGCATCAATGCCTCGAGCGCTTCTGCCACGCCTTCGCCCGAGACCGAAAGCTGGCCCATGTGCGACACGTCGAACAGCCCCGCGTTCTCGCGCGTCCAAGTGTGTTCGGCGAGGATGCCCTCGTACTGGATCGGCATCGAATAGCCCGCAAACGGCACCATGCGCGCGCCGCGTTCGCGGTGCCACGCGTCGAGCGGCAGGCTCTCGATCGTTTCGATTTCGGCTTCGGTATCGCTCAAGGTACAGCTCCGTTTGCAATCGGCAGGCCATCGGGCCGCAAAATGCGAACCCGCGGCCCCCTCTGTCACGGAAACCTGAGAGCTTTCCCCCGTTCCCAAAAAAAGGCGCGAGGTTACCCCTTCGGTGGCTCCAGATGGAGCTCTTTCCAGAGCGTCGCTATCGACCGGCACGGTCCCTTGTGCCTGAGAGATTCCGGGGCGGTTGCTCCTTCGGCGGCCCCGTCATTCCCCCGACAAGGCGAATCACGAAGCGCTCTCCCGCGCGGTCAGCGACTGGTTCGGCTTTGGATTCGCAGCGGCCCTGAGTCAATCGGCCAATGCGCCGTGGACGGGCTTAATCCGCCGCTTTGCCAGCGTGAGCGCCGGTGCGCGCAAGATACCGTCGTTGTCGTGAACGAAACGGCCCTCCGCCTTCTCTCCAGCCAGCGCCAGCATCGCGCGCGCGACGTCTTCGGCCTTGATTGAGCGGAAGCGGCGATACTGGCCGTGGAGCATGAGGTCGGTGACCGGGCTTGCCATCATGGCGATCCGTTCGCCGGTGCGCCGCTCACCCCCGCGCGGACCGCGCAGCAGGCCGGGGCGCAGGATATCGACGCGGGCGAAGTCCATCTTCTTCAGCGCGTTCTCCATCTCGCCCTTCACGCGCAGGTAGAACGCCTTGACATTGGCATCGGCACCCACCGAGCTGACCGCGACCATCTGGCGCGTTCCGGCATGGGCCGCGGCCTTCGCGCATTGCACGACGAGGCCGTAATCAACCGCACGGAACGCCTGTTCGTCCTTGCCCGCCAGCTTCCACGTCGTACCCAGCGCGCAGGCGAGCACATCAGGCTTCATGTCCGCGATTGCGCCCGGCCAGTTAGCAGGGTCGGCGATGATCATCTCCATCCGCGCGCCGGACGGCAGCGGAGCCTCGCGCCGCGACAGCGCGGTCAGCCGGACATTGGTGAAATTGCGCGCCTCTCCGATCAGGCTCATGCCGACAAGGCCCGTCGCGCCGATCAGCACCATGCGTTCAGACATTGCTGAGCTCCTCCGGCGGAGCGCCGAACAGGTCGGTGTAGCGGCGGATGGCGTAACGATCGGTCATGCCGGCGATGAAGTCCGCGATGTGGCGCGCACGGGCGGGCTGCGCCTCGGGCAAGGCGGCCTGCCAGTCGTCCGGCAAAAGAGACGGATCGGCGCTGTAGGCCTCATGCAGTTTCTTCAAAAGGTCGACGGCAAGGTCGGCGGTGCGCTTCTGCGCGGGGTGGTAATAGACGTTGTCGTACATGAACCGCTTGAGCACACGCTCCGCGGCCCCGACCCCGCGCGAGAACCCGGCCAGCGCCCGGCCCGCCTTGCGCACGTCGATTGCGGTCTCGACACCGGCATCGGCGATGCGGCCCTTGGTCTCGGCGATCACGTCGTTGACCATCCAGCCAATCTGGCTGCGCACAAGTTCGCGCTGAAGCCTTTCGCGCGAAGTGCCGGGAAAACGGCGTTCGATCGCGCGCCACTGATCGGCGATGAAGTCCATGGCGAGCAACTGGTCGAGATCGATGAACCCTGCGCGCAGGCCATCCTCGATGTCGTGATTGTCATAGGCGATGTCGTCAGCCACCGCCGCGACTTGCGCCTCCAGCGAGGACCAGCGACCGAGGTCGAACGGGAACGCGGTGTTCAATTCGTCCAGCGCCCAGGGCAGCGGCTTGTCGCCCGGCACCGGCCCGTTGTGCTTGGCCAGCCCTTCGAGCGCTTCCCACGACAGGTTCAACCCTTCGTGCGTGCAATACGGGCTTTCGAGCCGCATCAGCGTGCGCAAGGTATGCGCGTTGTGGTCGAACCCGCCCTGCCCTTCGAGGGCATGGTCGAGCGCGGTTTCGCCTGCGTGACCGAACGGCGCATGGCCGATGTCGTGGGCAAGGCACAGCGCCTCGGTCAGATCCTCGTCGAGGCCGAGGCTGCGCGCGATGACGCGGCCGACTTGCGCGACCTCGAGGCTATGGGTCAGGCGCGTGCGGTAATGGTCGCCATAGGGCGCGACGAAAACCTGCGCCTTGTGCTTCATCCGGCGGAACGCGATCGAGTGGATGATGCGGTCGCGGTCGCGCTGGAAGGCGCTGCGCGGGCCGCGCACGCCGCCGCCCGGCTCGCCGAATTCGCGCCCGCGCGACTGCACGGGATCGGCGGCATAGCGCGCGCGATAGCCAATGGCTTCGCCTTGGTGTTCAGGAGCGGCCAGCGTTTCCATCCGCGCGCCCTAGGCCAAATGCCTCACGACTTGAAGAGCCGATCAACTCTCGCCGAGAATCCAGTTCGCCGCGGCCTTCGCGTGGATGGCCGCGCCGTCGAAGATCGGCAGGACGTTCGCCTCGGTATGGACGATGAGATTGAGTTCGGTGCACGCCAGGACGATCGCCTCTGCCCCGTCCTTTTCGAGGTTGGTGATGATCGTGCGCAGGGCCCGCTCGCTCTGCCGGCGGACCTTGCCCAGCATGACTTCTTCGTAAACGATGCGGTCCACCGTCTCGACCGTGTCCATTTCGGGCGGAAGCAGTTCGATGTCGCGCGCGACGAGGCGGCGACGGTAGAATTCTTCCATCATGACATTGCGCGTGCCAAGCACCGCGGCCTTGGTCTTGCCGTCCGCGATCATCGCATCGGCAACGCAGTCAGCAATGTGCAGGATCGGGATCGAGACAGCCTCTGCCACGCGGTCATAGACGCAGTGCATCGAATTCGCCGCGATCACCAGCGCCTCTGCGCCTGCCGCCTCCAGCCGCTTTGCTGATGCGGCCAGCGCCTCTGCTGCCCGGTCCCAGTCCTCGCGGCTGGAAAGCCGGTAGAGGGGCGCGAAATCCAGGCTGTCGATGATCAGGGGGGCGGAAGATTGCGCGCCGACCTTCCGCTGGACGATGCGATTGATGTCTTCGTAGTAGTCGCGGGTCGAAACCCAACTCATCCCGCCGATTACGCCCAATTTGCGCAAATGTCCGATTCCCTCATTCTTCATGTAGCAGTGCACTTCTAGGAACAAATGAGGCGGCGCGTCCAGCGACGCGCCGCCCCGTTTTGCCGGTCTCCTCCCCTTTTTAGATCAAAGGGGCAAGACACGGTACGATCAGTTGTGCGGTGCGGGACCCGAACCGAGGATACCGATCGAGTAGCTGTCCTTGCGGCGCGTCACACCACCTTCGGCAGTGATGCCTTCGCCCCACAGCAGGATGCCTGCCGCATGCGGCGAAGCCATCGAGGTTCCGCTCATCGACGCATACTGGCCGCCGAGATAGGTCGAGGCGATGGCCACGCCCGGCTCTGCGAAGTCGACTTCGAGACCGTAGTTCGAGAAGCTCGCCCAGCCGTCGGCATCGTCGATGGCCGCGATCGTGTAGATGTTCGGGCCTTCGGCGCTGGCCGGCGACTTGCGCGAGGTGTCGGCACGTTCGTTACCGGCAGCCAGCGCGAAGAGGATGCCGTTCTCCGACGCGGCGATCACCGCATCGTTCAGGACCTGCGAGAAACCGCCGCCAAGGCTCATGTTGGCGACGTCGCCCGCATTGCCCTGACCGGCATAGTCGACGCCGGCGATAACAGCCGAGTAGCTGCCCGAACCGCTCGAATCGAGGACGCGGACGGCGATGACCTTGGCGCCGGCTGCGACACCGGCGACGCCCGTGCCGTCCTTCTTGGCGGCGATCGTACCGGCAACGTGCGTGCCGTGGCCGTTCGTGTCTTCGCCGCCGTTGTTTTCGCCGGTGAAATCGCGGCTCTTGGCGACGTCGACGTTGAGATCGGGGTGATCGAGATCGATACCCGAATCGATGACGTAGGCGACATGATTGCCGGTGTAGGCTTCGCCGCCGTGCACGCGGTCGATGCCGTAGGGCGTTTCCGCATCGCCATCGTCGTGGGTCAGCGTGGTGTCACCACCGCCGTCGCCGCCACCGCCACCCGGTCCCTTGCCCGGAGGAGGCGCCATCGGCGTGACTTCGATCGGGCCGAGCGAGAAGACCTGGTCCTGCTCGCAATAGGCGATGCCCGGGTTCTTGGCCTTCATCCGTTCGACAGCCTGTGCAGGCATGTAGGTAGAGAAACCGCGAATGGTGTTCTTGTACGTGTGCATGACACGGCCGCCGTTGCCGCGAACGGCACCTTCGGCAGCGACCTTCACGAGGTTCTTGGAGACCGCGCCCTTGTGGAAGACGCAGATGTACTGGTTGGCGATCGGCTTTGCGCCGCGTTCTTCAGTCGGCTTTGCAGCTGCCGGCATGGCAATGAGGCTTGCGCCTGCAAGTGCCGCGAAAATCAGTCCCTTGGAATGCATGACCCTGATAGTCTCCCTGATGTATCCCCGACCCCCGGGGATGCGATCAGACTAACCGGTCATTTCACGGACGCAATGCCATTTAGCATCATATGAAACTAAATTCGCCGCCGGAGAGAAACGTTCTGTCCCTCTCCGGCGGCGATGAATGGTTAACCGGCAAATGCATTTTTCTGCCGGTCGAGCACGCTTAATCAGCGAGCGACTTGTTGATCTCCTCAACCATCTTCTTCGCGTCGGAGAGAAGCATCATCGTCTGGTCCATGTAGAAGACGTCGTTGTCGACGCCGGCATAGCCCACGCCGCCCATGGAACGCTTGATGAAGAAGACCTGCTTGGCCTTGTCCACCTCGAACACGGGCATGCCGTAGATCGGCGAGGACTTGTCGGTCTTGGCCGCCGGGTTCACGACGTCGTTTGCACCGATGATGAAGGCAACGTCGGTCTGTGCGAACTCGCCATTGATGTCCTCAAGCTCGAAGACCTCGTCATAAGGAACGTTCGCTTCGGCGAGCAGGACGTTCATGTGACCGGGCATGCGGCCCGCGACCGGGTGGATCGCGAACTTCACGGTGACGCCCTTTTCCTTCAGCAGGTCGGTCATCTCGCGAAGCACGTGCTGTGCCTGCGCGACGGCCATGCCGTAGCCGGGGATGATGATGACCTGTTCGGCCTGGCTCATCATGAAGGCCGCGTCCTCGGCGCTGCCGCGCTTCCACGGACGATCGGTCTGGGCAGCACCGCCGCCACCGCCGCCGGCATCCGCGCCAAAGCCACCCGCTATGACCGAAAGGAACCCGCGGTTCATCGCCTTGCACATGATGTACGACAGGATCGCACCCGATGCGCCGACCAGCGCGCCGGTGATGATCATTGCCGTGTTGTGCAGCGTGAAGCCCATCGCCGCAGCCGCCCAGCCCGAGTACGAGTTGAGCATCGAGACGACGACCGGCATGTCCGCGCCGCCGATCGGGATGATCAGCAGGAAGCCGATGATGAAGGCCAGCACCGTGATCACCGCGATGATCCAGAACGACTGGTCCTGCGTGAAATAGACCGTCAGACCAAGAATCGCGGCAAGCGTGCCGAGATTGATGAAGTGGCGGCCCGGCAGCATGATCGGCGCACCGCTCATCTTGCCGGCAAGCTTGAGGAACGCGATGATCGAGCCCGAGAACGTGATCGCACCGATGGCGATGCCAAGACCCATTTCCACGCGGCTGACCGGGCTGATCGCCCCGCCCTCGCCCAAAATGCCGAAAGCACCGGGGTTGAGATAGGCCGCCCAGCCCACGAGCACGGCGGCAAGACCGACGAGCGAGTGGAAGGCCGCAACAAGTTGCGGCATGTCGGTCATCGCGATCTTGCGCGCGATGACCCAGCCGATCGTGCCGCCCAGGAAGATGGCAATGCCGATTTCCGGCAGGCTGGCAATGTCATGCGTGACCAACGTGGTGACGACCGCGATCGTCATGCCGATCATGCCGTACCGGTTGCCCTGACGCGAAGTCGTGGGATGCGACAGGCCGCGCAGTGCGAGGATGAAGCAAACGCCCGCGACGAGGTAGGCAAACGCCACCCACGGGTTCACCGCGTGTGCCGCCGCTTCTGCCGGAACGGCCAGACTGGTCGGTCCTGCTACGTAATCGTTCATGATCACCGCGTCGGTCGCGGCGGCGAGGAAGGAGAACAGACCCATCAGTTCGCCTCCTTCTTCGGAGCAGGACGCTCCTTCTTCTTGTACATGGCGAGCATGCGTTCGGTGACAGCAAAGCCGCCGAAGATGTTCACGCTGGCAAGCACGATGCCGACAAGGCCCAGCCACTTGGCAGCGGGGCTACCGGCTTCGGCAGCCGCGATCAGCGCGCCGACGATGATGACCGACGAAATCGCGTTGGTCACTGCCATGAGCGGCGTGTGAAGCGCCGGCGTAACCGACCAGACGACGTAATAGCCGACGAAGCACGCCAGCACGAAAATCGAGAGGATAGCGATGAAATCCATGATTTCCCCCTTGGCCGGTCAGCGCCCTGGCTGCACCTGCCTTATATTGTAGCCCGACGATCCGGCGACCTGCGCGGCGGAAACAAAATCCCGCCCCGGCAGACCGCTGCGGATCATGCAGTCAGCCGCTCGTTGACGACTTTCCCGTCCTTGGTCAGCCGGATGGCGTCGCCGATCTCCTCGTCGAGCACGACTTCGTTCTTCTCTGCGTCCCAGAAGGCCGACAGGAAGTTAAAGAAGTTGCGGGCAAGGAGCGCCGATGCGTCGGCGGCGAGATGCGCGGGCGTGTTCGAGAAACCGACGATCTTCACGCCATGCTTTTCGACCACTTCGTCAGGCACGCTGCCTTCGACGTTGCCGCCCTGTGCGACAGCAAGGTCGAAGATGACCGAACCGGGCCGCATCGAAGCGATCTGTTCGTCGGTGATCAGGCGCGGCGCAGGCCGCCCCGGGATCAGCGCGGTGGTGATGACGATGTCCTGCTTGGCGATGTGGCTGGAGACAAGCTCGGCCTGAGCCTTCTTGTACTCGTCGCTCATCTCGGTGGCATAGCCGCCCGAGCCTTCGCCCTCGATCCCTTCGACGCTTTCGACGAAGATCGGCTTCGCGCCCAGCGACTTGATCTGCTCTTTCGTGGCTGAGCGGACGTCGGTGGCCGAAACCTGCGCACCGAGACGGCGGGCCGTTGCGATCGCCTGAAGTCCTGCGACACCCACACCCATGACGAAGGCCTTGGCAGCGGTAATCGTACCGGCTGCGGTCATCATCATAGGGAAAGCGCGGCCATAGGTATCGGCAGCGACCAGAACGGCCTTGTATCCGGCAAGGTTCGATTGGCTGGACAGGACGTCCATCGACTGCGCGCGCGTGATGCGCGGCATGAATTCCATCGACAATGCCTCGAACCCGGCGGCCGAGTAGGCGTCGACGAGATCGCGATTGCGGAACGGATCGAAGATCGCGGCGACTTTCGCGCCCGGCTTCGCCCCTGCAAGGTCGAGCACGGCAGGCGCCTGAACGCCCAGCACCCAGTCCGCATCCTTAACGGTCGCGGCAAGGTCGCCCACAGTTGCGCCGGCGTCGACATAGTCGGCATCGGAGATCGAGGCATGACGCCCCGCACCGCTTTCGACTTTCAGCGTCGCGCCAAGTTTCGCAAGTTTCTTAACGGTTTCCGGTGTCGCGGCAACGCGGGTCTCTCCGACACCGCGTTCCGCCACGACGGCGATGATTGGCCCCTGCCCCGTTCCCTCCATGGGTCAGCAGCCAATCAGGCGATGATCATCACGACGATGGCAGCGATGATGGCGCACGCAATGGTGCCCCACTTGGTCATCGAAATGAAACCCTCGTAAGTCGAGCGCGCGGCCTTCATGTTGTCCTTGGTAGCCATGGCTGTCCGTATTCCCCTTCGCTATTGCGCCCGTTCCGCGTGCGGCCGGGCGATAACCAGTCCCGCGCAGGCCTTGGAACCCGCGGGGCGCTTGGCTCTATCCCGCATGTGTTACGCGCACAAGCCCTGCCAATAGTATCAGGTTGGCCACCGCGACCTGCCGTGCAGGTGCCCGGACAGGCCGGGGCGACGCCGGTTCCAACTGGACATCCGGCAATATCTTCCCATCTTTTAAAGGCATTGTTTACGATGTCCGTTTATTCATTTCCTCCGAACACTGCGGGCATCCTGCCTCGCGGAATGAGGGAACCGGCATGGAAGAGGACGAACTGCGCCTGCTGCTAGTGGTCGATCGCGACCCTGCGCAAGTGCGTCTCGTAAGCTCCATCGCGGCACGCGCCGGATGGCGCACGCAGTCCGTCGCCGATGTCGGTGCGGCCATTACGCGCCTTGCCCGCACCGATGACGGCCGCGTCTGCGCGCTTCTTCTCGACAGCGAAGTTGCGCGTGATGAAAGCTGCCACGTCATCGGCACGATTCGCGAAGCGGCCCCGGCGCTTCCCATCCTGTTCCTGACGCAAAGCGCCTCGCCCCTGCTGGCGGTGGAGGCGATGCGCGCTGGCGCGACCGATTACCTGATGAAGCCGATCGCGTCGGAACGCCTGCTCTACGCGCTCGAAAGTTCGACCCAGTCGGACGTCATCCGCGACGAACTGGCCCCGCTTGCCGAAAAGATCGAGGCATCGCTCGATTTCGACATGATGATCGGATCGGCCCCCAATTTCCGAGCGGCGCTTGCCCGCGCGGCCAAGGCTGCGCGCGGCCATGGCCCGGTGATCGTGGCCGGTGAGGCAGGTACCGGCAAGGAACTGCTCGCCCGCGCCATGCGCTCGGCCAGCCCGCGTGCGAAGGCACCCTTCGTGGTGCTGCACACTGCGGGGATGAGCCCCGGCAACCTTGAATCGGCACTTTACGGGCATGAAAAAGGTGCCTTCCCCGGCGCGTTCGACCGCAAATCCGGCGCGCTGCAGGATGCCGACGGCGGCACGCTGCTGATCGACGATATCGAACGCCTGCCTCCCGCCCTGCAGGAACGGCTCGCCCGCACGATCTCGTCAGGCGAAGCCAAGCCATTAGGCGCATCGCACAGCTTCCGCCTCGACGTCCGCGTCATCGCGACCTCCGCCGACGATCCGCAGCTTCTGGCCGCACAGGGCGTCATCGCGCCTGCGCTGGCCGACGCCTTCGGCACTGCTACCATCGCGCTCCCGCCACTGCGTGAACGGACCGGCGACGTCGCGCCGCTGACGCGCCATTTTCTTGCGCTGATCGGTGAACAGCCGGGCTTGCGCTGGCTTGGCGTGACGGACGAGGCACTGGCCCTTCTCGAAGGATACGAGTGGCCGGGCAACTTGCGCCAGCTTCAGGCCGTCCTGTTCCGCGCCGCCGTCTTCTGCGACCGCGACGCGCTGACCGTGCAGGATTTCCCGCAATTGTTCGACATCGTCGGCGAACATGCAGCCGCCCCTGTTCCGGCTCACGGCGGCGGCGTGACGCTGTTCGGCCCCGACGGGCACTTACGCACGCTGGAAGACATCGAGGCCGATGTCATCCGCCTCGCCATCGGCCATTATCGCGGCCGGATGAGCGAGGTGGCACGCCGCCTCGGCATCGGGCGTTCGACGCTCTACCGCAAGCTGGGCGACCTCGGCATCGATAATGCGGCTTGATGGGGCTACCTGATCGCGGCTAGCTGCCGCGCATGGCTTCTGATTTCGACTTTTCGGGCAAGACCGCGCTGATCACCGGCGCAGCATCGGGCATTGGCGCGGCGACGGCTCGCTGGCTGGACGCGCATGGCGTGGCAAAGTTGGTGCTGGTCGACATGGACCGCCCTGCGCTCGACGCGATGGACCTGTCCTGCGAGGTCGTGCGCATCGGCGGCGACGTTTCCGATGTCGAGCTCTGGACGACCGGCATGCGCGATCTGGGCGAGATCGACTGCGCGCTGCTGAACGCAGGGATTGCGCCGGGCGGCAAGTCCATCGTCGACAGCGATCTGGCCGAATGGAAAAAATGCATGGCCGTCAACGTGGACGGTGTGTTCCTTGGCCTGCGCCGCGTGATGAAGGCGATGGCGGCCAAGGGCGGCTCTGTCGTGGTGACGAGTTCCGTTTCCGGCACCAAGCCCTATCCGGGCACAGCGGCCTACGCGACCAGCAAGGCCGCCGTCCTGCAATTGATGCGCGTTGCGGCGGCAGAGGGCGCCTCGCAAGGCATCCGGGTCAACGCCATCGCGCCCGGTCCGGTCGATACGCCCATCTGGGACAAGGCGGACATTACCGGATCGCTGCACGGAGACGACGATGCACGCGCCGCAATGATGGGCGAACTGGCGAAAGGAACGCTGCTGAAGCGAGTGCCCGATACGGACGAGATCGCCGCTTCCATCGGTTTCCTGCTGTCCGACCTTGCCGTCAATGTCACTGGCATCGCCCTGCTTAGCGACGGCGGAGCCAGCCTCAGGGTCTGACTGTCCAGCGCTGCGCCGTTACGTCCTTGCGCAGATAGAGTGGGTGGCGCGGATGGCCTTCCTTGGTCGTGCCATAGCAATCGAGCGCCGCATCGCCGCATAGCTTCGCGACATCGCGATCCCGCCCGCGATGCGCGCCATACACGCCCCAGGCCGCGATGGTCGTGCCCGCGATTTCCAGAGCCAGCTGCGTCGCCGCGTCATTGTGCCTGCCCACCGGCCCGCGCCGCTTCTTCAGGCGCAGCGGATCAGTTTCGCGCATGGCGAACAGGTTCCAGACCAGCAGCGACGCCCCCGCCTCCCGCGCCCGCGAATGGCAGCGCGCGATGGTCGGGTCGTTGGCAAGGTGATCGGCCTTCGACGGGTTGAGCATGGCGATGGCGAGCATCTCGCGGTCTGACGAAGCATCGCGCCAGAGAAGATAGCGGTAGCGCCCGCACCGGCTGAACACCGCGCCGTGGCCGATCTCGTTATCATGCCGGAAATCGAGCTCGCACGCGGCGGCCCAGTCCGCGATCCGGCGAACCGCGCTGGCCGCGTCGATAGTCCCGCTCATCGCGGAAGCTGGGAGAAATCCGTCAGAGCCCCGTCGCGAAGACCGCGCCAGACATGCATCGCCTGCACCGTCTCTGCCGCATCATGGACACGCAGGATCTGCACGCCCATGTCGAGCGCCATCGTCGCCACCGCAAGCGAGCCTGCCAGACGCTTTTCCGCAGGAGCCTCGTTCGACAGCGCGCCGATGAACCGCTTGCGGCTGACACCCAGCAGCAACGGATGGCCCAGCGCATGGAACAGCGGCAGCGAATTGATGATGGCAAGGTTCTCGGCCAGCGTCTTGCCGAAGCCGACGCCCGGATCGAGGATGATGTTGTCGCGCTTCACGCCCGCCTTCAACGCGGCATCGCGGCGCGCGCGAAGATCGTCGAACACGTCGAGCACGACATTCTGGTACTTCGCGCCCGCGTGCAGATCATCGCCCTTGCCCGGTGCGTGCATGATGACGACCGGACAGCCTGACCCCGCCGCGACTTCGGCGCTGCGCTTGTCGTACTGAAGGCCCGACACGTCGTTGATGATACGCGCCCCTGCCTCAAGCGCAGCTTCCATCACCGCAGCCTTGCGGGTGTCAATGGACACCGCCGCTCCGCCATTGGCGAGCCGTTCGATCGCGGGGATCACGCGGCGGATCTCGTCGCCTTCCCAGATCGTCGAAGCACCGGGACGGGTCGATTCCCCACCGACATCGATGATCGCGGCGCCTGCCTCCAGCATATCGACGCCGCGTCCGACCGCCGTATCGACATCGTCGTCGAAGCTGCCGCCATCCGAAAAGCTGTCGGGCGTGACATTGAGGATGCCCATGACCTGCGGCTGGTCCAGCCGGATCGTACGGCCGCTTCCATCGGAGAATTGCAGCTCGATCGCCGGATGCGCCATGCGCAGGTTCGACCACTGCCGCTCGCCATCCTCGACCAGGGCGGGAGGCAGCTTGGCGAGCGCTGCGGCCACGTCGGGCGCCTGCACGATGTCGCGGCTCTGCACGTGGCCCGCTTCGGAGCGGACGATCAGCGCGAAATCGCGGGCATAGCACATCGTGCCGGCCAGCCGGATCGCGCCGGGCATGTCGTCCGCACCCTCGATTGCCTGCGGCGAGGGAGCGAACGTCAGCGGCTGGATGTAAAGCTTGGGCATGGCAAAGCCCAATAACGGGCCAATTGCTTCAGGCCAATGAAGATCGGCCCATATCCCCTGCCTTTGGCGTCAGTCCTCGGTGGCGAGGATGTAAAGCTGGCGCTGCGCGTCGATCGGCTGAACCTGCCCGCCCGCTTCCATGTGCCAGAAGGTCCACCCGTTGCACGAAGGCGCGCCCTGAAGCGATGCGCCCAGCCCGTGGATCGAACCCGTTTCCTTGCCCGAAACCAGCGAACCGTCGGCACGCACTTCGGCGGAATAGCGCCGCTTCTTGTCGAACAGCTTGGTACCTGCGGGGACATAGCCGTTTTCGACCAACGAGCCGAAGGCAACCCGCGGGGCCTGGCGCTTCGACTGCATCGTCTTGAGCGCGGATTCGTCGAGCGGCAGGGCCATCTCGATACGTTCCAGCGCGGCTTCGCGGTAATTGCCTTCACGCTCGCACCCGATCCAGTCGCGGCCAAGGCGCTTGGCGACAGCGCCGGTGGTGCCGGTACCGAAGAACGGGTCGAGCACGACGTCACCCGGATTGGTCGTCGCCAGCATGACGCGATAGAGCAGGCTTTCCGGCTTCTGCGTCGGGTGAACCTTGGTGCCGCCCTTTTTCAGCCGTTCCTGTCCGTTGCAGATCGGCAGGACCCAGTCCGAACGCATCTGCAGTTCATCGTTCAGCGTCTTCATCGCACGGTAGTTGAAGGTGTACTTCGCCTTCTCCCCCATGCTTGCCCAGATCAGCGTTTCGTGCGCATTGGTGAAGCGCGTGCCCTTGAAGTTGGGCATCGGGTTCGACTTGCGCCAGATGATGTCGTTGAGAACCCAGAACCCTGCGTCCTGCATCGCCGTGCCGACGCGGAAGATGTTGTGATAGCTGCCGATCACCCAGAGCGAGCCGTTCGGCTTCAGGATGCGGCGCGCCTCTGCCAGCCAGCCCTTGGTGAAGGCGTCGTAGGCGGCAAAGCTGTCGAACTTGTCCCAGTCGTCCGTCACCGCGTCGACCGCGCTGCCATCAGGGCGTGACAGGTCGCCGCCCAACTGCAAGTTGTAGGGCGGATCGGCAAAGATCATGTCAATGGAATTGGCCGGAATAGTGCGCATGGCGGCAATGCAGTCGCCATCGAGGATCTGCCCGATGGGCAGGTCCTTGCGCACTTCGATCTTGGTCTCGCGCTTCTTTTCTTCGACGCGCGAGGGTGTGTTCAGCAGAACCGTCGCCATGTGGAACCCCCTGTGGAAAACCCATGGTGATTCCTGTGGGACTCGCGGTCAAGCACCGATTGCGGCGGTCGGGTCGGTTTGGCGGGCCAGGTGAGTCCGTGTCGCAACAGTCGGGCACATCATGTTGAGTCTTGGCCAGAATCGCAGACTCAAGATCGTGTGGTGTGACATCGAAGACTCGCCCTGCTGATTATTCGCTTGCCGCGATGTGCCCTGCCCCGCATCTTCGGTGGCGGGCGCACTGCTGCGCCGAACGGGGGGTATGCATGGCACTGGAAGTGATCGGCGCAGGCCTTGGCCGCAACGCCACCTTCTCGACGAAGTTCGCACTGGAAGAGATCGGCTTCGGGCCATGCTACCACATGGTCGAGGTATTCCGGACGGCCAGCCGCTCGATCGGGCTGTGGCAGGACGTCGTCGATGGCAAGCCCGACTGGGACGCGATCTTCGACGGGTACCGCTCCACCACCGACTATCCCGCCTGCAGCTACTGGCGCGAACTGGCGGACTTCTATCCCGATGCGAAAGTCGTGCTGACTGTGCGCGATCCCGACAGCTGGTTCGACAGCGTGAGCGAGACGATCTTCGCCCCGCGCATGATGGACAGCCTGAAAGGCTCTCCGGTCGAGAGGTTTATGGCCGGCACGATCTTCGCGCCGTTTGGCGACAAGGTCCGCGATCGCGCATTCATGACGGACTGGTACAAACGCCGGAACGACGAAGTGATTGCCACGATTTCCGATGAGCGGCTGCTGGTTTTTCACCCGAAGGAAGGTTGGGAACCGCTCTGTTCGTTCTTGGGCGCGGACATACCGGACAAGCCCTTCCCCCGCGTCAACAGCCGTGACGAGCTGGGCGCAGCATCGGATGAGAAAGGCGGGTTGCCGTCCGATCCGGCGGAGCTGGAAGCTTTCGCGGGCGGCTATATAGCCTCGCTCAAAGCCAAGGCGTTTGGCTAGGTAGCCGGGGCGACCAGGTCAGGCTGGCAGGAGTTCCGGATCGACGCCGGTCAGTTCGACCGATCGCTTCCACAGCCATTCACCCGCACCCGGATCTCGCGCCAGCCGCGTCAGGAAGGCGCGGCCTGATGGCCCGCTCATCTCACGAAGGCCGCGCGGACCGTAATAGTCGCCGTTCGCCACCTCCGGCCCTGTCGCCGCCTGAAGCGTCGGCCATGCTCCCTGCTCTGCGGTGTTCAGCACCATTCCCACGAACTTCATCGCGAGGTTCGCTATGCCGACATGGCGGCCCAGTTCGGTCGAGGCGACACCGGGATGGCATCCGACCGACATAACCGGAGAACCGATGGCCGACAGCCGCCGCGCCAGTTCCACGAAGAACAGCGCATTGGCGAGCTTGCTGTCCGAATAACGCTGACCGCGGGCATAGTCTTCTTCCGCTTTCGGGTCGCTCCACACGGCCTGTCCGCTGCGGTGCGCGATGCTGGAAGTGACGACGACACGCGGGTCCTTGCCCTCGGCCAACTTGGGAAGGAGCAGCGAGGTCAGTGCAAATGTACCTAGATGGTTCACGCCGAACTGCAATTCGAACCCCTGTTCCGTGTGCGACAGCGGCGGGATCATCACGCCAGCGTTGTTGACCAGAACATCGAGATTCTCGCGCTGCGACAGGCTTTCGGCGGCCTGTTTAACCGCTTCCAGATCGCCCAGGTCGAGTTCGGCGAAATCCAGCTTCGCGCCCGGCGTTTCCTCGAGTATTTTCGCCATGGCCGCGCGGGCCTTGTCCTCGCTGCGACAGGCAAGCACGACTTCGCCGCCTCTGCCCGCCAAAACGCGGGCCGCTTCGAAGCCCAGCCCCGTGTTCGCCCCCGTTACGACATAAGTCCGGCCCGAAAGGTCGGGAACATCGGCAGCGGTAAATCCGGGCATGGGCTATCCTCTTATCGTTACAGCGGCATTTCCATCTGCGCGACAGGCGCAAAGCTGCGACGGTGCAGCGGGGTCGGCCCATGGACGCGCAGCGCTTCCATGTGTTCGGAAGTGCCGTAACCCGCATTCCGTTCCCAGCCATAGTGCGGATGTGCCTTCGCAGCCTCTCGCATCAACCGGTCGCGGTGCTCCTTGGCAATGATCGAGGCGGCGGAAATGCACGGTTCCTTCGCATCGCCCTTGACGATGGCGCGGGCCGGCCAGCGCCACTCGGGGCGACGGCCCTGTGGGGTCAGGTTGCCGTCGATCAGCACTTCAATCGGATCGCAGCCGATCTTGGCGCAGACCGCCTCTGTCGCCAGTGTCATCGCCAGCATTGTCGCGCCGAATATGTTGAGCCGGTCGATATCCTCGACCTCCACCACGCCGATGCCCCAGTGACAACGGCGCAGGATCATTTCCTCCAGCTCGGCGCGCTTCTTCGCGCTCAACACCTTGGAATCGCCAAGGCCCGCCGGTCGGGGCTTGCACAGCACGACCGCAGCGGCCACCACAGGGCCAGCCAGCGGACCGCGCCCCGCTTCGTCGACACCGATGATGATGCGGTCCATGCTCAACGGAACATCGCCTTGCAGGACTTGCCGGGCACCAGAAAGAAAACAGGTTCGCAAATGCACATCAGGATCGCCTTCTTGCCCGCCGCGGCCGCCCTTGCAAGCTGCGGCATGCCTTCGACTGCCAGCGATGGTGGACAGGCTGTCGAAAATGCCGTCCAGCTCGAACCCGGCCCCGCCGACGATGCTTTCGTGATCGAGGACATGGGCACGTTCGACGAGCCCTGGGCCATGGCCTTCGCCGCTGGAACAGACATGGTCCTGCTGACGCAGAAGGCTGGCACTGTGGTCGGGCTCGACACGAAGACCGGCGCGCGCATTACGGTCGGCGGTGTGCCCGAGGTCGCCTATGGCGGTCAGGGCGGGCTGGGCGACATTGCCTTCCTGCCATCCGAAAGCTCCGACACGCTCGACGGGCGCACGATCTACCTGTCCTATGCAGAGCCGGGTGAAGGCGACACGCGCGGCGCTGCGGCAGGGCGCGGCACGCTTTCGTGCGAAACCGCAACGAACTGCACCATCACCGGCTTCGACGTCTTCTGGCGCCAACCGAAAGTGACGGGCCGCGGCCACTATTCGCACCGCTTCGCCTTCTCGCCCGACGGCGAATATCTCTTCATCTCCTCGGGCGATCGTCAGAAGATGGATCCGGCGCAGGATACATCCAACGTCATTGGCACTGTCGTCCGCCTCCTTCTCGACGGCACCCCAGCCCCCGGCAATCCGCTGGCCGACAAGGACGGCGATCCGGCGATCTGGTCGTGGGGCCACCGTAACCTGCTGGGGCTGGAATTCGACGCGGACGGACAGCTCTGGGACATCGAGCACGGCCCACGCGGCGGGGACGAACTGAACAAGGTCGAGCCGGGTCAAAACTACGGCTGGCCCGTCGTGTCGAACGGCATCCACTACAACGGCGATCCGATCCCCGACCATGCGACGCGGCCCGAATTCACGGCACCTGCGATCAGCTGGGACCCGGTGATCGCGCCGGGCGGGATGCTGTTCTATTCGGGCAAGCTGTTCCCCTCGCTCGAAGGGCACGCGCTTGTCGCAGGGCTTTCGACACAGGCCATCATCGACATCGCCATGGACGGCGAAAAGCCGGTCGAGGCTGCGCGCTACGAATTCGACAATCGCCTGCGAGCGATCGAGGAAGCGCCCGACGGCGCGATCTGGGTTGCAGAAGACGGTTCGGGCGCGAAGCTCTGGCGGCTGACGCCAAAATCCTGATCATTTGGCCCTGATCATCTGGCGAGGTGGGCGCGGCCCTTGCGGCGATAGTACTCGACAAGGGACGCCCCCCGCCCTATCCGCGCGCCCCGTTCGCACAACTTGGGGCAACCACTTCGCGCATGGCCACGATCATCCCTCTCGACCAGGTCGATCCCGCATTGATCGAGGAACTGCTCGACCGTGCTTTCGAGCCGGAGCGGCAGAAGCGCACCGCCTACAAGGTGCGCGACGGGATGGACTGGCTGCCCGGTCTGTCCTTCGCCGCGCTCGACGATGACGATTATCTTGTCGGCACGATCCAGTGCTGGCCGATCGCACTGACCGATCCCGATGGTCGCGCGCACCCGATGGTGATGGTGGGACCCGTCGCGGTCCTGCCGGGCCATCAGGACATGGGCTATGGCAAGGCGCTGACGCTGGCCTCATTGGCCGCGCTCGACGATACGAAGGCAAAAGCCGGCCCGCTGCCGCAGGTCCTGATCGGAGACGCGGATTACTATGGCCGGTTCTTCGGGTTCAGCGCCGAACACACTGGCGGCTGGGCCGCGCCGGGCCCATGGGAGCCTTCGCGCCTGCTCGTCCGCTGTGCCAATCCGGCCATCCTCCCCGAAAAGGGGATGTTGGGGCCTTGGCGGAACTGAACCGATCTGGCATCGCTTTCACTGAAAGATGCCATACGACGTTCCCCCCGATCTTGCCGGAATGACACTTGCCGAAGTGGCCGAGGCGGTCGCTGCGCGCAAGTTACCACCCGTGTCCCAGTGGAACCCGGAAAATACCGGCGAAAGCGGCATGCGGATCGCTGCCGACGGGCGCTGGTATCACGACGGCGCACCGATCACCCGCGACGCGATGGTGCGCGCCTTTTCGGGCCTGCTGCGGCGCGAGGAAGACGGATACTGGCTGGTCGTCCCCTACCAGAAGCTGTCGATCGAAGTGGAGGATGCCCCCTTTGTCGCCACCGACGTGCGCGTCCATGACGAGGATGGCACGCGGGCAATCACGTTCCGGCTCAACACCGACGAATTCGTCACCGCCGATGCCGACCACCCGATCGTCGCGCGCGGCGATGCGGAAACGCCCGCGATATACGCAACAGTGCGCGACGGACTGGAAGCGAGGCTCGACCGGTCGACTTATGCGCAACTGGCCGAAATCGCGATTGCCGAGGGGCACGACCCGCTTGCCGTGACAAGCTGCGGTGAGCGATTTGCCTTGCTGCCAGAGGGCGAGGGATGAGCGCGATACGTCAGCGGCTCACCGCGATGCATCGATCCGGCCATCGCCGGCGGATCCACGATTTGCGCGACGAAGGCGAACTGGCCGAAGGCGATCCGCGCGATGCCGCGGTCCTGATCGCGGTCACCGAACGCCGCGAGAATCCGGGCGTTTTGCTGATCGAGCGGCCAGCGAAGATGCGCAATCACGGCGGCCAGGTCGCATTCCCGGGTGGCGCGATCGATCCGGGCGAAACGCCGGTTCAGGCTGCCCTGCGCGAAGCGCACGAGGAGATCGCCCTCCCCCTGTCCGCCGTGCATGTCATCGGCACGACCGACATCTTCAATTCGGCAAGCGGCTATTCCATCACGCCGGTCCTCGCCACGGTTTCACCAAACCTGCATCTGCGCGCCAATCCGGCCGAAGTGGACGAATGGTTTGAGGTTCCGCTCTCGTTCGTGCTCGATCCGGCGAACCACAAGGAAAACCATATCCACTGGAAAGGCCGCGACCGCAGTTTCATCGACATGGAGTGGGACGGGCACCGCATCTGGGGCGTCACGGGGGCAATCCTCGCAAACCTGTCGAAACGCCTCCACTGGCAGGCAGCGGCGCGATGAAGCCGATCACCGAAGCCGAATGGACGAAGCGGCCCGACCTCCCGACGCTGATCGCAGCGCTGGGCGCGGACGAGTGCCGCTATGTCGGTGGCTGCGTGCGCGACGCGCTGATGGGGATCGACGCACATGACGTCGACCTTGCCACTCGCCACGAACCTGCCGAAGTCGTCCTGCGCCTGAAGGACGCGGGCATCCGCACCGTGCCTACCGGTATCGAACATGGCACAGTCACTGCCGTCCTCGACAGCGGTCCGGTCGAAGTCACGACCTTGCGGCGCGACATCGCCACCGATGGCCGCCGCGCCACCGTGGCGTTCGCGACCGAGTGGAAGGATGATGCCGCGCGCCGCGATTTCACGATCAACGCCCTCTACGCCCATCCCGAGACTTTCGAGGTTTCGGACTATTTCGGCGGGCTGGACGATCTGGCTGAGCGCCGCGTCCGTTTCATCGGCGACGCGCACGAACGCATCCGCGAGGATCACTTGCGCATCCTGCGCTACTTTCGCTTCCACGCCCGTTTCGGCAGCGAGCCGGCGAACGAGGAAGCCGTTGCCGCCTGCCGCGAACTCGCCCCGACGCTGAAGGGCCTTTCGCGTGAGCGTGTGGGCTGGGAATTGCAGAACCTGCTCGCCCTGCCCGACCCCTCGCCCACGATCGCCCGCATGGCCGAACTCGGCGTTCTTGCCGTCGTCCTTCCCGAAACGGGCGGCGTACAGGTGAACCGGCTGGCGCGGCTTGTCACGGCGGAGCGGGAAGCGGGGATCGAACCAGACGCCATCCGCCGCCTTGCCTCGTTGCTGCCGCCCGATCCGTCATGTGCCGAACAGGTCGCGTCACGCCTGCGTCTCTCGAACGCGCAGAAAAAGCGCATCAAGGTGGGCGCCGCGCGGACAGAGGCGGATACCGCGAACCCGCGCGCTCTGGCCTATCGCGAAGGTCTGGAAATCGCGCGTGACCGGCTCCTGCTGCTCGATGCATCGGTCAGCGACCTTGCGGGATGGGAAGTGCCCGCGCTTCCCATCAAGGGCGGCGAGATCGTCGCGGCCGGTGTCGGTGCCGGTCCGCAAGTCGCGAAAGTCCTGCGCACGGTCGAAACCCGCTGGGTCGACGAAGGCTTCCCCGACGAGGCGCGCACCCGCGAAATCATGGCCGAGGAAGTCGCCAATCTCGCCTGAGAAACGGTCAGGCTGGCGAAAGGCATGGGTCGCTATGACAGCGGTATGGATCGGTTCGTGACCTTTCTGGAAAGCCTGCCCTATGGCGAAGTCTTCGCCAGCTATCCGCTATTGGCGATCGCCCTGATCGCGCTTTGCGTATCCATGGTTGGCGGCGCGCTGGTAAAGTCGATGCCGAAGACCGGCGGCCTGATGCGGGGCTTCGGCAGCTTTGCGCTTGTCGCCGTGCTGGTCATGACCGTCATCGACATCGCGCGCCTCAACCCCGATCTCGCCATGCCGCAGCTGGGCGTGCCCGAACAGGTCGTGCAGGGGCAGGAAACGCACATCCCCCTTTCACGCGACGGGCACTACTGGATAGAGGCGCAAGTCAACGGCCACCCCACCCGTTTCCTCGTCGATACCGGCGCCAGCCTGACCGCGATCTCGCCCGACACGGCGCAGGCCGCAGGGCTTACCGCCAGTTCGGTCCTGGGCACCGTGCGGCTGGAAACCGCCAACGGGACCGCGCCTGCACACCTGACCAGTATCGAGAGGCTGGAGACCGGCACGATCCGCGCCGACGACCTGCGCGCGGTCATCGCGCCGTCGATGAACGGCATGAACGTGCTGGGCATGAACTTCCTCTCGCGCCTCCAGAAATGGAGCGTGGAAGACGGCACGTTGATCCTCGTCCCGGCGTCGGATAGCGGGCAAAACTGAAAATCATTGCATTTCGCAGGCGCAGCAACTATCTGGCCCGCCAGCGACGGCAGAATATTGCCATCAGCCGCCAGCGTGAGCGCCCGCACCTCAAAATAGCGGAGTGGCCCGCGGCAGATCGACGGTCGCTGTCGTAAAGCTTCCCCAATCACGCACGGGTCGCCTTTGTGGACCCCCGCGCGCCGCCGACTTTGGCGGCAGCGCCAATGCGAGTATTTTCATGTCCTATTTCCAGGAACTCGGCCTTGCCGAGCCCATTCTCCGCGCGCTTGAGGCAAAAGGCTATTCCGAGCCTTCGCCGATCCAGCGCCAGGCCATTCCCGCCCTCATGGAAGGGCGCGATCTTCTTGGCATCGCGCAGACCGGCACCGGCAAAACGGCCGCGTTCTCGCTGCCTTCGCTCCATCGCCTTGCTGCTGACGGCTACAAGCCCAATCCGGCATCGTGCCGTATGCTTGTCCTGTCGCCGACCCGCGAACTGGCGGCCCAGATCGCCGAGAATATGCGCCGCTATGCCAAGCACCTGCCGATCAACGTCGAATGCGTTTTCGGCGGCGTTCCGGTGGGCAAGCAGGCCCGCCGCCTCGTCCCGGGCACAGACGTGCTGGTGGCAACGCCGGGCCGCCTGCTCGACCTCATCGACCAGCGCGCGCTGACGCTCAAGCACGTCGAGATCTTCGTGCTCGACGAGGCTGACCAGATGATGGACCTCGGCTTCATCAAGCCGCTGACCCGCGTCGCCAACCTGCTGCCCAAGGATCGCCAGTCGCTGTTTTTCAGCGCGACGATGCCCAAGGACATCGCCGACCTGTCGCGCCGCTTCATCAACGATCCGGTCAAGGTCGAAGTCGCCCCGCAGGCGACGACGGCTGAACGCGTCGAACAGTACGGCACCTTTGTGAACCAAGCCGAAAAGCAGGCGCTGCTCACCCTGTCGCTACAGGCCGGTCTTGCCAGCGGCGAGATCGAGAAGACGCTGGTCTTCACCCGCACCAAGCACGGTGCCGACCGCGTCGTGCGCCACCTTGCCGCAGCCGGTATCACGGCGGCCGCGATCCACGGCAACAAGACGCAGGCCCAGCGCACCCGCGCGCTTGATGGTTTCCGTGCCGGCAACGTCCCCGTGCTGGTCGCGACCGATATCGCGGCACGCGGCATTGATGTGACGGGCGTCTCGCACGTCTTCAATTTCGAGATCCCGAACGTGCCCGAACAGTACGTCCACCGCATCGGACGCACCGCCCGTGCAGGCGCAGATGGCGTGGCGATCAGCTACATCGCGCCGGACGAGAAGAACTACATCCGCGACATCGAGAAGCTGACAGGCGTTCGCCTGACGCCGATGCCGCTGGTCGACAACTTCACCAAGCGCGCCGAGAGCCTGCCCAAGCCCAGTCGCAAGCCAGCAGGTGCCGAATATGGCGAGCGTCAGGACCGCGGCAATCGCAAGCCGCGCGGCCCCAAGAAGGGCGGCAACAACCGCGATTTTGAACAGCGCAAGGCCCGCAAGGCCAAGGAAAACCGCGGCGACGGCCAGCCGCGTGACGACATGGGCCGCAAGCGCCGCTTCAAGCCCAAGGGTCCGAAGGGCGTCGGCGCGCACAAGAACGCGGTTCGCGCACGCTGATCGGCGCTGAATGAAACAAGAAAGGGCGGTAGCTGCGAAGCTGCCGCCCTTTTTTCATTTCCGAAGCCTTCGCCCCGCTCAGTCCATATGGCGAAGGCCGATGCGCAGGTAATCCCAACCAGTCAGCACCGTCAGCACGGCCGCGGCCCAGAGCGAACCGATACCCGTCCAGTACACGAAATCGAGGCTTGGCAGAGCGCCCGAAAGGATCAGCGCGCCCAGCGCGACCATCTGGAACGTCGTCTTCCATTTCGCCAGTCGCGAGACCGGAACGGAAACCTGCACCCCTGCAAGGAACTCCCTTAGCCCCGAGACCATTATCTCTCTGAGCAAGATGACGAGAGCGGCAAGAACATGGATCGATGGAATGATGCCGGTGTGGACAAGCACGAGGATTGTGGCCGCCACCATGATCTTGTCCGCGATCGGATCGAGAAAGATGCCAAGCCGGCTGACCTTGCCGCTGGCACGCGCCAGCATTCCGTCGAAGAAATCGGTAATACCAGCGACACAATAGAGCGCGAAGGCCAGCCAGTGGCCCACGATCCAGTCCGGCCACCACAGGAAAAAGACCAGCAGGGGCACCGCAAAAATGCGCGACAGCGTCAGAAGGTTGGGAAGTGTCAGCATTATCTCAAGCTATGTCCGATAGAAGCGCATAGCGTGAAAGTGCCGCGCGCAAAAGCGTATCCGGGACTTGTGCCAGAAGCCGTACCGTTTAAGGACTACAGAACTCCCCCGGCATGATGATATCCACCAAACTCCTGTCGCGTAGACGTTTTGCGCCCTTGTTCGCCACCCAGCTGCTGGGCGCGTTCAACGACAACCTCTACAAGAACGCGATGGTCCTGTTCGTGGTGTACCAGGTGTACAACTCGACTGCCGAAGAAGCGCGGTTCTCCGCGATCGCGTCGGGCCTGTTCACCTTGCCCTACGTGCTGTTCTCCGCGCTGGCGGGCCAACTTGCCGACATGCGCGACAAGGCGGCCATCGTCCGGATCGTGAAGCTGGCCGAAATCGGCATCATGTTCGTCGGTGCCACTGGTCTTGTGCTGGCGTGGCAGGGGATCATGGTCGAAACGCTGGCCATCCCGCTGATGCTGGCGGCACTGACCGGGCTTGGCGCGCATTCCACGTTTTTCGGGCCGATCAAGTACGCGATCCTGCCGCAGCATCTTAAAAAGGAAGAAGTGCTGTCGGGCACCGGCCTCGTCGAGGCGGGCACTTATCTTGCCGTCCTTGCAGGTACGATCCTTGCCGGCTGGATTCCGGTCGAGGCTGCTGCCGCGCTTATCCTAGTCCTGGCCGGTATCGGCTGGTTCGCAGGGCGCGAGATTCCCGACGCGCCAGCGCAGGCCGTCGATGAGAAGGTCGATTACAACATCATCCGCTCCTCCATCCGCGTCGTGAAAGCGACGATGGACGAAAAGCGCGTGTTCTACGCGATCATGGCGATCAGCTTCTTCTGGACCATCGGCGCGGTGCTGTTCATCGAATTCCCGCCCTTGGCCAAGAACGTGCTTTCCGCGGGCAAGGAAGTCGCCAGCCTGTTCCTGGTGATTTTCTCGGTCGGTGTGGCGATCGGGTCCATGGCGATCAACCTGCTCCTGAAGGGCGAGGTTTCAGCCCGCTATGCGCCCATCTCGGTCGTCGTCATGGGGCTGTTCATCGTGGCCTTCCACCTCGTGTGCAAGGCATGGGTCCCCCATGAAGGCGGGCTCTATACGGTGATGGAGTTCGCAACGCTCCCGCTGGCCATTCCGCTGATGCTTTGCCTCTTGGGCGTGGCCATTGCGGGCGGCATGTTCGTCGTGCCGCTCTATGCCTTTCTGACCACCGTGGTCGACAAGTCGCAGACGGCGCGCACGGTGGCGGCAAACAACATCGTCAATTCGGGTGCGATGGCCGCCGGTGCGATCATCGCGATGGGACTGACAGAAGGCGGTGTCCTGATCGTTGACCAGTTGCTGTTGGCGGCTGCGATGTCGATCGGGGCGGCGTGGCTGGGATGGATCCTCTACCGCGCCGAACTGGCAGAGCCTGCGCTGGCCGAATAAGTCGCCGCGATCAGGCGATCATGCACATGACGGCGATGAAGCACGCGCTGTAGGCCATCAGGAAGTCCTTCACGTCCTTTGACGAGAACTTCGACAGCAGACCGCCTTCAGCTTCGCCATCCACCGGCAGCGCGCTTTCCCGGCGGCGACCGAAGACCGGCCGGCGGATCATCGCGGGGCGGAACTTCATGCGCGTGGCGCGGGCAGGCATCTGGATGGCGGCGTTCTGCATGGTCAGGTTCGTCTTTCGTCCTAGTCCTTCGTGGCTTGCCGCAACGTGGCGGCTTCACCCATTAGAACGCCCTTTCGGCGATAACGTTTCTTTAACTACTCGCCTTTACCCCTTAAAAACAGGGCCCTTGCGCCTGTCGCCCCGCCTTGGGACAGGCGGGTTAACCATTGTCATGCGCGGCCTGCGCAGACCCGCGCAGATCTCAGCCTTTTTTCGACATCGACAGAATTTTTTTCCATTCGTCCGGCATGACCTCGGACACGGAAAGACGCATGAGCTTTACCAGCTCCATCTCTTCCAGCGAAGGCTCGGCCTTCACCTGTTTCAGGGTGACCGGGTGTTTGAGCTTCTCGACCGGCTTGACCTTTACTGCGGCCCACTTGCCGGTCTCGTCCGTCGGGTCGGTGATGCCGTCGACGCTGATCTCGACGATGCCGACGATCTCCAGCCCCTTGTTAGAGTGGTAGAAGAACGCCTTCTCACCCTTTTTCATCGCGGCAAGGTTGTTGCGCGCGCGATAGTTGCGAACCCCGTCCCACGTGCCTTCGCCTTCCTCGACGAGATCGTCCCACGAATAGACGTCGGGTTCCGATTTCATCAGCCAGTAGCGCTTGGCCATCGCGGGGGTCTCCTTGGGTTATTTCGTGTTAGGTGCCTTCTAGGCAGCAGGTCGCGGGGCGCAACCGTGCGGGGGCGCAAACCTGTGCAAGTCAGACGTCGGGCAGCGCCTGGTCGGCAAAGCCCCAGCCCTGCAGCGCCTTGTGGCGGGATCGTTCGATCAGCTTCTTCGCATCCGAGATCGAGAACTGCTGCGCATCGGGCATGTCTCCCAGCTCGCGCCATGACACCGGCACCGCGACCGGCGCACCGCTGCGCGCACGGGCCGAAAAGGGCAGGACCGAGGTAGAACCGCGCTGGTTGCGCAGCCAGTCGATGAAGATTTTTCCCTTGCGCTTGGCCTTGCTCATCGTCGCGACGAAGCGGTCGGGCTCGGCCAGCGACAGCGCTTCGGCAAAGCGGCGGGCGAAATCCTTGTGCGCCTCCCAAGAATGGCCGGTGCGCAGCGGCACGATGACATGCACGCCCTTCCCACCCGACAGCATGGCAAAGCTCGTCAGGCCTAGGTCTGCCAGCCGGTCGTGAATGTCTTTCGCGGCTTTCTTCACGTCGGCAAAGTCCAAGCCCTCGTCAGGGTCGAGATCAAACACCAGCTTGTCCGGCGCTTCGACATCGTCGGTCCGCGCGCACCAGCCGTGGAACTCGATCGTCCCCATCTGTACGCAGGCAAGCATGCCCTGCGCGTCTTCGACATAGAGATAGTCCTCGGCCCCGCCGTCCTTCTCGGTAATCGGGACGTGGTGGACGTGCGGCCCGAACGAGCCGCTGTCGTGCTTCTGGAAGAAACACTTCTTCGCCCGACCCTGAGGACAGCGCACCAGGCTTACGGGCCGCTGACCCGCAAAGGGCAGCATCAGGGGCGCGATCGCGGCGTAATAGTCGGCAAGGTCGCCCTTGGTCTGCCCGCTGTCGGGAAAGACGACCCGGTCGCGGCTGGAGATCTCGACCGTATCGCCTTCATCGGGAGCGCTAGATGCCTGTTCGGGCACGATGTCCTTTGCCGCCTTGTCCCCGCGCAGGCCGAGGTAGCTTGCATGGCGCACGTTGCCGTTAGCGGTGAACTCGGCAAAGGCGATCTCGGCGACCAGCTTCGGGGTCAGCCAAGTCACGCCCCGCGCGCTGACCTTGTCGACTTCGGCAGGCGGCGTCTTGCGCTCCAGCCGCTTCATCTTCGCGGCCAGATCGTCCATCGCATCCATCGTGAAGCCGGTGCCGACATTGCCCTTGTAGACGAGCACCTCGCCCTCGTGCTGCGCCAGCAGCAGCGAGGCGAACGGGCGGCCCTTGGCGCTCGACTTCTTCCAGCCGATGACGACGAATTCCTGCCGCCTCGTGCATTTGACTTTCACCCACGCCTTGGTGCGGGATGAGCGATAGGGCGCGTCGATTTTCTTCGAAATGATCCCTTCCTGCCCCGCGCCGCACATCGCTTCATAAAGCTTCTCGCCCGCACCGATGACATGGTCGGCAACGTGGATCGGCGGGGCGGCATCGGCCAGCAGGGCCTCCAGCCGCTCCTTGCGCTCGATATTGGTGCGCGGGGCCAGGTCCTCGCCTTCGAGTTCGACTAGGTCGAAGGCATGGAAGGCCAACGCATCGTCCTTCCCCTGCGAACCGTGCCCGCGTTTCAGCACCGCCTGCAGGGTCGAGAAATCGGGATTGCCGTCCTTGTCGTGCGCGACGATCTCTCCATCGATCAGGCATGGCGGCAGGTCCAGCGCAGCGATCGCCTCGACCAGCGGGCCAAACTTGTCGGTCCAGTCCTTGCCGTTGCGGGTCCAGACCGTGACCTTGTCCCCCGCCACGGCGACCATCGCGCGATATCCGTCGAACTTGATCTCGTGCATCCAGCTATTGCCCGAAGGCACCGCATCGACGAGCGTCGCCAGCTGCGGCTTGCGATACTTCGGCGGCTTGGCCGGTCCGCGTTTCTTCGCAGGCCGCTTAACCTTGCTTTCGTTCCGGCTGGCCGCCTTCTGCATCTGGGCCGCGAAATCCGCGCCCTTCTTGCCTTCCAGCGAATAGGCACCGCCCTTGTCCGCCGCGATCTCGGCCATCGAGCGGCCGGTGAGCACGCTCGTCAACTCGCGCTCGATCAGCGGGTCGCCGTCCTCGGCATATTCGTCCTGCAGCTTGCGTAGCAGCCAGTTCTCGCGCTTCTCGCCCTTGCGCGGCTTCAGGCGGATCAGCAGCCACTCACCCTTCATCCGCTCACCGTCGAGAATGAAGTGCAGGTGGCCCTTGTCGATGTCCTTCCAGCTCTTGCCCGAAATCGGCTGCCACGTGCCCGTGTCCCACAGCATCACCGTACCGCCGCCATATTCGTCCTTGGGGATCACCCCCTCGAACTCGGCATAGGACATGGGGTGATCCTCTGTCCGGACGGCGAGCCGCTTGATGTCGGGATCGGGCGACGGCCCCTTGGTGACGGCCCAGCTTTTCAGGACCCCGTCCGCCTCCAGCCGCAAGTCCCAGTGAAGCCTCGTCGCATCATGCTTTTGCACGATGAAGCGCGCCCCGCCCTTGTCGGGATCGACAGGCTTTGCCGCACGTTCGCCCTTGGGCTCCGCCGTCTTCGCGAAGTCGCGCTTGGCGTTGTAGTCCTTGAGGAGATCGGACGCAGCCATCAGGCGCTCTTGCGGCGGCTCGTCGTCTTCTTGGCGGGCTTTTCGTCACCCACCGACTGCTTGAGCGCGGCCATCAGGTCGATCACGTTGGAGCCCGACTTGCCCGATGGCTCGTCCACGTCCTCGATAATCTTCTTGCCCGACTTCGATTTCGCCTTCTTGTCGATCAGCTTCCTGAGCGCATCGGCATAGCGGTCGTGAAATTCGCTCGCATCGAAGGGCGCGCTGCGCTGGTCGATCAGCGTGGTGGCAAGGTCGAGCAGTTCCTTCTTCGGCTTGCTCTCTTCGATATCGGCAAAGAACGCCTGTCCCTGCCGGACCTCGTCGGCATAGCGAAGCGTCTCCATCAGCAGCCCTTTGCCGCACGGCTTGATCGCCACCAGCACTTCGCGACCGCGCACCGAAAGCTGCCCCAGCCCGACCTTCTTCGCCTTGCGCAATGCTTCGCGCAGGACGACGAAAGCTTCCTCGGCCAAGTCGTCGGCAGGTGCGACATAATAGGGCTTTTCGAAATAGAGCGGATCGATCTCGCACGAATCGACGAACTGGACGAGTTCCAGCGTCTTCTTGCTCTCGATCTTGACCGCCTCGATCTCCTCCTGATCCAGCAACACGTAGTTGCCCTTGGAAATCTCGTAGCCCTTGATGATGTCGTCGCGGTCCACCGGGCCTATGCCGGGCACGACTTTTTCATAGGCGATGCGCTTGCCCGAAGGTTCGTGGATCTGATTGAAACTGATCTTCGCGCCCGATTTCGTGGCGGCATAGGCCTCCACCGGAATCGAGACGAGCGCCAGCCTGATCTGACCCTGCCAATATGCGCGTGCGGCCATACGAATGTTCCTTTCGGAAGCATCAGCGCACGAGCGGTCAAATTGTTTCGGAAGGAAGGTCGATGGTGGAGCCGAGGGGGATCGAACCCCTGACCTCTACAATGCCATTGTAGCGCTCTCCCAGCTGAGCTACGGCCCCATTTTTCCATCGATTTGCGAGTGCCCTGGGAGGCATCGCGATCCCGACCGCGTCGGGAAGCGGCTCTTTAGGGAGAGCCTTTTTCGCTGGCAAGAGGAAAATTCGCCCTGCCGGAAAAAGCCGGCGCGCAATCGGGCGCAACTGGCCCGACCGCGCGCCAGACAATCACGTTTCGTCGTCGTCGTCGTCCTTGGCCTTGGCAACGCCAAGATCGTCGTCACCGCCAAGATCGACGTCGTTGTCGGGCGAATCGTCATCCTCGTCGATGTCGAGATCGTCATCCGCCAGATCGTCGTCGTTCTGCTTCGATTCGTCCTTCTGTTCCTCGAAGGGAATCGGCTGCTTCGACTTCAGCACGGGTTCGGGCGTCCACTCGTTACCGCACTCGATGCAGGTAACCGGATCGTCCTTGCCGAGATCGTAGAAGCGGGTGCCGCACTTCGGGCAGGTGTGCTTCGCACCCCATTCGGGCTTGACCATGAATATCCTCGTTCGAAACCGCGCCCCCGCTTCGGCGGCGCCTTGATTGCTGCAATAATCTGGGCAGGCGGAGCCGGGGCTTCAAGCGCCCTGTCCCCACCGGGAAGCGCGCGCCTTGCCATAGGGGCGCGCCCCTGTCAAAAGCCGCCGCCATACCCGCGACCGACGGACAGCCATGAGCCACGCAAATACCCCTACCCCGCGCCGTTTCCTGCCGGGCGCGCCGCTGACGGGACGCATCGCCGTTCCGGGCGACAAGTCGATCAGCCACCGTTCGCTCATGTTCGGCGCTCTGGCAGTCGGCCGCACGACGGCAAAGGGCCTGCTGGAAGGTGAGGACGTGATGGCCACGGCCGGTGCGCTGCGGGCCATGGGTGCGACGATCGTGCGCAGCGACGATGGCACATGGACCATCGACGGCGTTGGCGTGGGCGGACTGCTTCAGCCCGAAACCGCGCTTGAAATGGGCAATTCCGGCACTTCCACGCGGCTCTTGATGGGTCTTGTCGCAAGCCACGGCATCACCGCGACCTTCACCGGCGATGCCAGTCTTTCAAAGCGTCCGATGGGCCGCGTGATCGAACCGCTTTCGCTAATGGGTGCCGATTTCACGTCGAGCCCCGGCGGCCGCCTGCCGCTCACCATGCGCGGCGCGCACCCTGCCGTCGCAATCGAATACCGCCTGCCCGTCGCCAGCGCCCAGGTAAAAAGCGCGGTGCTTCTGGCAGGGCTCAACACGCCTGGCGTGACCCGCGTTATCGAACCGGTCGCCACCCGCGATCACACAGAACGCATGCTGACCGGATTCGGCGCCGAACTGACTGTCGAGGAAGTCGACGGCACGCGAATCATCGACATCCGCGGCGAGGCAGAGCTGAAACCGCAAGACATCATCGTGCCGGGCGATCCTTCGTCCGCCGCATTCTTCGTCGTCGCCGCGCTGCTCGTGCCGGGATCGGATCTTGTCGTCGCCAATGTCGGTCTCAACCCCACTCGTGCCGCGCTGTTCGACGTGCTGCGCGCCATGGGCGGCTCGATCGAAGAACTGGACCGCCGCGATGTCGGCGGCGAGCCGGTTGCCGACCTTCGTGTCCGTCACTCCGATCTTTCCGGCATCGAAGTCGATCCCGCAGTCGCACCGTCGATGATCGACGAGTTCCCCGTGCTCTTCGTCGCCGCCTCGCTGGCCAAGGGCCGCACCGTCACGACGGGGCTCGACGAACTGCGCGTCAAGGAATCGGATCGCCTGACCGCGATGGCCGAGGCGCTGACGCTGGCCGGCGCGAAGATCGAGGAGCGCGAGGACGGCCTCGTCATCGAAGGCACCGGCGGCGAACCTCTGCCCGGCACTTCGGGCGATCGCGTGACCACGCACCTCGACCACCGCATCGCGATGAGCATGGCGGTCGCAGGGCTTGCCAGCCGTGACGGGGTGGAGATCGACGACACCTCGCCCATCGCCACCAGCTTCCCGACGTTCGAGGCGCTTCTGGCGCAGGCTTCGGCGGCATGACCGCGCTCGACATCCCGACCCTGATCGGCTTCGTCGGCATGGCCTGCATTATCTTCGCCTATGCCTACATGACCGGAAAGGCGGACCCGAACCCGTTCGTGCAGCACGGCGTCAACCTTACCGGCGCGATCCTGCTGGCGATTTCACTCTACTATCACCCCAACCTGCCCTCGATGGTGCTCGAAGGGTTCTGGGCCGCGATTGCCATCTGGGGCATCGCCAAGGCACTCAAGGCGCGGAGAACCGCATGATCATCGCCGTCGACGGACCGACCGCATCGGGCAAGGGCACGATCGCCAAGGCGCTGGCCGCGCATTTCGGCCTGCCGCATCTCGATACTGGCCTGCTCTATCGCGCCGTGGGAAAGCAAACCGCGCTGAACAGCGGCAATCCCGACGATCCACTCGATGCCGTTCGCGCGGTCGAGTTTCCTGACAGCCTGCTCGATGATCCCGACCTCCGCAGCGAAGCCAGCGGCGCGCTGGCCAGCCGTGTCTCGGTCCACAAGGGTGTGCGTGCCGCGCTGCTCGAACGCCAGCGCGCCTTTGCCGCGCAGCCCGGCGGCGCGGTTCTCGACGGCCGCGACATCGGCACGGTGATCGCGCCCGATGCCGACGTGAAATTGTTCGTCACCGCCAGCGTCGCCGCTCGCGCCGACCGCCGCTATGCCGAGAGCCTGTCGCGCGGCCACGAAGTCACGCTTGAAGAAATCCGCGCCGACCTTGCTGCTCGTGATGAACGCGACCGCAACCGCGCCGAGGCGCCACTGGTCGAAGCCGCGGATGCGATCCTGCTCGACAATTCGGACCTCAACGCCAAGGCCTCGGTCGCCGAAGCGATCCGGCTGGTCGAAGAAGCGCTGGCTGCGAAAAGGTAACGTCGCAGCGACACCGCGATAATCGCGCAAAACCGCCTTTTACCTTGCCTTCTGCGCCCGATGGGCGTAACGGCGCGCGGTCCCGAAAGCCCTTGTGGCTTGACGGATGCCGTGGACCGCATTCGGCGCCCTCGGCAGTTCGGCCCTTTTGGCCCGCCAAGGCAATGGTGCTTATGGCGGAGGAAAGACCGGCGGAAAAACCGCCTGGCCGGAAAAATCGATAAACGGGAATACCCCAAACAATGGCCACTTCGGCAAACCCGACTCGCGATGATTTCGCGAAAATGCTCGACGACATGCTTGGTAACGAGGCCGATGGCGGCTTCGAAGGCCGCGTCGTCAAGGGCACCGTCACCGCAATTGAAAACGACAAGGCCGTCATCGACGTCGGTCTGAAGAGCGAAGGCCGCGTCCGCCTCGCCGAATTCGCCCGCCAGGGTGAAGAGCACGGCCTGAAGGTCGGCGACGAAGTCGAAGTCTATGTCGACCGCGTCGAAAACGCCGACGGCGAAGCGATGCTGTCGCGCGACCGCGCCCGCCGCGAAGCTGCCTGGGACCGCCTCGAGAACGAGTTCGGCGAAGGCAAGCGCGTCGAAGGCCAGATCTTCGGCCGCGTGAAGGGCGGCTTCACCGTCGACCTCGACGGCGCCGTGGCCTTCCTGCCCGGCTCGCAGGTCGACATCCGTCCGGTCCGCGACATTGCCCCGCTGATGGGCATTCCGCAGCCGTTCCAGATCCTCAAGATGGACCGTCGCCGCGGCAACATCGTTGTCTCGCGTCGCGCCGTCCTTGAAGAAACCCGCGCCGAACAGCGCAGCGAACTCATCGGCAACCTGGAAGAAGGCCAGGTCATCGACGGCGTCGTCAAGAACATCACCGACTACGGTGCGTTCGTCGACCTCGGCGGCATCGACGGCCTGCTCCACGTCACCGACATGAGCTACAAGCGCGTCAACCACCCGAACGAGGTGGTGAACATCGGCGACACCGTCACTGTCCAGATCGTCCGCATCAACTCGGACACGCAGCGCATCTCGCTGGGCATGAAGCAGCTTGAAAGCGATCCGTGGGATGGCGTTGGCGTGAAGTACCCGGTCGGCGCGAAGCTGACGGGCACCGTCACCAACATCACCGAATACGGCGCATTCGTCGAACTGGAAGCGGGCATCGAAGGCCTCGTCCACGTTTCGGAAATGAGCTGGACCAAGAAGAACGTCCACCCGGGCAAGATCGTCTCGACCTCGCAGGAAGTCGAAGTCATGGTCCTCGAGGTCGACGCCGACAAGCGCCGCATCTCGCTCGGCCTCAAGCAGGCCCAGTCGAACCCGTGGGACGACTTCGCAGAGAAGCACCCCGTCGGCTCGACCGTCACCGGTGAAGTCAAGAACGCGACCGAATTCGGCCTGTTCATCGGCCTTCCGGGCGACGTCGACGGCATGGTTCACATGTCGGACATCGCATGGGGCATCTCGGGCGAAGACGCGCTTGCCCTGCACCGCAAGGGTGAAGAAGTCGAAGCCGTCGTTCTCGACGTCGATGTCGACAAGGAACGCATCAGCCTCGGCATGAAGCAGCTCGAAAAGGGCGCACCGGCAGTCGGCGCGGCTCCGGGCGGCACGGGCCTGCGTCGCGGCGAAGTCGTCACCGTCACCGTTCTCGAAGTCCGCGATGGCGGTCTCGAAGTCCAAGTCGGCGACGATGGCGCAACCGGCTTCATCAAGCGTTCGGACCTCGGCCGCGATCGTGACGAACAGCGTCCCGACCGCTTCCAGACCGGCCAGAAGGTCGACGCGATGGTCACCGGTTTCGACCGCACCAAGAAGCCCAACTTCTCGATCAAGGCGCGTCAGATCGCCGAAGAGAAGCAGGCTGTCGAACAGTACGGTTCGTCGGACTCGGGCGCTTCGCTCGGCGACATCCTCGGCGAAGCCCTCAAGGGCAAGAACTGAGCCGAAATGGCGGCGGTGCAGGCGAATGCCTGCGCCGACCAGCCACGAGGCCGGCCAGCGGGCGCAGCCCGTCTGACGTCACGGGATTTACTCCCGTGACGGCTTCCCGGCCCCGGTAAAAACGAAAGGCCCGCCGCGCATTTTGCCGGCGGGCCTTTTGCTTTGTGCCTCCCGCGTCCCTATCTGGAGGTACGGAAGAGGAGCACCCGATGATCGAAGTCCACCAGTTCCCCTGCCTGTCGGACAACTATGGCTATCTGCTGCATGACACCGACAGCAACGAGACCGTGTGCATCGATACGCCCGACGCGGCAGCCTACATGCACGAGGCGGCGGCGCGCGGCTGGCAGATCACGCAGATCTGGAACACGCACTGGCACCCCGACCACGCCGGCGGGAACGAGGCGATCAAGGCTGCGACAGGCTGCAAGGTAACTGCGCCCGTTGGCGACGCGGAAAAGATCGCGGCGATTGATACGACGGTTGAAGGAGGCAATGTCGTGCATTTCGGCGATCATGAGGCCTATGTGATCGACGTTGGCGGCCATACGCATGGCCACATCGCCTACTACCTTCCCGAAGCCGGGGTCGCGTTCGTCGGTGATTCTATTTTCGCCCTCGGCTGTGGACGCATGTTCGAAGGCAATCCGGAACAATTCTGGCAAAGCCTGAAGCGCATCCGCGAACTTCCGGACGAAACGCTGCTTTACTGCGCGCACGAATATACCGAGGCGAATGCGGGATTTGCCCTGCACGCAGACCCCGAAAATGCCGCCTTGCAGGACTATGCGCAGGAGATCGTGGAGCGACGCAGCCGCGGCATCCCGACGGTCCCTGCCCGCCTCAGCCGCGAAATCGCGACGAACCCGTTCCTGCGTGCAGACGATCCCGACATGCAGGCGCGCTGGGGCGGCGGCAATGCGGTGCAAACCTTCGCCGCGCTCAGGAGTGCGAAGGACAGCTTCTAGGACTGATCAGGCGGCGGGTACGAGCGGAATGCGGAAAGTGACCGTCAGGCCCTCCGCATCCCAGGTATGCGTCGCCGGGCCCGGCAGCGCAGCCGACATGCGCATGATGAGGCGCAGACCCGTGCCGGGGACCATGTCCCCCGCAGGGGCCGTATCCAGCCATTCACGCCAGATGAACTCGGCCTCGTCACCGCTTTCGGTGATGCGCAGGTCGATCTTGCCACCCTTCCCCGAAAGCGCGCCGTACACATTGGCGTTCGACTCCAGTTCGCCAAGCACCATGGCGACCGTACGCGCCGTCTCGGCATCAATCTGGCCGCGTTGCCCCTTGGACATGGAGAAACGCTCTGACTTGCGTGGTGCAGCAAGAATCCGGTCGAGCAAATCCGACAGCGCCAGCATCTTCGAGCCAGAACCTGCTGACAGGCCCAGTGCGACGTTCAGCCGGTCGAGGCGTTCCATCAGACGCTCCGAACGGGCGCGACCCAGCGGATCGTTGCCAAGCGATATGCGCGACAGCGCGCCGATCAGCGCCAGCTGGTTCGAAGCCTTGTGAATGAGTTCGGCTTCATCGGTGCGTCCGTCGCGTCGGCGATACTGCGTGACATCGCGTGACGTGCACAGGATATGGGAAGGCCAGCCATGCGCATCGCGGATCGGGCTGACGAGAACCTCCCACCAGCGGTCTTCGCCCTTGGCGGTCGGACAGTATGCTTCGAAACGGGTTTTGCGGCCCTTGGCACTTTCGGTAATCGCCCCGGTCAGCGCAATCTGGCTTTCTTCAGGCCACAAGGTCACAAGCTTGCGCCCCGCCACGGCCGAGAAATCGTCGATTTGCATGGCATGGCGGCCGTTGGGATTCATGTACTCAAGCTCGCCATCGAGGCTCAGGACCTTGATGCAGTCCGGACTCTGATCGAGAATCGCCCAGACAAGCTCCTGGTCATCGACCCCCGCGCGCTTAAGACGAACAACATCCCTCACGTTACCGACCCCATTGGCGCAGAGGCTGCGTCCCCCGCATCCGAGGGCTTATCAACCTCTGCTCAAAATGTCGATTCACCGCCTAGCGGATAAATTGCGTCGAGCAAAAAAAAGGCGGACCCGAAGGCCCGCCTGTTTTCTGCCAATGATCGCTGATCAAAGGCTGGCGATCGTCTGATCCACGAGCGCGCTGTCCGCACCCGAGTCGTGCTTTTGCGCAATGATCGCGGCGGCACCTGCTGCCGAAGCGCGTGCTGCCTTGGCGCGCAGTTCGTCGATCGCGGCGCGTTCGGCACCTGCAATCTTTTCCTCGGCCATCTTCTGACGGCGGGCAACCATTGCAGTGCTGTCGCTTTCAGCCTTGGCGACGATGTTGTCGGCCTCGTGCTTGGCATGCTCCAGCATCGACGCCGCGTCCTTTTCGGCGTTGGCGATCTTGTCGGCATATTCCTTGCGGAGCGCCTCAGCCTCGGCACGAAGGGCCTTGGCTTCGTCGAGCTGCGACTTGATCTCGGCGATCTTCTTGTCGAGCCCGCCTGCGATCAGCTTCGGCACGCCCTTCCACAGAAGGATAGCGATGAAGCACAGCATCGCGAGGCTGACCCACGCGAAGGGACCGATGAAACCGAACGCAACCGGTTCGGCGTGTTCGGTACCGGCGTGGCCAGCTTCTTCCATGCCCTGCAGTTCAGCGGCGTGTTCGAGGTTTTCCTCGACCATGGCCGAACCATCCGCGGCAAGAACGACGGTCAGTGTGCTCATCACATCGCCTCCTTCACGGCGGGACGGGCCTCGGCGGCAGAGACCTCGATACCGGCAAGACGCTTCACGATGTCGGCAGCAGCCTCGCTGGCCACTTCCTCGATCTCGGCGGCAGCCGAAGCACGGGCATCGGCGATGCGGGCTTCAGCTTCGGCCAACTTGGCGTCGATGCCGGTCTGCGCGGCAGCCAGCTTCTTTTCGGTGCTGGCAGCAGCCTCGGCCTTGGCCTTGGCGACAAGGGCCTGGGCCTCTGCGCGGTTTGCGTTTTCACGCTCACGCCAAGCGGCTTCTTCCGCATCGGCCTTGTTACGGGCAGCTTCGGCAGCGGCGAGGTCGTCCGAGATCTGCTTGTCACGCAAGGAGACGGTGTCCATCACCTTGGGGACCATGCCCTTGCCGATGACGAAGAAGACCAGACCGAAGATCAGCAGCAGCCAGAAGATCTGACTGGAGTAGGTCGCGGCCAACTGTTCTATCTGAGGCATCGCAAATGGCGTCCTGTTACGGGATCAAGCAGCTAAAATTCTAAGGTATCCCTTTTCCGGCCCGCCCGCCAATCGGACGGACCGGGAAAGGAAAACGTTCGATCAGGCGACGAAGATCAGGATCATCGCGACGACGAACGAGAGCAGGCCGAGAAGTTCAGCAGCGGCGAAGCCGATGAACAGGCGGCCCTGCTGGCCGTCGGCAGCACCCGGATTACGGAGCGCGCCTTCGAGGAACTTGGCGAAAACGTTACCAACGCCGAGCGAGGCGAGGCCCGCACCGAGAGCGGCGAGACCGGCACCGAGCAGCTTTGCGGCTTCTGCGTCCATTGTAAAAACTCCTTTGGAAAACTTGTCGTGTTGAACAGATCAGTGAAGGTTTTCAGCGTCGTTGAGATAGACGCTGGTAAGCAAAGCGAAGACGTAGGCCTGAATGCCCGCGACCAGGATTTCGAGCGCGCAGATACCGACCATGAGCAGGAAGCTCGGGATACCGGCGATCGCGAAATACTGCATGCCTGCGTTGCTGGAGCCGATCACGAAGCTCGACAGCACTTCCAGCAGGACGTGCCCGGCCATCATCGCGACGAAAAGACGCAGGCCAAGGCTGAAGGGGCGGACCATGAAGCTGATCATCTCGACCACGAAGATGATCGGGATCATCGGAACGGGCGTGCCGTGCGGCACGAAGAGCGAGAAGAAGTGCAGCTTGTGCTTCGCGAAGCCGACGATCAGCACGATGCCGAACGAGATGATCGCGAGAATGCCGGTCACGGTGAAGTGGCTGGTGAAGGTGAACGGGTGAAGACCGATGACGCCCAGCGGCAGCAGGCCCAGCACGTTGCCGAACAGGATGAACATGAACAGCGAGAAGATATAGGGCACGTATTTGCGCCCGTTCTTGCCGATGTTCGCTTCCAGCATGTCGTCGATCAGGCCGGTGAAACTTTCCACCGCCATCTGCCAGCGGCCGGGCACCAGCTGACGCTTCATGCCGCCGGCCACGAAGACCCACAGCGCGATCGCCGAGATCGCCATCCACACCGTCGAATTGGTGATGGCGATATTATAGCCCAGCAGTTCCAGCTGATCCGTACCGAACATCGGCTGGATCGTGAACTGATGCATCGGGTCGACTTTGGCTTCGGTTGCCACGCGTGTTTCCCTGTCGCCTTATGAACGACAGCGCCCTTACTGACTGTCAGTCGGGGCGCCGGTTCGAAATTCGTATAATGTTCCTGAAAGCAACGACCATTCCGAGGAACAGCATCACCAACAGACCCCAGGGCGACGTGCCAGCAAACCGGTCGATAACCCAACCGATCAGCGCGCCACCTGCGAGACCACCGATGAGTTCCGCCAGCACCTTGGACCCCAGGCGATAATTCGCGTCGGGAGCCTGTACCTGCGACTTGATGCGCGTATCTTCCCGCTCTCGCGCGGCCTTGAGCCGGGCTTCGAGCGAATCGATGCGAGCATCCTCACCAATGGGTTCCCGATCGGACTGATCATCGTTCATGCTGGTTCCTCCCGTTGAAAGGCCCGGCAAGCACGACAAGCTGCCCGTCGAGGGCGCGGACCCTTTAGGAAAGGGGTCTCCTCAAGTCAACATGGCCCAATGGTCGTATTCCAGCTATTTTGCGGCACTGCAAAACGGGCAGGAATCTGCCCTCTCAGGCGTTGACGTAAATTGGTCGGAAACGAGGGTCGCAAAACCCCCGTGCGAATCAGCCCGCGGCGGGGCAGCGCGGGTCGACGCGGGCCGGACCGCTGCCGCGGGTCTGCCAGCTGCCGTCGGGGGCCTGATACTTCTCTCCGGCAACGGTGCGCGCGATCAGGAGGCAGCCCTGCGTAAAGGCGAATTCCTCGATCGTGACGCCCTGCGAACGCGCGCGGTCGGCGTAGCTCGCCTTGCGGCGGATGTTGAGATCGTCGACCAGCTTTTTCAGATCGCCCGACGGGCTGCCGACGAAGCCGAGGTAGCCGTCCATCTTCTCGCCGATCGTGCCATTGGCGCGTGCGGCGGCATAGGCCGGGTCGCGCTGCGCGAATGCAGGCGTTGCGAAAGTCGCCAGCGCGCCTGCAGCAAGCAGCGCGGTAGCGATATTGCGAATGGTCTTGCCGGTTGCGGCCATCAGAAAATCTCCGGGTTTTCCTCGATGTTCTCTTCCGCGGAATCCACGAGGCGGTAGAGCACTTCCTGTTTGATGTTCACGTTGAGCTCGATCACGATCGGCTCTGCCGGGGCATTCACGTTCACGCAGGCCCCCAACGCCGAAAGGCCCGCGGCCATCGTGCCGCAGGCGATCAGGCGTTGCCAGCCCGGCGCGATGCCCCTTTGGATTTCCATCGGGGCCGTGTTCGCACCGGCGGCAGCCGGCGTCAATCGAGCCTTCCATCGTGCTCCACTCATTGCATTCTCTCGCTTTCCGGAGGCTGAATGTCTTCTTCAACCGGGGTGATATCCTCGCCCAGCACAGCTTCGCCCGAAGGGACGAGCGAATTGCCGCTGACGTCGATCAGGCCCAGTTCGCGCGGATCGCGTACCGAGGCCGGGTCGTAGAGCGACTTGAAGCTGGACAGGAGCTGATAGAATGGCGCGCGCACGTTCACGTCGAAACGTATCGGCAGCGACGCAAGGCGCCGGGTGATGATGTTTTTCTTCGCGCCCTCGCCCTGGCTGACGCCGTCGATCTTCACACGGGTCACGATCTCGCCATCGAGATTCCCGTCGAGACCGATCCGCATCGCCGTGTAGTCGAGCGACTTGAGCGCATCGAAAGCGAAGTTGGCGATCGGGTTGATATCCTCGTAAGTCAGCGCGCCGACGTAGGAGACATTGCCGCCCGGCGGGCGCGACGTCAGCACGCCCCCTTCAATACGCCCACCGTTCTCGTCGAAGATGAGCGGGATCGTGCCGTCAAAGGTGCCAGTAGCCGACAGGTTCGCCAGTTCCATCCTCTCGACGAAACGGGCCGCATCCAGGCCCTCGATCTCGAAGACGTAGCTGCGTACCTCGGTCATGCCGAGATTCATGCGCGTGGGCCGCATCATGAGGGTGCCGCCAAGGAACGGGAATGTCGCGCCGTTGAGCTGGAGCGCGAGGTCCGGCTCGATCGCGAATTCGACAACGCCGTTTTCCGCCACGATGCCCGGGTTCACTTCGGCGATCATGACCCGCTGATTCGGCGCGGTCTCCAGCGCGAGGAGATCGGTGAATTCGACCGTTCCCGAAAGTCCGCGCACCGGCCCGAAAGCTGCGGCAAAGTCGAGCGAATCGGTCGAGAACGAGCCCGTAGAGGTCACGCCCGCCTCGTTCCAGTCGATCCGGCCCGTGCCGGTCACCGTGCCATAAGCATTGGCGATCGTGCCCAGCGCAAGGCGGGTGACGGTGTCGGGCTGCAAGCCGTCGTCAAAAGTAATGCCGTCGACGCTAAGGTCTGCGTGCCCGGTTCCGGTGCCGAGCGCATGGACGATATCGACGTCCACGATGGCGCGGTCGGTCGTTTCCTCGCGCAGCAGCGCCTCTGCAAGGATCGTGTTGTCGGCAAAGACCAGTTCGGCATCGCGCGCGATCATCGGCTGGAACCGTGCATCGGCCTGCCGGTCGGTCACGCGCAGCGCGCCGTTCTCGACGATCAGCGAATCATCGCGCCATGCCCAATTGCCCGATGCCTGCGTGATATCGAGCGGGACATCGGCGAGCCGGAACTCGGCATCGGCAAACGTACCCGCGATCTCATCTCCGATATCGGCGGTCAGTTCGCTCAACCGGAAGCGGGTTGCGCTCTCGTCAGGGCCAAGCGCGATATCGAGATCATGCGCGACGAGCTTGCCGGGAATGCCGAGCCTCACCGGACCGCCGCGAATCGTTGCAGGCGTGTCGCCCAGCATGCCGGCAAGGTCGAGCGAGGGAACGCCGGCTGCAAAGCGCGTCCCTGCCGAATCGCTGCGCAGGATGGCGCTATTCTCGGGCGAGCAGAGCATGAGCGACTGGTCCTGCAGCGTCAGGCTCGCCAGTTCGAGGCGTGCGAAACGCGGCGTGATGCAGCCGGGCCAAAGCGCGAGACCGCCATCGGGCTTCCATCCGCCGCTGACCGGCAGTTCCAGCGCCTCGACCCGACCGCCCGGGATCGCACCCGATGCCTCGACCGTGCCCGACAATTGCAGGAAGCCCGAAGCGTTCTGCCTGATCTCCAGCGCGGGGATCGCAAGCTTTGCATCGTCAGCGGCATATTCGGCCATCGAAAGCTGCATCGTGAGGTCACCGCGACCGCCCTGCTCCATCCGGCCCGAAATTCGCGGCAAACCTCGCCCGCCGCTTTCGAAGGCGCCTGCGAATCGCGCCTGTCCCGCTTCGGTCATCGAAAGCTGGCCGCGAGAAATCGAGAGCAGCGTCTCACCGCTTTGCCCGCGCCATGCCGCATTGGGCACGATCACGGTGCGATTCTCTGGCCCGATACGCGCCTGGATATCGCCGTCGAACGTGCTGCGCCGCCCTTCGCTGGCCAGCGCGTTGCGCAGCTTGGCCAGAAGCGGTGCGCCGAGCGTGCCCTCGGCCACCTGCTGGTATCCGGCAAGCTGACCGTCGAGCCCCTGCCCCGGCCGCAATCCCGCTCCCCTGAAGCTGCCGTCGAAAGCGACATTGGCGAACCCGTCACGCGCCCGCACGGTGCCCTCGACACCGAATCGCGTCATGTCCGCGCCGGCCAGCCGCGCATCAGCGGCGGTGAGGTCGAGGTCGCTGGTCAGCCCGCTTTCGTTCATGGCGATCGCGATCTCGCCCGCGATGCTGCCGACCGACTGTCCGCCAGCGGCCATCCTGCCGCTCAGCACGTCGGCCTTGCCGTCGAACCCGTCGAACTGCTGCGTGCCGGTGAGGTCGAGCGCCAGCATCGCCTGACCCAACGAGAAATCGGTATCCTCGCACTCCACGCCGGAAATACGCAGCGGGCCTTCGAAGCGCGGCTTCTCGCGGGTGATCGCGATCGTGCCGTAAAGCGTCGCGTCACTGACCATGCAATCGCCGTCCGAAAGGCTGGGCGCAACCGCGCCGACGACGCCGGTGAAACCGCCGCGCAAGGGGCCGGACCCTGCCAGCTTCACCCCGACATTGCCGTATTCCGAACCCAGCAGCGCCCGCCCGTCGTCGATCGTGACACGCATGTCGGGAAGCTGGAACGGCTCGTCCGAAGGGCCGGTATAGATGACGCGGTCGAGCGCGCCGAAGCTCATCTGTCCGTCGACCAGCTTGCCATAAAGGCGCGGCTTCACCAGCCGGACCGAGGCGATTTCAGGCGAGCCGAAGCGATAGCGTATCGTGATCTCCGCCCGCTCTATCGTCATGTCGGGATTGGCCGGATCGCCGATCACGACATTCTCGATCACCTGTATCGACGGCCCGATCGACGCGATGTCGTAAGTCGCGGGAAGGTCGTAACTTTCCAGCGTATCGGCGATCAGACCGTCCGCGATATCCTTGCGCGCGGTCCACACCCCGCCAACGACAAGCGCCAACGCAGCCACTCCGCCCAGCGCGACCCTGGCGAGCCGCTTGCGCCGCCGGGGCGGCAGCGTGGGCTCTTCATCGATGTCGGCGGGTTCGTTCATGCTTCTTTCTAGTAGGCCGCGACCGGATAATCGATCCACGGTTCGCAGGCGGGCGGAACTTGCGCGGGCTGCGAGGCAAAGGCAATGGTTCGAAACGCAATTTTACGTCGGGGGGTCCCGGCGAGGAGCAGGTCGCAGTGAACAGCAGGCAGGACGAACTGCCGATGAACGAGGTGCCCGCAGTGCCCGGGAAAAAGGCAGAGGGGCACGATCCGAAGGGCCACCGCGCCCGTCTTCGTGCGCGGATGCTCGACGGCGGGGCGGACGCGCTGGGTGATCACGAGATCGTGGAATACCTCTTGATGACCGCGATTCCCCGCCGCGACGTCAAGCCGCTGGCCCGCACACTCATCCAGCGCTTCGGCGGACTGGCTGGCGTCTTCAATGCCGATCGCAAGGCGCTGGAAACGCACCCCGGCATGGGCGAAACGAGTGCGGCGGCATTGAAGATCGTCTCGATCGCCGCCCGCCGCCTTGCCCGCGCCGAAGTGCAGGACAAGCCGGTACTGGGGTCTTGGCAGGCGCTGATCGACTATCTCACCATCGACATGGCGCATCTGACGGTCGAGCGCGTGCGGGTGCTCTATCTTAATGCGCAGAACAGGCTGATCCAGGACGAGCATATCGGCGACGGTTCCCTGGACGAGGCATCGATCCACCCGCGCGAGGTTATCCGCAGGGCGATGGAACTGGGCGCAGCAGCAATGATCCTCGTCCACAACCACCCCAGCGGAAACCCCGAACCCAGCCGCGCCGACATCCAGATCACCAACCGCATTGCCGAGGCAGGACGCCTGCTCAACATCACCGTGCACGATCATGTCATCATCGGACGCTCGGGCCATGTCTCGCTGCGGTCGAAGGGCCTGATCTGATGTGCATCGCCGTCGCTGCGTGGCATTGTGGTCCCGACTGGCCGCTGGTTGTCATCGCAAACCGCGACGAATTTCACGAAAGACCAACGGCGGGCCTCGCCCGATGGGACGATGGCAGCGGGATCATCGCTGGGCGCGACTTGCGTTCGGGTGGAACGTGGCTTGGCGTTTCGGAAGAGGCCGGGCGGCTGGCGCTCATTACCAATTTTCGCGATCCGGTGAACTTTCGCGCCGATGCACCGTCGCGCGGGGCCTTGGTTACAGACTGGCTGACCGGCGACTGGCACCGTGTCGAAGACCGTTTTGACCGACTGGCGGACTATAACGGTTTGAGCCTGATCCTGATCGACGGACCGAAAGGCTGGATCGTCGACAACCGAACGATGAGCGAGCCGCACGAGATGGACACGGGCGGTTTTTACGGACTCTCGAACGGGGCTTTTGCTGATCCTTGGCCCAAGGTGGACCGGCTGGTCGGCGACATGCGCGGCGTGCTCGACGACGGTCCGCCGGACGAGGATGCATTTTTCGCCATGCTCGCCAAGAGCGGTCCGGCGGCAGAGGCCGAGAGCGAGGAAGCACCGGTGTTCATCCACGATCCCGATTACGGCACGCGGTGCAGCACGGTGGTTATGATCGGCAAGGACGGCACCAGTTCAATCGCGGAGCGCCGTTTCGCGCCTGACGGATCGCTATCCGGCATGGACCGGATCGAGCTTTCCTATCGCGGTTGAGCGCCTCTGGGCGCGGCGATGACGATACCGGCAAGGATGATCGCCATCCCCACACCGTGATACCAGTAGAGCTTCTCGCCCAGCAAAAGAGCAGCCAGCAAGGCCCCGATAATCGGCATCATCGCGATGCCTTGTCCCGCTATGGCCGACCCTGCCCGCGCCACAGACGCATTGAACAGGAAATAGGCAATGACCGACGGGAAGATCGAGACATAGGCGATCGCTCCGATCGAATTCGCCGTGAAGGCAAGGTGATGCCCCGGTGTCAGCAGCGCAATCGGTAGCAACACCAGTGCCCCTCCCGCGAACGTCACGAACAGGAAGCTGGTGGGCCGGACTTTCGGCGCCATCCGCAACAGGACGGTATAGATCGCCCAGATCAGGCAGGCGCTGAAAATGACAAGGTCGCCCTTGCCCAACTGCAGGGACAGAACAGCCTCCATGCTGCCGCGAAAAATCGTGAAGGCAGCCCCGAACACGGACAACAGGATGCCGAAGACCTTCACCATCGGTTCGCGCTGAGAGAACGCGAGTGCAGCGATCAGCAGGACCAATCCGGGAATGCTCGCCTGCATCAGCAACGTGTTCGTCGCGGTCGTGTATTGAAGCCCTGCATAGAGCACGGTGTTGAAGCCCGCGATGCCCGTCAGGCACAGCGCCAGTGTCGGTTTCCATGCCGCGCGGATCACGGGCCAGTCCTCACGCAATCCCCGCCATGCCAGCGGCGCCACCACGATCGTCGCGCCAATCCAGCGCAGCAGCGCCAGGATGACCGGATCGATGTCATCGCGTACCGCGCGGCCAACGATGGCATTGCCCGCCCAGAACGCGATCGTGCATCCCAGCATCACGTAAGTCAGCCAATCGCCGCGCCGGCTATTCATCGCGTCACTCGTCCCAAGATCGGAAGGCAGGCGCGCCCCTAGCAGCGCTTTTTCTGGCTGTCTCCTGTGGAACGCGTAACGCCGCGATCCCCAAGGCCCCTTGCCAATCGGGCCCCCTCCCCCTAGCCGCGCGGACGAAAGCGCAACCGAATTTCCCGACGGAGTCGAAAATGGTCCCACGTTATGCCCGCCCCGCGATGACCGCGATCTGGGAACCGGAGATGAAATACGCCATCTGGTTCGAGATCGAGGCACACGCGACAGAGAAGCTGGGCGAACTGGGCGTCGTCCCGGCCAGCGCCGGCAAGGCCCTTTGGGACTGGTGGGCGACGAACCCCAAGATCGACGTCGAAGCCATCGACGCGATCGAGGCCGTGACCAAGCACGACGTCATCGCCTTCCTGACCTGGGTTGCCGAGAACGTCGGCGATGAAGCCCGCTTCATGCACCAGGGCATGACCAGCTCGGACGTTCTGGACACCACGCTTGCCGTCCAGCTCGACCGCGCCGCCGTGATCCTGCTCGAAGATCTCGACAAGCTGCTGGCTGCGATCAAGACCCGCGCCGAAGAGCACAAGTACACGCCGACCATCGGCCGCAGCCACGGCATCCACGCCGAACCCGTCACATTCGGCCTGAAGATGGCCGAAGCCTATGCCGAGTTCTCGCGCTGCAAGGAGCGCCTTGAATTCGCGCGCAAGGAAATCGCGACGTGCGCGATCTCCGGCGCGGTCGGCACTTTCGCCAACATCGACCCGAGCGTCGAGGAATATGTCGCCGAAAAGATGGGCCTTTCGGTAGAGCCAGTCTCGACGCAGGTCATCCCGCGCGACCGTCACGCCATGTTCTTTGCCGTGCTGGGCGTAATCGCATCATCGATCGAGCGTCTTGCCGTCGAAGTCCGCCACCTGCAGCGCACCGAAGTCCTTGAGGCGGAGGAATACTTCTCGCCCGGCCAGAAGGGTTCGTCGGCCATGCCGCACAAGCGCAACCCGATCCTGACCGAGAACCTCACCGGCCTCGCCCGCGTCGTACGCGGCGCGACGGTTCCGGCGATGGAGAACGTCGCGCTCTGGCATGAACGCGATATTTCCCATTCCTCGGTCGAACGTTTCATCGGACCGGATGCGACCATCACGCTCGACTTCGCGCTCGCCCGCCTGACCGGCGTGATCGAGAAGCTGCTCGTCTACCCCGAGCGCATGCAGAAGAACCTCGACCGCATGGGCGGCCTCGTTCACTCGCAGCGCGTGCTGCTGGCTCTGACGCAGGCCGGTGTCAGCCGCGAAGATGCCTATCGCCTGGTTCAGCGCAACGCGATGAAGGTGTGGGAATCGGACGGCACCCTGTCACTGCTCGAACTTCTCAAGGCGGACGATGAAGTGACAGCAGCGCTGACCGACGAACAGATCGAGGAGAAGTTCGACCTCGACTATCACTTCAAGAACGTCGACACGATTTTCGCCCGCGTCTTCGGCTGATCGTTCAGGATAAGTGCGCGGCGTTTGCCGGCTCAGGCTGGCCAAACCCGCGCATTCGTCCTAGTTTCGGCCCCGGACACAGGGACTGGAGGATTAAAGTTTGCAGGTATTGAGGACCATCGTTTGGGCGGTCATTGTCGCGGGTCTCGCGGTATTCGCCTATGCTAACTGGTTCCGGATCGACGTCATGATCTGGAGCGACGTGGTGCTGAACACGCCGCTACCGATGATTATCCTGTCCTCGTTCCTGCTTGGCTTTGCGCCAATGTGGCTGTTCCACCGCACGGCCCGCTGGCGCCTGAAGCGCCGCATCGCTGCGCTTGAAAGTTCGCAGCGTTCACTGATCGCCGCGCGCGAAGAAGAGCAGTCTCGCTTCGTGCCCGAGGAAGAGCGTCCCACCCTGCCATGAGCAATCCGGTTTTCATCGCCATCGACGTCCCCCGTCTCGACGGGGCAAAAGCGCTTGCCGAAAAGGTGAAGGGCCATGTCGGCGGCATCAAGCTGGGCCTCGAATTCTTTTGCGCGCACGGCCATCACGGCGTGCTGGAAATGGCGCAGGTCGGCCTGCCGATCTTCCTCGATCTCAAGCTTCACGACATTCCGAATACGGTTGCTGGCGCGATGCAGTCGATCCACGTGCTGGAACCGGCCATCGTCACCGTCCACGCCAGCGGCGGGCGTGCCATGATGGAAGACGCCAAGGCCGCGGCGGGTGAAAACACGAAGGTCGTGGCCGTCACCATGCTGACCAGCCTCGATGAAACCGACATGGCGAAAACCGGCATCGGCGGCAGCGCGCACGACCAGGTCATGCGGCTGGCTGAACTGGCCGAGGCAGCTGGCCTCGACGGGATCGTCTGTTCCGGTCAGGAAGTCGGCGCGGTGCATAAGCAGTGGAAGAACGGCTATTTTGTCGTCCCCGGCCTGCGCCCTGCAGGCAGCAAGGTTGGCGACCAGAAGCGCGTCGTCACCCCGCGTCAGGCCCGCGATGACGGGGCGAGCGTGCTGGTAATCGGCCGCCCGATCTCCAAGGCCGAAGACCCGCTGGCCGCCGCCCGCGCGATCGAGGCCACGCTCTGACCATGAAGGCCGCGCTGCTGGCGCTCGCGCTGGCGGGCGCAAATTCCGGCACTGGCGAAGAAGCAGTAACGCTGCCGCCCGAAACCACCGTTCTCGGCGCTCCCGATGCAGGCTTTGCCCTGCCCGCGTGTTCGCGCGCCACCGCCGGCCCCGTGGAAGGCGGCTGGGAAGTGGCGGACAGCGACATTGCCGCGATGGAAAGCGCGCTGGCGCCCGTGCTTCGCTCGCTCGCGGACAAGGATGGCTATAACGCCGGCACCGAAACGCCCGATCCGCTAACCTATGTCGCCAACGATCCGCGCTGGAGCCGGGAGGTGTTCGGCATCATTCGCGGTGGGCGGCGGATCGTCTATGGCAACTACCTGCCCGCGACGGTCACGCCGAATCCGCAGCACATGCCGACCGGTGTATGCGATGGCGGCCCGGTGTTCTTCGGCGTCGAATACGATGTCGATGCAAAAGCCATAGCCCACATCGCCTTCAACGGGGCCTTGGGCGGCCCCTTCTGGCCGGTTTACGCACCATGAGCGCGCCGGTGATCGAGCCTGCGCAGAAGGACGACCTTCCCGCACTGAAAGTCATGATCGAAGGCGCCTATCGCGGCGATCATGCCCGCCTTGGCTGGACGCATGAAGCGGACATCGTTCAGGGCGAACGCATCACCGTGCGCGAAGTGGTCGAACTGTTTCTCAACCCCGACATCGCGATCTTCGTCGCGCGTTCGGGCGATGATATCGTCGGCTGCGTCTCCGTGACCGACAAGGGCGACGGGCGTGCCTATATCGGCCTGCTGTGCGTCGATCCACCGTTCCAGTCCTCCGGCCTCGGCTCACGCCTGCTCATCACGGCAGAGCGGCTTTGCGCCGCGCTTGAAGTCGAAAAGATGGAAATGACCGTGATCGAGGACCGCGAGCCGCTGATCGCATGGTACGAACGCGCAGGATACGTGCGCAGCGGAGAGCGGCGCCCCTTCCCCGTGCCGCAGGAAAAACCCCTGTTCTTTGTGGTGCTGGAAAAGACACCGCCCAGCGCCTAACCCGCCCGCATGGCGACTCGCATCAAGATCTGCGGCATCCGCGATGCCCGCGCACTGGACGCGGCGATCGAGGCGCGTGCCGATTACGCGGGCTTCGTGTTCTACCCGCCCAGCCCGCGCGCCGTGTCGCCGCGTGAAGCCGCCGAACTCGCCGCCCGTGCCGATGGCCGCATCCAACGCGTCGGCCTGTTCGTCAACGCGACGGACGAGGAACTGGGCGAAGCGGTCGAGGCCGGAAAGCTCGACGTCCTGCAACTTCACGGCCAGGAAACGCCCAACCGGGCCGCAGCGCTGCGATCGCGCTTCGGCTTGCCGGTCTGGAAAGCGCTTTCCATTGCATCCGCCGCCGACATTACCCGCGCCAGCGAATATCGCGACGCGGCCGACCTTGTCCTGTTCGATGCCAAGACTCCCAAGGGCACGCTGCCCGGCGGCATGGGCGTCCGCTTCGACTGGAGCCTGCTTGCCGGATATCGCGGCCCTGTCGAATGGGGCCTTGCCGGCGGGATCGACGCGGCCAACGTGGCAGAGGCGATCGCCTCTACCGGCGCACCGCTGGTCGACGTATCATCGGGCGTGGAAAGCGAGCCCGGCGTGAAGGACGCGGACAAAATCGCCGCATTCTGCCGGGCCGTGCGTGCCGCCTGATCTGGACAGCCTTCAACCCTTCTGCCAAGCGCGAGCCATGAACGAGACAGCCCACCCCAACTCCTTCCGCAACCAGCCCGACGATCGCGGCCACTTCGGCCAGTTCGGCGGACGCTATGTGTCGGAAACGCTGATGCCGCTCATTCTCGATCTCGAGAAGGAGTACGTGAAGGCCAAGTCAGATCCGGCGTTCAAGGAAGAGTTCGAGGACCTGCTGGCGAACTACGTAGGCCGTCCCAGCCCGCTCTATTATGCAGAGCGTCTGACCGAGGAACTGCGCAAGGACGCGCCCGAGGGAATGGGGGCGCAGGTCTGGTTCAAGCGCGACGAGCTCAATCACACCGGCGCGCACAAGATCAACAATTGCATCGGGCAGATCCTGCTCGCCGTGCGCATGGGCAAGACCCGCATCATCGCGGAAACCGGCGCGGGCCAGCATGGTGTTGCGACGGCGACGGTGGCGGCGCGTTTCGGCCTGCCCTGCGTCGTCTACATGGGCGCAAAGGACGTTGAGCGGCAGCAGCCCAACGTGTTCCGAATGCGCTTGCTGGGTGCCGAGGTGAAGGCCGTGAAGGCCGGTGCCGCAACGCTGAAGGACGCGATGAACGAGGCGCTGCGCGACTGGGTCGCGAACGTCCACGACACGTTCTACATCATCGGTACCGCGGCAGGCCCGCACCCCTATCCGGAACTTGTCCGCGACTTCCAGTCGGTGATCGGCAAGGAAGCACGCGAACAGCTGCTGGAGCGCACCGGACGCCTGCCCGACCTGCTGGTCGCAGCCATCGGCGGCGGTTCGAACGCCATCGGCCTGTTCCACCCGTTCCTCGACGATCCCAGCGTGAAGATGCTGGGCGTGGAAGCGGCAGGACACGGGCTGGACAAGGACCACGCCGCATCGCTTGCCGGCGGTTCGCCGGGCGTGCTCCACGGCAACAAGACCTACCTGCTGCAGGACGAGGACGGCCAGATCGTCGAAGGTCACTCGATCTCGGCGGGCCTCGACTATCCCGGCATCGGGCCTGAACACTCGTGGCTGAAGGAAACCGGCCGCGTCGACTATACTTCGGCGACGGACAAGGAAGCGCTAGATGCCTTCCAGTTGCTCTGCCGTACCGAAGGCATCATCCCTGCGCTCGAACCCAGCCACGCCATCGCGGCGGTCGTGAAGGTCGCGCGGGAAATGCCGCGAGACGCGATCATCTGCGCCAACCTGTGCGGACGTGGGGACAAGGATATCTTTACAGTCGCCGATGCGCTGGGGGTAGAGTTGTGAAGCGGAGGCTTTTGCCCATCCTTCTGACCTACGCATTTTGGATTGCTGCCACCATCTTGGTGGCGAAGTATCATTATATCCTCGACGGCAAAGAAATAGTCTGGGCTCCAAACGAAATCCCGAAGACAATGGGCATAGCGGCAATCCTCACAGGCATAGCCTTTTTCATTCGGAAGATGCTCGCTCTTTTGATTGCCCTCTCAGGTTCAGAGAAACGAAAAATATGACCCGCCTCGCCAACGCCTTCGGCAAGCCCCACCCCGCCCTCGTCTGCTTCGTCACTGCCGGTGACGGGCCTACCGATGCCGTTCTCGACGCGCTGGTCGAAGGCGGTGCCGACGTGATCGAACTGGGCATGCCCTTCACCGATCCGATGGCCGACGGTCCCGCGATCCAGCTCGCCAACTTGCGCGCGCTGGGCAAGGGCACGAAAACCGCTGACGTTTTCCGCATCGCCACCGAATTCCGCGCACGGCATCCCGAGGTTCCGCTGGTCCTGATGGGCTATGCCAACCCGATGATCCACCGCGGCGCCGACTGGTTCGCCGATCAGTGCGCCAAGGCCGGTGTCGACGGGGTGATCTGCGTCGATACGCCGCCCGAGGAAGATGCCGAGCTTGGCCCCTTTCTGCGCGATGCCGGGATCGCCACAATCCGCCTCGCCACGCCGACCACCGACGCGGCACGTTTGCCGCAAGTGCTCGAGACCGCGACCGGGTTCCTATATTACGTCTCGGTCGCGGGCATCACCGGCCTGCAGCAGGCCGCGACCGCCTCGATCGAAGAGGCCGTCTCGCGCCTCAAGGCCGGGACCGATCTTCCCGTCGCCGTCGGCTTTGGCGTCCGCACCCCCGAACAGGCCGGTGCCATTGCCAAGGTCGCCGATGGCGTCGTTGTCGGTTCGGCGCTTGTCGAACTCGTCGGCCAGCATGGTGATGACGCGCCCGCAAAGGTGCGCGAACTGACCGCCGCTCTGGCCAATGCCGTACATTCAGCGAAGGAGACCGCCGCATGAGCTGGCTCAACCGCGTCCGTCAACGCATCCCTTTCGTCGCCAAGCGCGATACGCCGGACAACCTCTGGCAGAAGTGCCGCAAGTGCCACGAAATGCTTTTCAGCAAGGACTACGAGGAAAACCTCTGGGTCTGCCCGCGCTGTGACGACCACGGCCGCATCGGCGCCGATTGCCGCCTTGGGCAGGTGCTGGACGACGGGTATCAGGTCCTGCCCAGCCCGACGGTGAAAGAAGACCCGCTGAAGTTCAAGGACTCCAAGCGGTACACCGACCGCCTGAAGGCTGCGCGCAACAACGCGCCGCATCCCGATGCGCTGACAAATGCTGCCGGTACGATCGAGGGCCGCAAGGCTGTCGTCGGCGTGCAGGACTTCGGCTTCATGGGCGGATCGATGGGCATGGCCGTGGGCGAGGCGTTCATCGCCGGTGTCGACCGCGCCGTGGCCGAAGGTTGCCCCTACATCATCTTCACCGCAGCCGGTGGTGCGCGCATGCAGGAAGGCATCCTGTCGCTGATGCAGATGCCGCGCACGACGGTCGCGATCCAGCGGCTGAAGGCGGCGGGCCTGCCCTATATCGTCGTCCTGACCGACCCGACCACGGGCGGCGTCACGGCAAGCTATGCCATGCTGGGCGATGTCCAGATCGCAGAGCCCGATGCGCTTATCGGCTTTGCCGGACAGCGCGTTATCCAGGACACGATCCGCGAAAAGCTGCCCGAAGGGTTCCAGCGCGCCGAATACCTGCTGGCGCACGGGATGATCGACATGGTCGTGCACCGCAAGGACCTGCGCGACCGGCTTGCCAGCGTGATCGACTACCTGATGGCGGCCAAGCAGGCGGCCTGACCGGCTTTCTGCGCTGCCCGCCATGCGCGACTTTGCCGTATCGGATTCGCCCGCCGTCCAGCAACAGCTGGACCGGCTGGCGGCGCTGAGCCTGCCGCAAGGGCGGATCGGGCTTGGCCCGGTGCGCGAACTGCTGTCGCGGCTGGGCGATCCGCACCTGTCGTTGCCACCGGTGTTTCATATCGCGGGCACCAACGGCAAGGGATCGACGAGCGCGTTCCTGCGCGCGATGCTGGAAGCAGGCGGCCTGCGCGTTCACCAGTTCACCAGCCCGCACCTTGTCCGGTATAACGAGCGGATCCGGCTGGCGGGATCGCTGATACCTGACGCGGACCTTGCCAACGTGCTACGCGAAGTGCTGGACGTGGGTGAGGATATCGGGGCGAGCTTCTTCGAGATCACGACCGCCGCCGCCTTCCTCGCCTTCGCGCGCACGCCTGCCGATGCCTGCGTGATCGAAGTCGGCCTTGGCGGGCGTTTCGACGCGACGAACGTGATCGAGCATCCGGCCTGCTGCGCGATCGCCTCGCTCGGTATGGACCACGAACGCTTTCTGCTGGCGCCGGAGAACGGCGCACCGACGCATCCCCTCGCCCGCATCGCGTTCGAAAAGGCGGGTATCGTGAAGCCCGGCAGTTCGGTCGTCACGCAGGCCTATCCGCCCGAAGCACAGAGCGAGATCGAGCGAGCTGCGATGGTCGCTGGCGCGCCGCTGCATATGCGCGGGGCGGACTGGGACGCGACTGCGGCGGATTTCATCGCCTATCGCGACCGGCACGGCGAACTGACGCTGCCGCTGCCGACGCTTCCCGGCGCATTCCAGGCGCTCAATGCCTCGCTGGCCGTGGCGATGATCCGCCATCAGGACCGGATTTCGGTAACGTCCGAGGCAATGGCGCAGGGGATCCGCGCTGCGCACTGGCCTGCGCGTCTGCAGTGGTTGGGCGAAGGACCGCTGACGGCCGGTGGCGCAAGGCTGCTGCTGGACGGCGGGCACAACCCCGATGCGGCGCGGGTGATTGCGGACTACCTCGCAGGGCTTGGCGAGCCAGTTCATGCCGTCGTCGCGATGCTGGCGGCCAAGGATGCCAGGGGCTACCTCGGCCCGCTCGCCCCGCATCTTGCCAGCCTGACCGCCATACCCGTGCCGGACGGGCACGAAGGGCACCAGCCTGAAGCTCTCGCCGCCATTGCAGCGAAACTTGGCATCGAATCGCGCCATGCAGGAACGCTGGGCGAAGCACTCGCAAACCTGCCCGAGGGCGAGCCCGTCCTCATCGGCGGTTCGCTCTACCTCGCAGGCGAAGTCCTGCGCGCCAACGGCGAGTTGCCGGACTAGGCTTCCGCCGCGACGACGCCCGCCTTCGCGCCAAGGCGCGACTGGCGCACCCATTCGATGATGCAGGCCACGACGGCTATGAAGCCGAGCAGCGTGGTCAGGATGAAGACCGGATAATAGCCCTGCTCGTCGATCATCTGGCCCAGCGCGCCGCGCCCCAGCGTGCCGACCAGGAACGTCAGCGAGGACAGCAGCGCATACTGCACCGCCGAATATCCCTTCGCCGTGATCGACGACAGATAGGCCACAAGCGCCGCACCGGCGAGGCCGCCGGCAAGGTTCTCGCCCGCAATGGCGACCATCAGCTTGGCCAGCCTTCCGTCACCGCCCATCCATTCGACCAGCGTGGTGAACCCGGTGAAGTTCGACACCACCTCCATCGTGTGTCCGCCCAGCGCGAGGTCGGCATAGAGCAGGTTCGACAGCGCCGCCGTCAGAGCGCCGAGGAAAAGCACCGCCATGCGCCCGATGAAGCTGAACAAGGCGCCGCCCAGCGCAATCCCCGCCATCAGCGCGCCGACGCCGAAGAACTTCGAGGCAATCGCGACCTCGTCCTTGGTGTACTGCAATTCGCCGAGGTAGAACGGATAGGCAAAGCTGCCCCAGACCGTGTCGGTGAAGCGGTAGGACAGCACCAGCGTAAGCACAATGATGACCGCCCAGCCCAGCCGCCCGACGAATTCCGCCAGCGGCAGGATCAGCGCGCGGTAACCCTGGTCGACAAACCCGTCGAGCGCATCCTTCTTTTCCGCCGCGACCGTCAGGACATGCTTGCCCTTGCGCCGCCAGTTTTCGAGCACCGCCGCGATGATCACCGGCACGACGACAGTCGCGATGACGATGATCGGCCCCATGTTCTGGATGAACTTCACCGAATCGGGCCGCGCTTCGGGATCGCTCGACAGCGATTGCACCATGAAGACGCCGACCGTGACGAGCGCCCATGCCCAGAGCACACCGACGATGGCGAGCGCGATGCCGCGCACCTTGGGGCTGAGCTGTCCCGGATGGCGCAGCTCGCGCAGCGCGTCGTCATCCGCGGTGAGCGAGGCGCTGGTACGCTCAGGCTCCGGCGCGAAGATCGCGGCAAACGCGATCACACCCATCAGTACGCCCAGAAGCGCATAGACGGTCGGCCAGCTCGTCCGCTCCGCCAAAAATAGCGCCAGTGCGCCGCCGACCAGCACCGCAGTGCGCCAGCCGAGCTGGTACACGGTCGAAAGCATGTCGATAGTCGCCACCTCATCGGCAACGTCGACACGCCATGCGTCCATCACCACGTCCTGCGTCGCGCTGGCAAAAGCGCCAATGCCGGCAAGCAGCGAAAGCAGCCCGATCGCACCGCCCGGATCTAGCCGCGAGACGATCATCAGGATCACCGCCAGCGCGAACTGCGCGGTCACGATCCATTGTTTGCGGTGCCCCAGCTTCTTGATCACCGGCAGGTCGATCCGGTCGAGCAGCGGTGACCACAGGAACTTGAACGCGAACGCCAGACCGATCAGCGAGAACACGCCCATCGTTTCGAGATCGACCTTCGCATCGCTCATCCACGCGTAAAGCGTCGAGAGCAGCAGCGTATAGGGAAGCCCCGAGGCAAACCCGAACAGCAGCATGTAGGCAGTCTTGCGATTGCCCAACGCAGACAGGAGCTTACGCCAGCCCGGCACTTTCTCGTGCGGTCCGGGCGAGGCTTCGTCCGGGTTGCTGGCAGTTTCGTTTATCGTGCTCGTCATGCGTGCTCCAGAATGCGTTGGGGCGGAGACTAGGCGCTTGCGAGGCACATGCAATCGCACCTTGCCCCTATCCCCGACTTGTATGATTTCACCTGATGGCGCATGGCGCTCGCGTGAACAGGCCGAAGAATCCGAACGACAGGCGCCCCGGGGCGCGAAGTGGTCCGCCGCGCAAGACCGGCGGAACCAAAAGTGCGCCCGCAAAGGGCGGCTTCAAGAACGCTGGCGGCAGGCGCGGACCACGCAAACCGCAAGGGCGCGATACGCAGGCGCCCGACCCCAACCTGCCCAAGCGCGACGGCGACCGGATCGCCAAGCTGCTGGCCCGCGCCGGCATCGCCAGCCGCCGCGAGGTAGAGCGCATGATCGAGGACGGCCGCGTCGCGATTAACGGCGAAGTCGTCGAAACGCCCGCGACCGTGCTGACTTCGCTGAAAGGCGTGACCGTCGACGGCAATCCCGTCGCCGCACCCGAACGAACACGCCTGTTCCTCTTCAACAAGCCGGCGGGCCTTTTGACGGCGGAGCGCGATCCCAAGGGTCGCCCGACGATCTACACCGCGCTGCGCAACGCGCTTCCCGCAGATACGCCGCGCCTGATGCCGGTGGGCCGCCTCGACTACAACACCGAGGGGCTGCTGCTGCTGACCAACGATGGCGAGTTCAAGCGTGCGCTGGAACTGCCCTCGTCCGGCATTCCGCGCACCTACCGCGCCAAGGCCATGGGCAAGGTCGGGCAGAACGATCTGGAAGCCCTGTTCGAAGGCGTCACCGTCGACGGCGTGCACTACGGCCAGATTGAGGCGAACCTCGAACGCCGCAACGGCCTGCAGAACTGGATCGAGCTGACGCTGACCGAAGGCAAGAACCGCGAAGTCCGCAACGTTCTCGAACACCTCGGCCTGCAGGTCTCGCGCCTGCTTCGCGTCGCTTACGGCCCGTTCGAATTGGGCGATCTTGGCCGCGGGGCTGCATTCGAGGTCAAGCAAGGCGATGTCGAACGCTTCCGCAAGGCTCTGGCCCGGGAACGCGCGAAGTGAGGATCATTGCCGGTGATTGGCGCGGGCGGAAGCTGGTTGCCCCGCAAGGCGACACGACGCGGCCGACGGCGGACCGCACCCGCGAAACGCTGTTCTCGATGCTGGTCAGCAGGCTCGGTTCGTTCGAGGGGCTCTATGTCGCCGACCTGTTTGCCGGTTCCGGCGCGCTCGGGCTCGAAGCCCTGTCGCGCGGCGCGGCGCGGGCAATGTTCGTCGAGCAGGATGCGACCGCGGTAAAGGCGCTGCGCACCAATATTGCGACCTTCGATGCCAAGGATCGCAGCGACGTGCGTGCATCGTCGGTCATGGGACTGGGCCCTGCAAAGGACCAGCCGGATCTGATTTTTATGGACCCGCCCTATGACACCGGGGCGGGATCGGTCGCGCTGGACAAGCTGAACCGGCTGGGTTGGATTGCGCCGTCAGCGTGGATCAGCATCGAGACATCGCGAGCCGAAACCATCGAGGTCAAGGGCTTCGAAGTCGATGCCGTGCGCGATTCCGGCAAGGCGCGGCTTCACCTGCTGCGCCCTGCCGGATAGCAAAATCATTCAGCCGCGGATTCGGGCTTCTTCATCTTCTCGGCAGCCGTCAGGCCGCTGGCAGGTGCGCCCGGCCAGTGGTCCAGCGGCACGTTGCCGAAGTTGAGGCCAGCGGCGCGCGGATTGATGCAGCCGTCGGACATTTCGGGCGTGCAAACCGCATAGACGGTCTCGCCAACCTTGACTTTGGTGGCCTTGCCCTTGGCGTCGCGCTCGACGACTTCGGCCTTCATCTCTTCGTGATGTTCGGCAAGTGCGGGTGCGGCGACGGCCAGCGAAAGGCCAGCGGCCAGGGCGGGTACGATGATCTTCTTCATGTATCGGGCTCCCCTTTTTCCCAAAGAGCACATCGGATTAGGCCCCAATCGTTACGAACATGCAACCACCAAGGGGTTGTGGCGCGCGCTGGACACGCAAATAGGGCGGTGGCGCCTAGGCACGCACCGCCCCATCCCCGCCGCAATGATCGCGAACTGCGGCGTAGTCTTATTGCGTCAGCTTACATCGAGCTGGCGGGCTGACCCGGCCAGTAGTCGAGCGGGACGTTACCGCGGTTGAGACCGGCAGCGCGCGGCTGGATGCAGCTATCCTGAACGTCGCCACCACAGATCGGATATTCACCCGTACGCGGTGCTGGGGCGTCCATCACGGTCGTGTCCGATGCCATCACCGTTTCCGGTTCTTCCGAAGCGGCGATCTGGGCATTGATCGATTCCCATGCCGCCAGCTGCTGTTCCGGCGTCATGGCCAGGATCTGACCGCGCTGTTCCGGGGTCAGGGCCCACCAGGCTTCCTGCTGGCTGGGCTCGAGATCCCAGTAGTAGGTCTGGTAGTCGTTCGGCCATGCCCAATAGGCGGTGCGATAATCTGCCGGCCAGCCCCAATAGCTGGTCTGGTAATCCATCGGCCAGCCAAGATAGGCCGTCTGGTATTCTGCGGGCCATGCGTCATATTCGGCCTTCTGCGCTTCATCCAGCGCGTCATAGCCGCGCTTGTCCTGAACGGAATTCGTGCCGCCGATCACGTCCTGGGCGGTCGCAATGGTCGGGGCGGCGACGGTGGCTGCGCCAAGCATCAGGGCAGCGCTGGCCTTCAGAAAGGTCTTCATGGAAAAACTCCTGTAATTCGATTGCTTTTGCCCAATTCTACGCAGGAAACCGCGCTCCGGTTCCGAACCGACGGCCTTGCGCGCTTAAGGCTCGTTCCCTAGATGTTCACCCGTGAGCGACAACGAATCCCCCCTCTCCGCAGAACTGGCCGAAAGCGCCGCTAACCCGCAGGAACCTTGGCTTTCCGGGCTAAATCCGCCGCAGCGGGAAGCTGTTTTGACGACTGAAGGGCCGGTTCTGATGCTGGCCGGAGCGGGTACTGGCAAGACAGCGGCGCTTACCGCAAGGCTCGCACACCTCGTCGCAACGCGCAGGGCGTGGCCAAGTGAAATCCTGTGCGTCACTTTCACCAACAAGGCAGCCCGCGAAATGCGCGAGCGCGTTGGCCGCATGGTCGGCCCTGCGGTTGAGGGTATGCCGTGGCTCGGCACGTTCCACGCAGTCGCGGCCAAGATGCTGCGCCGCCATGCGGAACTGGTCGGGCTCCAGTCGAACTATACGATTATCGATACCGACGATCAGCTGCGCCTTCTCAAGCAACTCATCCAGGCGGAAAATCTGGACGAGAAACGCTGGCCCGCGCGGCAGCTTGCAGGGCTGATCGACCGCTGGAAGAACCGTGGGCTCAATCCCGCCGATCTCGATGCGGCAGAGAACGAGGCCTATGCAAACGGCAAGGGCGCGCAGTTCTACCGGCTCTATCAGGACCGGTTGAAGGCGCTGAACGCCTGCGACTTCGGCGACCTGCTGCTGCACATGCTGAACATCTTCCGGCGTGAGAAGGACGTGCTGGAAAGCTATCGCCAGCGGTTCAAGTACATCATGGTGGACGAGTATCAGGACACGAACTCGGTTCAGTACCTTTGGCTGCGCCTGCTGGCTCAGCCGCGCCACAACATCTGCGTGGTGGGCGACGACGACCAGTCAATCTATTCGTGGCGCGGTGCGGAAGTCGCCAATATCCTGCGGTTTGAAAAGGATTTTCCCGGCGCGAAAGTCATCCGGCTGGAACAGAACTACCGCTCAACGCCCGAAATCCTTGCGGCTGCATCTGGCCTGATCGATGCCAACAGTGAACGGCTCGGCAAGACATTGTGGACCGAGATCGAGCCGGGCGAAAAAGTCCGCATCATCGGCGTCTGGGACGGCCCCGAAGAAGCGCGCCGCGTCGGCGACGAGGCGGAAAACCTGTCACGCCGCGGCATCCCGCTCAGCAAGGCGGCAATCCTAGTCCGCGCGCAATTCCAGACGCGCGAGTTCGAGGACCGGTTCATCCAGATCGGCCTGCCCTACAAGATCATCGGCGGATTCCGCTTCTACGAACGCGCCGAAATCCGCGATGCGATGGCCTACTTGCGCGTGATCGCGCAGCCTGCCGACGACCTTGCATTCGAGCGGATCTACAACACGCCGAAGCGCGGGCTTGGCCAGAAGGCGCTGGAAAAGCTGCACGTTCACGCTCGGTCACAGAACATTCCGCTGGCCGCTGCCGCGATCGATATCTGCGATACCGACGAGCTTCCTGCCCGCGCGCGCAACACGCTGCTGTCGCTGATGAAGGACTTCAAGCGCTGGCGCGAAGAGGCGCAAACGCTTAGCCCGGCGGAACTGGCCCGCATGGTGCTGGACGAAAGCGGCTATACCGCGATGCTCCAGGCCGAAAAGAGCGCCGAGGCAGCGGGCCGGCTGGAGAACCTGTCCGAACTCGCCCGCGCGATGGAAGACTACGAAACGCTTGGCGCATTTCTCGAACACGTCAGCCTCGTCATGGACAACGATGCCGCAGATGCCGAGGCGACGATCACGATCATGACGATGCACGCGGCAAAGGGGCTGGAGTTCGACCACGTCTTCCTGCCCGGCTGGGAGGAAGGTGTGTTCCCGTCACAACGCGCGATCGACGAAGGCGGCCTGCGCAGTCTCGAGGAAGAGCGCCGCCTCGCCTATGTCGCAATCACGCGTGCGCGCCGCGAATGCACGATCCTCCACGCCGCGAACCGGCGGATCTACGGCCAGTGGTCGAGCGCGATCCCCTCGCGCTTTGTCGAGGAACTGCCCGACAACATGATCGAGACCGAATCGACCATGACCGGCGGTGCATCGATGTGGCGCGCGCAATGGTCCGAACGCTCCGATCCCTTCGCCCATGTCGCCAAGGCCCAACCCGCCCGCACGATGACCCGCGGCCCCGGCTGGCAGCGCGCGGCAAAGTCCGAATACGACGCCACGCCCAAGCGCATCCCCGAAGCGCGGCGCAGCGCGGCCAGTTTCGCCGCCAAGGCCCGCACCGACATCGCGATCGGCGACCGCGTGTTCCACGACAAGTTCGGCTATGGCGAGGTCAAGGGACAGGAAGGCAACAAGCTGGAGATCGACTTCGAAAGCGGGTCGACCAAGCGCGTGATCGACAGTTTCGTTCGCCCGGCCTGATCAAGCTGCCTCATCTAACTGCTGTGGACGCGGGCACTTGCAGCCCGCGCTGCGTTTGACATCGCGGCCTACGCTTGCGACTCTAAGGGCAAATGCGGCGCCACTACGGGTGCCGGACCAGACGGCGCGTCGTGCGCCGAACCATCCAATTCAAGGAAATACCATGACGACTGCAAAGAGCGGTGACACCGTGCTCATCACCTATACCGTGCGCACCAATGACGGGAACGTCGTGGGCAGCACCGAGGCCGAAGGTCCCCAGACGCTGAAGATCGGGGCTGACCAGATCTTCCCGCAGATCGAAGCTGCGCTGACCGGCATGGAAGTTGGCGGAGAAACTTCGGTCAAGATCGATGCCGAGAACGCTTTCGGCCCGCACCGCGAGGAAATGGTCGTCGAAATCCCGCGCGCGAACCTGCCGGCAGAACCCGAGCCGCAGCCGGGCATGTCGCTCGCCGCGCAGCAGCAGGACGGACAGACCGTTAATCTCGTGATTACGCAGGTCGGCCCCGAAAGCGTGACTGCCGATGGCAACCACCCGCTCGCGGGTCAGGACCTGACGTTCGACCTGACACTGGCAGAGATCAAGGACGCCGCCTGATCGCGGCAATCAGCTTGCGGCGGCGGGGCACCTTAGCCCTGCCGCTGCCGGCAAATATGAAAATCAGAGCGCGCTGACGCCGAGGAATTCGGGCACCGGTCCGTTCCACACGCCCGGCTCGCTCGGCTCCACCGGTTCGTCACGGCGCTGGCGCGGCTGACGTTCCGGCTTCTTCTCTGCCCGTTCGCGGCGCGGCTTGCGGTCCCGCTTCGGACGATCTCCACGCTCCTCACGCTCGTCGTCATCGCGGCGGCTGCGCGAACGGCGGGCAGGCTTTTCTTCCTGCTGCTCTTCGGCTTCCGGGTATCCGTGCTTTTCAAAGTGCGCCTTGAAATCGAAGTCGGGCAGTTTCGAACCCGTCAGCTTCTCGACATTTTCCAGCGCCTCGGCATCGTCCGGCGCGATCAGCGTGAAGGCGCGACCTTTGGCCCCTGCACGACCCGTACGGCCGATCCGGTGGACGTAGTCGTCCGGGTGCCACGGGCAGTCGAAGTTCACGACATGGCTCACGCCCTTGATGTCGAGCCCGCGTGCGGCGACGTCGCTGGCGGCAAGAATGTTGATCTTGCCTTCCTTGAACAGGGCCAGTTCGGCAAGGCGCGCGGGCTGGTCCATGTCGCCGTGAATCTCGCCGGTCTTGAAGCCGTGGCGCTGCAGGCTCTTGTTGAGCTCGCGCACGGTCGTCTTGCGGTTTGCGAAAATGATCGCGGTGTTGACGTTGTCGTTCTCGAGAATCCAGCGCAGCGCCTCACGCTTCTTGCGCGCGGGGACGTTGATCTTGAACTGCTCGATATTCTCGTTCGTCGATGCGGCGCGCGAAACCTCGATGTTCTTCGGGTTCGTCAGGAACCGGTCGGCCAGCTTCTTGATCGGCGGCGGCATCGTGGCTGAAAACAACAGCGTCTGGCGCTGGGGCGGAAGCTTCTCGCAGATCGTCTCGATGTCTGGGATGAAGCCCATGTCGAGCATGCGGTCCGCTTCGTCGATGACCAGCAGGTCGCAACCGGTCAGCAGGATCTTGCCCCACTCGAACAGGTCCATCAGGCGGCCCGGCGTCGCGATCAGCACGTCGACGCCTTCGTCCAGCGCCTTGACCTGGTCGGCCATCTGCACGCCGCCGATGAGCAGCGCCATCTTGAGGTCGTGGTTGGTGCCGTACTTCTCGAAGTTCTCGGCAACCTGCGCGGCCAGTTCGCGTGTCGGTTCGAGGATGAGCGAGCGCGGCATGCGCGCGCGGCGGCGGCCATGCGCGAGAATGTCGATCATCGGGAGCACGAAGCTGGCCGTCTTGCCGGTGCCCGTCTGCGCGATACCGATAAGGTCGCGCATCATCAGCACGCTGGGAATCGCCTGCGCCTGGATCGGGGTCGGTTCGTCATAGCCGGCCGCTTCGACCGACTGCAGCAGTTCTTGAGAAAGGCCGAGATCGGCAAACTTCATGCAATCATCCTGTACGGGGCTTCGACAAGCCGTGAACGCCCCTTCAAATCTGGTGGTATTCTAACGGAAATCCGCCAGCGATCCCGTTGGTCCGATACCGCGCGGCAGGGCCGGTGCGGTGGCGGGCCGGGACTGTCCGGCGCAAGGTCCGAACCGCCATGGCGCGAACCAAGGGGCCGCTATGGCGAGAAAGCGGAAAAAGTCAAGGTTTGCACCGGGAAAACGGCATTACATTGCCGCGTCAATCGTCCTCGCCGGGCTGTACCTCGTGGAATGAGCCGAGCATACAGTCGGCACCCGAACGGGCGTGAAGCGCCTCACGCCCAGCGCAAAGCATCCCGTCGTCAGGCCGCTCGACATAAAATCCGGAGTAAAAGCTGCTCACTTGGCATGATCGGTCAAGGCTGGTGCCGACGACGCGGCGGTCGCGCATGTAGAGCAACAACTGCCGCCCCTGCCCCAGCCTGACGCCTGCGATATCCTTGATCGGGATACAGCGCTCCATGTCCTTGCTCGCACGCTGGCGGGGCCGTTCGACCATGACATCGGCAGCGGGCGGTGGGCTCATGCGGCTGAGCGGAGTTATGCGAATGATGACGCGCTGGCGAACCTGTGCTTCCACCTGGCGCTGCACCATCTCGAAGGGAATTTCAGCTTCTTCGGGCAAGTCCGCATCGGTCGACGCGCTCGCGAAGGCGAGCGGCACAAGCCAGAAAGCTCCCAAAGATGAAGCCAGGCCCAGTCCCAATGCGCGTGCTCCTGCCCTGATGCGGATGAGGTCTGGGTAGGGGAATGTCCCCCGCCCTCGCAAGCCCGCGAATTGTCCCTGCCCCGTATTGAGGCTGCGAGCTTGAATAAGTGGTGAACCGCCAACAGCACGCACTGGACGCAGACAAAGCACGCGCGCTGTGGCACAGGAGCGACATGACTGAAGACAGCACGATCGAGCGCGAAAACGCGCAGAACGAATTCCTGACAGAGGCACAGCGAATCCTTGGCCAAAAGGGCCTCGTCACCGGAGCTGACGACATGGAGCCCTGGCTTACGGACTGGCGCGGGCGTTACCACGGCGCGGCGCGCGCCCTGGCGCAACCTGCGACGACAGAAGAGCTTGCCGGAATTGTCGCACTATGCGCGCAGCATGGCGTGCCGATCGTCGCGCAGGGCGGCAACAGCGGCATGGTCGGCGGCGCAACGCCGGATGACAGCGGTACTGCGATTCTGCTCTCGACGCGGCGTATGAACGACATCGCGATTGATGCCGATGCGATGACGGCAACCTGCGGCGCAGGTGCAGTGCTGCAGACCTTGCACGAGGCGGCCGAAGCGCAGGACATGCGCTTTCCGCTTTCGCTTGGCGGCAAAGGCTCTGCCACGGTAGGCGGGCTGGTCGCGACCAATGCGGGCGGTACGCAAGTGCTGCGCCATGGCGTGATGCGCGCGCTGGTCGCGGGACTGGAAGTCGTGCTGGCGAGCGGCGAGGTTCTCGACCTCACCTCGCATCTCAAGAAGGACAACCGTGGCTTCGACCTGAAGCAGATGTTTATCGGATCCGAGGGAACACTCGGCATCGTCTCACGCGTCGTCGTCCAGCTTTCACCCGGCATCGCGGACCGCCGAGTCGTGATCGCGGGCATCGCGTCAACACAGGATGCGCGCCGCCTGATGCAACATTGCCAAGGCGCGATGGCAGGTGCCCTCGAAGGATTCGAAATCATGCCGCAGTCGTGTCTCGACGCTGTGCTGGCCTACATACCCGACGCGCAGGCCCCGCTGGAAGGGCAGCACCCGTGGTACGCGCTCATGGAATTCGTGGCCGACAAGGAAGGTGCCGACGCCCTGGGCGAGGAGGTCGAGAAGGTCCTGATGGACGCGTTCGAGGCGGAACTCGTCAGCGACGCGGTGATTGCCGCCAACGAAACGCAGGCCGAAGCGTTCTGGCAGCTTCGCGAGACGATCTCTCCCGCCGAACGCGCCAAGGGTCCGGCGATGCAGCACGACATTTCGGTGCCTGTTTCCAAGATGCCTGAATTCATCGACGCGATCAGCGAATCGGTCCACGCCACGCATCCCGACCACGAGGTCGCCGCCTTCGGTCATCTTGGCGACGGCAACGTGCATCTTCACGTCATCGCGCCTGCCGGTGCAGACGGCCCGACTTGGGAGCGAGAGACCGGCAAGGATTTGAGCATGCGTGTCTATCGCACCGTCACGGAATGGGGCGGCTCGATCTCGGCCGAACATGGCATCGGACAGGACAAGTTGCAGACGCTGCGCGACACGCATGATCCGGTCGCACTGTCCGTGATGCGCAAGGTGAAAGCGGCGCTCGATCCCGATGGATTGCTCAATCCCGGAAAGCTGGTGTGATCCAGGCACCGGTGTGCCGCATTTCGCCCGTAGCGCGCCTTGCGCCCGCGTGCGCGAGGGCTTAAAGCGCCCCTGATTGCCGTTGGGGGGCGGCGAACACCCATCACCCGATTTTTACAGATTTCCTTTTCCGGAGAGAGACCATGGCCAGCGCGCCGAACGCCAATCTTCCGCTTTTCTACAAGTCGCTGCAGCCGCTGAACAGCAACCAGCACGGCAACTTCAGCGCCCGCACCACCGACAAGGCTCCGTGGCTCGCCAACGAGCACGCGGTTCCCCTGACGGTCGAGGAATTCCCGCTCGCACAGCGTTACTTCCCGATCATCTTCTCGTCGGGCGACAACCCCGTTCCGCTCGCTCTCATGGGCCTTAACGAAGGCGTGAACACGTTCTTCGATTCCGAAGGCACGATGACGCGCGATTGCTACGTCCCGGCCTATGCCCGCCGCTATCCGTTCCTCCTTGCCAAGCTGCAGCCCGACAGCGAACAGCTCTCGCTGTGCTTCGACCCATCGAGCGGTCTTGTCGGCGAGTTCGAGGACGGCCAGGCTCTCTTCACTGACGGTCAGCCGAGCGAAGCGACGCAGAACGTTCTGAAGTTCAACGAGAACTTTGAACAGGCCGGCATGAAGACGAAGGCCTTCATCGACGAATTGAAAAAGCATGACCTGCTGATGGACGGCGAAGTGTCGATCAGCCGCGAAGGCCAGCAGCCCTTCATCTACCGCGGTTTCTCGATGGTGAACCAGGAGAAGCTGAAGGAAGTGCGCGGCGACGTCCTGCGCCAGTGGAACCAGAGCGGTCTGCTGACCCTCGTCACCTGCCACCTGCTCTCGCTCGACCTCATGCGCGAAATCTTCTCGCGCCAGGTCGGCATGGGTCAGGGCCCGGTCTCGCAGGAAGCCGAAACGGCCAACGTGTAAAATTCTGTCCGGCGAATCCCTCGATTCGCCGGACATTTACCGCACTGCAAAAATATTTCTTGCGTGATGCACTCTTGCAACAGGCAACAGAATCCCCTAGTTTGAAGGTAGTTCTGGTGAGGCTTCCCTCATGGCCCACCGGACTGACGCATTAGCGTGCGTCAACCTCCCTGAACCTTGACCACCCCGTGTTCATCACGGGGTGGTTTTTTATGTGCGCTACTCTGCGGCGAGCGGCCAGTCTGCCCGTCCGGTCAGAACCGCCGCGCAGGCACTGACGACTTCTGCGACAATACCTGCCTGAACGGAAACCCGTGCAGCATCTGGCTGCATATCCGAATCGAGATATTCGCCGCGTGCAATCTCGAGCTGGATGGCATGGACGCCCTTGCGCGGATTCCCGTGCCGGTCGAGCACGTATCCACCCGCATAGGGCCGGTTGTAAGCTACCTGCAGGCCTGACCGATCCAGTGCGTCGATCGCAGTCGCAACCAGATCACGGCGGCAGCTAGCGCCGAACCTGTCACCGACAACATGAGTCGCTGGCGGCGCACCTGACGTCCGGGCGGGAAGATCGGGCATCGAGTGCAAGTCCAGCAGAAGCACCTCGCCCCACGCCTCCTGCATTTGCGCCAGCGTCTGGCCGAGCACGTCGTGATAAGGCGCGTGGATTGCCGCGACTCGCCGGTTCGCGTCCTGCGGCACCATCGGCCCGCGCCACAATTCACCAACGCCGGGCAAACGACGCGGAAACAGGCCAAGACCGCGCAAGGAACGCGAAGTCTGCCCCAACCCGCGCGGCAACTTGCGCCGCATGACCGCCTTCTCCGCCTCGCTGGCAGTGAACATCGAGAGGTCGAGGTCGTCCGGATCCCGGTTGAGATCAAGCATCGCCCGCGGCGCATGGGCAATCAGCAGGGACGTGGAACAGGCCGCCGCAGCCTCGCGCGCGACGAGATCGACGAAGCGGTCTTCCAGTCTTCGCTGCGCCTCTCCGGCATCTCGCATCTTCTCGATCAGGTCGGACGGATAAGCCCGCCCCGCGTGGGGCACTGCGATCAGCACCGGCAATACCGTTTCTGCACGGCTGAGCGTAAAGGCCGGACGAGAACTTCCGGGAATCGATCCGCCACTGACAACGCCCTTTATCGGCATTGCGGCAGGCGGGGTCGAGCGCGGGTCATCCATCGCAAGGCAGGCTGACCACCCGCGCCCCCGCCGTCAATGCCGCCGCAGCCCATTTGCCCGCGTCGCGACCGATTTCCCCTGTTTCAAACCCGAACAGGCTTGGAAAACGTGAAAAAATTAAACCATTTTGTTATACAGTTGCCCCTGTTGGACGACGCTTTGCCAGCCGGCGCCGCCTTTGTCAGATTGATCGGACCAATCCACAGGGCTGCCGGACCGGGTTTTACGCGCCGGAATAGACGGGGTTATCGATAGCATCATGATTCGCATCCTGCTTGCCGAAGACGAAGATTCGATGCGCACGTATCTTGCCCGCGCGCTGGAAAACGCCGGGTATGAAGTCGTGGCTGTCGACCGGGGCACGCACGCCCTTCCCCTTCTGACCGAGGAACATTTCGACCTTCTGCTTTCCGACATCGTCATGCCGGAGATGGACGGAATCGAACTGGCACAGCGCTGCGCGCAAGTATCGCCGACCACGAAAGTCATGTTCATCACCGGCTTTGCCGCCGTCACGATGAAGGCCAGCCGCGAAGCGCCGCAGGCCAAGGTCCTGTCAAAGCCTTTCCACCTGCGCGATCTCGTGCTGGAAGTGGAGCGTCTGTTCGACGGTTCGATGGTGAACGCGAACCTGTAACGAAACATTTTTTCGAAGGCTGCTCAAACAGGGTTGCCCCCGCGCGAAGTGATCGCTATTGGGCAGCGCCTGCCAGCCGGAAGCGTTGATTTCCGGCCCGCGTGGAACCGATGGTGTGGGCGTATAGCTCAGTGGTAGAGCACTATGTTGACATCGTAGGGGTCGCAAGTTCAATCCTTGCTACGCCCACCATCGGTTCCCGGCGCGCCTCTTCAAACCGCGCCTGATACCCTCGACATTCCGCTAGAACTCGTCGTCGCGCCTTGCGCTCGCCTCTTGCTTTGCTAAGAGGCGCGCGAAAGTTCCTGCGCGCCGACCAAGCGCGCTCTCCCTCTAGAAAACAATCGAGAGAACGAGCTCTATGCAGAAGATCAAGGTAGCGAACCCGGTCGTCGAGATCGACGGCGACGAAATGACCCGCATCATCTGGCAGTGGATTCGCGAGCGTCTGATCCTGCCTTATCTCGATATCGACCTGAAGTATTACGATCTCTCGGTCGAAAAGCGTGACGAGACGGACGACCAGATCACTGTCGATGCCGCCAACGCGATCAAGGAACACGGCGTCGGCGTGAAGTGCGCCACGATCACGCCGGATGAAGCCCGCGTGGAAGAGTTCAATCTCAAGAAGATGTGGCGTTCGCCCAACGGCACGATCCGCAACATCCTTGGCGGCGTCGTCTTCCGCGAACCGATCGTCATCGACAACGTGCCGCGCCTCGTTCCCGGCTGGACCGACCCCATCGTCGTGGGCCGTCACGCCTTCGGTGACCAGTATCGCGCAACCGACACCCTGATCCCGGGCGCCGGCACCCTGCGCCTCGTCTTCGACAGCGCAGACGGCAAGGGCGATCTCGACCTCGAAGTCTACAAGTTCGAAAGCTCGGGCGTCGCGATGGCGATGTACAACCTCGACGAATCGATCCGCGACTTCGCACGCGCATCGTTCAACTACGGCCTCGGCCTCGGTTGGCCGGTCTATCTGTCGACCAAGAACACGATCATGAAGGCCTACGACGGCCGCTTCAAGGACCTGTTCCAAGAAGTGTTCGACACCGAAGGCTTTGCCGAAAAGTTCAAGGAAGCCGGCATCCACTACGAACACCGACTGATCGACGACATGGTCGCATCGGCGCTCAAGTGGTCGGGCAAGTTCGTCTGGGCCTGCAAGAACTACGACGGCGACGTTCAGTCGGACACGGTTGCACAGGGCTACGGCTCGCTCGGTCTGATGACTTCGGTCCTCATGGCGCCCGACGGCAAGACCGTCGAAGCAGAAGCGGCCCACGGCACCGTCACCCGCCACTATCGCCAGCACCAGCAGGGCAAGGCGACTTCGACCAACCCGATCGCCTCGATCTTCGCATGGACCCGCGGCCTCATGTACCGCGGCAAGTTCGACAACACGCCGGACGTCGTGAAGTTCGCCGAAACGCTTGAGCGCGTCTGCGTGAAGTGCGTCGAGGACGGCAAGATGACCAAGGACCTCGCGCTGCTCATCGGCCCCTCGCAGGACTGGATGACTACCGAGCAGTTCTTCGAAGCCATCGTCGAAGGCCTCGAGAAGGAAATGCAGGCCTGGGCCTGATCCTGACGACGTCGATCTGACATCGAGAAAGCACCGGCGCGCCAATGGCGTTGCCGGTGTTTTCGTATCCGCGGCCTGCAACTTTGGTGCGATGCGCGGAACGGCCCAGCCGCCCGCACGTTCGGAAGGCTGGGGACCATCTTAACTTTTGCTAATCGGGAGCCGATCACACATGGCCAATACGCGAGCACGCCTCGAAGTCCGTCAAGCCGAGGCCCGGGACGTATCCGCCATCGCCGCCCTCGTCCGCCGCGCCTACGAGGATCTGCCCGCCTATACGTTTGGCGAAATTCGCGGCCAGATGAACAACTATCCCGAAGGCTGCTTCGTCGCGAAGCTCGACGGCAAGCTGGTCGGCTATTGCGCCACGATGCGTGTCACCAAGGCGATGGCCATGCGGGCGCATACCTGGGACGAGATCACCGGTAACGGTTTCGGTTCACGGCATATTCCGAACGGCGACTGGCTCTACGGCTACGAAATGTGCGTCGACCCCAAGGTGCGCGGTACGCGCATCGGGCGCCGCCTTTACGAGGAACGCCGCGCGCTGGCCGAATGGCTCGAACTTTCGGGCATCGTCTTCGGCGGCCGCATGCCGAACTACACCCGCAACCGCCGCAAGGTGACCGACCCCCAAGATTACCTGAACAAGGTGGTCGAAGGTAAGATCCACGACCCTGTCCTGCGCTTCCAGCTGGCCAACGGGTTCGAGCCGATTGGCATCCTCGAAGGCTATCTGCCCGAGGACAAGAAATCGAAGGCGAACGCCGTCCACATGGTCTGGCGCAACCCCTACGTCGACAGCGAGCAGCCGAAGAAATTCCGCCTTCCGCGCGACGTGGAATCCGTGCGCATCGCGACTTGCCAGATGCAGGCCCGCGCGGTGAAGGATTACGAGGAATTCATGCGCGGGGTCGAATATTTCGTCGACGTCGCCGCCGATTACGAAGCGGACTTCATCCTCTTCCCCGAGTTATTCACTCTGCCCCTACTGTCCTTCGCGGACCAGGAACTCAGCAGCCAGGAGTCGATCGAGGCGCTTTCCGCCTATACGCCGCGTATCCGCACGGCGCTGTCCAAGATGGCGCTCGAATACAACATCAACATCATCGGCGGTTCGCACCCGACGCGGATGGAGGATGGCGACATTCACAACGTGGCCTATATCTGCCTGCGCGACGGTTCGATCCACGAGCAGGAGAAGATCCACGCCACGCCGAACGAGGCCTATTGGTGGAACATCAAGGGCGGTGACAGCATCGACGCGATCCAGACCGACTGCGGCCCGATCGGCGTGCTCATCTGCTATGACAGCGAATTCCCGGAACTCGCCCGACGCCTCGTCGACGAAGGCGCGCGCATTATCTTCGTGCCGTTCTGCACCGACAGCCGCCAGGGCTATATGCGCGTGCGGTACTGCGCGCAGGCCCGCGCGATCGAGAACCAGTGCTTCGTGGTGATGAGCGGCAATGTCGGCAACCTGCCGAACGTGGGCAACATGGACATCCAGTACGCCCAGTCCTGCATCCTCACGCCCTGCGACTTCCCCTTCGCCCGCGACGGCATCGCGGCAGAGGCGAGCGAAAACGTCGAGACCCTGACGATCAGCGACGTGAACCTTGCCGACCTGTCATGGGCGCGTGCGGAAGGCACCGTGCGCAACCTGGGCGATCGGCGCTTCGATCTCTACCGCATCGAATGGGACGGCCGCGTGGGCAAGCCTGGCGATGCGGCAGGCGTTGCCGAAGATGCTGGTGGCCGCCCGCTCGGCACCAGAACGATGGGCGGCGGCTGAACGGTTAGCCGGCGGCGAGCTCGCCGTCGGCGTACATCTGGCGCAGCTTCAGCTTGTTGACTTTGCCGGTCGCGCCCAGCGGGATCGCTTCGACGAAACGAAACTGATCGGGCATCCACCAACTGGCGATGCGCCCGTCAAGGAAGCTGCGCAGGTCCTCCTCGCTCGGCGCGGGGCCGGCTTCGGGCTGAACGATAAGCAGCGGCCTCTCGCCCCACTTCTCGTGGGGAATCGCGATAGCGGCCGCATTGGCGACCTGCGGGTGTGATAGAACCGCATTCTCCAGGTCGATCGAACTGATCCACTCTCCGCCCGACTTGATGACATCCTTGGATCGGTCGGTGAGGTGGATAGCGCCTTCTGCGTCGACAGAGGCAAGGTCGCCAGTGTCGAACCAGTTGTTCTTGTCGAGAATCTCGCCGCCCTCGCCGCCGAAATAGCTGCTGACTACGGCGACCCCGCGAATCTGCAGGTTTCCCGAATCCCCGCTACCCCTTTCTACCGGCGCGCCTTCGCCGTTCACGACGCGCAGTTCCGTGCCGAACAGGGGAATGCCCTGCGCCAGCTTGTGCGGAAGTATTTCGTCCAGCGGCGCATCGACCTTCTGGCGAGGGACATGCGAAACTGACCCGATGGGCGAACATTCGGTCATGCCCCACGCATGGCCCACTTCGACCCCGTATTCCTCTTCGAACGCCCGCAGAATACGCTCAGGCAACGCCGAGCCCCCGATGCACACTCGAATGAGCCACGGCAGGTCGAGGCCATTCCCCCGCATATATTCCATCAGCCCCAGCCAAAGCGTCGGCACCGCAGCCGTCAGGGTCACGCGCTCGTCGGTCAGCATCTCGTGGATCGACCGGCCATCAAGCCCCGGCCCCGGCATCACCATCTTCGCGCCGGCCATGGGCCCCGCGAACGCCAGCGCCCAGGCATTGGCATGGAACATCGGAACGACCGGCATCACCGTATCGTGGCTGCCCAGATCGAAGCAGTCCTTGTTCAGCGACATCATCGCGTGAATCACGTTGGACCGATGCGAATAGAGCACGCCCTTGGGATTGCCCGTCGTACCCGAGGTATAGCAAAGCCCGCAGGCGCTGTTCTCATCGAAACCGCCCCACGGCGTGCCGGTATTCGCCGCGGCAATCCACTCTTCGTAGCAGATCGCGCCAAGCTGATTTTCCGGCATTTCGGACGGATCGGCGATGATCACGTAATGCTCGACCGCGATGTGCTCTTGCACCGCCTCGACCAGCGGCAGGAACGTGGTGTCGAAGATCAGCACCCGATCGGCCGCATGGTTGATGATCCAGGCCAGCTGCTGCGGGTGTAGCCGCGGGTTCAGCGTATGCAGCACCGCCCCGATGCCCATCGCGCCATACCAGCTTTCCATGTGCCGTTCGCTGTTCCACGCCAGCGTCCCGATCCTGTCCCCGGCCTCAATGCCCAGCGCCTTCAGCGCACCTGAAACCTGCCGTGCCCTTGTGTGGACTTCGGCGTAATTCGATCGGTGTATCGCCCCGTCGGTCCGGCGCGTAACGATCTCGGTATCGCCGAAATAGCTCGCCGCGCGGTCGAGGATCTTGTCGACCGTGAGCGGCCAGTCCTGCATCAGGCCCAGCATCCTTGCTCCTCTCACCCATGTTCTTGTCTTTGCGTGGGAAGATGACCGCGTTCGGCGCTGTGTGCAAATGCTCTTGCCTTGCGAAGAGGTTTTTTGCCGTCAAAGCGAGCGCACCCTGCCCCGCCCTCTGGCCAATCGCCGCATTGCAACGTAGGACTTGCTGCAGATGGCAAGCGAACTGCATTTCTCACCCGTCCTGTCCGACGCACTGGTCATTCTGGGATCGGCGGGCATCGTCATCCCGGTCTTCGCCAGGTTCCGGATCACCCCGATCATCGGGTTCATCCTCGTCGGCATGCTGGTCGGCCCGTTCGGGCTTGGCAGGCTGGTCTTCGACTATCCCTGGCTGCAATACATAACGATCACCGATCCACAGGGGCTGGAGCCTTTTGCCGAGTTCGGCATCATCCTGCTGCTGTTCACGATCGGACTGGAACTGTCGTTCAACCGCCTCTGGCAATTGCGGCGCATGGTGTTCGGCCTCGGCGCACTGGAACTGACGATATCAGCCGCGCTGATCGCATTCGCATTGATGACGATGGGACAGTACTGGACCGGCGCAATGGGCCTCGGCCTCGCGCTCGCGCTGTCCTCGACCGCGCTGGTTCTGCCGATTTCCGGTACCAAGAGCCCGGTGGGCAAGGCCGCACTGTCGATGCTCCTCTTCGAGGATATCGCCATTGTCCCGATCATCTTCCTCTTGGGCGCAATGGCTCCTTATGCGGCCAGCGACGGGATGGAAGGTCTCTGGCATACGATCTGGACGGGCGGCCTTACCGTCATCGTCCTGATGATCGGCGGGCGTTTCATGCTTCCCCGCCTGTTCGCACAGGCCGCGCGGACCAAGAGCCCCGAGCTGTTCCTTGCGGCAAGTCTGTTGGTGGTAATCGTCTCGGCGCTGGCAACTGCCGCGGTCGGCCTCTCGCCCATCGTCGGCGCACTGATCGCGGGTCTGCTGATTGCAGAGACCGAGTACCACACCGAAGTCGAAGGCATCACCGCCCCGTTCAAGGGCCTTGCCCTCGGCATCTTCCTCATCACCGTCGGGATGGGCGTGGACCTCAGCGTGATCGCGGCAAATGCCTGGCCGATCGCCTTGGCCGTGTCCGGTGTCTTGCTGGTCAAAGCCTTGGTCACCGGCGGACTTCTACGGATGATGGGCGCGCGGCGGGGCACTGCGGTCGAAACCGGCATTACGATGTCCAGCCCTTCGGAAACGACACTGATCGTACTTTCGGCGGCTGCCACGGCGCAGCTGATACAGCCCCAGACCGCGCAGTTCTGGCAGATCGTCACTGCCATCGGCCTCACGATCACGCCGATCCTTGCACTTCTGGGGCGCAAGGTTGCACGTCATGTGGATGCTGCGCCGGCTCCTGCGCTGGACGATGATAGCGATCCGTCCGAAGGGCGCGCGATCATCATCGGATATGGCCGCGTTGGCCGACTGATCGCCGACATGATGCAAAAGCATGGTCAGCGTTTTCTCGCCATCGACGCCGATCCCGAAATGGTCGACATCGCACGCCTTCGCAAACATCCGCTGATGTTCGCCGATGCTCGCGGCCCGGCGCTCGACCGCATCGACCTGTCGAAGGCATCCGCGATCATTCTGACAATGGACGAACCGGTGTTGGCCGCCCGCCTGCTGCGCAAGCTGCGCAGTTCCTATCCGGACATGCCGATCATCGCCCGCGCGCGTGATACAGAGCACGCGGCAGAACTCTATCGCGCCGGCGCAACGGAAGCCGTGCCGGAAACGCTTGAGAGCTCCCTGCAGCTCTCGGAAGCGGTGCTCGTGAATATCGGCGTAGCCATGGGCCCCGTCATCGCCTCGATCCATGAAAAGCGCGACGAATACCGCGAACAGATCATGCGCGAAGGCGAACTCAGCCGCAAACCAAAGCTGAAGACCAGTCTGGCAGATCGTGCCAGCGGGAAGAAAGGCGACGCCGAAGCGGCCTGAGCCGCTTTGGCGAATGGCAGTTTAAACCGCCAGCGCTTCCTTCACTGCCGCAATCGCTTCATCGGCCTTGCCGCCATCGGGACCGCCGCCCTGCGCCATATCGGGACGGCCACCGCCGCCCTTGCCGCCCAGCGCCTCTACGCCTTTGCGGACAAGATCGACGGCACTGAATCGCTCGGTCAGGTCATCGGTGACGGCAACCGCGAATGCCGCGCGCCCATCATTCACGGCCGCAATGGCTGCGACGCCCGAACCGAGCCGCTTCTTCGCTTCGTCAAGCAGGCCGCGAAGTTCCTTGGGGTCCATGCCTTCCAGCACCTGACCAGCGAACGCCACACCGCCGACATCCTCGTCAGCAGGCGCGGATGCCGCACCTCCGCCCGTAGCCTCTGCCAATGCGAGAGCCTTCTTGGCCTCGGCCAGTTCACGCTCAAGACGCTTACGCTCGTCGATCAGGGCAGACACGCGCCCCGCGACCTCGTCTGGTGCCGCCTTCATCGCACCGGCAATCGCCTTCAGCGCATTCTCGCGGCCGACCAGCCACTTGCGGGCCGCCTCGCCAGTCAATGCCTCGACACGGCGCACACCAGAGGACACCGCGCTCTCGCCAACAATGCGGAACACGGCAATGTCGCCCAGCGCCTTGACGTGCGTGCCGCCGCATAGCTCGACCGAATAAGGCTTCGTATCCGAACCTGCGCGGCCCATTGAAAGCACGCGCACTTCTTCGCCATACTTTTCGCCGAAAAGCGCCATCGCTCCGGCCTCGATCGCATCATCGGGGCTCATCAGACGCGTCGTGACGGCCTCGTTGTGGCGAATTTCAGCGTTCACTTCCGCTTCGATCGCCTCGATGTCGTCGGTTGTCAGAGCGGTGGGATGCGAGAAGTCGAAACGCAGGCGATCGGCCGCGACAAGTGAGCCCTTCTGCGTGACATGCTCACCAAGCCGGTTGCGCAGCGCCGCGTGCAACAAGTGCGTTGCAGAGTGGTTGGCGCGGATCGCATCGCGGCGATCAGCATCGACGGTCAGATGGACAGTCTGGCCAACCTCGATCGTCCCGTTCTCGACCCTCGCATGATGGACATGCAGCCGACCGAGCGGCTTCGACGTATCGCTGACCTTCAGGATCAGATCATTGGAACCGGTGATTGTGCCCGCGTCGCCCGCCTGGCCGCCGCTCTCACCATAAAACGGGGTCTGGTTGGTCAGGACCAGAACGTCCTGCCCTGCCTCCGCCATCTGGGTTTCCGCACCGTCGACCAGCAGCGCGACAACGCGGCCCTCACCATCGGTGGAGGTGTAGCCGGTAAATTCGGTCGCGCCCTCACGCTCTGCAATGTCGAACCAGACTTCGCCCGAAGCCGCGTCGCCGCTACCCTTCCATGCAGCGCGCGCAGCAGCTTTTTGCTGCGCCATTGCTGCGTCGAACCCTTCGCGGTCGACGCCGATACCGCGCGAACGCAGCGCGTCTTCGGTCAAGTCGTAGGGGAAACCATAAGTGTCGTAGAGCTTGAATGCGGTTTCGCCGGGCAGTTCGTCGCCTTCGCCCATGTCGCCGGTGGCGTCGTCCAGCAGCCGCAAACCCTTGTCGAGCGTCTGGCGGAAACGGGTTTCCTCACGCTCAAGAACTTCGCTGATAAGCGCCTGTGCACGGGCGAGTTCGGGATAGGCCTGCCCCATCTCGGTTACCAGCGAGGGTACGAGGCGATGCATGAGCGGCTCACTCGCACCCAGAAGGTGTGCGTGGCGCATCGCGCGGCGCATTATGCGGCGCAGGACATAGCCGCGACCTTCGTTGGAAGGCAGTACGCCGTCGGCAAGCAGGAAGCTCGTCGAACGCAGATGGTCGGCGATAACGCGGTGGCTTGCCTGCGTCGCGCCCTCTGCCTTCACGCCCGTCAGGCTTTCCGATGCTGCGATCAGCGCCTTGAACGTGTCGATGTCGTAGTTGTCATGCACGCCCTGCATGACCGCAGCGATGCGTTCGAGGCCCATGCCGGTATCGATCGAGGGCTTCGGCAGCGGATCACGTGAACCGTCGGCCTTCTGCTCGAACTGCATGAAGACCAGGTTCCAGATTTCGATGAAGCGATCACCGTCCTCTTCCGGAGATCCGGGAGGTCCGCCCCAGATATCTTCGCCATGGTCGTAGAAGATTTCGCTGCACGGGCCGCACGGACCGGTATCACCCATCGACCAGAAATTGTCCGAGGTCGGAATACGGATGATGCGATCATCGGAGAGGCCCGCGATCTTCTTCCAGAGATCGAACGCCTCGTCATCGGTGTGATAGACCGTCGTGATCAGCTTGTCCGCCGGAATGCCCCATTCTTTGGTCAGCAAGGTCCAGGCGTGTTCGATCGCCTGTTCCTTGAAGTAGTCACCGAACGAGAAATTGCCGAGCATCTCGAAGAACGTGTGGTGGCGCGCGGTATAGCCGACGTTGTCGAGATCGTTGTGCTTGCCGCCTGCGCGCACGCACTTCTGCGATGACGTTGCCCGCGGCGGATCGCGCGTTTCAAGACCCGTGAACACGTTCTTGAACGGCACCATGCCCGCGTTCACGAACATCAGGGTCGGGTCGTTGTACGGCACCAGTGGCGCCGAATGGACTTTGGCGTGCCCAGCCTTGCCGAAATAGTCGAGGAAGGAGGCGCGGATATCGTTGGTCGAACTCATGAAAAGCCAGTTAGGCGACCCGCGCTTTTCCAGCAAGATCGAACGTGCGCACTATTCCCCGTCACGAAGATCGCCCCGCTCGATCAAGCGATAACTCGATCAGGCCAGAATATGAAAAGGGCGGACGCGGCCTGTGCCGTGTCCGCCCCTTCAAGGCACAAACCTATCGAAAGATCAGTCGTCTTCGCCAGGTCCGACCATCATCTCTTCAGCGACCTCATCAGTCTTGCCGCGGATCGCGTTTTCGAGACGTTCGCAAACTTCCGGATTTTCCTTGAGGAAGTTCTTAGCATTCTCGCGTCCCTGACCGATGCGGATCGAATCGTAGCTGAACCAGGCGCCCGACTTCTCCACGATGCCGGCCTTCACGCCCAGATCGAGGATTTCACCGATCTTGGAGATGCCTTCGCCGTACATGATGTCGAATTCGACCTGCTTGAACGGCGGTGCGACCTTGTTCTTCACGACCTTAACGCGGGTCGCGTTGCCGACGACTTCGTCGCGGTCCTTGATCTGGCCGGTACGACGGATGTCGAGGCGGACCGAGGCGTAGAACTTGAGAGCGTTGCCGCCCGTGGTCGTTTCCGGGTTACCGTACATCACGCCGATCTTCATGCGCAGCTGGTTGATGAAGATCACCATGCACTTCGAACGGTTGATCGAACCAGTCAGCTTGCGCAGCGACTGACTCATCAGACGGGCCTGCAGGCCGACGTGGCTGTCGCCCATCTCGCCCTCGATCTCGGCGCGGGGGACGAGAGCGGCGACCGAATCGACCACAAGCACGTCGATCGCGTTCGAGCGGACCAGCGTGTCGGTGATTTCCAGCGCCTGTTCACCGGTATCCGGCTGCGAGACAATCAGTTCGTCGATGTCGACGCCCAGCTTCTTGGCATAGACCGGGTCGAGCGCGTGCTCCGCGTCGACGAAAGCCGCCGTGCCGCCGTTCTTCTGCGCCTCTGCAATGACGTGCAGGGCGAGCGTCGTCTTGCCGGAGCTTTCGGGGCCGTAAACCTCGATCACGCGGCCCTTGGGCAGACCGCCCACGCCGAGCGCGATGTCGAGACCGAGCGAACCGGTGGAGATAGCCTCCACGTTCATCGCTTCCTTCGAGCCCAGCTTCATAGCCGAACCCTTGCCGAATGCCCGATCGATCTGGGCCAGGGCGGCGTCGAGCGCCTTTTGCCGATCCACGTTGTTTTCCTTGTCCACCAGCTTCAGATTTGCTGCCATCGTTCCGGCCTCCACATCATGATTGCCCCCGATCGGGTGATCGGCAATGACAGTCATGTATCCCATTTGTTCTCATGGAACAAGAGGGGAACGAACTTTCCGCGAACAAGCCGCGGAAGGCAAGGTCAGAGATAGGTCTATTCGCGCGTCGCGCCCAGCACCGAAACTACCTTTTCCCCGATCTGTGCGACAGAAAAAGGCTTTGGCAGGAAATACATGGAGGCGATGTCGATTTCGCGGCGCAGCTGTTCCTCGGCATAGCCCGACATGAACAGGACGGGCAGGTCCGGTTTCAGCTTGCGAATCTCCCTCGCCATGGCAGGGCCATCCATCGTTGGCATCACGACGTCCGAAATGACGAGGTCGAAATCCGCCCCCGCGCGCACGATCTCCAGCCCTTCCTCGCCATCCGACGCAACCGTGACCTTGTAGCCCTGTCGCACCAACGCGCGCTCTGCGACGGCGCGGACGGTGTCCTCATCTTCGACCAGCAGGATCCGTCCCGTGCCGCCAAAGGCAGCGCGCGGCTCAGGCTCCTTTTTCGGCTCGGCCACGACTTCGCCCGCCATCTGAACGTGGACCGGCAGGTAGACGCTGAAGCGCGCACCCTCGCCCGGTTCGCTGTCGCAGAAGATGAAGCCGTCTGACTGCTTGACGATGCCGTACACGGTCGACAGCCCGAGACCCGTTCCCTTGCCGGTTTCCTTGGTCGTGTAGAACGGCTCGAAAATCTTGCCGAGCTTGTCGGTCGAGATTCCCTCGCCCGTGTCCTCCACGATCAGCGCGGTGTAATTGCCCGGAGGCAGGATTTCATTCTTCAGCGCGCGGACTTCGCGCGGGGTGATCTTCTGGGTCGAGATCGTCAACGTGCCCGCCTCACCCTTGCTGAGCATGGCGTCACGCGCGTTGACCGCGAGATTGACGATCACCTGCTCAAGCTGGCTCGGATCGGCGCGGACAGCGCCCAAAGCCCGGTCGTGCTTGACCTCCAGCTTGATCTTCTCGCCGATGAGCCGCTTCAAGAGCGCCGAAACCTCTGAGATGACGTCGGGCAGCTGTAGCACCTGGGGCCGCAGCGTCTGCTGGCGTGAAAACGCCAGCAGCTGACGCGTCAGCGAGGCCGCACGGTTAGAGTTCGCCTTGATCTGCTGAATATCGTCGTAATCGCTGTCACCCGGCGCGTGGCGCAGCAGCATGAGATCGCAATAACCGATGATCGCGGTGAGCACATTGTTGAAGTCATGCGCGACGCCGCCGGCCAACTGACCCACGGCCTGCATCTTCGTTGCCTGCGCGACCTGGCGCTTGAGGCGCGTTTCCTCGGTCGTGTCCTTGAGGCTGAGCAGAACCGCCGCATCGCCAAGCCCGCGCACACCAGCAAGGCTGAGCGTTACCGGCTCTTCGGGGCTCGCATGCAGGCGGATCGGCATGGCCCCCGAACTGGGCGTTCCGGCCGCATGGCGACGGATCGAATCTGCAAGCGCGCCCTTGTCTTCACGCACGACGAGATCGGACGGGAACGGCGGAATTTCGCCCAGCACTTCGAGACCAGCGGCACGGCGGAAAGCCTTGTTCGCGAAGAGGAAACGCCCGTCGCGATCTGTCATCGCAAGCCCAAGGGGAAGCAGGGCCAGCAAGCTCTCGATCTCGGGCAAGGCGGCCGCGTTGCCCGCGTGAAGGCCACCTTCGAGGATGAGGAACAGCACCGGCGGCTGCCCTTCCCCGCCCGCGATCACGTCGGGGTCACTGATCGGCATGTGAACGAGGCGCAAGTCCTCACCGCTCGTACCTTCGCGCGCGTAATAGATGCGGTCGTATTCGTCGGCGGTCAGGTATTCGACGAACTCCCGCCCGACGAGGTTGGCCGGGATTTCGCTTGCCGCGCGCCGTGCAAACTCTCCGTTCGAACCGAGGATTTCGCCCTTCGCGCTGACGGCAACGGCCTGAATGCCCGCAATACCAAGCGCGCGGCCAAGCTTGTCATCCAGCTGGCGCACAACACGCGCGCCAAGGTCGACCATTTCAACCGGCGCCAGTTCCCATACGAGGTGGTTCTGCCCGCGCCCAGCCCGGCGCAATACCGCGTGCCAGCGCCCGCTGGTGCCGACAAGCGGACCGACAGTGGCCTCGCCCGAACGCCATGCCTCACGCTCGGCCTCACGAAGGGTTTCCTGCGAATCCTCGTCCAACGCGAGTTCGGGCGGTGTATTGTAGAACCCGAACCATTCGCCGTAGCGACCGTTTGCGCAGACGACGCGTCCAGAACGCTCTGTAATGACAGTAGCCACATCTGGCCGCTCGATCGCGGCGACCGTGACCGACCAGTCCGGCGGGGCGAGCGTCGCTTCCACTTCCTGCGGCATCCGGCGGGTCAGATTGTGAAGCGCGACCGCGAAAACTAGTAGTGCGCCGGCATAGGCAACGGTCAATTGCCAGAGACCGGCTACGATCTGGATCGCGACAACCGAAGCAAGCACCGCGAGGCCGATCAGCGCCCAATCGGGTAGCGCCTTGCTTCGCGAGTCCTTCAGCCTTGCGAAATCCACTTAGTCAGCCTCCGCCTTGCGCGCCTTTTCCATCCGCTCACGCCGCAAGCGTATCACGCGCAGCCGCTTACGCGCGACCCACCAGCGCCAGAACCATGAGGACAAGAGATACCCGAGCGACGCGCAAACGGAAGCCAGCGTGACAAGACCGAAGGCCGTGACAAGGGTTTCGCCCGTCAGCCATTCAAGAAAACGGTCAAACTCGGTCTGCTGCATGGCTGTGCTGACCGGGGCGATGAATGTGTTCTGATCAACCTTTAGCAGCCAGCCGCCGAGCCAGTTCGCAAACCACCAGACGAAGGGGATCGTCGCAGGATTGGTGATGAAGGTCGTGACAGCCGCTACGGGAACATTGGCACGAAAGGGCAATGCCAGCAGCGCAGCGACGAAAATCTGGCCAAGCGGAATGATGATGCCAGCCGCGATCCCCAGCGCGACGCCGCGCGGCACGGACCGGCGTGTAAAGCGCCAGAGTTCGGAGCGAAGTACACGGTGCGCGAAAGGGCGGATGAAGCGATTACGCTCCATCTGCTCACGCGTCGGCATCTTGGACTTCGTCCAGCCCGCCAACCGCCGTGCCATCCGCTCAGCCATAAACTCTTTCCAAAAACCAGCCGACGCCCGTGCCCGGGCCCTCGGCACCCCCATTAGACCGAACTAGATACACAAGCCGTGAACGAGGTCATCTTTTCGGCGCATTGTTTCACGAATTGTCACGTTTCCTGCCGAAAAATTACCCGTGCTCGCGCATGACGCGCGCCTTGTCCCGCTTCCAATCACGCTCCTTGATCGTCGCGCGCTTGTCGTGAGCCTGCTTGCCCTTGGCCAGCGCGAGTTCGACTTTCGCGCGTCCCTTGGAATTGAAATAAACCGACAGGGGAACCAGCGTCATGCCCTTGCGCTCAACCGCGCCAAGAAGACGCTCGATCTCGCGCGAATGCAGCAACAACTTGCGCGGGCGCTTCGGCTCATGGTTGTAGCGGTTCCCGTGTGTGAATTCGGGGACGTTGGCATTGACCAGCCAGGCCTCGCCGTCGCGGATTTCGGCGTAAGCCTCGGTAATCGAACCCTCGCCAAAGCGCAGCGACTTCACCTCGGTGCCCGTCAAAGCAATGCCGGCCTCGAACGTGTCCTCGATAAAATAGTCGAACCGCGCGCGCCGGTTCTCGGCGACGGTCTTCACCTTGTCGAAAGTAGAGGGCTTCGGTCGTGCCATGGGACGCGCATGTAGGGATGACGCGCCGAAAACGGAAGGGGCAGCGCGCGCCGTATCCCCTTCCTGCGTATTTCCCTACTGCGCGACCTGCACAGTCAGACGAGGCCTGCGTGCTCCAGCGCCTCGTCCACGGCCTTGCGCGCCTTTTCCGATGCCTTGACCAGCGGCAGGCGCAGGTCGTCGGTCATCCATTCGTGCACGCGCGACAGGGCGTACTTGCACGGCGCAGGGCTCGCATCCTCGAACATGGCGTAGTGCAGCGGATAGAGCTTGTCGTTGATCTCGCGCGCCTTGGCGAAATCGTTGTCGACGCAGGCCTGCTGGAATTCCGCGCAAAGCTTGGGCGCGACATTCGCGGTGACCGAGATGCACCCCGAAGCGCCGGCCGCATTAGCGGGCAGCGACAGTTCGTCGTCGCCCGAAAGCTGGCAGAAGTCTGCACCGATACCCATCCGGTGATCGACGACACGCGACAAGTCGCCACTGGCATCCTTGATACCGACGATGGCACCGGGGAAACGCTTGGCCAGTTCGCATACCGTTTCGGGCTCGATGTCGGTCACCGTGCGGCCCGGCACGTTGTAAAGGATGATGGGAAGGTCGCAGTTCTCGGCAAGGTGCGAAAAGTGGGCGATCAAGCCGTCCTGGCTGGGCCGATTGTAATAGGGCGCGACGACCAGTGCCGCCGATGCGCCGTAACGCTTCGAAAAGGTCATGTGCATCAGCGCATTTGCGGTATCGTTGGACCCGCAGCCAGCGATGACAGGGACGCGACCTGCCGTATGTTCGACACAAATTTCGATTACACGGTGGTGTTCGGCATTGGTGAGCGTGGACGCTTCGCCCGTGGTGCCGCACGGAACCAGCGCCTTGGAGCCGTTCTCGATCTGCCAGTCGATGAGTCGGCGAAAGGCTTCCTCGTCGACGCTGCCGTCGCGAAACGGGGTGACAAGGGCAGGAATTGACCCAGAAAACATCGATAAGGCTCCGGATTGATACAATTTTGCAGTGGGAAACCCGCGATTGATTAAGAAGGAACAATACTCGCAGGTTAACCGTTCACCGCCTGATAAGGAGGGACCACCTATTATGTCCAGCATGGGCAAACGTCGATCACTGATCCGTTCCGCGCCCCTTTTCAGGGCCGGTGTTGTCGCAACCTCTGTTTTTGGCCTCGCTTCTGGCGGACTTTGGGCCATGCCCGCCGCCGCGCAGCAGGCTTCGAAAACCGAAAGTTTCGGCAATATCCAGTGGAACCCTTCCGACTGGGACAAGGCGCGGATGCGCAGCCTTGCATCCCGTCCGGGCCCGATGACTTACGCGGTCACGCGCTGGAACCAGCTTATTTCGCAGAACAACGGCTCGTTCGAGGAATTCGCCGGCTTCATCAACCAGTATCCCGGCTTCCCGCGGCAGGACTACCTGCAGGGCAAGGCCGAAAAGGCACTGGCCGATTCGTATGTCGAACCAGGACGCATCGTCGCCTTTTTCGACCGCAACCCGCCGCTGTCGAACACGGCACGGGCGCAGTATGCGCTTGCCCTGAAGGCCGTCGGTCGCCCCGAAGCCGCAAAAATCGCGCACGAGGCATGGCGCGGCGGCACGATGTCGCCGGTGGCAGAGGCCACGATCTATTCGATGTTCGGCGCGACCTTCTCCGAAGAAGATCACGTCGCGCGCATGGACGAACTGCTTTGGCAGGCCGATCTTACCGCCGCACAGCGCCAGATCAGCTACATTCGCGGCGCAGCGCGCCCGCTTCTGATGGCCCGCCTTGCCGCGGCACAAGGGCAGAACCCGGCCTCGATCGGCCTTACCGTGCCCACTGAGGCGACGGGCGATCCGGGCTATCTCTACAACCGCGCCCGACAGCTTCGCACTAGCGGTCAGGGCATGGCCGCGCGCGGATTGCTGATGAATGCGCCGGCACTTTCGCACCGCCCGACCGATGCCGAGGCGTTCGTCACCGAAATGCGTCAGCAGGCAACCGATGCCGTCGCCATGGGCGACATCGGCACGGCGGTTCGCATCGGACGCCTCGCAACGCAGGCCTTCACGCCCGATACCGACGTTTCCAAGCTGTCGAGCGGCATCCGCGACGAATACGAGAAGCTTTTCTATAACGTGGGCGAAGCAGCCCTGTCGCGCGGGGATGCACGCAGCGCGGCGGAAATGTTCGAGATCTACGGCAAGAGCCAGCGCACGGCCCCTGCCCGCACCAAGGGTTTCTATTTCGCAGGCCTCGCCGCCGACCGCGCCAATTTACGCGATGTCGCCCGCCGCAATTACGAGGCTGCGGCTGCTTATCCCGACCAGTTCTACGGCCAGCTTGCGCATGAAAAGCTGGGCCGCGCGCTCGAAGTGCCGGCAGGCGTTCTGCCGATGCCCTCGATCGCGGCGCGGACCGAGTTCAACGCAAAGCCCATCGTTCAGGCCGCCCGCGAGGTTGGCCGCATGGGGGACTGGCGTACGGCGGTCTATTTCTTCCGCGAACTGGGCTACCAAGCCGAAACGCCCGAGGACTGGGCCCTGATAGCCGAACTTGCCCGCGAAACGGGCCGCCGCGACCTTGGCGTGATCACCGGGCGCGAAGCTTCGACTTCGCAGGTCCATGCCTTTGCGCCCTATGCATTCCCGCGCATCGACGTTCCGGCCGGAACCGACAACACCTGGTCGATGATTCACGCGATCAGCCGCCAGGAAAGCCAGTTCGCCACCGACGCGGTAAGCCATGCTGGTGCGCGCGGACTCATGCAGCTCATGCCCGGTACCGCGCAGGAACAGGCGGGCAAGATGTACATGAGCTACAACCGCAGCTCGCTGATCGACGATCCGCAGTACAATATGCGGCTGGGCGCAGGGTACTTCTCGCGCATGATGGACGTGTTCGGCGGCAGCTATCCGCTGGCCGTCGCTGCCTACAACGCAGGCCCCGGCAATGTCGGCAAGTGGCTGCGCGCCAATGGCGATCCGCGCAAGGGCGAGATCGGTTGGGTCGAATGGATCGAGGATATTCCGTTCACCGAAACCCGCCGCTATGTCGCGCGCGTTCTGGAAAACGCGGCCTATTACGACGCGCTGTACCCCGATGCCGGCAACCGCAGCGGCGACTATCCGCTCAGCTATTATCTCGGGAAACGTCCGGGGCAGTAATGGCCCCGGCCCCGTCCTCTCGCTAAGAGAGGGGCATGAGCGAGCCGGTAAAGGTAAAGGGTAATCCCATCACGCCCGCAGGGTTTGCCGCCCTGCGGGCGCGTTACGATGTGCTGCTGGGCGAAGAACGCCCGAAAATAGTGGACATCGTCAGCTGGGCCGCTGGCAATGGCGATCGCAGCGAGAACGGCGACTATATCTATGGTCGCAAACGCCTGCGCGAGATCGATCGCGAACTGGGACACCTCTCCCGCCGGATGAAGGCAGCGCGCGTCGTCGATCCGGCAGAACAGCCCAGCAAGGACAAGGTCTTCTTCGGGGCCCGCGTCACGATCGCGGACGAGGAGGACGAGCACCGCACTGTCACCATCGTCGGCGACGACGAAGCGGACGCTGGTGCGGGTCTCATCGGCTGGGGCTCCCCCCTCGCCCGTGCGCTGCGCGGGGCCAGTGTCGGCGACTTGCGCACGGTGCGGCTTCCTGCGGGCGACAAGGAGTGGGAAGTGATCGAGATCACCTATGGCTAAATGGTCGCTTGTCCCGCTTGCACTGCTCGCCACACTCGCCGTGCCGTTACAGGCCGCGCCAGAGGCTGTTTCGGTGCATTCGGGCTGGGGTGCATTTCGTGACGGGGTACGCTGCTATGCCATTGCGCAGGCAGAACCTTCGCCGTTCTCACGCGAAAGACAGCCCTTCGCCAGTGTCATCGTCTCTCCCGGAGAGCCGCGCCTGACATTGCGCCTGTCGCGAACGTTGGCCCGCGATGCCGTCGTCACTCTTGATGTCGGGAACAAACGCTTCCGGCTCGCCGGTGGTGGAGACAGCGCCTGGACACGCGATGCGGCAGGCCATGCCGCGGTGCTCGCCGCAATACGCAGCCGCGACACAATGACCGTTGGTGCTCGAGATGCCAAAGGTCGCTTCTTTCGCGATGCCTACAAGCTGGCTGGCGCGCCAACCGCGATGGACGCAGCCATCATCGCCTGTCGTCCATAGAAAAACGCGGGCCGGTTCCCCGACCCGCGCTTTCATGCTTTCGCTTCGGCCAGCGCTTAGAAGCGCATACCGACCGATGCCACGACCTGGTGACGGTCCGTATCGATGTCGAAACGGTCACTGTCGGGCAGGTCGCCGTTCTCGAACTCGGCCTCGCTGTAGTTCGAATAGCGATATTCGATCTTCGTGAAGGTGTTGTCCGAAAGCGCATACTCAAGGCCTGCACCTGCGCGCCAGCCGTCTGCGTTGATGTCCTGCTTCAGTTCGCTGACACCATCTGCGGCCAGCACGTTGAACTTCGCGTTGGTGTAACCGCCCTTCACGTATGCCAGCAAGTCGGGCGCTACCTTCGCACCGACACGGGCGCCGATGTAAAGATCGCGACCGGTATCGACGCGGCCAAGGCCGAAGCCTTCATAGTCCATGCCATCGCTGTACTCGGTCTTCGCGGTCGAGTCGGTATATTCACCCTCGATGCCGAGCACGACGTTGCCCATGTCGTAGTCGTAGCCGATGCCAACACCATAGAGCAGGCCGTCGATGTCCTGGTCGTCCATGTCATTTAAGTCATTATCGGCGTCCGAACCTGCCTGCGAAACGTCGTAACCGACGATGGCTTCGACGCGCGGACCACTGAAGTCCTCTGCAGCGGCGGGCATGGCAACCGCACCAAACGCGGTGCCTGCGGCGAGAATTGCAACGATCTTTTTCATAGTAACTCCAATCATTTCCCTCATTCGCCCTCTCGTGAGGTGCGATGCCCCGCGGCGGGGCTTGGACCACGGAAATGATCGGCCAGCGACCCTTGTTTCATGAACGCCAGACAACAATGCGGCTGGTCGAAAATCTGTCACATCTGGACGGTTCGTCGTGCGGATTTTGCGATGAACACCAAGGAGATACACTTCGATGCGGAACCGCATCTTGAAAGCGGGGTTCGCGCGCCCTTTGCGTGCGTGCGCTTCGTCTCTATATGGCGCGCCATGCAAATTCCCGGTCACATCGATCCCGTTCCCGTTCCGCGGGAGGTCACCCCGCGCGAAGACGGTCGCATCGACCTCCTCGGCCTGCCGAAAAAGCAGATTGCCGCCCTGTTCGAACAGGCGGGCCTCGACGCGCGCCAGGCGAAGCTGCGCGGCAAGCAGGTGTTCCACTGGATCTACCATCGCGGCGTGTCCGACTTCGAGGCGATGACCGACATCGCCAAGACCATGCGCCCGTGGCTGGCCGAACGTTTCGTCATCGCCCGCCCCGAAGTGGTCGAGGCCCAGCATTCGAGCGACGGCACCCGCAAGTGGCTGCTGCGCACGGCGGACAAGCACGATTTCGAGATGGTCTTCATCCCCGACGCGGACCGTGGCACGCTTTGCGTGTCGAGCCAGGTCGGCTGCACGCTCAACTGCCGGTTCTGCCACACCGGCACGATGCGCCTTGTCCGCAACCTGACGCCGGGCGAGATCGTGGGACAGGTCATGCTGGCCCGCGACGCGCTGGGCGAATGGCCGAAGGGCCGGATGGACGGCCTCGACGATGCGGAAAGCGAAGGCGACTACTCCGCCGACGGACGCCTGCTGACCAATATCGTGATGATGGGCATGGGCGAACCGCTCTACAATTTCGACAACGTGCGCGATGCGCTGAAGATCGTGATGGACGGCGATGGCCTTGCCCTGTCGAAGCGCCGCATCACGCTGTCGACCAGCGGCGTCGTGCCGATGATGGACAAGTGCGGCGAAGAGATCGGCGTGAACCTTGCCGTCTCGCTCCACGCAGTCACCAAGGACATTCGCGACGAAATCGTGCCGATCAACAAGAAGTACGGCATCGAGGAACTGCTGCAGGCCTGCGCCGACTATCCGGGCGCATCGAATGCGCGGCGTATCACATTCGAATACGTGATGCTGAAGGACAAGAACGACAGCGACGAAGATGCGCGCGAGCTTGTTCGCCTGATCAAGAAGTACAAGCTTCCCGCCAAGGTGAACCTCATCCCGTTCAACCCCTGGCCGGGCGCCGCTTACGAATGTTCGACGCCGGACCGTATCCGCGCGTTCTCGAACATCGTCTTCGAGGCCGGCATCAGCGCGCCGGTGCGCACCCCGCGCGGGCGCGACATCGATGCGGCCTGCGGCCAGCTCAAGACAGCTGCGGAAAAGAAGAGCCGGGCCGAACTGGACCGGATCGCCGCCGAAAAGCAGGCGGCGCTGGAGGACTGATCAGTCCTCGTCGTCGCGCGCGTCGTATTCGGCGCGCGCGCTTTCGATCTGGATCCGGTTGTCCATGACCCAGCGGCTGAGCATCGTCACCGGGTCCCACAGCGACTTGCCAAGCGCCGTCAGCGAATAGTCCACCCTTGGCGGGACCGAGGGCGTGACCTTGCGGCTGACCAGCCCGTCGCGTTCAAGATTGCGCAGCGTGCGGGTCAGCATCCGCTGTGAAATGCCGTCGACCGCGCGGCGCAATTCGTTGAAGCGGCGCGGCTCCTCGCCCAGTTTCATAACGACCTGCATCGACCACTTGTCGCCCACGCGCGACATCATGTCGGTTACCGCCGGACATGCGCCGATCGCCTCGATGGCGGCGGTCACACCCATGTGACCAGCAGACGTTTCTGTGCCTTCTTGAAGGTCGGGGTCGATCATTTCCATATGGACCCGGTTATCATTTGATACCGGAGTATAGCAACGTGAATATCCTGCACATCGACAGTTCGACATCGGGTGCCGACTCGGTCAGCCGCGCTGTCACCAAGGCCGTCGTAGACAAGCTGACCGCCGATAATCCGGACGCCAGCGTCAATTATCGCGATCTGGGCACCGAACCGGTCGCCCACCTCAATCCTGTTACGACAGGCGCTATCCGCACCCCGGAAGAGCACCAGACCGACGACATGAAGGCCGCCGCCGCGACCGAACGCGCGATCCTCGACGAATTCCTTGCCGCCGACACCGTCGTCATCGGCGTGCCGATGTACAATTTCGCGATTCCCTCGAACCTCAAGAGCTGGATCGACCGTCTCGGCGTGCCGCGCACCACGTTCCGCTATACCGAAGAGGGCCCCGAAGGCCTTGCCGGCGGTCGCCGCGTGATCTTCGCCATCGCAGCTGGGGGCCCTTACGAACCCGGTACACAGCCGCTGAGCCTGATCGAGGATTTCCTGACGACGATGTTCGGCTTCATCGGCATTACCGACATGACCTTCGTGCGCGCGACTGGTGTCGGCATGACCGGCCCCGAAGGCGCGATCGAGAAGGCCAAAGAGGAAATCGCCAAGCTTTAAGCGCCTTGAATCGAGATCGGCGAAACGTGCCTAATTCCAAGTTAATCGCGTTTCGTCGTTTCTCGGAAACAGTTCGTCCATAAGCTAAAATCTGAAGAGGCGGTTCATCTCCCGTTCCGGGATCGGATTGCACTCACGAGGGTAAGTGCTGAGCGATCTGACCGATTGACCAGTCGGACTGAAGAAAGGACGAACCATGAAAAAGACGCTGATGGGGGCCCTCGTGGCAGCAAGCGTAGCCATTCCCGCCCCGGTTCTCGCCGACCCGCCGCCTTGGGCGCCCGCGCACGGCGCGCGTGCGAAGCACAAGGGTGGCCATCATTACGAACCGCGCGTCATGCGCCGCGGTGACCGTTACTGGCGCGGCGACGATGGCCGCTACTATTGCAAGCGCAATGACGGCACGACGGGCCTTATCATCGGCGCTGCCGGCGGTGCGCTGCTCGGCCGCGAAATCGACGGCGGCCGCGACCGCACGACCGGCACGATCCTCGGCGCAGCAGCCGGTGCGATCATCGGCCGTGCGATCGACAAGGGCGACGCCCGCTGCAATTGATCACTTGATCCGAATGCCAGCCGGGGCCGGGCACCGAATGTGGTGTCCGGCCCTCGTCGTTTTTATCGGCCAACGATTTGCGAGTGCGGGGGATTTGTGGTCCAAGCCCTGCCATGTCCGGAACCGATCGTCCCGCCGTTCTCATAACCGGTGCCGCCCGCCGCCTTGGCGCTGAAATGGCGCGCCGATTTGCCGCCGATGGCTGGCACGTCGTTGTCCACTACCGCAGTTCCGCTGACGAGGCGGAGGCGCTGGCCTCAGGCCTCGAGAGCGCTGAGACGGTGCGGTTCGATCTCGCCTGCAGCAACGAAATCGTCGGGACCGTGCGTGAACTGGGCGCGCGCCTGCTAGACTGGCGCGCACTCGTCAACTGCGCCTCTCTTTTCGAACTCGACACGGCCGAGGCGCTAGACCACGCGACCTTTACCCGTGCACTTCAGGCCAATGCCGAAGGGCCAGCCCTTCTTACGCAGGCCTACCTCGCCCATGCCCGCGCAACTTCGGGTCGCCGCGTCATCAACGTGCTCGACCAGAAGCTGGCGAACATGAACCCGGATTTCTTCAGTTACACCATGTCGAAAGCCGCGCTTGCGTCAGCGACCGAAATGCTCGCGATGGATCGGCAAACGACCGCCGACCGCATCTATGGCCTGTGCCCCGGCGCAATGCTGCCCAGCTTTGACCAAGCTGAAACAGAGCACGAAGCGAGCGGACGCATGAACCTGATGCAGCGTCTGACAGATCCTGCCGAACTGGCCGATGCAGCGCTATTCCTCGCCAGTGGCGCGGCGGCCAACGGACAAGTGCTCTACGTCGATTCGGGCCAGCACCTCATGCAGCAGGATCGCGACGTGCTGTTTCTGGCACGCGAGGAAAGCTGAAATAGACGAAGATTGTAGCTTGCTTCCTGCAACCGATATGCTTCTACATTCAGCCACATGAGCGCTTCCGACCGGATCATCGCCCGCTTCTTCGCAAGCACTGTCAAACATGGAACGCTGAAGGTTCACTTCGAAGGTGGCGGCACTGAGACTTTTGGTACTCCTGCCCCGGGTTTCGAGGATCTTTCCGTAAATCTGCGCGACGGCGCGACCCGCCAAATCCTGACCGACCCGCGTCTGGGGGCGGCAGAGGCTTTCATGGACGGCAAGCTGACCATCGAAGGCGGCGGGATCATGGAACTGATCCACCTGCTGCGCGCCAATCAGCCGTGGGACAAGGGACAGCGCCTGCGCCCGCCCACGTTTCTGCGCCGGCTGAAGGACCGCGTGGCCCACTTGCGCGCCGCAACCAACCGGGCATCGAGTTCCAAGAGCAACGTCGCGCATCACTACGACATCGGCAACGATCTCTACGAACTAATGCTCGATAGCCCGCACATGCAGTATTCGTGCGCCTACTGGCCGCGCGAGGACATGACGCTGGAGGAAGCGCAGCATGAAAAACTGGCCCACATCGCGGCCAAGCTCGCGCTCGAACCGGGGCAGGAAGTGCTCGACATCGGTTGCGGGTGGGGCGGGATGGCGATCTTCCTTGCGCAGAAGGCAGGCGTTCACGTCACCGGCATCACGCTGTCCGAAGAACAGCTGGCCCTCGCCCGCAAACGGGCGGAGGCGGCAGGCGTTGCCGACAAGGTCAGCTTCGAGCTTGTCGACTATCGCGAGCTTGCCTCATCGGGCCGCCAGTTCGACCGGATCGTATCAGTCGGCATGTTCGAACACGTCGGGCAGCCGCAGTTCGAGACCTATTTCCGCTCGGTCGGCAATCTCATGCACCAGGACGGCGTGGCACTGATCCACACGATCGGGCGCATGGGCCAGCCGGGCATGACCGACGCCTTCACGCGCAAGTACATCTTCCCCGGCGGCTATATTCCGGCCCTATCCGAAACGATCGCGGCGAGCGAGAAGGTCCGCCTGATCGCCAGCGACGTCGAGAACCTGCGCATTCACTACGCCAGGACCCTGCGCCGCTGGTACGACCGCTGCATGGCGCACCAGTCCGAGATCGAAGCGATGTACGCCCCCCGCTTCTTCCGGATGTGGACGTTCTACCTCTCCGGTGCGACCGCCGCGTTCGAAAACGGCGGGATGTGCAATTTCCAGATTCAGTACATCCGCGACCGCCGCGCCCTGCCGCTGTCGCGCGACTACATGGGAGAGGCAGAGGCAAAGCTGCTCGCCTGACGCGGCTTGCCCTGCCCACGGCGGCGGGGCATGGGCGCAAGAGTGACTGAAGCCGCCCCACTCACCCGAAAAGCCATCCTTGCGCAGGCATGGCCGATCATGCTGGGTCAGGCCTCTGTGCCGCTGGTCGGCATTGTCGATACTGTCGTCGTTGGCCGCACCGGCGATGCAGGCGCGCTGGCCGGCGTGGCTTTGGGCGCGACGATCATCAATCTTGTCTTCTGGAGCTTCGGCTTCCTGCGTATGGGCCTGACCGGCCTTACGGCACAGGCCCACGGGGCAGAGCGGCGGCGCGAGGTCGAGGCGCTGTTCCTGCGCGGGATCGGCATCGGTGTGGTACTGGGGCTCGTCCTGCTGGCCCTGCAAATCCCGCTCACCGCCCTCGCGCTTGCCGTGATGTCGGGCGGGGAACAGGTCAGCGCCGAAGCCGACGCCTATGTCTCGGCCCGATTCTTCGGCGCGCCTGCCGCATTGGCGGTCTTTGCGATCACCGGCTGGCTGCTGGGCCTTGGCCGCACGCGGGCGGCGCTCGTTTTGCAGATCGTGATGAACGCGTCGAACGCCCTGCTCGATGTCGGGCTAGTTTGGGGCGCGGGAATGGGCGCGGGCGGCATCGGTGCGGGCACGGCGGGGGCGGAATGGATCGCGCTCGTCACCGGCCTCGTCATCTGCGCACGCGTGGCAGGGGCAAGCCCGCTTGCCATGCTGAAGCGCGTTCCGAAGTCGCACCTGCTCGACCGCGAGGAACTGGCCAAACTCTTCGCCGTCAACCGCGACCTGATGATCCGCACCATCGCGCTGCTGCTGGTTTTCACATGGCTGGCAAGTTCCGGCGCAAGGCTCGGCGCGACGACGCTGGCGGCGAATCACGTGCTCTTGCAGTTCATTTCGGTCGCCGCCTTCGTGCTCGACGCCTTCGCTTTTACCGCCGAAGCCCGCGTCGGGCAGGCTTTGGGTGCGGGATCGCGCCCGAGGTTCCTGCGCGCGATCCGCCTCACCAGCGAATTCGCGCTTCTGGGCGGTGCGTTGATCTCGCTGGCTTACTGGCTGGTCGGGCCGGGCATCATCGACGCGATGATCACCGACGATGCGACCTACAAGACGGCAGTGATCTTCCTGCCCTTTGCCGCCCTTGTCCCTCTGCTGGGCGCCCCTTCGTGGATGCTCGACGGGGTTTTCATCGGCGCAACGCGCGGCAAGGCCCTGCGCAATGCCGCCGTGGCTACCACAGCGCTCTATATCGCGCTCGACCTTCTGCTGCGGCCTTACGGCAACTTGGGCGTCTGGATCGCCTTTACGGCCACCTATATCCTGCGCGCAGTGACCCTTGGCGCGTACCTTCCGGGTCTCCTCAGATCGATCAAACCCGCAGAGACACTTGCAGGCGGCGCAAGTCCCGCCTAACCGGCGCGCATGAGCGATTCCATCAAGAAAGTTGTGCTGGCCTATTCGGGCGGCCTCGACACCTCGGTCATCCTGAAGTGGCTGCAGGTCACCTACAACTGCGAAGTCGTGACTTTCACGGCTGACCTCGGCCAAGGCGAGGAACTCGAACCCGCGCGCGCCAAGGCGAAGCTGATGGGTATTCCGGACGAGCACATCTACATCGACGACCTGCGCGAGGAATTCGTGCGCGACTTCGTCTTCCCGATGATGCGCGCCAATGCGAAGTACGAAGGCGATTACTTGCTCGGCACGTCGATCGCCCGCCCGCTCATCTCCAAGCGCCTGATCGAGATCGCGCACGAAACCGGCGCCGACGCCGTCGCCCACGGCGCGACCGGCAAAGGCAACGACCAGGTCCGCTTCGAACTGTCGGCCTATGCGCTCGACCCCGACATCAAGGTTATCGCTCCGTGGCGTGAGTGGGACCTCAATTCCCGCACCGCGCTGATCGCATGGGCTGAACAGCACCAGATCCCGGTTCCCAAGGACAAGCGTGGCGAAAGCCCGTTCTCGACCGACGCGAACCTCCTGCACACCTCATCCGAGGGCAAGGTGCTGGAAGATCCTTGGGAAGAGACCCCCGACTACGTCTATTCGCGCACGGTGAACCCCGAGGACGCGCCCGACACGCCCGAATATATCGAAATTGGGTTCGAAAAGGGTGATGGCGTTTCGCTGAACGGCAAGGCAACTTCGCCCGCCACGCTGCTGACCGAGCTCAACGAGCTGGGCCGCAAGCACGGCATCGGCCGCCTCGATCTCGTCGAGAACCGCTTTGTCGGCATGAAGTCGCGCGGCATGTACGAAACCCCGGGCGGCACGATCTATGCGGCGGCACATCGCGGGATCGAACAGATCACGCTCGACCGCGGCGCAGCGCACCTCAAGGACGAGCTGATGCCCAAGTACGCAGAGCTCATCTACAACGGCTTCTGGTTCGCGCCCGAGCGCGAGATGCTTCAGGCCGCGATCGACCACTCGCAGGTTAGCGTGAACGGCACCGTTCGCCTGAAACTCTACAAAGGCTCGGTCTCGGTCGTCGGGCGCAAGTCGCCGAACTCGCTCTATTCCGAACGCCACGTGACGTTCGAGGACGATGCCGGTGCCTATGACCAGAAGGACGCGGAAGGCTTCATCAAGCTGAATGCGCTTCGTCTGAAGCTGCTGGCCAAGCAGGGCCGCTAAACGCCTTCGCGGGCGTGCCGCAGTCGCGAGATTCGCTCGCGATCGCGGCGAACCGCGCCAAATGACGGGTTTATCCACTCTTGTCCACCACGAAGATCGCGTTCTGTGGATAAATCGCCGCTTGCCTGCTTGAACGACTCGGTCATCAGAGTCACCTTGAACTTGTCGAACGGGGATGAAGCCCTCTCGGATCGGGCCGCAAGGCTCTGAAACGTAAAGGAAATCGAACCGATCGATATGCTGGCGAAAGCCGCGCGACAGATGGACGGACCAGCGTCCGGCAGGCCTCTCGAAGGCCGCGGATGAGGAAAGACCGGATAGACGCGAAAGGCGCATCAGCATGGCCGGAATTCCGGACCGGCGTGGACGAAATGGCAAATCCCTTGCGGAAATGCTGGATCGGTTGAAGCGACGGACCATCATGGAAGGAAGGCTTCGGATCCGGGTGAGAACGGAACGGGAGAAGAGAACGCTCTTCTGAACCGAACCGAACCCCCGCCAGGAACCGGATGCCGGCGCGAGCGCCGGGCGACATAGGCCTCCCGACCTTCGGGAAAGGAAGCCGAAACGCCAGGCGCCAAGTTCCCCAGTGGACCACGCGTCGGTGAGAGTGGGGCCAGCAGCGATGCTGGCCCCATTTGCGTTCGGGCCCGGCAAAATTGCTTCAAGCGTCGAGTCGCACCCTCCCCTGAATCGTTTCAGCGTTCCCCGATCCCGGCCCGATTGTGGCCGAATTGAGACGGGTCGAAACCTTTGGGCTACTTTTCCATGGTATAAGCCACGCCATGGACGGGACTACTTTGCACCGCTTCATCCGCCGCCATCGTGTGACGGATCGCCGCCGCCGCGTATCGCGCCTGGCCGTGGGCTTCGCCCTCGCCTCGCTCGTTCCCGGAGCTGCGCTCGCCGTGTCGGAAGACATCCAGGTGACCGCACCGGGCTTCGAAATCGATACGGCCACGCCCGACGATGCCCTGCCCGAACTGCCCGGCATGGGGACTGACGATCCCGGTTTTGCGGAGCCGGAACCCGTCATTTCCGAACTGTCCGATGTAGCCGAAGAACTCGGTATCGGTCTTGCCAGCTGGTACGGTCCGCGCTTTGCCGGGCGCCCGACGGCCAATGGCGAACGGTTCGACCCCACCGAATATACCGCCGCGCATCGCACTCTACCGTTCGGCAGCAAGGTCCGCGTGACCTCGCAGCGCACTGGCAAGTCGATCATCGTACGCATCAACGATCGCGGCCCGTTCCACGGCAAACGCGTGATCGACCTTTCCGAAGCCGCCGCCGACGCGATCGGCATGAAGGCTCGCGGCCAGGACCGCGTCGCCCTCAGCCTGCTTCAGGACTGATTTTTTAGAATTTGATTATTCGGCAGCCGGAGCTTCCGCTGCCGGTTCATCCATGATCGGCTCGGCATCGCCGGGACCTTCGACTTCGGGCTCGCTCGCCGAAGGCCTGGGCGCGGGCGCCGTGCTCTTGCTGAAAATACCGACCTGCTGACCGCACCAGCGCAGTTGCTCCATCGCGCGGTCGCGCTTGGCACCGCGCAGGTCGTCAACGGTCAATTGCTGCTGCGCCAGCCTGCCGGTCAGACATTCGCAAAGCTGGTCCTTCTTGCGTTCAGTCGGCGCGAAGTGACCGACGACCGCCTTGCAGTCGCTCACCTTCTCGACACGCTGTTCGTCCTGCAGACCCGGCTTGGGATCCTCGCACCCCGCAAGTGCCAATGTCGCCAGCGCCATCGCGCCTGCAAGCCTGACCGCCGTCATCAACCGCCTCCGTATTCTGTCCGTCCGGCCCGATCCCTAAACCCTGATGGTGAAGAGCAGGTTACCTCTTCATCGGCCACAGGGTCGGCCAAGGGCATAGTCACCCGATTGCCCCCCACCCGCAAGAGGCGGCTTGTCGCCGTCCACGGGCGCCGAGCGATGAAGACACGCGATGAAGCGTCGCCCTGTGATCGAGCAGCCTTGGCACCTGCGTTGTTAATCTTACCGACCAAATAACTGCACGTGGACGATCATGATCGATCCGAGCACGCGCTTTCCGCGGCTGAGCAGACGATCCTGCGACTGCGAAACGCTCGTTAGCGGGCTGGCGCCTCAGCCGGCATGCATCTGCATGCATGCGCTCGAGATCGACTGCATCTCGGGCGCGTCCGTGCCGAGCAGGTCCTCGAGTTGCAGCTTTTGCCGCTTCGTCTCGACGATCAGGCAGTCGCAAACCAGTCCTGCGCGCCGTTCGGTCAGTGGCACCTGCGTGTATTCGGCGATGCACTGGGTGCGCACTTCATCGTTCTGCCCCCCGCCCCGCTGGTTGAGCCAGGTGCGGATATCCTCGGCGAAGAAGAACGAGACGACCGTCGCGATCACAGCGAGGACGAGGAAGATAATCAGCTTCTTGGCACCGTTGCTCATGCAGACCCCCTGGATTCAGGGGGTTGCATGGCACGCCATTGGTTAATTGGTCGCTAAGGCTGTTCGGGCAGCCGCAAGCCGGGTCAGTGGCTCATCAACTGGCCGCGCACGGCGCCGGCGGGATGTTCGCCATTGTGCACGTTGACATAGTATGCGCCCGGTTCTGCCCAGAGCGCCGCCATCGTTTCGGCATCGACCGTGGCGCAGCCTTCGACCTTGCCGTCGGTGGGAGCCGACAGGCCAACCACGACGCCGCCGTTCACGCCCGCAGCACCGCTGTGGATGTGCGCAGCGGTCGGAGCCGCGATGTTCGAAACCATGAGACGATAGCAAAGCTGCCCTTCGGCATCGGGCCAGGCCATGAACTGACCGCGGCCATCCTCGTCTCCGCCGTTGACCTGGTTTGTGCCAAGCAGGCCCGCCATCAGCATCTTGGAATGGCCGTTGGCCTTCTCTTCATGGTGTCCGGCAATGGCCGGGGTGGCTGCAGCGATGGCAGCAAGGGCGATGAGCTTTTTCATGACTTCGCGACTCCTTCTCCTGCCGACAGGCTTAGCACGACGGGCAGCGTACCTCTACTCCGCCGCCTCGCGCCCAAGGACAGGCTTGCCAAGCATCGGGGCGAGGTATTGGCCCGTAAAGCTGCGCGGGTTCTCCGCCACCTTTTCGGGCGTGCCTTCGGCAACGATCTCGCCACCGCGCACGCCGCCTTCGGGACCGAGGTCGACGATCCAGTCGGCCGTCTTGATGACGTCGAGATTGTGTTCGATCACGACGACGCTGTTGCCTTGTTCGACCAGCCTGTGCAGCACTTCGAGCAACTTGCGCACGTCTTCGAAGTGCAGGCCGGTCGTCGGCTCGTCGAGAATGTACAGCGTCTGTCCGGTCGACCGACGCGACAGCTCCTTGGCGAGCTTCACACGCTGCGCCTCGCCGCCAGAGAGCGTCGTCGCCTGCTGGCCAACCTTTACGTAGCCGAGGCCGACCTCGTTCAGCATGTGCATCTTGTCGCGGATCGGCGGGACAGCCTTGAAGAACTCTTCCGCGTCCTCGATCGTCATGTCGAGCACGTCAGCGATCGAGTGCCCCTTGAACTTCACCTCCAGAGTTTCGCGGTTGTATCGCTTGCCGTGGCATTCCTCGCACGTGACATAAACGTCGGGCAGGAAGTGCATTTCGATCTTGATAAGACCGTCACCTTGGCACGCCTCACAGCGGCCGCCCTTAACGTTGAAGCTGAAGCGCCCCGGCTTATAGCCGCGCGCCTGAGCCTCGGGCAGGCCCGCGAACCAGTCACGGATATTGGTGAAGGCGCCCGTATAAGTCGCCGGGTTCGAACGCGGCGTGCGACCGATCGGGGACTGGTCGATCTCGATCACCTTGTCGCAGTGTTCGAGGCCGGTGATCTTGTCATGTGCGCCCGCCACAATGCGTGCGCCATTGAGCGTACGCGCGGCTCCCGCATGAAGTGTGTCGATGGTAAAGCTCGACTTGCCCGAACCCGACACGCCCGTGATGCAGGTAAACGTGCCGAGCGGGATCGCGGCTGTAACGTTACGCAGGTTGTTTGCCCGCGCGCCGTGGACCGTGATCTTCTTGCCGTTACCCTTGCGACGCTTGTCCGGCACCGCGATTTCGCGCGTTCCGTTGAGATAGGCCGCGGTCAGCGATGTCTTCGACTTCAGGACCTGCTTCAGCGTGCCCTGCGCCACGACTTCGCCGCCATGGACGCCCGCGCCGGGGCCCAGGTCTACGACGTGGTCGGCGGTACGGATCGCATCCTCGTCATGCTCGACCACGATGACCGTGTTACCGAGATCGCGCAGCCGCTTCAGCGTTTCCAGCAGGCGGTCGTTGTCGCGCTGATGCAGTCCGATCGACGGTTCGTCCAAAACGTAGAGCACGCCCGAAAGGCCCGACCCAATCTGGCTGGCAAGGCGGATACGCTGGCTCTCACCACCAGACAGCGTGCCGCTGGTACGGTCGAGGTTGAGGTAGTCGAGCCCGACATTGTCGAGGAAACCCAGCCGCTCGTTGATTTCCTTCAGGATCGCCTTGGCAATCTGGTTCTGCGTTTCGTTGAGCTTTTCCGGCAATGCTAGGAACCAGTCCTTTGCATCCGAGACGCTCATCTTGGTCGGTTCGGCAATGTCGGTTGCCGCGATCTTCACCGCCAGCGCCTTCTCGTTCAACCTCTTGCCGTCACAAACCTCGCACGGCTGCGCGGTCTGGTACTTGCCCAGTTCCTCGCGCATCCACGCGCTTTCGGTCTGGAGCATGCGGCGATTGAGGTTGCCGATCACGCCTTCGAACGGTTTCTTTACCGTATATTCCTTGCGCCCGTCCTTGAACGTCAGCGGGATCGCGCGCCCCCTGGTGCCGTAAAGAATGATGCCGCGAATTTCCTTGTCGAACTCCTCCCAAGGGGTCGTCAGGTCGAATTCGTATTCCCGCGCAAGGCTGGCCAGCACTTGCATGTAATAGGGCGACGGAGGGTTGGACTTGGCCCAGGGCACGATGGCGCCCTTCTTGAGGCTGAGCCCCTCGTTCGGGACGACGAGTTGCGGATCGAACAGCAGCTTCTCGCCCAGCCCGTCACAGGCCGCGCAGGCACCCTGCGGCGCGTTGAACGAGAACAGGCGCGGCTCGACTTCCTCGATCGTGAAGCCAGAAACCGGGCAGGCGAACTTCTCGGAAAAGACGATCCGGTTGGCGGGAAGACCCGCGCCTTTCATCTGCCCGCCAGTGACGTTGGCCGACTTTTCCTCGTCTTCGCGCCCCGGCACCACGCCGTCGGCAAGGTCGATGTAAGCCAGCCCCTCGGCCAGCTTCAGCGCGGTCTCAAAACTGTCGGCCAGCCGCGTCTCGATCCCTTCGCGCACAGCGATACGGTCGACCACGACTTCGATGTCGTGCTTGTACTTCTTGTCGAGCGCGGGCGCTTCCTCGATCGCGTACATCTCGCCATCGATGCGCACGCGTGTGAAGCCCGCCTTCTGCCACTCTGCCAGTTCCTTGCGGTACTCACCCTTGCGGCCGCGCACGACCGGCGCGAGCAGGTAGGCGCGTGTGCCTTCGGGCAGGGTCATCACCCGGTCGACCATATTCGACACGGTCTGCGCCTCGATCGGCAAGCCAGTTGCGGGGCTGTAGGGAACGCCGACACGCGCCCAGAGCAGGCGCATATAGTCGTAAATCTCGGTCACGGTCGCCACGGTCGAGCGCGGGTTGCGGCTCGTCGTCTTCTGCTCGATCGAGATCGCGGGCGAGAGTCCGTCGATATGTTCGACGTCCGGCTTCTGCATCATCTCGAGGAACTGGCGCGCATAGGCTGACAGGCTCTCGACATAGCGGCGCTGCCCTTCGGCATAGATCGTGTCGAAGGCGAGGCTCGACTTGCCCGAACCTGACAGGCCCGTGATCACGATCAGCGCGTCACGCGGCAGATCGATGTCGATACCCTTCAGGTTGTGCTCGCGCGCGCCGCGCACGGAAATCTTGGTAAGACTCATGGGAGAATGATGTTCCGCAAATGTTCCGCGCCGTCAAGACCTCTGGGCCCATGGCGCGTGGCCAGTTACGGTCGATGTGGTAACGCCCCGCCCGATTGCAACGCCGGTCAGACCAGAGGGGCTGGCTGAATTAGCGAGAATGCGGCCTCTTGGTGCTCCGCGCCCCGGTAGTTTCGTCCGGCAAGAGCGCCTGCTAACACGACCACATGAACCTTCCCTTTGAATGTTTAGAGTGGATCGCGAAAACCAATGCGCCACAGCCTTTGTTTTCAATCGCAAGCTGGCTGCTCGTGGAGGGAACTCCTTTCCGCGCTATCGAACAAAGCTCATGAGCCACCGCCTATTCGTCGCCATCCGTCCCAGTGAGGACGCAATGGACGCCATGTTCGATGTGATGGACGATATCGAGGACGCGCGCTGGCAGGACGAGACGCAGCTTCACCTGACCCTACGCTATATCGGCGAGGTCGACACGCCACTGGCCAACGACATTGCCGATGCCCTGTCGCGCATCGAAGCGCCGGCCTTCAATCTGGAACTGCGCGGGCTCGGGCATTTCTCGAAGTCGCACTGGCCCCACGCGGTCTGGACGGGCGTGGCACATTCGCCGGAACTGCTGGTCTTGCAGAAAAAGGTTGAGCGTGCGGTCGTCACTGCGGGTTGCGAGGCGGAGACGCGTCGTTTCCTGCCGCATGTGACCCTCGCTAGGCTCAACCGGTCAAGCGGTCCGATCGGCGACTGGATGGCGCGTTTCGGAGATTTTCACGCAGGGCCGATGCGCGTCGACAACTTCCTGCTCTATGAAAGCACGCTGACGCCGAACGGGTCGCATTACGACCCCGTCGTCAGGTTTCCGCTGGGCAAAAAAGAAAACCTCAAGTGACCTTAAGGTTGACGTCCGCGACCCGTTTTCCTCGGTATTCGCAGGTGTAGCGAAGAATAGTGACCGCATCGCGCATCGACACGACGGACTCTTCGGCAAACTTTGCGCAAGCTGCGACGCAGGCATCGGGCGAGAGCGTCGCATCCTGCATCATGATGACGTCTTTCACGTGATCGTTGGTCAGCCGGAAGGTACAGTCTAGCGTCTGAAGCTGACGGATTGCACGCGGATCGCGCAACTCTTCGGCCGCAGCGGGCACGACCGGCATGGTAACGAGGCCGAGGACAAGGACGGCAATATAGGGTGCTGCGCGCTTCATGACTCAATTCATGCCGTAACAAGGGTAGCAGTCAAGTTTCTGCGTCCGCCGGTCCCATAGCGAGCGCGCGCGCTCCCGCTTTGCCCAGCCATCGGCAAGGCACTTGCCACACCGCTTCGATAACTTCGCGCGACAGCGCCTGCTCCGGCGCTCCGTCCGCAACGATATGCCCGTTTTCGATCACGATCACGCGTTCGGCATGGTTCATCGCCGCGGCCAAGTCGTGCATGACGACGACGACCCCGCGCCCCTTGCCGGCCTCTCGCTTGAGCGATGCTGACAGCGCCTGCTGGTGCGAGAGGTCCAGATTGGCGAGCGGTTCGTCGGCGAGAATCCAGTCCGGCTCTCCGGCCAGAACGCGCCCCATGGCTGCCCGAGCCTTTTCACCGCCAGACAACTGCGAGACGGGACGATGGGCAAGCGCCTCCAGTTCCATCGCGGCCATGGCAGACGCTACGGCCTTACTATCTGCTTCCCGGCTCGCCCGTGCAGGCCGCCCAGGTACAGAGCGCCATGGGAGCCTGCCCAGCGCCACGAGCGTCTCGACAGAGATGTCCCATGCGACATCGGCCTGTTGCGGCAGGAAACCGATCATTCGAGCCTTTTCCCGCGCCGGAATTGCAGCGACCTGCCGATCGCCGAGCGCCACCTCGCCGGACGCAATCGGCAAAAGCCCGGCGAGCGCCGCCAAAAGGCTCGACTTTCCGGCACCGTTCGGACCGCAAATCGCGGTCAGCACACCGGGCTCGAGCACAAGCGAAGCGCTCTCCACCACTGTGCGGCCTGACCGTTTCACCACCAGATCCCGTGCGGAGAGCATCAGGCCAGTTCCCTGCGAAGTCGCAATAGCAGCGCGAGGAAGAACGGTGCGCCCAGCAGCGAGAGTGCAATGCCCAGCCGCAGTTCGCTCGCCATCGGCAGCACGCGGCAGACCGTGTCGGCGACCAGCACCAGAAGCCCGCCCGCAAGCGCGCTCGGCACGATGAGGCTGGACGGGCGGCGATCGGTGAACGGCCGAACGAGGTGCGGCACCATCAGGCCCACGAAGCCGATAATGCCCGCCGCCGCGACACCTGCCCCGATGACAAGGCCGATGCCCAGCACGATCCACCATTGCAGCCGTTTTGCCTCGACCCCCAGCGAAACCGCAGCCTGCTCGCCCAGCGTCAGCGCGTCGAGTGAGGGGCCAGTGAACCAGAGAACGACGAGGCCCGCCAGCGTCAGCGGTGCTGCGATCCAGAGGTCTGTCCAGCTGCGATCGGTCAGCGCGCCCATCAGCCAGGTGACGATCTCGCTGGTGGCGAAGGGATTTGGCGAAAGCGAAATGGCTAGGCTGGTGAGGGTGCCGGCAAGGCTGGCGATCATCAGGCCCGCCAGCGTGAACAGTGCGATTCCTCCGGTGCGCCCCGCGATCAGGGCAAGCAGTGCCATCGCGCCGCCAGCGCCGATCAGGGCGAAGGCCGGAAGGACGAACGGGATCGCGGCCAGCCCTAGGAAAAGCGCCATGACCGCCCCCAGCGCAGCGCCGGGAGCGATGCCGAACAGTCCCGGATCGGCCAGAGGATTACGCAAGTAACCCTGCATCGCCGCACCCGCCCCGCCAAGGCCCGCACCGATCACCACGGCCAAAAACCCGCGCGGCAGGCGAAGCTCCATGAGGATTGTCGTCGCGTGGGGTACTGGCTCTGCCCAAGGCGCGATCCAGACGCGGCCCGCCAGAAGTGAGAGCGGCAGCGCAATCGCCAGCGCGACCAGAAGTAGGAGCGAGAGCCGCTTCACCGCACGGCGCCTTCGCGAATTTCGGCAAGCCTTGCGGCAGCGGCGATGATCGTCGGTCCGCCGCACCACGTCAGCTTCGTGTCGAATTGAGCAGTCCGATCGGCGAGCGCGCCCAGCGCAGGATGGTTCTGCATCCGCCCGCTTCCTGCATTGAGAATGACTTGCGGCGGATCGGCAAGCACGTCTTCCAGCGGGACGACCGCCCCCTGCCCCAGCCCGCGACCTGCCGAGAAATTGGTGAATCCGGCGTGGTGGAGGAGATCGGAAACCAGCGTCTGTTCACCCGGCACCAGACCGCCAGACTGCCAGACGAGCGCCGAAACCGGCTCCTGCTCCAGCGGCATGGCGGCCAGTACGCTCACCTCGATTTCCGTCACCAGCCGCTCTCCCGCCTTCTGCTCGCCGGCAAGGGCAGCAAGGTCGCGCACTTGTTGCCGCGCATCGTCGAGAGAGGCAATCGATCCGGTCTTCACGACGCGGTAGCCCATCGCGGAGAGTGCCCGTTCGGTAGCGGGCGGCAGGAAAGTGCCCGCAACGACGATGTCGGGGTCGAGCTTTGCGATTTCCTCGGCGCTGCCCGCTGTCGCGGCAAAACGCCCGGCTTGTGCCACGCCCATCGAACTCGACGCCGGATCGTGGCTGTAATGCGAAACCGCGACCAAGTGATCGGGCGCGACTTCGGCAAGGATAGCATCGGCGCAGGGGTTCAGCGAGACGATGCGCGGAGCCTTGGCGGCAGTGCTGTCCGGCGCGGGTGCACACGCGGCGGCGAGCAGACTCGCCAGCACCGCGATATGCGCGCCGCGCCGCACGGATCAGATGCTCAGCCGCGCGCCGACATAGGCGCTGCGTCCGGCAGTGTTGTAACCGGCCACGGTCTCGTAACCATCGTCGAAGACATTCTCGACACGCCCGAACACCTCGACCTCGCCAAGCGGCACCGAGGCGCGCAGATCGACGGTCTGATACCCATCGAGCCGCGTCCATTCGCCGCGATCGTCGAAGCTGTCGCCGACCATGCGAATGTCTCCGCCAAGCGCAATGCCCGCCACCGGAGCGGTCCAGTCGAGGCTGGCCGTGATCGTGTTGCGCGGACGGCGGTTGAGGTCGTTACCTTCGTATATGCCGCCCGCCGTACGGTCGGTCGACTTGACGTATGTATAGACCAACCCTGCCCGCAGGTTGTCCGCCGGTCGTGCGCCGAGTTCCAGTTCAACGCCTTCCGAACGCGCCTTGCCGATGTTGTAGTAGGCGTAAGACACCAGATCGAAGTCGATCAGGTTGCGGCTGTCGCGGCGGAACAGCGAAACACCCGCAAAGAACGCGCCGTCGCGGCGACCTTTCTCCAACCCGATGTCATAGCCCTTGCTGGTTTCCGGCTGCAGCGAGGTATCGCCGTAGAAGGAATAGAGCTGATAGAGCGAGGGAACCTTGAAACCCTCGCCATAGCTAGCCCGAACGCGCAGGTCCGACGCGATAGAGACGGCTGCGTTTGCACCGAACGTCCATTCGTCCCCGAAAGTCGAGTGATCGTCATAGCGCGCGCCAGCCGCGACCGATGCGAATGGCAGATAGATGCCCAGCATAGCGTGGCCGCTGTTGATCGAGGCATCCTCGGTCGTGCCACTGTCCTCGAACTCGGACCATTCGCGGTCCGCACCGAAGTCGAGACGCACCGGGCCTGCAAGCGCGTACTGCCCGAAGATCTCGGCGCGTTCCGCGCGCCCCTTCGTGGCATAGGGATATTCCCCGTAGCTTTCGCCCGTGTAAGTCCGTTCGGTATCCGAAAGTGCATAGCCTGCGCGCAGCGAGAGACGGTCGCCGAGATATTCAGCCCCGACCCGGCCCGACCATTCGCTGGTGTCCTGAAGGTCGGCGGTATCGCCGAACATGAAAGTCGGTGCCGGATAGCCGTCCTGTTCCAGCTTCGAGTCCGCATAGCGCCCATTGGCAACGATGCTGAACAGGTCAGTGACGCGATAGCGCGCACGGCCCGTGACCTGGTACTGGCGATAGCCATCGTCCTCGGCACCATCCGCCGCCGCGCTGAACCCGTCGGTGTCGTAATAACTGCCGGTAAGACCCAGTTCGAAAGCGTCCGTACGGACACCACCGCCGAGCGTCGTGTACACGGTCTCGCGCGCGCCATATTCGGCGCTCGCGGTCACGCCATCGGGTGCACGAGTGGTGAGGTTCATGACCCCGCCCATCGCGTCCGCACCCCATGCGACCGAGTTCGGTCCGCGCAGCAGCTCGATCCGCTCGATTTCGCCGGCAAGCAGGTTGCCAAAATCGAAGCCGCCGCCTGGAGAGGCAACGTCGTTGACCTTCACGCCGTCGATCAGGACGAGCAGCTGTTCCGAGGCCGCGCCGCGCACACGAACGCCGGTAAAACCGCCAGCGCCGCCATTACGCGTCGTCGAAACGCCGGGCATGCGCTGAAGCACGCGGGTGATATCCGCCCCCTGGATAGCTTCGATCTCGTCGCGCGAGATGATCGAGACCGGCTGACCGGTCTGAGACACGTCGAGCGGCAGGCCCGTCGCGGTAACGGTGATGGTCGGAACTTCTTCAATCATCGGCGGCGGTGCGGCGGTTGCATATTCGACCGCGTCGTTACCATCCACGTCCTGCGCAAGCGCAGGAGCGGCAAAAACGGAGCTCAAAAGAAACAGGTACTTGTACATCAAACCTCCCGTATGGAACGAAACGTCGTCCAGACGGGAAGCCGGTCGGACCAAAACCGACAGACCGCTCGCTGCTCCAGGTACACCCCGCCCCGAAACGTGAACGACAGCTACGGGCAGGTCTCCTGGCTCCCGGGTCATCGCACGTCCCTTCGCCTTCCCGGTTCCGCGATGAAGCGGCAGCCAGTGGCGCGTGAAGGGCGCGCTGTCCGGTTACAGTTGCGGGGGCAGCGCCGGAGTGGCAGGCTTCACATGAAGCACAATGCGCACCGGACTTCCCTCTTAGCGCTTCACCCGGATGGGATCGGCGAACCCGTAACGTCGCCGCGCCCCTAGAACGGCAGTGCAGCATTGGCAACAGTTACTGCTGAAACCGCCCTTTTGATATTGCGAACCAATTGCAAAGATAGTTCGATTCCTCGACTTTTTGCTGGTTGCAATCCCCACATCAGAGGCCTAGGTCGCCTTTCGAACCCGCGATGAGCGACGAAATGCGGGCCGTCGCCGTGCGCTTAATCGGTTTTCGACTGCCGCCCGCAGCGCGATACGAGGAGCCTAGTCAATGGCACGCAAGAAGATTGCCCTTATCGGCGCCGGCATGATCGGCGGAACGCTCGCCCATCTCGCCGCCAAAAAGGAATTGGGCGACGTCGTCCTGTTCGACATCGCCGAGGGCATGCCGCAGGGCAAAGCTCTGGACCTTTCGCAGTGCGGCCCGGTCGAAGGCTTTGACGCCAAGATCACCGGCACCAACGACTATGCCGACATCGCAGGCGCCGACGTCGTGATCGTCACCGCCGGCGTTCCGCGCAAGCCGGGCATGAGCCGCGACGACCTTCTGGGCATCAACCTCAAGGTCATGAAGTCGGTTGGCGAAGGCATCAAGAACAACTGTCCCGACGCGTTCGTGATCTGCATCACCAACCCGCTCGACGCGATGGTCTGGGCGCTGCGCGAATTCTCGGGCCTGCCGCACAACAAGGTCGTCGGCATGGCCGGCGTGCTCGACTCGGCCCGTTTCGCCACGTTCCTCGCATGGGAATTCGGCGTTTCGGTGAAGGACGTGAATGCGTTCGTCCTTGGCGGCCACGGCGACACGATGGTTCCCGTCACCAGCTACACCACGATCTCGGGCATCCCGGTCGACGACCTCGTCAAGATGGGCAAGTCGAGCAAGGAAGCCATGGACGCCATCGTTCAGCGCACCCGTTCAGGCGGCGGCGAAATCGTCGGCCTGCTCAAGACCGGTTCGGCCTACTACGCGCCCGCCACGTCGGCGATCGCGATGGCCGAAGCCTACCTCGGCGACCAGAAGCGCATCCTGCCCTGCGCAGCGCACCTGTCGGGCCAGTACGGCGTTGACGGTCTCTATGTCGGCGTTCCCGCGATGATCGGTGCCGACGGCATCGAGGAAGTCATCGAGATCGAACTGAACGACGAAGAGAAGGGCAACCTTCAGGTGTCGATCGACGCGGTCAAGGAACTGCTGGAAGCCTGCAAGGGCATCGACGGTGACCTGGCTTAAGACCACCACCCTTTGTGCAAGCCTGTCGGCCCTCGCCTTCGCGGGGCCGGCAGCGGCACAGTCCAAGCCTGCTTCACCCGATCAGGTGGCCGAGGCTATCGACGTTTGCGCGGCAATCACGTCGCCGACGTGGATCGAGCTCGACGACCTCAAGTCTCATGGCTGGAAGAACGTGCGCAAGTCAGGCGGCAATCGCCAGATGGTCGTGCGCGGCGCTTACGAGAAGTCGGGCAACGAGGCTTACATCGTCATCACGAAGGAAAACCTTCGCGACAAGACCTGCATGGTCATGACGAAGCTGGATACGACGGCGGATTACAACCCGCTTGCCCGTGATGTCAGCGCGGTGTTCGGCATGCCGGTCTCGCAAGACGGCTTCGTCTACACGTGGCTGCGTTCGGAAAAGACGGTCGAGATGAACCCCAGCGGTGACCGTTCGTCGCCCAAGGCGCTGTTCGTCGTGTCCGCTGCGCAAGAGACTGCCGAATGAGGCTGGCCGCCGCCCTTGGCGCCGGTGCGATCGTCGCACCGATGTTGCTGGCGGCACCTGCCATGGCGGCTGACGGCGCATATCCGATCGACGCGATGTTTGCCGAATTCGCCAAGGCCTGCGGCCCGATGCCCGATTACGACGGCACCGTTGCCAGCGTCGTCGAAGCCGGTTGGGAGCCGACCGACCGCGCAGGCGTGCCCGCCCTCACCTCGTTCATGGAATTTGCCGAAGACGCCGGCCAAAAGGCCGTTGCCGAGATGGGCGGCACGATGTCGCCCGCGGCGATCTTCCGGAACACCGTGGGCGGCGAAGATGTCGCCATCGTCGTGACCGAAGTGACCGTCCACGGCGGCCGTGTCACCGGCTGCCGCTTGTTCGACCCTGCCGAAACGCGCGATGCAGGGGTCGCCAAGGTCAAGGAACTAGCCGGAAGCGAGCCCGTTCAGACTATCGAGCGGGAAGGCAACACGATCGTGAAGTTCGAAGGGCTCAGCCCCACGACCGACAGCTTCGACTACTATTTCGTCCCGGCGGGTAGCCCGCTGGAATCCCATGTCCATTTCAACGGCCTGGCCATGAAGATCGATTCGATCGGCCCTGTCGCCAACGACTGACCCAGCAAGAGGGGAAAATCGAATGTCCATCCTCGTCGACAAGAATACCAAGGTCATTACCCAGGGTATGACCGGTGCCACCGGCACCTTCCATACCGAACAGGCGCTGGCCTACGGCACGCAGATGGTCGCGGGCGTTACCCCGGGCAAGGGCGGCACGACCCACATCGGCCTGCCGAACTTCAACACCGTTCACGAAGCGAAGGCCGCCACCGGCGCGACCGCATCGTGCATCTACGTTCCGCCGCCGTTCGCTGCCGACTCGATCCTTGAAGCGATCGACGCCGAGATGGAACTGATCGTCGCCATCACCGAGGGCATTCCGGTGCTCGACATGGTCAAGGTGAAGCGCGCCCTGCAGGGTTCGAAGTCGCGCCTGATCGGCCCGAACTGCCCCGGCGTCCTGACGCCCGGCGAATGCAAGATCGGCATCATGCCCGGTTCGATCTTCTCCAAGGGTTCGGTTGGTGTCGTCAGCCGCTCGGGCACGCTCACCTACGAAGCCGTGTTCCAGACCACCAACGCCGGCCTCGGCCAGACGACGGCTGTCGGCATCGGCGGTGACCCGGTCAACGGCACGAACTTCATCGACGTGCTCGAACTCTTCCTTGCCGACGACGAGACCAAGTCGATCATCATGATCGGCGAAATCGGCGGCTCGGCCGAAGAAGAAGCGGCCCAGTTCCTCAAGGACGAAGCCAAGCGCGGTCGCAAGAAGCCGATGGTGGGCTTCATCGCGGGCCGTACGGCGCCTCCGGGCCGCCGCATGGGCCACGCCGGTGCCATTGTTTCGGGCGGCCAGGGCGGCGCCGAAGACAAGATCGCGGCGATGGAAGAAGCGGGTATCCGCGTCTCGCCCTCGCCTTCGCTGCTCGGCGAAACGCTGAACGGCCTGCTCAAGGAAACGGCCTAAGGCTTTCGGCGGTGGGGCGGCCGAGGAGGGATGGCCGTCCCACCGCCTTTGGCTCTACCGCCAAGATTACACCTGTGCCGGACAGACCGGCCAGATGCGGGTGACTGAAAATGGGTAAAGAAAACCAGTCCTTCCTTCCCGAGCTGGAGCCTGACGGCCCCCAGCCCGGACCTTCCTGGGCCCGCAAGGGCTGGCCGCTCGACATGGGCGGTACCGACGACCTGACAGCGTCGATGGATCCCACCCGCATGAAGGCCGAGATCAAGGCCTCTGCCGAGAAGAAGGGCGCCAAGCTCGACGAGAAGGCGGTCGAAGCGGCCTGCGACGATTCGGTTCGCGCCATGCTGCTGATCCGCACCTATCGCGTGCGCGGCCACCTTGCGGCCGATCTCGACCCGCTGGGCCTGTCCAAGCTCGAGCTTCCGGCTGATCTCACCCCCGAATACCACGGCTTCGGCCCCGGCGATCTCGACCGCCCGGTCTACATCGGCGGTAACCTCGGCATGGAATGGGCGACGGTCAACGAGATCGTGGCGATCCTGCGCGCAAATTACTGCGGCAAGGTCGGCCTTGAATACATGCACATCGCCGACATCGAAGAGCGTCGCTTCCTGCAGGACCGCATGGAAGGCAAGGACGCCTCGATCGACTTCACCATCATGGGCAAGAAGGCGATCCTGCAGGCCGTGATCCGCGGTGAGCAGTACGAGAAGTTCCTCGGCAAGAAGTACGTCGGCACGAAGCGTTTCGGCCTCGACGGCGGCGAATCGATGATCCCGGCGCTTGAATCCGTCATCAAGTACGGCGGCTCCAGCGGCGTGAAGGAAATCGTGTTCGGTATGGCCCACCGCGGCCGCCTGAACGTCCTCGCGAACGTGATGGGCAAGCCTTACAAGGTCATCTTCCACGAATTTTCCGGCGGCAGCGCCAACCCCGACGATGTCGGCGGTTCGGGCGACGTGAAGTACCACCTCGGCACTTCCACCGACCGTGAATTCGACGGCACCAAGGTCCACATGAGCCTCGTGCCCAACCCCTCGCACCTCGAGGCGGTGGACCCGGTCGTGCTCGGCAAGGTCCGCGCGCAGCAGCGGTTCCAGGACGACATCGGCGTCGGCAAGCACCAGACCGTGCTGCCCGTGCTGATCCACGGTGACGCGGCTTTCGCAGGCCAGGGCATCGTGTGGGAATGCTTCGGCTTTTCCGGCATCCGCGGCTACAACACCGGCGGCTGCATCCACTTCGTCATCAACAACCAGATCGGCTTCACGACCAGCCCGCAGTTCGCGCGCTCGTCGCCCTACCCCTCGGACGTCGCAAAGGGCGTCCAGGCCCCGATCCTGCACGTTAACGGCGACGATCCCGAGGCCGTGACGTTCTGCTGCAAGCTCGCGATCGAATATCGCCAGCGTTTCGGCCGCGATATCGTGATCGACATGTGGTGCTATCGCCGCTTCGGCCATAACGAAGGCGACGAGCCCAGCTTCACGCAGCCGCTGATGTACCAGAAGATCCGCAAGCACCCCGGCGTCGCCTCGCTCTATGCGAAGCGGCTCGAGGAAGAAGGCGTGATTGACGGCGGCTTCGCGCAGGAAACGATCGACGGCTTCACCAAGTACCTCGACGGTGAGTTCGAGGCGGGCAAGACCTACAAGGCGAACGAGGCCGACTGGTTCGGCGGTCGCTGGGCCGGTCTCAACAAGCCTGCTGACCCGGAAACCGCGCGCCGCAACATCGCGACGGGTATCGAGGGCAAGCTGTTCGACGGCCTGGCCCGCACGCTGACGACCGTTCCCGAAGACGTGACGATCCACAAGACGCTGAACCGCGTCCTCGACGGTCGCCGCGACATGTTCGAGAACGGTGCGGGCTTCGACTGGGCAACGGCGGAATCGCTGGCGTTTGGTTCACTGCTGGCAGAGGGCTTCTCCGTCCGCCTGTCGGGTCAGGATTCAGGCCGCGGCACGTTCTCGCAGCGTCACGCCGTCTGGGTCGATCAGAACACCGAGAACAAGTACATCCCGCTGTGCCATGTCCCGCATGGTCACTTCGAGGTCTATGACAGCCCGCTGTCCGAATACGGCGTGCTTGGCTTTGAATACGGTTATGCATTGGCCGATCCGAAGAGCCTCGTGCTCTGGGAAGCGCAGTTCGGCGACTTCGCCAACGGCGCGCAGATCATGATCGACCAGTTCATCGCCGCGGGCGAGGCCAAGTGGCTTCGTGCCAACGGCCTCGTGCTGCTGCTGCCGCACGGCTATGAAGGTCAGGGTCCGGAACACTCCTCGGCGCGTCTCGAACGCTTCCTGCAGCTTTGCGCGGGCGACAACATCCAGGTGTGCAACATCACCGAACCGGCGAACTATTTCCACGTGCTTCGCCGCCAGATGCTGCGCTCGTTCCGCAAGCCGCTGATCATCATGACGCCCAAGTCGCTGCTGCGTCACCCGATGGCCCGTTCGACGAAGGAAGAGTTCCTCGACGAAAGCCACTTCCGCCGCATCGTGTCCGACACGAACCCGCCGGCGGACGAGGATATCAAGCGCCTGGTCCTGTGTTCGGGCAAGGTCGCCTACGACCTGATCGAGGCTCGCGATGCCGCAGGTCAGACCGACACGTCGATCGTGCGTATCGAGCAGCTCTACCCCTTCCCGGGTGAGCCGCTGGCCCTTCGCCTGTCGCGCATGAAGAACCTCGAAAAGGTCGTCTGGTGTCAGGAAGAGCCGAAGAACAACGGTTCGTGGTTCTTCGTCGAAAGCCAGATCGAGCAGGCCCTGTCGGAAGCAGGCGCACCTGTCAGCCGCGCCCGTTACGCGGGCCGCGCACCGTCGGCATCGCCGGCAACGGGTCTCGCCAGCCGCCACGTCGAACAGCAGAACGCGCTTGTTGCGGACGCCCTCGGCCTTTCGGTTGAAGACGTCATCGCAGCCCGCCAGAAATAAGATCGGTAAAGGAAACAAACCGATGAGCACTGAAGTCAAAGTCCCGGTTCTGGGCGAATCCATCACTGAAGCCACTGTCGGCGAATGGCTGAAGAAGCCCGGCGAAGCGGTTGCGCAGGACGAACCGATCTGCAGCCTCGAAACCGACAAGGTCGCGATCGACGTCAACGCCCCCGTCTCGGGCGTGATGGGTGAACACATGGTCGGCGAAGGCGACACCGTCGTCGTCGGTGCGGTCATCACTACGATTGCTGACGGTGCGGGCGCTGGCGACAAGGCTGTCGCGCCCCGCAAGGACGACAGCGCGTCGGTCCCCTCCCAGTCCGCCCCTGCCTCGGCAGAAGGCGATGACGCGGTTGTTCTTTCGCCCGCCGTTCGCCGCGCAGTTCTGGAACACGGCATCGACCCCACCACGGTCAAGGGCACCGGCAAGGACGGCCGCCTGACCAAGGAAGACGTTCTGGCCGCAGCCGAAGCGAAGAAGAGCGGCGCTGCCCCGGCGGCCGCCCCTGCGCCCGCCGCTGGCGAAGCTCCGGCCACTTCGGGCCGCAATGTCGAGCGGGTGAAGATGACCCGCCTGCGCCAGACGATCGCAAAGCGTCTGAAGAGCGCGCAGGATACCGCTGCCCTTCTCACCACCTTCAACGACGTCGACATGACCGCGGTCATGGAAGCGCGTTCGAAGTACAAGGACCTGTTCGCCAAGAAGCACGATGTGCGCCTCGGCTTCATGGGCTTTTTCACCAAGGCTGCCTGCCTTGCGCTGAAGGACGTGCCCAGCGTCAATGCCCAGATCGAGGGTGACGAGATCCTCTACCACGACTTCGTCGACGTCTCGGTCGCCGTGTCGGCCCCGAACGGTCTTGTCGTTCCGGTCCTGCGCGATGCCGACAAGAAGGGCTTTGCCCAGATCGAAAAGGACATCGCCGACTTCGGCAAGCGCGCCAAGGAAGGCGCCCTGACGATGGAAGACATGAAGGGCGGCACCTTCACGATTTCCAACGGCGGCGTGTTCGGCTCGCTGATGTCGACCCCGATCATCAACCCGCCGCAGAGCGCGGTTCTGGGCCTTCACCGTATCGAGGACCGTCCGGTCGCGATCAACGGCAAGGTCGAGATCCGTCCGATGATGTATATCGCGCTTTCGTACGACCATCGGATTATCGACGGACGCGAGGCTGTTACGGCACTGAAGATCATCAAGGAAGCGATCGAGGATCCTACGCGCCTGCTGATCGACCTTTGATCGCGCGCCTCCCTCACGCAGCATAAAGACGAGAATAGAAAATGGCTGAATTCGACTTCGACGTGATCGTCATCGGTGCCGGACCTGGCGGCTACGTGGCCGCCATCCGCGCTGCGCAACTGGGCCTGAAGACCGCCTGCGTGGAAAGCCGCGAGACGCTGGGCGGAACCTGCCTCAACGTCGGCTGCATCCCGTCGAAGGCGATGCTGCACGGTTCCGAACTGTTCGAGGAAGCCAAGGACGGCACGCTCGCCAAGTTCGGCGTGAAGATCCCCGCCCCCGAACTCGATCTGTCGGCGTTGCAGGGCGAAAAGGCGACGGCAGTCAAGGAACTGACCGGCGGGATCGAGTACCTGTTCAAGAAGAACAAGGTGACTTGGCTCAAGGGCCTCGGCTCGTTCGTCGACAAGCACACCGTGAAGGTCGGCGATGGCGAACATTCGGCGCGTAACATCGTCATCGCCACCGGTTCATCGGTCACGCCGCTTCCGGGCGTTACCGTCGACAATGAAGGCGGCGTGATCGTCGACAGCACCGGCGCGCTAGCGCTGGACCGCGTTCCCGAAAAGATGGTCGTTATCGGCGGCGGCGTGATCGGGCTCGAACTCGGTTCGGTCTGGCGCCGTCTTGGCGCAGAAGTCACCGTTGTCGAATTCCTTGATCAGCTTCTGCCCGGCATGGACGATGCCGTCCGGAAGGAAGCAGGCAAGATCTTCAAGAAGCAGGGCATGGAGCTGAAGCTCAGCACCAAGGTCACCGGCGCTGAAGTGAAGGACGGCAAGGCCACTCTCACCGTCGAACCTTCGAACGGTGGCGATGCCGAAACGCTCGAAGCCGACTGCGTGCTGGTCGCCATCGGGCGTAAGCCCAATACCGACGGTCTCAACCTCGATGCCATCGGCCTTGCCACCAACCAGCGCGGCCAGATCGAGACCGACCACGACTTCCGCACCAAGGTCGACAGTGTCTGGGCCGTCGGCGACGTCATCCCCGGCCCGATGCTGGCCCACAAGGCCGAGGACGAAGGCATCGCCGTGTCCGAGAACATCGCGGGCGAACATGGGATCGTGAACCATGCCGTGATCCCCAGCGTCGTCTACACGATGCCGGAAATCGCAGGCGTCGGCATGACCGAGCAGCAGGCGAAGGACGCCGGCCACGAGGTCAAGGTCGGCAACTTCCCGATGATGGCCAACAGCCGCGCAAAGACCAACCGCGAGCCTGAAGGCTTCGTGAAGGTCATCGCCGATGCAGAAACCGACCGCGTCCTCGGCGCATGGTGCATCGCCAGCCTTGCCGGCACCATGATCGCGCAGATCGCGCAGGCCATGGAATTCGGCGCGACGTCGGAAGACATCGCCTACACCTGCCACGCGCACCCGACCCATTCGGAAGCCGTGAAGGAAGCCGCAATGGCGGTCCGGGGCAAGCCGATCCACATCTGATCCCTTCCGGGATTTGACGAAAAAGCCCTCCGCCCGCAGACATGCGGCCGGAGGGCTTTTTCATGTCTCAGAAAACGATGCGCCTGTTTGCCAAGTGGCACATCTGGCTGGCTTGGCTGGCGGGCGTGCCGCTGCTCATGTGGACGATCAGCGGCCTTGTCATGGTGGCAAAGCCGATCGAGGAAGTGCGCGGCAACCACCTGTTGAAGACGACCGAGAAACGTCCGATCCCGCCCGGCCACCTCGCCCGCATGCTGATCGAGGGCGAAGACCGCCCGATCGAGCTGCGCACGCGAATGCAGGGCAACTCCGCGATCACCAGCGCGATCTACGCCGATGGCAAGGTCGAACGCTATTTCGCCCGCTCCGGCGCTCCCGTGCCCGAAATCGACGTTGCTGCTGCCCGCACGATTGTTGCGATGGAGATCGAGGGGGGCGACGAGGTTTCCGAGATCCGTTTTTTCGAGCCCGAGGAAGTTCCACTCGATTTCCGCCGCCCTGAGCCTGTCTGGCAGGTCGTCCTGAAGGACGGCACCCACGTCTATGTCGGTCGCGACAGCGGCGCGATCGAGGCAGTACGCACGCGTTGGTGGCGGCTGTTCGACTTCATGTGGGGCCTGCACATCATGGACCTGCAAGAGCGTGAGGACACCCATCATCCGATCCTGATCGCCTTTGCAGCGCTGAGCATCGTTTTCAGCGTGATCGGCTTCATCCTGATGTTCCGCCGCCGCAAGGCGCGCGTCACGGTATGATGGCAGTGCTCGCCACCTTCCCCTGGTTCGAGATGCTGGGGACCTTCGTCTTCGCGCTGTCGGGCGCGATCGTGGCCGCCCATCTGCGCCAGACAATTGTCACCGTGTGCTTCTTCGCCTTCCTCACCGGCGTTGGCGGCGGTTCTGTGCGCGATGTCATGCTGGGGCAGGAAGCGTTCTGGATTTCCGATCCTTATGCCGGGCCCGTCGTGTTGGTCGCAGCGCTTCTCGCCTGGTTCAGTCCGGTGCGATGGTGGCAGGGGCGTTTGCTCGAATGGGCGGACGCCATTGGATTGGCAGCGTTCGCCGCGCTGGGCACGGCCAAGGCGCTGTCATTCGGCGTCGCGCCGATCTCGGCGGTCGTGCTGGGCATTGTCTCGGGCTGCGTCGGCGGGATCATCCGCGATGTCGTCGCGGGGGTGCCGTCCATCCTGATGCGGCCCGAGCTCTACGTCACTGCAGCGGCGCTGTCGGCGCTTACCGCGACAGTACTGCTGATGCTCGACGTGCCGCGCGCACCCGCGCTCGCGATTGCGACCGTGCTCGGCCTCGCCCTACGCGGAGCAGCTCTCGTCTGGAGGATCGAGCTGCCGGCCTATTCGAGGCACGGCAGCGATCCCGATCATCCGACCAGCGCGTAGTCCGGGCCGTCGGCGGTCTGGTAACGGTCGTCGGGCGTGCCGCGCTCCCACGTGTCGCCTTCATCGGCGGGACGGGCCCCATCCTCAACACGCGTGGCGGGAGCCTGCTCCTCGATCCGCGCGCGGGCGTCGGCGTAGTAATCGTCGCCATAACGGCTGTCGCGCGCTGGACGGACGGCATCGGCCGCGCTGCCATAACGGCGAGAACCGACCTCGATATCGATGTCGCGCACACGGCCACTGGCGTCGATCTCGCAATCGAAGCGGCCGCCGTTGGCAAGGTCGCCTTCAACGTGCCAGCCACGCTCGTCACGTTCCGCGGTATCTACGGTGCGGACCTCTTCGCTACGCTCGACCTCATAGACGCAATCCTCGATCGCGCCGTCGATGCCGCGCCGTGAATTGTCGGCATAGCGGCGATCGTCGTAACGGCGGCTGTCACGGTCATAATCGCGATAGCGGTAGTCCTCGTCCCGGCGCTCGCGATACTTGCGCTCCTGCGCGTTCTCAGCAGCCTTGGCGATGGCAACCACGCCGCCAAGGATCAGGATGCCGGCCAGTAAGTCGCCACCATCGACACGATTACGACGCCAGCGTCGATGGTGTTTCCAACCATGCGCGGTTTCGCTCTCTATGGTCCATATTCCGGTCGGCGCATCTGACGTAGTGGGAAGTGGTGCCGCCTGAACGGGTACGGCCAACGAAGATGCAGCCAGCAAGGCGGCGGCACCGGCAGCGGAACGGAATATGCTGTTCATGGTTTTGCGATCCCTGAAACCCCCGGGACTCAGACGAGTCCCAAACATTATGCGACAATCTAGGCCTGAATGGCTTTCCAGTCCCTGAACCACAGATAAACGAAGGGCCCGGCAGGAAGGGGAATACCGCCGGGCCCAAGGTTAGGCATCAGTAGCCATTGCTGGCAGGAGGATCAGCGCAGACCACGAATGCCGGAGTAATCGATGTCACGGACCCGGCCGTACCGGATGTCGCACGTGAATTTGCCGCTGTCCCAACCCTGCATCGAGTTGTTCCAACCGCGATAGTCACGGCCCCAGCCACGACCATAGCGGCCGCCGCGATAACCGGTGTCAACGGCGATGCGCCCCTTCACACGGTAACCACCGTTCTTGCGGTCCACATCACGGATGTCGGTAACATTGGCGCGGGCAAAGCCGGAGCGGCGGGCATCGCGCTCTGCGGCGCGGACGCACTGCTCTACGGATGCGCGGGCATTGTTGCGGCGGCGGTCATTGTAACCGTAACGGTCATAGCGATCGTAGTCGCGGTAACGACCGTCGCGGTAATCGCGGTCGTAGTAATAGTCGCGGTTCTTGTCCTTGCTCGCGGCGCTGGCGATCGCGGCGATACCACCAATGATCAGCGCGCCGGCAATGACGTCGCCGGCATCGATGCCGTCGCGGTCATAGCGGTCGCGCGCCATGGCAGGGTTGGCCGAAGCAAGGGCCATCGCGCCGGCCGCGGTAGAGCCAATGATGGCTTTCGAAATGTTGTTCATCGGTGCGATCCTTAGTCCTGACCGGACGGGATAGCCCGGACAAGACATGGAATAGCGATTCGGCCATGAGGTGACCCTGAATTCCGACGACAGCAATTGTTCAGGAAAGTGCAGACTTGTCTGAATGCGCATCGAACGCAAAAAAGGCGCCGGTTGCGTATCTGCAACCGGCGCCCTTCTGGCTAACAAAGAGGCCTTAGATCAGGCTTCTTCGAATTCTTCTTCTTCGCTCATGACCGGACCGGAGTCCTGGCCCTTGGCGTCGACATCGCGGTCGACCAGCTCGATGATCGCGATCGGAGCAGCGTCCGAGGCGCGGATGCCAGCCTTGATGATGCGGGTGTAGCCGCCGTCACGGTCCTTGTAGCGTTCTGCAAGAACGTCGAACAGCTTGGCCAGCTGCGCATCGTCGAGCAGCTTCGAGTTGGCGAGACGACGGTTCGAGAGACCACCGCGCTTGGCAAGCGTGATCAGCTTTTCGACGTAGGGACGCAGTTCGCGAGCCTTCGGCGTCGTGGTCTTGATCTGCTCGTGCTTGATAAGGGCTGCTGCCATGTTGCGCAGGAGGGCCTTGCGGTGGCCGGTCTTACGCTGGAGCTTACGCCCACCCATCTTGTGACGCATAGTCTTTTCCTTCGTTCGTAGGGGGCCCGTATGAGGTAGCCCGATCCTGGCTGTTGTCTGGGGTCAGCCATGAACCCCGAAATCCGTCCCGGCGCTAACCGGGACGGGAATTCGATCAGCCGAGAAGTTCCTGTTCGAGCTTCTTGGCCATTTCTTCGATGTTCTCCGGCGGCCAGCCGGGGATGTCCATGCCGAGGCGCAGGCCCATCGAGGAAAGGACTTCCTTGATCTCGTTGAGCGACTTGCGGCCGAAGTTCGGCGTGCGGAGCATCTCGGCCTCGGTCTTCTGGACCAGGTCGCCGATGTAGATGATGTTGTCGTTCTTGAGGCAGTTTGCCGAACGGACCGACAGTTCCAGCTCGTCGACCTTCTTGAGAAGGTAGCGGTTGAGCTGGTTCGCGTCGCTCTCTTCCGGAGCTGCGGCAACGCCGGCGACCTGCGGTGCGCCCTGCGGAATGCCTTCCTCGAAGTGAACGAACAGAGCCAACTGGTCCTGCAGGATGCGCGCTGCGTAAGCAACGGCGTCTTCCGGCGTGACCGTGCCGTCGGTTTCGACGGTCAGCGACAGCTTGTCGTAGTCCAGTTCCTGGCCGACGCGGGCGTTCTCGACCTTGTACGAGACCTGGCGAACCGGCGAGTACAGCGAGTCGACCGGGATCAGGCCGATCGGCGCGTCCGCGGTGCGGTTCTGCACGGCGGGGGAGTAACCCTTACCGGTGTCGGCGGTCAGCTCCATGTTGAGCGTAGCGCCTTCGTCGAGGTGGCAGATCACGAGGTCCTTGTTCATGACCTCGATGTCACCCGAAACCTGGATGTCGCCAGCCTTCACTTCGGCGGGGCCGGTCGCGGAGAGGTTCAGGCGCTTCATGCCTTCGCCTTCCATCTTCAGGGCGACCTGCTTGATGTTGAGGACGATGTCGGTGATGTCCTCACGCACGCCTGCAAGCGAGCTGAACTCGTGCAGGACGTTGTCGATCTTGATCGACGTGATCGCGGCGCCCTGCAGCGAGGAGAGCAGCACACGACGCAATGCATTGCCGAGCGTCAGGCCAAAACCGCGCTCGAGCGGTTCAGCAACGAAAGTCGCACGCAGCTTGGCATCGCCCTGCGACTTGATTTCGAGGCTGTTGGGCTTCTTCAGTTCCTGCCAGTTCTTAATATTGACGGACATGGACTTCCCCTAGGGTTTATCGGTTTATCCGGGGTGCGTATGGAGGGAATACGCCTTCCCCACAGTATCGATCCGAAACAGGCGAGTGCGGGTGGACGGGCCGTGGATCCTTCGGCCCGCCCCTCGCCCTTTTCAGATCAGACGCGGCGGCGCTTGGACGGACGCACACCGTTATGCGGGATCGGGGTCACGTCGCGGATCGAGGTGATGGTGAAACCCACCGCCTGCAGCGCACGAAGGGCGCTCTCGCGGCCCGAACCCGGACCCTTCACCTCGACCTCGAGCGTACGGACGCCGTGTTCGGCTGCCTTCTTGCCCGCATCGTCAGCCGCGACCTGCGCAGCATAGGGAGTCGACTTGCGGCTGCCCTTGAAACCCATCATGCCGGCGCTGGACCAGCTGATCGCATTGCCCTGGGCATCGGTGATGGTGATCATGGTGTTGTTGAAGCTGGCGTTCACGTGAGCGACGCCGCTGGAAATGTTCTTGCGTTCGCGGCGCCGAATGCGCTGGGGTTCGCGTGCCATTGTCTTGGTTCCTGTATCCTGAAGGAAGGGTCAGCCTGCTGCCAAAAGGCGCGGCTTACTTCTTCTTGCCGGCGATCGGCTTCGCCTTGCCCTTGCGGGTGCGGGCATTGGTGTGCGTGCGCTGACCGCGGACCGGCAGGCCCTTACGGTGACGCAGGCCGCGATAGCAGGCCAGGTCCATGAGGCGCTTGATGTTCATCGCGTGTTCGCGACGAAGGTCACCCTCGACAAGATAGTCGGCGTCGATCGTTTCACGGATCTGCAGGACTTCCTGGTCGGAAAGGTCCTGGACGCGACGGGATTCGTCGATACCCAGCTTGGCAGCGATGTCCTTGGCGGACTTCGGACCGATACCGTGGATGTAGGTGAGCGCGATAATAACGCGCTTGTTGGTGGGGATGTTTACCCCGGCAATACGAGCCACTTAATTCTCCATGCTCCACAGGGGATAGGCACTGGCCTGCCCCTATCTCATCGCGGTTGAACGCCTGTCGTTGGGCAGGTCCATTTGCCGGAACGGCAAAAAGTCCGGGTGGAACGCGAATTGCCGCGAACCTGCCGGACCGGACCCGATTTATGACGAGCGAGGGCCGCGCTTACGTCGATTCGCGCGGCAAGTCAACGGGTCAGCGCGAAAGCTGCCCGCCGCGGCAATGGATGCCGATATCCGCCTCATACCGCAGAGCCGCGCGATCGTCAAAGGCCCATAGGTCACAGGCCAACTCTCGAGAGTGTTTTCAGCCCACACCTCATCGGCTCGCCTGAGGATGAGGTATCTTTCGTTCAGCGAGTATCGAACTCGTTAAGCTCATCTTCCTCGACGGGAGGCAGTTCCTCGGCCTCGCTTGGTTTGGCATCGAGGTCCGAGAGGAAGTCCGCCCCGAAACCAGCTCCTGCTCCCTCAGTCTCCTGGGCAGCCTCGTCGATCGCGCTCACTTCAGCCTCCGCCTCCGCAGGCGCGGACGGCGGCAAATCGATCGCTTCTGGTGCTGGCGTCGTGTCAGCACGGCCGATCCTGTCCGCAAGCCGCGACAGCTGTTCACCAATCACACGATCCACCGCGGGCCCGATCTGCTCAATCGGGAAGCGCATCGAGCCACCCACGACATATTCAAACAGGATGCGGGTTCCGCCATCGACTTCCTTGAAAGTGATCGTAAGAACGCCGGCCACCGCCTCACTTTGCAAGGGGCCCAACGCCCCGGACAAACGCATCGCGGTGCCAGGATCGACGAACAGCACTTCCATGTGACGGACGCTCCCAGGCTGAGAGCGAGCCGCACCAACGGGAAGCATTTCGCAAAAACAACCGCGTGCACGCGGCTCAAGTGTAAGATTTTCAGCGTCGCCGGAGAATGAATGCGCGCCGTTCCACCAATTCGCCGGTTCGATCAATTCACCCCAGGCGACCATCGGCTCTGCAGCGACCACTTCGGTATGGCGAGATACGAAACCATAGTCACCGATCTTTTCCAGCGCCGCAAAAGCAGGCGTTGCGAACCCGGCCAGCGCGGCTGCAGCGGTTACGACGATAGAACGCATGTACATCGGGTGCCCCTTCCCTGTTCCGATCGTGGGGCTAGCACAGCAAAACGCCGCGTCAAACGCGGCGCTTCACTTCATCCGTGAGGTTATCCCGCAAACGGGACGCGATCAGCCTTCGAGGATGGCGTTGATCGAATCCGTCACCGCGTCGATGTCGGCCATGCCGTCGACCCGGCTGACAATGCCGCGCGCTTCATAAACGGGCAGGATCGGCGCAGTCTTTGCGCGATACTCGGCCATGCGCGTACGCACTGTTTCCTCGTTATCGTCAGGCCGCCGCTTGAACTCGGTCCCACCGCAGCGGTCGCAGACGCCTTCTTGCTTCGGACGTTCGAACTTGTCGTGATAACCCTTGCCGCACGATGCGCAGGTGAAACGACCGGTGATCCGCTCAACCAGAGCGTCCTCGTTCACTTCGAGCTCGATCACGTGTGCCAGCGTACGGCCATGCTGCTGAAGGATTTCATCCAGCATGAGTGCCTGCGCTTCGGTACGGGGATAGCCGTCGAAGATCGCACCGACGTCGTTACCCATCGAGGCCAGCTCGTCGCTGATCAGGGCCGAGACGATCGTGTCGGAAACGAGCTCGCCCGCGTCCATGACGGCCTTGGCCTGAATGCCAACCGGAGTCTGCGCCTTGACGGCGGCACGCAGCATGTCGCCGGTCGAAAGCTGGCGCATGCCGTGCTTTTCAACGAGGCGCTGTGACTGCGTACCCTTGCCGGCTCCCGGCGGTCCGAGGAGGATGATGTTCACTTGAAAAACTCTCCCTGATTGCCGGAACGTCTATCGGTCAGCGGAGCCGACCTTTCAACTTAGCCTTTTTGATGAGATCGCCGTACTGGTGCGCCAGCAGGTGGCTCTGAATCTGCGCGATGGTGTCGACCGTGACGTTCACCACGATCAGCAGGCTGGTACCGCCAAGGAAGAACGGAAGACCGGCTTGGCCGATCACGTATTCCGGCAGGACGCAAACCAGCGCCAGATAGGCGGCACCGATCACGGTGATGCGCGTCAGCACGTAGTCGAGATAATCGGCGGTACGCTTGCCCGGACGAATGCCCGGAATGAAGCCGCCGTTGCGCTTCAGATTGTCCGCGGTCTCCTCCGGGTTGAAGACAACCGCAGTGTAGAAGAACGCGAAGAACACGATGCCGATGGCATAGAGCGTCAGGTAGATCGGCTGACCGTGCTGCAGGTACTGGTTCAACGTCACCAGAATGCCGCCCATCGTGCTGTCGGGCGAAATCGAGTTCTGCGCGAACTGCGTGATCGTCAACGGCAGGAGCAGCAGCGAGGACGCGAAGATCGGCGGAATGACGCCCGCAGTGTTCAGCTTGAGCGGAAGGTGCGAGCGGTCGGCCTGCATCATACCGCGCTGGCTGGCACGCTTGGGATACTGGATCAGCAAGCGGCGCTGCGCGCGCTCCATGAAGCAGATGAACAGGATCAAGCCGATGATGATGGCGATCAGCGCGATGATCAGGAACGGCGAGATCGAGCCCGAACGGCCACCTTCGAACAGCTGAGCCGTGATGGTCGGGAACTGGGCGATAATGCCCGCCATGATGATCAGCGAAACGCCATTACCGATACCGCGCGAGGTGATCTGCTCACCCAGCCACAGCAGGAACATCGTGCCACCGACAAGCGAGATCACAGCGCCGATGCGGAACATCATGCCCGGTGCGACGACAGCGTGCAGGCCGCTGGAAGCAGCGAACGTCTCAAGCCCGACGGCTAGGAAGTAGCCCTGGATCGCAGTCAGGCCGACAGTGCCGTAGCGGGTATACTGGTTCAGCTTCTTGCGGCCGCTCTCGCCTTCCTTCTTCAGCGCGGCGAGCGCGGGGTGAAGCGCTGCGGCAAGCTGAACGACGATCGAGGCGGTGATGTACGGCATGATGCCGAGCGCGATGAGGCTCATGCGCTCAAGGCTGCCGCCCGAGAAGGTGTTAAAGAGATCGAGAACGCCACCGCGCGTCTGAGCATAGAGATCCTGCAAGATCAGCGGGTTCACGCCCGGAAGCGGAACGAAGCTCAGGAAGCGGAAGACGATGAGAGCGCCCAGGGTAAACCAGATGCGCTGCTTGAGCTCGGTCGCCTTGCCAAAATTGGCCAGGGACATGTTGCTCGCGATGTTATCGGCGCGTGAAGCCATGATATGAATCTAATGCCTTGCGGGGGCTGAGACGAGAATGCCGTCTCAAGAACTGGGAACAGCCCATATAGGCAGCGGGCGAGGATGCAAACACCCTCGCCCGAACCTTGTCCCGATTATTCGGCGTCGGCCTTGTCAGCCTTGGCCGGAGCAGTCGTCTCGACCTTACCGCCGAGCTTCTCGACCTGGGCCACGGCGCCCTTCGAGGCACCGGCAACCTTGAAGCTTGCCTTCGTGGTCAGCTCACCCTTGGCGAGGAGGCGCACACCGTCCTTGCCGCCACGTGCGAGACCGGCGGCCTGCAGCGTTTCGTGGTCGATGACGCCCGATGCGTCGAGCTTACCCGCGTCGATGAACTTCTGGATCATGCCCAGGTTGACCTGCGCATAGTCCTTGCCGAACGGGTTGTTGAAGCCGCGCTTCGGCAGGCGCATGTGAAGGGGCATCTGGCCGCCTTCGAAGCCCTTGACGGCAACGCCCGAACGGCTCTTCTGGCCCTTCTGGCCACGACCGCCGGTCTTGCCCTTGCCCGAGCCGATGCCACGGCCAATGCGCATACGACGATGACGTGCACCTTCGTTGTCGCGGATATCATTCAGTTTCATATTCAACACTCGCTTTCGCTTTGTTCGCGTTGTGCGCGACGATTCGCGCCAATTGGGAAGTGCGCGCCTTAGCCACCCCTTCCCGCTTTGTCACCCCATCGTCACCGATCACGGAAACGACGTGGCATAAACGAAACGGGCCGCAGCAGTGCCGCGGCCCGGATCATTGTCTGGTACAAGACCCGAAGGCTCAGTCCACGATCTCGACGAGATGGGGAACCTTGGCCACGGCGCCGCGAACTTCAGCAGAATCCTGTAGTTCGACGACCTTGTGCATCTTGTTCAGGCCCAGGCCGATGAGGATTTTCCTCTGGCTTTCAGGGCGGCGGATCGGCGAACCGACCTGCTTGATCTTGATGGTCTTAGCCTTAGCCATGATCGATTACTCCGCGATGGCCGCGGCGTCGGCTTCTGCCTCTGCCTCGGTCGCGCCGCCACGGCCCAGAAGGTCGGCGACCTTCTTGCCACGACGCTGTGCCACCGACTTCGGCGAAGTCTGGTTGGTCAGCGCGTCGAAGGTGGCGCGGATCATGTTGTAGGGGTTCGACGTGCCGACCGACTTGGTCACGACGTCTGCAACGCCCAGCGATTCGAAGACGGCGCGCATCGGGCCACCCGCGATGATACCGGTACCCGCCGGTGCCGTGCGGACGTTGACCTTGCCGGCACCGAAACGGCCCTTGCCGTCGTGGTGCAGCGTGCGGCCTTCCTTAAGCGGAACGCGGACCATCTTCTTCTTTGCAGAAGCAGTGGCCTTGTTGATCGCCTCGGGAACTTCGCGAGCCTTGCCGTGGCCGAAGCCGACGCGACCCTTGCCGTCACCAACGACGACGAGTGCTGCGAAACCGAAGCGCTTACCGCCCTTCACGGTCTTCGAGACGCGGTTGATGTGAACAAGCTTTTCGATCAGCTCTTCGCCATCTTCCTCGCGGTTGCCGCGACGATCGTCACGACGTCCGCGACCACGGCCGCCACGATCACCACGATCGTTGCCGCCACGACCACGGCCACCACGACCACCGCGACCTTCGCGGGGCTGCGACGGATCGCCGGCTTCGGTCGACTGGTTATCAGCCGCTTCGGTGCTGGCGACGGTCGGGGTCGGGGTCGAACCTTCGTTGTCGACCACGGGGGTTTCGTTGTTGTTTTCTTCAGCCATCATCAGAACTCCAGCCCGCCTTCACGAGCGGCGTCGGCCAGCGCCTTGACGCGGCCATGGAACAGGAAACCGCCACGATCGAACACGACAGTCGTGACGCCAGCCTTCTTGGCGGCGGCAGCGATGTCCTTGCCGACCTGCTGAGCGGCATCGACGTTCGCACCCGAGGCCTTCGAGCCCAGGGTGCTGGCAGCGGCAACGGTCTTACCCGAAGCGTCGTCGATGACCTGCGCGTAGATGTGCTTGCCAGTGCGGTGCACCGACAGGCGGGGCTTGCCACCCGAACGGGCGCGGAGCGCAGTGCGCACGCGGCGACGGCGGCGTTCGAAAAGAGAAAGCTTGGCCATCTTACTTCTTCTTCCCTTCCTTGCGGAAGATGTACTCGCCGCGGTACTTGATGCCCTTGCCCTTGTAGGGTTCGGGCTTGCGCCAGCGGCGGACCTCGGCGGCAAACTGGCCAACGGCCTGCTTGTCGATGCCCGAGATCTCAACGGTGGTCTGGTCCGGAGTCTTCACTTCGAGACCTTCGGGAACGTCGAGATCGACGTCGTGCGAGTAGCCGAGCTGAAGCTTGAGCTTCTTGCCCTGCGCCTGTGCACGATAGCCGACGCCCGAGATCTCGAGGACCTTGGTGTAGCCTTCGGTCACGCCTTCAACGAGGTTCGAGACGAGAGTACGCTGCATGCCCCAGTGGCTGCGCGCGGCCTTCGTGTCGTTCGCCGGCTGAACCGAGATCTCTTCGCCTTCCACCTTGTAGGTGATCAGGTCGGACAGACCCATCGAGAGGGTGCCCTTCGGACCCTTCACGGTGAGCGTGTCACCTTCGATGTTGGCAGTCACACCGCTCGGGATCGAGACTGCCTTCTTGCCGATGCGGCTCATCAGAACACCTCCGCCAGCACTTCGCCGCCGACGTTCTCGGCGCGCGCTTCGTTGTCCGAAAGCACGCCCTTGGGCGTCGAGACGATGGTGATGCCAAGGCCGTTGCGGATCGTCGGCAGTTCCTTGGAACCCGAGTAGACGCGGCGGCCCGGCTTGGAGACGCGGGCGACGTGCTTGATAGCGGGTTCGCCCTCGAAGTACTTCAGTTCGATCCGCAGCGCGGGGTGCTTGCCCGAAGCGTCCTCGCTGTAGCCACGGATGTAGCCTTCGCGCTGGAGAACTTCGAGAACGTTTGCACGCAGCTTGCTGGCGGGCGAGAGGACGGAATCCTTCTTCGCGCGCTGGCCGTTGCGGATACGGGTGAGCATGTCACCCAGGGGATCGGTCATAGCCATCTATCAGATCCTCACCAGCTCGACTTGGTCACGCCCGGGATCATGCCCTTGTTGGCAAGATCGCGCAGCTCGACGCGGCAGAGACCGAACTTGCGGTAGTAACCGCGCGGACGGCCGGTGGTGGTGCAGCGGTTACGAATGCGGGTCGGGTTCCCATTGCGGGGAATCTCGGCCATCTTCAGACGTGCAACCCAACGCTCGCTCTCATCGAGCGACTCGTCGTCGGCAATCGCCTTCAGCTTCGCGTACTGCGATGCATACTTCTTGACGAGCTTCTTGCGACGCTCGTTCTTGTTCACGGAACTCAGTTTCGCCATGGACTTAAGCTCTCTTTCTCAGCGGCTCACGCCGCCTCCTGCTGTTCCGACTCTTCAGCCGGGAACGGGAAACCGAAGAGACGCAGCAGTTCGCGCGCTTCTTCATCGGTCTTGGCGGTGGTCGTCACGATGATGTCCATGCCACGAACCTTTTCGATCTTGTCGTAGCTGATCTCCGGAAAGATGATCTGCTCCTTCAGGCCCATGGCGTAGTTGCCACGGCCGTCGAACGACTTGGGGTTCAGGCCACGGAAGTCGCGGATGCGGGGCATCGCGATCGTGACGAGACGGTCGAGGAATTCGAACATGCGGTCACGGCGCAGGGTAACCTTGCAACCGATCGGCATGCCTTCACGCAGCTTGAACTGCGCGATCGACTTCTTCGCCTTGGTGATGACCGGCTTCTGACCGGCGATCAGTTCCATTTCCGCAGCTGCGGTCTGGACCTTCTTCTTGTCCTGGCTGGCTTCGCCAACGCCCATGTTGAGCGTGATCTTTTCCAGCTTGGGCACCATCATCGGATTGGCGTAACCGAACTTCTCGGTCATCGCCTTCACGATTTCGGCTTCGTACTTCGCCTTGAGGCGCGGAGTGTAGCTATCAGCCATCGATCGTCTCCCCGGACTTGACGGCGACACGCACCTTCTTGCCATCACGCTCTTCAAAGCGGACGCGGGTGGGCTTGCCATCCTTGGGATCGGCAACGGCAACCTTGGAGATCGCCATCGGAGCAGGATTGCGGTCGATGCCGCCCTGCGGGTTCATCTGGGTGGGCTTGCGGTGGCGGGTCGCGACGTTGACGCCTTCGACCACGACCTTGCCGTCCTTCGGAAGAACCTGGGTGACCGTACCGGTCTTGCCCTTGTCCTTGCCCGAAAGCACGACGACGCTGTCACCCTTCTTGATCTTCGCGGCAGCCATTACAGCACCTCCGGAGCAAGCGAGATGATCTTCATGAAGCCCTTGCCGCGCAGTTCGCGCACGACGGGGCCGAAGATACGGGTGCCGATGGGCTCTTCGCTCTTGTTCACGAGAACCGCGGCGTTCGAGTCGAAGCGAATGACGCTGCCGTCGGGACGACGAACGTCCTTCTTGGTGCGCACAATCACCGCACGGTGAACGTCGCCCTTCTTGACCTTGGCACGCGGCTGCGCCTCCTTGACGGAGACCACAATCACGTCACCGACGCTGGCAGTGCGCCGCTTCGATCCGCCCAGCACCTTGATGCACTGGACGCGCTTGGCGCCGCTGTTGTCAGCAACGTCAAGGTTTGATTGCATCTGGATCATCGATCCGGTTCCTTTTCACTCGGCTTGCCAGAACCAGTCTGGCAGTTCCAAAAAAGTCAGTCGGCTCAGCCGTTGGCAGCTTCGACCTCAATGTCGGCTTCCAGGGCGATATCGGCCTGGCCACCGACGCGGTCGAGAACCTTCCACGTCTTGAGCTTGGAGATCGGAGCGACCTCCTCGATGCGGACCTTCTCACCGGTGCGGAACGTGTTGTCCGCATCGTGAGCGTGGTACTTCTTCGAGCGACGGATGATCTTCCCGTAGAGCGGGTGCTTCACCTTGCGCTCGACCTTGATCACCACGGTCTTGTCGGTCTTGTCCGAGACCACGGTCCCGATCAGGATACGCTTGGGCATGGTCTTGTCCTTACTTCGCTGCGCGGGCGCGTTCGCCCTGCAGCGTCTTGATGCGCGCGATCTGGCGGCGGACTTCCTTGATGCGAGCGGGACGCTCGATCTGGTTGGTCGCAGCTTGGAAACGCAGGTTGAACTGCTCGCGCTTGAGATCGGTCAGATCAGCGGTCAGCTGGTCGTCGCTCTTGGCGCGAAGGTCTTCAGCTTGTGCCATCATTCACCTCCCAGGTGCGAGGAGTCGCCGAGGCGGGCGACAACCTTGGTCTTGATCGGCAGCTTCATTGCAGCGCGGCTGAACGCCTCTGCAGCGAGCGGACCCGGAACGCCGTCCAGTTCGAACAGGATGCGACCCGGCTTCACGCGGGCTGCCCAGTATTCGACCGAACCCTTGCCCTTACCCTGACGGACTTCGGCAGGCTTCTTCGAAACCGGAACGTCGGGGAACACGCGGATCCACAGACGGCCCTGACGGCGAATGTGGCGGGTGATCGCACGACGAGCAGCCTCGATCTGGCGAGCGGTGATACGCTCCGGTTCCATCGCCTTCAGCCCGTACGAGCCGAAGTTGAGGTCCGTGCCGCCCTTGGCGTTGCCATGGATCTTGCCCTTGAACGCCTTGCGGAACTTGGTTTTCTTCGGTTGCAGCATTGCTCTTACCTTACCCTAACCTCAGCGCGCGGGACGCACGCCGGAGGTCTGGGCCTCCATCATCAGACGGTCCTGCGCCATCGGGTCGTGTGCCATGATCTCGCCCTTGAAGATCCAGCACTTGATGCCGATGATGCCGTACGCGGTCAGCGCTTCGGCTTCGGCGTAGTCGACGTTAGCACGCAGGGTGTGAAGCGGCACGCGGCCTTCACGGTACCACTCGACGCGAGCGATTTCCGCACCGCCGAGACGACCACCGCAAGTGATCTTGATGCCTTCGGCGCCAAGACGCAGAGCCGACTGAACGGCGCGCTTCATCGCACGGCGGAAAGCCACGCGGCGAACGAGCTGGTCGGCGATGCCCTGTGCGACGAGCTTGGCGTCGATTTCCGGCTTGCGGATTTCGACGATGTTCAGCTTCACTTCGCTGTCGGTCATCTTCGAGAGCTTCGAACGAAGCTTCTCGATGTCAGCGCCCTTCTTGCCGATGATCACACCGGGGCGAGCCGCGTAGATCGAGATGCGGCACAGCTTGGCCGGACGCTCGATGACCACCTTCGAGATCGCGGCCTGCGGCAGCGTGTCGACGATGAACTTGCGGATCTCGATGTCTTCCTTGAGCAGACCGGCATAGTCGCGCCCTTCGGCGTACCAGCGGCTGTCCCAGGTGCGGTTGATCTGGAGACGCAGACCGATCGGATTGGATTTATGACCCATGGATCAGGCCTCCTCGACTTCGCGAACCACGATGCGCAGCCGGCTGAACGGCTTCAGGATGCGCGTGGACTTGCCACGGCCCCGCGTGTGGAAACGCTTCATGGTGATCGACTTGCCGACCGAGGCTTCAGCCACGACGAGCGCATCGACATCCAGGTTGTGGTTGTTCTCGGCATTGGCGATCGCCGAGGCCAGGACCTTGCGTGCGTCCTGGGCCATGGCGCGCTTGGAGAACGCGAGAATGTTCAGCGCGTCCTCGGCCTTCTTGCCGCGGATCAGACCGGCGACGAGGTTCAGCTTCTGGGCCGAGCCACGGATCGTGGTCCCGACTGCCAGCGCTTCCTTGTCACCGACGCGGCGCGGAGCTGCCTGCTTGCTCATCAGCGCTTGCCCTTCTTGTCAGCGGCGTGACCCGGGAACGAACGCGTGGGCGCGAATTCACCGAGCTTGTGGCCGACCATGTCCTCATTGACGGACACGGGGATGTGCTTCTGGCCATTGTAGACGTTGATCGTCAGGCCAACGAACTGCGGAAGAATCGTCGAACGACGCGACCAGGTCTTGATCGGCGCGCGGCCGCCCGATTCCTGGGCGGTCTCGGCCTTCTTCAGCAGGTGGAGGTCCACGAACGGACCCTTGCGGAGCGAACGAGCCATGACCGCTTACCTCTTCTTCTTCGCGTGACGCGAACGGATGATCATCTTGTCCGTCGACTTGTTGTGACGGGTGCGGGCGCCCTTGGTCGGCTTGCCCCACGGAGTAACCGGATGACGGCCACCCGAGGTGCGGCCTTCACCACCACCGTGCGGGTGGTCGACCGGGTTCTTAGCGACACCGCGGGTAAGCGGCTTCACGCCCATCCAACGACGACGACCGGCCTTGGCCAGCGTCTGGTTGGAGTTGTCGGGGTTCGACACGGCGCCGACGGTGCCCATGCAGTCACCGCGCAGGTAACGCTGTTCACCCGAGCCGAGGCGCACGATGACCATGCCGCGGTCGCGACCGACGATCTGGGCATATGCACCGGCCGAACGTGCGATCTGCGCGCCCTTGCCCGGCTTCATCTCCAGGTTGTGGGCGATCGTACCGACCGGCATCTGCGACAGGAGCATGGCGTTGCCGGGCTTGGTGTCAGCCTTTTCAGCAGCGATGATCGTGTCGCCGACAGCCAGACGCTGCGGAGCGATGATGTAAGCCTGCTCGCCGTCCTCATACTTGATGAGAGCGATGAACGCGGTGCGGTTCGGGTCGTACTCGAGACGCTCGACGGTCGCGGGGACGTCCCACTTGCGACGCTTGAAGTCGATGTAGCGGTACTTCTGCTTGTGACCGCCACCGATGCCGCGCGAAGTCACGTGGCCCTTGTTGTTACGGCCACCCGTCTTGCGCTTGCCTTCGGTGAGCGCCTTGACGGGCTTGCCCTTCCAGAGGCTCGACTTGTCGACGAGCACCAGGCCGCGGCGGGCCGGCGAAGTCGGTTTGTAGTTCTTCAGTGCCATCAGTCTCTAGCCTCAGATACCGCTGGTGACGTCGATGGACTGGCCTTCGGCCAGCGTCACGATCGCCTTCTTCACATCGACGCGCTTGTAGGGCTTGCCCTTCCAGCGCTTGACCTTGCCCTTCTGGACCATGGTGTTCACGCCGGTGACCTTGACGTCGAACAGCGCTTCGACGGCCTCCTTGATCTGCGGCTTCGTGGCGGTTTCCGCCACCTTGAAAACCACAGCGTTGTTTTCCGAAAGAAGCGTCGACTTCTCGGTGATGTGCGGGGCGACGATCACGTCGTAGTGCCGCACGTCGATTTCCTTAGCCTTAGCCATTGAAGCGGGCCTCCAGCTTTTCGACAGCGTCCTTCGTGAGGATCAGCGTGTCGTGCTTCAGGATGTCGTAGACGTTGGCGCCTACGGCCGGCAGGACATTGACGCCCGGAAGGTTGCCCGCAGCCTTGCGAAAACCGTCGTTGACGCTGTCACCGTCGATCACGAGGACCTTGCCGCCAAAGCCGAGCTTCTCGAACTGGGCCTTGAGAGCCTTGGTCTTGGCGTCTGCGAGTTCGAGGCTGTCGACGACGACGAGGCCGTCCTTAGCCTTGCTCGACAGGGCCATCTTCAGACCGAGAGCGCGGACCTTCTTGTTCAGCGAGATGTCGAAATCGCGCTTGCGGGCACCGTGAGCCTTACCACCGCCGATGAAGACGGGAGCCTTGCGATCGCCGTGGCGAGCCGTGCCGCCGCCCTTCTGGCGACCCCACTTCTTGCCGGTGCGGGCCACGTCCGAACGCTCACGCGTCGGGCGGGCAGTGCCGCGACGGTTCCAAAGCTGCCAGGTGACAACGCGGTGCAGGATATCCGCACGCGGTTCGAGACCGAAGACGTCGTCGTTCAGCTCGATGTCGCCCGACGCCTTGCCGTCGAGTTTCTGGACCTTCACCTTCACGGATCAGCCCTCCTTGTTCTCGCCGCCTTCGGCAGCGTTGTTTTCGGTGTCGGCACCGGCTTCCTGTTCCTTCAGCAGTTCAGCCTGCTGTTCGGCGGAAACTTCCGGCTGCACTTCGTGCTCGGCAGCGCTCTCGACCATGCCGGCTGGCGCTTCGTCGTGCTCGGGCTGCGTGCTCTTCTTCTCGAGCAGGGCTGCCGGGAACGGCAGGCCTTCGGGAAGCGGGAGCTTCACGGCGTCGGTGACGACGAGCCACGAGTTCTTCGCACCCGGGACCGAGCCCTTGACGAAGAGCAGGCCGCGGTCGGCGTCGGTGCGCACGATCTCGAGGTTCTGCTGCGTGCGCTGGCGATCGCCCATGTGGCCGGCCATCTTCTTGTTCTTGAAGACACGACCCGGATCCTGGCGGTTACCGGTCGAACCGTGAGCACGGTGGCTGATCGACACGCCGTGCGTGGCGCGCATGCCCCCGAAGCCCCAACGCTTCATGGCGCCGGCGAAGCCCTTGCCCTGCGTGTGACCGGTGATGTCGACCTTCTGGCCGGCGATGAAATGTTCCGCGCTGATGGTGGCGCCGACCGGCGGGAGACCGTCTTCGGCCTCGACGCGGAATTCAGCGACCTTCATCTTCGGGGTCACTTCAGCCTTGGCGAAATGTTCGCGCTGCGGCTTAGCAACATTCTTCAGCTTCGCTTCACCCGCGCCGAGCTGAACGGCGACATAACCGTCGCGGTCCATCGTGCGGTGCGAAACGACCTGGCAATCTTCCAGGGCCAGAACGGTCACGGGAACGTGACGTCCATCCTCCTGGAAAAGGCGGGTCATCCCGACCTTTTTAGCGATCACGCCAGTGCGCATGACCTAATCTCCTAACAGAGGCACCAAGGGCCCATCCCATGGTGCGTGTCAGCCCAGATTTTCATGCGTCGCCCCGTCCGGGCTGATAATGCCCTCCCCCGAAAGAGAGAGCGAGACGGGGGACGCAGCCCGGAAAGAATTTCCGGCGGTATCCCTAAGTCTTCGAAGTGAAGACCTAAGACCGGCCTCAGGCCAGCTTGATCTCCACGTTCACGCCTGCAGCGAGGTCGAGCTTCATCAGCGCGTCGACGGTTGCGGCGTTGGGCTGCACGATGTCGAGCAGCCGCTTGTAGGTACGCACCTCGAACTGCTCACGCGACTTCTTGTCGATGTGCGGACCGCGGTTCACGGTGAACTTCTCGATACGCGTCGGCAGCGGAATGGGGCCCCGAATAAGCGCGCCGGTGCGGCGTGCGGTTTCTGCGATTTCGCCAGTAGCCTGGTCGAGTACGCGGTGGTCAAACGCCTTGAGGCGAATGCGGATGTTCTGAGCTTCCATGTCCAATACCGATGCGAAAGAGCCAAAAAGCAAGGGCCGAAGCCCCCACCAAAAAAGAAAGAACCGCCCCGCCTCACCATCGTCAGTTTCCCGACGCGGGAAGGGGCGGCCCTTCCGAAAATTCCGACCGGCGGGAGTGAATCACCCCCGCCGGTGCGCGTGCCTATATTACTTAGAGATCGAGCTGACAACCCCCGAACCGACGGTACGGCCACCTTCGCGGATTGCGAAGCGAAGACCTTCGTCCATCGCAATCGGAGCGATGAGCTTCACGCCGATGGTGACGTTGTCGCCCGGCATGACCATCTCGGTACCTTCCGGCAGGATCACTTCGCCCGTCACGTCGGTCGTGCGGAAGTAGAACTGCGGACGGTAGTTGGCGAAGAACGGCGTGTGACGGCCACCTTCGTCCTTCGAAAGGACGTAGACTTCTGCGTTGAACTCGGTGTGCGGAGTAACCGAACCGGGCTTGCAGAGGACCTGGCCACGCTCAACGTCTTCACGGCTGATGCCGCGAACCAGTGCACCGATGTTGTCGCCAGCTTCACCCTGGTCGAGCAGCTTGCGGAACATTTCAACGCCCGTGACGGTCGTCTTCTGGGTGTCCTTGAGGCCGACGATTTCGACTTCTTCGCCAACCTTGACGATGCCGGTTTCGACGCGGCCGGTCACAACCGTACCACGACCCGAGATCGAGAACACGTCTTCGACGGGCATCAGGAAGGGCTTGTCGGTCGGACGCGGCGGCTGCGGGATGTATTCGTCCACTGCAGCCATCAGTTCCTTGATCTTTTCTTCGCCGATTTCGGGATCGCGGCCTTCAAGAGCAGCAAGAGCCGAACCAGCGATGACCGGAATGTCGTCGCCCGGGAAGTCGTAGCTCGAGAGGAGCTCACGGATTTCCAGCTCGACGAGTTCGAGCAGTTCCGGATCGTCGACCTGGTCGACCTTGTTCATGAACACGACGAGAGCCGGAACGCCAACCTGGCGAGCAAGCAGAATGTGCTCGCGGGTCTGCGGCATCGGACCGTCAGCAGCGTTCACAACCAGGATCGCGCCGTCCATCTGGGCGGCACCGGTAATCATGTTCTTCACGTAGTCGGCGTGACCCGGGCAGTCGACGTGCGCGTAGTGGCGTGCGTCGGTTTCGTATTCGACGTGTGCGGTCGAAATGGTGATGCCGCGCTCACGCTCTTCCGGGGCCTTGTCGATGTTTGCGAAATCGACGGCTGCGCCCTGGACCTTGGTGATTGCCGCGGTCAGCGTGGTCTTGCCGTGGTCGACGTGACCGATGGTGCCGATGTTGCAGTGCGGCTTGTTCCGCTCAAACTTAGCTTTCGCCATTTTAAAAAACCTCTGTTCGTCTGGATCAGTTGATCAATTTTGATTTTAGGCGGGACAGAGACGGCACCCGCTGAATCAGGCGCCGCCCCTAAACCGGTTGAGAAGCTTGTGCAAGCTTCTCCTTGGCCCCACTCGCCTTAGGCGAGCTTTTCCTTAACTTCGGCCGCGACATTCGCCGGGACCTCGTCGTAGTGGCTGAACTGCATCGTGTACTGGGCGCGGCCCTGAGTGAACGAGCGCAGTTCGTTGACGTAGCCGAACATGTTGGCCAGCGGCACGTTGGCTTCGACAGCCTGTGCGTTACCGCGCGAGTCGGTGCCCTGGATCTGGCCACGACGCGAGTTGAGGTCGCCGATCACGTCGCCGAGGTAATCCTCGGGAGTGACGACCTCGACCTTCATGATCGGTTCGAGAAGCTTGATGCCAGCCTTCTGCGCGACTTCGCGCATCGCGCCGCGACCTGCGATTTCGAACGCGATCGCGCTCGAGTCGACGTCGTGGTACGCACCATCATACAGGGTGACGGTGAAGTCGATGATCGGGAAGCCGACCAGGAAGCCGCTCTCGGCCTGCTCGCGCAGACCCTTTTCGATCGCGGGGATATATTCCTTCGGAATGTTACCGCCCTTGATCTCGTCGTTGAAGACGAAGCCCTGACCGCGTTCACCCGGCTCAACCTTCAGCTTCACGCGACCGAACTGGCCCGAACCACCCGACTGCTTCTTGTGGGTGTAGTCGACGTCGACCGGCTTGCCGAGGTATTCGCGATAAGCAACCTGCGGCGCACCGACGTTGGCTTCGACCTTGAACTCGCGCTTCATGCGATCGACAAGAATGTCGAGGTGCAGCTCGCCCATGCCCTTGATGATCGTCTGGCCCGATTCGTGATCGGTCGTAACGCGGAACGAGGGGTCCTCAGCAGCCAGGCGGTTGAGGGCGACGCCCATCTTTTCCTGGTCAGCCTTGGTCTTGGGTTCGACCGACAGTTCGATAACCGGCTCGGGGAACTCCATGCGCTCAAGGATAATCGGAGCGTTCGGTGCGCACAGCGTGTCACCGGTCGTCGTTTCCTTGAGGCCCGCGATAGCAACGATGTCGCCCGCGAAGGCTTCATCGATGTCTTCACGGTTGTTGGAGTGCATCAGCAGCATGCGGCCGATCTTTTCCTTCTTGTCCTTAACCGAGTTCAGGACCGCACCCTTGGCAAGCTTGCCCGAGTAGATGCGCGTGAAGGTGAGCGAACCGACGAACGGGTCGTTCATGATCTTGAAGGCCAGCGCCGAGAACGGCTCGTCGTCGCTTGACGGACGGGTCTGTTCTTCATCGCTGTCGGGCAGAACGCCCTTGATGGCCGGAACGTCGAGCGGCGACGGCATGTAGTCGACAACCGCGTCGAGCAGGGGCTGAACGCCCTTATTCTTGAAGGCCGAGCCACAGGTAACCGGCACGAAGTCACGCGCCATGGTGCCCTTGCGGATCAGCTTCTTGAGCGTCGCGACGTCGGGCTCGTTACCTTCGAGGTACTGCTCCATGACATCATCGTCCTGTTCGACGACGGTCTCGATCAGCTGCTCGCGGTATTCGGCGACCTTGTCAGCCATGTCGGCCGGAATGTCGACGAACTCGTACTTCGCGCCGAGGTCTTCTGCCTGCCACACGATGCCGCGGTTGTTGACCAGGTCGACAACGCCCTCAAGGTCGCTTTCCGCGCCGATCGGGAGATAGAGCACCAGCGGCTTCGCGCCGAGGCGGTCGATGATCGACTGTACGCAGTAGTAGAAGTCTGCGCCGGTGCGGTCGAGCTTGTTGATGAAGCACATCCGGGGCACGCCGTACTTGTCAGCCTGGCGCCACACGGTTTCGGACTGCGGTTCGACGCCTGCTACGCCGTCGAAGACTGCAACCGCACCGTCGAGCACGCGCAGCGAGCGTTCGACTTCGATGGTGAAGTCGACGTGGCCGGGGGTGTCGATGATGTTGATGCGGTACTTGGGCATGTCAGCACGCAGGTCTTCGGGAGCCGAGCGCGGATCCATGGTCGGATCTTCGGGGGTCCAGAAGGTGGTGGTGGCAGCCGACGTGATCGTGATGCCGCGTTCCTGCTCCTGCTCCATCCAGTCCATGGTGGCGGCGCCGTCGTGGACTTCGCCGATCTTGTAGGACTTGCCGGTGTAGTAGAGGATACGCTCGGTCGTGGTCGTCTTGCCGGCATCGATGTGAGCCATGATGCCGATGTTACGATAGCGTTCCAGCGGATATTCGCGCGCCATGGAAAATTCCTTAGGGGCTTAAGAATTGGGTTCGGGGAGAGCCCGCAGACCCGCCCCATATAGTGACTAATATGACCATCTGAAGACGCGGCAGGCGAGCACTAGGGCTCGGGCCACCGCGCCACAGATACGTCTTACCAGCGGTAGTGGCTGAACGCGCGGTTTGCGTCTGCCATGCGGTGGGTGTCCTCGCGCTTCTTCACGGCGTTGCCGCGGTTGTTCGAGGCATCCATCAGTTCGCCCGACAGGCGAGCCGCCATGGTGGTTTCCGGACGGTTGCGAGCCGCCGTGATCAGCCAGCGGATGGCCAGCGCCTGTGCACGCTCGGGGCGGACTTCGACGGGGACCTGGTAGGTCGCACCACCGACGCGGCGGCTGCGGACCTCGATCTGCGGCATGACGTTGCCCAGCGCATCGTGGAACAGCTGGACCGGATCGCTCTTGGCCTTGGCTTCGATGGTGTCGAGAGCGCCATAGACGATCTTTTCAGCAACAGCCTTCTTACCGTCGAGCATGAGGTTGTTCATGAACTTCGACAGGACCTGATCACCGAACTTCGGATCAGGCAGGATTTCCCGCTTTTCGGGACGACGACGACGTGACATGTCGCTTGCTTCCTTCTTCTTGTCGCCAACCTTCTCAATTCGTCATCCCCGCGCAGGCGGGGATCCAGAGGCGGATGGCGTTGAACTCAAAAAACCTTGGGGCTGGATCCCCGACAAAATCGCCGATTGCGATTTTTCGAGGATGACCATGCCCCCGGCATGATCACTTCGGACGCTTCGCGCCGTACTTCGAACGGCTCTGCTTGCGGTCCTTGACGCCCTGGGTGTCGAGCACGCCGCGAAGGACGTGGTAACGGACACCGGGAAGGTCGCGAACACGGCCGCCGCGGATGAGCACAACGCTGTGCTCCTGCAGGTTGTGGCCTTCGCCCGGGATGTAGCTGATGACTTCGCGGCCGTTGGTCAGGCGCACCTTGGCGACCTTGCGAAGTGCCGAGTTCGGCTTCTTCGGGGTCGTGGTGTAAACGCGGGTGCAAACACCGCGCTTCTGCGGGTTCTGCTCCATCGCAGGGACCTTGCTCTTGGCCTTCTGCGGGACGCGGCCCTTGCGGACCAGCTGGTTGATAGTAGGCATTTAGCTTCCTTCCTTGGCCGACAGGGTTTCCCCCGCCGGGTTGCGCCCTCCCCCGCGCCCTTATCGAGAAGGTGCGAATGGGATCGGGCCAAAAAACTCTTGGCCGAGCCGTTTGCCAGCGATGGAAGGAATGGATCGGGCGAGTGCGGCGGGCAGGCCTTTATATAAGGCCCCGCCATCAGGCATCGCACGAACCGAAACGCTCCACCTGCAAGGCAGGTTACTTTGACGGATATCCGGGCGGGCAATTGCCCATTCCCCCAAAAGGAAAAAGACCCGCGACTGGCGCGAGCCTTACCGTATCACCGGCAATGTTCAGCTCTATGATCGGCGGTGATGGAGAAACCCAACCCCTCGACTGGCCGCGCCCCTACGCGGATTTGGGGCGGGGGTCAATCTCAATTCTCGCGCAACACAGAAGCATTCGAAATTTCAGAGTACGGACCACGAAGCTCATGCAGATCTTCGCGATCATCTCGACCGCGAGCATGAAAAACATCTCTCGACATGCGCAAAGCTGATTCCGCCTCAGAAAGTCGGATTTCAAATTCCAAGCGATCACTTAGAGTATTATTTCTATATTCAAATTCACCTGAAGCCAATTTGATAAGGCGTAATAAGATACTCTCAATATTTAAGGCATCCCAATGATTTGACTTACGTGAAACACGAAACACAAGAAGAGCAATCTGTAAAATAATGGCCGATATCGCAAGCAATGAAAATGCGAAAAAATACATTTGGTCAATTCTCAGACCTTGCACCACCTGCTGATTGTAAATGAAGGCAATCATGAATAAGGCTATGATAAAAGAAAAGACAGAGAACCAAAGCGAGTTTCTTTGGCGAATTTCTCTCTCCATCTGATCATCACAAACCGATCTAAGCTTGCTCGTGTACTCTAAAAGTAAGCTCAAAATCTTGTCCGGATCGGAGTTATAACTCATTGCCCGCCCGCTTTCTCAATAAGCGAATCAATTTTTCGCATAAAATCTCGAAGAGATTTATTTCTCGCATCCAGATCATAGCCAGCCTGTACCGGCGCAACAATCTCACCCGATTGTGATGTCAAATTCGATATGGTCAAGGCTACAGGGCAGATCTCATGCTGAAAAGCACCGGACCCCAATCGAGCTTCCAATCTCTTCAATGCCTCCGCGTACTCCCCGTCGCGATAGTGCGCAACTACCGCCTCCTCTCGATCAAACCAAAGATCCTTTTTGTTCACCAATGTCAGCATCCACAGCGGACGAGATACCGCAGACAAGCCGGAAACAAGCTCGTTGAGGGCATCCAACTCTTTTTTACGGCAAGACTCTAGATATTGCTCCGAAAAATCACCAACATCCATTCCCTCCTGCCATATATCGGTACCCTTTATCGTTTGAGTGCCGATCGCATGATACCCATAAGAAACAACATTGATTAATCCGTAAGAATTATTTTTTACGATCTCTTCGTATAATTTAGGCCAGTGCTTGTTTGTTCTCCTTAATTGGCCAGGCGCTATTTTTATTTTACCTGGAATATTTCCAGAAAGATTTATAACTTCTGTCCAAAGCGATTCTTCGTAGTTGTGGGCCGCGCGATCTTTGTCTTCCCCCGCAATTACACGGCCCGCGGTAGATTTGCCTACACCGCCTGCACCAAAAATAGGCAGGATCACAGGCCCTCGTGTATAGCGCCAATACAACCGTTTCGATTGCTTGATGATCATCGGCGACGACTTTGACAGCTGGCTTACCGCACCTGCTGTCTTCCCTATTGCTATCAGTATTTCAGCTCCGCCGAGCCCCATATTGCGCCCCTCGATTAAAGTTTCTAGCTGGTCTCTATTAGCTACATTTTATTTTCCTACACCCCCTCTCTCCCCCTAATCCCCAGCGCCCCGTCCCACGCACCGGAGCGCGTCCATGTCCGATCCCTTCCCCTTCACGCCAGTCGAGCGGGCCGCTCATGCGCGGCTCGATGCGCAGCGGCAGAGGGACTTCATCGCGGTGCTGGCGCAATGCGGGTTCGTGGGCGAGGCGGCGCTTCGGGTCGGGGTCTCGGTCGCGGCGCTGGAGAAGCTGCGCTACGCGGCAGGGGGCGAGGAATTTCGCGCGGCCTGGGACGCGGCGCGCTCGTGCCCCTCAGCCCGCGAGGCAAGGCGCGCGGCGAGACGCACCGGTAGACGCGCTTCGCGCCCCTCGCCTGACCTCAGGCAGGCAGAGCCGCCGGTCTTTCCGCCGGACGAGGTGAGCGCGGGGATTGGCGCTGATGGTGGCGGGTTGGAAGGTCCGCTTCATTGCAGTTCCTCCCGCCCTTCGCGGCGGACGTCCTATCTCGCGTTTCGGGGCGATCCGCCCTCTCCCGACGATCCGCTGCTGGGCTTTGCGCCCTATCTCCACGCCCGCCCCCGCCGCAACTCGATCACGCCGGCCCGCCAGCGCGCCTTCATCGCAGCGCTCGCCGCGACAGGCTCTGTCACGCAGGCCGCCCGCGAAATCGGGGCGAGCCTGGAGGCGCTCTACCGCCTGCGCTCCCGCGGCGGGGCGGAAGGCTTTGCCAGGGCGTGGGACAAGGCGGTCGATGCCGGCATGGCGCGGCTGGAGGACACCGCGCTCATCCGCGCGATGGAGGGCGAGCTGCGCCCCGTCGTCAGCGGCGGCAGGGTCGTGGCATGGTATCGCCGCCACAACGATGCGCTCACCATGTTCATGCTGCGCCACCGCCGCGCCCACCGCTATGGCTCGGAGGCAGAGCGCGCCGGGACAGAGGGGCCGGACGAGCAGGAGATCATCGATTCCATCAACCGCAAGCTCGACCTGATGCGGGCGAGGATGGAGGGACGCGAAGGGATTGCGTGATGGCGAGCGTTTGCATAGGGTCGGGCGCATGAACGGTCCTGTCCTCGTCGCCACGAACCTTTCCGCCAGAGACGACCGCGCGATCGACCGCGCCGCGATGATGGCAAAACTGCGGGGGGTGGAACTCGTCGCCGTCCACGTCGTGAAGCCCGGCAGCAAGCGGGCGCAGGACATGGACGCCGCCCGCGCCGCCTTGCAGGACGTAATCCCCAACGGGGTGGACGCGCGGCTGGAACTGCCCGTCGGCTCGCCCCCGCTCGAAATCCCGCGCCTTGCCGACGAACTGGGCGCGCAGCTGATCGTGACGGGCGTGGCGCGCTTTAACGATATCGGCGACTATTTCCTCGGCACCGCGGTCGATCACCTGCTGCGACAGGCGCTGGTGCCGGTGCTGGTGGTGAAACGCCGCGCGCATGGCGCATACGAACGGCTGCTGGCGGCGACCGACCTGTCGGAAACCTCGGCCGGCGCGATCCGCGCGGCCGGAGAACTGTTCCCCGATCCGCCGCTGCACGTGGTTCACGGCTGGCACGTGCCCTTTGCGGGCTGGCAGAAGGCGCTGCACGTGCGTGAGGATACCGAGAAAGAGGCGAAGAAGGCGCTGGACGCATTCCTCGCCGATGCGGGGCTCTCCCCTGCCCTTAAAAAGCGCATCAAGGCCGAAACCCGCGACGGTGGGGCAGAGCGTGCGGTGATGGATGCGATTGCTGCGCATGACGCCGACCTGCTGGTGCTTGGCACGCAAGGCTGCGGCGGCTTCCGCCACGCGGCGCTGGGCAGCACGGCGAGCCAGCTTCTCTCCAGCGCGCCATGCGACGCATTGGTCGTCCCGCCGGAGTGCTAAAGGCGGGCAAAACGCCCTCTATCAAATGATTTAGGCACCCGTTCCGGCCCGTGATAGGCTGACCGCCTCATCGCGCTTACAGGGCGTGTCTGGAACAAGCGCCCGAAGCGCCCACGAGGAGGGTGCCAATGGCCTATTCCGATACCAGCCACGGTCCGAACCGGACCCGGACGATTGCAACCGTCGCCATCATTCACGCAGGTCTGGGATATGCCCTGCTGACCGGGTTCGCGGGCGGCGTGATCACCGAGGCCGGAGATTCGATCAAATCGATCTTCATTCCCGAGGACAAGGTCGAGATCATCCCGCTCGACCCGATCGAGCAGCCCAAGGAAGACATCCGCGAAGTCCCCGCGCCCGACACCAAGATCGTCCCGATGGACAGCCCGCTCGACCGCACGAGCGAGTTCGTGGTGCCAAAGATCCCTATCCCCGACACCTTTCCGACGAGCCGCTCGAACGAGATCATCGAGCTTCCCGTAGAGGCGACGCAGCCCGCACCGCTCTACACACCCAAGGCCGCCGCACCCCGCGGCAATCCCGGCACCTGGGTCACGCAGGATGACTATCCGTCGCGCATGATCCGCCGAGGGATCGAAGGGACCACCGGCTTCCGCCTGACCATCGATGCGCGCGGGCAGGTTACCGATTGCACCGTCACCTCGTCGAGCGGCGCGGCCGATCTCGACAAGGCGGCCTGCACATCCCTGTCCAGGCGGGCAAAGTTCGAAGCCGCGCGCGACGGTAACGGGGATGCCATACCCGGCACGTATTCCAGCAGAATTGTCTGGCGCCTGCCCTGACGGCGGCGACCAGACGTGGGGGAGCGGCCCCGCCCCTTACCGGGCGGGGCCGTTTGCATTATGAGCCTTGCGAAACTTAACCGTACGGATCGCAAGACAAGGAATGGATTGATGGAAGCCGATTTCTGGCACGCTCGCTGGGACGCGATGGAGATCGGATTTCATGAGGGGGAAGCAAACGACCTGCTGGTCCGTCACTTGCCCTCGCTGGACCTTGCAGAAGGCGCGCGCATCTTTGTGCCCCTGTGCGGCAAGGCGCACGACATGGCCTGGCTCGCCGCGCAAGGTTTCGAGGTCGTCGGCGTTGAATTGAGCGCCAAGGCCGTCGGCCAGTTCTTCGAGGAAATGGACGTCGCGCCCGAGATTGCCGGACACGGCAGCCTGACACGCTTTTCCGCAGGCTCGATCACGATCTACGCGGGCGATCTATTCGCGCTCGACGGTGCGACGCTGAGCGGCGTGGATGCCGTTTACGACCGCGCTTCGCTGGTCGCCATGCCCGCTTCGATGCGCGACAACTATGCGCATCAGGTCCGCGCCCTGACGCCTGCTGCGAAACGCCTGCTGATCACATTCGCCTACGACCAGTCGCAGATGGAGGGTCCGCCCTTCTCGATCAACACTGCCGAAGTCGAGCGGCTGTTCGCAGGCGATTACGACCTGACCTGTCTGGAAGAGCGCGACGTCGAAGGTGGGCTCAAAGGCAGGATCCCCGCCACCGAGGCGGCATGGCGAATGATCCCGCGCTAGATCAGGCCCAAAATCAGACGCGCGTGAGGAACTCGACCAGCGCCTTCACTTTCTTTTGCCGCCACTGCGGGCGCGGCGCGACGAACCAGTAGCCATACCGGTTCTCCTCGACCTCGCCCTCGGCCACCAGCTCGCCCGCCTCGATCGCGCGTTCGACCAATTCCAGCGGCAGGAGCGTGCGGCCAAGGCCCGCGGCGGCAGCGGCGAGGGCCTGTCCGGTCGCGCCGACCTGCATCGTCTCTTCCTCGCCTTCGGGCGCGGGGCCGCCGGGCCATGCAATCCAGCCGCGCGCACCATCGGGCGCCGCGACGACGACGACGCGCCCCGGCCTAAGCAGGACGCCTTCGTGGTCGCCGGGGCCGTCTGCTAGGCGCACCGCGAAGTCGAGGTTCGCCTCGGTAAAGTCGGTCTGCGCGCCGCCTGCCATGTGAAAGCGGGTGTCGGGGTTTTCCTTGCGGAAATCGGCCAGCCGGTGCGCGAACCACGCGCCGAAGAAGTCGCGCGGCGCGGCAAAGGTGAAGTTGTGGCTGGACTGCCCCGCCTGCATCGCCTCGACCGCTTCCTCGAAACGCAGGAACCCTTCGCGCAGGGAATCGAGACCGGCAATCGCTTCGTCGGTCAGTTCCAGCCCCTTGGGCGTGCGGCGGAATAGCACGACGCCGAGCAGGTCTTCGAGCGCGCGAATCTGCTGGCCCACGGCGGCCGGAGTCACGGCCAGTTCGTCCGCCGCACGGGTGAACGACAAGTGCCGTGCCGCGGCGTCGAGCACGCGCAGGCCATTAAGGGGAAGATGCGTCCGCTTCATTGCAAGCCGCGCCATAAGCCCAGCCGGCGATTTGGGCAACGGGCGAAGAAGTCTGGCGAAGGCGATGGGCCGTTTCGCAAGTCGGGGACTAAAGCTGCGGACGGGCAGACACTTGCGCGGGGCGGCGGTATCCTGCGCCCGGTTGGATACGGGGTGATTTGCATGGGCAAGGAGTGGGACAGGGATCGGATCGAACGCGGCGGCTTCCTGCTGTTCCTTGCCGCGATCACGGCAGCGACGCTCTTTATCGCGTGGCCCTTCCTGCCGCCGTTGTTCTGGGCCTTGTTGGCCGCGATCATGTTCCAACCGCTGAACCGCCGGATGTTGCTGATCCTGCGCGGGCGGAAGAACTATGCCGCGCTGGCTTCGCTATTGATCATCACGGTTGCCGTGCTGGTTCCGGCCATGGTGATCGGCACGATGGTCGTCGATCAGGCGACCGGCATCTACCTTGCCCTTCAGGACCAGCAGTTCGATGCCGGCACCATCTTCGACCGCGTGCGCGACGGGCTGCCTGCGAGAATGCAGGTTTTGCTCGACAATTCGGGCTACGGCGAATTCGAGATGCTGCGCGACAAGGTGACGGAGATAGCGCGCGAATCCGTGGGATTTATCGCGACGCGGGCGATCGCCATCGGCGGCGGCGCGCTGGGCTTCGTACTGAGCTTCGGCGTCGGCCTTTACGTAACCTATTTCCTGCTGCGCGACGGGCGCGCCATTGGCCATGCCGTGCGCCGCGCCCTCCCCATGCCGCCGGAAGTTTCGCGGCAGGTCGTGGACCGGTTCGTCGCGATCATCCGCGCGACGATCAAGGGCTCTGTCGTCGTCGGACTGGTGCAAGGTGCGCTGGGTGCGATCACGTTCTGGATCGCGGGCCTGCCTGCCGCCGTGCTGTTCGGATTGCTGATGGCGATCTTTTCGCTTCTGCCCGCGCTTGGTCCTGCCATCGTCTGGCTGCCTGCGGCGGTCTATCTTCTGGCGATCGGCGACATCTGGCAGGGCGTCATGGTGATCGTGTCGGGTGTCGCGGTGATCGGCATGGCGGACAACGTGCTGCGACCTATCCTGGTGGGGCGCGACACGGGGATTCCGGACTGGATCATTCTGGTATCGACCCTCGGCGGCATCGCGGCCTTCGGAGTCAGCGGCATTGTGGCCGGCCCCTTGGTGGCGGGGCTGTTCCTGTCCGGCTGGGCGATCATGCACCCGCCAGTAGAGGACGATGCTGACGCGCCCGTGCCGGTCACTTAGCAAATTCGCTTAATGATGGTATGATCGGCCCATTCGGGGGTCGCGATGTCCTGTTGGGGAGGACTCGTCATGGGTGCCATTCGCCTCGTTTTCGCCGTCGCGTCATATCTGCTTTTCTTCGCGACGTTCCTCTATCTCGCCGCGTTCGTCGGCAATGTCTTCGCACCGAAAACCATCGATGCGGGCGGTGCGCTCGATCCCGTCGCGGCGGCGGTCGTCGACGTCTTCCTGATCTCGCTGTTCGGGCTGCAGCATTCGGTCATGGCGCGAAGCGGCTTCAAGCGGAAGCTGACACAGTTCGTCCATCCGAGCATTGAGCGCAGCGTCTATGTCCTCGCCACCGTGGGCGTGCTGTGGATCATGTTCGCGCTTTGGCAGCCGATTCCGGCCGTGGTCTGGGCAACCGAAGGCACCGCGGCGGTCGTGCTCTGGGGACTGTTCGCGATCGGGTGGACCATCGTGTTCCTGTCGACGTGGATGCTCGACCATTTCGAACTGTTCGGCCTGCGGCAGGCGTGGTTCGGCTTCACGGGCAAGAACGACCATGCGCCGCGCTTCCGCGAGCCGATGTTCTACCGCTATGTGCGCCACCCGCTCTATTTCGGGATGCTGATCGCGTTCTGGGCCATTCCGGTGATGACCGTGGGGCACCTGCTCTTCGCAGGGGTGATGTCGGTCTATGTCCTGATGGCGATCCGGTGGGAGGAACGCGACCTCACCCATGCGCTGGGCGAGGCCTATACCGATTATCGCAAGCGGGTCGGGATGATCGTGCCGGGGATCGGCAAGGCGCGCTAGATCAGCGCGCGGTAGCCGGGGCGGCGAGCGGGAAGAACGGGATCGCCGCCTCGAACTTCGTGCCGTCGTCGCGGACGAAGCCATAGTATCCTTCCATCGAACCAAGCGAGGTTTCGAGCGGGCAGCCCGATACGTAGTCGTGGCTTTCGCCCGGTTCCAGCCGCGGCATTTCGCCGACGATGCCTTCGCCGTCGACAAGGCTGACGCGGTCATTCCCGTCAGTGATCCGCCAGTGCCGCGTGACGAGGCGAGCGGCCTCTTCACCCTCGTTCTCGATCCGGATGTGATAGGCCCAGAACCAGCGCCCCGCGGCAACCTGCGACTGTTCCGGCAGGAAGCTTGCGGAAACCCGCACGGTTATGCCGTTGGTAGTGGCTACGTGATCGAAGAACTGGTTCATCATTTCATATAGCAGCCTAGACGATCACCCCCCGCCCCCGCAAATCCCGGAGGCCCGATATGGTGGAAAGTGCCGCCGTTAGTGCGCGATGACGGTGTCCGAATCGCACTCGAAGAACCAGCTGGCCCCGCCTTGCGAGAAGTTGAGGCTGGTCGTCGCATCCAGTGCGGTCACCGGAATGTCGCGAATGACCGAAGTGCCGAACCCGGTGCGGGTCGGCGGCATGACTTCGGGCCCGCCGGTTTCACGCCACGTCAGCTGGAAGCGCCCGTCGCGGTCTTCCCAGACGATCGACACCTTGCCGCCATCGACCGACAGCGCGCCGTACTTCAGTGCATTGGTCGCCAGTTCGTGCAGCGCCATGCCCAGCGTTTCCGCCGCGCGCGAGGTAATGTCCACTTCCGGCCCGTCGTATTCGATCCGCGTCCCTGCGATGTCGAGCGCGAAGGCCAGCTGCGCGCGAACGAGTTCGTGCATTTCCACCCGCGTCCATGCGCGGCGCACCAACAGGTCCTGGTTCGCGGCCAGCGCTTCCAAGCGGCGAACGAAGCGCTTCAGAAAGTCGTCATTGCCCGGCGCAGACCGGCGGGCGAGCGACTGGATCACCGTCAGCATGTTCTTGGACCGATGGTTCACCTCGGTCAGCAGCGTCTCGATCGATTCCGCCTGCGCGCGTTGTTCGGTGACGTCGGTATTGGTGCCGAACCAGTAGGCGATTTCGCCGTTTTCATCCTTGATCGGCCGCGCCCGTGACAGGAACCAGCGATAGCGCCCGTCGCGTCCGCGCAAGGGGAACGTGTCTTCCCAGATCTCTCCACTGTCCCAGCTGCGCTGGATGCGTTCAACGACGCGGTCGACGTGGTCGGGGTGGTGGACCTGTTTCCAGCCCCACCCTTCCATGTCGGACAGGGTCGTGCCGGTGTAGTCGAACCAGCGCTTGTTGTACCAGAAGATCCAGCCCTTCGAATCCGCGATCCACGCCAGCTGCGACATGTTGTCGGCCAGCATCTTGAAGCGGCGTTCGCTCTCGGCCAGTTGCTGGCGCGCCAGTTCCAGCGCGCCGACGTCGCGGGCGATCTTGCTGGCGCCGATGATCTTGCCGTGTTCGTCGCGCACCGGCGACACGGTGACCGAGACGCGCACCGATGCACCCGTCTTGCGCAGGCGTGTGGTGTGGAGCGAGGAGACCCGCCGCCCCGCCGCGATCTGGCGAAGGATCGCGTCCTCCTCCATCTGGCGTTCTTCGGGGATCAGCCTGCGGACGGACTGCCCGATCATTTCGGACGCGGTATAGCCGAAGAGCCGCTCGGCCCCCGGATTCCAGCTTGTCACGATACCGTCGAGCGTCTTCGAGACGATCGCGTCGTCCGAACCCTCGATGATCGCGGCCAGCAAGGCTTCGGGCGCAACGGAGGGAAACGCAGGCGCGCCTCCCCCGATCTGCAGGTCTACCGCATCGCCCGAGGTGCGCGAAGCGCGGCCTTCGGGCCGACCATCGTCAAGATCGGAATCGAACTTCAAGTGCCGATCCGGCGGATCGCGCGCAACACGTTCCTAGAGACCAGCCGCCGCCAGCCCCCGCGCGAGGTCTTCGATGAGATCGTCCGCATCCTCAAGTCCGACATTCAGGCGCAACATTCCTTCCGACACACCCATCTCGGCCCGTGCTTCCGGTCCGACCGAATGGTGAGTCGTGCTGGCAGGATGGCACATAAGGGACCGCGCGTCCCCGATATTGTTCGAAAGATCTATAAGCTCCAACGCGTCGAGAAAGGCGTGCGCCTGCTCGCGACCGCCGTCGAGAACGATTGAAAAGATGCAGCCCGGCATCGTCATCTGCTTCATCGCCAGCGCGTGACGCGGATGGCGTTCAAGCCCCGGATGCAGGATCGTGGGCACCCGGTCCTCAAGGAAACGGCCCAGTTTCAGCGCATTGTCGCACTGCTGGCGCGCGCGCAGGTGGAGCGTTTCCAGCCCCTTCAGCACGACCCACGCATTGAACGGCGACAGGTTCGGCCCGGTGTTGCGCTGGAACGGAAGCAGCTTGTCCTGGATGAATTCCTCGCTGCCGCAGACGGCACCGGCCAGCACGCGGCCCTGCCCGTCCATCAGTTTTGTCGCAGAATAAGCCACAACGTCGGCACCGAAATCCATCGGACGCTGCATGATCGGCGTGCAGAAGGCATTGTCGACGACAGTCGTGATGCCGTGCGCTTTCGCAAGCCCGCAGACATATTCGAGGTCGACGATGTCGAGAGTCGGGTTTGCCGGAGTCTCGAAGAAGAAGACCTTGGTGTTGGGCCGGATCGCGGCTTCCCACGCGGCATTGTCGGTCGCGTCGATGACCGTGCCCTCGACGCCGAAGCGCGGCAGCAGGCTGTCGACCAGCCAGCGGCACGAACCGAAGGCGGCGCGCGCGGCGACGATGTGATCGCCTGCCGAAAGCTGGCAGAGCAGCGCTGCGGTCATCGCGGCCATGCCCGATGCCTGCGTGCGGCACGCCTCTGCCCCTTCGAGGATGGCGATGCGTTCTTCCAGCATCTGTACGGTGGGGTTCTGCAGACGCGAATAGGTCATGCCGTCCTGCTCACCCGCAAAGCGCGCGGCAGGCGTTGCCGCGTCTTCGTAGGTATAGCCGGAAGTGGCGAAGATCGCTTCGCTGGTCTCACCCATCTCGCTGCGCCAGGTGCCTGCGCGAACGGCCTGCGTGGCCGGACGCCAGTTGCGAGTGATCGAGCGGTCCTGTCCTGTCGTGCGTTTCATGGCCCTGCCGTTAGCGCCGCCCCGTGGCCCATGCAATCGCGATTGCAAGCCTGACCGCCTGACGTTACCCGCCAAGGCGATGCAGCCGATTGCGAACACCACCAGGCGAGAGAGCGATCCGATCGGCTGGATGCTGCTGATCACGCTGGTCTTTGCCGCGTTGGCCCTCTGGGGCTTTGCCGAAGTGGCGATTCCGATCTTCGATGAAACCCATTACCTGCCCGCTGCAAGAGCGTGGGTGGCAGGCGAAATCCTGCTGAACCCCGAACACCCCGTACTGGGCAAGCAGCTGATCGCGACATCGATCCACCTGCTTGGTGACAAGCCCATGGGGTGGCGCGCGGGTTCGGTGCTGTTCGGGATGCTGACGCTGTTCGCGATGATGCGGATGACGTGGCTCGCCAGCGGCTCGCGCTTTGCCTCATTGGCCGCGGGCGTGCTGGTGGCTTCGAACTTCCTGCTGCTGGTCCAGTCGCGGGTGGCGATGCTCGACATCTACATGCTGGGATTCCTGATGCTGGGCTGCTGGTCGCTGGTCGCGGCGGGCACGGGCAAGGCTGTGCGCCCGCGGGTGATACTGGCGGGCATCTTGTTTGGGCTCTCGCTGGCGGTGAAGTGGAATGCTGCACCGGTCATCGCCTTTGCGGGTGCCTGCATCTTCCTCGGCAACATGCGCGCCTTGGCGTTCAAGGATGCACGTCGGCCCTTGGGCGACATGACGATATATGAGGCGTTCGTCTGGCTCGCGCTGCTGCCAGTGGCGGTCTATCTGGCGAGCTACACGACGATCTGGCTGCTCGATAATCCGAACCCGCGTTTCCACGGGCCGGTGTCGTGGCAAGGATACATGCTCGACCTGCAGGAGAGCGTGAAGAAGGACCATCCCTACATGTCGCGCTGGTGGCAGTGGGTGATCGATTGGCGGCCGATCTGGTACTTCTACGAAGAGTACGAAGGCGACTGGCGCGGGATGCTGTTCCTCGGCAATCCGATCACGATGCTGACGGGCCTCTTGGGCCTTGTCGGGTGCCTCTGGCTGGGGCTGGTGCGTGGCCGGATGGACTGCCTGATGGCGGCGGGTGCATGGGCCGCGGCACTGGCGCTCTGGATCGTCGCGCCAAAGCCGGTGCAGTTCTACTACCACTACCTGATCAGCGCGCAGTTCCTGATGGTGGCGCTGGCACTGGCGCTCGACCACTGGGTCTGGCGCAATCCGCCGTGGCGTTTGCACCGGCGACTGGCACCGGCCTTTATCGGAGCCAGCGTGCTGCTGTTCGTCTACTTTCTTCCGATCCTGACGACCCAGCCGCTGGCCAAGAAGACCAGTTTTGCCGACTATGCATGGTTCCAGAACTGGCGCTGATCGGAACCCGAAGGCGCTTTGGCGATTGTTTCGGTGAGATGACGGACAGCCCGGAACCAGATCGCAACACTGAGCAAAGCAAGGACGAGCTGCGCCACGCGCTCGCCAATTCGCAGCAGGAGAAGCTCGCGCTGCAGAACGTGCTGGCGCGTGCGGCGGACCAGATCGATCAGCTTATCGAAAGCGATTGCCAGGACATGGAAAAGGGCAAGGCTTCGCGGACCGCAGAACGGCTGCGCAAGATTTCCGAGGTCTAGAACCGGCCCCAGACGAAGCGGCTGGACAGGGCGTAGTTCCATACAGACCCGATAACGATACCCGCAATCGCGGCCAGCACCCAGTGTGCCCCGCGGCTGACAAGCGCCTCTGCCACGCCGACATTCGCGAAAGCCCCGATCGAACAAGTCAGCGCGAATTTCAGCCAGCCCACGATCAGACCGCCCAGCGAATGGATGCGCTTGTCGGCATAAGTCAGTTCGTTGTTGAGGATGAAGTTGAACGTCATCGCCGCGATCACCGCGCCGATCTGACCGTAAAGAAACCCCGTCCCGAACATCTTGTAAAGCAGCCACAGCACGGCAAGGTGCACCACCACGCCCAGCGCGCCGATCGTGCCGAAGAGGGCAAAGCGCGTCGGGATGAAGCGGCCCAGCGTCTTGTCGTAGAGACCGACGAGGAACTCGAACGCGATGGCCTGGTCCAGCTTGGATTCTCCTGCTGCCCGCGCCGCGAACGACAGCGGGAATTCCTTGACCGTCAACTTGCGCTCCGACGTCGAGAGGATGTCGAGCAGGATCTTGAACCCGATCCCCGACAAACGCGGCGCAACATCGCGCAGCGTTCGTGCGGGCATCATGAAATAGCCGCTCATCGGATCGGACAGTTCGACACCGGTCAGCTTGCGCGCGATGCGGTTGGCAAGTTCGGACTGTTTTTCGCGGTCGGGGCGGTTCCATTCGGCCATGCTGGCCCCCGGCGCGAAACGGCTGGCGACACAGACGTCCGCCTCCCCGCTTTCCAGCGCCTGCACCATCAGCGGCAGTAGCGCGGGGTCATGCTGATGATCAGCGTCCATCACCGCAACATAGGGCGCAGCGGTCGCCATCATCCCCTCGATCGCAGCGCTGGCAAGGCCGCGCCTGCCGATGCGCTGGATCACGCGGACGCGGTGGTCTGCGCGTGATAGAGTCCGCGCTTCTTCCGCCGTGCCATCCTGCGAATTGTCGTCGACGAAGATCGCCTCCCACCCCCCGATGCCCAGCGCACTGTCGAGCGAGGCCGCCATGCGCTTTACCAGCGAGGCGAGGTTGTCACGTTCGTTGAATGTCGGAAGAATAACGGCGAGTTTCAGCATCTTTGCACTCAATCGCCGCAAATGCGCGCCTCGTCCAGCCGGACGTCAAAGCAGCACGTTGGCGAAACGCCCTCCCCTTGCGCGCAGCCAGCGCGTCGTCGACGGCATCCACAAGAGGACGAGCGTCGCCGTTCCCATGAACATGATCAGCGCAAAGCGCAGGTAGGCCATATCGCTACCGGCGAACCGCGAAAACTGGAACATCGCGCCCATCGGAACGAAGATCAGGAAACCGATGCATCCTGCCGAAAGCAGAAGCCACGAAAGCGCCCAGCCCAGCCGCGTCACAGTCAAAACGACGAGCGCAACGAGCGTGAAGTTGACCGCAGGATAGAGCCACATGTCCGCAGACGACATCCAAACCGCCAGCGGAATCCCGATCAGATAGACCATCTCAAGCCCGCACAGGGTGCAAGGCCGCTTGTCTGTCGCGTCCGTATCAGACGCACCGAATCCAAATTTCATGAGGCCCCCCAGCCAGATGAATTTTCGCAATGTTATCAGAGGCGCGTTAAGATTGCGTCACCGATTTCGGCGCAATTCGAATCCCCGCCCAGATCGCCGCCACGGATACCATCGGCCAGCGTCTTGGCAACCGCGTTCTCCACACGTGCGGCCAGTTCTTCCTGGCCGAGCGAGTGGCGCAGCAGTTCGGCAAGGCTGAGGACGGTTGCCATCGGATTGGCGATGCCCTTGCCCGCGATGTCGGGCGCGCTGCCGTGGATCGGTTCGTAAAGGCCGAACGTGCCGTACTCGGTCTTGCGATCGCCCAGCGAGGCACTGGCCAAGAGGCCGATCGAACCGACGCACATCGAGGCCTGGTCCGACAGGATGTCGCCGAACAGGTTGCCGGTGACGACGACGTCGAACTGGCCCGGGTTCTTCACCAGCTGCATCGCCGCGTTGTCGACATACATGTGGCTCAGTTCCACGTCGGGGAAGTCGGCGTGGGTTTCGATCACCACGTCGCGCCACAGCTGGCTGGTTTCCAGCACGTTGGCCTTGTCGACACTGCACAGGCGGCCGCGGCGCTTCTGCGCGGCTTCGAAACCGGCGACGGCGATGCGGCGCACTTCGGCTTCGTCATAGGACATGATGTCATAGCCCTGGCGCAGGCCCGCGTCGGTCTTGCGCATGCCCTTTTCGCCGAAATAGACGTCGCCGTTCAACTCGCGCACGATCAAGAGGTCGATGGCGCCCGCGATCTCGGGCTTCAGCGCGCTGGTATGCTCCAGCCCCTCGAACACCTTGGCGGGGCGCAAGTTGGCGAACAGGTTCAATTCGCGGCGCAGGCCGAGGATCGCCTGTTCGGGGCGCAGATGGCGTTCGAGGTGATCGCAGTCGAAATCGCCGACCGCGCCGAACAGGATCGCATCGGCCTCACGCGCGGCGACCAGCGTTTCTTCCGGCAGCGGGTGGCCGTGGCGCTTGTAGGCAACGCCGCCGACATCGCCTTCGAGCAGCGAGACCTGAAGCGGCAGGGCATCGAGCACGCGCAGCGCCTGTGCCGTGACTTCGGGGCCGATACCGTCGCCGGGGAAAACCGCGATCTTCATGTGCTGTGCCTTTCGGTGCTCTTTGGGTCGATGCTCTGGGGCAGCAGGCTCAGCCGCCGGAGATCCGGGCAAGCCGCTGCATCATGACTTCGCGCGCGCCCATAACATTCGTGCGGCGATCTGCAAGCAGCCTGCGGGATAATTGCCGCCCGCTGCCGTCCAGAAGGGCAAGAATTTCGTCCCAGTCCTCTGCCACCGGAGGTATCTCGCCCCCGCCGAACCCCAGTTCGCGCAAGGTCAGCACCTCGTACTTCGCCATGGCCAGCGCCCACATCCGCGCCGAGGGCGCATTGCAGATTGCCTCCAGCAGCCCCGAAAGCGCATCGTGGAGCGCAGGATAGGTATTGTGTTCGGGCAGGACCGAGGCTGCCAGCGTCGTCGCCCAGCCGATCGCGGCGGCGGGCAAAGGCTCGGTCAGCCAGGGCCCGCGGCTGGTGACGAGTTCGAGTTTAAGGAACGGCAACTGGCTGGCCGAGCGTGCGCGAAGGTCCGCCTCGACCACGTTGCCGGGGATCAGCACGGGCCGCATCCGCCTGCCCCGCCCGCCCGCGACATAGCCCGCCAGCATCCCGAATTCGCGCGTAAACACCCGAGCAATGGCCGCAGTCTCTCCGTGGGCGCGGCTGGCGCAGACAATGGCGGGGGCGCGGATTTCCATGGGTAATGGATGTGGCGGGCATAAGCGCGGCTGGCAAGCGCGCAGACGTTTGACCTTTTAGGGGCCTCTCGCCTAACCTGCTGTCATGAAGAAGCTTTTCTTGGGGGCCGGGCTTCTTTCCCTGGCCGTGTCGCATCCAGCCTTTGGCGAAGACCAGCCGCTTCCGCTGCTCCCTTCGACCCCGTGGGTCATGGATTATGCCGAGGATAGCTGCAAACTGCGCCGCGCCTTCCGTAGCGAGGAGGACGATGGCGAAGGCAAGCCCTATATGCTGGAGTTCCAGCAGTACGGTCCTTCTGACAGTTTCGATGTCATGGTCTACGGCAAGGGGTTAAAGCAAAGGCAGGGCCGTGACTTAACAATACGCTGGAGCGAAGATGGGCCCGATCGGGAGGAGAAGGCAAAGTCTCTTATTGAAGTAGACGATCACGATGGGGTCATCTTCAGCCACACGTTTCTGGACCCGGAAATAAAGACAGAAGAAACGCCGCCGCTTGTCGTTGTAGGACTGTTGCAAGACGCCGAGGCGAAGGCCGATGGCCTGTACCTGCTGAAGGGCCTGCGATCGGACGTCATTTTCAAGACCGGTAACTTGCGTCCAGCCTTCGACGCCATGCGAAAGTGCACTGACGAACTGATGCGACACTGGGGCATAGACGTTGCGGCCTACAAGGCACGTATCAGCAGCCCAAAGCCGATCGATTACAAGAAATGGGTTCGGCGTTTCGTGAGCCTATTTCCGCAAGAAAGAGCCGCTCGTTATAGCAGGTTCCATAACAGCATACGCCTCGACATCGACGAAACCGGCGCAGTCACGGCCTGCCACACACTTTTCAGAATGGAACCTGAAAATGTGATGAAGGAGTCGTGCGACCTGATCAAGAAGGTCGCCAAGTTCGAACCCGCGATTGGCCGCGACGGATCGCCCATCAAAGGAATCTGGCAGACCGACATCGTTTATGTTCAAGAGTAGAAACAGGCAGTTTAGATCGACATCTGACAAGCCGTTTCTAACAGTAAGGAACCAAAATCAATGAAATCCAAAGCGCTTGCAACCGCGCTCGGCATGGTCGCGACGGGCATGGCCTCGAGCGCGTCGGCAGAACAGCTAAAGCTCGAAAAATCGTCAGCCTGGGTCATGGATTACGCCGACAGCAGCTGCAGGCTTTGGGCCACGTTCGGCGAGGGCGAACAGAAATCTACGCTCGAATTCGCGGCGCCATCTGGAAGAAAGGCGGGCTTTGACGTGCTGGTCTATCCAAGCAAACTCGACACCAAGGGATTGAAGTTCCGTTGGTCGGAGATGGCTGAGGCCCAGGAAGCGGGTAAGGTCACACCTATCAAGTTCGAAGCAGGAACCGGTCTGATGTTCGAAGCCGGGCTTGGTCACAATGTTGCAGGGTTGACCGATAATCCTTCGGATGAAGACTATCGGAACGAGGCAGAGCGTATGACAACCGAAGCCGGTGTCGAGGGGTTGTTTCTCACGGATGAAACCGGTGCGGACCTCGCTTACATGACCGGGAGTTTGAAAGCACCTTTCAACGCGCTCCGGACATGTCTCGACAATCTGATATCCGAGATGGGGGTCGACCCCGTCACGCTGCGTAACCGCTCTCGCCCTGTTGAATTGCTCAACTACAACGAGAATGAGGTACTCATCGATTATCCTTCAACAGCAATCATTAACGCCGAACAGGGCGACGTAACGTTCATACTCATCGTCGACGAAAAAGGAAAACCTGCCGAATGCCGAGTCACACAGAACCTTGCGTCGAAAAGCCTGGCCGACTTCACTTGCAGGAACTGGCGGCGGTACGCCAAGTTCACCCCGGCGCTTGACGCCGACGAAAATCCGATAACCGGCATCTTTCTTGGGACAGCACACTATCGACTTCATTGAGGCCGTAGTCTCAGCCCTCGGGCGCGTCCTTCTTGGCCGGGGTCTTGCGGGCGGCGGCCTTCTTGGAGGCGGCGCGCAGGACTTCGGCTTCGAGCGTGGCGATACGCTCGGCCAGCTTGTCGTTCTCTTCCCGCGCCTTCACGGCCATTTCCTTCACCACCTCGAATTCCTCGCGGCTGACGAAGTCCATGCCGCCCAGCGCTTCCTTGAAGCGTTCGCGGGCAGCTTCGGCCGATTCCTGCGCCATGCCGGCAAAAGTACCAGCGGCTGCGGTGAACATGCGGGTGATGTCCGAGATACGGGGATTGTCGCTCTGCATGGTTCCTATGTGGCCCCGATAACCGATCAGTTCAACTGCCAGAATCGCAGGTTCAGCACCGCGGCAAAGCAGATCCACGCAAGGTAGGGGACAAGCAGCAGCATCGCTGTACGGCTGACCCGCGCGAAATAGGCCATCGTCGCCAGTACAAGCACGATCAGCAGCACGATCCAGAAGAAGGCAAAGGCGATGAGGTGGGCGCTGAAGAAGATCGGCGACCACAGCACGTTCACCACCAGCTGCACCGCGAAGATCGTCACGGCAAACCGCTTGAACGGCGTGGGCGGCGCGGCCAGCACGAAGGCGAGCGAGAAGCCCATGAGGACGTAGAGGATCGTCCAGACCACGCCGAACAGGTAGGACGGCGGGTAGATGTCTGGCTTTACCAGCGAACTGAACCATTCCCCGTCCCCGCCAGAGCCCGAGGCCCAGCCGGACAGGAGGCCCAGTACGACGACGACGGGAACGGTCAGGATGGCCCATTTGAGGACCGAACGGGAGGTATCAGGGGATGCGATCTTGGTGTCCATGCCACCTGAACGCGCGAGGGGTCAGCCGCGTTCCGCCCAGACGAGGAACTCGACATTGCCTTCGGGCCCTGTGATCGGGCTGGTCGTCAGGCCCTTCACGGTCCACCCGATCGATTCCAGCCAGTCGGTGACTTCATCGCAGACCCGTTCGTGCAGCGCCGGATCACGCACGACGCCGCCCTTGCCGACTTCGTTTCGACCCACCTCGAATTGCGGCTTGATAAGGGCGACAAGCGTTGCGTTCGGCGCGGCGAGCGCGAGCGGCACTTCGAGGACTTTGGCAAGTCCGATGAAGCTGGCGTCGCAGACGACCCAGTTGCAGGGGCGGTCGATGTGTTCGGGGGTCAGGATACGGGCGCTGGTCTGTTCGAGCACGGTCACACGCTCATCCTGACGCAGTTTCCACGCCAGCTGGTTCGTACCCGAATCGACGGCGAAAACGTGTTCTGCGCCCTTTTGCAGCAGGACATCGGTGAACCCGCCGGTCGAACTGCCGATATCCATCGCGGTCGCGCCCTTGGGGTCGAGGCCGAATTCGTCGATAGCATGGGCCAGCTTGATGCCGCCACGGCTGACCCAGGGATGATCGCGCCCGCGCACTTCGAGCGGCGCGTCCTCGGGGAGCTGCTGCCCCGCCTTCGCCAACTTGGTCTCGCCGGTGAAGACCGTGCCCGCCATGATCAGCGCCTGCGCGCGGCTTCGGCTTTCGACGAGGCCGCGTTCGACCAGCATCTGGTCCACGCGCTGCTTTTTCGGCTTGCTGGCAGGTGGCTTGATCATCGGACGGGCGAAAAGGAAAACCGGTTTGGCGTCAAGGGGCTTGAGTGCGAGGCCAGCCCTTCGCATAACGCGCGCATGACGCCAAGCGACGACGTGCCCGCCCTTTCCGAAACCCAGCGCAATACCATTGCCCGCAAGGCGATGCGCCGCACGTGGCTGCTGATGGGCTCTGCCGTCGCGGCGACGGGGCTTGGCCTTGCCTCCTGTGTGCCGCCCGCGCCTGAGCCTGTCTCGGCCCCGCCGCCGGCCCCTGCCCCTGCCCCTGCTCCCGCGCCGACACCGACGCCTACTCCGCCGCCGGTTTCAGAAGCACCCTCGGGCTGGCTCGACGCGCCGCTTACCGCTGGCGACTGGCAATATGTCAGCAGCGGCACCGCGACCCGCGCCGTTTTCGGCGAAGCGAATGGCGATGCGAAATTCATTCTCGCCTGCGAACCGGCGAACCGCCAGGTGAAGTTGTGGCGCGCGGGCACCGGTCCGGGCGCGACATCGATGCACATCACTTCGACCGAAGCGGACCGCACTTTGCCCGCAGGCGCAGTGACAACTCCGTCGGCCTACACCGTCGCGACGCTGCAGCCCTACGACCCGATTCTCGACGCTATGATCTTCAGCCGTGGCCGTGTCGCGGTGCAGGTTCCGGGCTTGTCTGCGCTCTATCTGCCAAGCTGGCCGGAGATCGCCCGCGTGGTCGAGGATTGCCGCTAAAATTCGGGTACCCCAACACGACTGTGGATAGTTGTGCACCGCCCACCGCGGCGGGCCTGAACAACGGTCTGATGGAGGACTTCGGGGGCTGTAAGCACGAGCCGGTCGGCGCGGACAAACCCTGTTTTTTCATAGGTTTGCCGCAAGGCCAATTCCCGAAGTCATCGATTATGACAGTGAATAAGTTTCACGCAAGACTTGTTGTGCAGCGCCAAAAAAGTAGTCTCTCGAATCAAGGACGGAGCGGAACGGCGATAGCCAGGCGCAAGGCCTCAGATCGCTCGGATACACCGCCCGACCCCGCCGCTCGCAGGCTAACTTGGGGGCTTGCGGCACGCGGCTAAATCTTGGCCCCGGCGCGAAAGGAGGTGATCCGATGTCTCATGGTTCAGCAGAGAGGTCGGTGAAGTCCACTACGAGGCATTATCGTTAATCCGCCCCGCTTTTGGGGTGTGAAACGATAGAGGTTTCGTCAGGGCGGCACTTCCGGCCGCTGACCATGCGAAAGCCCGTAGCGGGATTGCCCTGCTACGGGCTTTCTCATTATTTCGCCGGTTATTCCCGCTACCTCGCCAAAAGACCGGTTTTTCCTGCGCAATTGTAATTTATGCCGCGCTGCGTCATCAACGCGCCGAAACGAGGCGCGGCTGTGCATGCGCAGACACGCAAAGAGACACGAGGAGCGACCTGAATGTCCGAAACCAAGACCCTGTCCGATACCGTCACGTTGAGCGTCGAGAACGCCATTGCCGTCGTTCTGATCGACAATCCGCCGGTCAACGCACTGGGCTTGTCGGTCCGCGAAGGTCTGGCCGCCGCGATCGCGGAGATCGAAAGCGACACGGGCATCAAGGCCGCGATCATTTCGGCCAAGGGTCGCACCTTCCCCGCCGGCGCCGACATCGCCGAATTCGACATCGGCATGCGCGAACCCTGGCTTCCCGGCGTCGTCGACAAGATCGAGGCCTGTTCCAAGCCGGTTGTCGCCGCGATCTTTGGCACCGCGCTTGGCGGCGGGCTCGAAGTCGCGCTGGGCTGTCACTACCGCGTCGCTGCTGCCTCGGCAAAGATGGGCCTGCCCGAAGTGACGCTTGGCCTGCTGCCCGGCGCGGGCGGTACGCAGCGTCTGCCCCGCCTTGTCGGCGCGGAAGCCGCGCTGCAGATGATGGTCACGGGCAAACCGGTGAAGGCTGCGCTCGCTGAAAAGATGGGCCTCGTTGACAAGGTCGTCGCCGACGACGCGCTGATGGCAGAGGCGACTGCCATGGCCACCGCCATGATGGCCAAGGACGGCCCGCTGCCGCGCGTGTCGGAAAAGACCGACATGGTGGAAAAGGACCGCGCCGACGCAGACCTGTTCGACCGGTTCAAGGCCGAGCATGGCCGCCTGTTCCGCGGCGTGATCGCGCCTGACGAGATCCTCGATTCGGTAAAGGCCGCCGTGAACCTGCCCTTCCGCGAGGGCATGGCGGTCGAATCTGCGAACTTCGACAAGCTGTTCACCTCCGACCAGTCGCGCGCGCTGCGCCACGTCTTCTTCGCCATGCGCGAAACATCGAAGGTGCCGGGCATTCCCAAGGACACTCCGCTGATCGACGTGAAGAGCGTTGGCGTTATTGGCGCCGGCACGATGGGCGGCGGCATTGCGATGAACTTTGCCAACATCGGCATTCCGGTGACCATCGTCGAGGTGAAGCAGGAAGCACTGGACCGCGGGCTTGGCGTCATTCGCAAGAACTATGAGAACACGGCCAAGAAAGGCCGCCTGACCGACGAGGACGTCGAGACCCGCATGGGCCTTCTGACCGGTTCACTCGACATGGAATCGCTGGCCGATGTCGACCTCGTGATCGAGGCTGTGTTCGAATCGATGGAGATCAAGGAGAAGGTGTTCAGCCGCCTTGAAACCATCTGCAAGCCGGGCGCGATCCTGGCGTCGAACACCAGCTTCCTCGACATCAACCACATCGCGACCTTCACCAGCCGCCCCGAAATGGTGCTGGGCCTGCACTTCTTCTCGCCCGCCAACGTCATGCCGCTTCTGGAAGTGGTGCGCGGGGACAAGAGCAGCGACAGCGTGATCGCCACCGGCATGAAGCTGGCGGGCAAGATCGGCAAGACGCCGGTCCTGGCAGGCGTGTGCGACGGCTTCATCGCCAACCGCCTGATGCTGCCCTACATGGTCGCCAGCCAGGAAATGCTGCTGGCCGGAACGCCGATGCAGGTGATAGATTCGGCGATGCGCGACTATGGCTTTGCCATGGGCCCGATCGCCCTGCTCGACCTCATCGGTCTCGACGTCATCACTTTCCCCGGCGACATGACGCTGACCGGCGAACTGGTGGCGATCGAACGGCGCGGCCAGAAGCTGAACGGCGGTTTCTACGATTATGACGAAAAGCGCCGCGGCACCCCTGCGCCCGCCGCGCATGACATCATCGAGAAGGTGCGCAAGCATCGCGGCATTGCAGGCGATGTCGAACTGACGCCGGAACAGGTCGTCGCCGGCCTGCTCTACCCCGTGATCAACGAAGGCGCGAAGATCCTCGATGAAGGCATCGCGCTGCGGGCGGGCGACATCGATGTGGCCGCGATCCTCGGCTACAACTGGCCCAGCTATCAGGGCGGTCCGATGTGCTGGGCCGACATCCACGGCCTCGACAAGATCGTTGCCGGGCTGGAGCAGATGGGCATCGAACCGGCGACTTCGCTGAAGAAGCTGGCAGCAGAGGGCGGCTCCTTCACTTGAAGCGAACCAACCACCTCTAACGGCAAACGCCCGACCGCACGGGAGCGGTCGGGCGCAGGCGATTGACTGCTTGGGAACTGCTGGGTCGTGGGCAGTCAGCCGCCCTTTGCCGTCTTCTGCTTCTCGGCCAGGGTGGCGATCTGCTTGGAAAGCTGGGCCTTGGCACCGGCGTAGCAGTTTCGTGCTTCGCGGCTGCGGATACGGGTGCCGGTCTGGATCTCGTCCATGCCGCACACGGCACGGGCGGCGTCGTCGAGGCGATCCTCAAGCTGGGCCTGACCGGCGGCGGTCGAAAGGTCGAGATCCTTGTACTTCACTTCGACCGAACCGGCGAAGGCCGGAGCGGCGGTGGCAAGGGCGGCAGTGGCGGCGATGGCTGCGATGATCTTCATGGTTCTAGTCCTCCTCGAAATGACGAGGACCTTGTGCCGCGCATCGCCGCGTCGCGCATTCGGTGTTCTATAGCCGCAACACAGTTGCCGACGAACGACTCCGCTTGCCGACGAACGACATATCGGGCCCGACGAACGGCAAGACCGCCGTTCGCCTGTCTAATGAACGACTTAGCTGTGGGCTTGCGCGAACGCAGCCGCCGCGCCGAACAGTCCCGGCTGTGGGTGCGTGATCAGCCTGACGGGGATCGTTTCCATCAGCGACTTGAACCTGCCCTTGTATACAAAGCGGTCGGCAAAGCCCGATGCGCGGATCTGGTCGCGCAGGCGCAGGCCAAGCCCGCCTGCGATCACCACCGCGTTCGAACCATGCGCCAGCGCAAGGTCACCGGCCGCCGCGCCAAGGATCATGCAGAACCGCTCCATCGCCTTGACCGCGACCGGATCGGTGCCGGTGATCGCCGAGAGCCAGAGCTCGCGGTCGTCTCCCGACGGCATGGGCAGACCTTCGATCCGCGCGATGGCTTCGGCGAGATAGAGGATGGCAGGGCCCGAACACATGCGTTCGACCGAAACGCGCGGCAGCGATTCACGCACGACAGCGAGGATCTTCTCCTCGACGCGGTCTTCGGGTGCGAAGCCGATGTGGCCGCCCTCTGTCGGCTGGACGCGATAGGACCCATCAGGACGGCGCACCAGCGCGGCAACGCCAAGACCGGTGCCGGGCCCGGTGATCGTCGTCGTGCCAAACTCGGGGATGTCCTCTGGTCCCGACAGGTGCAGGAAATGCTCCTCGCCCGCCGCGGCGACCGCATGGCCGACCGCTTCGAAATCGTTGATCAGACAATGGGCATCGACGCCGAGCTCCGCGCCGATGGCGGCAGGGCGGATTACCCAGTGCGAGTTGGTGAAGCGGATCTCGTTCGCGTTGACCGGCCCTGCAACGGCAATCGCGGCGGCGCGCGGCAGGCCTTCGGGATGGGCATCTGCAAACCGCTGCCACGCAGCGGCGAGGCCGTCGACCGATCCTGTCGCGAAGGTCGTCGGTTCGCCCACCGAGACGACTTTCCCGTCCGCCACTTCGGCCAGGGCGAAGCGAGCGTTGGTCCCTCCCACGTCGATAGTGACGAGGCTTTTCGTTTTTTCTTTTGCCATGAAACGAACGGCTAACCTCTCGCCCCTCGTTTAACAAGCAGTTGCAAGGGACCGGTGAAAACTGCACCCCTGCGCCCATGAAAATCGACCTCTCGGGCCGCACGGCCATCATCACCGGCGCATCCAGCGGGATCGGCGCGCACTTCGCCCTCACCCTTGCCGAACACGGCGCGGACGTCGCGCTCTGCGCGCGGCGGGTGGACCGGCTTGAGGCCCTCCGCGACGAATTGCGCGGGCGCGGCGTGAAGGCAGAGGCGGTCGCGCTCGACGTTGCCGATGGCGCATCGTGCAAGGATGTCGTCGCCTCGATCGCCGGAACGCTCGGCACGCCGACGATCCTGCTCAACAACGCAGGGATCGACGGCGCGCGCATGGCGATCAAGCAGGAGCTTGCCGAGTTCGAGAAAGTCATCGCGGTAAACCTCACCGGCGTCTTCGCGATGGCGCAGGCCTGTGCGCAGGCGATGAAGGCGGACGGCATCGGCGGATCGATCGTCAACACCGCCTCGATCCTCGGTTTCCGGCAGGGCCCGACGCTGTCGGCCTATGCGGCGAGCAAGGCGGCGGTGGTGCAGCTGACCAAGCAACTCGCGCTCGAATGGGCGCGCTACGGCATCCGCGTGAACGCACTGGCCCCCGGATACTTCCCGACCGAGATTACCGAAGGGTTGCTCGAAAGCCCGCTGGGTCAGGACATGCTGAACCGCATCCCGATGCAGCGCTTCGGCAACCTGCCCGACCTCGACGGGCCGATGCTGCTGCTCGCCTCCGACCTCGGGGCCTACATGACCGGTGCCGTCATCCCCGTGGACGGCGGGCACCTGGTGTCCTCGCTTTAACGCGGGAGCAGGTACGCGCCCTGCGGCACGGGGTCGTCGAAACGCTTCACCGTGTCGCGTAGTGCCTCTTCCACGAGGTGTTCGACCAGTTCGGGGAACAGCTTGGGTTCTTCGGCGGCTTCCCACAGGAAGAAGCCGTAGGATCCGGGGATGGCGTTGATCTCGTTGAACCAGATCTCGCCCGTCGCCTTGTTCGACATGAAGTCGATGCGTGGCGCGCCGCGATGGCCCAGCGTCATGAAGGCGCGGCGGGCATAGTCGTGGATCGTCGCCTTGAACTCGGCCGGAAGGTCGGGATTGATGTCGCGGGTGAGCGAGAGCATCCCCTCACTCGGAAGGAATGCGCCCTTGGTGCCGCCGCCCGATGACAGGTACTTTTCCTTGAAGTCGAGCAGTTCGGCGCCCGACTTGGGCCGCTCGATGGCGGAGAACTTCACTTCCTGGGCCGCCTCGTCCCACCGCATCGCGATGTTGTATTCGACAAGGTTCTGCACTTGTGGCTCGATGATCGCGAGATTGTCCTGCGCCAGAACATAGGCGACCAGCGCGGGTAGTTCCGCCGCGGTCTTGGCGAGGCCCACCCCGATGGAGGAGCCGAGGTTCGCCGGCTTCACGATGGTGGGAAAACCGAACTTCGCCTCGACCTCGGCGATCAGCGCCTTCGTATCGGCCAGCTTCGAGCGGTTGGCAGTCACGTGGTCGAGCACGTTGACGCCCGCCAGCCGCACCAGCGCCTTGGTCGCGTCCTTGCGCATGGCCATCGCGCTCGACCCAGCGGCGAAACCCGTAACGGGGATGCCCAGCAGCTCGAAATGGCCCTGCAGCCGCCCGTCTTCTCCGAACGGCCCATGAAAAACCGGCAAGACGCAGTCGATCGGCGTTTCCTTCAGGCTCTTGCGCTCGCGCATCACCGGCCCGCGTTCGGACCACGAGAAGATGACTTCGGGCGCGCCCGACGGCTTGGGCCGGAAGCGGCGGATGTCGCGCAGGAAGGGGGCAGAGAAGAACCGGTTCTCGAAGTCGGTATAGACGGGCACGACCTCGATCCCGCGCACGTCGGCTGCGTCCATCAACTGGTGCGCAGACACGACAGAGACGTCATGCTCCTGGCTTGCGCCGCCAAACAGAACTGCAACCCGTTTTTTATCGGCCATCAAGCCACTTTCCCCAGCTTGCTCGTCGCACCCTGTGTGCGACTCGCAGGTGTCAACTTGTGCGCCATCGCGGGCGCTGTAAGAAGGGGGCCATGCAGCCTCCCCACCACATCAGGATCGGCACGCCGGGTAAGCCCAAGGTGGTCTTCGGCCACGGATGGGGCCGGTCGCACCGCGATTTCATTCCCGTTGCCGAGGCACTTGCCCCGTCGATCGATGCCTACCTGTTCGATCTTCCCGGCCACGGCAAGTCCGAGCGGCCCGAAGATGCATGGGGAACGGTGGAATACGCCGAATACATGGCACGGTACATCGTGGGCGACCTCGGCATTTCGAAGTGCGTGTGGGTCGGCCACAGCTTCGGCGGGCGCCTGGGGCTACGCCTTGGCGTACAGTCGCCCGGCATGCTCGATCACCTCGTCATCGTGGCGGGCGCGGGCGTTCCGCGCGACGTGACCACGAAGGAACGGTGGAAGCGCAAGTGGAACGGCCGCAAGTTCCAGAAACTGAAGGCGCAGGCAAAGACCGAGGATGACCTGATCGCGCTGGAAAAGAAATTCGGCAGTCCCGACTATGTCATGAGCCGCGAGACCGGTATGCGCGACATCTTCGTCGCCACGATCTCCGAGGACCAGAGCGCGGACCTGCCCCGCATCCCGACCGAAACGACGCTGATCTACGGCAGCGCCGATACTGAAACACCGCCGGAAATCGGCAAGAAGATCGCCGCGCTCGTACCCAACAGCACTTATGTCGAGTGCCCGCATTACGACCACATCTCGATCCTTGATCGCGGGCGGCACCAGATCGCGCTTGCCATCAAGGAAGCCGTGACGGTTCCGGGAGAGGTCGCATGAGCGAACTGATGCTGCCGATCGCCCTTTTTGCGATGATTTTCTCTCTCGGCGCGCTGGCGTGGGTGCGGCTGCATACGCTGCTGACCTATTTCCAGCAGGAAGAATACAACGGTTCGCGCTTCCTGGGCGCGGTGAGGCGGGTGCGGCTTTATGACGTACGCGCCAGTCTCGTGCTGTTGGCGCTGCTGATCGCGACGATCGTGATCACGCAGGCTGCGCTTGGCAGGGGTCTGCTCTTCACGGCCATCGTCGCCGCGGCCGCGGTGATCGGTTGGATCGCGTGGAAGGAAAGCCGCTACAGTTACAAGAAACCGCTGGTCCTCACCGAACGCGTGCGCCGCATCCGGAAGCTGGCGGCGGTGTTCGCAGGTGTGCTGGTGCTGCTTGCGCTGATCGGCATCATCTGGGCGATCATCGGGCTGCAATTGCTGCCCTTCACGCTGATCCTGGCGAACCGCATCCTTACCCCGGCGCAGGAACGGATCAACGAAGGCTATATCGACGAGGCGCGCACGAAGCTCGCCCGCCTCAACCCCAAGCGTATCGGCATTACCGGCAGCTTCGGCAAAACGACGACGAAGCACATCTTCGCCGAGGTTCTCGCCGTGTCAGGGCCGGTGTTCTATTCGCGCGGATCGATCAACACGGTGCTGGGCCTGACGCGCCACATCCGCGAACGGCTGCAGTGGAGCCACCGCTATTTCATCGCCGAGATGGGTGCCTACGGCATCGGGTCGATCCACCGCCTGTGCAACTTCGTGAAGCCCGACTTCGGCATCGTCACGGCCATCGGCGACGCGCATACCGAACGGTTCGGATCGGTCGACAACATCGCGAAGGCCAAGTCCGAACTGGTCGAGGACGTGTGCGAAAACGGCGGCACCGCGATCGTTTCGACGCAAGTGCTGGACTACGAACCGTTCCGGGTCCTGCGCGCCGACTATCCGGGCAAGGTGATCTCTGTCGGGCCGGAAGAAACCGCCGACATCCGCATCGTCAGCGCCGCGCTGGTCGAGGCGGACTGGAAGATCGTGCTGGAAGACCGGCGCGAGGGTGCGGATGGCGCGACGCTCGAATACGAACTGCCGCTGCTGGGCGAACACAATGTCACGAACTCGGCGCTGGCCGTGGCAGCGGCGTGGATCATCGACCCCACGATCGCGACGCGAATTCCGCTCGTCACGCCCGATGTCGAACAGGTCCCGCACCGCCTGCAAAAGCGCGAGAGCCCCGGCCAGTCGCTGGTGCTGGACGATGCCTACAACGCGAACGAGGCAGGCTTCCGCAACGCGGTCGCGGTCGCATCGGAACTGGCGAAGCAGCGCGGCGGACGCTCGATCCTCGTCACCCCCGGCATTGCCGAACTGGGGATCGAACATGACCGCGTTCACGCAAGCCTCGGCGAATATACCGCCAGCCTTGCCGACGTCGTCTATGCCGTGAACCCGTCGCGCATCGGCACCTTCACCTCCTCGCTATCCGCGAACGGCAAGACCGCGATCGAGGTCGCCAGTTTCGCCGATGCGCGCGAGGCGCTGAAGGTCGAGGCAAAGCCCGAAGACGTCGTGCTTTACGAAAACGACCTGCCCGATCTTCTCGAAGAGCGCCGCCTGCTCTGACCCCCATTTGCCAAGCCTGCAATTGATGTGCATGTTGAGCTCAGGCCGTCCCCCGATCTTCCGGGGGGAAGCAGGGACGGTTCAGGGTCGCGCCGCCGGGTCATTGGCCCGGTCACTGGGGATAAACTATATGATCTGGAAGACCATTCGTGCGGCCACGCTGGCCGCCGCGACAGCGTGCGTATTCACCGTCGCACCGCCTGCTGCCGCGCAGGAAAGCCTCGACGACCTGCCGATCCTGACCGAGTATCACTTCGCACCCGGCAGATACATGGACGTTGTAAAACAGATGGCGCAGATGGACCAGATCCGTGCCGAGGCGCAGCTTCCGCCCCTACAGTACTTCTGGCACGTCCAGGGCGATGCGTGGAACCTGATGGTCCTCTCTCAGCCAGCGAAGGAAGGCGACCGGGACAAGTTCATCGCCGCCCGCAAAAAGCTCGGCATCGAACCGCAGCGCGGTGCGATGATGGCGATGATCGCCAGCCATATCGACACCATCGTCATGACGGAAACGGCGGCCGAAAGGCTGGCCGCTATGGAGGCGGACGACTGACCCGATGAAGCGAGGGGGTGGGCCGATTGGCCCGTCCCCTCAATCGGACCCGGCCACCGCGCGGCGATAGAGATGCCATGTCGCGTGGCCCAGAACCGGCAGCACGATCAGCAGACCCAGAAACGCCGGCAACATCGCGGCAAACAGCAGGACCGCGATCAGCACCGCCCATGCCAGCATGACGAAGGTGTTGGACCGCACGACACCAAGGCTGACGATGATCGCGGTCAGGAAATCGACTTCGCGGTCGACCAGCATCGGCAGGCTGCAGACCGTGATGGCATAGAACGCCAGCGCCATGACCGCGCCGACTAGGCTGCCCACGGCCAGCATCATCATGCCAGCAGGTGTCGCGAACAGCGCCAGCGATTCGCCGCCGATGCCCGATTCCGACAGGAACACCGCGAAAATGCCGTGGGCGACCATCAGCCAGAACCCGAAGGCGACGAAAACGATCACGCCCATCGAGAGGATCTGTTCGTCACCCCTGCCCCGAAGCGCGCCCAGCACCGCTCCCCACGACAGCGGCTCGCCCGCCTCGCGCCTGCGGCTCACTTCATAAAGGCCAACCGCGACGAAGGGCGCGAGCAGCGGAAAGCCCGCCGCCGCCGGGATCAGCCATGCAACCGCGTCCCATTCCATCAGCGCATAGGCAAGGAACAGCCCTGCCCCCACGTAAGTCGCAGCGAAGAACAGCCCATATGCGGGACTGGCGACAAAATCCCGCCACCCTGCGGCCAGAGCCGCGCCCAAGTCTGCAATCGTCAGGTTGTCGGCAACCGCCACCGGCGCAATCTGCGCATGCCCCGTCCGGCTTTCCGTCGTCATGACACCTCTCCCGCAAAGCGCCCTATTCGCAAGCAAGGGTGCATCAGGATCGGCGGCCCTTCAAGCCCGCGACGTTACTGGCACTTCGTGACCCAGTAGGCGGGCGTCCCAGGCCCTGGAGGTTCCATGTACTTTTCGCAGTGCTTGCCGATCGATCCAATCCACGGCGCGTCGGCGCGGCGGGCCTGTTCGGCGCGGTCGGCCGCGGCGCGCTGCGCCCAACGGCTGCCTTCCTGCGCGGTATAGTTCTTCACCCGCAGACGACGGCGATACTCGGCATCGACCAGCCGCGTCGCCGGCGGATTGTATTGCCAGTAACGATGCTCAACCATCGCCATGATCGCCGCCTCGCTGAACTTGATAAGCCCCTTCGCGCCGGTTTCGACAACCATCTGCCCCAGCAGTTCGCCCATCGCATTTTCCTCGAACGGGTTCTTCCCGTTGGGCAGCGTGTAGACGATGAAATCCGCCACCGAACGGTAATCTCCGTTGCGGGCCAGGTGATCGCGCAAATATTCCGCCGTGATGACCTTCGGCGGGCCGGACTGGGTCGGCGCAGGCGCAGGTGTTTGCGCCTTTTCGAGGTAGATCGCATTGCACTCGTCCGCCGCGCCTTCGACGTAGGAGAAGAACGCGTCCTGCCCGCTGGTGTCGCGATATTCGTGCCACGTCCGCTTCAACTCGGCGATCACCTCTTCATCGGTGAACGTCGACTGGCGCAGCCGCGCTTCGTAGTCGATGGCGATGGTGTCGGGGTCGACGGCATAGGGAATGCCCGTCGCCTCGGTCATCAGTTCCATCGCCATGTTGCATTCGAGCACGGTTACGAGCGTCGCCAGCTCCTCGTCCCTGTCGGACGCGGCCAGCGGCTGTGCGAGCAGGAGAGCTGCCAGCGCGGCCCCCGTTGTGGCGCGGCATCGCATGGCGCGGTTACAGCTGCTGGTCGCAGTCCTGCGCGCGGGCGATCATGCGCTTGTACGTCCAGTCCGCGCCCATCTTCTTGGCGCTGCGTTCGTACTTGGCCTTTGCCTGCTGAAGGAAGGGCAGCGGGTCGATACCGGCCTTCTCGCTCACTTGCGCGAGGACCGACTGCCAATCCTCGCTACCGTGGCGAAGGCCGCCTTCATCAACGCCGACCGTGTGCACGACATAGGCGCATTCGGACACAAACTCGACCAGCTTCTCCGGCTTCATCTCTTCTTCTGCCTGCGCCGCACACGGCATGGCGGCGAGCGAAATGGCGACGGCTGCGCCGATAAACTTGTTCATTGCGGATCCCCCCCGGTCTGTCAGCGGGTCGCGGCAAAAGTCCCGTTCTGCCTCATGCGACCTGCACGTAAAACTTGGCGAGCATGAGAGCCGCGAGGGTTGTTCCGATCAAGTTACAAACCCCGCAATTTTTTGATCAGGCATTACAAACCGGGTCGATTTCGAGCCAATCCCACCGTTCGCGATAACTTTGCGCCTTCTTCGCGAAGAGGACTGGCTTGTAGTTCACCGGATTGGGCCGCAGCAGGCCTCGTGCCGTTTCTTCGAGGCCATAAGGCGCGAACAGTTCGCCTGTCGCGACATCGATGCCGATGCAGGTGCACGGGATGAGGTAGCGTTCGATCGCCTCTCTCGACGAGCCCAGCGGCGGATATTCGCCGCCGAAACGGTCGGCATACCAGAGGTGCACGCGCGCCTGGTTGCGGACCTCGACGGTCACGCCAAGATCGGCGGTCGCGGCGTCGATCAGCCGGATCACCTCGTCCTCTGCCTCGTAGCTGAGGTCGGCTTCGTCGTAATAGAAGACGTCGTAGTCGTTGATGCCCCACTGCGCTTCGCGGCCCGACTTCAGATTCCACACCGTCTGGAACAGGCATCCCGCTGTCAGGTAGCATTCGGGCAGGCCAAACGCGGGCAAGCGGTCCAGCAGCGCGCGGTTCACCGGGTTCTGCAGGGCAAGGTCGAGGAACTTCTGCGGGCTCACGTCGCGTCGCTCAGATCCCGGCCCACCACTGGTATCCGGCGCGGTCTTCCCAGAAACCGCCCTTGCCGCCCGCAATCGTACGGAAATCCTCGATTACCTCGATGCCGGTCACGTACTTCGCGTGCTTGTAGCCCAGCTGTCGCTCCACCCGCAGGCGCAACGGCGCGCCGTGGCGTTCAGGCAGGGGCTGACCGTTCATGCGCCATGCCATGATCGTCTGCGGGTGCATCGCCTCGATCATATCGATAGATTCGTAATAGGGTGTGTCGCCGAAACTGTCGGCACAGCGGAACAGCACGTAACGCGCCCTGTCGCTGATCCGCGCCAGCCGCAGCAGGTGCGACAGAGGCGTGCCGGTCCACTGGCCGATCGCGCTCCACCCCTCGACGCAGTCGTGCCGCGTGATCTGGGTGCGGGCGGGCATCTGCTGAAGATCGGCGATGGAGAGCGACAGCGGCCTTGCCACCATGCCGCCTACGGTCAGTCGCCAGTCGGCAAAGCCGTTCGCCAGGTGCCGCCGGTATTCGGGCGTATCGACCGTGCGAGATCCGTTGGCGCGAAAATCGGGGCTGCGCTCTTCAGGCGCATATTCACGGGCGAGCGCATTGCGGTCCGTCACCAGCCGCTGCGCATCGCGGGTGAACAGGTCGAGCGAGGAGGCCAGCCCGTCAGCCGGTTCGGTTTCCAGTATCTTCTGGCACCCGCCCAGCGCGATCCCCGCGCCCAGCCCCGCGATCAGCTTGCGCCGTCCGATGATCATGGCGTGTCTCCCTTTTCAGGCGGCAGGCGGAAGCGGCCCGTAATCATCGACCGGATCTCGTTTACCGGCCCTGCGATCACCACCATGAGAAGGTGGAGGACGATGAAGGCGACGAGCAGGAACGCGGCAATGAAGTGGACCGATCGCGCCGACTGCCGTCCGCCGAACAGGTCGAGTATCCAGCCCCAGCTGGCGTTCATCATCGGGCTCATTCCCAATCCCGTCAGGACAATTACCGGCAGGATCACGAAGAGGACCGACAGGTAGGCCAGCTTCTGCAGCGGATTGTACCGCGCCGCCGCCTCACCGCGCGGCAGACGCAGACGGGCGTGGTCCTTGATATCGTGCCACAAGTGGCGCGGGGCGATTTCTTTCCGGCTGGGCAGAAGATCGCGCCAGACGTGGCGGTTTGCCAATGACCACAGCAAGTAAAGCACGCCTGCAATCACCAGCAGCCACGCGCCGAGGAAATGATACTTCCTCCCTGAAGAGAGGCTGTAATGCGACGGCAGCGTCATCCAGTGCGGAAAGGCCCGCGTCTGCGTGCGCCCGTCTTTTTCCCAGACGCCCAGCACGCCCGTCGTCTCCACCTCGACCGACCCGACGCGCAAGACCCCCTCACCCCCGCGCGTTGCGTAGATGTGCAACCACGGCTGGTCCGGGTTCGCTCCATATTGCCCCCAGTATAGCCGGGGGTGGGCGTTGAAGATCGTCATCCCGCTCATCAGCAGGGTGAAGACGGCGACGACGTTAAGCCAGTGCCACGCCCGCGTGGAGACGCGGTGGCGCCTCACCACACGGGGCGGAGTTGCATTATCCGGCGATGATCTCGAGGCGGTAATCGGCAGTCTCCTCGCGCCGGGCGGCGCTGCGCATCATGTAGACCCTTATGCGGTAGTCCCCTGCCAATTCGGTCATACCTTCGTATTGGTTACCCTCGGTCGAACCGATGAAGAAGGCAACGTCTTCCTCGCCCGGTGCGATGAGGTTGAAATATGTCGCGGTGTGCTGGGTCGCCATGGAGACGTTGAGCGGCTGTCCTGCAGCCAGCTTCACCACGTAATCGACCGATTCGTAGCCGGTGATCGAATCCTCGACGGTGATCGCATTTTCGCCGGCGGCGAATTCCACCCGCTCGATCGGGATATCGGCGACCTGCTTGGCCGGGACATAGTCGGCATCGACTGTTTCGGCGGGCTCAGGCTCGCTGGCTTCCGCCGTTTCGACCGGCGTCTCGACCTCTGCCGCCGGTTCCTCGGCAGAGCCACAGGCAGAAAGAGCAAACGCACTGCAGGCAGTGAACAGGGCAAGGTAACGCATGATATACCCCCTTCCATCATGGCCGGCGGGGCACCATGCCCGGGCGGCGTCGAATTGCACACTGCACGACCACCGTGACAGCCGCAAGGCATCCCAAAGTCGCCCCGAAAGCCGTCAATCTACGCAATTCGAGCGCCGTTTGCGCATTATTTTCCCTGTAGAGGGGGGACGAAACGTTAAGCGTACCCGCGTTATGAAGGGGCATGACCGCACGCCATGATCCTCGCTCCCGGGTCAGCATACCCGCCGGATACCGGACCGACGACGGTGCCGAGTTCGAGACCTCGGTCATCGATATTTCCGAAATGGGCTGCCGCTTGCGTAACGGCGTCGAACTTCTGGCTCCCGGCAAGGGCCTGTCGATCGCGATCGGCAACCTTGCCCCCGTTTCGGCACAGGTCCGCTGGCAATACGGTTCGTTCTGCGGCTTGGCGTTCACCCGCCCGCTGCACAGCGCCTTGCTAGAACATCTTGAGCATGCCCATGCCCGCGGCGCGCTGAACCCTGATCCGGAACCGCGGCTTAGTTAACCCGCGTCGGACCGTCCACCTTCATCCGCATCGTTGAACACCGTCGCCCGCGTCTGCGGTGCCGGTTCGCCCTGTTCGCGCAGGATCGCAAAAGCGCGCGCGGCGACGTCCGACAGGTCGGCCTCGTCACCCGCAACCGCCGCCTTCATGCGCGGATCCCAGAACTGCGCGATGTGATCGGCCGTCGCGGCCGCGGCGGCATCATGGTCGAGCGCGCAGAAATTGCGCGCGATCTGGTTCGCCATGTAGATCAGGCGCCGATGCGTATCAGAGACGTAAGTGTCGCTCATTCCGCCGGCTCCCCCTCAGCCTCATGGCTGATGCGGCGGGAGCGTTCGGCAAGATCGGCATAGTCTTCCTGCCAGTCGGTCGGTCCGTTGGAGGCCGAGACCTGCACTGCCGTCACCTTGTATTCGGGACAGTTCGTGGCCCAGTCGGAGAAGTCCGTCGTCACGACGTTCGCCTGCGTTTCGGGGTGGTGGAACGTTGTATAGACCACCCCCGGCGCAACACGATCTGTCACCTTGATGCGCAGGGTCGTCTCGCCCTTGCGGCTGGCAAGGCGCACCCAGTCGCCATCGTTCAGCCCGCGGTTCTCGGCGTCGGTGGGGTGCATTTCCAGCAGGTCTTCGGGGTGCCACGCCGTATTTGCCGTGCGCCGCGTCTGCGCGCCGACGTTGTACTGCGACAGGATGCGCCCCGTCGTCAGCAGCAGCGGAAAGCGCGGGCCGGCCTTTTCATCGGTCGGCACATATTCGGTGACGACGAAGTGTCCCTTGCCCCTCACGAAACCATCGACGTGCATGACAGGCGCGCCATCGGGATTGGCCTCGTTCACCGGCCATTGCAGCGAACCTTCCTCGCACAAACGTTCCCACGTCACGCCCGCGAAAGTCGGCGTCAGGCGCGCGATCTCGGTCAGTATTTCGCTCGGGTGGCCATAGTCCCAGCCCAGCCCCATCGCGTTCGCCAGAAGCTGCGTGACCTGCCAGTCCTCGTATCCGTTCGCCGGGTCCATCACGCGGCGGACCGGCTGGATACGGCGTTCGGCATTGGTGAAAGTGCCGTCCTTTTCTAGGAACGTGCTGCCCGGCAGGAAGACGTGGGCGTAGTTCGCGGTCTCGTTCAGGAAGAGATCGTGGACGATGACGCAGTCCATCGCCTCCAGCCCCGCCGCGACGTGCTTCGTATCGGGGTCCGACTGCAGGATATCCTCGCCCTGGATGTAGATCGCGCGGAACGTGCCGTCGACCGCGGCGTCGAGCATGTTGTTGATGCGCAGCCCCGGCTCTGCATCCAGCGTGACGCCCCAGTCGCTTTCGAACAGGGCGCGGGTTTCGGCGTCGGAGATATGGCGATAGCCCGAAAGCTCGTGCGGGAAGGAGCCCATATCGCAGGCGCCCTGCACGTTGTTCTGCCCGCGCAAGGGGTTCACGCCGACGCCGGGGCGTCCGATATTGCCGGTCGCCATGGCGAGGTTCGCGATGGCCATGACAGTGCTCGACCCTTGCGAGTGTTCGGTGACGCCAAGGCCGTAATAGATTGCGCCGTTACCGCCCGTCGCAAATAGCCGCGCGGCGGCGCGCAGTTCTTCGGCGGGGACGCGGGTGACAGGCTCCAGCCTTTCAGGGCTGTGGCTCTCGTCGGCGACAAAACGGGCCCAGTCCTCGAAGGCGTCGACTTCGCAGCGCTCGGCCACGAACTGCGTATCGACCAGCCCCTCGGTCACGATCACGTGAGCCATCGCGGTCAGGACCGCGACATTGGTGCCGGGTTGCAGCGGCAAGTGGTGCGCAGCCTCGATATGGGGCGAGCGGACGAGATCGATCCGGCGCGGGTCGATGACGATCAGTTTCGCCCCTTCCCGCAAGCGGCGCTTCATGCGGCTGGCGAAAACGGGGTGCGCGTCGGTCGGGTTCGCGCCGATGACGAGGATGACGTCGCTGTGCTCAACGCTGTCGAAATCCTGCGTGCCAGCGCTGGTACCGAAGGTGGTCTTCAGCCCGTAACCCGTCGGCGAGTGGCAGACGCGGGCGCATGTATCGACGTTGTTCGATCCGAACCCGCCGCGCACCAGCTTCTGGACGAGGAACGTTTCCTCGTTCGTACAACGGCTGGAGGTGATACCGCCCAGCGCCCTTGCGCCATGCTGCGCGCGAATGTCCTTCAACCGTCCGGCAGTATAGCTGATTGCCTCGGCCCAGCTGACCTCGCGCCATGGCTCGTCGATGGAATCGCGGATCATCGGCGAGGTGATCCGGTCCTTGTGGTTCGCATAGCCCCAGGCAAAACGGCCCTTCACGCAGGAATGTCCGCGGTTCGCCTTGCCTTCCTTCCACGGGACCATGCGGACCAGTTGCTCGCCGCGCATCTCGGCACGGAAGGTGCAGCCGACGCCGCAATAGGCACAAGTCGTGACGACCGAGCGTTCGGGCTTGCCGTGCTGCTTCACGCTCTTTTCCATGAGCGCGGATGTCGGGCAGGCCTGCACGCAGGCGCCGCATGACACGCACTCGCTGGACAGGAAATCGTCCTTGGCCGTGCCCGCGCTGATCTTGCTGTCGAACCCGCGCGCCTCGACGGTCAGCGCAAGCGTGCCCTGCACCTCGTCACAGGCACGGACACAGCGTGAGCAAACGATGCACTTGTCCGGCGCGAAGAGGAAATAGGGGTTCGACAGGTCCGGTACCTGCCCCAGGTGATGCGCGCCGTCATAGCCATAACGCACATCGCGCAGGCCCACTTCGGCAGCCGCGTCCTGAAGCTCGCAGTCGTTGTTCGCGCTGCACGTCAGGCAATCGAGCGGGTGGTCGGAGATATAGAGCTCCATCACCCCGCGCCGCAGCTTTTCCAGCCGCGGGGTCTGTGTCTTCACGACCATGCCCTCGGTTACGGGCGTCGTGCAGGACGCAGGCGTGCCGCGCATGCCTTCCACCTCGACAAGGCAGAGGCGGCAGGAGCCGAAGCTCTTCACCATGTCGGTCGCGCACAGTTTCGGGATGTCGCCGCCGATTTCGGCCGCTGCGCGCATGACGCTGGTGCCTTCGGGGACGGTGACTTCGCGCCCGTCGATGGAGAGCGTGACGGTGTGGTCGCTGCGGACTTCAGGCGTGCCGAAATCGGGCTGTTTCGCGTATCCCATCAGGCTTCTCCCTCAAGTGCCAGAACGCCTTGCGGATCGCCGAAGACAAGCGCGGAATCGCGCCGGGCCAGCGCGACGAGCGCAAGACCCGCCTGCGCCGCGCGGTCGACGGCAAGGCTGGTCGGCGCGGATATGGTGACGAGCAGCGGGCAGCCGGCACGCACCGTCTTTTCGACAAGTTCGAAGCTGCAACGCGCCGACAGCAGTATGAACCCCGCGCCCGCATCGCGCCCTTCGCGCGCCATTGCGCCGATTAGCTTGTCGAGCGCATTGTGACGCCCGACATCCTCTGCGGCGAGCACGATGGAACCGTCCGCCGCGCAAAACGCGGCGACGTGCATGGCGCCGGTGCGCAGGCCCATCGGCTGGTGATGGTGCAGGCGTCGCAGCGCGTCGGCGATAGCCTCGCGGGTCGTTTCGATCTTCGCGGTGATGCGCGGCATCGGGCGCAGGACTTCGGCGATGTTGTCCATGCCGCAAAGCCCGCAGCTCGATTCCGAAACGCGGGTGCGCGCACGGGCGATAACCGGCTCCATCGCCTCTGGCGGAAGCGCGACGCGCACGATCCAGCCGTCCGCGGTTTCGTGAACGTCTATCGCCTCGATCTTCGATGCCGCGTCGACCAGCCCTTCGGACAGGGTGAACCCGCGCGCGAAATCCTGGAGCCTGTCGGGCGTCGCCATCATCACGGCATAGCCCAGACCGTTGTATTCGATGGCGACCGGCGTTTCGATGGCGAGCGGGCGGACAAGCTCGCCGTCGCCTTCCGCCTCAAGGCCCAGCCGCTGGACGCGGGCGAGTTCGGTGCCGTTCATGCCGGGACCGCCTGTTTGGTGAGCCCGAAATCCTCGGGCCAGTGGCGCAGCGCGGAGAGCACCGGATAGGGCGTAAACCCACCCAGCGCGCAGAGCGAGCCGAACTTCATCGTCTCGCACAGGTCTTCGAGCAAGGCGACCTGCTCTTCAAGGCTGCGCTGTGGTTGGCGCACGTTGTGCATCTGGGGCAATTTCTCGACCGCGTCGGCCTGACGCCCACCGGAAAGGATCCGCTCGATGATTTCCATGCCGCGCACCGATCCGATGCGGCAGGGCGTGCACTTGCCGCAGGATTCCGCCGCGCAGAACTTCATCGCGAAGCGGGCAAGCGCCGCCATGTCGGCGGTATCGTCGAACACCACGATGCCGCCGTGGCCGATCAGTGCATCGGCAGCGGAATAGGCCTCGTAATCGAAGGCGATGTCGAATTGATCGGGGTGGATATAGGCGCCCAGCGGTCCGCCAACCTGCACGGCCTTTACCGGCCTGCCCGAAGCGGTGCCCCCGCCAATGTCATAGACCAGTTCGCTCAAGGTCACGCCGAAGGCGGTTTCGTAGAGCCCGCCCTGTTTGACGTTGCCCGCGATCTGGATCGGCATCGTGCCCTTGGACCGGCCAATGCCGAGGTTCTCGTACCGCACCGCCCCGCCTTCGGTGAGGATATGCGGCACGGCGGCCAGCGTCAGGACATTGTTCACGACCGTAGGGCAGCCGAACAGACCCTGCAGCGCGGGCAGCGGCGGCTTGGCCCGCACTTCGCCGCGCTTGCCTTCAAGGCTGTTGAGCAGCGATGTTTCCTCACCGCAGACGTATGCGCCCGCACCGACGCGAACCTCGATGCGGAACGGGGCGATGCGCGGCGTGGCGAGCTCGATCGCCGCATTCAGTTTGGCGATGGCGTCGGGATATTCGCTGCGCAGGTAGACATAGCCCTGCCCTGCCCCGACGGCATAAGCGCAGATCGCCATGCCCTCGATCAGCGCGAAGGGATCGCCTTCCATGACCATGCGGTCGGCAAAGGTGCCGCTGTCGCCTTCGTCGGCGTTGCAGACGACGTACTTGCGCGCGCCTTCCGCCTTGGCCACCGTCTGCCACTTGATTCCGGCGGGAAAGCCCGCGCCGCCGCGACCGCGCAGGCCCGACTGGACCATCTCGGCCAGCACTTGCTCGCTGCCGATGGCGCGGGCACGGTCGAGCCCGGCCCAGCCGCCGGTGGCCGCGTAATCCTCAAGGCTGAGCGGACGGGTCCGCCCCGCCCGCGCGAAAGTCAGGCGCTGCTGGCTGGCGATGAAGGGATACGCAGCGACAGGACCGATGCAGAGATCATCCGCGCCGCCTTCGGCAATTTCGGCCACGCGGTCCGCCATTACCGGACCCCAGCCGACGCCGTTCACTTCGACCAGCGGTTCGAGCCAGTGCATGCCCCAGCTCGACACGCGCTCGACCGTCCAGCCCAGCTTTTCGAAAGCTGCGACGACCCTGTCCACCCCGCAAGCGCGAGCAACTGCGTCGTCTGAGATGCGGACCGTGGTCATGCGCGTTCCACCAGTTTGGTCAGTGCACCTTCGTCCAGCCGCGCGTGGAGATCGTCGCCGATCCGCGCATTGGGGCCGACGCTGCACAGGCCGAGGCAATAGACCGTCTCGACCCGCACTCTGTCGCCAGCCGCTGCGGCAACGGCAGGCATCATCGCCTCGATCCCGCGGGCCTGGCACGCTTCCGCACGGCAGACCTGCACGACGGGGCGCGGGTCGGGCTCTGCACGGAAATCGTGATAGAAGCTGACCACCCCGTGCACTTCGGCGCGGGTCAGGTTCAGCAAGTATGCGATGCGGGTTTCGGCAGCCGTGTCGATCGCCCCCAGTTCCGCCTGCACGTCATGCAGGATGGGAAGCAGCGGGCCTTCACGGTCCGCGTGGCGAGCGACGATTTGGTCGATCCGGTCCATGACGTCAGGCAGACTGAACCTGCTGCGTCCAGTCCGCAAGGTTGTAGTGGTTGGAAACCCGCGTGATCAGGCCGTTTTCGAACGCGAAGAACGCACCGACGCGCAGCCGATAGGTTTGCCCCGTGGCAGGCGGCAGACCCTCGTCCGTTTCCAGATAACGCCCTTCCAGCATGAACTCCGCCGCCCCGCGCGAGGGGTCTTCGCCGGTCAGGAACACCGGATCGATGACCTGCTCGGCATAGCAGCGGTTCATGTGGGCGAGGAATTCGCGGAAAGCCGGCTTGCCGTGTCGCGGATTGCCCTGGCTCGGTTCGTGCACGACATCATCGGCGAGCAGCGCCAGCATGCCTTCCGCATCCTGCCGGTTGAAGGCCGCGTAATAGGCGGCCAGCGTCTCGGTGACGGTCACGCCTTCAGCCTTTCAGCGTGCCACGCGACGTGTTCGGCCATGAAGGTCGAGATGAAGTAGTAGGAATGGTCATACCCTTCCTGCAGGCGGATCGTCGCCTTCATCCCTGCATCGTCGACCGCCTGTTCGAGCAGCGTGGTCTTGAGCTGTTCGGCAAGGAAGTTGTCCGACGTGCCCTGATCGACCAGCAGGTCGGGAAGGCGAGCACCATCGGCGATCAGCGCGCAGGCGTCGTATTCGCGCCATGCGGCCTGGTCCGCGCCGACGTAGCCGGTCAGCGCCTTTTCGCCCCACGGACAGTTCAGCGGGCTGACGATCGGAGCGAAGGCGCTGGTCGACTTGAACCGGCCTTCGTTACGCAGCGAAATCGTCAGCGCACCGTGCCCGCCCATCGAGTGTCCGGTGATGCCCTGCCGCGCCATGTCGACCGGGAAGTTTGCCGCGACAAGCTCGGGCAACTCGCTCTCGATGTAGGAGCGCATGTTGAAATGCTTCGCCCAGGGCTCTTCGGTCGCATCGACATAGAAGCCCGCGCCCTTGCCGAAGTCGTAAGCTTCGTCATCTGGCACGTCGTCACCGCGCGGGGACGTATCGGGCGCGACGAAAATAATGCCATGCTCGGCACAGGCGGCGCGGTATTCGCCCTTCTCGGTGACGTTCGCGTGGGTGCAGGTCAGGCCTGACAGATACCACAGCACCGGCAGTTTTTCGTCCGGCTCATGATCCGGCACGAAGACGGAGAAGGTCATTTCGGTCCCCGTGGCGGCAGAGGTGTGCTTGTACACCCCCTGCACGCCGCCGTGGGCCTTGTTCGTCGAAACTGTTTCGAAGGTCATTGTCATCCCATGACTTTTAGCGCGCACAGCTTGTTGCCGTCGGGATCGCGGACGTAGGCAAGGAACAGGTCGCCAACCATCTTGGTGCGCACGCTCGGCGGCTCCTCGATCCCGGTTCCGCCATTGGCGCAAGCGGTTTCATACCACTTGTGGCCCATTTCCTCGCTCTCGACCGTAAAGCCGATGGTCATGCCGTTGCCAGCGGTTGCCTCTTTTCCGTCGAGAGGTTCACCGACGATCAGCAGTGTGCCGTTGTGACTCCAGAAGTAGCGATTGCGTTCGGCATCGTACGACCCCGGCTCCGCGCCAAGAACGCCCATGATGGCGTCGTAGAACTGGCGTGATTTTTCGACATCGTTTGCGCCGAGGTGCACGTGGCTGAACATGATCGCTCTCCTTTGGTTTCTTCGATCTTCCGATAGGTAAACGTACCGACAGATCGAATACTACCAATACTTTAGAACACGACGACCGAGCGGATCGACTTGCCTTCGTGCATCAGATCGAAGGCGGTGTTGATCTCTTCCAGCCCCATGACGTGGGTGATCATCGGGTCGATCTCGATCTTGCCGGTCATGTACATGTCGACGATCTTGGGAACGTCGGTGCGGCCCTTGGCCCCGCCGAACGCCGTGCCGCGCCAGTTACGGCCCGTGACGAGCTGGAACGGGCGGGTGGAGATTTCCTTACCCGCTTCGGCCACGCCGATGATGATGCTCGTGCCCCAGCCGCGGTGGCATGCTTCCAGTGCGGTACGCATGACTTCGGTGTTGCCGGTGGCGTCGAAGGTGTAGTCCGCGCCGCCGTCGGTCATCAGCACGATCTTGGCGACGATGTCCTCGCGGCTCATGCCCTTGGTGTTGAGGAAGTCGGTCATGCCGAACTTGCGGCCCCATTCCTCACGGTCGGGGTTGATGTCGACGCCGATGATCTTGTTGGCCCCTGCCAGCCGCGCGCCCTGGATCACGTTGAGGCCGATACCGCCCAGGCCGAAGATCACGACGTTGTCGCCGACCTGCACCTTGGCGGTGTTGGTCACGGCACCAACGCCCGTCGTCACGCCGCAACCGACGTAGCAGGCCGACTGGAACGGTGCGTCCTCGCGGATCTTGGCGACCGCGATTTCGGGAAGGACAGTGAAGTTCGAGAAGGTCGAGCAGCCCATGTAATGGAAGATCGTCTCGCCCTTGTAGGAGAAGCGGCTGGTGCCGTCGGGCATCAGGCCCTGCCCCTGCGTGGCGCGGATCGCGGTGCACAGGTTCGTCTTGCCCGACAGGCACGACTTACACTGGCGACATTCGGGGGTGTAGAGCGGAATCACGTGATCGTCGGGCTTCACGCTCGTCACGCCGGGGCCGACTTCGCGCACGATGCCTGCGCCTTCGTGGCCGAGGATCGAGGGAAAGATGCCTTCGCTGTCGAACCCGTCCAGCGTGTAGGCGTCGGTATGGCAGATGCCGGTCGCCATGATCTCGACGAGGACTTCGCCTTCCTTCGGACCTTCGAGGTCGACTTCGACGATTTCGAGCGGTTTCTTAGCTTCGAAAGCGACGGCGGCGCGGGTTTTCATGGGTTTGCTCCTTCGAACGCGTGAATCTCTTGGATGCAGGTCTAGCAATCACACCCTGCGGTGATAAACAGCGATTTCGGCAAAGCATTATCACTCAGGGGCAATAATCGATGATCGGTGGCTGGGACGGGATAGAAGAGTTCGTCGCCGTGGCGCGGGCCGGATCTTTCACGGCAGGCGCGCGGGCCTTCGGCGCGTCGGTCACGCACATGAGCCGCGCCGTCGCCCGTCTGGAGGCGCGGCTGGAAACGCAGCTGTTCAACCGCACCACCCGCTCGCTTTTCCTGACCGATACGGGCCGCATCTTCCTCGAACAGTGTCAGCGGCTGGTGGACGAGCGTGAGGAAGCGATCGCGGGCATTGCCTCGCAAGGCCAGCCGCGCGGGGCGCTGCGCCTCACCTGTTCCTATGCGCTGGGCGAGCGTTTCGTGTCGCCACTGGTGCGCGAGTTCGCACAAGAGCACCCTTCGCTCGTCGTCACGCTCGATCTCGACAACGACGTGGTCGATATCGTCAGCCGTGGATACGACCTTGCCGTTCGCACCGGCCACCTCGAAGACTCCCGCCTCATCGCGACCCGCGTGGCGCAGCGCGAACTGGTGACGGTCGCCTCGCGCCACTACCTGTCATCGCACGGAGAGCCGCGCGAGATCGCCGAACTGACCGCGCACGACTGTCTCGTCGGGTCGTCATCGCAATGGCATTTCCGGCGCGGGCAGAGCTTCCGCCCGCGCGGGCGCTGGCACTGCAATAGCGGGACGACCGTGGTCGACGCCTGCCTTGCGGGCATGGGGATATGCCAGTTGCCCGCCTTCTACGTGCGCGAACATCTTGCGGCAGGGAGACTGCAGGAAGTGCTGGAAGACGAACGGCCCGAGGACGAGCCGATCTGGGCGATCTATCCCACCCGGCGGCACCTTTCGCCCAAGGTCAGCGGCCTCGTCGCGCTGCTGCGCGCCAAGCTTCAGGACAGGCTTGAGGCGGCCAAGTTCCAGTACGCCTAATCGGCGTCGGGCTGTCTGTCTGGGTGCGCCGCCGCGATTGCGGGGTCCGCCGCCGCTTTCCCGTAAGCCGCCATCAGGTCCGGATAGGCCGAAAGATCGCTCCCGAAACGCTCCGCCGAATAGACCTGCGGCACGAGGTAGCAATCGACTAGCGTCGGCGCATCGCCATAGGCATAGCCGGCCCCATACTTCGCGATCATCGTGTCGAGCGCGGCAAACCCTTGCGCGATCCAGTGCTGCGCCCAGGCATCGACCGCCGCCTGATCCTGCCCCAGTTCGTTCTTGAGGTACTTCAGGATGCGCAAGTTGTTCAGCGGATGAACGTCGCTCCCGATCGTCGCGCACATGGCGCGGGCCACGGCGCGCTCGTTCGCATCGCGCGGCAGCAGCGGCGGTTCGGGGTGCGTGTCTTCAAGCCATTCAAGGATCGCCACGCTCTGCGGCAGGGCGACACCGCCGCCGATCTCCAGCGCCGGCACCAGCCCCTGCGGCGCGAGTGCGGTATAGGCTGCGTCCTTCTGCTCGCCCTTGCGCAAGTCGTGCGTGACCTGCGCATATTCGAGGCCCTTGAGGTTCAGCGCGATGCGCGTGCGATAGCTGGTGCCCGAACGCCAGTAGCCGTGGAGCGTTAACGCCATCAGCCGACGACCCGGCCCCGGCACTCGCCAAACCCGATAGAGCGCGCACCGTCCGCCTCGCCATGGGCGCGCATGATGATCTCGTCTCCGTTCTCGAGGAACGTGCGCGTCTCGCCATTGGGCAGTTCGATGGGGTTCTTACCCCCGCCCGAAAGCTCCATCAGCGAACCGTAGCTCGACGCCTCGGGCCCCGACAGCGTGCCGGTACCAAGCAGGTCGCCCGGCTGAAGGTTGCAGCCGTTGACCGTGTGGTGCGCGACAAGCTGCGCCGCGGTCCAATACATCGCTGTCATCGGACCCTTGGAGAGCCGGTGCGGCTCCATCCCCGCCTCGCGCATTTTCGCGGTGGAGAGCAGGACCTCCATCGCAATGGCGTAGGCACCCGACTTCTGGTCACCGTCGTCCCACAAGTAGTCGAGCGGCTTCGGATCACCCTCGGGACGGTCCGGCTGCGCGGTGCGGAAGGGGGCGAGCGCGGCGCTCGTCACGATCCACGGCGACACGGTCGACAGAAAGTTCTTGGCAAGGAACGGGCCGAGCGGCTGGTATTCCCATGCCTGCAGATCGCGCGCCGACCAGTCGTTGAGGATCGAGAGCCCCGCGATGTGACTACCCGCCTCACCGATCGAAACCGGCTGCCCCAGATCGTTCGAACCGCTGGTCCAGATCGCCATTTCCATTTCGTAGTCGAGCCGCGCGCTCGGCTGGAACGGCGGGGTTTCGCCATCTGCGGGACGGGTCTGGCCCGAGGGGCGGATAACGTCGGCACCGCTCGCCCGGATCGAGGAGCTGCGACCGTGATAGCCGATGGGTACGTACTTGTAGTTGGGCAGCAGCGGATTATCTGGCCGGAACAGCGCGCCGATGTTCTTGGCATGCTCGATCCCGGTGTAAAAATCGGTGTAGTCGCCGACATGGAACGGGACGAACAGGTCGCAGTCTTCCGCGGCGAACAGCATCTTGCCCGCCTCGCCCGCCTTGCCCTCGTCGGTCAGCAGTTCGAACAGGCCCAGCCGCAGCGCGTCGGCCATCACGTTGCCATCGGCGAACAGCGCGTTGAGCGAAGTCGCATCGGCCAGCTTTGCCGCCTCTGCCGCCTTGCCGGAAAGCACGCCTGCCGCGCCGCGCAGGCACAGGATCATGTCGCCGATCGCGACACCGCCGCGAAGGTCCTTCTCTCCCTTGGGCGAGAATATGCCCAGCGGCAGGTTCTGGACGGGAAATTCGGCGTGATCGTTGGCGCTTGCGACCCAGCTCTTGGCCTGGGCGTCATGGGTATGGTCGAGCATTTGCATCCTTGTCGTTATCTTTTCGGGGCCGTCGCGACGTGCGGGTGTCACCGAGGCAGTTGCGCCTTCTTGAAGCCCTTCCAGCAGGCGTCGTAATCGTCCTGCAGCATCGGGCTGGTCAGCGCGAAAGGCGTGGGCCGGATGACCCAGCGGCTTTCGAACATGAAGGCCATGGTATCGGCGATCTTCTGGGGCCGCAGCGCGGTCTGCATGGCCCGCTTCGTGCTTTCCGCATCGGGGCCGTGACCGTTCATCTGGTTGTGCAGGCTGGCGCCGCCGGGCACGAAGCCCCCGCCTTCCTTGGCATCGTAGACGCCCTGCACCAGTCCCATGAATTCGCTCATCACGTTACGATGAAACCACGGGGGGCGAAAAGTATCCTCGGCCACCATCCACCGCGGCGGAAAAATCACGAAATCGCAGTTCGCGGTGCCGGCAACCTCGCTGGGCGAAGTCAGGACCGTGAAGATCGAGGGGTCGGGGTGGTCGAAACTGACCGAACCGATCGTGTTGAAGCGCGCAAGGTCATAGCGGTAGGGCGCGGTATTGCCGTGCCACGCGACGACATCGAACGGCGAATGGGCGAGCGTGGTGCGCCAGAAATTGCCCTGGAACTTCTGCACCCACTCGGTTTCGCGGTCGGCGTCTTCGAACCATGCAACCGGCGTTTCGAAATCGCGCGGATTGGCCAGCCCGTTAGCGCCGATCGGGCCAAGGTCGGGCAGCCGGAAAGGCGATCCGTAATTCTCACAGACATAGCCGCGCGAAGGCTCGCTCAGCCGCACGGCAAAGCGCAGGCCGCGCGGGATGACCGCGATGTGCCCGGGCGGCACGTCGAGGCGGCCCATCTCGGTATCGATGTGCAGCGTGCCGAGTTGCGGAACGATCAGCAGTTCGCCGTCGCTCGACTGGAACACCCGCCGCTCCATCGACCGGTTCGCGGCATACATGTGCACCGCGATCCCCGCGCTGGTTCCGACATCGCCGTTGCCGCCATAAGTGACGAGCCCTTCGAGCCAGTCGGTCGGCCCCTCGGGCATGGGCAACGGATTCCAGCGATAGCGATTGGGGCTGGCGTCGGGGAAGGGCCCGCTCGACACGCGCAGCATCGTGTCCAGCGGTTCGAACGCGCCATGCGCGGTGGTCGGGCGCATGCGATAGAACCAGCTGCGCTTGTTCTCGGCGCGGGTCATCGTGAAGGCGCTGGTCGAGAACTGTTCGGCATAAAGGCCGAAGGCTGGCTTTTGCGGACTGTTGCGTCCGACGGGCAAGGCCCCCTTCACCGCCTCGGTCTGGAATTCGTTGCCGAACCCTGTCTGGTAGTGGTTCATTCGTCCTCGCCTCCTGGACCGCGCTGAATCGCACGGCTCTTTTCGAGCAGGACACTACACTAGCAATTTCGCGAAAGCGTTTATCACCTTATCTGAACGTTGCTTCGGCGATTTCCGCCACACTTCCATAGTTTTACGCCGGAACCCACCAAGTTTACGCAATTCGGGGGAGCATATGCGAAGCGTCACAGCGTTCGCATCCAGTATTGCATCAACTTTTCGGTCTCGGCGGCGTCGCGATGGTCCTTCCATGCCAGACCCGTCTCGAATCCGGGCACTTTCTCATAGCCGCGCGCCTGCCAGAACGCGTCGAGCGGGCGATAATCGGCCGGGCGGTCGGGATGATCGGCGGGGCGGACGACGGCGGCAAAGCAGGCGGTCTGCGCCCCGCACTTGCTCGCCTGCGCCTCGCGGTGGTCAAAAAAGGCGTGGCCGATGCCCTGCCCGCGATATTCGGGCAGCAGGACGGATTCGCCGAAATAGAACATGTCCTGCGTGGCAAGACTTCGCTCTTCGAACGGGCGGCGGAACTCCTCCTTCTGCGCCGCCATGGGCGAGGCCGTCGCAGCGCCGATGATCCTCTCGCCATCCATCGCGGCAACCAGCACCGCGTCGGGCGCAGCGGCGAATTCGCGCAAGTAGCCTTCCTCGTAGGCAAGATCGCCGTCGTAAAGGTACGGCCACTCGGCAAAGACCGCGATGCGCAGCGCCGCAAGCGCGGGGATCGCCGCCTCGATCTCTTCCCCCGTCAGCGACCTGATCGTGACTGCCAAGATGCCAACTCCTGAAATTGCCTGCGTGAAGGCGCGCGAATTTATTTTCCTACTGCCTGCGCGCAATGGTCTTGGTGGCACCTTCATCGAAAAAACGCCGAAACAGGAGGTCCGCCCTTGCCCGTTCTCGATTCGCTCATCGTCCCGATCACCCGCATCATCGACAAGATCATCCCCGACAAGGAGGCCCGCGAGAAAGCCAAGCTCGAACTGCTCAAGCTCGAAGGCACGCACGAAATGCAGATGGTCGAGGCCCGCCTGTCCGCCATCGTGGCAGAGGCCAATTCCGCCGATCCCTGGACCAGCAGGGCGCGCCCCGGCTTTCTCTACGTAATGTACGCGATGATCCTCTTTGCCATCCCGATGGGACTGGTCGCCGCCTTTAACCCGGCAGCCGCGCTGGCCATCGCAGATGGCATGACGCGCTACCTCAACGGCCTGCCCGAACCGCTCTACGCGCTCTTCGGCACCGGCTATCTCGGCTACACCGTCGCCCGCCAGTGGGGTAAGGCCAAGGGCATCGACCGCTAGGATCGCTCGTCCTGCCGTTGGGGGAACTTGGCCCTTTGCTCTTGCGAATGGTTCCTGCTGCGCGTAGCGCCGCCTGCAACCTGTAACTGCTTAGCCGAGGACTACATGGGCGAAGCCAAGACCCCCACCGGCCGCCGCACGGCCGGAATGAATGTTGACAGCGCACTCGTGCGCGAACTGGCCGAACTTCTGGCCGAAACCGGCCTGACCGAGATCGAGGTCGAGGACGGCGATCGCAAGATCAAGGTTTCGCGCGCAGCCCTTGCCGCGGCCGCAGCGCCCGTCGCGGCCCCGGTTGCCGCTGCACCCGCAGCCGCGCCCGCGCCTGCCGCCGCTCCCGCCGCCGACGCCGCCTCTGCGGTTCCGGCCGATGCGGTGAAGTCGCCGATGGTCGGCACCTGCTATCTTGCCCCCGAACCCGGCGCGCCCGACTACATCACGGTCGGCCAGAAGGTGAAGGCCGGCGAAACGCTCCTCATCGTCGAGGCGATGAAGGTCATGAATGCGATCCCCGCCCCCAAGGCCGGCACGATCAGCCAGATCCTCGTCAACAATGGCGAGCCGGTCGAATTCGACCAGCCGCTCGTCGTGATCGACTGAGCGGGGTCCAGCAATGGCAATCTCGCGCATTCTCATCGCCAACCGCGGCGAGATCGCGCTGCGTGTCCACCGCGCCGCGCATGAAATGGGTATCGAGACGGTGGCGGTGCACTCCACCGCCGACGCCGATGCCATGCACGTGCGGCTGGCCGACCAGGCGGTCTGCATCGGCCCGCCTTCGGCGACCGACAGCTACCTGAACATGGCGGCGATCATCTCGGCAGCGGAAATCGCCAATGCCGATGCGATCCACCCCGGCTACGGCTTCCTTTCGGAAAACGCGAAGTTTGCCGAAATCGTCGAGGCACACGGCCTCAAGTGGATCGGCCCCAAGCCCGAACACATCCGCACGATGGGCGACAAAGTCGCGGCCAAGAAGTCGGCTGGCGAACTGGGCCTGCCGCTGGTGCCGGGTTCGGACGGTGCGGTATCCGACTATGACGAGGCCCGCCAGATCGCGGCCGAAATCGGCTATCCGGTCATCATCAAGGCGGCATCGGGCGGCGGCGGCCGCGGCATGAAAGTGTGCGAGGCCGAGGATCAACTCGAAACGCTGATGAAGCAGGCCGGCAGCGAGGCAAAGTCCGCTTTCGGCGACGCAACGGTCTATATCGAGAAGTATCTCGGCAACCCGCGCCACATCGAATTCCAGGTCTTCGGCGACGGTGAAGGCAATGCCATTCACCTTGGCGAACGCGACTGTTCGCTGCAGCGCCGCCACCAGAAGGTGCTCGAAGAAGCGCCCTCGCCCGTCATCAGCGAAGAAGAACGCACCCGCATGGGCAAGGTCTGCGCCGATGCGATGGCCGAAATGGGCTATCGCGGCGCGGGCACGATCGAGTTCCTCTGGGAAAACGGCGAGTTCTACTTCATCGAGATGAACACCCGCCTGCAGGTCGAACACCCAGTGACCGAAGCGATCACCGGCGTCGACCTTGTTCGCGAACAGATCCGCATCGCCGACGGCAAGCCGCTGTCGGTGACGCAGGACGAACTGCACTTCACCGGCCACTCGATCGAGTGCCGCATCAACGCGGAAAACCCCTTCACCTTCGCGCCCAGCCCGGGCGAGGTGAAGAGCTATCATGCTGCTGGCGGCATGCACGTGCGCGTCGATTCGGGGCTCTATGCGGGTTACCGCATCCCGCCCTACTATGATTCGATGATCGCCAAGCTGATCGTCTATGGCCGCACCCGCGAAGGCTGCATCATGCGGCTTAAGCGCGCGCTGGAAGAGATGGTGATCGAAGGCGTCCAGACCTCGATCCCGCTGCATCAGGAACTGATCCGGCAGGACGACTTCCTGAACGGCGACTACACCATCAAGTGGCTCGAGGAGTGGCTCGCCGAGCGGGACTGACGTCTCGTTCGGAGCCACTCGCTCCGGTACGTTTCACAAAAGCTCAGGCTGCCTCGTCGTAGGCGCGCACTTCGGTCACGAGGATGATCTCGCACGCCCCGGCACCCTTGTCGTTACGGGTGCGCGACGTGCGCCAGCGCGACCCGTCAGGCGCGTCGATGTCGACCAGATAGCCTTTGAGGCCAACGACGTCGTTCGCGCCGATGCGGTCGATCTTGTCGGCAATCGTGTCGTCGGCGGGGATCAGGTGCCAGTTGGCCGAATGCTTGCCGAACCGGCGCACGCGCGGGTCCTGCCACGCATCGGCTCCCGCCCGCCAATAGTAGAACCGGCCCGACTGCCGAATGCTGATCTGCGAGTGCACTTCGGCCCGCGCGCCCTCGCTCCACGCGACAGCCAGGTCGACGGGCGAATAGTCCGAGAACGTATCCCCGAACAGCCCGCCATAATTGCGGCGGCTCAGCACCAGCACATCGGCATCGAAAGTCGCGACCTTGCGCAAGCCGCGCGCGTCGGCGGGCATCCCGTCCATCATCCCCTGCCGCGGGGCAGAAACCTGCGCATCGCGCGGCTCCTCGCTACACGCGGCAAGCGCGAGCGGGGCGGCAAGAAGGAAAAGGCGGTTCCGCTTGGGGAGCCGCATACACTCAGCCCAGCGGAACGCCGGGTTCGTTCTTCGAACGGCGAATGACGAGCGAGGTCTTCACGCTCGCCACATTCGGCGCAGGCGTCAGGCTGCTGGTCAGGAATTCCTGGAAGCTCTGCAGGTCCTTGCTCACGATCTTCAGGATGAAGTCGATCTCGCCGTTGAGCATGTGGCATTCGCGCACTTCGGGAAGCTTCAAGACGTGCTCCTCGAACGAACGCAGCGCGTCTTCGGCCTGGCTCTTCAGGCTGACCATCGCGAAGACGGTGATCGTGAAGCCCAGCGTCGCGGGGTCGAGATCGGCGTGATAGCCCTGGATCGCGCCGCTTTCCTCAAGCGCGCGCACGCGCCTCAGGCACGGCGGAGCCGTCAGGCCCACCCGGCTGGCCAGTTCTACGTTCGTGATCCGCCCTTCTGCCTGCAATTCTGCAAGAAGCCGGCGGTCAATCTCGTCAAAAATCATGCTCGTCAAACCCTGTTCGCAGCGAATCGTGCCGCGCTCCTGATCTAGGGAAACGGAAAATGCCTGTTACCGCAACTTGCGGATAACAGGATGGCCCCACTACGCAATAAATGAACTATGACGATGCCTGTTCCACTTTGCAACGGACAGATCGTGCCCCTTCCCCGATGTTAAGCGGATGTTTACCTCCAACTGAGGGACGGAATCACGTGCGTCATCATTTCTTTCGATGCCGCATCGCCGCCCCGCCCCGGGGGAATTGATGACACTCGACGACCGTTTGCGCACTGTGCTCGAAGTCGCTGCCGACAGCGACGCTTCCGCACGTGCGCAATACCAGCAGCTCGTCGACCTTCTCGGCAGTGGACGCACCGTGGCGGATGGCTCGCTTGTTGCGGCCTCCTTCCTGCGCCTTGCTGCCCTTGCCCGCCGCATCCCCGCCTTCGAACGCGCCCAGATCCTTGCCGACCCCGCCCTGCGTCTGCGCTCCGCCCCGCTCGTCGCCCAGCTTTGCGAGGGTGAGGAAGAAGTCGCCAACGCCGCGATCGATGCCGCAGACCTCGACGAGGCTGGCTGGACGGTGCTCACCAGTGTCCTGGACGACAGCCTGCAGAACCGCGTCCGAAGTGCCCGCACCACAGGGCGCGCCCGGAGCGTGGAAGCACCGCCGCCGCTGCTCGCCGAGCGCTCGAAGAAACGCACATCGCTGGCCGACGAGCTGACGCCCAGCGCCCCGGTTCCCGCTCGCGCCCCGCGAATGCCCGCTCCGCCTCCGCCGCCGACACCAATGCCGACGGCACAGGCTGAGACTCCCGCAGTCGGCGACATCGCCGAGATCGTGGCGCGCATCGAACGATTCCGTCTGAAGCGGCGCGAACAGGTGACAGAGGAAATCGTCGCTACCGGCCGCAAGTCATCGGTCGATCAAGACGAAAGCCTGCTCAACGACGAAGCTGCCGAAACCGCACCGCCGCCCATCGCGACGACGCGCGAAGTGGACTGCATGATCTCGCCCGAAGGCCGCATCGACTGGGCCGCGCGCCTGTCGCCGATGCTGACCGGCCTGATGCTTTCGCCGTCGGACAGCGCCAGCGCGAAAGTGGACGAGGCGACCTCTACCGCGCTGCGCCGCCAGCAGGCCGTTCGTTCTGGCCGCGTCACAATCGGCGCATCGCCCGCCATCTCGGGCGTCTGGCGGCTGGACGCAGCACCTCACTTCGATCCCGTGGGCCGCTTCCTTGGCCACCACGCACGCCTCACCCGCGACATGGGCTCTGCGCCCGACCGTCGCGGCGATCTCGTGCGGCAGGCGCTTCACGAACTGCGCACGCCGATCAACGCGTTGCAGGGCTTTTCCGAGATCATTCAGCAGCAACTGTTCGGCCCCGTGCCGCATCAGTATCGCTCGCTCGCAGCGGGCATTGCCGGAGAGACCGCAGCGCTGCTCGCAGGGCTTGAGGAGGTAGACCGTCTCGTCCGCCTGCGCCACGGCACACGCACGATGAGCGAGGGTGAAACCGCAATCGGCCCGCTGATCGAATCGCTGCTCGACCAGGTCGCACCGATGCTGGACGCGCGCCGTGCCCGCCTGAGCCCGCGCATATCCGATCCGGGCATGACCGTGCCGGTGGACGAGGGCGAACTGGAACGCAGCCTGTGGCGCCTGATCGCGGCCGTGGCAGGTTCTGCGCGCGAAGGCGACGTATTGCCCATCTCGCTCGATGCCAGCACCGAGGCGGTCACGATCACGATCGGAATGCCCGCATCGCTGGCCGGTCTGGACGATGAAACGCTTTTCGGCGCATCGCCTGCCACCGACAGCAACGAGGAACTAGCCACGGGAATGCTGGGCCGGGGCTTTGCCCTGCGCCTTGCCAGCGCAGAGGCGAAGGCGGCTGGCGGCAACCTCGAACGGGACGAATCCGCGCTTGTCCTGACCCTTCCGGCACGGGCCGACGAAGCCGAAAGCGAACGCGAAGCCGTCGCCTGACGCAAGCGCGCTTGCCAAGCCACTCGACCCCCGCTAGTCGCGTCCGCCACGGGCCTGTAGCTCAGCGGTTAGAGCTGGCCGCTCATAACGGCTAGGTCGCGGGTTCGAATCCTGCCGGGCCCACCGTTTTCGCCGCTTCCGTCAGGAAGCAGCACCAAGGGTCGGGGAGTAGCGCAGCCCGGTAGCGCGCCTGCTTTGGGAGCAGGATGTCGCAGGTTCGAATCCTGTCTCCCCGACCATTTCCCTGATCTTGCAGATCTGCACCGGCCTTAAATGCCGTCCAGCCCCTTGCTGACCAGGATGTTGACGGCAACGCGGCGGTTCTGCGCCTTGCCGGCTTCGGTCTCGTTGTCGGCTGCCGGGTCTGATTCGGCCATGCCCGTCGGCGTCAGCATGCGGTACGGCTTCCAGCCGCAGGCCTGCTGGAGGTAGTTTACGACGCGTGCAGCGCGCTTTTCACTGAGCGCCTGGTTCACTTCGTAGCTGCCCGTGGAATCGGTGTAGCCGACGACCAGCAGCAGGGCGTTGTCCATCGCATCGGCCTTGCTGGCAGCGGCGCAGAGGTCACGTTCGGCATCGGCAGACAGCTTGTATTTGCCCGAATCGAAATACACGTTCGTCGTGTCTTTCACGTTGTACTTGTCGATGTCGCCCATGCGGCTGCGCAGCGCCTCTGTCGCGGCAGCTTGCTTCAGGAAACGCTGATCAGTGCCGTTATGGATCATCGCGGCAGTTTTCAGGTCATTGTTCTTGAAACGGATTTCCTCCGCGAACAGGCCGTTTTCATAGCGCAGCGTCTTGATCGTCACCGGCAGCCCGTTGAAGAGCGAGGACGCGCCCTTTTCCTTGCTGCTCATGCCAAGGAAACCGCCCTTCCCGCGAATTTCGGTACGATCGTCGATCGACACGACGGCGCGCATGCCTTCGGCCGTCGTCACCTGCACCTTGTCGCCGCTTCGGGCGGAAATGATGCCTTCGATCTCGGGCCCTTCGACGGCGCGGTTGCCCATGACAGTCAGGACATCGCCTTCAGGCTGGATTTCCTGCGCCGAAAGGCTGGTCGTTGCGCCGAGCATGGCGACGAGGAGGAGGGCCTTGGGCCCCTTTGAAACGATGGTCACAGTATTGCTCCTTCAACCGGTCGAGGCGGCGTGAAATTCTTTGAACGGGCGAAAACCTCGCAAGAAGCGGTAACCACCGGCTTTACGAATATGCTTACCGTCTAAGCGGTTGCCGACGGGCGCACGGGCCACCATCTTGGCAGCAGAAGCGGCAGATATGCGCCGTTTGACGAGGCTGTATCATGGACGTCGATGCCATTTACCGTACCAAGCTGACGAGCGCGGACGAGGCCGCCGCGATGCTGAGATCCGACAGCGACGTGGCGATGGGCATGGCCGTCGCCGAACCTCCCGCGATCCTCGCCGCGATGGCGCGCCGGGTGGAAGCAGGCGATCTCGATGCGCTGCGCCTCTGGTATTTTCATTCGATGAGCCACGCGGCCAGCACCGTCCTGCGCCGCGAACTGCTGGACCGCGTCAGGCCGCACTGCATGTTTCTGAGCGGGGTTGAGCGCGCCCTGATCCGGGCCGAGCCGGACCGGTGCACCCAGATGATCGAATTCGTGCCCACCGCATTCAGCGCCTCCCCTCGCCTCTTGCGCGAAGATGGGGATCTCGACGCCTGCGTCACGATGGTCTCACCCATGGGGAAGCACGGCTACTTCACATTTGGCGCGGCCAACGATTACACATCCGTGGCGGCGCGCGCGGCGAAGAAGCTGATCGTCGAGGTGAATCCCTTGATGCCCCGCGTGTTCGGCGAAGGGCCGCTCCATGTTTCGGAAGTCGATGCCATCGTTGAGCATCGCTCTCCGCTTCTTGAGATCGAAGGCCATGCCGCCAGCGCAGAGGACGAGGCGATCGCAGATATCGTGGCCGGCATGATCGATGATGGCGCCTGCCTCCAGATGGGTATCGGCAATCTGCCCAGCGCGGTCTGCGCCCGCCTGAAGACGCGCCGTGATCTTGGCATTCACACAGAGCTGATGACACCGGCGCTGGCCGAACTGATGCAGCACGGGGCGGTTACGAACAGGCTGAAGGCGACCTTCCCGGGCCGCAGCGTTTTCACCTTCGCCTTGGGAGACAGGGCCTTCTACGAATGGCTGGGCGACAATCAGGCCATCTACTCCCTGCCGGTCGACATCGTGAACGACCCGCGCCACATCGCAAAGAACGACAATGTCGTCTCTGTGAATGCGACGCTGCAGATCGATTTGTCAGGCGCATGCAATTCCGAACACATGATGGGGCACCAGTATTCGGGTTCCGGCGGTCAGCTTGATTTCGTACGCGGCGCGACGGCGTCGCGCGGCGGCAAGTCGATCATCGCCTGCCGCGCCACGGCTAAAGGCGGCACGGTCAGCCGGATCGTTCCGAAGCTGGAAGGCCCGGTCACCACGCCGCGCAACGACGTCGAATGGATCGTTACCGAATTCGGCGCCGCCAATTTGCGCGGCAAGTCTCTCAACGAACGAGCAGAGGCGATGATCGCGCTCGCCCACCCGCGTTTCCGCGATGAACTGGAGCGCAGCCTGTAAGACTTACGGGTGTGGCTGGCTGCAACAAGGGGAATGAACCCTGACGGAGCTTTTCTGATGAGGAGCCGGCTACGACCTTGGCGACGGGCATGAATGCAGTTGAGATCAAAGCAAAAATCTCGAATTTGACGAAGCTTCCGTTTACGCGCCTGAAATCCTAAAGGGAGCAAAGACGGTCGGCGACGTGGGGGCGCAGACCCTTGCCCACGGCACACACAGCCATGCCAACCAAGGTTCCGTTTCTCTCGTGTACGAACAATCCATAGCCGCCAACCAGTTGATCAAGGACGCCTATGCGGTCGTTGCCGAGCCGGAAAAGCTGTTCGACCTGCAACTGCGGCTGGAACGCGCGCAGCAGCGCTCTGAGGATGCGCTAGCCATCGTAAACCGCCACCTTGGCCAGATCGGCGAACTGTTCGATGCAGTTCATCTCGGGCCCGACGCCGACTTTTCGCAGATGGCGCTGTCAGGTGAACCGGCGACCACCGAGCGGTCCTCGACCTTGCCCATCCTGTCGCTCGACAAGGGGCTGCGCGTGCAGGAAGGCGCCGACTACGCCTGGGCCGGACCGGACGTGGCACCGGGCAGGATCGCTCCGGCGTGGCTTTTCGGCGGACAGGTCAAGTCGCAGCGCACGGTTCGCGCCACGATCAACGAGAGCGCGATCGGCGAGATCGAGTATTTCCGGCTCTTCTCATCCGAAGACGATCACAGCGGCTTCATGGCGATGGCGCGGCTGGTCGGCACCGAGCAAGGCCGCGAGCTGCAGTTCTTTCGCGTTGGGCTGGAATGGGAAGAAACGCAGGCCGCGCGGTTTGCCGAAGTCACGGGGCTGAGCGAGACCGAGGCGACACTTACCGGCTTCATCGTCAGAGGGCGAACGCTTGCCGACTATGCGCAGGAACGTAACCGCTCGATCGGAACTGCGCGCAACCAGATCAAGGCGGTGTTTCGCAAGCTGGGTATCAACTCGCAAAGCGAACTCGTCTCGCTTTACGCAGGCTTCGTCAAATCGTTGTCGTTGCAGCAGATTTCGATTCCGAGGGAGGATCATTCCGCCTTTGGCCAGGAAGTGCGGCTGCCCGATGGTTCGCACCTGCGGTTCGAGCGTTATGGCAAGGCGGGCGGTCGTCCTGTTCTGTGGCTGCACGGCGCGATCGAGGGGCCCTACCTGCCCTCGCTCGTGCAGCAGCGCGCGCACGCGGCTGGGCTGGAACTCTTTGCGCCCTGGATGCCCTATTTTTCCGAAGTGGTGCCCCCCAGCGACACGCGCTCAACGATAGAGGAATTTGCCGCAAAGCTCGATGCGTTCTGCGATGCCGTGCAGATCGACCAGTGCGCGCTGCTCGCGTGCAGTGTGTCGTGCGCCTATGGCTTTGCCGCAGCCAAGCTTCTGCCGCACCGCTTCGTGGGGTGCGTCGGCTTTGCTCTACTCATCCCCTTGCAGGACATCGCCGACGAGGACGACGTGAACCCGTTCTGGCGCGCGCCGCTGGTGCTCGCGCGTAGTTCGCCGCGCACGGTAGACATGCTGGTGCGCGCGGTCGTCCGACTGGCGATGCGGGGCGAGGCTTTTCGCTATTACGACCGCCTGTTCAAGGACAGCCCGCTCGACCTTGCCACCCTGCACCGTCCTGACGTCAGGGCAGTGATGCGCAAGGCCTTTCTCAACCGCCCGGACAAGGCGCAGCGGGCGATGGCGCATGCGCTCCTGGTGCAATTGCTGGACTGGAGCGACTGGCTCTCGGAAAGCGAGGTGCCGACCCGCATCATCGTCCCCGAATTCGACGCGGTCCACAAACCCGCCTCGCAACTGGCGTTTTGCGAACGCTATGGGATCACCCCGGTCGGCCCGGTCAAGGGGCTTGGCGCCTTCAGCATGTTCCAGGCCCCCCAGCTCGTCTTTGCCGAACTGGCCGCGCTGTTCGACGGATAGGCGCGCAAGCGATTGAAATCCGGGAAAAGCACCTTCACCGCCCGGATAGTCCATATGGGACATTCTGATCCCGCCACCGAGTTTCCATAGCCCCTGCCGGATCGAATCTTACAGGGGCAATTTTCATGTCACGAATTACCAGTACTCTCCGGCGCGCCTTGGTTTTGGGCGGTGTTTCGGGTCTTGCCATCGCAAGCCAGGCGCAGGCCGCGACATCTTCAGCGCCGACCAATTTCACCTATACGCCGGGCGGCGGGTACTGCACCGTGGGCTTCCAGTTCAACGCCACGGGCACCCTGGACGACGGCAACGGGCTTGACCGCATCATGTCGATCGGAACCGAGAACGGCACTTTTGCCACCACGCGCGAGGATTACTTCGTGACGGTCGGCGCGGTCCAGACGATCTCGGGCACCGTCCCCTTTTCCGTGTATCGGGGCGGCCTGCCCAACGTGGCGCCTGAAATCGCCATCTATGAACTGAACGCCATGGGCGCATTCGGAAGCCGGCTGGCCGCGCGTGCGACCGACAGGGCGCAGATGTATGCCGCCGGCGGCGATTGCGCGTCGGTCGCCGTCGCCTATGGCTATGTGTCGCAGCCCAACCAGGCACCGGTCGCCGATGCCGGGCCGGACCAGACCGTTGCGGGCGGCACGACCGTCACTCTCGATGCCGCGGGCTCGTCCGACGCAGATGGCGATCCGCTGACTTATGTGTGGAGCCAGACCGGCGGTCCGGCCATCACGATCACCGGCGCCAACCAGCAAAGCGCGCAAGTCGTCGTCGCTGCGGGCACGACCTATACTTTCCAGGTCACGGTCACCGATCCCGATGGCGCATCGTCCAGCGATACGGTGCAGATCGTGGCGCAGCCTGCGCCCAACCAGACCCCGGTTGCAGATGCAGGGCCCGACCAGTCGGTCACGGGTTCGACCAGCGTCAGCCTCGACGGCACTGGATCGAGCGATCCCGACGGCGATCCGCTGACCTATAGCTGGGTGCAGACATTGGGGCCGGGCGTGACGCTGAGCGGTGCGAACACCGCAACGCCGGTCTTCACCGCGCCATCTGCCACCACCCAGCAGACGCTGATCTTCGAACTGACCGTGTCCGATGGCACGGCCCAGCACGTCGACAGCGTGGGCGTGATCGTCGCTGCCAGCAACCAGGCGCCCGTTGCCGATGCAGGGCCGGACCAGTCGGTCACGGGTTCCGCCAGCGTCAGCCTTGACGGTAGCGGATCGAGCGATCCCGAAGGCGATCCGCTGACCTACAGCTGGGTCCAGACCTCGGGTCCGTCCGTGACGCTGAGCGGCGCCAACACCGCAACGCCGAGCTTCACCGCTCCTACCGCCACCAGCGCGCAGCAGACGATAACGTTCGAACTCACCGTATCCGATGGCACGCAGCAGCATGTCGACACCGTGGCGGTGCTCGTCGCAGCCGCCGTCATCAACCGGGCGCCGGTCGCCGATGCAGGGCCCGACCAGTCGGTCAACGGTTCGACCAGCGTAAGCCTTGATGGCAGTGGATCGAGCGATCCCGAAGGCGATCCGCTGACCTACAGCTGGGTCCAGACCTTCGGGCCGGGCGTCACGCTGAGCGGCGCGAACACCGCAACGCCGGGCTTCACCGCCCCGACTGCCAGCGCCACCCAGCAGACGCTGATCTTCGACCTCACCGTGTCCGACGGCATGCAGCAGCACGTCGACAGCGTGGCCGTGCAAGTCGCCGCTGCCGCCATCAACCAGCCGCCCGTCGCCGATGCAGGACCGGACCAGTCGGTCACGGGTTCCGCCAGCGTCAGCCTCGACGGCAGCGGATCGAGCGACCCCGAAGGCGATCCGCTGACCTACAACTGGGTTCAGACCTCGGGGCCGTCCGTGACGCTGAGCGGCGCGAACACCGCGACGCCGGTCTTCACCGCCCCTGCCGCCACCAGCGCGCAACAGACGATGACGTTTGAGCTAACCGTATCCGACGGAACGCAGCAGCATGTCGACACCGTTTCGGTCGACGTTGCCGCCCTCAGCAACCAGGCTCCCATCGCCGATGCCGGCTTGGATCTGAACTATAGCGGATATGCGGGAGACCTTGCCACGATCGCCGGTCTCGATTCGCGCGATCCAGACGGGAACACGCCGCTGTCCTATCAGTGGACTCAGCTGTCTGGTCCGCCGGTTACGATCAACAGCCCTTATGGCGTGTCGACCACTATCGTCGTTCCGCCCAGCTCGGCGCAGTACGAGATTCTCGAATTCGGCCTTGTCGTGACGGACGCGCTGGGCGCAACTTCTGCGCAGGACGTGATGCAGCTGCGTATCACCTATCTTGCCAACCAGAACACGGCCCCTGTTGCCGATGCCGGTCCCGACCAGTCGGTAACCGGGTCGGCAAACGTCACGCTGGACGCCAGTGGGTCGAGCGACCCCGATGGCGATCCCCTCACCTACAGCTGGGTGCAGGCCAGCGGACCGAGCGTGACACTGAGCGGTGCGAACACCGCCACGCCCACGTTCACGGCCCCGGCAGCGACGAACGCTCAGCAGACGATGAGCTTCGACGTCACGGTATCGGACGGCACGGCCCAGCATGTCGACCGCGTTACTGTCACGATCGCCGCTGCACCTGTGAACCAGCCGCCTCTTGCCGATGCAGGTACTGACGACGCGATCGTTCCGGGTGCGACCGTCGCGCTCGACGGCTCGGGATCAAGTGATCCCGATGGCAATACTCTGTCGGCCACCTGGACGCAGGTGTCCGGCCCTGCAGTCACCATCGCCGACGCCGCCGCTTTGCAGACGAGCTTCGTTGCCCCGGCCCGCACCTCTGCGGTCCAGACGCTTGAATTCGATTTGCTGATCGATGACGGCAACGGGGCAACCGCTACCGACCGCGTGGCGTTCACCCTGGCCGCCAATACCGCCCCGGTCGCGGATGCCGGTTCCGATCAGGGGCCGCTCGATACCGGCGATACGGTCACGCTTGACGGCGCGGGTTCACGCGATCCGGACGGCGACGCGCTGACCTACAGCTGGACGCAGGTTTCGGGACCCACCGTCACGCTCAGCGATGCTACAGCCGCGCGTCCGTCCTTTACCGCGCCTGAAGTCGCGGGGACGGAGGACATCGTCTTCGAACTTGTCGTCAGTGACGGGCTGGCCACGTCCTCAGCCGATCAGGTGACGATCGCGGTCCGATCGCAGGGCAGCATCACGATCATCCAGAACGTCGTGGGCGGCGATGCGACGGTGTCCTACACCAGCACCGTGCCGGGTCTGCCGACCAGCGCGACGACGAGCGGCGGTCGTGCGGTCGTCTCCGCCTCGCAGGTTGCATCGGGCGCCTACACGCTCACCGTCGACGACCTGCGCGATGACGGCTTTGCCGTGACCGCACTGTCGTGCAACGACACCGACAGCACGATCTCGCTCGCCGATCGCTCGATCGCGCTTGCGCTTTCTCCGAACGAGGACCTCGTTTGCACCGTCACGATGAGCCATTCGCGCAGCGCCGCGCAGCAGGCGATCGGCGAATTCGTAGGAGGTCGCAATGCCCTCCTGCTGGCTAACCAGCCCGATCTCCAGCGTCGCATCGCCCGCGTCATGGGCCGCGACCCGTCGGCAGGTTCGGCGCGGATCGGCCCCGTGCCGGTGCCGGGCAGTCAGCGCCTGCCGGCACGCATTGCCGTCAGCCATGCCACGACCACGGCTTCTACCAGCCTTGCCATGGCCCGCAAATCGTTGCGCTCGGACGGCAGCGCGCTGTCGGGGCTAGACATCTGGGCAGAAGGCGCGTTGCTCGACGTGAACGTGGGCCGCAACAGCGGACGGTTCGCCATCGGATACCTTGGCGCCGACTATCTGGTGGCCGACGGCATCCTTGTTGGCGCGCTGGTTCAGGTCGATGACTTCAACCACGATAACGCGTCGCTGGGCGCGGGGCAGGCAGAAGGCCACGGCTGGATGGCTGGCCCCTATGTCACCGCGCGGCTGTCCGAAGGGCTCTATGTCGATGCCCGCGCCGCATTCGGGAAGTCCGACAACACTGTCTCGCCCTATGGCGACTTCACAGATGCGTTCAAGACCGATCGCATCCTGCTCAGTGGGTCAGCACTGGGCAATGTACCGCTGGGCGGCGGGTTCACGCTCTGGCCCGAAGTGGGTGGTCGCTACATCCGCGAAAGCGTTCAGGACTACACCGATTCGCTGGGTATCCTCGTGCCCGAGCACGCCATCGACCAAGGCGAAATCGCGTTCAGCCCGCGCCTGGCCTATGACTATGTCACAGACAGCCGCTGGACGATCGCACCTTATGCCGAGATGGAAGGCCTTCTGACCTTCGGCAGCGACGCGCTTTCCATCGTGGAGGACGGGCTTCGCGGCCGCGTGACGGTCGGCGTGGACACCAGCGCGCCCACTGGCCTCAGCTTCGGCCTTCGCGGGTTCTATGACGGGATCGGCGAAGAAGACCTGAGGGCTGTCGGCGGAAGCGTAGCGGTCTCGTTCGGCTTCTGATCCCGCGGGCCATCGTGACACGAAAAGAGGGGCGGTCCCGGCATGGGGCCGCCCCTTTTTCATGGGCATCACTGCGACGACGAACCGCTCAGCCAGTCAGGCTTTACGTCGTGCAGGAGAACAGCAGCGGGATGATCGCGCCAAGCGCAGGAACCGGGCCGAGCGCCCGGCTATTTCCAATTCCGACGCCCTGAAGGCAGCGACTTCGGTCGGCCCAAAGTCGCTCAGCCTGGAAATGAAGGTTTTTACGGAAACGTGGTGAGCCCTGCTGGGTTCGAACCAGCGACCTACTGATTAAAAGTCAGTTGCTCTACCGACTGAGCTAAGGGCCCCGACCACGGAGCGGTCACCTAAGGAGGGGCGGCGGCGCGGTCAAGCGCCTTGGTGACGATTGCGGAAAAGGAGTTGGCGGATCGACAGGTTCGTCAATGGGTCTCGCCAGTCCGGAGCAATGGCTGCGGCAGGTTGCAGCACGAAATCGCGTTCGCGGAAAAGGGGGTGCGGGATGGTCAGCGCGTCGTCTGCCCAGACTCCGCCGGACCAGAGCACGATGTCGCAATCGAGCGTCCTTGCCGACCAGCGCTGTCCGCCGGTGCGTCGTCCATATTCGGCTTCCAGGTCCTTCAATGCCAATAGCATGTCCCGGGGTTCAAGCTTGCTTCGCACGATGATCGCGGCATTTGCATACTGCCGAGCCGACGGTCCCACCGCAGCGCTGCGCATTACCGGCGAACTCGCGACCACCTTACCCACCGCATCGTCAATCGAGTCCGTCGCAGCAGCCAGAACCTGCGCGGGAGCGCCATACCTTGGGTGCCGGACGTTTCCGCCCAACGCGATCAGGTAGAGGTGCTGCTCAGACATCCTCGGCAAGGCGGCCGTAGAGCTGCGGGCGGCGGTCGCGGAAGAAGCCCATGCCGGCGCGGTGCGTCGCGGCTCTACCAAGGTCCAGCTTCGCAACCAGCACGCCGGTTTCGTCGCGCCCGTATTCCGCCACCAGGTCGCCCCATTCGTCGCTGATGAAGCTGTGCCCGTAGAAAGTCTGGTGCTCGCCCTCGCGCCCGATGCGGTTCGCGGCGATCACCGGCATGCAGTTCGAGACCGAATGCCCGATCATCGCGCGCCGCCACATGCGGCTGGTGTCGAGATCGGCGTCGTAGGGCTCCGACCCGATGGCCGTGGGATAGAACAGCAGTTCCGCCCCCATCAGCGCCATCGCGCGCGCCGTTTCAGGATACCACTGGTCCCAGCAGATGCCGACGCCAATACGGGTGCCGAACACGTCCCAGACCTTGAAGCCGGTATTGCCGGGGCGGAAATAGTACTTTTCTTCGTATCCCGGACCGTCGGGAATGTGGCTCTTGCGATAGGTGCCCATGATCTCGCCGTCGGCATCGATCATGGCGAGCGTGTTGTAGTAGTGGTGCCCGTCGCGTTCGAAAAAGCTGGTCGGGATCGCCACGTCCAGCTTCTTCGCCAGGGCCTGCATCGCGATCACCGAAGGATGCTGTGCCGTCGGACGCGCCAGCACGAACAGCGCCTCGTCTTCCTCGCGGCAGAAATAGGGGCCGGAGAACAGTTCGGGCGGCAGAATGACTTGCGCGCCCTGCCCCGCGGCTTCGGCCACGAGGTCGCTGATCTTCGCGATGTTTTCCTGCTCGTCGTCCGAGCCGAGCGCGCATTGCAGCGCCGCGACGGTAATGCTGGTCATGGCCATGCAGATATGGTGCGCATGGCCTCAAGTCCACCGTAACCCGCGATGTGTCAGGACCGAATGGCCGCTCGAACCGTTTATCAGGTTCATCGGATGGAAAACGACGCTGCCCCTCCCCATCTGTGCGGCAGCAAGGAGAATACGGACCAATGGAACAGGTTATCGTGGCAGGCGGCTGCTTCTGGTGCACCGAGGCGGTGTACCGCGACGTGCTGGGCGTCAGCGATGTCGAAAGCGGCTATATCGGCGGCACGAGCGAGAACCCCACTTACCGCGAGGTCTGTTCGGGTAACACCGGCCATGCCGAAGCGGTGCGCGTGACGTTCAATCCCGAGATCGTCCGTCTGGGCGATATCCTCGACATCTTCTTCGCAACGCATGATCCGACGCAGCTCAACCGGCAGGGCAACGACGTCGGAACGCAGTACCGTTCGGCGATCTTCCCGCTGGACGACAGGCAGAAGGCCGAAGCCGAAGCCGCGATCGAACGTGCTCAGGCGAACCATGACCAGCCCGTCGTGACGACGATTGAAGGTCCTGCGACATGGTATCCGGCAGAAGACTATCACCAGGAATACTGGGAAGGCGACGGACAGCGGAACCCCTACTGCGTTGCGACGATCCCGCCCAAGCTGCAGAAGCTGCGCAAGAGCTTCGCCGACCGGGTGAAGCCCCAGTAACTAGTCCTTGCGGAAGCGGGCGACGAAGAACCCGTCGAGCCCGCCCGCATCGGCCAGCATGCCCGGATCGGTCCTGAGCCAGCCTTCTGCAGTCGGCACAAGGCCGTCGGGCAGTTCGTCCCGCGTGATCGGGGCGGGAGTTAGCGAGACGCGGTCCATCTGCGCCTCGCCTTCCTCGCGCTCCATCGAACAGACGGCATAGACCAGCACGCCGCCGGGATTGAGCCAGCCGCTCGCCCGCCCGATCAGCGCTGCCTGCAGCTTCGACAGGTCTTCGATCTGCGCCTGCGATACGCGGTGCAGCACGTCGGGGTGGCGGCGGCAGGTGCCCGTCGCGCTGCACGGCGCGTCGAGTAGGATCGCGTCAAATCCCTGCTCAGGCTCCCACTTCAGCGCGTCCGCCTCGACGACTTGCGCCGACAGGCCGGTACGCTCAAGGTTCTGGTGCAGCCGCTTAAGCCGCCGCTTGGCAATGTCTAGTGCGGTGACGTCCCAACCCGCTGCCGCAAGTTGCAGCGTTTTACCGCCCGGTGCGGCGCAAAGGTCGAGCGCCCTGCCCGCACCCTTGCCCAGCAGGCTGGCAGGGATGGAGGCGGCAAGATCCTGCACCCACCACGCGCCCTCGTCGAAACCGGGCAGGGCATCGACCGCCTGCCCGCGCGAAAGGCGCAGCTGGCCCGGCGCCATAACGCGCGCGTCCAGCCGCTCGGCCCAGGCATGGGTTTCGCCCGCATCGCGCAAGCTGATGTCGAGCGGCGGCGGCGATGCGAGACCAGCGGCGATCTCGGGCAGACGCTCGCCATATTGCGCACCCCAGCGCGCGGCGACATCGTCGGGCAAGGTCGGCGCATTGGGCAGGCGCGCGCCCTTCCTGTCGAGAGTCGAGAATACACCATGCGCCAGCCGCCTCGGCCCGCCTGCCAGCAGCGGCAGTCCGGTCGCGATCACGGCATGGGGCGCGGTTTCCAGCTTCAGCGCCTGTGCCAGCATCATGCGCAGCACGGTGCGCGCCTTGGCATCGTCGGGCAGGCGCTGGCGCGTGGCGGAATCGATCAGGCGGTCGAGGTCGACCTGCCAGCGCAGAACCTCGCTGGCGATGGCGCGGGCAAGCGCGGCGTCAGACGGCCCAAGCCCCTTGGCAGCGCCCGCCGCGGTGTCGAGCGTGTCGCCGCGGCGCAGGACCGCATCCAGCATCTTGAGCGCCGCGTTACGCGCGGGAAGTCCGGCAATGTCGTTCATCGCCCGCGCCTATCGACCTTCGCCCGTCGCTTGGCAACACGAACTGTCCTTCGTGATCGTTGCAACCGGGCGCGGCCTGCCCCATCTTGTGCGCCATGACCGAAGAGACCAAGCGAGCCACGAAGCGCCCCGCAGGCTTCACCAAGCCCGCGCACTGGACCAACGACCCCGCGCCCAAGCCGGGCCCCGGCCGCCGTCACGAAGAGGACGAGCGTCCCGACCCGACGCGTTTCGGCGACTGGGAAAAGAACGGGATCGCGATCGACTTCTGATCGCGAGGATCCGCGTTCTCAGCCCTCGATCACCCGCGATTCGGGGTGATGCTTGTCGAGGTGCTTCTTGATGATCTTGAGGTTCTTGGTGTTCGACCGGAACAAGAGGTCGAAGGCATCGCCCACGACCGGAATCGCGCCGACGGCGGTATCGAACCCGATGTTCGCGGCCATGCGCCACAGCTTCCACTTCGGAATGCCGAGATTTCGGGCCTCCCACACGATGTAGGCGCCCATCGCAGCGGTAATCAGGTCGCCGACCACGGGAACGAGCCCGACAACCGAATCAAGGCCGACCCGGTAATTCACGCCGGGAATCACGAAAGCGCGTTCGAGCACCGCTTCCATCGCCTCGATCCTCTTGCGGATGGAGGCCGGATCGTTGCCGACCGGCATGTTGTCCCGAAAATCCATGCGCCGTGCACGGCCGGTTTCGAAACCGCCCGCACCACGCATTCCGTCAGTGCGATTGCCTTGGTCCATGCCCCTTAGGTGGGGTCGACGAACAGCTGCGACAAGGGATGGAAGCCCCAGCGATTGACCCCGAACCCGTCCACCCCGCCGCGCACCAGCGAGAAACGTATCGGCGGGCCGAAGGAGATAAAGCTGTCGAGATCGGTCAGCAGTGCCTCTGCCTCGGATAGAAGCTGCCTTCGCGTTGCGGCGTCAGGCTCGGCGATGGCCTGCGCCACCAGCGCATCTGCCTCTTCACTGCACAGGCCCTTCCTCACGCCGCAATCGAGCCGGTGGAGATACCACTCCGGTCGGTCCATCCACGCGACATCATCGACGAGGGTGAGGTCCGCCTTTTCGCCCGGTCCTACGCGGCGAGCGCCAAGCCCGATGCGTGACAGGTCAGCCGACAGGCGGCGAAACAAAATATCGCCGCCCGTGCCCGTGGGCAGCGCGATCGACAGTGGCGCAATGGCCCCCTCGCTCGCCACCCAGCCCGCAACCCGCTGCGCCGCGATGTTCTGACGCTCTTCCATGGTCAGCGCCGCCCAACGGCCCGGTGGCTGCTGCGTGCCGGGCATCCCGACAGGTACCAGCCGCGTGCGCGGGGACCAGCCACCGATCCCGAACGGAGCGATGAGCGCCTGCCGGTCTATCGCCATCGAAAGCGCCTCGCGGTTCGTTGCGCGCGACAGGAACCCCTCACTGTCGGCGATCGCCAGTCCGAACAGGCCGGTCACGGGATCAAGCCGGATAGCACCGCGCAATAGTCCGCCCAGTTCGACATGGGGCAACGCATCTATCCCGCCACCCAGCAGAAGCCGTGCCTCGCCCCGCTGGAAGCGCTGAACCGCTTCCCTCGGCCCGGCAATGCGCAAGTCCATCGTTTCTGCGTCGCGCGGGTCTTCTGCATATGTGGCAAGGGTCAGCACGCCCCCTTCCGCCTCCAGATCGAGCACGCGGTCATGCCGCGCCTCGAACCGCATGGCGAGCGCCGGGTCGGCCAACAGTTGCAGGAATTCGGGGGCCGCCGTCTTCAGGCGAATCTCGATGACCTGGTTCGTACGGGCATAAATCCCGTCGATCATGGTCAGATCCTTTCCCAGCGCAGTCCCGTCGAGATCCTTGATCGCCTTGCGAAGGGCGGTGCGCACATCGCGAGCGGTCAGCGGCTCTTCGCCCGGCACTGCCGTCTGCTCAAACCGGAAAATATAGCTGAGCCCATCGTCAGTCACGATCCAGCGATCGGCAAGATCAGGCCGGATGCGCCCTTCGGCATCGAGGCCGACAAGACCGCTACCTGTCGCTTCGCGCAACAAGTCTGCCGCAGGCGAGAACGGAGGTTCGGGCGAAAGCGCAGCCTGCTCATCGCCGACAAGGATCACGTCGAAACGCCCGCCTTCTCCGCTGTCGCAGGCGGCGAGCATGGCGATGGTCAGACAGGCAAGAGGACGAATAAGGGGCCGCATCGCCCCTTCCCTAACAGCGCATTCGTGCGCGGTCAGCAGCTATGATCCAATGTTAGGAGAAGTTCAGGCGCCGCGGTCGGCGTCGCTGTCGGTGTGGATGTCGTCACCGCTTTCGGCGTCACCTTCGGGAAGGTCCACGTCGGTCACTGGAAATCGCACCTTGGCGGACTCCACCGCCTCGTCAAAAGCGATGCCGCACCGGTCACCGGCGGCCCAGGCCACCTTTCCTGCGACCAGCCCGATATTGCAGAGGTCAACGAAAACCTCACTGCCCCGGATCACGCGCATCGACCCTTCGGCCATCACGCCCGAGTCGGAAATGTTGCGAAGCTTCACCGCGTAAGGCGCACCGTCCCTTTCGAGACGAAGCTCTGCCATCAGAAACAGCGAATCGCGTTCGTGCTTGCGGTTGTCCTGATCCCGCATGACTTAACCCCCGATATCCTGCTGCGCGCGGAGAGAGAGATTGCGCACGCGTTAACCTCGATGAGCAAGGATTAACGCAACAGGGATAACGAAGTGTAAACGAAGCGATGGGGTTACCCACCTTTGCGCCAGCGGTGTTCCCGATCGGGACACATAGGGCCGAGACAGGAAAATCCCGCGATATCAATCGTCGCGGGAAATCTTTTCGCGGCGTTCGTGCGCTTCCTGCGCTTCGACGGTCATCGTCGCGATGGGACGCGCGATAAGGCGGCCCAAGCCGATCGGTTCGCCCGTCACTTCGCAATAACCGTATTCCCCTTCGTCGATACGGCGCAGGGCCGAATCGATCTTGGCGATCAGCTTGCGCTGGCGGTCGCGGGTGCGAAGTTCGATGCCCCAGTCGGTTTCGCTGGATGCGCGGTCGTTGAGATCGGGTTCGCGGATCGGGCCGTCCTGCAACGACTGCAGCGTTCCGGCCGACGCATCGAGAATGGAGTGCTTCCATTCAACCAGCAGCTTGCGGAAAAACTCCTGCTGCTGCGCATTCATGTAGGGCTCGCCCGCGTCGGGCGTATAATCGCCCACGTTGCGACGAGCAGTAGCGAGTACGTCAATTTCCGTAGCAGCCGCGAGGCCCATGCGTCACACTCCGCACTTGCCGGCGACTAGGAGCCACCGGCCCTTCCGATCCCTGGGCAGGCCCTATAAGTGCCCGCCGATTCGCAAACAAGCGCAATTTCGTCGAATGATGTAATCACCCACAGATTAAGCGCTGCCGAACACGAATGCATTTAACGATGTTGCGCGAAAGGACTGTTACGGCTCGGAAATTTACCGATTAACGTTTTGTTGACCACGATGACCCACCTTGTTCCTTGCCGCAGGGGATTTTGAGCGGCGCCAAACAGGGGTGATCGATATGGCATACGCCGAACATCTGTACCTTGTAGAAACCGGCCCGGCCGTAGATCCGGCGGTTCTCGCAACGACCGAAGCGCTCGTCTGCCGCTGCCTTTCGCAGCATGATGACGGGGACGACAATGCACTCTTCGAACTGGGCTGCGCCTTCTCGACCGGCAGCCGCGGAGCGCTGTGCGATCTCGTCGAAGCACACAAATACTTCAATCTCGCCGCGTCGCGTGGTCACGAAGAAGCGCAGACCTGCCGCGCCGAAGTTGCCGAGGAAATGACCGCTCGCGAAATTCACGAAGCCCAGCGCCGCGCCCGCGCGTTCCTGGCCGAAGCCGCGAACCGGCGCGTCGCCTGACGAACCGGCCCCTGGCTAGGGGCCTTTCCGGAACGGGGACAGCCCTTGCAGGGCCTCCTGTTCCATGCCGACGCCAAGCGCTTCGCGTTCGAGGAAGTCGGCGACCGCTGCCCGGAAACCGGGATGCGGAATGAAATGGGCAGAGCGTGTGCGTACCGGTTCGTAGCCGCGCGCCAACTTGTGCGAGCCTTGGGCACCTGCCTCCACCCGTGACAGCCCCCGCGCGATCGCCTCGTCGATGGCCCTGTAATAGCACAGCTCGAAGTGCAGGAACGGCTTGTCGACCAGCGCCCCCCAGTACCTGCCATATAGCGCCTCTGGCCCGATAAAGTTCAGCGCGCCCGCCACCGCGACATCGTCGTCATAGGCCAGCATCAGCAGGACATCGTTCGCCATTTCCTGCCCGAACAGGTCAAAGGCCTCGCGCGTCAGGTAAGGCGTGCCCCACTTGCGCGCGCCGGTGTCCTGATAGAACAGCCAGAAGGCGTCCCAGTGCTCAGGTCGGATCATCTCGCCGGTCAGGCTCTCGATCCGGATGCCTTCCTGCGCCTTGGCCCGTTCCTTGCGAATGGCCTTGCGCTTTCGCGAGGCGAGCGTGGCGAGAAACTCGTCGAAATTTTCGTAGCCGCGATTGGTCCAGTGAAACTGGATATCCTCGCGGATCATCCAGCCTGCATCTTCGAAGATGTGGATCTGCTCGTCCGCGATGAAGGTCGCGTGGGCTGAGGACAGCCCTTCGTTCTCACAAAGCATTTCGGCTGCGCGCAGCATCGTGCGCGCGGTGGCGTCATCAGGTGCAAGCACCCGCGGGCCGGTCGCTGGCGTGAACGGGACCGAAATCTGGAGCTTGGGGTAGTAGCTGCCCCCTGCCCGCTGCCACGCATCCGCCCAGCCGTGATCGAAGACGTATTCGCCTTGGCTGTGGCCTTTTAGATAGGCGGGCAAGGCGGCGAGGATTTCCCCGTCCTTCGCGCCCAGCGTCAACGGCGCGGGCGACCAGCCCGTGCCGGTACCAACGCTGCCTGACTCCTCCAGCAGGGCAAGGAAGCGGTGGCTGGTGAAAGGATTGCCCGTGGGGTCGAGCGCGTCCCACTGCGCGGCGTCGAGCCCGCCGACCGACGGGTTGAGCCGGACGGCAAGCCCGCCGTCGTCCCTCTCGTCGACACGGTCGCTCACGCCAGCCCCGCCCCTTCCGCTATCGCGGCATCCGCATGGTGACGTGCACGCGCCATCAAATTGCGGCTGCGCACGGTCCAGGTCAGTAGCGGCATGCCGCGGCGCCGGTACCGTGCAAGCGCGGGGTCGGGCAGGTCGCGAATGTCGCAGGCGATGAAGGTGGGGCGCGCATGAACGACGGCCATGGACCGTTCGACCGCGAAGGCCAGCCGCTGCTTCTCGCCTCGCCCTGTCACCAGCCCACGTGGGCGGGTCGGCATCGTGCGGCTGAACCAGCGCACGATGCGCGGGTCGAAGCTCATGACAGCAGCGGGACCGTTGTAGCGCGCCAGCGACCTCGCCACCGAACGGGCGAGCGGCTTCCACTCGGCATCGCGCTTCGATTTCACCTCGATCAGCACGGGAACGCGCCCGCCGACGAGCGCGAGAAATTCGGAAAGGCGCGGAATGTTGCCGCCCGACTTCAGGGGAACTTGCGCAAGCTCGTCCGCAGTCCGGTCGCGCAACGCGCCGCTTTCGGCCGTCAGCCGGTCGAGGGTCCAGTCATGGAAGACCATCGCCTCGCCGTCGCCGCTCATCTGAACGTCACATTCGATGCCGAGCCCCGCCTTGATCGCACCGCGAAAGGCGGCGGGCGAGTTCTCGCAGGTGTCATCGTCGTGCAGGCCGCGGTGGGCGTAAGTCCAGTCTCCCAGCCACGCCTGACGGGCCATCACGGCCATCCGGTTGGAGTGCCCGCTCAGGCGCCCACCTGCAGGATCGCGTCAACTTCGACCGCTGCGCCCAGCGGCAGGACCGGAACGCCGACCGCGCTGCGCGCATGGCGGCCCGCTTCCCCGAACACGGCCATCATCAGGTCCGATGCCCCGTTCACGACTTTGGGCTGATCGGTAAAATCACCGGTCGAATTTACGAACCCGCCCAGCTTCACGACGCGGGTCACGCGCTCCAGCGAACCGAGCGCTGCCTTCGCCTGGGCAAGGATCATCACGCCGCAGGCCTGAGCCGCCTCGATCCCCTGTTCAAGCGAAACATCCTCGCCCAGCCGCCCGGTGACGAGCGCGCCGGCAACGAAAGGAAGCTGGCCGGAAATGTGGAGCAGACCGCCCGCCTCGACAGCCGCAACATAGCTTGCCACTGGCGCAGCCGGCTCGGGCAGGTTCAGGCCCAGTTCGGCAAGGCGGGCTTCGATATTGGCGCTCACGCGTCGTCTCCTTCGATCTGCTTCAACAGCCACGGGAGCGCTTCGTCCCAGGCATCGATACGGGCATGGGCATCGCCCGCGGTGTAGGCGCACGTGGCATGCGGCGCCACGTCCGGTTCGCCCACGAAATGGAGGCGGGTCACTTGCGGCGCAACCCCGGCGACAGAACCATGATGAACCGCGAGGTCATCGATAAAGAACGAACGCCGATCCGCGCCATGTTCGTCAAGGATCTTTTGCAGCGCAGGCCCCTTGGGCCCCTGGTTGGTATAGACCTGAAGGTCGATACCCAGCTTCTTCAGCTGCTGCGTGCGATCCTGGCGGCGATGGTCCTGCAGATTGGTCAGCACGACGACGTCGGCTTTTTCGGACAACGCGCCGATTGCTTCGTCCGCACCGGGGATCAGGTCCTGCCGGTGCATCTCGGTATCGAAGAAACCGCCCAGCAATTTCCAGATTTCCTCGCGCTCCACCGGCTCGCCGCTTTCGCGATAGCGCAGCGCGTTCTCGAACCCCTGTGCCAGCGTCATTTCGACGCCGTGTTCCTCGCCCAGCCAGTCGCGAAAATGGTTAACCATGAACAGCAAGACTTCATCGCAGTCCGTGATCACGAGGGGGCGTTTCATACTTCGTATCTCCTGCCCGAGAGGGCGTCGCGTGCCTGGACGATGCGTTCGGGCGTCAGGCCAAGCGCGTCGGCGGCTGCCACCATGTCGCCTTCGTTCCCGGCCAGGAATTCCAGAACGGCGGACTGCACTTCGCGGGTTCCTATCCCTTCCCGAAGACTGTCGGGTGACAATCCGGTGAGACCGAGGAAACGATCAGCAAGGCGCTGGTCCTGCAGCAACCACGACAGTGCCATCAAAGCCACAGTCGCATCGTCTGCTGAAGCTGGGGGCTGCATCGGGATTGTCAAACTCCGGGTATATAAATTACACAATCGGACGGTGGTGGGCCTTGGGGAAGACCTGCCGGGGGTAAATCGCAGTGACTGAACGTGTGATCGTTGTCGAGGACAACGACCTAAATCGGAAACTATTTTGCGACCTGCTACGGGCGAACGGCTTCGTGGTGGAACCCTTCGCCGACGGTCACGACTTTATCGCCCGCGCCGCGAACTTTGGTCCTGACCTCGTCATCATGGACATCCAGCTTCCCAACGTTTCGGGCATTTCGTTGATAGAGGCGATGAAGGACGACTTCCGCCTGCGCGACGTGCCGGTGCTGGCCGTTACCGCCTATGCCGGCAAGGGCGACGAGGAAAAGATCCGTGACGCAGGTGCCGAAGGCTACCTGTCGAAGCCGGTATCGATCCACCCCTTCATGTCGGCGGTGAACGCCCTGATCGACCGCCGCGCCGCGGCCTGACCTTCAAGCCAATCGCGAATCGTTTAAGCCTGCACCGCAGGATGTGCCGTCGGCTGCTCATCTGACAGAAGCGGTAAAAGAGCACTCACAAGCGGTCCGTCAGGCGCTTCACCTCGCCGACCATGCACAGGCACAGGCCACCTCTCCGCTTGACACCGGAGCCTCACCCCGCTTTGCCCGACGGTTGAAAATTCATTCCTTCATCAGAAAGCCAATTCCATCATGGACCGCGAAGACACCAAGGCCCGGATCGACACGCTGATCGAACCCTTCAACAAGAAGGGCGTCGCCATCACCGACGACACGACGTTTGCCGGCGATCTCGAATGGGACAGCCTGACCGTCATGGACTTCGTCGCCGCGATCGAGGACGAATTCGACATCATCATCTCGATGAACCAGCAGGCCGAGATCGAAACCTACGGCCAGCTGATCGACGCCGTCACCAAGCTGCGCGGCGAGTAACCGGCACATGAGCGAGAGCATTTCCACCCCCGACAAGCCCGAGCCCCTGCCCGAGGTGGAGGACGCGAAAGACCTGTTCAGCAAGTTCGACCCGCTGATCAAGCAGCGGCAGGACCTGCTCGACAGCGGTCTCGAAGACCCGTTCGGCCTGGTGATGGAGCGCGTTCTGTCGCCCGTTACCGCGGTATGCAACGGGCGCGAGACGATCCTGCTCGGGACCTATAACTACATGGGCATGACCTTTGACCCCGAAGTGATCGAAGCCGGCAAGAGCGCGCTTGAAAACTACGGGTCGGGCACGACGGGCAGCCGCGTGCTGAACGGCACTTATGTCGGGCACAAGGATGTCGAGGACGCGCTTTGCGAGTTCTATGGCATGGACCACGCCATGGTCTTCTCGACCGGGTATCAGGCCAATCTCGGCATCATTTCGACCATTGCAGGCAAGGGCGACTACATCGTCCTCGACATCGACAGCCATGCCTCCATCTGGGACGGCTGCGCGATGGGCAATGCCGAAGTCGTGCCCTTCAAGCACAACGACCTCGAGGCCATGGAAAAGCGCCTGAAGCGCATTCCAGAAGGCGCGGGCAAGCTGGTCGTCCTCGAAGGCGTCTATTCGATGCTGGGCGATATTGCCCCGCTCAAGGAAATGATCGCCATCGCCAAAAGCCATGGCGCGATGGTGCTGGTCGACGAAGCGCACTCGATGGGCTTTATCGGCCCCAATGGCCGCGGCGTCGCCGAAGATCAGGGCGTGCTGGACGATGTCGATTTCGTGATCGGCACGTTCTCCAAGTCGGTCGGCACGGTCGGCGGTTTCTGCGTCTCGAACCACCCGAAGTTCGAGATCATGCGCCTCGTCTGCCGTCCTTATGTCTTCACCGCGTCGCTTCCGCCGAGCGTGGTGGCCACCGCCGCGACCTCGATCCGCAAGCTGATGGATGCGGGCGACAAGCGCGAGCATCTCTGGGAAAATTCCAAACGCCTCCACAAGGGGCTGCGCGATCTGGGTTTCGAGCTCGGCACCGAGGAACCGCAGAGCGCGATCATCGCGGTCATCATGCCCGACCTCGAACGCGGTGCGGGCATGTGGGAAGCGCTGCTGAAGGAAGGGCTCTACGTGAACCTTGCCCGTCCGCCGGCAACGCCTGCGGGCATGACGCTGCTGCGCTGCTCGCTCTGCGCCGAACACAGCGAGGAACAGGTCGGCCAGATCCTCACCATGTTCGAAGCAGCCGGCAAGGCCGTCGGAATTATCTGACCGTTGCGATACACGCGAACGCGTGAGACAGTCCCCACGGAACAAGGGGGACTGTCCATGCGCGCGCTTACCGTTTTCACTTCGCTCCTGCTGGCAGGGGCGGCCTGCCCTGCCTTCGCGCAGGACGCAGAACCGGCGGGTCTGCCCGACGGGTCGCATTCCGAAACTGCGGTCAGCGCCTCCGAAGAGGCGACGACATCAGACCAAGCGGCGATGGATCACGCAGCCGAAGAGACCACGCAGCTGATCGCCGATGTCGGCAATGGCGGCTTCCCGATCAGCACCGATAACGCCCGGGCACAGGCCTTCTTCGACAACGGCATCGAACTGATGATGGCGTTTTCGCACGACGAGGCAACCGCCGCGATGGCAGAGGCCGTGCGCCTCGCCCCCGAATGCGCGATGTGCCGCTGGGGTCATTCGCTTTCGATGGGCCCGTCGCTCAATTACGGGCGCAACGCCGACGAGCGGAAGGATGCCTATGCCGAAGTGCTCGAAGCGCGGCGCCTTGCGAAAGGTACGACAACCGAAATCGAAAGCGCGCTGATCGAGGCGCTGGCCCTGCGCTACCGACCCAAGGGTGATGTAGACGCCCGCGACAAGGCCTATGCCAGCAAGATGGCCGAGCTTGCCGCCCGCTGGCCCGAGCATGACACGCTACAAGTTCTCGCTGCCGACGCGCTGATGGTCGCCTCGACCGACGAGAGCGGAATGGCAGAGCCGATCAGGCTGATCGAGCCGGTACTGGCCCGCAATCCCGACCATACCGGCGCGATCCACTTCTACATCCACGCGACCGAAATCGCGGGCGATCCGGCCAAGGCCGTTGCCGCTGCGGACCGGCTTGATGCGATGCGGCTTCAGGCCAGCCACCTCGTCCACATGCCCTCGCACACGTGGTACTGGGTGGGCCGCTATGCCGATGCCGCCGCTGCCAACAAGCGGGCGGTCATGATCGGCGAGCATCAGGCGATGCTGCTCCCTCCCGATGCCGAGGGCGGGGTCTGGAAAATCCCGTATCACGCGCACAACGTGATTTTCGGTCTCGGCGGTGCGCTTATGTCCGGCGACAGCCGCACCGCGCTGATGCTGGGCCGTCCGCTGGTCGAGTATTCGCAGGACCAGGAAAAAGGCAGCCCGATCCGCCAGCTCCTCTCGGCCGCAGGCTATTTCGCACTCGGCCGGTTCGAGGATCCCAAGGTCGTTCTGGCGCTGCCCGAACCGAAGCTGCCCTATTTGGCCGCCGCCCGGCACTATGCACGCGGTGAGGCTCTGGCGTTTCTTGGCGATGCCGACGGCGTGAAAGTGGAGATCGCCGCCATTCCCGCCAGCATCGAACCGCAGGGCGAAGGCAGCTACAAGAACGCCCCCGAACAGATGCTGTCGATCACCCGCGCCGTGCTGACGGGCCGTGTGGCGATGATGGAAGGCCGCCCGCGAGATGCCGCCGCAGCTTTTGCCGAGGCCGCGATGATCGAGGAAACCGACGACTTCAGCTTGTTCTCGGACCCACCCGCCTTCTGGTACCCGGTCCGCCGCGACTATGCGCTGGCGCTGCAAGCCGCAGGCGATAGCGAAGGCGCACTACGCGAAGCGCGCAAGACGCTTGAGGTTCGCCCGCTCGACCCCGTCGCGAGCAGGCTGGTCGAGGAAATCGCCGCAGGCGGCTGATCCCGTCAGTTAATCGTGATGACCCCGTCGACGGCCTGCCATTCGGCGGGCCCCATCAGGTGCTTGTGCGCGACCGCGACGGAGTGCAGCACCGCCTCTATATCGGTGCGCCAGTAATCGAGAAACTTGCCGAGGCGGGGAAATTTCGGGGCGACGTCGTATTGCTGGAATACGAACTGCTGCAGCAGACTTCGATGGTCTGGCATCCAGAAATGCACCTGCACCGTGGTCAGGCCGTAGCCCTGAACCTGAAGCTCGAAATCCCGGTCCGCCATCGCTCCTCCTGCGTGTCGCGAAATGTGCGATCACTGGAAATCACGGTGACATGATCCGGTAAAGATCCGGTTGCGTCAACGAAATATTGTGCAGTGCAGCAATTCAGGCAGGGCGCACCGACGTCGCCAGATCGCAGGCCGTCTTCGCCTCCTCGCTGCCGCCGCCCAGGAAGGACAAGGCAACGAAACCGGCGACGACCAGCACCACGAATGCGGCGGTGACCCAGCCAAGATACTTGTCGATGAAGCTCTTGATGGGCGCGCCGAAGACACGAAACAGGATGCCGCAACTCATGAAGATCAGCCCGCGTCCGGCGATGCTGGCCAGGATGAACGGCAGCAGCGCCATCTGGATGAAGCCCGCGGTGATCGTCAGCAGCTTGAACGGCACCGGTGTCGATCCGGCGAGCAAGATAACCTCGACGTCATATTCGCGCAGATAGCAGGCGGCCTTGGGAAACGCCTCCTGTAGGCCGAGTGTCGCGATCAGCCACTGGCCGAGCGTGTCGTAGAGGAAGTATCCGATCGCATAGCCAAACAATCCGCCGAGCACCGACGCGATCGTCGTGATCAGTGCATAGCGAACCGCCTTCTTCGGATTCGCCAAGCACATCAGGCCTAGCAGCGGGTGCGGCGGGATCGGGAAGAAGCTCGATTCGACGAAAGCGAACCCTGCCAGCCACCGCTCCGCATGGCGGTGCTGCGCCTTTTCCATCGTCCATTCGTAAAGCTTGCGAAGCACGCGACCCTCTTGCCTTCCCGTGGACCGCGCAGGGGCAATCCGAAACCTTGAGAGCTGTTTAGCCGATCTTTCCGCCAACGACAGCGGCTAATCCGAAATCCAATAAATAACCTATTTGGCACTTTTATATTGACATTGTCACGCTCTTTGGTTAGACAAATTGAACATCGCGGTAGAGCGAGTCGCCCGGGCAGTGGCGGCATGGCTCTCGCGGTCAGCCAACAGGGAGGTCAACATGGCTCAGGGTTCCACCCCGGCGGGTCGACGCACGCCTGCAGACTGGAAGCAGGTCTTTCTCGACACGCTTTCATGCACCTCGAACATCAAGGCCGCCGCACGCGCCGCGAAAGTCGACACCGGCACGGTCTATCGCCAGCGCCGGGCCGATCCGGTCTTCGCCAAGGCCTGGTTCCAGGCCCTGTGTGACGGATACGAAATCCTTGAGCTGGAACTCCTGCGCCGCCTTCGCATGGGCGAATACGAAAGCGCGAGGACCAAGGGAAAGCGCAAGTACGACAATGCCAACTCGCTTCGCTTGCTGATCGCCCACAAGGAAACGGTCAGCAAGATGCGCGCGAACGAACAGCAGATGGACGAGGAAGAGATTATCGCCTCGATCAATGCCAAGCTCGACCTGATGCGCGAACGGATGCGCGAGGCGAGCGAGGCCGAGGAGGCGATCGCCCTGCCCGCCCCTGCTGCTGACGACGAACAGTGATGCAGGAAACGAGGCTCGCCTGGCTCATGTCGCTGGGCGAGCAGGAGCGCACCTTGATGCTCGGCACATTGAGTGATGGCGAGCGCGAGGAGTTGAAACATCACTGGGAACTCTGGGCCAGGCCCCAACAGCTTCCGCCAAAGGACGACTGGCGCATCTGGCTGATTTGCGCAGGCCGCGGTTTCGGCAAAACGCGTGCCGGCGCAGAATGGGTTCGCGCCGTCGCCCGGCGTGATCCAAACGCACGGATCGCGCTGGTCGGCGCGTCACTCAGCGAAGCGAGGTCTGTGATGGTCGAGGGCGAGAGTGGTATCATGGCCTGTTGCCCTCCCCGCTTCCGCCCGACTTTCGAACCTTCGCTGCGCAAGCTGACGTTCCCCAACGGTGCGGTAGCCACGCTGTTTTCCGCAGCCGAGCCCGAGAGCCTGCGCGGCCCGCAGACCTCGCACGCCTGGTGCGACGAGATCGCCAAGTGGGAGACCGCGGGAAACCGGGCCGAGAAGGCATGGGACAACCTCATGCTAGGGCTGCGATTGGGCGAAAATCCGCGCGTCCTTGCCACCACGACGCCGCGTGCCGTGCCGCTGATGCAGCGCATCGTCGATGGCCGTGCTGGCGGTCAGACGGCGATGGTCACGGGGCGCAGCCGGGAGAATGCCGCGAACCTTCCGTCCCGCTTCCTGCGGGACATCGAGGCGACGCTCGGCGGCTCAGCGCTTGGCAGGCAGGAGCTTGACGGCGAACTGCTGACCGATGTCGAGGGCGCGCTTTGGACCAGAACCTTGCTGGAGCAATGCCGGGGCAAATCCGCCCCGCTCTCCCGCGTGGTCGTCGGCGTCGATCCGCCTGCCAGCAGCAACGGCGATGCTTGCGGGATCGTCGTCGTCGGTGTCGGTGAGGACGGCCTCGCCCGCGTCGTCGCCGACTGTTCGGTTACGAAGCCCAGCCCCGAACGCTGGGCCCGTGCCGTGGCCAATGCTGCCGCCAACTGGAACGCCGACCGAGTTGTTGCCGAGGCAAATCAGGGCGGTGCGATGGTTGAGAGCGTGTTGCGCGCTGCCGAAGTGAACCTGCCGATCCGGCTGGTCCACGCCAGCCGCGGCAAGGTCGCCCGCGCCGAACCTGTCGCCGCGCTCTACGAAGCGGGGCGTGTCTTTCATGTCGGGACTTTCCCCGAACTGGAGGACGAGATGTGCGCGCTCGACATGGGCGGCGAATACCATGGCCCGGGCCGGTCGCCGGACCGGGCCGACGCGCTCGTCTGGGCGCTGACCGAACTGATGCTGGGTGCCCGCGGGCGCCCCCGGGTCTGGGCGCAGTAACCCGACCCTTTCACGAATTTTCGCGTGTAACAGGAGACACCGCAATGTCGTTTCTCGAAACGCTGGGTGCTGCCTTCAAAGGCAGCGCCCCGGCGGAGCGACCGCCGCTGGCGCGCCCCTTCGCTTCCCCCTGGCTCTTCGCCGACGGCGGCAATGGTGCGCTTCCCTACGAATACCGCAGTGCGGTCGGGCGCGCCTATCTCGACAATCCGGTGGCCCAGCGGGCAATCCGCATGGTTTCCGAAGGCGTCGCGAGCGCCCCGCTGAAACAGGCCGATCCCGAACTGATCCGGCTCGTCACTGCCACCAGTGCGGGCCAGTCCCTGCTCGAAACCGTCGCGGCGCAGGTCCTGTTGCACGGCAACGGCTATGTGCAGGTCATCAAGGACGCATCGGGCAAGCCGGTTGAACTTTTCGCACTGCGCCCTGAACGCATGAGCGTCGAATCCGGCGCCGACGGCTGGCCCGCCGCCTATCGCTACCGCGTCGGCGACAGCGTCATGACGATTCCGGTCGAGGACGATGCGCAGTATCCCAACGTCGTCCACGTCCGCTGCTTCCATCCGGGCGACGACCACTATGGCGCAGGCTGCCTGACGGCCGCGAACGAAGCGGTCGCTATCCACAATGCCGCTGCCCGCTGGAACCGCGTGCTGCTGGAAAATGCAGCTCGTCCCTCGGGCGCGCTCGTTTACGAGACCGGCGACGGCGCGACACTGACGCCCGACCAGTTCGAACGGTTGAAGGCCGAGCTTGCCACCGCCTTCCAGGGTTCGGGCAATGCCGGTCGTCCGATGCTGCTCGAAGGCGGGCTCAAGTGGCAGTCGATGTCGATGTCGCCCGCCGACATGGACTTTGCCACACTGAAAAGCGCTGCTGCCCGCGACATCGCGCTGGCCTTCGGCGTTCCGCCGATGCTGCTGGGCCTGCCGGGCGACAATACCTACTCGAACTACCGTGAGGCGAACCGCGCGCTCTGGCGTCTGACGCTGCTGCCACTGGCGGCGAAGATCCTCGACGCGCTGGCCGAGACACTTTCGCCGTGGTTCCCCGATGCCGATCTCGCCATCGATCTCGACCGCGTGCCTGCCCTTGCCGAGGACCGCGAGAAGCTGTGGTCGCAAGTCGCCGATGCCGACTTCCTGAGTGACGACGAAAAGCGCGCCATGCTTGGCCTGCCGCCGCGCCCGCAAAAGCCTGAGCCTGACGAAGCTCCGGAGCCGAAACGATGAACCGGCAGGACCTCCTCGCCCGCCTCATCGCGCAGGCCGAGGACGCGGGCGGCGACTTCGTGACCCTGCGCGCCGTCGTCGAGGAAGCGAGCGAGCTGGGCGCGACCCGCGTGCTCGCCCGCATGGGGCTCGATGACGCGAACGCGCACGAGGACCTCGCCGAACTGCGCGAACTGCTGGCCGCATGGCGCGATGCCAAGCGCAGCGCATGGCGTGCTGCCGTCGACTGGGTCGTGCGCGGCGTTCTTGCCCTCCTCCTCTTTGCCATCGCGGTCCGGCTGGGCCTTGGAGATCTCGTCCGATGAAACACGAAACCCCTGAAACGATCGAAACCAAGTTCACGACCGGCTTCGATGCCGTCCGCTTTGCAGGCTACGCCGCGCTGTTCGACAAGATCGACGCGGGCCGCGATCTCATCCGCCCCGGTGCTTTCGAGGCCAGCCTTGCCGAGCGCAAGAAGTCCGGCGAGGCCATCCCGCTCCTTTGGCAGCACCGTCCCGACCAGCAGATTGGCTGGATCGAACGCATCGGCGAGGACGAACGCGGCCTGCGTGTCGTGGCCCGTATCGACAATCCCGACAGCGCGGCGGCGCGTATGCTGAAGGACGGCAAGCTGTCCGGCCTGTCATTCGGATATCGTGCAAAGGCATCGAAGCAGGTGACCCACGCCGATGGCCGACAGGGCCGCGAACTGGCGCAAGTCGACATCTTCGAAGTGAGCCTGGTTCACCGTCCGATGCAGCACGGTGCGCGCGTCCACTTCGTCAACTGATCCAACGAATTTCCGCGTGCCGGTCTGGCGCGCGGATCGAAGGCTGCCCCTGGCAGCAACCCGAACGGTCGCCCGCAAGAGGCGGCCTTTTTCATGTGCGAAAGGTGAATTGCCCCATGAATATGGAAACCAAGATGGAAGGCCTCGACGCCTCCTTCGATATTGTTGCGCGCCAGGACGCCGCTGACGAGGCCATCAAGGGCCTGCGCCGCGACGTCGAGGAGGTCAAGGGCCGGCTCGAAAAGGTGAGCCGCGCCGCGGCCCGCCCGATGATCGACGGCGGCCAGCCCGGCACCGCGATGCAGAGCGCCGAGGTGAAAGGCTTCGTCAACAACTACCTGCGCCAGGGCCGCGAGACCGAGCTGAAGTCGATCTCGGGCGCGGTGCAGAGCGACGGCGGCTATGCCGTGCCGCGTGAACTGGACGCGATGATCGCCCGCTCGCTGAAAGAAATCAGCCCGATCCGTCAGATCGCGCAGGTCGTCCAGGTCGGCAGCGCCGGTTATCGCAAGCTGGTTACCGGTGCGGGCACGTCCTCGGGCTGGGTCAGCGACGCGGCTGCACGTCCCGAAACCGCGACGCCGACCTTCCACGAGATCGCCCCGCCGACCGGTGAGCTTTACGCCAATCCGGCTTCCAGCCAGGCGATGCTCGACGATGCGGGCTTCGACCTCGAGGCATGGCTTGCCGACGAGATCGCAACCGAGTTCGCCCGCGCCGAAGGTGCCGCCTTCGTCAACGGCACCGGTGTCGACCAGCCGCTCGGCTTCCTGATGTCGAACCAGTCGGCTGCTGACGACGCGGCCCGCACGTTCGGTTCGCTGCAGTATGTCGGTTCGGGCAACGCCAGCGGCTTCGACACCGCGCCCGAGGCCAAACTGATCGACCTCGTCCACACTCTGAAGGCTTCGCACCGACAGGGCGCGAGCTGGGTCATGAACTCGGCAACGATGGCCGCCGTGCGCAAGCTCAAGACCTCGGACGGCGCGTTCCTGTGGCAGCCGGGCCTGATCGAGGGCCAGCCCGATCGCCTGCTCGGCTATCCGATCATCGAGGCAGAGGACATGCCCGATGTCGCAGCCGGCACCACGCCGATCGCCTTCGGCAACTTCCGCGCCGGCTACCTGATCGCGGAACGCACCGCGACCTCGATCCTGCGCGACCCGTTCTCGAACAAGCCCTTCGTCCACTTCTACGCGACGAAGCGCATCGGCGGGCAGGTGCTCGACAGCGACGCGATCAAGCTCCTCAAGATCGAGGCCTGATCCCCTCCAGGCCCCGATGCGGGTAACGCGGTTTCCCCTTCCCGCCTGACCCGCACCCTCGAGGCACCTGCACCGGTTCATCCCGCCGGTGCAGGTGCTTCCCTTTTGAACCGCATTCGACAGGAAAGGCTGGACCGCTATGAAGCGCGCCATTCTTGCCCCCGTCCCCCTTCCCGCCTCGGCACTGGCCGAGTTGAAGGAGTGGCTTGGCATCAATTCCACGCGCGAAGACGCGCTGCTCGGCAATCTCCTGAACGCCTCGCTCGACATATGCGAAGCCTATACCGGCGAGCGACCGATCGAGACGACTTGCGAGGAAACCTGGCCGGTCCGGCCACTGGTCTCGATTACCGGCTGGCAGTTTCTTGCGACAAGGCCGGTAACCGCCATCACCGGTATCGAGAGCATCGCAATCGACGGCACGCGGACCGCGCTGGCGGCCGAGACTTACGAAGTCGACATCGACGCCGACGGCACCGGACGGTTCCGCATTACCGGCAGTGTTCCCGAAAAGCGTCTCGCAGTCCGGTTCACCGCAGGGCTCGCCGCCGACTGGTCGAGCCTTCCCGAAGCGCTTCGGCAGGGCGCGATCCGCCTTGCCGCACATCATCACCGCACACGCGACACCGGCAACGCCAACGTCGCGCCGCCCCGCGCGGTCGCGGCGCTTTGGCAGCCCTGGCGCCGGGTCCGCATCGGATGATCGAGGCCGGTCTTCGCGGCAGCGGTTTCACCTCGCTGCTCACATCGCCGAGGCGGCGGGCATCGCGGCGAACCGATGATGCCGCTCGCTCCGATCGCTGGCGCAGGGCAGACCTGCTCTGGCCCGACTTCGCACCTCGCTGGAAGGATTGATCCAACATGGAAATCGCACTGCGCGCAGCGCTGATCGAGCACCTGAAAGCCCAGCCAACTCTTGTCCAAGAGCTGTCTGCGATAACCGAGGAGGCGCCGCTTCGCGCCAGCCTGCCATGGCTCGCCATCGTCGCCAGCGCCAGCGCGGACTGGAGCCACAAGACCGGCGCGGGCCGCGAAGTCCGCATCGCGGTCGAACTGCAGGCGCGCGGCGACGATCCGGCCACTGCCGCCTCGCTGGTGAAAGCGATCGAGGATGCCATTGGCGCCCTTCCCGCGGACCAGCCGGACTTCAGGATCGCCAGCCAGCACTTCCTGCGCGCCCGTACAGAACAGCGCGGCGGGACGATCCGAGCCGTGCTTCTCGAATACCGCTTCCGCATCCTCGCGAAGTGATCCCCATCTTGCCCAACCGGAGACCAGCCCCATGAGTGCCCAGAAAGGCAGCGCCTTCCTTCTCAAGATCAGCGACGGAGCATCGCCCGCGACTTACGAAACGGTCGCCGGACTTCGCACCACCAACATGTCCATCACCGGCGATGCGGTGAACGTGACGACCAACGAATCCGGCGGCTGGCGCGAGCTGCTGTCGGGGGCCGGCGTCCGTCAGGTCTCGGTCAGCGCGGCAGGGATCTTTCTCGGCTCGTCGGCGGAAAACGCCATTCGCGGCCATGCGCTTGCCGGTACGATTGCCGACTACGAACTGAGCTTCGAAGACGGCGAGCGCATGCAGGGCCGCTTCCTCGTCCAGCGGCTCGACTATGCCGGCGATTTCAACGGCGAGCGCAACTACACGCTCACCCTAGAAAGCTCCGGTCCGGTCCTTCCGGTGGCAGCATGAGCGCCGACGAGCCAGTCAATCCGGCCCGCGGCGAGGCTGCGATCGAGGTCCTTGGCCGCAAGCGCCGCCTTCGCCCGACATTCGCAGCGCTCGTCGCTGCGGAAGAGGATCTCGGCCCGCTTTTCGCGCTGGTCGAACGGGCGAGCGAGGGCCGCCTCAAGCTTGGCGAGATGACCTCGCTGTTCTGGCACTGCCTTGCCGACCGCGCCGATCTCACCCGCGACGACGTGGGCGAGGCGATCGCGGCGCAGGGCCTTGCAGGAAGCGCGCCGGCGCTGCGCGCCGTGCTGAAGCAGGTGCTGCAGGGGGCCTGATGAGCGCCCCCGCAGCCCGCTTCGCCGACGCGGCAGTGCGGCTTTGCGGCAAGTGCGCGCTGATGGTGGGGTGGCGGCCGGACGAGTTCTGGCTCGCCACCCCGGCGGAAGTCGCCGCCATCTTCACCGCCACACACGAACCGCAGGCAAACGGCAGCGTCACGAGAGACGACATCAAGCGCATGATGGAGCAGGATCATGGATAGCGAGATCGAAACCCTGATGATCGACGTCAGGGCCAGCACCGACGGCTTTGCCGCCGACATCGGGCGAATGCGCGAACAGTTCGACACCACGCTCGTCGACGGCTTCGCCAAGGCGGGTAACGTGCTTGAAACCAGCCTGCTTGGCGCGGTGCGGCGCGGCAGCCTCGGGTTTGACGACCTCAAGCGAACGGCCCTGCGCGCCCTCGATGAAATCGCAGCCTCTGCCCTGCGTAGCGGCATCGCCTCGCTTGGGGGCGCATTTTCGGGGGGACTTGGCGGGATCGTCGGAGGCCTGCTCGGCCTGCCCGGCCGCGCCACGGGCGGTAACGTTTCGCCGGGTTCCGCATACGTCGTCGGAGAGAGGGGCCCCGAGCTTTTCGTGCCGACGAGCGCTGGCCGCATCGACAACGGCTCGAGCCTGGGTGGCGGGCGCGATGTGCGTGTCTCGATCAACCTCGCAGCGCAGCCCGGCAGTTCGTCTGCGCAGAGCCTTGCCCGCTCCAGCCGCCAGGTCGCGAGCGCCGTTCGCCGCGCTCTCGCTTCCTACTGATCGCAAACGGGGACCGGACAATCATGGCCTACTGGTTGGCAAAGAAACGCAACGGTCAGCACAGCGACTGGATCGCCCGTTTCGATCCGCGCTTCTGGACGGTGAACTTCCCGCGCCCGATGATGGCGGCGGTCACGACCACCGCGCCCGACGCCTTGCGGGTGGACTGCGTCTTCTATCGCAAGAACGATCTTGCCGGGCTCATCTGGGACAGCGTCGACACGCTCGACCACCCGCTGACGAGTTACGACACCAATCGTGACTACACGGGGCTGACCGTGTCGTTCCGCTGGCGTTCGGGCGGGATCGTGCAGCTCGACCAGCTGAACGGTCCCACCCTGACGATCGAGGGACGCGATGCCGATGGCGCGGCGCGGACCTGGTATGTGCGGCTATGGAACTATGCCGAAGGCTCGCCCACTGATGCGGCGATCACCATCGACTTCGACAGCCTCGACGGCGGCTTCCTGCTGCCCGCAGAGGCAGACCCGGTCCATTGTGCCGACATCGACCGCATGTTCGTCTCGCTCGTCCCGCCGGGCTTCGATCCTGCGGGCGGCGATCTCGCTGCGCCAGTCGAAGGGTGGGCCGAGATCAGCGACCTGCGCACTGACGGCAACGGTGCCCTGCTCGAAATCGGCGACGTCATGACGCCCGAGCACGGCATCGGCATGTGCACGGCCTTCGACGACTGCGGCACCCAGACACCCGAACGGTTGCTGCGGAACATCCGCGCGCTGGGGTATCGGGGCGAGATCGTCCACTATCTCGGCATGAGCCATTATTTCCAGCTCAAGCCCGAAGGCGATGGCTATGTCATCGATACCGGGGCTGCTGCCCTCAATAGGCCTGCCGAGGCCTGGCACGCAGACTTCTTCGCGCGCTGCGCCGCGATGGGGTTCGAGCCGGTCGCCTCGCTCTCTTACGAACTTCTGGCGATGCACTGTCCGCAAGCCTGGACGCAACGTGATCTCGACGGCAATCCCGCGCTCACCGGCTGGTCGCCACCGTCGAACATCCTCTCGCCTGCCAACGATGATGCGATGGCATTCCTGCAGCAGGTGGCAAGAGCGGCGGTGTCGCTGATGACGGAGAATGGAGCGGAAGCGAAGTTCCAGATCGGCGAGCCCTGGTGGTGGACTTATGCCGATGGACGCATCTGCCTCTACGATGACGAGGCTCGCGATGCTTTCGGCGGCGCTCCCGTGGCGATCCCTTCCCTGCGCGATCCGCTCGATGCGGCGCAGACGCAGCTTCTCGACCAGGCGGGTGCGATCCTCGCCGCATCGACGGCAGCGCTTGCCGATGCGGTACGAGAGGAGGAGGGCGCTGAAGTCAGGCTGCTCACCTTCCTGCCAACCGTTCTCGATCCGCTGACGCCCGAATCCGACAGAGCCAACTTGCCCGAGGGCTGGGCCTATCCGGCTTTCGATCGGCTCCAAATCGAGGACTACGACTGGCTGACCGCCGGACGCTCGGGTGACCGGTTGAAGGCCTACGCCATCGCTGACGAGCGGTTGGGCTATCCAGTCGAACTGCAGGACTACCTCTCAGGCTTCGTCCTTCTTGACGAAGATGCCTCGAATTTCTGGCCCCTTATCGATGCAGGTCTGAACGAAGCCGGTGAGCGCAGCGTGAATCGCCAGTTCGTCTGGGCCAGCCCACAAGTCATGCGTGACGGATATGTCCGCCTTCCCACACCGAGAAACGAGGACGCCATGCAGGAATTCGATGACATCCCTTACCCTCTCGCCCTTGGCAGGGGGGCCGCAGTCAGTCCGGAATTCTCGACAACGATCGTGATCACGGCTTCGGGCCACGAACATCGTAACTCCGTCTGGTCGGACGCGCGCCTTCGTTACGACGTCGGGCCCGGCATCCGGTCCGAGGCCGAACTGGGCACGCTGCTGTCATTCTTTCGCGCACGCCGGGGCGCTGCTCGCGGCTTTCGTCTGCGCGACCCCAATGATTACAGTTCAAATGGCATGACAGGCGCGCCGTCCGCGTTCGATCAATTGCTTGGACTTGGCGACGGGGTGCAGACCATTTTCCCGCTCATCAAAAGCTATGGCAGTGACGATGCGCAGGAGCGCCGTATTACGCGACCGGTCTCGGAAACGATTCAGATCAGTGTCGACGGGGTCGAAACTTCCGCGTGGTCGATCGGGCAGCGCGGAGTGATACGATTGCACGACGCTGCGCCGCCGGGCGCGCAAGTCCGGGCGGGATACCTATTCGACGTTCCGGTTCGTTTTGCCGAAGATCGGCTCGAGGTTTCGAACGCTGCATTCGCCGCCGGCGAAGCACCGAGCGTCCCGCTTATCGAAGTGCGGGAAGCCGCATGAGCAGGGTCTGGTTTGAAGGAAGCCTCGAAACCGTCGCAATCTGGTGGCGCATTTATCGCAAAGACGGCGTCACGATCGGCTTCACCAGTCACGACCGCGACCTTGTTTTCGATGACATTCGGCACCTCACCGCGCCGGGGATGGTTCCGTCTGCAATCCGCTTCAGCGCCGATTTCGAGCCTGATAGCGCAGAGATGTCCGGAGCGCTCGATCACGCCGCAGTGACGAATGATGACTTGTCCTTGGGGCGGTTCGACGACGCCCACGTTGCGATGGGATTGGTCGACTGGCAAACGCTCGAACGCGAAACGCTCTATACCGGGCGGATCGGAACGGTCGATGAGGAAGCTGGAAGCTTCACTGCCGAACTCCTGTCAGAAAAGAGCCGCCTCACCGCTGACACGATCCCGCGGACAAGCCCGACCTGTCGCGCTAGGTTCTGCGGTCCGGGATGCAACTTGCCTTCTCCGAAATTCACTCTCGAAACTTCTATCTCTGAGGTTGCAAACGGGGGAGCCCAACTTCTCGTGCACGAGAAGATTTCGCCTGCGAATTATCTGGATGGATTGGTCCGCATCGTGAGCGGTCCGGCCAGCGGCCTCACCTACGAAATCACGTCGATCGCAAACGATGCCCTTGTGCTGTCGCCGCGCCTCCCGGCGATAGTTAGCCCCGGTGACCGCCTGGAACTGCGCCAGGGTTGTGACCATCGTTGGGCAACGTGTAGCGACCGTTTTGCAAATGCGATCAATTTCCGTGGCGAACCATTCTTGCCAGGCAACGATCTGCTCGCACGCTATCCATCAGCGCGATGACACACCCGGCCGCGGCTGCTGCGCTGCAGCTTGTCGGTTGTCCCTTCAGGTTGCGCGGGCGTGACCCTTCCACCGGTCTCGATTGCGTAGGCCTGGTCGGAGAAGTCATCGAACGGGTCGGAGGCACCGCCTGCCTTCCTCTCGGATATGGACTTCGCAACACCGACATTTCCGCACTGATGAAATCCGCCGCCGCATCGGGCCTGCGCAGCGGTGCGGGACCGACAGAACCAGGCGACATCGCGCTATTCGATCTGGGTTTCGGCCAGTTTCACCTGGCCGTGGCTGTGGGAAGCGCGCGGTTTATTCACGCTCATGCTGGCCTGCGCAAGGTCGTCTGCGGGCCAGTCGATCCGCGATGGCAGCGAATAGCGAACTGGCGCATACCAATCGAAGTCAAGGATTGAACCATGGCAACACTCGTTCTGACGACTGTCGGCACTGCTCTTGGTGGACCGCTCGGAGGCGCTCTAGGAACTCTCGCTGGGCGTGCACTCGACAACGCAATTTTCGGAGCGCCAAAGCATGAGGGCGCGAGACTGAAAGAACTTTCGGTCACTACCTCAAGCTACGGCAGCACAATTCCGCGACACTTTGGCACCGTTCGGGCGGCAGGCAGCATAATCTGGGCAACCGACCTTGTAGAGCACAAGGAGAAAAGCGGCGGCGGAAAAGGCAAGCCGAAGGTAGCTACCTACAGTTACACGACGTCATTTGCCGTCGCTCTCGCTAGCCGCCCCATCCAGTCGGTGGGTCGGATCTGGGCGGATGGCAATCTTCTTCGCGGCGCAGGTGGAGACCTGAAGGCGGGCGGCGAGATGCGCGTCTATCGCGGCTCTGAACGCCAAGCTCCGGATGGGCTGATCGCCTCGGATATTGGCGCTGGTTGCCCCGCATTCCGCGGCATCGCCTACGTGGTGTTTGAAGATCTGCAACTTGCCGACTTCGGCAATCGAATTCCGGCCCTGACTTTCGAAATCATCTCGGATGACGGCGCGCTCGACCTGGTCACGATGATCGGGGAAGACCTGAACCTGCAATCCAGCGTGCATATGGAGGGGCTGGCCGGCATCAGTCACGATGGCGGCAGCGAGCTTTCGCTGCTCGCCACGCTACATGCCGGCTATCCGCTTGCCATCGACGCATCGCGAGGCCGCCTGAGCGTTCATGCAGCCGTGAACGAACCTGACGCCACAGTGATTAATCTACCGCCCCCGATTGCCGACAGACAGGGAGATTTCGGACAAGCCACCGGCGCCAGTCGTTCACGCAAGGCAGGCAGCCAACGCAACGCTTTATGTTTGCGCTACTACGATCAGGAACGGGATTTTCAACCCGGTCTGCAACGCAGCCGCGGTATGGCAGGGAACGGCGCGATGGAAACCGTCGACTTTCCCGCTGGCCTGACGGCCGACGCCGCCAGACGGATTGCCGAAGAGATGGCAGAGCGAAACCTGTCGGGTCGGGAAAAGGTAGCCTATCGTGTTGGCACATTAGACCCGGCAATCCGCCCGGGTTCCTATGTCCGTCCTCAAGGCGAAACCGGCATATGGCAGGTCGCCGGTTGGGAATGGCGAGCCGCCGGGGTGGAACTGGACCTACGCTCGGTTCAGCTACGCAGCGGAAGCGACCTCAGGTCTGCTGGCGATGCGGGGGCTGACCGTAAACCCCGAGACCTCTCGAACGGCCCGACTCTTCTCAGTGCCTTCGAGCTGCCCTGGGACGGTGCAGGACGTGTGAACGAACGCAAGATCTACGCTGCCGTCTCCTCGGCGCACGAAGGCTGGGCAGGCGCGGCTCTGCACCTCGACGCGGGAGACGGCGTACTCGTCCCTGCGGGGGTTGCCGGGAAAACCCGTGCCGTCGTCGGCACGGTGCAGTCTGCAATCCCGCCCTCAACGCCGCACCTTTTCGATAGATCAGCACAAATCATGGTGCTCTTGGCCGATGAGGCGTTCGCCTTGTCCGATGCCTCGGCCCAGGAAATGGCTCAGGGCCGCAATCGGGCGAGGATCGGTGCCGAGATCATTCAGTTCGGCTCCGCTGTTCATCGGGGCGGCGGACTTTGGGAACTTACGAACCTGCTTCGCGGCCGCGGAGGGACTGAACATGCCATCGGCTCCCATATTCCTGGCGAAGACTTCATTTTCCTCGATGACGAACTCACGCTGATCGACAGTTCTGCTATTAGTTCGCTCGCCGATGTCGACGTGGTGGCATTGGGCCAGGCCGATCCACAACCTGTTCGATCGACAATTTCGGACAGCGGCTTGACCTTGCGACCCTTGACGCCAGTCAGGGCGCACTTCGTCGAAACCGATACCGGCGAAGGTTCATCAAAGTTGCAATGGACGCGCCGGTCACGTGGTGCCTGGGCATGGCCTGACGAGGTCGAAATTCCGCTCTCCGAGACTTTCGAGCGATATGAGGTTCGCTTCATCGATGCTGCACAAGACGTCCTCGCGTGGGAAGTTTCGCAGCCGCATCTCGAGCTAGATGCCACTACGATGGGGCAACTCGACAGCCGGCCCAAGCCAGCGAAATTCCAGATCAGACAGGTCGGCGACTACGGGCGGTCGTTGCCGCTTGAAGTCTCGTTCTGATATCATCTCCAGGAGATAAAAATGGCAGAGCCCATCACTTTCAATTCAGCCACGGCGAAATTTGCTCTCCCCTTCCTTCACGTCGCTCAGACCCAGAAAGAGGTTTTCGTAAACGAGGCACACGTGATCATGGATGCAATGCTGCACCCTCTTGTCGAGGGTGTTTCTGACCAGCCGCCAGTGTCACCCGCAAACGGCGAGTGCTGGATCGTCGCGCCCGGAGCAACCGCCTCCTTCGACAATCGAGACCACCAGATCGCTTGTTTTAATGAAGGACAGTGGATCTTTTGCCAGCCCGTTGAGGGCATGCGGGTCTTTGACAAAGCCCTCGGCGCCAACCGGTTCTATCGTGATGGCTGGAACGCCAACACAGTCATTAGCAAGCCTTCCGGTGGAACGACCGTGGATGCGGAGGCACGATCCGCCATCGACGGTTTGATCGACGCGCTGCAGCGATCAGGCATCGTAGGCTCATGATAGCGTGGTTACGAATTGAGCCTAACGGCGATTAAGTTCCGGCTTTTCAGGCAACTTCGTTGCTTGCGCACAATTATTCCCAACGATACAGATTTCCTGAGTGACTTTGGGCAATGTCGCCAAAGAACAAGGGGAAACGCGAATGCGTAAATTGATGATTGGTTTGGCGATGGCCTCGACGGTTCTCGCCATGCCAGCCTCTGCGCGCGACGGCGCATGGTATATCGAGCTCGATGGCGGCACGGCGCTCGTTGAAGACACCGACGTCGATATCGGAGCAGTCGAAAATGCCGCGAAGATCGACTGGGACTACGGCTACGACTTCGGCGGCATGGTCGGCTACGACTTCGGCAGCTTCCGCCTCGAGGCAGAGACCGCGTACAAAGGCTCGGACGATGACGGAGCAAACGTAGGCGGGACGGCAATCGCCGACGAAGACCTCCACGTGACATTCAATTCGCTCAGCTTCATGGTGAACGGCCTTCTCGACTTCGGTGACGACGAAGGCCTGCAGGGCTTCATTGGTGGCGGTGTCGGCGTGGCCCGCACGAATGTCGATGGTACAGGCATTGTCGACGATTCGGACACCGGCTTTGCTTGGCAGGCCATTGCGGGCATTCGCGCGCCGCTAACCGACAACTGGGACGTTGGCCTCAAGTATCGCTACTTCCGTCACGACGATATCGGACTGATCGATCTCAGCGGCGCGGAGTTCGAACACGACATCCGCTCGCATTCTTTAATGGGCACGCTGTCGTACAACTTCGGCATGGCTCCGCCGCCTCCGCCGCCGCCGCCCCCCCCGCCGCCTCCGCCGCCGCCGCCCCCTCCGCCACCGCCGCCACCGCCGGCAGCGGTCTGCAACACGGGTCCGTACATCGTGTTCTTTGACTGGGATTCGGCTGAGATCTCACCTGAGGCTGCAAGCATCCTCGACAGCGCCGTTGCGGCTTATGCCGATTGCGACAGCGTTCCGATCATGCTCGCAGGCTACACCGACCGTTCGGGTTCGGTGCAGTACAACATGGGCCTGTCCGAGCGTCGTAACGACTCGGTCCAGTCCTACCTCACGGCCCGCAGCATCCCGGCATCGGCCATCACGAGCGAAGCTTTCGGTGAAAGCAACCCGCGCGTGCCGACCGCCGACGGTGTTCGCGAACTCCAGAACCGCCGCGTGGAAATCACGTACGGTCCGGGTTCGGGCATGTAATTCTTTCCGATCATTCGGAAACGAAACAAGAGAAAGGGGCCGGTTCAAGCCGGCCCCTTTTTCGTTTCATCGATGTGATCGCATCAGGCGTAGGACAGCGGATCCTCGCGTCCCGCCTTGCTGAAGCCTTCCAGCCGTAACCGGCAGCTGTCGCATTGTCCGCAGGCGGTGCCGTCGGGCATCGGATCGTAGCAGGACCAGCTTTCCGCCGGATCGAGGCCCAGTCTGTAAGCTTCGGATACGATCTCCGCCTTGCCCAGATACTGCAAAGGCGCGTGGATCGTGAACTCTCCCCCCTGGGCCCCAGCCTTCGTTGCCAGACGAGCGAGATCGGCAAAACACTGGATGAACTCTGGCCGGCAATCGGGATAGCCCGAATAGTCGAGCGCATTGACGCCGATAAAAATGTCGCGCGCGCCAATCGCTTCGGCCCACGCCAGCGTCAGCGACAGGAACACGAGATTACGTGCCGGGACGTAGGTGACCGGAATATCCTCGCCGACGCCGCCCTTGGGCACATCGATGTCTGCGGTAAGAGCGGAACCACCGAAGGCGCGAAGGTCCAGCGGCAGAACCACATGCCGATCCGCACCAAGATTTGCCGCGATTTGCTTCGCACTTTCAAGTTCGCGGCGATGGCGCTGGTTGTAATCGATCGTCAGCGCGTTGAGCGAGAAGCCTCGTTCACGGGCGATCCCTGCGGTCACCATCGAATCCAGCCCGCCGGACAAGAGAACGACGGCGGGCGCTGCATTGTGCTGTTCAGTCATGTCGTGGAGCTAAGACGCGCCTTGGCCAGACGCAAGCCGGTTCAGACGTCGAGTTCGAAGACCTTCGAGCAGAAGGCACAATCGACGTGGATCAGACCGTCGTCCTCGCGCATCTCGGCCAGATCATCCGGCGAGAACCGCGAAAGGACGTCGCGGTAGTGCTCGACCGTGCAGCGGCACCCGCGCACGATCCGATCCAGCGCCTCGACACGCACAGTGTCTTCCTCATGGAACAGCCGCCAAACGATCGCTTCCATCGATAGTGTCGGATCGACCAGCTCGGCATGGCGAACGCTGCCTCCGATCACCGCGACATGTTCCCAGTCAGGGTCGTCGTAGCGCACGTGAAGACGCTCGCGCCCTTCTTCACCGTCCGGCAAATGCTGGATCAGGACACCGCCAGCAACGGTATGCGCACCTTCCGAACTGATCGCGACCCTCAGGACCGACGGCACCTGCTCCGACTGGCGAAAATAATGCTCGCAAGCCACGCTCAGCGTCGCGCCATCGAGTGGCACGACACCCTGATAGCGACCGCCAGTGGCCAGATCGAAAGTGATGGCAAGAAAAGCTTCGTTGCCAAACAGGGCCTTCAGGTCAGGATTGGCGCCCAGTTGCTCCAGCGCTTCCTTGTCATGCTGGACATAACCGCGCAGTTCACCCCCACGATAGTCGCAAACCAGCAGGCTGACCGCACCTTCCGATGCCCTAGCCTGCATCGTGAGCTGACCACCGGTTTTAACCAGTGAGCCCATCAGCGCGCAAAGCACGAGCGCTTCCGACAGCAGATTGCGGGCAGCGACCGGATAGTCGTGCGCCGAAAGGATCAGGTCGAGCGTCGGGCCCAGGCGAACAGAACGCCCACGCGCATCTCTTTCGGGCAGCGTGAAGGCGAGCACACGGTCAAAGCCGGTCTCGTTCTCAATGGCAGGCGGCGTATCGCTCACAGCTGACCGAACGCCCAGCGCAGTACGGACTTCTGGGCGTGGATTCGGTTCTCCGCCTCGTCCCAGACGACCGAATGCGAACCCTCGAACACGTCCTTGCTAACTTCGTCACCGACATGCGCAGGCAGACAGTGCAGAAAGACAGCATCCTCCTTCGCGTGAGCCATAAGATCGGCATTGACCTGATAGGGGCGCATCGCCGCCAGCTTTTCGGCAGCTTCCGCCTGGCCCATCGAAACCCAGGTGTCGGTGACGAGGACGTCGGCGCCCGCAGCTGCCTCGGTAGCATCACGGCACAACGTTACGGTTGAGCCAGCAGCCCGCGCCATTTGGACAAACTCTTCCTCGGGCTCGTAACCTTCGGGCACGCCGTAGCGGACGTTGAACTTCATCAGCGCCGCTGCTTCCAGCACCGAGTGCAGCACGTTGTTGCCATCGCCGAACCAGGCGACCTCAAGACCCGGCAGGGCCTTGCGATGTTCGACCAGTGTGAGCAGGTCAGCAACGATCTGGCAGGGGTGCGAGCGATCGGTAAGACCATTGATCACCGGTACGGTGGCATGGCGGGCCAGTTCCTCGATCTTGGCGTGATCGTCGGTGCGGATCATGATGGCATCGACCATGCGCGACAACACGCGCGCGGTGTCTGCGACCGTCTCTCCGCGACCGAGCTGCATGCTGCCCGCTTCCATGATGATCGAGCTGCCACCCAATTGCCTGATCGCCATGTCGAACGACACGCGCGTACGGGTCGAGTTCTTCTCGAAGATCATGGCCAGCACGCGGCCCTTGAGCGGTGCATCACTATCAGGCGCGCCCTTGGGCATACCGGCGCGCGCTTCCTTGCGATCGATGGCGTCGTTGATCATCGCCGCGATCGCGTCTCCCCCCGCATCCGAGAGGTCGAGGAAATGCCGCACGCTCACGGCGTGTAATCAGCCGCCCCGGCGGACAGCTTCTCCATGAATTCGTCGATGTGTGCATCTTCGATGACGAGCGGCGGCAGGATGCGGAAGACGTTGTCGCCCGCAGCCACGGTCAGCAAACCGTGATGGTCGCGCAGGTGCGCCACGAAGGGCCGGCTTTCGACCTTCATCTTCACGCCCATCATCAGGCCCATGCCGCGAACATCCTCGAACAGGTCGGGGTAGTTGCCGATGAACTGTTCGAGCCGGCCGCGCAGCTTTTCGCCCATCGAACGGACGTGCGCGAGGAATTCGTCGTTCGCCACGGCATCCAAAACAGCCTCGCCCGCAGCCATCGCCAGCGGGTTGCCGCCATAGGTGCTGCCGTGCGTGCCAAAAACCATGCCGCGCGCAGCCTTTTCGGTCGCGAGGCACGCGCCCATCGGGAAGCCGCCGCCGATGCCCTTCGCGGTCGCGAGGATATCGGGTTCGACGCCAAACTGTTCGTAGGCATAGAGAGTACCGGTGCGCGCCACGCCGCACTGAACTTCGTCGAAGATCAGCATCAGGTCATTGGCGTCGCACAGTTCGCGCAGGCCCTTGATGAAGGCATCGTCGGCAACGCGGATGCCGCCCTCACCCTGCACCGGCTCCACCATGATTGCAGCGGTGTGCGGACCGACGGCGGCCTTGGCGCCCTCAAGGTCGTTGAATTCGACGTACTTGAACCCGGGCAGCAGGGGCATGAAGCCCTTGTGCATCTTGTCCTGGTTCGATGCGCTGATCGTTGCCATCGTGCGGCCGTGGAAGGCGTTCTTGAACGTGATGATCTCGTAGCGTTCGTCGTTGCCGTCGTGCTGATGATAGGCCCGCGCCGTCTTCATCGCGGTCTCGACCGCCTCTGCGCCCGAGTTCGTGAAGAACACCGTGTCGGCAAAGGTCAGGTCGACAAGCCGCTGAGCCAGCGATTCGCCCTGCGGGCTGCCGTACATGTTGGACACATGCATCAGCGTTTCGGCCTGCTTCTGGATGGCGCCGATCAGCCCTGCGTGCGAATGCCCGAGAAGGTTCACCGCGATACCGCTGGCAAAGTCGAGGAATCGCCGGCCATCCTCGGAAACGAGATGGCAGTTTTCGCCTCGCACCGGCCGGACATCACAGCGCGGATACACGGGCATCAGGGGCGTAATCGACATTTCAGCGATCCTCTTACGGATATTTAAAAGAGAAATGGCGGCCCCCGGTGGGAACCGCCATTTTTCTGCATCTAGGAAATCCGTCCTGTTCGGTCAATCAACCGTAAGGCCGGACTTTACCGATGAGCGTCAGCCCTGAACGGGCACGAGGTTCACGGCCGAGTACTTGCCACGGCGGTCTACCTCGAGATCGAATTCGACGCGATCGCCTTCGTTCAGCTGCGACAGGCCCGAACGCTCAACCGCGCTGATGTGCACGAAAGCATCCTGCTCACCGTCATCGCGGGTGATGAAGCCGAAGCCCTTCACCGAGTTGAAGAACTTGACCGTACCGACAGCCTTTTCGCCAGTCAGCTCGCGCTGCGGTGCTGCGGGCTTCGCTTCGACGGGGATCACGTCGCCGACGACCTGAAGGTCGCTGGCCGAGATCTTGCCGCCGCGATCGACGAGGTTGAATTCCAGTTCCTGACCTTCAGCCAGACCTTCGAGACCTGCACGTTCGACCGCGCTGATGTGGACGAACACGTCCTCACCGCCGTCTTCACGCTGAATGAAGCCGAAGCCCTTGCCGGAGTTGAAGAACTTTACGACGCCCTTGCCGGTGCCGACAACCTGCGGGGGCATACGGCCACCGCCGCCACCACCGCCGCCGCGGAAACCACCACCGCCGCCCGGGCCGCCACGGAAGCCGCCGCGGTCACCGCCGCCGAAGCCACCACGGTCACCGCCGCGATCGCCGCCGCCGTAACCACCGCGGTCGTTGCCGAATCCGCCGCGATCGCGGTTGTAACCACCGCCACCACCGCCGCCGCCACGGTTATCGAAGCCCTGATCGTATCCGAACCCGCCCTGCGAGAACGGATCGTAATTGTCTTCACCGAAACCATCGCGTTTGTCGCGGCCACGACCGCGCCGACCTCTGTCATAACCCATAAATCTAAGCGTACCTTAACTCTCGCCCTTCCCTCGATCGCCATGGCCTGCGGACGGACAGAAACCGACGACTTCGGGCCGATACCTCGTGCAACGGCCCCTGACGGTGAGGTGTTATAAGGCATTTGGGAACCATTGGCGAACAATTTACGCCTTAATCGCCATTTTCCGGACACGATGGCACGAATAACACAGGTTCGGCACGTTCGAGATTACTTGCCACAGCGGCTGACCGGCGGCAGAAACCCGCGCCATGGACATCCTAGCCCTGCTTTCCGACCCGGCCGCCTGGGCCGCGCTCCTCACGCTCATCGTGCTGGAAGTGGTTCTGGGAATAGACAATCTTGTCTTCATCGCCATCCTGTCGAACCGCCTTCCGGAGCATCAACAGTCCAAGGCCCGGCGGTTGGGCCTTGCGCTTGCCCTCACCATGCGAATCTGCCTGCTAATGCTGATAGGATGGCTGGTCACGCTGCAGACACCACTGTTCGATCTGGGCATCACCGGCGCGCCCGGCCCTCATGGCGAGGCCACCTTCGAAACCGCTTTTTCGGGCCGAGACCTGATCCTGATCGCGGGCGGTCTGTTCCTGCTCTGGAAAGCGACGACAGAAATCCATCACTCGATGGACCCCGAGGGCGATTCCGGCACGATGCTGGACAAGAACACCGGCAAGGCCGTCGCCAGTATCGGGTTCGGCGCCGCGATCGCGCAGATCATCGCTCTCGATCTCGTGTTCTCTGTCGACTCCATCCTGACCGCCGTCGGCATGACCGACGAGATCCCGATCATGGTGACCGCCGTCGTCATCACGGTTGGCATCATGCTGGTCGCCGCTGATCCCCTTGCCCGATTTATCGAGAAGAACCCCTCACTGGTCATGCTGGCGCTCGCCTTCCTCGTCATGATCGGGCTTGTCCTGATTGCTGACGGGTTCGGTTTCCACGTTCCCAAGGGCTATATCTACGCCGCCATGGGCTTCTCCGTCGGTGTCGAGCTTCTCAACATGATCCAGCGCAATCGTCGCACCAAAGCCAATTCCATCAAGGACGTTACCGCATGAGCCAGTTCCGTCAGATCGACGAGACGATCTACGCCAGCCCCCAGATCACTGTCGACGAAGTTGCCGAGGCCAAGGCGCTGGGTGTGACGCTGATCGTCAACAACCGTCCCGAAGACGAATCCCCCGACCAGACGCCTGGTGCCGAGATTGAAGCTGCGGCCAAGGCGGCTGGCATCGACTATCTCGCCATCCCGATCACCCATGCGGGTTTCGGGCAGGGACAGGTCGATGCGATGCGCGAAGCTCTCGACAAGGCAGAAGGGCCGGTGCTGGCCTATTGCCGTTCAGGCACGCGTTCGACCCTGCTCTGGGCTCTTGCGGAGGCGAAGGCGGGCAAGAACCCCGCAGTGATTTCCTCCAAGGCATCGGGCGCGGGATATGACGTTTCGCCGATCCGCCAGCTGATCGACATGCTCAGCGCCGGGAGCTGAAAACATCACCGAAACGAAAAAGGGCCGGAGGCGAACCTCCGGCCCTTTTTCTTTGTGCTGATCCGGGGATCAGTCGTTGTAGGCGCGTTCGCCGTGTTCGCCGATGTCGAGGCCCGAAAGCTCGACTTCTTCCGAACTGCGCAGGCCGACAAGGGCCTTCACCACGAATGCGGCGATAAGCGTGCCGACCGTAGCCCAGACGATCGTCACGACGACGCTGAAGATCTGGATGCCCAGTTGGTCGACAAGACCGACCGAACCGTCACCGGGGCCGCCGAGGAACGGCTGGTAAACCACTGCCGTACCGATCGCACCGACAATACCGCCAACGCCATGGATACCGAAAGCGTCGAGCGAGTCGTCATAACCGAACTTGCCCTTCACCTTGGCCACGAAGAAATAGCAGACTGCCGACGCAACGATGCCGAGAAGGATCGCGCCGAAGGGCCCCGAGTTACCCGCCGCAGGCGTCACCGCGACAAGACCGGCGATCACACCCGAACAGAAGCCCAGAGCAGAGCCCTTGTGGCCTGCCATGCGTTCGATGACCATCCAGGCAAGAGCACCTGCAGCCGTAGCGACGAACGTGTTGATCATCGCAAGGCCGGCCGACCCGTCCGCTTCAAGCGCCGAACCGGCGTTGAAACCGAACCAGCCCACCCAGAGCAGGCCCGTGCCGACCATCGTCAGAGTCATCGAGTGGGGCGGCATCGGTTCATTGGGGAAACCGCGACGCTTGCCGACAAGGTAGGCAAGGATCAGGCCCGAGATACCCGCATTGATGTGCACGACAGTGCCACCGGCGAAATCCAGTGCGCCGTCTTCAAACAGAAGTCCCCCGCCTGCCCAGACCATGTGGGCGATCGGGAAATAGACGATCGTCAGCCAGATCGGCACGAAAAGCATGACCGCATTGAACTTCAGGCGCTCCGCCGTCGCACCCAGGATCAGGGCCGCCGTGATGGCCGCGAACGTCATCTGGAAGCTGATGAAGACGTATTTGCTGATCACCTCGTCCGTGAAAGTGGCCGCCGTGCTGCTGGCATCGGTGCCGGACAGGAAATAGCTGCCGCCGGAAATGAACAGGCCCAGCGTCCCTTCATAGGTCGTATCGCCAAACGCCAGCGAATAGCCCCACATCACCCAGATCAGCATGGCAAGAGCAGCCGTGGCGCCAATCTGGGTCATCGTGGAAAGCATGTTCTTCGAACGGGTCAGGCCGCCGTAAAACAATGCAAGGCCGGGAATGATCATGAGCAGGACCAGCAGCGTCGCGGTCATCATCCAGGCATTGTTACCGGGGTTGGGTACAGGAGCGGCCGCCTCTGCAGCCTCCTGCGCGAAGGCAGTGGTGGCGAAAAGCAGCGATCCCGCAGCTGCGCCAACACCGCAAAGCATCTTGCGGTTCATGAGAGTCCCTCCGTCTAAACGCTAGAGCGCGGTGTCGCCTGTTTCGCCGGTGCGGATGCGCACAGCCGATCCCAGGTCGAGCACGAATACCTTGCCGTCACCGATGGCATCGGAGTTGGCCGTACCCTGGATCGTTTCCACGATCTGCGCGGCGAGCGCGTCCGACGTGGCGATCTCGATCTTCACCTTCGGCACCATGTTCACCGAGTATTCGGCGCCGCGATAGATTTCCGTCTGACCTTTCTGACGACCGAAGCCCTTGACTTCGGAGACCGTCATGCCGGCCACGCCAAGCGATCCGAGCGCTTCGCGAACTTCCTCAAGCTTGTGCGGCTTGATGATGGCGATGACATATTTCATCGAAATTGCCCCTCCTGCTGCAATTTCCGGCAAGTTGCCGGGCGCGACACTGATGCATGACTTTCAGCTTTAGGCAAGCGGAGTGTCGGCCAACTGTCACAAGGGCCAACAAAAAAGGGCCGGAAAGCGGCTGGCTTTCCGACCCATTGAGTTACGTTCGCAGGAGGAACGTTGTTATTGGCGGGGTGGGGAGAGGAGAGGAGGAACCACCCCGCCAAAACTGGTGTGGGAAATCGTCAGGCGTTGACGAATTCCGGGTAGGCTTCGACGCCGACCTCGACCTTGTCCATGCCGAGCAGTTCTTCTTCGGCGGTCGGGCGCAGACCCATGACCATCTTCAGGATGAACCACACGATACCGGCAGCGATCGAAACGAAGACGCCCGTGGCGACAACGCCGGTGATCTGGGCAACGAACGGAACGTCACCGTTGGTCAGGCAGACGGCCAGCGTGCCCCAGATACCTGCGAACAGGTGAACCGGGATGGCGCCGACGACATCGTCGATCTTCAGCTTGTCGAGCATCGGGACCGCGAAGACCACGATCGCGCCGCCGATGCCGCCGATGAGCAGCGCCATCGGGACCGACGGAGTGAGCGGTTCTGCGGTGATCGAGACGAGGCCAGCCAGCGCGCCGTTGAGCGCCATGGTGACGTCGATCTTCTTGTACATGATCTGCGTCAGGATGATCGCGACAACCACGCCGGCGCAAGCCGCCATGTTGGTGTTCACGAAGATCTTCGACACGTCCGAAACGTCGCCAACGGTGCCCATTGCAAGCTGCGAAGCACCGTTGAAGCCGAACCAGCCGAGCCACAGGATGAACGTACCCAGAGTTGCGAGCGGGATGTTCGTACCCGGGAAGACGTTGACCTTGCCGTCGGGACCATAGCGACCTGCACGGGCGCCAAGGATGATCGCACCGACAAGAGCAGCCCAGCCACCGGTCGAGTGGACCAGCGTCGAACCAGCGAAGTCGGAGAAGCCCATCTGGTCAAGGAAGCCAGCGCCCCATTCCCAGCTGACGACGGTCGGGTAGATCACGCCGGTCAGGATCACGGTGAAGATCAGGAACGGCCAGATCTTGATGCGTTCAGCCAGCGTACCCGAAACGATCGAGGCCGTGGTGGCGCAGAAAACCATCTGGAAGAACCAGTCCGAAGCGACCGAGTAACCGGTGTCGACGTCAGCTTCACCAACGCCCTGCATGGCGTAGGGGATCGAACCGAACGAGAAGTAGCCGTTGAAGTCGCCCGGATAGGCGATGCCGTAACCGATGACCCAGAACATGATGCCCGCGATCGAGTAGAGCGCGATGTTCTTGAGGCACTGCATCGAAACGTTCTTCGAACGCACGAGACCGGCTTCGAGCATGGCGAAGCCGGCGGCCATCCACATGACGAGGAAGCCGCCGATGAGGAACAGGAGAGTGTTGAGGATGTAGGCAGTGCCGCCGCCGACCATTTCGGCAGCCGGTACGGCTTCATCCTGTGCGAAAGCCGCGACCGGCGCGACCAGGGCAGCGGCAGCAACCGCGCGCATGCCCCATTTCATGGTGTTACGATCCATTGGGATTTCCCTTCGTATCAGAGCGCGGTGTCGCCGGATTCGCCGGTGCGGATGCGCACGGCGCTGGCGAGGTCGAGCACGAAGATCTTGCCGTCACCGATGGCCTCGGTGCTGGCGGTCTGCTGGATGGATTCGATGATCTGCGGCGCAAGCGCATCGCTTGCGGCGATCTCGATCTTCACCTTGGGCAGCATGTTCGTGGAGTATTCTGCACCGCGGTAGATTTCGGTCTGACCCTTCTGACGTCCGAAACCCTTAACCTCGGTAACCGTCATGCCGGCGACGCCCAGCGAGCCCAGTGCCTCGCGTACTTCGTCCAGCTTGAACGGCTTGATGATGGCGATGATGAATTTCATCTCAGCCCCCTTGTTGCCTCCCGGCCCGTCTGCCGGTGCCAGCTATTCTGCAAGGGGCGTGCCAGTTTGCCGCAAGTGCGAAAATTGGCCGTTTTCAGCCGATTCGGCGCAGTAACCTTCTGTTCACATTTGCGCACGGATTCCGTGCATGCGAACAACGCTGCTCAAATTTTGTGCAAGTGCGCGCTCAGGATTTGAGCGAGAGGGTCGCCCACACCGGCAAGTGATCAGACGCGCGCGAGGCCAGCAGGCTGTGATGGACGCCGCTGTCGACCATGTCCCATTGGTGGCTGGCGAAGATGCGGTCGAGACGGGCGATCGGCCGGCGCGTCGGGAAACTGGGCCCGCAATCGGGCGAGTGCCAACGATCCCGGAACAGGCGGAGCATGCCGCCGGTGCTGGACCATTCGTTTGTGTCGCCCATGACCACGGTCGGGCAATCATGCTCGCAATCTTCGAGATGCGCGAGGACAGCCTCTGCCTGATGACGGCGGCGAAAGCCGGACAGGTCGAGATGCATGCCGATTGCGCGCACGCGTTTCCCGCCATGCTCGATATCGACGCGCACGGCCCCGCGCGGCTCTAGCGTGGGCAGGATCAGCGGATCGGTCTCGACCACGCTGATGTCCTTTTTCAGCAGAAACGTATTGCCGTGCCAGCCGAGGCTGCCGGGCCTGATACCCAGCGCGATGGGGCGATAAGAGGAATCCTCGATACGCGCCCTTGGCAGGACGCTTTCCCGTTGCCCAAAGCGACGGTCGCATTCCTGCAGCGCGACCACATCGGCATCGAGTTCGTGCAGGACCGACAGGATGCGATCGGGATCGCGCTTGCGGTCCAGCCCCACGGCCTTGTGAATGTTGTAGCTGGCGAACTTGAGCTGCATCGACCTGACAACGAACGAAAAAGGCTTCGGGTTCAACCCCCGAAGCCTTTTGCCTAGCAGCCCTTGCGAACTGCCACCAGAATTCGTGCGCTTTACGCTCAGTCGCGGCGCTTGATCCAGTCGATGCCGCGACGAAGCAGGTCGTAATAGACCGGCAGTTCCCACGCGCAGCGATCGACCGTCGGCCACCAGTCGGCCAGCGGCTGGAGATCATAGTGCCCGCGGCAATGGCCGAGCGTGTTGTAAAGGACCGCGCCCTTGCCGCGTTCCTTGATATACATGACGGGGTGGATGCCCGGCGCGTCCGCAGCCTCGGCAAAACCGGTGCCTTCCTCGGTACACTCGGTCTCCAGCAGGACATGCAGGTCTCCGTGCGTTTCGAGGTGGTAGAGCTCGTCCGTCGTCTCGAAAGGTTCGACGCCGGTGACGAGTTCATGATCCGGATCCGCGACCGTCACCGTATAAGGCGCGATCGGCGGGTGGGTGATGAACTGGCTGCCCAACACGTCCATGAAAAGCTGCGCTTCACGCGGGGCGTGGAACAGCCCGTCGTCCATCAGCTTCAGGATCGAGTTCGTGCCGTGCAGCGCGTAGTAGCGCCCACCAGCCTCGATCCAGTCGCGCAGCGTTTCCTGCGCTGCGTCCGAAGGGACGACATTGCAGGTGTAGCTGATGAGGATGTCGGCTTCGCGGATCGCGTCGAGGTTTTCGAAATCCTCGAACACGCGAGTGCGAACGCGCGGATCCTCGGCCAGCAGCTTCAGCAGTTCCAGCCGCGCAAAGTCGATGTCGTGCCAGACACCGCCCGCGATCAGCACGCAGTCAATGCGCGCCGGGTGGTTCTTGTCCGTAAACTCGGCGAGCGGGTCCGGCCCGTGGTCGATCCTTTCCATCAGGCCTTCGAGCCTCCGAGTTCACCGTTGATGTACTTCATCATGGTGTCCTGGAACTGGCGAATGCGGATTTCCTGGTAGTTGCCCAGCTGGACCTCTCCATTCTTCGAGGCATGGAGGCCGTCCTGCACGTAAGGCAGGTTGTCCATGTCCTGTTCGAAGACGTCGGCAAGAATGCCGAGTTCAGGCGCCTCGGTCCACTTCTGGTCAAGGGTCAGGAACTTGCGCGGCGCGGCGGCAGGCTTGGGATCGCCCTTCTTGACGCGGGCGAGGATCCGTACGTCCATAACACAGGTATCGGGCGTCTTGCCGGGGAACCAGCTATATACGATGTTCGGCATGAAGCCGCCCCACGGGGCGAAGTTCGGGAAGACGTTGTATACCAGGGCGTCGAGCACCTCGGCATCGGTCGCGTCCGAATGGTCGTAGCCCGTGGTCTCGGTATAGACCTGGCGCATCTGGTCGCCCAGCGCCTCGCGCGCGGTCTTGCCCTCGGGCACCTCGATCGCCATCGGGTTGCCGGTGGGGTCGTAGTTGTCAGAGCTACGACCGTTGTACTTGATGAACTCGTCGACGATCCACTGCTCGCCCTGCCCTTCTTCAAGGTGCGGGCTCATGATGCCGAAAGGCACGAGGTTCACGTTGATGTTGTCGCCCCAGGTCCGGTACGCGGCGTTGGAGTCGCCCGTGAACGGCAGAAGCTGCGGGTGCGTGACGATCGTGTGCCAGGACTCCATGAAGGCTTCCATGACGATCTTCCAGTTGGCCGGGACTTCCTTCGCGACGTGCATGACCGTCGCGCATTCGTCGTGGCGCCAACGCTTGAAGTGATCGGGCAGCGGGGCGAGGTATTCCTCGAGGCTCGGCCCGCCCTTTTCCTCGCGCAGGAAGACATAACCCTGCCACGTCGCCACTTCGGCATCGGGCAGGTCCATGTTCTTCTTTTCAAGGTGCGGGAAGTCCCACTGGCACGGCGCGTGGTTGAACGTGCCGTCCTTGTTCCAGGTGAAGGCGTGGAACGGGCAGGTGAACTTGTCGGCCGAACCGTCCTCGGTGCGCAGCTTGCGGCCGCGGTGGAGACAGACGTTGTGCATGGCGCGGATCGAACCGTCGTCCTGGCGCACGACGAGATAGCTGCGGCCAGCGTTTTCATAGACGACGAAATCGCCGGGCTCGTTCAGCTCTTCCTCACGGGCGCAGAACTGCCAGACATAAGGCCACATGCGCTCACGCTCTTTCTGCGCGAATTCCTCGCTGGTGTAGCGTTCGGCCGGGATCGGGTCGGAGCCGCGATATTCGTATGCTTCCTCGGTCAAAATATCCGGAGCGGGACGGGAATCGCGCTCCATCAACTCGTTCCAGCTGATGCCTTCGCTGCGGTCCTCGCCGAACTTTTCGGTTACGTCGATGTCGGACATGCCTTCGATCCTCTAGGTTCTTGTGAGCCGGACGAAATCTCCGGAATTTGCCTTACCTTGGCCATTGGCAAAGCGTGCGTCACCTTGCCGAAGTCATAGGTTGTCATCCGCTGCCAGTCGGCCAAATCTGAAGACTACGGATAAGATTGGAGCAGGATAATGTCCGACAGGCTTTCAGGCAAAGTGGCGCTCGTAACGGGCGGCACGGCGGGAATCGGTGCAGGCGCCGTAAGGCGGCTGGCTGCCGATGGCGCCAAGGTCATCTTCACAGGTTCGCGCGAGGAAGCGGCACGCCCGCTTTGCGAGGAAACCGGTGCCACTTTCTTCTCGCACCGGGTGCAGGACGCAAAGGGGTGGGAAGAGCTTTCGGCGATGATCCGCAAGGACTTCGGCCGCCTCGACATCGCTTTTGCCAATGCCGGCACCGAGAAGGGTGACAGCAGCGTCGAGAACATCGCACTGGATGACTGGAACTTCATCGTGGAGGTCAACCAGACCGGCGCGATGCTGACCTGTCAGCATGCGATCCGGATCATGAAGGACAATCCCGGCGGTCCGACCGGTTCGGTCATCATCAACAGTTCGATGAACGCCCACCGCGCGATGGGCAACTACATGGGCTATTCGGTCACCAAGGCCGCCGTTGTCGCGCTGGCGAAGTCGGCAGCAAACTACTGCGGGCTTGCCGGCTACAAGATCCGCGTCAACGCGGTGCTTCCCGGCGTGGTCGAAACGGAGTTGATTACCAACATCATGAACTCGCAGGAGGATCCGGCGGCGGCCCGTGCCATGTACGAAGGAATGGCTCCGCTGAACCGCATGGCCACGGTCGAAGAAGTGGCCGCACTCGTTGCCTTCCTCGGGTCTGACGAGGCTGCGTTCATCTCCGGCGGGGAATACACGATCGACGGAGCCACCACGGCCGGGATGTCGGGCGTATGAGCGGCGAACTTGCAGGGCGCGTGGCGCTTGTCACCGGCGGCGTACGCGGGATCGGTCTCGCCGCTGCAGAAAAGATCGCAGCCAAGGGTGCGAAAGTCTGGATCGGCGATCTTACGCCCGAAGACGATGCCGCCGTTTCACAGGCGCTGGAATCGATTGGCGGAGGGGCGGCCTATGTCCGCCTCAACGTCACCGATGAACAGTCGTGGATCGATGCCATCGCGAAAATCGAGGCTGCTGACGGACGTCTCGACGTCCTTGTCAACAATGCCGGCATCGACGGCACGGGCCGTATTCAGGACATGAGCCTTGAGCTTTGGCGCAAGGTCCAGGCCGTGAACAGCGACGGCGCATTCCTTGGCGTGAAGCACAGCTTCGCACTGATGGAAAAGAGCGGCAAGGATCGCAAAGGCGGCTCTTCGGTGATCAACGTCAGCTCGATCATGGGCTTTGTCGCGTTCCCCGAAAGCTCGGCATATTGCGCGTCCAAGGGCGCGATCCGCCTTTTTACCAAGGCCTGTGCGGTCGAATTCGCCGCATACGGCGTTCCGATCCGCGCAAATTCGGTCCACCCCGGCTTCGTGCAAACGCCGCTTCTGGACGAAGGGTTCGATCGCATGGTGTCGCGCGGAGTCGCGGAAAAGGCTCAGGACCTGAAGGATCAGGTGGCGTCTTCCACGCCGGTCAACCGGCTGGCCGACCCTGATGAGATCGGGGACGCCGTCGCTTTCCTCGCTACCGAAGCATCCAGCTACATGACCGGTTCGGAAATGGTCGTCGACGGCGGCTATCTGGCTCGTTGAGCCGACAAGGGAGGGGCACATGACGATAGCATTGGAAAACTGCATCGCCCTCGTCACGGGGGCAACGGGCGGCATCGGTCGCGAAATCGTGAAGGCCATGAAGGCCGCGGGCGCAACCGTGATCGCCACCGACATCGCCAGCGACGGCGATCATGGCGGGGCCGATCACTACTTCCAGCAGGACGTGACGAGCGAAGACGACTGGGACGAGATCGGCGCCTTCATTTCCGAGACTTACGGGCGGCTGGACGCGCTAGTGAACAATGCCGGCATCTCGATCGTCACGAAGCTGGAGGACACCCCGCTTTCGGAGTTTCACCGCGTCAACGCAGTGAATGTCGATGCTGTGGTGCTGAGCGCGCAGGTCCTGCTGCCGCTGTTGAAGGAAGGTGGCAAGGCACGCGATGGCGGTGCCTCGATCATCAACTTCTCCAGTGTCGGCGGCCTTCGCGGTGCGGCGTTCAACGCAGCCTATTGCACCAGCAAGGGGGCGGTGAAGATGCTGAGCAAGTGCATGGGCGCGGAGTTCGCGGCGCTCGGCTACAACATCCGCGTGAACAGCGTGCACCCGGGAGGGATCGACACTCCGATGCTCAGCAGCATCATGGAACGCTATGTCGAACTGGGCGCAGTGCCGGACGTCGATACCGCGATTGCCGGCATCAAGGCCAACCACCCGATCGGTCGCATGGGCCGCCCCGGTGAAATGGCCGGCGGTGTCGTCTTCCTCGCTTCGGAAGCATCCAGCTTCATGACCTGCGACGAGCTGGTCATGGACGGCGGGTTCAGCCAGGTCTGATCCCGCCCATCCAGGGCATCAGGGCTTCGCGCCCTCTGCAATCCACTGGCGGATGTCGGCGATCTGCTGATCTGTCAGCGGCGCGCCAGCAAAAGGCATCCGCGATCCGCTGCCGCCATTGTCCAGGTGCGTCCCCTCGATCTTCATGACGAGATAGGACGCATCGGGATCCCCCGCCTTGACGCGCAGAATGTCGGGCGCTTCCTCAGACGGCACGCCAACAAGGTTCTCGATCGCCTTTGCAGGGATGAGCGAGACGTTGCCCTGCTCCTGCCCCGTCAGGTGGCAGGTTGCGCATTGCGCCTGAAAAGTCGGCGCGACTTTCTCTGCAAAAAGTGAGGGGGTCGCCGTCTCTTCTGCCGGCGAAGGCGCTTCATCGGCGCCGCCGGAACATCCGGCCAGCGCAAGAAGCGACATGATTATCAGGTTGGTCTTCACGCTCATGCCTCCACCGCGTGCTTGGCAGCGATATAGCCGAATGCAACTGCCGGTCCGATCGTGCCCCCTGCCCCGAGATAGGCCTGACCAGTCGGCGCGGAAATGCAGTTGCCAGCCGCGTAGAGCCCCTCGATCGGCTCACCGTTCGCGCCCAGCACTTGCGCATTGGCGTTCACTTGCGGCCCGCCAGCGGTATCGAGCGTGCCCGGTGCGAGGACGATGGCGTAATAGGGCCCGTTGTCGGCAAAGGGATGCATCGTGATGTTCGGATAGGGGTTTTCCGGCTGCGCGGTGCCCTGACGGCGGGCCGAGAACAGCAAGTGCCATTCGCGGTCGTAGAGATATTTGCCGCGCCCGAAATCGGCATCGACGCCCGACTTCGCGAAGCCATTGTAGCGGGCGACCGTCTGGCGGACTTTGGCGGCCCAGTCGTCTGAGAGCGCGACACCGCCCGTCTTGCCAGACCAGCCCGCAAGCTGCGCCGAGATCTTGCCCGCAAGCGCGTCCCAGCTATCTGCCTTCAGCAAGTGCGGCTGTTCCTTCTCGTCCATCGGGAACGGGAATGCCCCTCCGAACGCATCGATCGAGCGCGCATCGAACAGCATGAACATCAGGTGGTTGGGATATTCCTCGTGACCCGGATCGTACGGGAAATGTGCTTGCGTCCGGTCATTGTAGTCGCGCTTTTCGTTGACGACACGCTCCCCGTACTTGTTCACGAGGATCATGGAATCGCCCGGCAGCACGAATGCGCCAAGGCCGACCGCGCGCGATGCCAATGCCTCGCCCAGCACGACCTGACTACGCCAGCCCAGTCCCATGCTGCCCATCTTCGCGCCGGCTTCCTGCGCCAGCGGAACGAAGTCGCCGGTCGATCCGGGCAATGAGCACGAGCCATAGACCGCAGGCTGGTGGATGTTGCACAAGTCGACGTTGTGCGAATAGCCACCGGTGCCGAAAACGACGCCCTTTTCGGCCCTGATACGCAGCTTTTCGCCGCCCCGCTCCGCCTCTACGCCGACGACGCGGCCATCGCTGTCCCTGACGATCTTCGTGACCGCCGTGTCCAGCATGACCGGCACGTTTTGCTTTTCCAGATAGGCGCCAAGCTGGCGCGCAAGGCTGCCGCCGCCCTCTGTCGAACCGGAGCCGACCGAAGGCTCCAGCGCGCGGCCTGTCGGCACCTTGTTTTCGGGCAAGTGGTCGGCATAGTCAGGCGCGGGCTTGTCCACGAAGAACATGCGGAACTGCTTGAACTGGACCGCGTCCAGCTCGCGCAAGTGGTCGATCGCCTCGCTGCCCTTGTCGTAGAACGCCTCGAGCGTGCGATAGCGCATCTCATCGAGGCCGAGTGTCGGGCTTGCCGGATCGTATTCCCGTGGGAAGCCGTAGCGCGTGGCATAGCGTAGCGCGTCTTCCTTCTTGTCCTCAATCCCCTGCTCTTTTAGCAGGAAGTGGTTGAATATCCAGGTCACGCCGCCCGACTTGGCCGTAGTACCGCCGGGGATCGGCATCTTCTCAAGCACCAGCACTTTCGCGCCAGCCGCCGCCGCAGTGACAGCCGCCGTGCCGCCTGCCGCGCCGCTTCCTACGCACAGGACGTCGCAAGTTTCGTCCCAGGTCTCGCTATCCGCGCTCGACCCGCGGCTGCACGCAGCAGTCGTTGCCACGACAGCCGCAGCGCCGCTTCCTGCCAGCATCCGCCGCCGGCTCAGTCCGATAGATTTAGCCATGGATCCAGTCCCACCCCTCTACATTCTGGGAGCGAGACTGCCATCACGCCTTAAACATGACGACTGTCATTTAAAGCAGGTCAGCCCTGCGAAAACTCCGCATCGAGAATGGCGACCTCGGTCGCGATAATCTCGCGTAGACGGGAAAGCGGCCAGTCTTCAGGCGCGAGCACGCATTGCAGTGCAACGCCGCCGACGGTTGAAATCAAGCGCCGCGCCAGCCGTTCGATCTGCGTATTGTGGACTTCCTCGTTCACGCCGTAACGGCGCGCCAGCATGCGGCAATAGAGCGCCAGGCTCTCACCCGCATTGCGCGCGGTTTCGGCGCCGTATGCCTCGTCGCAGTGCGCCCTGCCCCAGAACGCCAGCCAGACGTGCCAAGTCCGGCGGTTGTCCTCGGTCACCGGCAGGACGACCGAGAGACAGTCGACGAGATCCTCGTCCTGTTCGAAAGCCACCTGCAGCCTATCCATCACCCGCCGGTTGGCGATGCGATAGACCTCGTGCAGCAGGTGGCCCTTGTTCTCGAAATAGTTCGACACGATCGCGGTGGACGACCCCGCCGCCCCCGCGACTTGCCGGAAGGTCACGGCCTCGATGCCCATCTCGGCCACGAGATCGTACGCGACGGATGCAACCTGTTCGCGCCGTTTGTCGTGATCGACGATTGCCGGCATTCGAAACCTACTCCTCGATGCGCCTTAGCGCCGCCCTTCCAGATAGTCGTTGATTACCTCGTGGAAGCGCCGGACGCGAGTCTCCTGGTTCGCGAGATAGGCATCGGTGAAGCCCATCGAGCGAAGACCGCGCTGCTGCGTGACGGCAAGCGAAAGGTCCTGCGTTAGGAAGTCGCCCTGCGGAATGTCCGCTTCGTAATCAGCATAGCTGTCGCTCTCGAACTCGGCTTCCTCGTAGGGACGCATCCCGTAGAGCGTCGCCACTTCCTTCGCGCCTTCGACCTTGGGCACCAGATACCAATAGTCAAAGGTCGACCAGTTCGGGTCGTCCTTGTCCGGTTCGGTGCGGAAGACGTGCAGCCCTTCGGGCGTTCCCGTCAGCGTCAGGTTCGGGAACAGCGTGTGATGCATCTGGTCGGTCAGTTCATCGTCGGTGAACTTGTCGAAGTAGTGATAGCCCCGTTCCGGCCCAAGGCGGCGGCGCGCTTCCTGCAGCGCGATGCGGCCTTCCTGCGCGCGACCATCATAGTCGTCGGGGTTGATGTCCCATTCCTTCAGGACTTCGGCCCAGAGCGGCTTCATCTGCTGCGCGTCTTCATAGCGCGAGGACGGCTGCAGCTTCTCGATCATGCGGTTGTGACCCGTGGGGTACATCTCGAAGACCGAGGTCGAGTAGTGATCGTCGATCATCGGTTCGAACTGCGGATGGACGGCCGGGATGTGGTAGGCTTCGTTGAAGTTGTCGGACGCGAACTTCCAGTTCGTGTTGACGCGCAGGCGGCGCCACACGACGCGGGTCCAATCATCCAGATCGCGGTTGCCCAGAAGCGTCGGTGCCGGATCGAGATAGTCGAGCAACGGCACCGGATCGGGGTTGAAGCTGAAGAAGATGAAGCCGCCCCAGGTATCGCACTTCAGCTCATGCAGCTTGAGCTTGCCGCACGGATCGCCCTGCGGGAAATCCTCGGGGTCCTGCACGTGGTCCAGCACACCGTCGAGACGCCACTTCCAGTTGTGGTAGGGGCACACGAAGTGGCTCATCACGCCGCCCTCACTGGTATTCACCAGCAGGTTGCCGCGGTGCTGGCACACGTTGAGAAACGCCTTGATGGAACCGTCTTCCTGACGGACCATCAGGACCGATTCATGCATGAAGTCGTGGACTATGAAGTCGCCGGCCTCTTCCAGCTGAGCCGTGCGTCCGCCGACGTGCCAGATCTTCTTCCACATGTGCTCCCATTCGCGGTCGGCGAATTCCTTGGACCAGTAACGGTCGCCGGTAATCTTGTCGCCGCGCGCTGCCGGCACTTCGGCATCGGGGTGCGTGGGATAACCGGGCTTGCCAGAGGGCTTGTCGAGAACGGTAGCCATGATCGTGTCTCCTTCAGACCTTCATGCGGTTGTCAGCGGTCGCCGTGGATTTCGTCCAGCGAGCCGGGCATCGGCATCATCGGGGTGATGGTGTAGTGGCGGCACTTCCACGCGCCGCTGTCATCCTGCACGCATTCCATGCGATACTTGACCTGCACCTCGACGGTGTTGCCGTCGCTCGATGCCCCCATGCCGATGACGTAGGCCGTCATTGCACCGACTTTACCATCCCAGCTTTCGGGACGGAAATTGCTGATGAAGTGGAAGTGATGGGTCATGTCGGCAAAGACAGGTTCGAAGAAACCGCGAAGCCCGTCGTGACCGTGCATCAACGGCAGACCGATGGCCGAAAGGTCCGCAACGCAATCCTCTGTGAAGACCGACAGGAACCGGCCCATGTCTTCAAGCGCATCGACGTTGTAGCAATACTCGATCATCAGCCGCTCAAGCGCGGTACGGACGTCTTCGGGCATCTGGGTCATCAATATTCCTCTTCCTCGGTCGCCGGGGCGATCGCGTTCGATCAGGCCGGCTGCGGCATCATGTTTTTCAGGGAGAAGTGGCGGCACTTCCACGCGCCATCCACTTCGACACATTCCATGCGGTACCGGACCTGCACGTTGATCGCCGTGCCGTCCTTGGCGCGGCCCATGCCCATCACGTAAGCGGTGATCGCACCGACAGCTCCGTCCCAGCTTTCGGCCCGGAAATTCGCGGGCGTGTGGCATTCATAGGCCATGCTCTCGGTGAGCCCGGTGTAGAAGGCACGGACCGCGTCCTTGCCTTCCATCTTCGGAAACGCGACGTCGGAAAAGTCGATAACGACATCGTCAGTGAACAGGTCGACCACGTTCTCGGGGTCGGCGATCGCGTCGACCCCGTAGGTATATTCGGTCATCAGGTTGCAGAGCGCCTTGAAGACGTCCTCGGGCATGTTCACTGCCATGACCGACTTACTCCTCGCCCGCGTTCGGCGCCTGTTCGGTCGGGTGGCCGAGCACGACGTCGTTCAGCAGTTCGTGGAAACGCTGGATGCGCTTTTCCTGATAGGTGAGCATGCAGCCCTTGAAACCGCGCGAGTTCAGGCCCTGCTGCTGCGTCGTGCCGATCGAAAGGTCCTGATCGGCCACGAAGCCGAGCGAGACGCCGTCACCATAGACCGAGTGGCGCTGGATCGCGTCATGTTTTAGCGGCGCGTTGCCGACCGGCGTGACGACTTCCTTCATGCCCTTCACCGGCGGATAGAGGCACCAGTGCTGGAACACGCACTTGGCCGGATCCGTCGGGTGCGGTTCGGTGCGCAGGATCTGGCACTGTTCCGGGCTCATCGTGATAGTGAGGTTGGGGAACAGCGTGCAGTGGAAATAGTCGACCAGCTGCTGATCGGTCATTTCCGAATAGTCGTAGCCACGCTCTGCGCCATGCTTGCGCTTGGCCTCGATAACTGCCTGGCGCACGTCCTCGGTGCGGCCGCGATATTCCTTGGGATCGATGCCCCATGCCTCGGCCGCTTCGTAAAGGCCCGGGGGCACGTCGCCGCTGACGTAGTCCTTGCGGCTGGTGGCCTGGTGGCCGATCATCCACATCGAGTTGTGGCCGTTCTCGTACATCTCGAACAGCGTGGTCGGCAGGCCGTCGTTGATGAAGGTCGCCAGTTCGGGGTGGATCGTCGGGAGGTGGTAGCTCTCGTTGAAGTTGTCGCGGATGATCTTCCAGTTGAACTCGCAGTCCGCCGACAGGTTCAGGACGCGCACCCAGTTTTCAAGGTTGTAGCCCTTGAGCCGCTCGGGGAACGGGGCGAGCCATTCTTCAAGCGGAGCGACATCGTCGTTCATCGCCCAGAACACGAACGGGCCCCAGGTTTCGCACTGGATCTCGGTCAGGTGGACTTTGCCGCACGGGTTGCCGCCGGGGAAATCGTCGGGGTCCTGCACGTCGACAAGCGTGCCCGAGGCATCGAACTGCCAGCCGTGATAGCCACAAGTGATGCGCGGGGTGGAAGCGACATCACCGAGAACAAGGCGGTTACCGCGGTGCGGGCAGACGTTATAGAACGCCTTCACCGACCCGTCGGCCTGCTTGACCATGATGATGGATTCGCGGCCGAAGTTGTGGCGAATGACATCGCCCTCTTCCTCGAGGTCGGCAAGCATGCCGCCAAGATGCCATACGCTGGGCCAGAGGTTCTCGTACTCGCCCTCCATCCACTCACGCGAGGTGTAGCGGTCGGCGGTGATCATGTCGCCGCGGACGGGCTGGTCGAATTCGGCCGAATAACGGGCTGCGCCGGACTGAACGTTCATGGGGAATTGCCTCTCTTGCGTGTTTCTTAGGCCGACCAGTTTCGCGTCTGGCTGAAATCGGCGCCGTGCCTGTGTCCGCGTCCCGCCTGGGGATTGTCGGTAAAGAAGGCGCGGCTGCCGGGATGGTCGGTAACCCAGTCGGTTATGAGTGCGCGCTTTGCGATGCGCCACTCGCCATTCCTGCAGGTATATTCGTCGATATAGCGACCGGAAATGAACAGGTCGCGCGCCTGCCCCGCTTCGTCGCTGACATCGTGGAATGCCTGAAAATAGCACTCGCCCTGCGCGCTGTCAGCGCCGGTCATCTCGATGCGGACCTGTCCCAGCATGTGATGCGTGCCGTTCATGTCGCCGAGAAAGCCGAAAGCGAAGTCGGCAAAGGCGTCCGGACCGCCCTTCATCAACCCGCAATCGATATGCGCATTGGCGTGAAAAGCGCTGAGCAGCAGGTCGCGGTCGAACCGGTCCAGCCCGCGCATATAGCGATGCGTCGCATCGGCAATGTCGCGCCGGGCTGCAAGGTCGCGGATTTCCGCTTCGAGATCGAATGCGATCGTGGCCATCACACGTCCCATTCCAGGCAGAGCTTCTTCACGCTGGCGACGATGCCGCCGACGTTTTCGAGATCGCTGTCGGGTGCGACGCGAAAATCGGGAATGCGCTTCAGAAATTCCTCGATAGTGATCGCGACTTCGGCGCGGGCCAGTTCCTGTCCCGGGCACATGTGCGGACCGCTGCCGAAGGTCGAATGCGGCGCGCGGCGGCGTTGCAGATCGATCTTCATCGGGCATTCGTTCGCAGCAGGATCGATGCCGTGCACCACGGTCGGGATCGCGACCATGTCGCCTGCCTTCATCTCGACACCGCGGAACGTGATGTCGTCCCGCACCTCGCGCGCGATGGCGACAAGGCCGAAACGGCGGAACAGTTCGTTCACCGCCGCGATCGTGCCGCCCGGATGGGTCAGCATATCACGGCGAAGCTGCCCGTCCCCGGCCAGCGCCAGCATTGCATAGCCAAGGAAGTTCACGACCGTGTCGACGCCCGCGATCAACAGCTGGGTGACGAGCGACAGGGCCTCGTCATGGGTCAGCTGGCGGCCATCCATGTCGGAATGCAGCATGTTGCTGATCATGTCCCCGCCCGGATTGGCAAAGCGTTCGCGCACCAGCGGATCGACGTATTCGTAGAACGCGGCCTTCGCCTCCTCGAACGTCATGTCCTGATCGGGCCGCGTCATGCACAGCGCCCAGTGGCGGATCTTCTCCGCATCGGACTGCGGCACGCCGACGAGCGCTAGGAAAATGCGGATCGGGAAGATCTTCGCGTATTCCTCGGTGAAATTGCAGTGCCCCTTTGACGCGAAAGCGTCGATTAGATCGCCAGCGACTTCGCGGATGGAATCCTTCAGGCCGCGCACGGCAGCAGGCTTCAGGTTGTCGTTGAGCAGCTTGCGATAGGGGCGGTGAACCGGCGGATCGATGGTCGTGGGCAAAAGCCCGTGCTGCTCGCCGACCGATTTCGGCAGCACGATTACGCGGCTGCTGAAGCGTTCCCAGTCGGACTGGACTTCGGCCAGCGCCTCACCGCCCAGCGTGATCCAGTGCCCTTCGTTGCGCGGGGTCCACACGATTTCCGGCAGGCTCGCCTGAAGGCGCGACCACGCGGTGTGATAATCTTCCGCCTGCCCCTCGATCGCATAGATGTCGATATCGGCCACGCGGGCCGGATCGACGTGCGCGGGGGCGTCCGTGCTGGCTACTGTTGCCATCATCCTTCTCCTGATCTTTTCGCGCACCGGACTCGAAAGGCGGTCGATGCTTTTGCGCAGTCGATCATGTCAGCCTCCTTTCGTCCCGTAAATTGCGCCGGACGGAGACGATGCCGCGGGAATGCGGCACCGCCTCCCGCCGGATCAGAAGTTGTACTGCAGCGACGCACCGTACTGGCGCGGCGGAGCGTAGCCCACGATGCCCATGTAACCGGGCGAGTCGTAGACGGTGGAGATGTAGCGCTTGTCGAGCAGGTTCTTGCCCCACAGACCGGCAGACCATTCGCCGCCCGGAGCGTGGTAGGTAAGCAGCGCATCGACAAGATAGGTCGGCTGCACCGTCGAACGCGGCGTGTTCACGATCGCGGTGTAGTACTTCTTCGACGTGTACATCCACGAAACGTCGGCCACGATGCGCGAACCGCTGTTCATCTCGTAGTCGTAGTTAACGCCAAGCATCGTCTGCCACTCAGGCGCATTCTGCAGGCGGAAACCCGTCAGGTCGAAGACATTGGTCGACACCGGATCGAGGTAGTCGAAGTCCTTGTACTTCGCATCGAGGTACGAAACCGCACCGCGCAGGGTAAGCCCCCAGACCGGAACGGCCTGCGCCTCGAGTTCGAAGCCCTTGATCTCGGACTTTGCGGCATTGAGGATGCGGTTGCCCTGCACGTTGGTATCCGGATCGAAGTAGATCTGGGCCAGCTGCATGTCGCGGTAGTTGGTATAGAACGCGGCGAAGTTCGTACGGATCGTGCGGTCGAAGAAGTCCGCCTTCAGGCCGACTTCGAACGTGTCCACCTCTTCCGGGTTGTAGGGCGTGTCACCGTCGGCAGCGACGCCGATACGACCCGTGAAACCGCCCGACTTGAAGCCGCGCGACCAGCTGGCATAGGCCAGAGCATCGTCGCCGAGTTCATAATCGAGGCCGAGCTTCCAGCCCACGTTATCCCAGCTTTCCTTGCCGCCAACATCAAGGCTGCCCGGGAAGAGCACGTCGAACTTATCCCAGTCCGGCGAAGTCAGCGCCTCGCTGCCAAGACCGGTGTCGAGCGTGGAACGCGCGTCGATCTTGTCATGCGTAAAGCGGATGCCGGCCTGAAGCTTCAGGCGATCGGTGACCTGCGCATAAGTCTGCAAAAAAGCCGAGTAACTTTCGGTCGTCTGATCCTGTTCGTTGTACTGGATCAGGCCCGGCAGCGCGAAGTCCAGGTGGTACATCTGGTAGTGGTTGTAGTTCGTCTTCATGAAGAAGACGCCCGCCACGCCAGAGATGATGCCGCTTTCAAAGGCGGTGCGAAACTCTTCGCTGAGCTGCCAGCCCTTGGTCCGGCGGCGAGTGGCGTTGTTCGTCTTCGCCGTGCCGTCCTGGTCGGTATATTCGAACTGGGTGAATTCCTTGTAGCCGGTGATCGAGGTGATATCGCCGATGGCGGTATTGGCCAGTTCGATCGTGGCGATGCCGAAGTAGGTGTCGATGTTCGAGGTGTCGGGCACTTCGTTATTGCCCGAGAAGAACTTGTCCGGCGCTTCGCACGGCTGACCTGCAACCGCGCAGGGGCTGGCGTACATCGGCAGTTCCGCGCCGTTCCAGAACGTGCCTTCCGGCACATAGTTCGCCTCGCCCGGCAGGCCACCGTTGACGACGACCGGCGCGCCGTTTCGTGCGCCGACATATTCGCCCTGAAGCGTGATCGACAGGTCGAGCGACGGGGTCAGGTAAAGCTGGCCGCGGATCGCGTCGACGTTCTTCGAACCCATGTCCGAACCGTCATAGACGTTCGTGACCCAGCCATCGCGCTCGGTATGGATGCCGGCGATCTTGAACGAAGCCAGGTCCTCGGCGATCGGCACTTCGAGCGCACCGGAAACGTCGAAGCGGTTCCAGTTGCCGTAGACGCCCTTGATGTAGCCACCGAATTCGCCGGTCGGCTGGTTGGTGACCACGTTGACCACGCCGCCGGTCGTGTTGGCGCCAAACAGCGTGCCCTGCGGACCGCGCAGGATTTCGACGCGCTGGACGTCGTAAGTGTCGAGCAGTGCGCCCATCGAGAAGAACTGCGGCACACCGTCGACCACGATCGACACCGTGTTACCGGCGTAGGGGTCAGGCTCGATCACGCCGATGCCGCGGATCGTGAAGACCGCGTTGTTCGGCGTATTGGCGAAGTTGTCGATCTGGACGTTGGGGACGCTGCCCTGCAGTGCCTGAAGCGTCGTCACCTGCATGTCGGACAGGCGTTCGCCCCCGACAGCGGTGATCGAGATCGGCACGTCCTGAATGGATTCGGCGGTCTTCTGTGCGGTTACGACGATCTCGTTGAGGCCCGACGAAGGCTGCTCGGCCGTATCGTCCTGCGCGAAAGCGGGGGCTGCCGACATGGCGAGCGCACCGACTGCACCACTTACAAGATACCTGTGAATTTTCGTCATTTCCTCTCCCTCCCTCATGCCCGCCGGTTACTGTTCGCGGGCGGGCACTTGTGACCCGAGGCACCGTTTACCGGCAACCTTGTCGGTTTTTGTGTCGGAAGTGATCAGAATGTACTACTGAAGGAAGTGATAGGGTGCCGACAGGACGCCCGGGAGAGTAGCTGGACCGATGGTAGTTGCACGTAGAGACATGGCGCTTCGCAGGATCCGCCCGAACGGTGGGCCGGAGGATTTTGACCGCTGGCAGCAGCGCAAAAGCTCGCTGACGCGCGAATCGATTCTGGACGCCGCCGTCGATAGCTTGGTCGAGAGCGGATACGCCGGGCTTTCGACCAACGATGTCGCCCGCCGCGCAGGGGTTTCGCGCGGGGCCATGCACCACCATTTCCCCAACCGGATCGCGCTGGTCCGCGGGATGATCGAGCATGTCTTCTACAGCCGCATGCGTTATTTCCTCGATGACTTCGTTGCGCGCCTGAAAGTCATCGATAACGGCGACGCAGCGCTGCAACCCCATGTAATCGCCGTGGAACTACACTGGCACTCGGTTCAGAGCCGCGAGTTCGAAGCCTACCTTCGGCTGGCCGTCGCAGCCCGCAACGATGCGGAACTGGCCGAGGCCTTCGACCCTGCCGCCAAGCTTTATGACGAAGTGTGGCTGGAAGAGATGGACCACGCTTTCCCGCAATGGCGCAACGCACCTGAACTGATGCGGCTGGCCAGTGACTTCACGCAGGCGGTGCAACTGGGCTTGCTGATCAATGGATCGACCATTGGCGAGGACCGCGTCCGCATGATTCAGGACGAGCTGATCGGCGTGGTCATGCGACTGGCCGAGGCAGCGAAACGATAAAACAGGACGATCGACCTGTTTTCTATCGCATGTGATAGTTGAGAGGTGCCCGGCACGAGCGCACCCTCATGGCAAGATAAGCTTCACTTGGGAGAGGCCTGATGAATACGCAGACTGTCGTTCCGCCCCCTATGGACGGGCGCGACCCGTCGAACCTGCGCGGGGACAAGATTACCGGCGACCGTTATTTCAGCGCGGAATTTGCGCAGAAGGAATGGGACCACATGTGGACCAAGATCTGGCACATCGCCGGACGGACCGCAGACATTCCCGAAGCGGGCGACTTCCTCGTTCACAATTTCATGAAGGAATCGGTGATCGCCGTCCGCCAAGAGGACGGATCGGTCCGTGCATTCTACAATTCCTGCGCCCACCGCGGGATGCGGATGGTCGACGATTCCAGTTCTGTCGCGGCGTTCCACTGCCCGTACCATGGCTGGCGCTACGGCCTTGATGGCAAGCTGATCCACGCACAGGACGCCGATGTCGATTTCAGTCAGGGCAACCCCTGCGACAAGGTCGGCCTGAACGAAGTCCGCTGCGATACTTGGGGCGGGTTCGTCTGGTATTCGATGGACCCCGACGGTGTCTCGCTCGCCGATTTCCTTGAACCGATGCCCGCGCTCTATCGCAATTACCCGATGGACACCGCCGTACGCGTCGCGTGGTACCGGATCGAGATCAATGCCAACTGGAAGTTCGTCACCGACAACTTCTCGGAAAGCTACCACACCCGCACCGCCCACCCGCAGGTTCCGCCATGGATCGACCAGGACGTCGATTCCGCGCGTCACGAGATGTGGCCCAAGGGCCATGGCCGTACGGTTCAGCCGATGCGCCCCTCGCTATCCGATCGCCCGGAAGGCGGCGGCAACGCGATGTTCGAGGCCGAGCTTGCCAAGTGGGACATCGATCCCGCCAAGTACGAAAGCTACGAAGACTTCGCCATGCAGGGCTGGAAGGACCTGAAGGCGGCCAAGCAGAAGCTGTGGCGCGAAAAGGGCTACGTCCATTATGAGAAAATGGACGACGAGGAGATCACCGACAGCCCGCATACCGTCATGTTCCCGAACGTGACGATCAGCTTCCTGCCGGACAACTTGGTCTTCTTCCGCTCCGAACCGCACGCGACGGATCCGGAAAAGTGCTATTTCGACCTGTGGTGCATGGCCTTCCCCGTCGAAGGGCAGACCGAGGTCGAATCGATCATGGCCGGGCGCAAGCCGCTGAAGGAAGTGGCCGAATGCGAACACCGCGTGTTCGACGGCGGCCGCGGCATTCCCGAACTTGCCGGACAGATCGTCTACCAGGACATGGAACTGGCCGAGAACATGCAGGCCGGCATGCATTCACGTGGTTACAAGGATGCCTATCTCTCTGATCAGGAGACACGCATCCGCTTCTTCCACGAAGTACTGAACGATTGGATCGAAGGGAGAAGGCCCTGAAATGGCTAATGTAATCATCACCGGTGCCGGTCGCGGCATCGGCCTCGAACTGGCACGCACGCACGCCGAACGCGGCGACCGTGTCTTTGCTCTCGTCCGCGATACGGCAAAATCCGAAGACCTCACGGCGCTTGCCGACGGGTCGAACGGCGCAGTCAGCGTTCACAAGCTGGACGCAGCCGATCTTGCCGGCATCCCGGCAGCCGCACAGGCAGTTCCCTGCGACAGCGTCGACGTGCTCTACAACGTCGCGGGCGTCACCGGTCCCATCAGCGGCGAGCTTGAAGGCGATACCGACTGGGACGCATGGGACCTTGCCATAGACGTGATGCTCAAGGCCCCGTTTGAAATCACCAAGGCGTTCCTGCCGAAGATGGGCGAAGGTTCGAAAGTCATCAACTTCTCGAGCCAGCTTGCCGCGTCGACATGGCCTTATGGCGGCTTCTACGTCTACGTCGCGACCAAGGCGGGGCTCGTCGCCCTCACCCGTTCGATGGCGATCGACCTGAAGGATCGCGGCATCTCGCTCATCTCGCTGCACCCCGGCTGGGTGAAGACCGACATGGGCGGCCCCGATGCCGACATCACCACCGAAGAAAGCGTTGCGGGGATCACCGCACTCACAGACCGGCTGACGGTCGAGGACAGCGGCGGCTTCTTCAAATGGAATGGCGAACCGCACCCGCTCTGAGGAGGACCTGAAAATGGCATTTACCGGACCGCTTGAGGATCGCATCGCGATCCGCGAGACGATGGAGACATACGCCTACGGCGTCATGACCAAGGACGCAGAGATATGGGCCGCGACCTGGGCTGACGACGCCTACTGGGCATTGCCGGAATACCCCGACCTTGGCGGTTTCGAAGGCAAGAAGGCGATCGTGGAAGCATGGGTCGGATCGATGGAGGTCTATGGCCTCGACGACATGACCCGCCCGATGGTCTATCTCGCCAACCCGGGCCGGATCGAGATCGACGGGGACAAGGCGATCGCCACGACCTTCACGATCGAAATCTACCAGCACCCCGAAACGGGTGAGACCGTCCACACCAACGGTCACTACGAAGACGAATTGGCGAAGATCGACGGCAAGTGGGTCTTCACCCGCCGCGAATATCGTATCTTCCACGAACGCCGGGACTGATCCGGCACAAAGGTCTCAGCGGGCGGAAGGCCTAACGGTTGTCCGCCCGCCGTGACCGACCGGTCTCAACCAACGGGTGGCATCTCGCTCACCCGTTCGTCGAGGCGATAGACCTTCATCGAGTCGCGATCGAAGAGCTTGTCCTCGTCGATCCGGATCATCCCTGCTGTTTCCGCGTCATTGGCGATAGAGGCGAAGAACGCCTGCATCGTCGCCTCGTCCGGAAACTCGATCTCCATCACCACGTCGGGATCGTTCGGCCCCGCTTCGTGCGCGAAAGGCGTCGTGAAACGGCGGCGATAGGCCGAGGCATATCCGGCCAGGACCTTCTCGCCGATCTTGGCGTGAAACGTTTCGTAATAGTCCACGAACTCGTCGTGGCTCATGCCTTCGCGGCGTCGGAAGATCGAAAGAAGCGTTACCGTCATATCCTGGCTCCCAGCCATTTGCGCGTCGCCTTGGCGACGGCCTTTGCCCTCCCGATCGGATCGTCGGGATAGGCATCGCGCAGCGTCTTTGAGCGCAATTCTATCGAAAGCGGAATGTCCGCGGGCAGAGCGCGCCAGATCGCGTCGAGATCGATCGCGCCCTCGCCCTCGTGTTCGCGAAGGTCCACCGCGTCCTCGATGATCGCATCAAAGTTTGCAGGATCGGGACGCTCGGCCCGCGCATCACAGAACTGCGCATAGGAAATGAACCGCCGGTCGAGCGCGGCGATGTCCGCCGGATCGCTGCCCGACCGGTCGACGTGGATCGGATCGACAAGGATCGCGGCAGCAGGATGGCCAACCTGCTCGACAATCCGCTTTGCCGAAAGGACATCGGGCACTTTCGTGAAGATGCCGAATTCGAGGTTCACGCGAAGCGGGCTTCCCTCGACATGACGGCACAGGCGCGCCAGCCACTCGACCGTTTCACCCGGGTCATCGACGGAGCTAACGCACAGCGCATTGGCCGCGCCCAGTTCCATCCCGATGTCGAGGATGCGCAAGTGGTCATCGACCGAGCAGCCCGGTTGCAACCAGACCACCTCGACGTCGACCACCGGCATCCCCGTTTCCGCCAACGCCCGCTTCGTGTCGCGATGGCGGGCAGTGTCCCACTCCGCCGGATCGACCCAGAGCCCCGCCATGTCGAAACCGGCCGTAGAGGCCGCCTCGATCAGGTCGACCGGGCCGTATTCCGGCAGGACGCCCGATGCGAGCGCAATCGGGTTCACGTCACATCTGCGGTTCGGGTGCCGAGGGATCCTCTGCCAGGTACCAGTTCAGCCATTCGTGGAAGTACTGGTTGCCGCGCTCGTTCTTGCCGAAGATCAGTTCCTCGTGCGCGCCGGATTCCAGGCCCTTCTGGATTTCCATGCCGATGACGTAGTCTTCCTCGTAAGTCACGTCGCGGAAGAAGGTGGCCATGCCCTGCAGCTTTTCCTCTTCCTCGGGCGTCTTTGGCGCTTCGCGGCAGAGATAATTCAGCACGGTACGGTTCTTGTCGGGCGTCGGCCCGGGGAAGAGCTGTGCGACCTGCGTGATTTCCGACGCGACGAAGATAGACACGTTCGGGAAAAGGATGCGCACGAAGTCGTATCCGTAGTTTTCGCGCGTCCCCCACTCCTCGCGCGAGACATCTTTCAAGAGGTCCTTGATCTCGTGCTGCGGGAAACCGATGCGCATCGAAGGACCGAAGCCCTCATAGTGCATCGTGTTCGACGGCGTGCGCGGAAAGATCGTTTCGGGGTGCAGCGACTGGAAGTGATAGCCTTCGAGATAACCGTCAAACGCGATCTTCCAGTTGGCACCGTGGATCGTGCGATTGCCGACGTAGTGCCAGTCCTTGAAGTTCATGTCCTCGAAATCGCCGAGGTAGCCGCGGAAATACTCGTCGAGGTCGAACGAACCTTCCGGGTCGAGGCTGACGAAGATCATGCCCGCACGCTCTTCACAAGGAAGCTGGCGCAGGCCACGTTCGGACTTGTCGACGTCGCCGAAAGTCTGGCGATCGGAAATACCGATCAGCTTGCCATCACGGCCGAAAGTCCATGCATGGTATTTGCAGGTAAAGCGCGGGCAATTGCCATAGCCTTCATCGGCCACCGGCGCGCCGCGGTGCGAACACACGTTCAGGAAAGCGCGAACCGTACCGTCCTTGTCGCGCGTGATCAGCACCGGCATGCCGACCGCTTCCATCGCCTTGTAGTCGCCGGGGTTCGGCATCTCGGCAGTGAAGGCCAGCATGAGGGGCAGCTTCTTGAAGACGAGGTCGATCTCTTTCTGGTAGATTTCCTCGTCGCAATAGGACGCCGACGGCACCTTCAGCGTACCCTCGCCCTGAAATGTGGTCTTGTTTTCGACATAGCCGAGCATGACTTCGGCGACGTCGCCAAGCTGCCCGATGCGCGCTGCGCGGTCCATCGTGGTTCTCTCCCAAGAAACGTGTCGTCGCGCATTGGCGCGAACTGATCTCCAACCCCTGCACGCTGCATCCTTGCGCTAACCTGCACAACCTGCCCAAGATGACAGGTGATCTGCACGCGGGCACGTGCGGGCGCGCTCGCGCCTACTCTTTTCGCCAATGGAAGCGGCGCGACGTTCCCGCGACAAGACGGGACGGGAACAGGAGCTTGAAGATGGCCAAACTCGACATGCCGTGGAAATGGCTGGACCTTCCGCCGCAGCATCTTGCGCGGTTTGCGGACCAGTGGAGCGGAAAGACGATCGCGGATCTTGCACGCGAACGCGCCGCCACAGACCCCGATTTCGTGGCCATAGTAGATGGCGTCCGTTCACTGACTTTCTCGCAGTGGCTCGCCGATGCGCAGGCACTGGCAAATGCGCTGGCCGCCCGCGGGCTGGAGCCGGGCGATGTGGTCGCCTTCCAGACGCCCAACTGGCACGAAGCCGCAGTGCTCAACCTTGCCTGCGCGATCGCAGGGCTGGTCGTGAACCCGATCGTCCCGATCTACCGCGATGCCGAGGTTGAACTGATGCTGCGCGACTGCCGCGCCCGCGCCATCTTCACCTGCACCACGTTCCGCCGCTTCGACTTCTCCGAAATGGCAGAACGGCTGAGCCCCAAGCTTCCCGATCTCGAACATGTCTTTACCGTGCGCGGCGACGGCGCGAACGACCTTGCCGCCCTGGTCGAGGAAGGCCGCGCGCTTGACGACATCGCGCCTGAAGTCGACCCCGGCTCGGTCAAGATGGTGCTGTTCACATCCGGTACGACGGGTCGTCCCAAGGGCGTACTGCACAGCCATGAAACGCTCGAGAACATCGTGCGCAAGAGCTATGGCCACTGGGGCATCGGCAAGGGCGAGACGATGATCATGCCCTCGCCCGTCACCCACATCTCGGGCTATGCCAACGGTCTCGAATGCCCTTTCATCGCCGGCGTGCGCGTCGTGCTGATGGAGGCGTGGAACGCGCAGGACGCGCTTGCTCTGATTCAGGAATACGAAGTCAGCGGCACGGTCGCGGCAACGCCGTTCCTTGTCGAACTGGCCGATGCCGCGCGCAATGCCGGCACCCGCCTTCCTTCGATGAAGGTCTTTGCGTGCGGCGGCGCGGCGGTTCCGCCCGACCTGATCCCGGCGGCCAATTCGGCATTCGACAACCTGCAGGCCTTCCGCGTCTTCGGCGCAAGCGAGGTTCCGCTGGTCACCTTCGGCTGGCCGCACGACGAGGCGCTGGCCGCGACGACAGATGGCGAAGTCGTCGACTACGAGGTCAAGATCGTCGACGACGACGGCAATCCCCTGCCCCGCGATGTCGAAGGCGAAATCCTTGCGCGCGGCCCCTCCATGATGCTCGGCTATGCCGACGAGGCGCAGAGCGCGGCGGCCTTCGATGCCGAGGGTTACTTCAAGACCGGCGATCTCGGCACCCTGTCGCCGAACGGCGCGGTCACGATCACGGGCCGCAAAAAGGACCTCATCATTCGCGGCGGCGAGAATATCAGCGCCGTCGAGATCGAGGATGTCCTTCGCACCCACCCGCAAGTCCGCGATGCCAGCGTCGTGGCAATGCCGCACGAACGACTGGGCGAAGGCGTTTGCGCCTACATCATCTCGGTCGGCGAACCGGCCACGATCGAGGTGCTCTGCGCCCATGTGCAGGCGAGCGGGCTTGCCAAGCAGAAGACCCCCGAACGCTTCGAATTCGTCGACGACTATCCGCGCACCGCATCGGGCAAGATCCGCAAGGACCAGTTGCGAGCCGACGTGAAGGCGAAGATCGAGGGAGAGCGCGCGGAGGCCTGACTGTTACTTAGCGTTACAAGATATATCTTGAGATATCTTTCGGCTGAGCTATCTACCGTGTGATGAAACACGGAAAAAACTTCGCGCGTGGTCGTCACGCGCATCGTGGGCCTCGCGGCCCATTTGATGAAACTTTCGGCATGGGCGGCGATTTTCGCGGCGGCTTCGGCCCTCGTGGTCGCGGTCATGGCCCGCGTGGCGGTGGCGGACTTCGCGGTGGCGGTCGGCGCGGCAAGCGCTTCAGCGGCGACGAACTTCGCGTTCTCGTCCTGGCCATGCTCGACGAACATGGCCCCCGCCACGGCTATGACCTGATCCGCCTTTTCGCGGAAACCACCAGTGATGCCTACAAGCCCAGCCCCGGCGTGCTCTACCCGCTGCTGACGATGCTGGCCGACATGGACCTCGTGCGCGAGGCCGATGACGGCGAAACCCGCCGCAGCTTTGCGATCACCGATGCGGGCAAGGCCGTTCTTGAGGAGGAAAAGGACACGCTTGCCGCCGCGCGCGAAAAGCTGTCCGCAATCGCCAGCGTTGCAGGCCGCGTCGATCGGGGCCCTGTAAAGCGGGCGATGATGAACCTGCGCACCGCGACGATGCAGCGCCTGTCCGACGAGAAGTCGGATGATGCGCTGATCCTTGACATCGCGGCCGAACTGGACCGCGCCGCCCAGGCGATCGAACGGCTCGGTCGTTAAGCAGGCCTGCTAGACGCTCAACCCTGCCAGTTCGCGCCGGCTGCATGGCGACCGGCGCGGCGGCCGAAATAGCTGCCGGGCCCAAGACTCATGCCGCTGGCATAGGACTTGCCGGTGCGCGGAATGTGCGCCGCACTGGCCCCCACGACATAGAGGCCCGGGATCGGCTCGCTATGCGGGTTGAGGCATTCGCCGTTCGGACCCGACTTCAACCCGCCAAGCGTGATGAACAGGTAGGTCGAACGGTCAAACGATATGTCGAACGCTGCCCACGGCCCCTGGTCCAGCGGCTTGAGCCACGAAGCATCCTTGTGCAGCAGCGGGTCGCGGCCCTCTGCTGCATTTTCGTTGTAGAACGCCATCGTTTTCACCAGCGAACCCGTCGGCAGGTCGAGACCGGCCTCCATTTCCTCGATCGTTTCATAGCCGTCGATCAGCGTGTGATTGGCGGTCGGGATCTCGGGGTAGGCGAAAATCTCGCTGTCGACGATCAGGTAGGCCTTCTGCTCGGGCTGCTCCATCACGAAGTTCGCGGTGCGGCCGTGATAGCTGTCTTCGGCCACGAACCGTTCGCCGCGCTTGTTGACGACGATGCCCTTGATGAGCTGCCCCGGCGGGTAGATCGACGCGGTCGGAATCACCCCGTCCATCGCGCTTGTCCCAGCGCCTGCCGAAAGACCCAGCAGCACGCCCGCACCATCGTTGCTCGGAATGCCGAGCGGTTCGCTCGTTTCGCCCAGCAGCGGGATGTTCTCGGCGATCATCTCGCGATTGAGATTGAAGCTGCCCGCAGCGATGATCACGCCGCGGCGCGCCTTCGCATAGATCGTGCCATCGGTTTGCTTGATCTGCACGCCGACGATCCGGCCCGATGCATCGGCAACCAGCGCAGTAACGCCGCTGTCGTAGATCGCGGCAATCCCTTCGTCCTCGCACTTCTGCAGCAGCGGGGCCATGCCGGTGTGGCCAGCATTCTCGCCCGTGCCCGCCACCTTGTGGCCGCGCGGGGCAGGCTTGGCGATCTTGTTGTAGGGCCACAGCTTCTCGTTACCGGTGCCCATCAGGCAGGTCGTGTCGTTGAGGAACACCGCCTTGCCCTTGAACTCGGTCCGCTCGAAGGGAAGCCCCTGCTCTTCCAGCCAGTCGAAATGAGCCGGACCGTCGTCGCAGAAGCTGCGCACGGCTACGGGATCAAGTGGATCGCAGCTTGCCATCATGTAGGCAGCCATTTCATCGGGCGTGTCTTCATAGCCCATGGCCTTCTGCACCGCCGTGCCGCCGCCGAGGTAGTAGATGCCCGAGGACATCGCGCTCGCCCCGCCGCCGCCTGAGGCGCGTTCGACGATCAGCACTTCGGCGCCCGCACGGTGCGCTTCGAGCGCTGCGCAGGTTCCGGCTACGCCCTGTCCGATGACGACAACGTCGCATTCGCGGTCCCAGCTGGAGATCGCATCCGCAGACAGCAGTTCCGGCACTTCCTTCATGTTCAATTACCCTCCGCCGCGGCGGCGATGCTGGCCTGCATCTCGTCAGGCGTGGGATTGCCGCGCAGGCATAGCCCGCCGTTCACCTGCAGGTTCTCACCAGTCATGAAACATTCGTCGCTCGCCAGGAAAACAGCGGCGGCGGCAATGTCGTCGCTCGTGCCATAACGGCCGAGCGGATATCCTTTTACGAAGCTTTCGAAGAGCCCGGGCACTTGCCCTGCATCTGACGTCATCGGAGTCTCGGTAAGGCCCGGCGAGATCGAGTTTGCGCGAATCCCCTCGCAGCCGAATTCGTTCGCGACGCAGCGGATGATGTGATCGGTTGCTGCCTTCGTGCCCATGTAGGCGGAGTGATCCCACAGCATGATCTTCGCCGTGGCCGAACTGATCTGGATGATAGAGCCGCCGTCGCCGCCGTGCGACTTGGCCATCTTGCGCACGCAGGCCTGGTAGAACTGGAACGGGCCGATGAGTTGAAGCGCGCTCATCTGTTCAAGCTGTTCGCGCGTATTGTCGAGGAAGGGCGTGAGCAGCCCCCAACCGGTGGCGTTGACGGCAATGTCGACACCGCCCATCTGCTCTGCTGCGGCATCCAGCAACGCGTTGACGCTCGCCTCGTCGGTCAGGTCGCAAGCGTGTGCAAGGCAACCGGTGTCTTTCGCGAAATCGTCCAGAACCGCCTGCTTGCGCCCCGAGACCATGACGGTCGCGCCCTCATCCATGAAGCGGCGGGCCATGACCTGACCCATGTTGCCTTCGCTACTCGCACCAAGGATCAGTGCACGCTTGCCTTCGAGCCTACCCATCGCAATTCTCCCTCTCTCATTGGACAGAGGCGTAACATCGCGCGCCCGCGTGAAGGGACTGCGCAAAACGTTAGTCGAAGCTGGCGGGGGCAGTACCTACTATCGGCTTCAATCAATCAGGTTTCTATTTCAGGGAAAGGATCGTCGCATGGACCTCGGCCTCAAGGGCAAGAAAGCCATTCTCGTCGGCGCAAACGGCGGCATCGGCCGCAAAGTTGCACAGGCATTTGCAGCAGAAGGTTGCGATGTCGCCATCTGCGGTCGTTCGCAGGAAAAGGTCGACAAGGTCGTCGGCGAACTTCAGCCCTCGGGCGTGAAGGTCTACTCCGAAGCTCTAGACGCGACTGACGCCGAAGCGGTCCCCGCTTTCGTCGACAAGGCAGCAGAAGCACTCGGCGGCTGCGACATCTTCATCAGCTTCACGTCGGCCAACCCGGGCGAAGACACCGACCAGGCCTGGGAAACCATCCTGAAGACCGATATCCTGCCGATGCGCCGCGGCATCGCCGCTGCCCTGCCGCACCTTGAAAAGTCCGATGCCGGTTCGATCCTGTGCATCAGCTCGACCGGCGCGGTCGAGGAATTCATGGGCGTGCAGCCGTACAACGCCATCAAGGCCGCAGTGATGAACTACGCCTCGGCACAGGCGCAGGCGCTGGCCCCCAAGGGTATCCGCGTCAATTGCATCACGCCGGGCCCGGTTTTCTGCGAAGACGGTCCGTGGGCCTACATCAAGGAGAACGTGACCGAATTCTACGATTCGATCATGTCCCAGATCCCCACCGGCAAGATGACCACGGGCGAAGAACTGGCCCGCACGGTCGTCTTCATTGCCTCGCCGGCCGCAGCCGGCGTGCTGGGTGCGAACATCGTCGTCGACAACGGCATCACGAAGCGCGTCCAGTTCTAACCATCTCATGGAGCGTGGCCCCGTAAGGGGCCGCCATCCTCCACCCCACTGCCCCTTCACCCCTGACGCTGGCGACTGACCTAGTCAAAAGCGCAGGGGTGGAGGGGCATTTTTCTTGACCCTCGTCAAACAGCGCCGCGCGCCGGTCCGGTATTCTTCTCCTCGAAAGATACGAGGAGGATGCCGACATGGCAGAAGCAGATCCGCGCGGACGCATGGACGTCGCCCGCTGTCCGGGACCCGGCTGGGAAGAAATCCTGGCCGCTGACGATATCCAGCCGCCCGCCTTCATGGCCGAGGACCGCTACGAGTATCTCGGGTCCGAGGCGATCGATGCCTCCCGCTACTATTCGCCCGAGTTCTTTGAGGCAGAAAAGACGAAGATGTGGCCCGCCGTCTGGCAATTCGCCACGCGCGAGGAAGACCTTCCCGAACCCGGCGACTATGTCACCTACGAGAACGTGGGCCGCTCCTACCTCATCGTGCGACAGGACGACGGTTCCATCCGCGCCTTCCACAACGTGTGCCTGCATCGCGGGCGCAAACTGAAGACGGATTGCGGCTCGGCAGAAAAGTTCGTCTGCCCGTTTCACGCCTTTACGTGGAATACCGACGGCACGCTGAATTCGATCCCCTGCCGCTGGGACTTCGGCCACCTGAGCGACGAGCAGATGAAGCTGCCCGAAGCCAGCGTCGCGCGCTGGGGCGGATATGTCTTCGTGCGCGATGCCGAGGAAGGCCCGTCTATCGAGGAATTCCTCGCCCCCCTGCCCCAGTTCTTCGAACGCTGGCGGCACGAGGATTGCACGACCGTCGCATGGGTCGGCAAGGTCGTGAAGGCGAACTGGAAGATCGTGATGGAAGCTTTCATGGAAAGCTATCACGCCTATGCCACGCACCCGCAGCTCATGCCGTTCACCGGCGATGCCAATGCGGCATACCACGTGCTGGGCGACCACGTGAACGTGAACTACACGCCGTTCGGCACGATGAGCCCGCATGTGCAGCAGCACGACCTGCCGCAGCAGTGGATCGTCGACGAGTTCGTGAAGTACAACGGGCGCAGCGCCGACAATTACGACGCCGAAAAGGACGACTACAACATCGCCGTCCCCACCGGCCTGACCGCGCGTCAGGCGCTTGGCGAGGCGATGCGCAAGACGAGCGAGCGCACGTTCGGCGGCGACTATTCCAAGGTGTCGGAAAGCGAACTGCTCGACGCGCTGGTCTACAACGTCTTCCCGAACTTCGCGCCTTGGGGCGGGTTCATGCCGAACATCGTCTATCGCTGGCGTCCCTGGCCGGACGAGAATGCCTGCCTGATGGAAGTGCGCGTGCTTGCCCGCGTTCCCGAAGGCCAGCCGCGTCCCGCAGGCGTGCCGATGCACTTGCTGGCTGAGGACGAGAACTGGTCCGATGCGCCGGAACTGGGCGTGCTGGGCGACGTGGTCGATCAGGACATGGAGAACATGGAACTGTGCCACGAAGGCCTGAAGGCATCGAAGAACCAGCGCGTCGAACTGGGCGACTACCAAGAAGTGCGCATCCGCCACTTCCACCAGGCGCTCGACCGGTACCTCAACGCCGCCGACTGACATTCATCCGACAAGGATCACACCATGACCGAACTCTATGCCAAGTACGGCGACATTGCCGAGCGGATGCTCCACTTCGTGGAAAGCCGCACGACCGACCAGGCCAGCTCCACCATGCGCGTGCCGGTCGAGAACTACCTCGACCCGCAGCGCTGGGAGCAGGAGAAAGAGCGCGTGTTCAAACGCCTCCCCCTCATGCTGGCGCTTTCTATCGAGCTGCCCGAAAAGAACGACTACAAGGCCATCCAGATCATGGGCCTTCCCGTCGTCATCACCCGCGGCAAGGACATGAAGGCCCGCGCCTTCCTCAACGTGTGCAAGCACCGCGCCGCGCATCTCGCGCCCGAGGGCAAGGGCAATTGCTCGCGCTTTTCGTGCCCCTATCACGGCTGGACTTATGCCAATGACGGCAAGCTTCTGGGCATTGCCGAGGCCAGCACGTTCGGCGAAGTCGACCGCAGCGATCTCAACATGACCGAACTGCCCTGCGACGAGGTTGCGGGCATGATCTTCGTGATCCTGACACCGGGTCTTGAGATCGACGCGAAGGCATGGCTGGGCGGCATGTACGAGGATTTCGCCGCCCTCAAGCTGGAGGACTGGTACTATCACAAGTCGCGCGAGATGCGCGGGGCGAACTGGAAGGTCGCCTATGACGGCTATCTCGAAGGCTACCACTTCGCCGCCGCGCACAAGGACACGGTGGCGCCGCGCTCACCGTCCAATCGCGCGCACTACGAAGGGTTCGGCCCGCATATCCGGCTGGGCTTTCCGCAGAAGTCGATCGTGGACCTTAAGGGTCTGCCCCGTGACGAATGGGGTCGGCACGAGAACGACGGTTACGACTTCATCCGGATGCTCTTCCCGAACTTCGCGCTCTTCCTCGCGCCCGAGATGTGCCAGTTCGCACAGCTGTTCCCCGGCGATGCGCCGAACACGAACGTCACGATCATGAACTACGTCTTCCCGACGAAGCCGGAAACGGACGAGGAGATGCGGAAGCTCGATGAGATGTGCGACTTCTTCTACAACGTGGTGGAAGAGGAGGACTACTTCCTCGGCCTCAAGGTGCAGAACGGGCTGGAAAGCGGCGCGATGACGCACCAGACCTTCGGCCGGAACGAACCGGGCAACCAGTTCTTTCACAAGTGGATCGAGTACTACCTCGACGAAACCGGCCAGACGCCGATGCCGGTGATGAAGGACTGATGGCCTAGGGCGGTGGTCCGGTCAGTGCCGGACCATCGCCCCACCATCGACCCACAGGCCGTGGCCCGACATGAAGCGGGCATCGTCGCTGCACAGGAAGGCGATTACGTCGGCGATATCCTCCGCCCTGCCCAGCCGGCGCAGCGGCGCCTTGTTTTCCCAGAACGTGCGATATTCGGGCATTTCCTCGAAAGCCGGTGCCGTCATCGGCGTATCGATCGCACCCGGCTGAACGCAGTTTACCGTGACGCCGAACGGGCCGAGCTCGGCCGCGGCCGACTTGGTAAAACCCAGCACCGCGTGCTTCGATGCGGAATAGGCGCAAAGCCCCTCGTCGCCGTAAGTCGAAGTCGTCGAACCGATCGTGACGATCCGCCCTTTGCCAGCCTGCTTCAGATGCTCTGCCGCATCGCGCACCAGCCGGAACACCGCGACGAGGTTCACTTCCAGCACTTGCCGGAAATAGTCGTCTGTGTGCCCCTCCAGCGGTGAGAAAGCCGCGATCCCCGCACACGGCACCACCGTGTCGAGACCGCCCATGTCCTCGACCGCAGCCTTGACCAGCGCCGCACTCGCACCCTCGGCGGTCACGTCCGCGACATGATCGACATCGCCCTTGAGGTCGCAGGTGAAGACCTGTGCGCCGTCTGCCACGAGCCGCTTCGCCACAGCCGCGCCGATGCCAGACCCTGCGCCCGTGACGATGGCGCGGCGACCTTCCAGCCGACCGCTCATGCGATCTTCAGGACCAGCTTGCCGGTGTTCTTGCCCGAAAACAGCCGCATGAAAGCGTCGTAGGTATTCTCGATACCTTCCTGCACGTCCTCGTCGATGCGGACCTTGCCCTCGGCGATCCACTGCGCGATCTGCGCCCCGCCTTCGGGGAAGCGGTCGGCGTAGTCCATGATGAGGAAGCCGTGGATCGAAGCCTGGTGCACGATCAGCTGCCACAGGTTTTGAAGCCCGTGCTTCTCGACCGAATTGTATTCGCTGATCAGCCCGCACAGCACGATGCGCGCCTTTTTCGCGAGGTTGTGGACCTCTGCCTCAAGGATGTCGCCGCCCACGTTCTCGAACACCATGTCGAGCCCGTCGGGCGCTGCCTTGGCAATTTCCTCGATCAAGTCCTCACGGCTCTTGCCGCGATAGTCGATGGCGACGTCGAAACCGTAATCCTCGATCAGGCGGCGGCACTTTTCCGCCCCGCCAGCAATACCGATCACGCGGCAGCCGTGGATCTTGCCGATCTGCCCGACGACAGAACCGACCGCCCCTGCCGCGCCGCTGACGCAAAGCGTTTCGCCCGCCTTCGGCTTGGCGACGTCCTGCATTCCGAAATAAGCGGTGAGACCAACCGCCCCCATGGCCGAGAGGAACTTCGACGGACTGTCGACCATGCCGACGTCGATCGGTGCGGTGAAATGGCCGAGTTCGACGGCGCTATATTCCTCAATCCCGCTGAGGTTCATGACCCAGCTCCCGACCGGAAAGTCCGGATTGTCGCTGGCGTAAACTTCGCCCACCGTCGTCGCGCGCACAGGATCGCCAAGCGGGATCGGCGGCATGTAGCTGGGCGCATCGTCCATCCAGCCGCGCTGCGCCGGATCGAGCGAGCAGTAATGATTGCGCACGACCAGCCCGCCCTTGGGAACATCGGGGATCGGTTCGCTGACGAGCTCGAAATCCTCGGGTACCGGATCGCCGACAGGGCGGCGGCGGAGGATGAAGCGGCGGTTGGTCATGTGACCTCTCCTTGAATTCAGGCTGCTGTTGCCGATCCTGCCGTCCAGCGGATCGCATTTTCGACCAGCTGGCGGTAGTCGGGATTTTCGTAGGCGCCCGGCCCGTCGCCGGGTTGCAGATAGACGAGCCGGCCCTTGCCGATCTCTTTCGCCCAGCCGGCAAGGTTGCTGCCTGCCGGATGGTCCCACCCCTCGCGCGCATACATCTCGCCCTTCACGGCGAGCGAGGCGGAGAAGAAATGGTCGCGATCGAACGAAGCGTCCGAACGCAGGAGCGGCGTCACGTCGTCTTCGAATATCTCGGCCAGATAGGGCTCGTCGGTAATCTCGAACGAGGCGGGAAGCCCTTCCGTCACCGGATGGCCGGGCACGGGCGTGAAGGTCTGCCGAACATCATGGGCATAGCCGCTGTCTAGCCGCCTAGCCCCGCGAACCTCGCCCGGTTTGTAAAGGAACCGCCCGCCGATGATCTCGCCATAATCGGGCCATGTCGGCCAACCGGCCAAAGCATGGTGGAGCGCGACGACGCCCTTCCCCGCATCGAACAGCGCGGGAAAGCCATCGCGCATGACTTGCGGCGGATCGACATAGGCGGGCGGCGCATCGGGATCGTCGAAATCCAGCCCCGGCATGTCGTAGAGCACCGCCACATCGAAATCGCGCATGCCATCGGGGTTGAGCAGCAGCGAGGCGGCAGGCTGGTCGACCATCGTGGCCGAGATGCCTTCCATGCCCTCGAAAACCGAGGCGAAGGCATCGCGCCCGAACGGGTGCCCCCGCACCGCGACGAGGCAGCGCAGGGGCGACCGGTAATCGATGGTCGGCACGAGCGTTAGTCCCTCAGGTCGACGATGACCTTGCCGGTGTTCTTGCCCGTCATCATGCGGCCATAGGCGACCAGCGTGTTTTCCAGCCCCTTGGTCACGTCGAAGGGCACGGTGATCTTGCCGTTCTGGTACCAGTCCTTGAGCAGGGCGTGATACTCGGGGCCGCGTTCGGGCACGTCAGGCAACAGGAAGCCTTCGATACGCAGGCGGCGCATCAGGACCTGGTCGTAGTTCTTCGGACCCGGCACGCCTTCGTCGCTTTCATAGTTCGCGATCATGCCGCAAACCGCCACGCGCCCGAACAATGCCATGTTGGCCAGAACCGCGTCGAGGATCGGGCCGCCCACGTTTTCGAAGTACGCGTTGATGCCGCCGTCGATCTTCTTGAGCTCTGCCGCGACGTCCTGGTTCTTGTAGTCGATGCAGCGTTCCGCACCCAGTTCCTCGACCACGTATCGGCACTTGTCGGGGCCACCCGCGATGCCGGTAACCTTGGCACCGAGATTGCGGCCGATCTGGCACGCAAGGCTGCCCGTAGCGCCAGCCGCGGCGGAAATGACGAGGTTCTCACCTTCCTTGATGCCGAGAATGTCCTTCGTACCGTAAAGCGCCGTCCAGCCGTTGAGGCCGAGCACGCCGAAGTGCTGACGCGGATCGTCGATGTCTTCATCCAGCAGCACCGCCCACGAATCGTCGGGGCGCACAGTCGAGTAATCGGCCCACTGACCGAACACGCGAACCAGGCGGCCAACCGGGAAACGATCGTCGCGGCTTTCGGTGATACGGCCCAGCGACTGCCCGGCCATCGGGATGCCCATCGGCAGGGGCGGCTGATAGCCGTCTTCACGCGGGCCCATCCACATGCGGGTGCCCGCATCCATCGACAGGTAGTCGGCCTTCAGCCGGATCTCGCCATCTTCGAGCGGGGCGAGCTCGGTTTCCTGCAGACTGAGGGCAGAGCTGAAATCGTCGCCCTGCGGATGGTCATCGAGACGCCAGAAACGGTTCTTGGTCATGTTCAGGTACCTTTCGGGCCGACCTGCTTGTGGATGTTGCGGAAGGATCGCAGCGTGAAATACCAACGGCCATCGATCTTGACGAGCTCGTCCCGGTATTCCCCGCGGTCGCGCACCGTGTTGCCGTCCTGATCATAGGTCTCGGTGGTGTAGCTGCGCATCTTGGCCGTGTTGCCGTCGATCTCGATCGAACCGGGCCAGGCATGGAACAGAATGCCCGGATAATGCTGCATCGCCTCAACCCACAGGTTCACGATGTTCTCGCGACCTTCCTGCGGCGGAAACTGAGGATAGTCGGGCATTTCCCAACGCGCATCTTCGGCCCAGGTCTCGCCCCAGGCTTCGGGGTTACGCTGGGTCACCGCGTCGGCATAAGTGTCGAGCAGGTCGCGAATGGCAAGCCGATCCGCGTCCGATCCGGTGAAGGGCATAAATGTCTCTCCCAATGGTTTAGTTGACCGGAGGGTAGAGCGTGACGGGAAAGCCGAAAGCTATCCGTTCTGGCAGGTAGGCCGCCCCGATCGCATCGGGTGCGGCCAATTGCCCTTATTGCCCGACGGGCAGTTCCTCCATCGTCGGCGCTTCGTCCGGGACGCACACTTCGACCTGCCCGCCTTCGACGCGGATCGGGAAAGTGCGCAGGTCCTTGTAGGCGCCGCCAATACAGCGGCCCGTTTCCAGTTCGAAACGCGCGCCGTGCAGCGGACACATCACCGCGCCGCGGCGGATCCGGCCGCCCGAAAGCAGCGCCGCCTGATGGGTGCAGCGATCGTTGACCGCGTGGAAACCGTCATCCGTCTTCGCGGCGAGGACGTACCAACCGGCCACCTTCGTCGCCAGTTTGCCTTCCTCGGGAAAATCGCTTTCGGCGATCAGGGGATGCCAGGTCTCACTCACGGTTATTCAATCCTCTCTTTGGGTCTTACGGCCCTAACGGCTTGCGCCTACGCTTTCACGCTAACAATTCCGATAGCTATCGCCTGCGGAGCCGATTGGCGACAAGATGGTAGTTCAATCAGTGTGGGAGAGACATACGATGACACTGCAAGAGGTGGAAACCCTTATCGACGACCTGTACGCGGCAAGCGCAGCTGCAGACTGGGACAAGGTCGCAACGATGGTCACCGACGATCTGCTCATCAGCGAAGCACCGGGCCTGCCCATGGCCGGCACCTACAAGGGCAAGAACGCCCTGCGCGACCTGTTCAACGATGTCTTTGCCATGCTGCAGGTGCAGTCGCTCGACGTCATCGGGTCGACCTATGGCGGCGACTATGCCGTCAAGATCCTGCGCATGAACTTCGGCGAAGGCCTTGAACCGGCCGAACTGACCGAAATGTTCCGTATCCGCGACGGCAAGGTCTGCGAGATCAAGCCCTACTATTTCGACCCTGCCCCCGTGAAGGCCGCGGCAGCAGCAACGCAGAAAGCCTGATAAATGGATTTTGCCGTTCCCGACCGCGCGCTTGAAATCGGCGCGCGGGTAGAGAAATTCGTCCGCGAAGTCGTCATTCCTTACGAAAAGGATGACCGGCGCGACCACCACGGCGCGCCGCTGGACGAAATGGTCAACGAGATGCGCGAAAAGGCCCGCGCCGCCGGCGTGATGACGCCGCACATCCTCGACGACGGTTCTCACCTCACGCAGGTCGAGACGGCATATGTCCTGATCAAGTCCGGCCTGTCGCCGCTGGGCCCGCTGGCCTGCAACACGATGGCACCGGACGAAGGCAACATGTACCTACTGGGCCATGTCGGTTCGCCGGAACTGAAGGATCGGTTCCTGAAGGACATGGTTTCGGGCCACGCCCGCAGCGCATTCTTCATGACCGAGCCTGCCGAATGGGGCGGCGCGGGTTCCGACCCGTCGATGATGAAGTCGACTTGCCGCAAGGATGGCAACCACTGGATCATCAACGGCAAGAAGACCTTCATCACCGGGGCCGACGGCGCCAAGGTCGGCATCGTCATGGCTGCGTCCGAGGAAGAGGATTCCAAGGGCGGCGCATGCATGTTCCTGGTCGACCTGCCCGATCCGGCGATCAAGATCGTGGACGTGCCGAACACCATCGACAACTCGATGCCCGGCAGCCATGCCACCATCGATATCGAAAACCTGCGCGTTCCCGCAGATCAGCTGCTGGGCCAGCCGGGCGAAGGGTTCAAGTACGCCCAGATCCGCCTCTCGCCTGCACGCCTGTCGCACTGCATGCGCTGGCTGGGCTGCTGCATCCGCGCGCAGGAAATCGCCACCGACTACGCCTGCCGCCGCGAGGCGTTCCGCAAGACGCTGATCGATCACGAGGGCGTGGGCTTCATGCTTGCGCAGAACAAGATCGACATCCAGCAGGCGGAACTGATGATCTACTGGTGTGCGAGCGTGCTCGACACCGGTGATCTGGGCACGACCGAAAGCTCCATGGCCAAGGTCGCGGTGTCGGAAGCGCTGATGCGCATTGCCGACAACTGCGTGCAGGTCATGGGCGGTACCGGCGTGACCGACAAGACCGTGGTCGAACAGATCTTCCGCGAAGTGCGCGCCTTCCGCATCTACGACGGCCCCACCGAGGTCCACAAATGGTCGCTGGCCAAGAAGATCAAGCGCGCATGGCGCGACGCGCAGGCCCAAGATGGCTGAGACGATTGCAGAGGCCAACACCGGCACCACGCCGGTGCGCGAAGGTTACGAAGTCGATCTGGGCCGCCTGAGCACGTGGATGGAAGCCAATGTAGAAGGCTTTGCCGGGCCGCTGACGATCGAGCAGTTCAAGGGCGGCCAGTCGAACCCGACCTACAAGCTGACGACGCCGGGCGCGAAATACGTCCTGCGCCGCAAGCCGCCGGGCGAATTGCTGAAAGGCGCGCACGCGGTGGAGCGTGAGGCCAAGGTCATGACCGGCCTCGGCAAGGCGGGCTTCCCCGTGCCCAAGGTCTACGGCATCTGCACCGACGACGATGTCATCGGCACGTGGTTCTTCGTGATGGACATGGTCGAAGGCCGCATCTTCTGGGACGCGACTTTCCCCGAAGTGAGCCGCGAGGACCGTCCTGCCTATTTCGATGCCATGAACAAGGTCATGGCCGACCTGCACCTCGTTGATTACGAGGCCGTCGGCCTTGGCGACTATGGCAAGCCGGGCAACTACTTCGCGCGCCAGATCGGCCGCTGGTCCAAGCAATATCTCGCCGACGAGGAAGCAGGCCGTAACGACGACATGGACCGCCTTGTCGCGTGGCTGCCCGAGAATATCCCTGCAGGCGACGAGACAACCGTCGTCCACGGCGACATGCGCTGCGACAACATGATCTTTCACCCGACAGAGCCGCGCGTGCTGGCGGTGCTGGATTGGGAACTATCGACGCTGGGCCATCCGCTGGCGGACTTCGCCTATCACGCGATGATGTACCACATGCCGCCCGACATCGTGGCGGGGCTGGAAGGCGCGGACCTGAAGGCACTGAACATCCCGAGCGAGGACGAATACGTCGCCGCCTATTGCGAGCGCATGGGACGCGAGAGCATCCCCAACTGGGACTTCTACGTCGCCTTCCAGTTCTTCCGGCTGGCCGCGATCTTCCACGGCATCAAGGGCCGCGTAATCCGCGGCACGGCTGCCAATGCGCAGGCGAAGGAACGGGCCGAGGCCTTCCCCCGCCTCGCCCGATTGGCGGCAGAGGCGATGGGTAGATGTGACCATTCCTCACAATCGCGCTCTCGGATCGTCTGAGCGCAGGCCAAGACATTTTCAACAATAGTGGGCAGTTCGGAATTCGTCGACTATTGGGCCGTTAGCCGAACGGCGGCTTTTCACCTGCAGACGCCCGATAGCGGACGGTCCGCAAACGGCCCAAGCAGCGACATTCTGAGCGTTATCTCTTCGGCCATTTGGGCCGAGGAGAAATGCAATGGGATACTCACATTTTGATGCCGCAACGCGGCATCGTCCGGCTTGGAATGCTGGCAAGAATGTCGGAACTAAGCGTCCGCTCACCCAGAAGCAGATCTGGGCGATCCGCTTTCACCTCGATCGCGAAGGTCGACTAAGAGACAAGGCTCTCTTTGACCTCGCGATCGACAGCAAGCTTCGCGGATGCGACTTGGTAAAAATCAAGATCGGAGATGTGGTCGCGGGAGATGACATTCGAAACCGGGCCACCATCATTCAGCAAAAGACCAACCGTCCAGTCCAATTCGAGCTGACTGCCGACGTGCGAGCGACACTGCTAGCGTGGCTGGAACGTCGAGGTGGTTCGATTGGCGATTATCTATTCCCAAGCCGTATCGACCACGCTGGCCATATGAGCACTCGACAGTATGCACGCCTAGTAGATGAATGGGTGACCGCGATCGGACTGCGGAAGGCAGAATACGGTACGCATTCGTTGCGCCGGACGAAGGCGGCGATGATTTACCGCGCGACGGGCAACATCCGAGCAATCCAGATCCTGCTCGGCCACACGAAGATCGAAAACACTGTGCGCTATTTGGGCGTAGACGTCGAAGACGCTTTGCTCTTGGCGGAGCGAACTGAAATCTAGACAAAGAAGCGGTCGCTCGGCAGATCTGATCGACCGCTTCCAGGTCGTCTCTCACATCCACTGATCGGCCGACTTGGGGTGGTTAGCGGACATTCCTATGAAGCCGTATCTCCACCCGCTCACATGTGGCCAACAGGTCGGCCCCAATCGCAGGTACCAGTTCGACAAAAGTTAGATCGCCCGATGCAATGGCCTGAACTTTCCCGCTCCGGTGGGCCTCATACTTCTCGTGATAATCATTCGCGGCGGAGGGATGAGGCGAAGGATAGAGCCGCTCTAAGTCCACGGTGCCCCCGATCAGTTCGCCAGTCGTTGTTGCAAAGACGACGACGATATTTCCTTCGCGAAAGTCATCCATTTGCAGTGCATCGACACCGGACAATTCAACTTCACACCCTTGCCCATCGGTCTTGCTAAAATAGAGGGTGCAAGCGTTGCCTTGCGTCACCAAGCCATCAAAGGTTGCATCATGCAGGGGAAGTTCGTCTCTCATCCGGTCCGATTACACGCCCAACCCAACGTCCACAATCGGGTCGTTAGCTGTCTGTCCGGTTTCGGTCGCCGGATCGAGCAAACCTACCATTCGCCCAGCGCTAAGTCATCACGCAGCTATGCGCCCTAATCACGGTCGTTCGAGTCCGCTCGAATCCAACCCGAAAGCCGCCGTTCGTCTCCGTCATTCCGGACGGCGGCTTTGCAAGAAGCCAAGCCCTTAGAGGACCCTTTCAATCGGCATTTGAGAATCAGCCTCTTAGCAGTTCAGAATTTTGGAGGCTTTCCAGCAGATAGTTGTCCAGGATCGATATCACGTTGTCGTCGTCATCGAGGAACAAGACCGGTCCGAAGTTCGAGAAGTACAGTTCGGTATACTCGGTGAAAGTCGTCTCCTCGTGAATGGCACCCAGCGGTTCATAACCATAGGTCCCCTCCACCGCGCTTCCCATGCGGTAGTCCATGCGCCCTTTGACGACGTAGTATTCGCCTGCTCCGTAATGCTTGTGGCGGGCAAAGCTGGCGCCTTCCTGGCCCCTGATCAGGACTGTCCAGCGCCCTGTTTCGTTGCTGCTGAAAAGGACCTGGATATCGATCCCTTCGGCCAGCGGCAGCCACTTGCGATCTTCCTTGGGCACGAGACACTCATCGATGCTCATCTGTGTTCTCCCGAAAATATAATGCTGATCAAAAGCGCGCGATGGCCTCGACGCCCCAGGTAGGACGTTCGCCGTAGTAGAGCGGGATGAACCCGAAATCGCGCAAGTCAGTCGCGTCCATCAGAAACTTCTCGCCGAAAACGTTCTTGGCCCATGCGGCCAGCTCCCATCCGCCGTCCTGCGCGGCCAGCTTTGCACGCAGATTGACGAGGCCGTGGCCATCACCGCTGGACACCTGCTCGTCCTCGCCGTTGTTGAAGTACCGCTTGCCGGTGTAGTTGTACTCGGCGCGCAGACCCGCCTCGAGATCCGAGGAAATCGGAAACGTGTAGGCCGCGAACGATGACATCGTGAACTTCGGTGCATTGGGCAGGCGATTGCCCGAAAAGTCACGAGGTTGGCCGGTCACCGGATCGATCGCGCCCGAAGTGTAGTTCTTGTATGTCGCGTCCAGCAAGCCGAAGTTGAGACCCAGCGAAAGCGGTTCGACCGGCTCGGCAAGGATCTCGACTTCCAGCCCTTTCACCGTCGCATCGGCCGCGTTGTCGAGGCCCAGTGTCGGCACGCCATTGCCCTGCTGGTTCACGCTTAGCACCTGCAGGTCGGTATAGTCGTAGTAGAACGCGCTGGCATTGAACCGCACGCGGCGGTCGAACAGGGTCGATTTTACTCCGATTTCATAAGACGTCAGGTACTCGGGTTCGACCTTGGTGCGTTCGGCCACGCTGGTGATGATGCCGATGTTGAACGTGCCCGACTTGAACCCCTTGGTGACCGAGGCATAGGCCATCACGTCATCGGTGACGTCGTAGTCCGCAGCCAGTCGCCACGAGAACGCCTTGAACGTGTCCGAAAGCTCGGCATAGGGCACAAGATCAATCTCAGGCCCATTGGGTACATCGTCATCGAAGTACCCCGGAACCAGAAACGCACGGTGGGTGGCGTCGACCTCATCCCACGTGTAACGCCCGCCGACGGTCAGCCCCAGCCGGTCCGTCACTTCGTAGCTTGCCTGCCCAAAGATCGCGTAGCTCTTGTTGTCGCGGCTTGCCACGGTGATCAGCGGGATCCCGCCTTGTTCGAACGTCAGTTCCCCAACAAGATCAGCATCGGCCTGGCTTTCCAGCTTCTCGTCGAAATAGAAAAGGCCGACGATCGCATCGAGCCGGTCGGCTGAATATGCGAGTTGCAGTTCTTGGCTAAACTGTTCGGTCTGCGTTGCGAACTTGATCTCGTCGATCGAAACGGGGCTGCCATCGACGTCAACGCGGTTGTCGACTTCGGTATCATCATATCCGGTGATGGACTTGAGCGTCAGTCCGCCGCCCAGCCCGATCGTAACGTTGAGCGAGGCCCAGGCGTTGTCGGAATAGTTGCGGCTGTCGGCATTGAAGTTCAGCACCGACCAGTCGTCGGGCGCCGGATCGGAATAGCCGAAGATGTTCGCGCCGCCCGCCGTGCCCAGCGGCTTGGGATGGAAGTAGTCTGACCTGTCGCGACCCGTGCCGCCCGAAAGGCGGATATCGAGATCGGAATGCGGATTGTAGCGAAGGATCGCCCTCACCGCCGCTTCGTCCACGTCGATCGCCCTGTCGCCGGTGAACAGGTTCACGCGTTCGCCATCGCGGCGGCGCACGATGCCCGATGCGCGCATCGAAAGCCCTTCGTCCAGCGGCATGGTCACTGCGCCTTCAGCCTCGAACAGGTCGAACCGGCCATAGCCCGCCCGCGCATAGCCTTCCAAATAGTCGTCCGGCAGGCGCGAGATGTAGTGGATCGCGCCGCCCGTCGTGTTCTTGCCGAACAGCGTTCCCTGCGGCCCGCGCAGCACCTCGATCCGGTCCACGTCGAATAGCGCGAACATCTGGCTGCCGGTCGCTGCTACGACGACATCGTCACGATAGATCGAGATCGGCCCGACGGACGAGGAATTAAAATCGTTGTTGCCAACGCCGCGGATGAAGATGTTCGGAACGCCGCCGAAAGTCTTGATCTCGAGGTTCGGGACATTATCGCCAATGGCCAAACTGTTGGTCAGTCCCGCCTCTGCAATCTGGTCACCGCCGAGTGCAGAGACTGCAATCGGCACGTCCTGAAGACTCTGCTCGCGGCGCTGCGCCGTTACGACGATTTCTGCGATGCCGCCCTGCTGTGCCTGGGCATCATCGTCTTGCGCGAAAGCAGGTGTTGTCAACGCACTGGCGCACATCAAGGCTACGGCTGCTTTCAGCGTCGCGCTGCCGGTCTGTTTCATCATTCTCTCCCCTGCGAACGCGGCCGTTATAGTCGGCCTGCGCGGCTTGTTGGCAGGTTGGGTCTAGAACTCCGGCCGGGACATTGCTTGACCGCCAGCGACCAAAGCAATGCATTTGCGTGAACCGGGCAAAATGCCCCCAAACTCCACGCTTTTGTACAGGAGTGAACGGGTTTCGAGACCAGAGAGAACCCTCACCTCATGCCGCTGGCGCACGTGTTTTTCATCCCCTACAGTCAGACTGGGAGAAAACACGATGCAGGAACAGCAAGCCGAGACGTGGACAACACGCGGGCTGCCGGGGAGGCAGCAATTCCGCAATTTTCAGGAAGTCTTCGAAAGAACGCATTTCCACTGGGACCTGAAGGGCGATTGTGCCGACAAGTATCACGGTTCCATCGTACGGCGGCATTTCGACGATTACGTCTTCACGCATATAGAGGCCGACCCGCTGGCCGGACGCCGCACGGCGGACGATATAAAGCGCGGCGACCAGCCCTATTTCTGCCTGCTCTATCTGGAAGCAGGGCAAAGCCACCTTGCCCAGGGCGCGAACGAGTGCGACCTGACGCCCGGTTCAATCGCGTTGTGGGACAGCACGCGCCCCGCGTTTTTCGATGCGAAATCGACGCTCCACCAGTTCTCGCTGCTGATTCCCCACCGCACGGCCAAGCTGGCCCTGCCGGGGATCGAGGACTTGTGCGGCATGCAGGTTCGCGGCGATCGCGGCATGGGTGCACTGCTGATGTCGCACCTGAAGCAACTGCATTCGACGATCGACAGCATCGATGCGCGCGACAGACCCGCCGTGCTTCGCGCGACGGTGGAGATGGCAGCCGCGACGTTCCGCCCGACGACAGAAGCACTGTCGGGCACCGCCTTCCGCCGCTCGCTGTTGGCCCGTGTGCAGGAATACGTGATTGCAAACCTATCCGATCCGGGCCTCGGTCCGCAGACGATCGCTTCGGCCTTCCGCTTCAGCCCGCGATATCTGCACCGATTGTTCGCCGAGTTCGACATGACCGTTTGCGAATGGATCCGACAGCGCAGGCTTGCGCGCGCGCGTATCGACATGGAGACGCGTGGGCTCGACGTCTTGTCGATCACACAGATCGCCATGAAGAACGGCTTTTCAGACAGCTCGCACTTCTCGCGAAGTTTCCGGGCAGAGTTCGGATCCAGCCCCCGCGACTGGCGCGAGGCTTCGAAAGCGCAAGGCTGACATACAGGGCAGTTCGCCCATCGTCATGTTTTAAGGCCCGCGCCGACAAGCATGAAAGCCGCCGATCAAGCAAAAACCCATGATGCAGATTCCGCAAGACAGCGGAACGTTTCGTGGAAAGGGCGCGGCAATGGCTGCAAGGCTGGCGGGAAAGACCGCTTTCATAACTGGGGCGGCACAAGGCATAGGTCAGGCGATTGCCGCCCACTTCGAAAGCGAAGGTGCCGAGGTTTGGCGCGGCGATCTCCAGTCAATGGACGGCGAACACGCCCTGCACCTCAACGTGTCGGACGAGGCATCGTGGGCAAAAGCGATCGCTGAGATAGAAGCCGGGTCGGGCAAGCTGGACATCCTCGTCAACAATGCCGGTATCGAGTGGGAAAAGCCATTGCAGGACATTCCGCTGGCCGACTGGCGCAAGGTCATGTCGGTGAACGTCGACGGCATCTTCCTAGGCTGCCGCACGGCGAAGCCCCTGATGGAGCGCCGCGCCGAGGGGCGGGCCTCGGTCATCAACATATCGTCTGTCGCAGGCATCGTCGGGTTTCCCGATCAGGTCGCCTACAACACGTCGAAAGGCGCAGTGCGGCACCTGACAAAGAGTCTGGCGGTCGAATGGGCGGCACACGCCACACCGATCCGCTGCAATTCGATCCATCCGGGCTGCATCAATACGCCAATGCTTGTCGCAGCCGGCGAAAAATGGGTCGCCGCAGGCCTGATCGAGGGCGACAGCCTGATGGAAGCGATGGGCGCGATGTGTCCGCTGAACGACGTCGGCGACCCGTCCGACATCGCTTGGGGCGCGGTCTATCTCGCCAGCGACGAGGCAAAGTTCGTCACCGGCCTCGAACTCGTTATCGACGGGGGGTTCATTGCGCGATGAGCATCACCAATCAGCCGCACCGACTCTGGATGTATGAGAACATGGTGAAATCGCGCGCATTCGAGGACGCGATCAAGCCCGCCTATTTCGAAGGAAAAACGCCGCGCTTCAACATGGCCAAGGGGCCGATCCCGGGCGAAATGCATTTGTCCGACGGGCAGGAGCCTTGCGCGGTTGGCGTCTGCGCCCACTTGCGCGCAGGCGATACGGTGACGGCCACCCACCGCCCGCACCACGCCGCGATTGCCAAGGGTGTCGATCTTGATCGCATGGCGGCAGAGATCTTCGGGCGCGAAACCGGGCTGTCGGGCGGACGCGGCGGTCATATGCACTTGTTCGACGCATCGGTGAACTTCGCCTGTTCGGGTATCATTGCTCAGGGCATGGGGCCGGCATTGGGCGCGGCGATGGCCGCGAAGCTGCGCGGTAGTGATGCGGTGGCAGTTGCCTACATCGGCGAAGGCGCGGCCAATCAGGGCGCGTTCCACGAGGTCATGAACCTCGCATCCGTCTGGCGCGCACCGCTAATCGTCGTGATCGAGGACAACGGTTATGGCGTGTCGGTGTCAAAAGCATCATGTACTGCTTTGTCCCGCAATGCCGACCGCGCCGCCGCCTATGCCATGCCCGGCATACACGTTGCGGGTAACGATCCCGACGCAATCTACGAGGTCGCAGGCGATGCCATTGCTCGTGCACGCCGCGGCGAAGGGCCCAGCCTGATCGAGATCGAGACCAGCCGCCTCGAAGGGCACTTCATGGGAGACCAGGAGGGCTATCGCCCAGACGGTGAGAAGGACCGGCTGAAAGCCATCGACCCGATCCCCCGATACCGTGAACGCCTGCTTGCCGACGGGCTTGATGCTGCCGAACTGGCTGCCTGCGAAAATCGCGCACAGCAGGCAGTCGATGCCGCATTCGCCTTTGCGCGCGGTTCGGCCCTGCCCGATCCGGCCAGCGCATTCACCAGCGTTTTCGCCGAAAGGACCCCGGGATGAACACCGCCACTGCCATCCGCAAGCAGACGATCGCCAAGACCATGTCCGAAGCGCTTGCCAGCGAAATGGAGCGCGATCCCAGCGTCGTCGTACTAGGCGAGGATATCGGAAAGCTCGGCGGCGTGTTCGGCAACACCGGCGGTCTTCTCGAACGGTTCGGCACCGACCGCGTGTTCGACACCCCGATTTCCGAAACCGGTTTCATCGGCGCAGCGGTCGGCATGGCAGGGGCCGGCATGCGCCCGGTCGTCGAACTGATGTTCGTCGATTTCTTTGGCGTGTGCATGGACGCGATCTACAACCTCGCCGCGAAACAGGCCTACTTTTCGGGCGGACAGGTTTCGTGCCCGATGGTGCTGATGACATCGGTCGGCGGGGGCTATGGCGATGCGGGACAGCATTCGCAGTGCCTTTACGCCACGTTCGGGCACTTGCCGGGCATGAAGGTCGTCATCCCGTCCAATGCACACGATGCGAAGGGATTGATGCTGGCCGCGATCCGCGACGCAAATCCGGTCGTCTTCATGTTTCACAAGGCGCTTCAAGGCATGGGCTGGCTAGGCACCGTTGCCGGGTCAATCACCGATGTACCCGAGAGCGACTATGAAGTGCCGATTGGCAAGGCTGGCGTAGTGCGTGAAGGGACCGACATCACGCTCGTTGGCCTTGGAATCACCGTACACCACTGCCTCGCCGCCGCAGATGCCCTGTCGCGTGAAGACGGTGTCGAAGCGGAAGTCATCGACATCAGGACGATCGCGCCGCTGGACCGCGAAACGATCCTTGCCTCGGTCCGCAAGACCGGGCGCGTGGCCGTGGTTGACGACGATTACCTGTCCTGCGGCCTTGCCGGAGAAGTCATCGCCTCCATCGCCGAGGCAGGCATCCCCTTGGCCTCGCCGCCGCAGCGGGTATCGCATCCCGACATTCCCATCCCTTTCTCGCCAGCATTGGAGCATGCCGTCTTGCCGAACGCCGAAATGACCCTTGCCGCCGCTCGCCAGTCGGTCGGAGAACGCTCATGACCGCGATCGTCGTACCCGCCGACTTGTGGGATGACGGCTCGTCTGCGGTTCTAGGCACCTGGTTGTTTTCCGATGGAGAGCAGGTGCGCGAAGGCACGGTCGTCGCCGAAGTCATGCGCGACAAGGCCAGCTACGAGATCGCCGCACCCGCATCAGGTACGCTACGGACACACGTAGCCGAGGACGACGAGATCGCGCTGGGATCTGCGATCGGCACGATCGAGTAAGCAACGTGGACGCGAAGGACCGGACCCGGTGCAATGCGCTGTTCCAAGCCCTTGGCGCGGAACTGCTCGGCATCGCCCCTGATGCGATCATTCACGAAGCCCCCGCCGACCCGCAGGCTGCTGTCGATGAGGACATCGCGATGGCGCAACTGTCATTAGGCGAAAGCGTCGCCACAAATCGGGTAAGGCTTTGGCGAAACACGCGATGTCTCGTCGTGCCGCGCCGTCATGCGCACAGCTCCGCGATCGGACAGGCGTCTGCGCTTGCAGGAATGCCGGTAGTCTTCAGAAAGTCCGGCGGACGCTGTGTCGCGCATGGACCGCACGTCGCGAACCTGACGCTTGTCCTGACCGGCGACCATGTTGCGTCTGGTGAGCCTTACAGGCCGCTACTCGACCTACTGGACCGACTTCTCGCTTCGATGAGAATTGACGGAGAAGCTCGCAGCGTTCCAGGCGCTCATTGCGACGGGCGGCACAATTTCGCGGTCGGTGGGCGAAAGCTGGCTGGCACGGCCGCATTTGTCATGCGGCGTGGCAAGCGACAGGTGGTTCTCGCCCACGCCTCGATATCGCTGCATTTCATCCCCAACGATCTCGCCGCAATCATGCAGGTCGAACGCGCTCTCGGTTTCGAACCGGACTACAGCGCACTAAGCCATGTCGGACTGAGCGAACTGGTGCGCACCCCTTCCTTCGCTGACATCGGAACCGACAGGGAGTCCTGCCTTGCCTGACATTCCGACCGCCATTGCCGATCGTCTTGCTCATATCGTCTCGCTGTACGACGGCGATGACCTATCACTGCATGAACTGCTGATCGCGTCGCACGATCCGCACGATGTCGCCTTTCGCTTTATCAGGGGCAAGGATATCACCTACGCCCGATTGGATAGGTTATCGTCCGCGATCGCGGGCGGGTTGGCAGCGCGAGGGGTCGGTCACGGCGACTGCGTGGCCGTGCTGATGGGCAAGAGCCCGGAACTGGTCGCCACGCTGGTCGCGGCCTGGCGTTTGGGCGCCGTGGTCATGCCGATTTTCACGGCCTTCAGCACGCCTGCAGTCACGCACCGGTTGCAAGGTGGCAAGGCGAAAGCCGTGATCGCCGATGCCGGTCAGGTTGAAAAGCTTGACCCAGCGATCATCGCAGAACTTAGCCTTTCGCGGAGCGTTTTCGTAAATGGCAGTGATGGTGGGTTCTCCAGCCTTGCCTCAATCATCGGTGATCGTTCGCCTGCGCCAGTTCCTGCCCGCCTTCCTGCTTCCGCGCCGATGATCCGCATCTTCACATCGGGTACGACCGGCAAGCCGAAAGGCGTCGATCTGCCGCTGCGCGCGCTGGCCAGCATTCGCGCCTATGCCGAGTTCGGGCTCTTCATCGAACCGGACGATACATACTGGTGCGCGGCCGATCCGGGCTGGGCCTATGGCCTCTACTACGCAATAGTCGCCCCGCTCCTGCTGGGTCAGCGCTCCATCCTGCTACCTGGTAGTTTCGATCCGCAGCGCACGCTGTCTGTCCTTGCTGAAGAAGGCGTAACCAACTTCGCGGCCGCGCCAACTATCTACCGTGCTTTACGAACCTGCGAGCCATCCGGCGTGCTGCAAGTGAAAAAGGCATCCAGCGCCGGAGAACCTCTTGGCGCGGACCTTGATGCATGGGCGCTGGAAACGTTCGGAACGCGCATCCACGACCACTATGGCCAGACCGAGGCTGGGATGATGGTCAACAACCATCACCACCCTTTGTTGCGCAATGAAGCGAAAGCCGGGTCGATGGGGCGGACCATGCCGGGATGGCAGGCCATAATCCTAAATGAGCAGTGCGAGCCTACTCCTTCGGGAGAAACCGGCAAGCTGGCAATGAGCCTCGACCATAGCCCCTTGGCTTGGTTTGCAGGCTACCTCGACGCACTCAATGCCACCCAAGAAAAATTCTCGCCATGTGGGCGATTTTACCTCACCGGCGATGCGGCCCGCATGGAGGCGGACGGCCTCATCACTTTCTATGCCCGCGACGACGACATTGTGCTGATGGCGGGTTATCGCATCGGCCCGCAGGAAGTCGAAAGCGTGTTAAACGACCACCCGAAAGTCGCCGCCTCTGCCGCTTTTGGCGTTCCGGACGAAGTCATGGGGGAACGTCTCGAGGCCTGCGTCGTCCTCACGGATACCTCGGACACGCCCTCGACCGTGGAATTGCAGCAGTGGGTTAAGGACCGGTTCGCCCGCCACGCCTATCCGCGTTCGATCCATTTCATTGCCGAAATGCCCCTAACCCCTAGCGGCAAGATCAAGCGTTTCGCGTTGCGAGAGCGTTTCGGCGCCACCTGACCGAGCAGCGTCACTCGGCCAAACTGCCGCTTTATTTGCGCAACTACGGCAAGGATTAATCGCACCTGCAAGTGACTTTGAACCGGACCATGTGCGCGGCGGTGAAAAGCCCATTCCGTTTTGCTAGATCTGACGGCGTGATTTTTTAGTTCGCAAGAGCTTGAGCATCGGCATCACGCTGCACCTACTTTTCCTTGCGGCGCGCTTCTGTATCTAGTCTCGAGCGTTCGACCTTCGTGCATCTCCGATGCAATTCGATAGGCAGGATTCAACGCCGCTGGCTAGCGTTGGGAGGTGTCTACCAGCATTGCATCTCGTAAGATCACGAGATTGCTGTCTGTTTTTACGTGGCTTTTGCCAAAAGCGGAAAGACAGCAATCGGCCCAGATTTGGTCAGTCGGCTACGCGCCCTAGGTTCGGTCGTTTGAGCTCGCTCAATTCGGTCTTGAAAGCGGGCGTTTGTGTGGAATGCGTCCGACTGCAAACTGCACCCAATTCTCGGCCGTCCGCTCGCATCAGCACTGTCGTTCGCATCGCGCCCCAATACGTCAAAATTCGTCGCTAATGAATTGGCCATTGCTTGAGAGCCAAGAACTGGTCTGGGTGCGGTTTTATAGTGGCAGGTCAACGGCTCTTGAAGTTGAGGTCAGCTTAAGAGCCGCCTATCATTGGTGAATGACAGACGAAATCCTCAACTTTGTTGAAAGTCGGGTCGAGGGCGCATGAGACCAAGACCGCTTCACTCACTTTTAGCACACTAGTTCGCCGCTTATCTGGGCTTCGCTAGCGCGCTCTCCAGACTTGTTCAAATGACAAGCTTCGCAGTCTTCGGTGTTTGCTGTTATCGTTAAATCAGGCGAATAAAACCCTAAGCAAGACATTTGTTTCTAATTGAAATTCTGACGTCTGCTTCAGCGCTATGACGCACCTAATTCGCGAGCAGTTTTCGCGCCGTATTCCTCGACGATGTATTCGCGGAACTCGGCGATTTGGTCGAGATCGTAGTGATGATGGCGGCTGGGATCGGCGCGGATGCCGTCCAGATAGTCGAGCAGCGTTTCGGCCCTGCCGTCGATCATCTCGATGGCGTTGACATTGACCTGCCAGGTGTCGCTGTCGTCGAGCAGGAATTCGTAGAAGATCTGGTTTTCCATGCGCAGGTCGACCACGCGCTTCATGAAGTGCTGCGGAACGCGCGCGTATGGCTTTTTCGAGCATTTGTTCCGACAGATCAGCTTTTCGCTGTTTGCGTTCCAGAAAGCTATGACCTGATCGCGATAGTCCGGTGTGCTACGCGTGATACCGAAGTGATCGAGAAAAACATCTTCCACCTTCTCGCCCGCCTCATTGTAGCCGAAATACGCATCCGCGACCACGCAGAGTTCGCGCGATAGGTTCTCCCAATTCGTCTCGTCAGCAATTTGGGCCAACCGCGCATCTTGTGCCGCAGCGGGAACAGGCACCAGGGCCAGCGCCACAGTTGCGACCAGTGCTGTCATCGCCTGCTTCATCGCGCTTCCCTCCATTCGTCCTCGAGAGTCCCGGCCCGTCAGACCGAAAGATAGGCCTCTTTCAGATTGGCCGGGGCCTGCCCCGAAACCGTGACGCGGTGGTCTGCAAAGGGCTGCCCCCACGCGAAATCCACCATCGTGCGGCCATCGGCCATGACCCAGATACGGTCGATGGCAAGCCCCTGCTTCCATTCGTAGAGCGACGTCGTCTCGTCCCCGCCCCATTCGAACAGCCACTTCGCAAACAGCCCTTCACCCGCCATGTCACAGGCGATGTCGCGCACGAGATCGGGCACGTCCTGCATTTTCCGGAAATGACCTGCCGCCGCATCGACCTTGACGCGGGTGATCTGCTCGTCATGAATGATGAGGTTGATCGTCCGCTCCTCGAACGGAGCTTGCGCGACGTAGCAGTTTGGGCGGCTGGAATCGCGCTGCAATTCGCCGATGCCCTCCAATTCAATCGTATCGGGGAGACTACCCAAGAGCCGCGCCACCATCCTGATAAGCCAATACAACACTCGGACAAGTATCGGGATTGCCGCGGAGAAGTCTATACGGTTCTGTCGAAGAGGTCAGAGACCGCCGGATCAAGCTGACAAAGTCAGACGGCACGACAACATGCACTACTTCCTCTTGCATTATGACATGGGCAAAATTGTCGGCAACCGGGTCTACCTGAAGAAAACCGCGAAAATGCCCGCAGGCGTCGTCTGGACCACCGTTGTTCGCAGGTACTAATCAGCAACCTTCGATGATTACCGAACCGGCTGGCGACGGCGAGTCGGGCGCCGGGCACCAATCAGGTCGGACCCAGTTGGAATTAGGATCCGATTTCGCTATCTCGAATGGAGTTGCAGGCTCTACAAAATTAGAATTTGCGGGCAGTTCCGAGGCGGGGTCGATCCAGATGCCTTCTACCGACATATCGATGTTTCGGCTTGACGAGGCACGTTCTCTCGCCCGCTCCGCGAGGTAGCGCGATCCAGCTACTGAATTTCGCCACCGTTCGTGGATCGCTTCAGGGCTGTTGTACCGCGCCGCTGCTTCGCGACGAGCCCTGTCGGCGCGATAGTCGTTGTAGACGTTGTTCGCGCGCGAGTTACTGCGCGAGGCGTTCGACAAACTGTTTCCTCGTGACGGGTCGTAAACGAGTCCGGGCCGCGCCACTTGTGCGGTCTCAGGGACAGGGGAAGGACGGCGCGTGTTGTTCGCGGTATAGCGTGAAGAACTCCTGCTGCTTGCCGAACGCCGGGCGGCGGCGGCATGGTTGAGTTCCACTTGTTGGACGCGATTTGCATCTCTGAGCGCAATAGACGTAGGCGTGAGATAGGGAAACGAATACTCCCAACCATTGCCCCGCACCACCAGCGTCACGCCGGATCCGCCCCTAGAGATGAGCGAGAGGTCATAGGTGTTAGCGACATCTAACGCGATGTTCGAGGTATCGCCGCTCGTATTACGATAGTGCATTCGCACCTTGAGACCGTTCAGCGCGCGTTGGAGGTGAGGCGAGAACCGAAGCGTGTCGCCTGAACTGGCATCGCGAGGAAGGCCCTCGCTGTCGACTAGGGTCGTTTGCACGAGATGCCGGATGCGCGCCTCAGGAAGTTCGGTGCTTCCGCTCCACATATCGTCCTTGCCTGTCGGAACGACCCGGGTATGCGTGCGGAACAGCCCATCGTCTTGGGCCAACAAAGCGACTGGTGTTGCCGACGTGGCAATGGCAATGGCAAGTGCTAGTTGACGCCGCATGTGCTGCCCCCAGTAATCACAGCGCAATTAAGAATGAATAGTGTAACGGAACTAATCAAAGTGTGCAAGTTTGCCCCCGGTAGGCCTTGATCTCTAAACTAAGTTTCGCCAGTCTACAGAGAATGTGGATGGGGTACGTAAAACGCCTTCTGGCGGCAACTATCGCGATATTCGGCATTTGGTGCCAGCCAGCTGCTGCGCAGGAAAACCGAGCGCGCGAACTGTTTTTCGCAAGCGAAGCCGCGCTAAACGATGGCGAATATGCCGAGGCCCTTCGCCTTGCCGAACAATCGCGGCAATCACTGGGGCGCGACACCGCGCTTATCGGCATCATGCGCGCGTATTCTCTGTTCAAAATGAAAGAGTACGTGCGCGCCGGTCTTGCGTTGGAGAAGGCGCGCAGTCTCCCCTCGAGCGAGGCATTATGGAAACAGATGGACGGCCTTTCCGTCAGCATAAACGCCGCGATCTTCGAACAGGCACGCAGCCATGCAGCCAGTGAGGATTACGTCGCAGCGGCTCTGGATTATCGCTGGGCATGTCGCTTCGGTAACAGAAACGCGTGCGGCAACCTTGGAGTGTTTTACGTCTCGGGCCGCGGCGTGAACGAAGACAAGGCGCTCGGTTTCCGTCTGACTGAGACTGCCTGTGCATCGGGTCGGGGCGATCCCCAATATTGCCTAAACCTCGGCGTCTTCTTCACTGATGGCACAGGAACTGCCGTTGACGTGCTGCGCGGGACTGAATTCAATCGGATTGCCTGCCGCGGTGGTAAAGGATGGGCGTGCAGCAACCTGACGTATACTATGGTTGAGCACAGCCTCGGTACGATGAAAGAACGTAGGGAGGCTACGGAAATGGCTGCGCAGCAATGCGCCGCGGGTGAGACCTATGCCTGCCGCGGAGCCGCTTATGCAGTAGGAAAGGGTTTGGGCGTTCCGATCGATCATGGGCGGGTAAAGGAGTTCTATGCTCGCGCCTGCAAGCTGGGCGATCGAGATAGCTGTCCCTACGGTCGGTAACGAACTCGTCGCGCGGCGAAGCGACCTTTATATCTAGGCGTCAGCTGAATGGCTGTTTGCTTTGTTGTCGCGCTGAAAGCGGCCAGTCCGCAAGCGGCCCAGAAGCCGCTCACGCAGCCTTTGCGAACTTCTCGACCTTGATCTCGCCTTCATGTTCGCGGGCCTGGGCAAGCTCGTAGGAAGTCTGCATCCGTAGCAGTGTATCGGCCTTGACGCCGAAGGCCTTCTCGAACCGGATCGCCATATCCGCTGAAAGGCTGGCATTGCCATTGAGCAATGTACTCAGCGCCTGCCGCGAGACACCAAAGTGTTCAGCAAGGGCAGTGACGCTGACCCCGGCAGGTTCCACGATCTCGCTCTTCAGCCAGTCACCCACATTGACGGCAAGCGAGGGGTGCATCTTAAGTGCCATGATAATCCTCCAGATCCATATCGATCAGTGCGCCTTCTTCATTCATACCGAATGTCATGCGCCAATTGCGTGTTACGGTCATCGACCAGGTGCCCTTGCGGTCTCCAGTCAGTTCATGCAGCCCGAAATTCGGCGGAGCCGATAGTTCGTCCAGGCTTTCGGCCGCATCGATGAAGGCGAGCATCTTTCGTAGTCGGTTCACATCGCCGACCAGGCCCTTGGCATTGCCGGTTTCGAAGAAACGCCGCAGGCCTTTGTGCCTGATACTCTCGATTTCCATGCAACCTGGATAGTCTCAAGCCCGCAAAATGTCAAGTGTCGCGCGACACATTGCGGGTGGGTTTTTCATTTGGCGGGCGTCTGATCTGCCTCGGCCAATTACGGCCATGGAGAATGACAATGGGATACTCACGATATGACCCGGCCATGCAGCGCCGAGCTGCCTTGGAACGCAGGCAAAAATGTAGGCACAAAGCGTCCGCTAACACAGAAGCAGATTTGGTCGATCCGCTTCCACCTCGATCGCGAAGGTCGACTGCGCGACAAAGCCCTGTTCGATCTCGCCATCGACAGCAAGCTTCGCGGCTGCGATCTGGTCAAGATCAAGATCGGTGACGTCGTTGCGGGGGCCGACATCCGTACCCGCGCAATCGTCATTCAGCAGAAAACCAATCGTCCGGTCCAATTCGAGCTGACCGCTGATGTTCGTGCGACACTCCTCTCTCGACTACGCAACCCCGGCGGCATTCGCCGCCGAACTGGATAAGCAATGGCCTGCTTCGCTACGCCCTACGGGCTCCACTACACAGCCCATTGCTTCAACCGCGCTCATGCGCAAAACAACCGCCAGGCTCTAATCCCAGCTGGAGGAAAGCTCGGGGTCACGTCACCCGTCCGCAATCGGGATCGCAACCCGAACAGCAGCGTCTACCATTTCATCGCCGAAACCAGACCGTCTCCTTACGGCCCAGTTTCAGTCGGCAATGCGTCCCAAACTCAGTCGTTCGCCTTCTCTCGCCAAACTCCCGAAAAGGGGACATCGAACTGATCATCGCTGCGCGGCAGCAATTGCGGTCACTCCGGAAAAGCTTCCTTCTGTATCGCAATCCGGGATAGCGGACATTTTCGCTAACGTTCTGGCCAATCAGCTAGGCGCCATAATTCCGAACGCTTGGACAGATACGGGCATCGATGATCGCTTCGGCAATGCCTGCGTTTGGACTGCAAGCTTCAAACTTGGAGTGCTCTACATTTAGAAAATGTAGCGAGGAGCAATCTTCTGACCATCGGGGACGTACACCGTGAAAGAATGTAAAGAGCGGCGTCGAAAGCTCACGCTGAGCACTGGCCCTCCCCCGGAAAAGTGGTCCATTTTGAGAGTTAGGATTTTGGCTATTTTAAGCTTGGAAGGAGCTTTGAATGGCACGGAAGAGATACACGCCGGAACAGATCATCGGGATGCTGCGCGAAGCCGAAGTTCGGCTTTCGCAAGGGGAGAAGATCGGCTCGATCGCCCGATTACTGGGGATATCCGAACAGAGCTATTACCGCTGGCGGCGTGAATATGGCGGGCTGAAAACCAGCCAGGCGAAGCGGCTCAAGGATCCGGAGAAGGAGAACCAGCGGTTGCGCAAGGCGGTGTCCGACCTGACGCTCGACGCCTTGATCCTGAAGGAGGTTGTCGAGGGAAAATACTGAGCCCTTCGCGACGCAGGCTGGCCATCGACCATGTGCAGGAAGTCATTGGCGTATCCCAACGCCGTGCCTGCCGGGTGGTTGGCCAGCATCGTTCGCCCCAGAGGAAGCCGGCCAAGCCACGTGCCGATGAGAAGCCGCTGACAGCAGCGATCATCAATCTGGCTGAGCAGTACGGCCGATACGGCTACCGACGGATCACGGCCCTTCTGCGCAATGACGGCTGGGTCGTGAATGCCAAACGGGTCGAACGCATCTGGCGTCGCGAGGGGCTCAAGGTGCCGCAGAAACAGCCAAAGTGGGGACGACTGTGGTTCAATGACGGATCGTGCGTGCGGCTACGTCCGCAATATCGTGGCCATGTCTGGAGCTATGACTTCGTGGCTGACCGCACCCATGACGGAAAGGCCTTCCGCATGCTCACGGTGATCGACGAGCACAGTCGGGAATGCCTCGCGATCCATGTCCAGCGCAAGCTCAGGAGCGACGATGTGCTGGCCGTCCTGACGGACTTGTTCCAGCGTCATGGTCCACCCGATCATATCAGATCGGACAATGGCGCGGAGTTTACCGCCAATGCCGTCCGCGACTGGCTGGGCAGGATCGGCGTGAAGACGCTCTACATCGAGCCCGGATCGCCATGGGAGAACGGCTACAACGAGTCCTTCAACGGCAAGCTCAGGGACGAGCTGTTGAACGGGGAGATCTTCTACACGCTGAGGGAGGCAACCATCCTCATCGAACGCTGGCGACAGCATTACAACACGCTGCGTCCGCACAGCTCGCTCGGCTACCAGCCGCCAGCCCCAGAAACGATCTTGCCTCGTCCTGCCGGCCTGACCTACGCTGCGCTCCGGTCAGTCCATCAGGACGACCATGTTCGTCGGAACTCTAACTTATCCGGTGGACCACCCTGATGGGGCAGGCCAGTCGTCTGAGCCGATGCTGTTATCTATACCATCGTGCCCCTGATTGCTCTCATGCATTCCTGGTGGGACGGCTCGCTGTCCCGACCCTCGTCATGTTCTCAGCGATGCCTGCAGTAATGGTCTGCCCGTGGTTCAAATATTTTTGGTTCTGCTTGGCGCTGACGATGAACTCGAAGTCTACAAGGATTGCGACATTGGTGCTTCGTAGCGGCAGAATCTCGCGCAGCTCGTTTTCTTTGGCGTGTACGCCCTGCGTCAGATCCTTTCCGATGTGTGGTATGATTGATGCCGGCGCCGCGGCGGTGCATCCAGCGCGCCTGCCGAACGCCGGGAAGGATGATAGAGCAATGCATAGATACCGCGCGGAACTCTTTGATGATGGCACGGGCTGCTATGAGACCATCACGTTCGAAGCCGCTGACACTGCAACGGCACTGGAAAGATTGGCTCCGGTTGTGACCGGCAAACGTGCCGAGCTTTGGGAAGACGGCCAGTTTCTCTGTACTCTGAAAGAGGAAGAGGATGCTCAAGGCGTTTGGAAGCTCGGCTGATTGTTTCCTGCCTTTGATTATTTGGTCAGAACGGGCTCAAACAGAGTGCAAACCGCCTAAAGCTTCTCGCGGCTCAGCCATTTGCTACATGCTGGTAAGGGCCAGAACCACGCAGCCCACCGCACCTGCGATCATTATGATGACACTGGCGAGTACTTTAGCTTTCGAGTGACGTGGACGTTTCCTAGCCTCCACCAGGTCTGCATTGCCTGCGAAGGCGCTCGCCACACTGGTCAAATGCAGGAAAAGCCATATGCCGGCTGAAAGGGCGGCAACAAAGCCGATCGCTGCGATTATGCTAATGTAGGTGATGGACATATTCTCCTCCAAAAGTTGCGTCCTCATATTTCTAATGGATGACCTTGGGTCGCGTTCCTTGCGTCGCATACTCAGTGCAATTCATCGGATGACGCGACTTTCTCGGAACATCGTGCGCGCTCGCTCGTCATTTCGATGTACCGATGGCGCAGATGCTGCCGTCGCTGTCGCAAGGGGCAACGGCCCGGCTAATCTGGAGCATCCGCCATCACAACCTTCACAGGAGGGAAAGATGGTCGATACCATTCAAGATTCAAATCAACCGACGGGATCCTACTCCCAGACTGAGAGAACACTTTTCAAACGCGACGAAGGCCATGACCTGATCGCGTCAAATCGTGTCGAAGGGACGAATGTATACCGTCCGGACGGAACGAAGCTCGGCCAAGTGCATCACTTCATGGTCGGGAAACGCAACGGGCGCGTGGAATACGCAGTCCTTAGCTTCGGCGGCTTTCTAGGTCTTGGAAAAGAACTGCGGCCCGTTCCGTGGGACGTGCTCGATTACGACACAGAGCAGAACGGCTACGTAATTTCCGCCGAAGAAGATGTCCTGAAGGATGCGCCATACATTCAGGAAGGCAAGACGCCGATGTGGGACCGAGCCTTCGGTGCGCACATCTACGGTTATTGGGGCGTCCCTTATTGAGCCGACGATCTAACCAGAAATTAAAAATGAAGGAGCAGTACTATGCTCGTCAAAGACTGCATGTCTCGTCCGGTCATCATGGTTTCGCCTATTGAAGACGTGGCAGGCGCGGCCATGAAAATGGGACATAATGACGTAGGAGCCCTGCCCGTTACCGATGGCAAAAAACTGGTTGGTATGATCACTGACCGGGACATTGCCATTCGCGTCGTCGGGAACCGAAATGATCCTACGACCACGGTGTCCGATGCGATGAGCAAGGAGTTGCTTTATTGTCATGAAGACGATGAGGTGGATAGCGTCCTACGCAATCTGGCCGATAAGCAAATTCGTCGACTGCCGGTCGTGGATGCCGACAAGAACCTGGTCGGCATCATTTCGCTTAGCGATCTGAACGATGAACGTACAATCACCGTAACGGAAGCGCTGCACGGCATAACAAAGCCGAGCAAACTCCACTCACAGGAGATGTGAATTAAATGCGAGGAGCCGCGCAACTGGCGCTGCACCCTCGCCGCAAATTCAAAAGGAAGTCATTCATGCCATTCGGGAAAAACCGTAGGATGCTGGAGGCGCTGGCACAGTATCGTGATCAGGCCCTCGAGATGCTTAAGGCCGCCCGCGAGATTGGAGATAAGGCCGACATTTCTAGGCTGGAGGCAAACATCATGAAGCTGGAAGCCGATATGCAGGAACTCGAGAAAGGGGCTGCAGCCGGATCGTGCTGAGGCTGACCCATGGCTAATTGGAGACGGCGGCGTCTCTATCAGATTGAGAATTAACGATTTAAAACAATAATGGAGAGCAGCCATGCCTGCAAAATCAAAAGCACAACAGCAAGCTGCAGGAGCGGCCTTGGCAGCCAAACGCGGAGAGATGGGCAAAAGCGAACTAAAGGGCTCCGCCAGGCAGATGTTCGATTCCATGACCGAAGATGAACTTGAAGACTTTGCGAAAACATCGCGCAAAGGCAAGCCTGAGCACGCGAGTAACAGCTAGGCCAGAGCGGTGGAGCTGAATGCACCAACGCTTGCTGGTTGGCTGGATTCCGACTTGCTGTCCCGGCTTGGCATCGCGTCCTGTCTGGGGCTGCTCTTGGGGCTGGACCGTGAACTGCGAGGGCACGCGGCGGGCGTTCGGACGCATGGCATCGTATGTTTTACAGCCTCCGCAATGACGATTTCGGCGATCGGTCTCTGGAATTCTACTGATGCCGGTCGCCTCGACCTTCTGCGAATTTACGAAGCGACGGGAGCGTTTATCGGCATAATCGGTGCCGGGTTGATCGTTTTCAGCAGAGGGCAGGTGCACAATCTGACTACGGCGGCTCACTTATGGCTGGCAGCGACGATTGGTATCGCAGCCGGAGCGGGCCAATGGCCACTCGTGGTGATTGCGTCGATCATCAGCCTCGTGATGCTTACACTATTGCGGTTTGTAGAAGACAAGACCGCAGATCGGCACCTTGAAAAACCGGAGCGTCCAGATTGCTAGAAAAGTCGACATCAACCAGCTCCATGTATTCGGCGATGGCCTGACACGGTTTGCAATCAGATGGCGGCCGAGCTGCGGCGATATGCGATCCAAAAGGCAGGATGCATCAGACCATCTTGTCAGGCCTAACGAGACGGTCGAACGTTTCTGGATCGACCAAGTCGAGCGCTAGTGCTGCCTCTTTCAGGGTCTGACCATTCTCCAACGCGTGCTTCGCGATCTTTGCAGCATCATCGTAACCGACCTCGGGCGCTAAAGCTGTTACGAGCATGAGCGAGCGCTCCACCAGCTCTGCAATGCGATCCTCGTTCGCTTCAATCCCCTCTATACAGCGATGTGCGAAGCTGGTGATGCCGACGGACAAAAGCTCAAGCGAATGCAGCACGTTGGCCCCGATGATAGGCATGAACGTGTTCAGTTCGAATTGCCCCTGCATTCCGCCAATTGTCGCCACATGATGGTTTCCGATCACCTGTGCCGCGACCATCGTCAACATTTCGACCTGCGTAGGATTCACTTTGCCAGGCATGATCGAACTGCCAGGCTCGTTAGCCGGCAATGTCAGTTCACCCAGACCGGAGCGCGGTCCGGAAGCGAGCAAACGGATGTCATTCGCTATTTTGTTCAGAGCTACCGCCAGTGTGTTTAGGGTGCCTGAAAACGAAATCAGCCCATCCTTGGCCGCGAGTTGAGCGAACGAGTTTTCAGCAGCACGAAATTGTTGTCCGCTGATTTGGGATAGCATCGCGACCATGTCTTCACGCCAACCTTCCGGCGCATTAAGCCCCGTGCCCACCGCGGTGCCGCCTATGGCCAAAACCCGCAGGTCTTGATCGAGCGAAACTTTGATACGCGTCTTGCAACTCGCTATTTGAGCGGCATAGCCGGAGAACTCCTGGCCCAGCGTCAGGGGTGTTGCGTCTTGTGCATGTGTGCGTCCGATCTTGACGATATCCGCGAATGAACGGGCCTTGCGATCAAGCGCGGAGTAAAGAGCATCGATCGCCGGCATAAGCGTCTGGTAAGCTTCAAGAACCACGGCGATGTGCAATGCAGTCGGAAAACTGTCATTCGAACTCTGCGATTTGTTGACATGATCGTTTGGGTGGACCGGTTTTTTCCCGCCTTTAAGTCCGACCAATTTCTCATTGGCAATTCCGGCAATGACCTCGTTCACATTCATGTTAGTCTGTGTGCCGCTGCCGGTCTGGAAGATCGTTAGCGGGAATTGGTCATCGTAATCGCCAGCACGGATTTTCATTGCAGCGGCGTCGATCGCAGTTGCCAAGTCATCATCCAGACCATGCTTGCGGTTGACCCTCGCCGCAGCTTGTTTGACTGCCGCTTGTGCGTGCACGATCTGGATCGGCATTCGCTGATGCGTTGGAAAGGGGAAGTTTTCGAGGCTACGTTGCGTTTGTGCGCCCCAATACGCGCTGGCAGGAACCTCGATCGCGCCGATGCTGTCAGTTTCGGTGCGTGTTTCGGTCATTTCGCTACTCACGCTTCCCGTCGCAACACAGTCATGCACAACCGCAGACGACCTGCATTCGAGTGAATGTGTTTGGCAGATGCAAACGCCAAAATGGGTCTCATCCTAAGTTCCGTGCAGTCCAATCGACTACAACCGGCGACTCGACTGCAACCGGCGACCTAAGGAACTAGTAGCCCCCCGGCGGATCACTTGCCGGAAAGGATTCATCTAAATCCTCGTCAGTTTCGGTCCATTCGCGCCCGGATCCATCACGCATCGCATTTGGCCCCGCATCGCGAACATCCATGTGGCTGCCTTTTGGCTGACCACTGGCAAAAGCGGCGTGGTCACCGTCCTGATGGCGCACAAAATAGCGATATCCAACAAAGCCGAGAAGCCCTGTTCCGAGCAACTTCAGTAACATGGCTCAATCCTTTCTGTGCTAATTAAATAACGAGCTCGGCGCGTATCGGTTCCAAGTTCCTTCCCTCTTGACCCTGACATGATGTCAGGCTTTATTTGTCCTATCGGCAAGGAGAATAAGCCGATGGAAAAGCATCAGCACTGTCACCACGATCATGCCGCGGCAGGCAGCGCGCAGGTCACTGATCCCGTATGCGGGATGAAGGTCGATCCGCAGGCGACCGCGCATCATACCACGCATGGCGGGCACGACTATCATTTCTGCAGCGCCCGCTGCGCCGCGCGTTTTGTTGAAGATCCAGATCGCTGGTTGAACCAGGCGGGCGAAGAGCCCGCCCCCGAAGGCGCGATCTGGACCTGCCCAATGCACCCCGAGGTGCGGCAGGATCATCCGGGATCGTGCCCGATCTGCGGCATGGCTCTGGAGCCCGAGATGGTCGACCCCGATGCCGGTCCGAACGAGGAACTGGTCGACATGACGCGCCGGTTCTGGATCGGCATTGCGCTGGCCCTGCCGGTTTTCCTGCTGGAGATGGGTGGGCATGTGTTTCCCGCAATCCACCATCTGGTGCCGGCGGATGTCTCTGTCTGGGTGCAACTGGCGCTAGCGACACCGGTGGTGCTGTGGGCTGGCTGGCCGTTCTTTACGCGGGCGGCGGCATCGGTCGCCACGCGCAATCTCAACATGTTCACACTGATCGCGCTGGGGACAGGGGTGGCGTGGTCCTATTCCATGGTGGCCACGCTTGCGCCCGGCCTGTTCCCCGATGCTTTCCGCAGTGCCGACGGCACGGTCGCGGTCTATTTCGAAGCGGCGGCGGTCATTACCGTGCTGGTCCTCTTGGGCCAGGTTCTCGAACTGCGCGCCCGCGAACGAACCTCTGGCGCGTTGAAGGCGCTGCTCAGCCTCGCGCCGCGTACCGCGCGCCGGATCGGCGCCGATGGCGACGAGGAAGTCGCGCTGGACGAACTGCAGGTTGGCGATCGCCTGCGCATCCGGCCGGGTGAAAAGATCCCGGTCGACGGGACGGTGGCAGAGGGCAATTCCGCCATCGACGAATCCATGGTGACTGGCGAATCCATGCCGGTTTCCAAACAGGCCGGAGACCCGGTGATTGGCGGCACGATCAACACCACCGGATCGTTGGTGATGGTCGCAGAAAAGCTAGGCAGCGAGACGCTATTGTCGCGGATCGTGCAGATGGTGGCGCAGGCCCAACGCTCGCGCGCACCGATCCAGCGGTTGGCCGACAAGGTGGCGGGCTGGTTCGTGCCGCTCATCCTCTTCGTGGCACTGCTCGCCTTTGCGGCGTGGAGCCTATGGGGCCCCGAACCGCGCCTTGCCCATGCGCTGGTCGCGGCGGTGGCGGTGCTGATCATCGCCTGCCCCTGCGCGCTTGGCCTTGCCACCCCGATGTCGATCATGGTCGGCGTCGGGCGCGGGGCAGAGGAAGGTATTTTGGTCAAGAATGCCGAGGCGCTGGAGCGGATGGAGAAGGTCGACACGCTGGTGGTCGACAAGACTGGCACGCTAACCGAGGGCAAGCCTTCGGTCACCCGCATCGTGACATTGGGCGATCTGGCGGAGGAGGAGGCGCTTCGCCTTGCAGCAGGGGTCGAGCAGGCATCCGAGCACCCGCTCGCGCAGGCGATCATGGCTGAAGCGGCGCGGCGCGACATTGCTGCGCCCAAAGCCAGCGACTTCGATTCCCCCAGCGGCAAGGGCGCGAGCGCTACGGTCGATGGCAGCCGGGTTCTGCTCGGCAATGTGACCTTCCTTAGGGAAAGCGACGTAGATCCCGATGCGGCGGCGCCAGACGCCGATCACCTCCGGCAGGATGGCGCCAGTGCGATATTGATGGCCGTCGATGGTAAGGTCGCTGCAGTCATTGCCATCGCCGATGCGGTAAAGGCGACCACGCCTGCCGCGATAAAGGCCCTACGCGCCGAGGGTATTCGCGTGCTGATGCTGACCGGCGATAACCGCACTACGGCAGAGGCGGTGGCACGGTCGCTCGGCATCGACGAGGTCGAGGCCGATGTCTTGCCCGATCGCAAGAGCGCGGTGGTCGAACGGCTGCGCGCAGAGGGGCATGTCGTCGCCATGGCGGGCGACGGAGTGAACGACGCCCCGGCGCTTGCCGCAGCGGACGTCGGCATCGCCATGGGATCGGGCACCGATGTCGCTATCGAAAGCGCGGGGATCACGCTGCTGGGCGGCGAGCTAACCGGAATCGCCCGCGCCAGGACGCTGAGTGGCAAGGTCATGTCGAACATCCGCCAGAACCTTGTCTTCGCCTTTGGCTATAACGCGCTGGGCGTGCCGGTGGCGGCAGGCGTACTTTATCCGCATTTCGGCATATTGCTGTCACCCGTGATCGCGGCGGCGGCGATGTCGCTTTCGTCTGTCAGCGTGATCGGCAATTCGCTGCGGCTGAAAGCGGTAAAGCTATGAACATCGGTGATGCAGCTCAGCGCACCGGCGTGTCGCAGCGGATGATCCGGCACTACGAAAAGATCGGTCTGATCCCCGCGCCGCTGCGCCGCGACAGCGGTTATCGCGATTATTCGGTTGCAGACGTCAACCGCCTCCGGTTCATCGCCAATGCCCGCGACCTCGGCTTTTCGATCGAGGAGATCGGCGAACTGCTCGAACTGTGGAGCGATGAACATCGCGCCAGTGCAGAGGTCAAAGCGCTGGCGCTGGCCAAGGCTGACGAACTGGGCCGCAAGGTAGAGGCGCTGGCCGCCATGCGAGCGAGCCTCGTCCACCTTGCCCGCACCTGTCATGGTGACGACAGGCCCGAATGCCCGATCATCGACAGCATGTCGGGCGAAAGAACGGCGATGACTTTCGAGTTTGCCGAAGATGATTGATTTTTGGTGGCGCCGACGTTCGCAACCGGTCGGCTGCAGAATGGCGGCTTTCGCTATGACGGCACCTAAAAAAGCGGATAGGCAGCAAACGGCCCATAAACAGCTCAATCTCCCTCTCGCAAAACGCCAGAAGCCCCCAAGTGCTGGCCGTGTTGCACTTGGGGGCTTCGGGTGTAGTTGGTCGCTACCCGGCTAGGTGTACCACAGCGCAAGACTGCCGACGATGGTTGTGCGGGTTCAACTGCCAGCCTGTCTCAAAATGGAACTCGATTGCTGCTCCCATCTAGATGCGCTGCCTACCGATCTGTCGCCGGCAGATCAGCACCGATTGTCATGGCCATGGCTAACCCGACAGAGGTCGTCCTGAGCGATAGTGCAGATATAGAACTCGTCCTGCCAAAGCTCGGCACGAGCCAGCAGGCTGAGCCTGCCCACAACAGACAAGGCGTCCGCTCGGGTTTCGCACTCGAAATCGGCAAGGCGCGCGCTGCGTCCTTGCTGGCCAGCGATCTGTAATTGGTACCGGCGCATCCGAGGCGATCCTTTGGAATCTTACAATCGCCAAGAGAGGAGTGCCGCGACTCCAGTCTCGCGATCTTACCCCTCCATTGTAGCACGATTTCTCGTGCACTTCTGGAATTGCGCATCCCTTGAGGAGAGCCCCTTGAAAATTTGGCTCCTGCGGGAACGAGTGTTGCCCGTGCTAGGTTACGGGTAGGACCCGTATGATCCGGAACTGGCGGGAGAATTGCGCCCGTCCGCTACCCGAAAAGACCAGATGCCCGACATCCAGCCTTTCGATGAGCTTAGTGCCGAACACCTGCGCCTTGTCATAGAGACCGGGCACGTGGGCATCTGGGAACTCGACTTGAAAACTGGGAAGGCCATCAGGAACCGCGCCCACGACCTGATATTCGGATACACTGAGCCATTGGCCGAATGGACCTACGACGGCTTCCTGCACCACGTCGTCGATGGCGATCGAACGAGAGTCGATGAACTCCAGCAGGCAGCGATTGCCGGCAAACGGGAATGGAAGTTCGAATGCCAAATAAAGACTGTAACTGGTGAGAGGCGCTGGATCAGTGCAGCTGGACGCCCCTTGCTCGATGCCAAGGGGGGCATCACCAAGCTGATCGGCCAGGTGATCGACATCACCGACACGAAGCGTAATGAGGCACGTCTCCAGCTCATCACGAACGAACTCAACCACAGGGTTCGCAACATGCTCGCCATGATCAAGGCCATGATCAGCCTTTCGGCTTCGAAAGCGAGCAGCACCGAGACTTTCGCAAAATCGCTCGAGGGAAGAGTGAGCGCCCTGGCTCGAAGCCACCAACTCCTTGCCACGGGAGACTTCGCTGCAATGAGCGCGAGCTCGATCTTGCGGAACGAGTTGGCAGCCTTCTCAGGCTTACAGGAGAGGGTCGTCATCTGGCCGACAGCCGACCCGATCCTGAAAAATGCAGTGGGCCAGGGACTAACCCTCATCTTCCATGAGCTGCTCATGAATGCGATGAGACATGGAGCTCTGTCGAACGAGACAGGGACTGTGAAGGTTCAGATAGCGGGGATCTCAAATGGCACGGAGATCATCTGGACCGAGCGTGGAGGGCCCACAGTCGGTCGGCAGAGCGGGAGTGGGTTCGGATCGACGCTGATCACCCAAGCCATAGCGTCCTACGGAACGGTTGAAATGGATTTCGCGCAGAACGGCATCGAATGCCGTATCTTCATCGGCAAATCCGGCGAAGACGTTTCGACTACCTGATCTCAAGGGCACGGCACCGCTTCTTTGGCAGGGAACTGCTGCATGAGTTCGGTCGCTTGCTGGACAGGTGCTCTTCTTTGGCCGTTAGGGCGCCGAGAGGACCTGCCGGCCCGCCTGAGCGATGTCCTCGGGAAGGCGGCTTGCAGAGGCCGCCTTCTCTTATCTCCCCCAAACTGCTGATGTTTCATCACACTATTTTCTTCGCATTCGCAGCATGTGATGTAGGATCGTACATGGGGCGCGACCTTTAATCCCCACTTGTTCCAAGTTCGGGTCGCGCCTTCAAAAATCATGCGGAGAGGGTATGGCCAGTTACACCGTCAAATTTGACGCCAACCCAGAACTGGCGACGATCAGCTTTCATTCTGACGGCGTCGCGCAGGCCATGTCGCAAGCCAAAGATCTCAGCGGACAACAACCTGTGTCGCTATGGAGTGAGGGTAGGCGCGTCTGCGTCATGTATCCGCCGGCCAAGGCTGGAGGAAACTGGATGGTCAGTCTCGTCGGATGACTGAGAGGCCGCACTGACATCTCCGGAACTTCGCCACACCAAAAAGCCCCCGCAGCCCCAAAGAAAAATGCCAGCCGTGAGCGGAAACTTACGACTGGCAGTAATGGCTAGCTTCGAAGTCCAGTTTAGCGTGCCATCGTTAATGTCGAGTTACGAAATCGAGCGGGCGGTACGCAAAATTTGTGGTTGATCAGCCGTATCTGTTTAATTGTCATTTAGCTTTGCGTGGCAAAAACAAGCGCTAAGCGCAATGGCGCATCAAGCCATTGAACTTGTGGTGCTTTTTTGACGTCTAAGCTGAAGATTTGCGATGAAAAGTTATGTATTTTGCATAACTTTGGAAAACTGAAGCGGAAAGCGTCCCATAACCTCTGCCCAGACTTCGGATATCGAGCTACGCCTCCATCCCGAATACGCCTCCATTGGTCGCTTGCATGGCAATCGGGCAGGCGCTTCGAGGCACGCTGTGCTATGATAGCATTGTTGGGCGCCTGGCTTGATGGACGATCCCCCCCTGTTCATTGGGCACACCCCCCACACGCGCTCAGCAGGGCCGAGGAGTTACACCCTCGACGAGGAGCAGACCCGAGTGGATGCCGTGACTTGCTCGGCCCATCGGGGAGGATGCCGCAGCATCGCACAAGCCGCTGGAGGGATGACGTGACCCAGTTCCACTTGCACTACCACGACGACGCACTCGACGTGGATGAAGATATCGAGTTCGAAGCGGACAGCGCCGCAGGTGCGCTGGCCCAACTCATGGCCGAGCCGCCAGGGAAGTGGTTCGAGCTATGGCGCGGCGACCACCTTCTCTGTCACCTGTCCCGCGATCGCGATAACTTGTGGGAGATCCATGGCTGATCGATCGCTGGGCGCCATGGCTCAAGCTGGCCATGGAACCAAGCATGCCAATTTCTGTTGTTTTGGCAGGGGTCGCGCTCGAATGGACAACGGACTAGCGAATTGCTCTGACAGCCCCCTGACTTGGTCGAAACGATAACAGATGCCTTGGGCGATACGGTAATCAGGCTTCTCGCCCGGCATGTTGGCTTTGGACCTGCATCCCTTGAAGCACGCGATGAAGTGCAAGCCATGTTTTTCACGCTCGCGCGATATGCCGAGAACGAAAGCAGGGTCGATATTGCCGATAGACTTCGGATATATGCTGCAGCAGCCATCCGAAGCGTGCAGCATTAATGCGCCAGCCAAGTTATCATGATCTTCGTGGCTTTTGGCGATCTGCCGGGAGCCTAAGCCCCCGGCAAACGCCCCTATTGTCTGCGGAAGGCCAAGCCGGGAAGGAAGGTGTTACCCGGACTGCATATCCGAAGATGTTCCGCCAGAATTGGAACGTATGGACTCTCCCCAAAGAGGCCTAGGGACTGGCGCTGGGCCGGAATATGCGCCTCCCGGGACCGTTTGACTAGGGGTTTGAATGTCGCTTCGGACGGCTTGAGCTCTAATGGCTGCATTGTCCACATAAGACCCAAAAAGCAGACTGTCTGCAAGCGGCCCAATATTGGTAGTCGTTATCTAGTCCGAGACAATTCCCTCGCCAAGTCGACCAGGAGACGGAAAGCCGCAGGCGGGTTGCGGCGGCTGGGATAGTAAAGACACAGCGGCGAGAGCGGAGGCGTCCAGTCCTCGAGCACGCGGACCAGACGCCCGGCCGCAATATCCTCTCTTACGTCGGTTTCCATGAAGAAGCCGATGCCGACGGATTGCAGGGCCGTGATGCGCGCCAGGCTCGCCTCGTCGAGCGTGATCGGGCCATCGACATCGATCTGGACCGGCTCTCCGCCGGCTTCGAACCGCCAGCGGAAGATCGCTCCGTTCGGTAGGCGGGTGCGAATGCACGAATGGCGCAGCAGGTCGGCCGGCACCCGGGGCGGCGGATTGGCTTCGAAATAGTCCGAGGTGCCGACCACGGCGTATCGCCTCGGCGCGGTCAGCGGGATCGCGATCATGTCGCTTGGCACAAGGTGTTCGCTGCGAACGCCGAAGTCGAAGCCCTGTTTGACGATATCGACCAGCTTGCCTTCGGTGACGAGATCGATCCTCACTTCGGGAAAGCGGCGGAGATATTCCAGCACGAGCGGCTCCAGCACCTCTCGGCCTGCGGTGGCGAACGTGTTGATCCGAAGGGTCCCCGAGGGGGTAGTTTGCTGGGACCGAACGGCATCGAGCGCCTGCCCGATGTCGCGCACGGCCGGGCCGAGCTCATCGACGAACCTGCGCCCGGCTTCGGTCAGAGCCACGCTGCGCGTGGTGCGATTGAACAGGCGCACGCCCAGCTGCGCCTCGAGCTTTGCAATGGCGCTGCTGAGCGCGCTGGTCGAGATCCCCAGATCGAGAGCTGCGGCCCGGAAAGAGCCAAGCCTGCCGACCGCCAGAACCGCGTCGAAATCGCTGAGGGTGTAACGTGCCATTGTCCGGATCTTTAAAATAACTCATCCCGAACTATCCTGATTATCGGCATGGAGGCAAGCCGGTAGGAGAGGAACTCCAGACTAGAGGAGCACAACTATGGCTATCGAGCTACCGCACGCGATCGCGGCCTATTTCGCAGCCGACAGAAAAGGCGATGCGCAGGCGCTGGCGCAATGCTTCGCAACCGACGCGACCGTGATCGACGAGGGTAACACTTATGAGGGGCGCGAAGCGATTCGGCACTGGATTGCCCACGCGTCCACCGAATACTCGTATACCGTAGAACCATTTGCGCTGACCAAGGAAGTAGGCCGCATCGTCGTCACCAGCCACCTGGTCGGCAATTTCCCCGGCAGTCCGGTGGACTTGCGATATCGCTTCATCATCGATGGAGACAAAATCGCGCAACTGGAGATCGTGCCATGAGGCCCTTTCTCGATCTCGCAGGCAAGCGCGCGCTCGTAACCTCCGGAACGCGAGGCGCGGGCAAGGCCACGGTCGAACTCTTACGGGAGCTTGGCGCATCCTTGCTCACTACGGCCCGGCACGCACCGTCGGATATGGAGGCCGACGGTTTCATCGCCGCCGATCTCTCCCATGCGGAAGGGTGTGACGCAGTCGTAGAAGCGGTTCTCGAAAGGTTCGAAGGAGTCGACATCATAGTCCACATGCTCGGCGGTTCGTCCGCCCCTGCGGGCGGGTTCGAAGCGCTGGACGAGGCACAATGGCGAGCCGAGATCGACCTCAACCTCATGCCCGCCGTCCGCCTCGATCGCGCTCTGGTCCCGGCGATGGTCACGCGCGGATCCGGGGTCGTGATCCATGTAACCTCGATCCAGCGCGAGTTGCCCCTGCCGGACGCGACGACCGCATATGCGGCCGCCAAGGCGGCGCTCTCGACCTATAGCAAGAGCCTGTCCAAGCAGGTTGCACCGGCGGGCGTGCGCGTGGTGCGCGTCTCGCCAGGGTGGATCGAAACCGAGGCTTCAGTCGAACTGGCCAAGCGTCTTGCAACCGAGCATGGTAGCGACATCGCCGCGGGCAGGAAGATGATCATGCAGTCCCTTGGAGGCGTGCCGATCGGACGACCCTCCCAGCCTGAGGAGATCGCCAGCCTGATCGCATTCCTCGCTTCCGATCGTGCTAGCACGATCACGGGCACCGAGTATGTCATCGATGGCGGAACTGTCCCGACCGCATGAGATGCCTAAGAATGGCATCATCAAGAGAGTGCCCTCGCCCATTTTCTGCCCGCGCCAGGGCAGAAATGGCCGCTTCGAGCGAAAACTAACCGCAAGCTGAGAGTCCGCTACCGGCCCAAGCAGCGACATTCTGAGCGTTATCTCTTCGGCCATTTGGGCCGAGGAGAAATGCAATGGGATACTCACATTTTGATGCCTCAACTCGGCATCGTCCGGCTTGGAATGCTGGCAAGAATGTCGGAACTAAGCGACCACTGACACAGAAGCAGATCTGGGCGATCCGCTTTCATCTCGATCGCGAAGGACGACTGAGGGACAAGGCCCTTTTCGATCTCGCGATCGACAGCAAACTGCGGGGCTGTGATCTGGTAAAAATCAAGATCGGCGATGTGGTTGCGGGCGTCGAAGTTCGGAATCGGGCAACCGTCATTCAGCAAAAGACCAACCGTCCAGTCCAGTTCGAGCTGACTGCCGACGTGCGAGCGACATTGCTAGCGTGGCTGGAACGTCGAGGCGGTTCGATTGGTGATTATCTATTCCCAAGCCGTATCGACCACTCTGGCCATATGAGCACTCGACAGTATGCACGCCTAGTCGATGAATGGGTTACTGCGATCGGACTGCGGAAGGCAGAATACGGTACGCATTCGTTGCGCCGGACGAAGGCGGCGATGATTTACCGCGCGACGGGAAACATCCGAGCGATCCAGATCCTGCTCGGCCACACGAAGATCGAAAACACTGTACGCTATTTGGGCGTCGACGTCGAAGACGCTTTGCTCTTAGCGGAGCGAACTGAAATCTAGCCAAAGAAGCGGTCGCTCGGCAGATCTCATCGACCGCTTCCAGGCGTTCTCTCACATCCCACTGATCGGCCGACTTGAGGTGGGCAGCTGTCATTCACCGCAGGAATTTAAAGTCCTTGCTGCTGAAGCCCGCTTCTGACGCAACCGCCGCCAATGCTCTGCCCGCAGATTGGGCCTCGTCCCAACCTCTAGCGGCGAAGATTTCGGCTACGCCTGTCGGTATCGCTTGGCCTTTACCCCACTCCACGTGTCAACACGCGCCTCTATCCAGGCATCAAGCCGCTTTAGGCAAGACAGAAAGTGTTCTAGCGCTGCCACAAGCTGCGGATGCGCGCCGAGCGCCCCTCCTCTAGCATCCTTTCGGACTCGAGGTCGCCAAAGACTTGCTCGTATAGCTCCCCGCTATAGTAGACTGACGTTTGCGTCCGCTCTCCCGTAGCCCAAGCCCTTTGAACTGTGCCGTTTTGGATGATTTCAGCGTAACAAATCAGTTGCGGTAGCCCGCTTTGTCGACGGTCGGTGCCACGGTCTCATTTACTCAAGTGGCACGGAAGGGGTCGGATTCGTACGTGGCACCCGACGCGGAGCGACGCGCCAAACCGTGTTGGAAACGTCGTCCGCCACCAATAGCACACTGCGCGCCGCATCGTAGGTTACGCCGACCGGGCGTCCGCGTGCCTTACCGTCCTTTAGAAAGCCGGTGATAAGATCGATCGGCTTACCGTTGGGGTGGCCGCCGCTGAACGGCACAAATACGACTTTGTAGCCCGACGGATCGGCCCGGTTCCAGCTGCCGTGCATACCTACGAAGGCGCCTGCGCCGAACCGTTCGCCGAAGCTACCTCCGGTCGTGAAATCGACGCCTAGGGCCGCGACGTGTGAACCGAGCGCATAGTCGGGAGAAATCGCCTTTCGCACCAGATCTGGCCGCTGCGGCTGAATACGGGGGTCGACGTGCTGGCCGTAATAGCTGTAGGGCCAGCCGTAGAATCCGCCGTCGCGAACCGACGTGAGATAGTCCGGCACCAGCTGTGGGCCTAGCTCGTCGCGCTCGTTGACGACCGCCCACAACCGGTCGGACCAAGGATCAAAGGCCAGAGCGGTAGGATTGCGGATTCCCGAGGCAAAGATGCGGCTCGCGCCGCTTTCACGGTCGATCTCCCAGATTACAGCTCGGTCTTCCTCAACATCCATGCCGCGTTCACCGACATTGCTGTTGGAGCCAATTCCGACATAAAGCTTCGAGCCGTCGGGACTGGCAGTCAACGCCTTGGTCCAGTGGTGGTTGACTTTGGCGGGAAGTTTGGTGACCTCGGCGCCCGTTCCTGTGATTTTGGTTGCACCCTCGGTGTAGGCGAAGCTCACCAGACTGCCCTGATTGGCGACATATAGGGTACCGTCGACGAACGCGAGGCCATAGGGTGCGTCGAGCCCTTCGATGAAAGTGGTCTGGAGGTCAGTCTGGCCGTCACCGTCGCTGTCGCGCAGCAGCGTAATACGATCGCCGCCTTCGACTGAGCTCTTACCGCGCTGCTTGATCCAGCCCGCTATCACGTCCTTAGGCCGCAATTTGGGCGCCTTGCCGCCCGATCCTTCCGCCACCAAGATGTCGCCATTGGGCAGCACAAGCGTCTGGCGCGGGATCTTCAGATCCTTGGCAATGGCGCTGACAGTGTAGCCGTCCGGCACGACCGGCAATTCGTCGCCCCAAGCTTCGGGCGTCGGAATTTTCATTGCGGGGATCAACGCGTCGTTCTGTTCCGGCAGGTCGGGGCTATTGCCCGTCTGGTCGATGTCGGGTTCGCTGGCAGCTTGGCACGCAGTCAGCGCAACAGTGAGCGGTATAGCAACGATGGCGAGCCGATTCATGCGCGTTTCTCCACCGAGAAAGTTCCGCCATAGGCGAGGAGGGCCGCGACCAAGGCAAGAATGGTGCAGAGCGTTGAGAGCACAAGGCCCATCGGTCCGACCGAATGCCAGCCGTCACGCGCATGCTGGAAGGCATTGAGCACGCCAAGGACGAACATCGCCGCGACCACTACGAAATAGATTGTCCCGCGTCCCCTGCTATGCCGCGCCCGCCCGACGAACAGGCCAATGAGCGCCCAAGCGCACACCAGGCCCGCAAATACGTCGGCCCCTGCGATCAACCAGGAGGAGAAATTCGTCCACTGGATTTCCGCGGTTCTCCAATAGGTGAGGTCCGACAGAAGCGCGGAAGGAAAAAGCGCCACCGGAAAGGCAAGCAGGGTCGCATGGAGCGGATTGGCGAAACTTCGTGCACGCGTGACTGTGCGATCCATGGTGTCTCTCCTCTGAATGCCGCGACCTTTTGAGGACTAACCGACGACGGCGGGTAAGGTGCCGAAAATTATGCCCGCCAGCGCGAGACCCAGCGCGCCGAGCGCCATGGGATCGCGCATCCAGCCGGGCCGCCGCGCCCTTACGACTAGGGCGGCAAAGGCGAGCAGCATTGCGGCACCGGCAATCCAGCGGGCGATCGCCTGCTCGGGAAATATCAGAGCCGCACCGTAGCTCACGATGAAATGGGAAGACCAGACGAGAAAGGCGATCAGCACGATACGATAGATCGGAGGCCTATCGATCGGTTCACCAGATTCGATGGCGTCGCGTTCATCCACCCGGAAACACTCGCGGCAGTACAGTAAAGACTATGCCCTGAAAGGCGCAGAACATCACGAAGCGCGCAACTATGTCCATGGTGACGTTGGTCGGCGTAGTCATGATCCCGCGTGCTTCGCGGAAGGCTAGGTAAATTGCCATGATGACGGAAACAATTACGACGTGGCCTTGCAGCACCGCAAGCATGAACACGGTTGCGCCCATGCCGTTGGCAGTCGGCTCTAGCCCGGTGGCGAGCCAGCCGGTGACGTCAAGATAGAGTGCGCCGACCAGCAGCGCGGCGGCCAGCGCCTCGAACATCCATGGCAAATCCTCTGCCAGGCGGCCTTCTTTGGTGGCAAGAAAGCGCCGTCCGCCCCACGCCGAGAGCAGCGCCAGCGCCTCGATGCCAAGAATCAGCGCGGTCTCACCCAGCGGCGGCGGCGCACTCCAGACCTCTGGATTGATGCCATAGAGATAGAGATAGGCAAAAACCGCCATGAAGCCGATCATGCCGATGACCACCATGAGCGTGTTCAAGGCCCACCAACCGTGGCTTTGCGGACCGGTGATCGCGATCGGCACCTTGATCCCGCCCCCGATATCGGCGCATTCCTGCTTGATTGGACGATCGGTCTCCCACATCCAGCGCAATGTGCTGACGATTGCGACCAGTCCGCAGAACACCGCAAACGCATAGGCCTGCACTGTCAGCGAGAGGAAGAACAGAGCGGTGAACACCGCCGCCGCCAGTGGCCAGGGCGATGGACCGGGCATTAGCTGAACATATTGCGGCTCGGCCATGACGGTCGATGTGATCAGCGTCTCGCGCTGGCCGGTTGCAGAGTTGGGAAGAAAGTAACGGCCATCTGCGACCTCCCGAGAAATCTCGGGGCGATCCCATAACGGCTCGCGCGAGGTGACCAGCGGGATCGAGCGGGTCGAATAGAGCCCGGTCGGCAACCATTCGAGCGTGCCGCCGCCATAGATGTTGCCGACGTCGTTATCGGTGGTGAAGCGGAAGCGTCGCGCCAGGTCGACGAGGAAAAGCAAAATGCCAGCCGCCATCACGAAAGCGCCCACCGTTGAAACCAGATTAAGCAGGTCGAGGTCGCGGCCCGGCAGATAGGTGTAAACTCGGCGCGGCATCCCCATTAGCCCTGTCAGATGCATCGGGAAAAAGGTGATGTGGAGCCCGGCGAACATGAGGCCGAACACCCATTTCCCCACCCGCTCCGACAGCCTCCGACTGCTGGTCATCCCGTGCCAGTGATAGAAGGCGGCGAACATCGGGAACACCATCCCCCCCATCAGCACGTAATGGAGGTGCGCGACGATGAAGTAGGTATCGTGGGCCTGCCAGTCGAACGGCACCATGCCGACCATCACGCCTGTAAGCCCGCCCATGGTGAAGATCAGCACGCTGCCGACAACGAAGAGAGCAGGCGTCGTCCACTTGATCTTTCCGCTGGCGAGGGTCGCAATCCAGCAGAACACCTGGATACCGGCAGGCAGACTCACCGCCATACTCGCAGCGCTGAAATATCCGGCGGAAACGCGTGGCATGTCGGTGGCGAACATGTGGTGTGCCCAGACTCCGAAGCTGATGAAGCCGGTCGCGACCAGCGCCAGCACGTTAAGGCGATATCCCACCAGCGGCACCCTGGCGACCACGGCCACCATCATGCTCATCAGGCCGGCGGCGGGGATGAAAATGATGTAGACTTCCGGATGGCCAAAGAACCAGAACAGGTGCTGCCAGAGCATCGGATCGCCGCCGCGCAAAGCGTCGAAGAACGGCCAGTTGAAGGCCCGCTCTATTTCCAGCAGCATCGTGCAGAGTATAACGCTTGGAAAGGCGACTACGATCATCACCGCGAACACCAGCATGGCCCAGGCGAACATCGGCATCTTGTCGAGTGTCATGCCTGGCGCGCGGGTGCGCAGCACGCCGACGATGATCTCGATCGCCCCGGCAATAGCCGAGATCTCGATGAAACCGATGCCGAGCAACCAGAAATCGGTGTTGATGCCTGGGCTGAAGGCGATACTGGTAAGCGGTGGATACATGAACCACCCGCCATCGGGCGCTAAGCCGACGAACAGCGACAGGAAAAACATCGTGCCGCCGACGAAGTACGCCCAGTAAGCGAAGGCAGACAAGCGAGGGAACGGCAAGTCGCGCGCTGCCAGCATCTGAGGCAACAACATGATCCCGATCGCCTCCACCATCGGCACCGCGAACAGGAACATCATCACCGTTCCGTGCATGGTAAAGAACTGGTTGTAGGTATCGACGCCAAGGAAATCCTGCATCGGTGCGGCTAGCTGCACCCGCATCCCCAGAGCCAGCACGCCCGCCGCGAGGAAAAACCCGAAGGCGGTGACAACATACCAGAAGCCGACATAATTGTTGTTGACCGCGGTCAGACGCGCCCACCCCTTCGGCGCGGCCCAGATTCTTTCGAGTTCCTCGACTTCTCCGTCCGGACGTTTTTCGGTCGGGAAGCGATCGTAAAGAGCGGGATCGAAACCCGTTTCGGACCTCACCGCTGCAGCTCCAGAAATGCGGCGATATGACCCAGTTCCTTCGCGGTCAGCACATCGTAACTGGGCATGCGATTGCCCGGCTTGAGGGACTGGCTATCGCCGATCCAGCCCACCATCGTGCCCCGATTATTGGCCAGGATTCCCGCACCCAGGGTTCGGCGCGATCCTACATATGTAAGGTCGGGGCCAGCAAGTCCGTTGGCATCAGAGCCTGCGATCCGATGACAAGCCGCGCAGCCGCTATCCATGAACAACCGATAGCCCGCCCGGGGATCGTATTGCTCAAGCAACTCCGCTTCGGTTGGATAGGCATCGGCGTCGCCGGGATATGGTGAAGCTCCCTCAGACGCGGATGCGGGCGACGCTGCCGCTTGTGCGGCCCCGGCCCTGCGCCCGGCCAACCATACATTCCATTCCTGGCGATCATGTGCGACGGTGACGAAGCCCATTAGCGCGTGTTGCCCGCCGCAATATTCGGCGCAAACCCCGCCGAACTCCCCTGCCCTGTCCGCCTCGATCCTGAGCAGCGTGCGGCGGCCGGGGATCATATCCTTTTTTCCCGACAGATGCGGCACCCAGAAACTGTGAATCACGTCGGCGCTCTCGAGTTCGAGCACCACCGGTACTCCAACCGGGATATGAATCTCGTTGGCATCCTCCATCGCGACGCTGCCGTCCGCGTCGAGATACTGGACCCGGAACCACCACATCTCGCCAGTCACGCGAATCCGCATCTCGTCGCCACGGATTGACTCGGTAAGGCTCGCGGTAAGTGTCAGGCCCCAGATAAGCAGACCGGTTAGCACCACGCCGGGAAACGCAACGCCGCCCAGCCATATAGCGCGCTCGCCGCCCAGCTTTGCTTTCCACCTGTCCGGCCCCTTGATCGCGACATAGAGCGCGGCAACTACGATCGCAGTGACGACCAGCCCCAGCGCGAACAACGACCAAGAAAGTGTAGTCACCTTGGCGGAATAGGGGCCCGCCGGATCGAGCACTGGCGGCGGCCATCCCCAGAGCGCGTCAATCATGGTCGATGCCGTAGAGATAAGCAGCGATATCCTCCGCCTCGCTCGCGCTCACCGGCATCGGTGGCATGGTCGAGCCGGGCTTCACGCCGGGCGCGTTGCGGATGAAGGCGGCGAGTACGTCGGGCCTGTTGGGAAGCGCCCCCGCAATCAGGCCGACATCGTCAAAACCCTCAAGCGATGGTCCGAGCCGCCCCGCGGGCCAGTCCAGCCCAGGAATTTTGTGGCACGATCCACAGCCCGCGCGCTCAATCGCCGCCAATCCGCGCGCCTTCATATCGTTAGTCGGCTCTCGCCGCGTCTCGACCGGCTCCTTACACGCTACAAGTGTGACGCAGGCGGAAAGGGCCATGACGATCATGATTGTCCTGTTACGCAGATCCCGATGCTCCGCACTCCTCATCCTTATGGGAACCTGACAAACCCCACATTCGTTCCGGCCAGACGATGCTTTTCCGCCCGTTCCCGTTGATCGCTGCCATTGGTTCGCTCACCTCGTGCAATCCCGCGCCGGTCGACAGTCGCTTCGACGAGACGGGGGAGCTTATTGCGCTGTCGGGCGGCGACGCCGGTCCGCAGGCGGCATGCCACACCTGCCACGGACTTGATGGTGGCGGAGATGGCGCCTTGGTGCCGCGGATCGCGGGGATCGATGCGGGCTACCTCGTCCGGCAGCTGGGCTTCTATGCTGATGGTCAGCGGCGTCATCCGCAAATGACTTGGTTTGCCAGTCGGCTGGACGACGCGGACCGGCTGGCGGTCTCGACATTCTATGCCGGAATGCCGATTCCGGACACCGAACGCGGCAACGATGCTGACATCTGCACGTTCGGCGATGCGGCCACGATCTATCACAACGGCATTCCCGATCGCGATCTCGCCTCATGTGCGTCTTGCCATGGCGAGGAGGGCGAAGGCGTCGGCGCCGGCAACCCCTCGCTGGTCGGACAAAGCGCCGCCTACACCGCTGAACAACTGCGTCGCTGGCGCACGGGCGAGCGGTTCGGCGATCCGCTGAAGGTCATGCATGATGCTGCCGGCAAACTGCGAGACAACGAGATCAGCCCACTCGCGGGGTATATTGCGTATGGTCCGGGGCGGTCTCATCGTCCCGGATTTCTGGTAGAATGCCCCTGACTACATCGTCGCGGTCCCAGAAATGGTGCTTGAACGCTGCCCCCACATGCAGCGGCACGAGCAGGCTCAGACCAACGACGCCGAGCACATGCAGGCTCTCTGCCCAATCGAGCACTTGGAACTGCCAGGCGGGCGAAAGGGTGTGGAATGGCATCGGCGGGATCGCGATCACCCCCCCGATCCGGAGCGGCTCGACAGGTTGGATCGCCGACCACATCGCCCAACCGGACAATGGCAACATGGCAAACAGGCCGTAGAACAGATATTGCGTCAGATGGGAGGCTGTTTGTTGCCATTCCGGAGCTTGGGCGTCGTTTATCGGATTAGGAACGAACAGCCGCCAGGCGAAGCGCAGGATAGCGAGTAACAGGATCGACAGGCCTAGCTCGCTATGTAACTCGTAAGTGGCAAGCTTGCTTCCACCGACGGGATAGCGCGACATGAGCCAACCAGAGGCAAGTTGGTACAGCACTAGCGCGGCCATGAGCCAATGAAACCATACGCCGACCGGCGAATATTTGCCGCTCCTCGTATAGCTTTGAGCCCATTTGCGGACGAGGCGATGCAACTTCATATGGTTGCGGCCCGCGTACCAAGAGAGCGATAGACGATCGTGAGCGCGGCGAGGAGATAGACGAGGCTCCCTGGCGCCCACATGATGATGCCGGCGATCTGTTGATCCTCCAGCGGAGATAGGCCCCAGTCCTGTGTGGTTAGCCAATGCGGCGCGTAAAGGGCGCGATGGGCGAATGTGAGCAGGGCCCCCAGCGATCCCATCGCGACCATTGTCGCGAGCAGCACGGTGGCGGCGGCAGGGGCAGGTGCGCGGAACACTTTGACCCACCATAAAGAGGCGGTAGCAACTATGCTCACCTGCATCGCCCAAAACGTTGCATCGCTACTCATAGCTGCTTCGTAGAACGGCGGTGCGTGCCACAGCCAGAAAGTCAGCACATGGATCACGGTCCAGCCTACCAGCGATCCGTGAATCGCCAGACGCTCGAGTCGAAGTGCCGCCACGACAAGTGGGGCGAGCACCGACACAAGCACCACATCATGCACGATCCGAACGGCAAACAACGCTGAACCGAGGGCACAAAAAGGGCTAATGTAGAGACAGCCAATCAAGCCCACCGCCCCGATCGCTGGACCTACGCGCAACCGATGCCGTTGAAAATAGATCGCCGCGAGGAGTCCGGCCACGAGAAGCATAAGCTCTGGAGCCAGATTCCAGCGCGAGAGCCATTCCGCAGGGAGCGGTGCTTCACCGCAATAGGGCAGCCATTTTGGCAAATATCACCTCACGCGTTGCATGCATCGGAGAAATGCGCAGTTGTGCCGCAGGGTTCCGGAACTTTCCATGGCCATCATGCGCTTGACTCCTGCTGCGAGGAGAAGGCGATGGAGCTCAATGACCCCGTTCTGGTTCACTGGTTCGACTGGGACCTCCTGTCGCGTCTGGGCGTTGCAGCAATCATCGGGTTGTTGCTGGGACTTGACCGAGAATTGCGAGGCCATGCCGCAGGTATGCGAACACATGGCCTAATATGCTTTTCCGCCGCCTCGATGACCGTTTCGATCGTGGCGCTTTATAACGAACTGGGCGGGCAGCGCATGGACCCTTTGCGCGTCTACGAGGCTGCGGGCGCTTTCATAGGGATTGTCGGTGCCGGGCTGATCGTGTTCAGCAAGGGCCAGGTGCACAACCTTACCACCGCCGCGCATCTGTGGCTCGCGGCGGTAATTGGCATCGCCTGCGGCGCCGCGCAATGGCCGCTTGTCGCTATCGCTGCGGCGATAAGCCTGATCATGCTCACGATCCTCCGTGTGGTCGAATCCAAAGACAGAGACCGCAAGCTCGACAAGGTTGCCCGCACCGAGAAATCCGCCAATCGCTCGACCAGCCGGTGAAACCGATAGCCCCTTGAGAGGGCGAAGAAGAACACGCGCGGCTCTAGATGGACGCGTATTTGCAGCACTATGCAGCAAACGCACCAAAGCGATTAAAGGAGCCTCGCCTATGATGGCGGGTGTAATCGTGTGCGGCGCATGCCACAGATTGCGCCTGCTGCGAACATATGGATGCGCCCGACCAGTGCTATTCGCTAAATAAAGGCTTTTGCGCCGCAAGGGTCTTCCACACATGCCCCTCATTTCTCAGTGCGCCGTTATTCATATCTCGATGAAACCGGTAATCACTTGAGGAGAGCTGAGAAGAACACGCTCATCTCTAGATAGAAACTATTTCCGCACGACTAAACGTTCTTTGAACGGGCTCTGTAGAAGGTGCATTTGACCATCGTTAGTGGAAAGATAGGCCGGTTAGCGCAGATTTCCAAATCTGACAAAACGAAGCAATTTTCGATCCCTAGGAGGCCGCACATGCCCGCGATTACATTGCCTGCAGAGCTTTCGTTGGCGCGCGGCGTATTCACAACGGTTCGGATCGTTGATCTCACCGTACATGCTTGCAAATTGAATGAACGACTACACGCTTCGCTGGCTGGAATCCGAGGGGTAGTTTGGATCGGCGCGATTGGGCCCCTGCACGTGTTGAACCGGGCAGGTCTGGATCGATTGGATTTTGACGGCCCACTTCATCCATCAATCGTCGCGCACTTCAACGCCTAGGCATGGCCGCCAGTCGCTAATCTCAGAAAAAATACGGCGCAATGCCCCGGAACATTTTGAATTGGAGGGATTTTAAATAATGGCCTTGGGCCAGTAATTGGGATGATGCTGATGACAGCCGACATAGATCGTAAAATTGCTACCCAATTCGAGGATTTCATTCGAGATCGCGACTTTCCTTGTGTGGGAGCGAAAAGCGCGCTTTCGAAAGGGACGCTAAAGGTTAGCGTCTGCCGGTCAATGACAAGCAATTGGGACGATGTGCGCATACATCGCGAATTGCTGGATTGGTCATTTGATTATCAGAATGATCCGGGACTGTTTCGCTCCCTCGCCTTTATTTTCAAGGAGAACGAGGATCTCGACGAAAGGAGTTTCGAAGCAGCGATGTGGGAGCGCATCCAGTCGCTTGCCGATAAGGATGCTTGGCTTGAGCAGCCCTATGACAATCGTGTCAGTCCTGATCCAAACGATCCGCATTTTTCGCTGAGTTTTGGTGGAGAGGCTTTCTTTGTCGTAGGAATGCATCCGCGCGCTAGCAGGCCCGCCCGCAGATTCGAACGGCCCGCATTGGTGTTCAATCTGTGTCAACGGCGGAGCAAAAGTCGGCCATTCGGCGGCGTAAAACCAGGCCATCGTGTTACATGCCGGGGGGAGTGGCGTGAGGGCGTAGCCCGAGGGCCACTCCCCCCGGCATTGGTGTAATTTTCAGGGTCTGGTTTTGGCCTTGCGGGCCCGGCTGTGCGCGAGGCGATAGCTTTCGCCGTTCATCTCGAGGATGCTGACGTGATGGGTCAGGCGATCGAGGAGCGCGCCTGTGAGACGCTCAGATCCGAAGGTTTCGGTCCATTCGTCGAAGGGCAGGTTGCTGGTGATGAAGGTGGAGCCGCGTTCGTAACGCTGGGAGATCAGCTCGAACAACAGTTCGGCGCCGGTCTTGGAGAGCGGCACAAAGCCCAGTTCGTCGATGATGAGCAGCTTGTATCCGGCCATCTGCTTCTGGAAGCGCAGAAGACGGCGCTCGTCGCGGGCCTCCATCATTTCGCTGACCAGCGCTGCCGCGGTGGTGAAGCCCACCGACAGTCCTTTCTGGCATGCTGCCAGTCCGAGCCCCAACGCTACGTGCGTCTTTCCGGTGCCTGATGGCCCCAGAGCGATGGCGTTCTCACGCCGCTCGATCCACTCGCAGCGCGCCATCTCGAGCACCTGCATCTTGTTGAGCCTGGGGATGGCGGCGAAGTCGAAGCTGTCGAGGCTTTTGACGGCGGGGAAGCGCGCGGCCTTGATGCGCCGCTCGACCATGCGACGCTCCCTGTCGATCATTTCCATCTCGACGAGGCGGGCGAGGAAGCGGATATGATCGACGCCTTCAGCGGCACATTGCCGCGCGAGCTTGTGATGCTCACGCAGGCACGTAGGCAGCTTGAGCGCCTTGAGATGGTGAGCGAGAAGGATCTCCGGGGCCTGATCGCTCATGCGGCCTCCTGCCGGTCGGAGAGCAGGCTCAGATAGGCTCTGGCAAAGGTCTTCTCGACCGTGGTGCGTGGCAGGAAGGGATAGACGTCCAGGTCCAGCCTGGGCGGTACGCGTTCGATCCGGCACAGGACGAGGTGCTTGACGGCATCGAAGCCGATGGCGCCAAGATCGATGGCCTGTTCGACCGCCGCCTGGAGATCGGCGAGGGTGAACGTTTCCAGCAGGCGCAGTACCTGCACATATTCGCGCCTGCCATGTTTGTGCATGCGCCCTTCCATCAACCGCTGCAGTGTC
>NZ_JAHCBF010000019.1 GCF_018398395.1 Croceicoccus gelatinilyticus | reverse complement strand
AATATCATATTTAAGGGCAAAGCAAGGCCGTTGATTTCGTTGGATTTCTCATCTCACAATTAAGGGCTACGCGACAACAATCGTTCGATGCGACAACACGGTCAAGTATCATGAGATGAGCGCGGCTAGCTCCTCACTTCACGCACCCCATTTCTCACGATACCCCACCCCATTTCTCACGATACCCCACCCCATTTCTCACGATACCCCACCCCAAAACTCATGATACCCCACCCCATTCCTCATAATAGGCTGGAATCGGCCTTTAAAATCAGTGGGATGCGACCCCCTTGAATCATAGAATCTAGAATCATGAATCACCGCGCGCGGAACGGAGGAGATTTAGATGGAATCGGCCAAAGGCCGATACGCCGATGGTGCGTGCCGGCTACGCCGTCACAGAGGCGGCCTATCGGCCGCTAGCTTGGCGAGGAAGGAGTTGGGAGCGAGGACGGTCCGCGATCATTCGGCGGTCGTCACGCGGCGAGGGGGTTTGCCGTTGCCATCGTGGACAACGACCGCGGACACGCCCGAGGCGGCAATGCGATCGATCAGGCGATCGGCATCCTCGTACTGGTCGCTTGGCCAGTCGCGGGCGACGTGGACGCGACCGTCGCCGATTTCGAGCGTCAGGTGCGAAATCGAAGGATCGAGGTCGAGCAGCCGCGCCATGTCGGCTTGGGTTTCGAGCGTGATGTGCCGGAGATCATCGCCGGTCATGATGAGCTGCCAGGTGCGGGTGCGATCATCGAAGCTCAAGGCCTGTACCATCCTGTGGTCGGCGCGGCGTAGCAAACGCGCTGACCGTCCTGTTTGGTTTTACTCCATCCCTTGCCCGAGCAGTTCGCGATGAGGGGGATGGTGGAAGTGCTGGTCTGGTCGAGCTGCCGGGCGAGCTTGCCGTTGACGGTGTTCGCCCAGCTGGCCGCAGCTACCTCGTCGCGGGCGCGGGCATAGCCCGATGCTTCACCGGCCCCGTTCCCGAGGTGATAGCCGTAGCCCAGCGCAACAGGCACCAGCAGGGCGAAGCCGGCGAGCGCGCCGTTCCACCACCTGTCCCACCGGCGCCGGCGCAGCTCATGGACGCGGCGATCGGCGGCATCGGCGGCAAGACGATCGTTCAGGGCGGCGTGCGCGGCCGTGTCAGCATCGATCCGACGCCGCAGGGTCTCTCCCGCCCCGGCAAGGCCGTCTGCGGCCCCATGGCGCGCTCCAGCCTCCGCACGGGCTGCCAGAACCGCAGGATCGACCAGGCGGGCCGCTATGGCCGTGTCGCGGGCTTCCTCATCCTCGGCGCGCTGTGCGTCCCTGGCGGCGGCATCGGCGAGGCTGGCGCGCACGTCGGTCACCAGGTCGCGCAGGGTGCCGAAACCGGCAAGGATGCGCTGGATGTTGGTATCGAGGTGGGAGAAGAAGCTGTGCGCCTGGGCGGCGTCGGCGGCACCGCGCGCGCGACCGGCAGCAGAGGGCGGTGGGTCGGTGGGCATGTCGAACTCGGCCGGGTCGAACTTGCCGGTCGGGGGATCGTGGCGATCGGACCCGAGCAGATCACGCCCCCTTCCGCGTTCTACCGGGCGGCGGGGATCGTCGTCGCGGTCGCGGTCCATCAGCGGTCCTCCCCGGGCAGTGTCCACCCCTCGAACGGTTTCCTGTCCTGATCGCGGCTGATGCGGTGGGTCAGCTCGGTGACGATGCCGGCGAACCGCTGATCCTTGGTGGCGGCATCGAGTAGCAGGCCACCCAAGATGATCTTGCGGCGGGTATCGAGGCGACGGCCTTCGGTGGCGATCCGGGCGTTGAGCGCATCGAGGCGAGCCTTGGCCTGGGCAAGACGCTTCTTCGCCAGTTCGACAGATTCGGGAGTGGGGGCAGCGCGGTCGCGGCGGTCGCGTATCGTGCCGGCGTCTGCCTCGAAAACGAGCGCGACGGCCTGGTGCATGACTATACGCGGCGGGGCGGTGTCGAGGATACGTTCATCGTTGCGCCGGAAGGTGCGGAGTGGGCGCAGGACCGCTCCGCGCTGTGGAACGCAGCGGAGGCGGCGGAGAAGCGCAAGGACGCCAAGGTGGCGCGGGAGTATGAGCTGGCGCTGCCGGCCGAGCTAGACGCCGGCCAGCGCCGCGACCTGGTTCGTGCTTTCGCGGAGGATATCCGCGACCGCTACGGGGTGGCGGTCGATGCGGCTATCCATGCCCCCCATGATTACGGCGACGATCGCAACCACCATGCGCATGTCATGACGACGACGCGGATGGTGGACGCGCAGGGGCTGGGGGCGAAGACGCGCCAGCTCGACGTGCGATCGTCAGCGTCGATCGAGGTGGAGGAGATCCGGGCGAGCTGGGCGGCGCAGGTCAACGATGCGCTAGAACTGGCGCAGGTTGCCGAGCGGGTCGATCATCGCAGCTATGCCCGTCAGGGCGTCGAGATGGAGCCGACCGTGAAGATGGGCCATGCGTCAGCCGCGATCGAGCGTCGCGCCGAGCGCGAGCAGATCGCGGCCGGCGAGGAGCCGCACGCTGTCACTCCGCGCGGGCAGATGAACGAGGCGATCGAGGAGAAGCGCGGGCTGGGGGTCTATCTCGAGCGCGGGCGGGAGTGGCTGCAGGAGATGGGGCAGCGGGTGCGCGACCAAGCCGAGCTGGCGGCGCATGGCATGGCGAGCCTGGTGCAGGGCGCGGCGCGGACGATGCGGGCGGGGTTGCAGACTAGTGCCGGCGACGGGTTCGATGCGCTACCGGCGCTCGACCAGTCACCCCGGCGAGAACAGACGCCGGCGCTCGATCATGGTCAGGACGAGCGCGATCGACAGCGACAACGCCAGCGCGGGCATGACCGCGATGGGCCGGCTATCGGGTTCGGGCGGTAGCAGCTTTGAAAGCATCATAGCGTATGCTAAAACGCACCAATAGTATGATTCATGGAGGCTAATATGGCGACCGTGCGCAAGACCATTACCCTAACCGAACAGCAAAATTCATGGATTGCCGCCCAGATCGACGCAGGCAGCTACACCAACGACAGCGAGGCGATCCGCGACCTCATCCGGCGTGAGCAGGAGCGCGGACTCGAGATCGAGAGTATTCGTCAGGCGCTGATCGAGGGTGAGCAGAGTGGGGAGCCGGAGCTGTTCGATTTCGCTGCGTTCAAGCGGCGCAAAGCCGAGCAGCATGGCTGAATACCGGCTTAGTCCGAGAGCGCAGCGCGACCTCGACACGATATTCGACTACACCGTGGCGCATTGGGATTTGTCCCAGGCGATGCGCTACACCGACCTCATCGAAGCCGCTTGCGCCAATCTGGCCGAAGCGCCGCAGCAGGCGCAGGGCTGCGCCAATATCCGGCCCGGTTATCGGCGGCGGGGCGTCGAGCAGCATGTCATCTATTTTCGGCTGACCAGCTACGGCATCGCCGTTATCCGTATCCTGCATCAGCGCATGGATGCGGCCCGCCACCTGTAAATGTTCAGGGTTCCTCCTTACGTCCCTCCATGTCGTAAAGCATTACATCGTCACGCCCCGTCATCATTCCATATTTGAGGGAAGTCGTGTTGATTGTTGCCAAGCTGTTCTCAACGACCATCGTGGTGACGTGAAGACAATCGAGGTAGCGAAGGGTGGGTTCGACGCTATTTTCTCTCATGTAACGGACTACGAAATCCGGTGACCAAACCACGCCGCCGCCCTGTTGACCGACTAAAACGTCATTGGTCTGGAGGGAGTGAGACGCGCCACCCTGTCCGTTCTGAAAGATGCTTTCTCGGATCATCTTGCCATTGATGGATTGGCAGGAGTAGCCGCCTCGAACGGCATCGTCTCCAATACCGATTGCCGGATCGGTGTAACGGGCTTTGATATACCGGCTCGCGAAGACCGTAGGCGGTTCCATGTCGCCGACCTGGACCAGCGTCGATGCGCTCAAGCAATCCCACCGGCCCTTACTCGGCCAGCACCGCTCGGCCTGTTCGTTCGCGAATTTCTCGCTCGGCGACGCCTCCAACCAACCCCAACTCCCATCGGGGAGCTTCTTCCAAGGATGTTTCGGCGTCTGTTCTACGGCCTGCTTTTGGCCGTTGTCGGAGGCTGCATGACAACCGGCAACGGCTAATGCTGCGATGACAAGAAATCTCATTTTCAGCCTACTGCTTGTTCGGGAAGCGGAAGGTCACTTCCTGGCCCAGTCGGCCCCAAGCTGCGATTTTGGCCAAGTCGGAGAACGTTTTGGGAACGTGGCATTCGGTATTGACGATGGAAATCATAGAAGAGGACAGTTCGCTCCATCATAGGGAGTGGGTTGATGGATCGGAGTATTCCGGGCGGGGATTTGATCGGACGATGGAGCCTGAGCTTTGCCGATATTGATTTTGTAAATTCGAAGCCGGCCCTGACGCGCCTTGGCCTCGCCGCGCAGCTGAAATTCTTCGCTTCCCTGGGGTTTTTCGCGATCGATCCCGGCTCAATCCCTACCGATGGCCTCTCGTATCTGGCCGAGCAACTCGGTGTCGAGGCTGGCGAGATAGCCGGTTATGACTTTTCCAGTCGGACAGCACGACGGCATTGTGCGGAGATCCTGATCCATCTTGGATATCACCGCATGAAGCGGGTGGATCGCGCGCAATTGACGGAATGGATTGCTGGCGAGCTGTGCCCGGGCGGCCAGTCGATCAATGCCATGCTTGAGCATGTTTTCCTGTGGTGCCGGGACCGGCGTATTTATGGGCCGTCGCGCAAGGAGCTTGAACGTGTCGTTCGCTCACAACGGCAAGATTATCTGGACACCTGGCTGATCGGAACCAGTGATCGGCTTTCGTCAGATGCGGTGGCGTTATTGGAAGCCTCGCTTGCCGATCCGGACAGCTCGACCGGATTCAACAGGATGAAGGGTGACGCCGGACAGGCAACGCTCGACAACATTCTCGACGTGACCGAGAAACTCGCCTTTATCCAGAGACTTGATCTTCCCCATGATCTCCTGACGGCTACGGGCAAGCCATGGGTCGATCAGATTGTTCGCCGCGTTGCCGGTGAAAAGGCCTCGGAGATGCGCCGGCATGCGCCGGCGCGACAGCTCGGCCTTTATGCGATTTATCTAATGTCGCGGGAGGCGCAACTCACTGACGCGATGATCGACCTGCTGATCGAAACCGTTCACAAGATCGGAACGCGCTCGAAACGCAAGGTGGTGGGCGATATCGCGAAAGACATCGAGCGGGTCTATGGAAAGGAGCGCCTGCTGGTCGAGATCGCCAGCGCCTCGATCAATGAACCATCGGGGCGCATCTGCGATGTCATTTTCCCGATCGCCGGTAAGGCCAAGCTGGCGGCGATCGTCAAGGAGAGCCATGCGAAGGGCGCTCTGGACCGGCGCATCTACAAGGTGATGCGTGGTTCCTGGGCCAATCATTACCGGCGCATGCTGCCAAGCCTGCTTTCCGTACTTGAGTTCCGGTCGAACAACGCGGTGTGGCGGCCGGTCCTGGCGGCCCTCGACTGGATCAGGAGCAAGGTGGATGGCGGATGCCGCTTCGTGCCATTGCAGGATGTTCCGATCGATGAGGTGATTCCAGCGCGATGGCGCAGTTCCGTCATTGATGACGATGGGCGGGTAAACCGGATCAGCTATGAGCTTTGCGTCCTGACGCAACTGCGCGACCGCATCCGCTCCAAAGAAATCTGGGTGGTCGGGGCGGATCGCTATCGCAATCCCGATGACGATCTTCCCAAGGACTTCGAGATCAGGCGAGATGCGTACTATTCCGGCCTCAGCCTGACGCCAGATGCGCAGGCGTTTTGCGCCTCGATCCGGGAGGAGCTTGAACGGGAACTGTTGCTCCTCAATGCCAATATTCCACAAAACGACAAGGTCCGGCTCCTGTGGCGCGGCGACAACCGGATATCGATTACACCGTTCAAGCCCTTGCCCGAACCGAAGGGTCTCGCTTCGATCAAAAGCGAGATCGGTCAGCGCTGGCCGATGACCGGACTGCTGGACGTGTTGAAAGAGGCTGCTCTGGACACGGGATTGATGGATGCTTTCGAAACGTCGGCCTCGCGGGTTACCCTGTCGAAAGCAGCCTTGGCTCAGCGTCTTTTGCTGTGTCTCTATGGCTTGGGCACGAACGCCGGGCTCAAGCGGGTCGCTGGCGCAACACCCGATGTCAGTTACGAGGAATTGCTGCATGTCCATCGCCGTTTCATCCACGCGCCAGCGCTGAGGGAGGCGTGCGCGCGGGTAGCAAACGCGACACTGGCAATCCGCAATGCCGCAGTATGGGGAGATGCGGGCACGGCATGCGCGTCCGATTCAACGAAGTTCGGCGCGTGGGACCGCAACCTGATGACGGAATGGCACGCCCGCTATGGCGGCCGTGGCGTCATGATCTACTGGCATGTGGAGAAGCGCGCGACCTGCGTTTATTCCCAGCTCAAGCGGTGCTCTTCCTCGGAGGTCGCCTCCATGATCGAAGGCGTGCTACGCCATTGCACCGACATGGAAATCCAGCGCCAGTACGTCGATAGCCACGGCCAGAGCGCAGTCGGCTTTGCGTTCTGCCGACTCCTTGGATTTGAGCTTGCCCCGCGGCTGAAAGCAGTGGCACGCCAGAAACTGGCCCTTCCCCAAGCCGGCATGCGCACGCGGCTTTCCAATTTACTGCCGATCCTCTCCAGCCCGATCGACTGGGACGAGATCGAGCAACAATATGACGAAATGGTCAAATATGCCGCTGCCATGCAATCGCGCACCGCCGATCCGGAAGCGATCCTGCTCCGGTTTGCCAGAGCCGAAGTGATGCACCCGACCTACAAGGCGCTGAGTGAACTCGGCCGCGCGGTCAAAACAATCTTCCTATGCCGGTATTTGCGTCAGGAGGCATTCCGCCGCGAGATCCACGAAGGGCTGAATGTGGTTGAGAACTGGAACGGCGCTAATGGTTTCGTGTTCTTCGGCAAGGGCGGCGAGATCGCCACCAACCGCATCCATGAGCAGGAAATCTCCGTTCTGGCGCTACACCTCCTGCAAGCGTCGCTGGTGTATGTGAACACCCGCATGCTTCAGACCGTACTGGTTGAGCCGAAGTGGGCGGGGCGGATGACGCCGGAAGATTATCGTGGTCTCACGCCGTTGATCTACAGTCATGTGAACCCTTATGGCCGCTTCGACCTCGACCTGAACGACCGGATTGATTTTGGACGGCTTGCAGCGTGAGGCGGCTGATCGGCCTATAACATTTGGGTACACCCCAGAGTGATAGGGCCGAGTGACACCATTCGTCTGTCACAAAAGGGTGGGTTTGCGCTCAATGTGACGATACACTGCAAGAGCCACCCTAATGTGACGGATTTTGCACTTGGCTCGTATCGGATATGCCCGCGTCAGCACCACGGACCAGGATCTGGATATCCAGATTGGCCGCCTCAAGAATGCAGGTTGCGAAATTATCCGTTCCGAGACCGGATCGGGGGCCTCGCGGAGCGGGCGCACGGAACTGGAAACGATCATGCAGTTTATGCACACCGGCGACGAGCTGGTCGTGCTGCGGCTCGACCGGCTCGGCCGCTCCACGCGCGATGTCCTGAACCTGGTGCATGAGCTTGATGAAAAGGGAGCTTCGCTGCGCATCCTTGAGCCAGAGGTGACGACGGCGGGCGACATGGGGCGAATGGTCATCACCATACTCGGCATGGTCGCCGATATGGAGCTGAAGTTCATCAAGGATCGTCAGCGCGCCGGGATCGAAGCGGCGCGCGCCGAAGGCGTTTACAAAGGCCGGAAGAAGAACGTCGATGACGATGAAATCCGCCGTCGCCTTGCCGCCGGCGCCAGCAAGGCCCGCGTTGCCCGCGACCTGAAGGTCTCACGAATGACCGTCTATCGGGCGCTCGACATTATTCCGTCACAGACCAAACTGCCGGAAAAGCCGCCCACTGCCAGCATCGCCCTGCATCTGATTATCGAGAACTTCAACAAGCGTGGAAGAGGTAGAAAACCCGCTCGGGAGCGGATTGAGGCGATGCTGGAACGCGACTACGCCATGGTAAAAAACGGCAATTGTGATTACAAACTGACCGTCGCCTATGACCCCGATCCGGATGGCATTTCCCTTGATGAGGAAATCCAAAGCCTCCTCTCCGAGATGTTCAACATCGCAGAGAGCTACAATTGCTCCATGGAAGCCGATATCTACGAGGTCGGTGGTCAGCAACGGTCCTGGTAGAATCAATCAAGCGTTCAGTGTTCGTTCTTCAACCTGGCCAAAATCGCAGCTTCGGGCCGACTGGGCCTAATAACTACCATGGCGTGATTGCTTCGCCGAAAATCGTGGCGGCAATAGGACAGTGTCGTGGCGTTAACTGCCATGTTTGCATGTGAACATGACGACATTGAGTTTAACTTCGGCCCAGGCTCCTTCCGATCAACCAAAGGTGGAAAACATGGGCCGCCACGAACGCGCCTCCAATAAAGATCAGGGACGGTAACAGCATCCCCTCCTGCCCCGGCCTCGGCGTTAGGGTCATCGCTGCAACATTGAACAGCCCCAGCACACAGATCGCAAGGAAGGGCGTGAAGCTGAGAGCTAGAACGCGAGGTGCGGACCAATTCACCAAATTGGAAAGCGGCTCTGATCGTGAAAGCCGCTATTGCATCGGCAGTTCCTTTCCTGCCGGAAACGGGCGTTTGCCCGGATGGACAATCCGATCATCACCAGTGCGAAGATGGCGGACACGATTAGCACGGCATGAGTTTTCCCCTAAGCTATATGTTTGCATGTGAACATGCTCACTTGCCTACAGGACTTTCCCCCATCTTTCGGAGCCAGTCGTTGAACGCCTCGGCCATCGCGTCCTGCAAGCTCATGCCGTGCTTGCGGGCGGTCATGTGCATGGCGAACGACATTTCCGGGCTGAAATAGCCCGTCATCGCCTTCTTGCCCTGACGGCTCGGCGCAACCGGGCTGCTGCTCGAACTGCTGCCGGTGCCTACGCCAGTGCTGCGGGCGGTCAGCGCGGCCGCCCTTCCCTCCGGCTCGGTCGACGCCGGCGTTGGTGCGGGATCGCGATCCCGCAATGCAAGCAATGATCCCTTCCGGCTCATGCGCTGGCCCTCCGCTTCGTTGATGCTTGCATGTTTACATGCTCGCATGTCCACTTGTAAAGCTGGCGCACCTCGTCTGCCGCCTTGCCGTCCGGCTCGATCTCCATCGCGGTTTTCCCCTCGGCCGCCGCGTGACGGAACGCGGCACGATCCGCAACACGGTGCGGGCAGGCGTCCAGCCCATAATCCTGCACAAGCTGCGTCGCTTCCTCATACATGCGCGGCGCGGTCGGGCTTCCCGCCGTGAAGATCACGAAAGCGGGCTTGCCGCGCATCTTCACAAGGCTGGCGGTCGTCTTGATCGCGGCCAGGTCGAACGCGCTCGGCCGACATGGGATCAGCACCAGGTCGGCCGCCTCGACGGCGGCGCTGGCGGCGCTGTCGGCATGGGGCGGGGTGTCGATCACGATGAACGCTGCGCCTTGCGCCCTCGCCTGCTCGATCTTGGCGGCAAGGCGAGGGGGGGCGCTGTCGATCACGACCGGGGGCGCATCCTTGCGCCACGCCGCCCACTGGCTCGCTGTCGCCTGCGGGTCGAGGTCGATCACCAGCGCGGTATGGCCAGCATCCTCGGCGGCGGCGGCCAGATGCAGGGCGAGGGTGGTTTTCCCCGCACCACCCTTCTGGCTGATAATGGCGATTGTTGGCATGTGAATATCCTTACATGACCGCATGTTTGCATGTGGGCATAGTGCAAGCCGTGCCTGAATGAAAGGGGCAGGGGGAGGACGCTTAACCACCCTCGTCATCGTCGGCGTCCAGCGGCTCATGCTGCATGATCCCGTGCCCTTCAATCGGGCAAAGCGGCGCTCCGGCCAATTCCAGCCACTTGCGCGCGGTCCTCACAGTATAGCCGCACGTCGCGCACTCGCATTTCAGCATCCGGGTTTTCTGCTTCTTGGGCGCGGTCGACTCCCCGCCGGTGTCGAGATGGGCATGGGGGAGGGAGCCAGCGGCCTCAAGGATCGGTGCGATGGCCGCAAGTAAGGCGTCGCCGGGAGTGGTGGCGCGCATCGGCCCGACAAGGCCCAGCCCAAGCGCGACCCGTTTAAACGCCTTCCCATGCCCTGCCGGGATGCCGACAGCGGCATGGACCAGCTCGTGGGCGAGGATGGCGGCGATCTGCGCGGGCATGGCGTCAGGCGCATGCGCTAGGTCCGGGCGGATGAAGATTTCAAAATGCCCGTCCGCGCTGAGCCGGTTGTCCCAGCACTCACCGATCGCCTTGCCCTTCGCGCCTCTACTGGTGAAGCCGATCGCCACGCGCACGCGGTCGGGCAGGGGGGCGTCCAGCGCCTCGAACAGCGGAGCCATGCCCTGCGCCACGGCATTGAGCCAGCTTTCGCGGGTTTCGTGGGTCATCGTCTTTACTCCCTTCAAATCGCCTGTCCGGCGATGGCCATGCCATCGGCCGGAACACGGACGCCCAAGAACGCCGGCGGGAGAGGGGGGCAGCGGGAATCGACGGGGTGGAGCGGCCGCAGCGTAGCGAGGCACGGCCCGTCTATCCCGTTGCGGGGGAGAGGCGGCCGGGACCGCCTTTCCCCCTTCAAACAGGATCGGCGCCGGCGCACGCCGGCATTGCTGCGCGAGATCCGCGCAGCGATCTCGCTTCCGCCATGTGGATCGTCACCTTGGGCCAAGACCGCTTGCGGGCTTGGGGAGCGTGAGCGACTAGAGCCACGATGCCGCGTCAGCGGCAGGCGCATAATCACCGCACCCATTGCCAAAATCAGATTTTGTGACTACGTTGGGACTACGTTTTCAGAAGGAAATCCCAATGGCTGTTTCCGACACCTATGTCCGCGCCAGGATCGACAATACGACGAAGGAACGCGCCACCGCCGCGCTGGGCGCGATGGGCCTTTCGATCTCCGACGCTATCCGACTGTTGATGCTGCGTATCGCCGACGAACGGCGCTTGCCTTTCGAGGTCAAGGTTCCGAACGCCGCGACACGCGAGGCAATGGCAGAGCTGGCGGCGGGGAAGGGGACCAAGTTCGCCAGCGTCGATGCGCTGATGGCGGACCTCCGTGCGGACGATTGATCGTTCGACCCGGTTCAAGCGCGACTACAAGCGGGAATCAAAGGGCCGGCATCGAGCGACCCTCGATGCCGATCTTCTGCCTGTCCTGGCCGCGCTCGCGACCGACACGCCGCTTGATCCCAAATACCGCGACCATGATCTGAGCGGCGATTGGGCGGGCTACCGCGATTGCCACGTCAAGCCCGATCTGGTGCTGATCTACGCCAAGCCCGACGACGAAACGCTGCGCCTCGCGCGCCTTGGCTCGCATAGCGAGGTATTCGGATAGATGACGCACATGCGGGCGATCTTCATCCGCCACGGCGAATCCACCGGCAACGCCGGCGTGCCGTGCCATGATCTCGCGGCGATCGAGCTGACGGAGCGCGGCCACGAACAAGCGCGCCAGGTCGCGGCGAGCTGGACGCAAGCGCCCGCGCTCATCGTCACGTCGCCCTATACCCGCACCCGGCAGACGGCCGCGCCGACGATAGCGCGCTTTCCTGGCGTGCCGGTCGAAGTGTGGCCGATCGAAGAATTTACCTATCTGCAACCGGCGCGCTGGAACGGCACGCGCAGCGCCGAACGGATGCCGCACCTCGAACGCTATTGGAGCGCGGCCGATCCGGACTATTGCGACGGGGAAGGGGCGGAGAGTTTCCGCGCCTTGCTCGGGCGCTGCGAGGCGGCGCTGGCCCGCCTCGCGGCCATGCCGCCCGCTTCGCTCGTCTATGTGTTCGGACATGGGCAGTTCATCCAGGCCGCGCGCGCGATCGTCGCCGACGCCGATCTGGACGAGCGCGCCAAGATGCGCGCCTTCTGGCGCAAGGGCGAGCCGCCCGCGATCAGCAACGCGCAGCGGCTAGGGTTTCATTGGGATGGCGACCGCTGGGCGTGTGCGCCGGCGATCGCCGCCTAGATCAACACCCGCTCCACCTCGTCCAGCGTCACGTCATCGGGTCTCCGGTCGTAAAGCTGGGTGGTGCGCGTCGAGCTGTGGTTTGCCATCGTCGCGGCCGTCTCCAACGTGCCGCCGTTTTTCAGATAGGTGGTGATCCCGGTCGCGCGGAACGAATGGTTGCCGATCGCCGTCCCGATCTCGGCCGCGCCCGCGCGCCGGCGCACCATCGCGAACGCATTGGCTTGGGGCAGGGGGGTATCGCTGAGGCGCTTAGTGCCGCGCGCGATCGTGCGGAACAGCGGCCCTTTGCGGTCTTCGCGCAACTCGCACCCGTCGAGATATTCAGCGAGATAATGCTCAAGGTTGTGGTGGCAGGGCATTTCATGGCGCTTGCCGCCCTTCTCGTGCAGGCGCACCCAAAGCCTGCGATTCTGCACGAACACGTCCTCCACCCGCATCGCGAGCGCCGCGCCGATCCGTGCGAATGAATAGACCATCAATCCAATCAGGGCGCGGTCGCGCAGGCCCGCCGGCGTCGTCACGTCGATGGTATCGAGCAGCCGCCGCGCCTCGTCGGGGGCGAGCACCGGCGTCTTGCCGCGCCGCTGGCTATGCGCCGGCCCGCGCACCGATCCGGCAGGATTCACCGGCACGATATGGCCCGTTACCAGCCAGTCGAACAGGTGGCGCACGCCGGCGAGCTGCTGCTTGACGCTGGGCGCGGCCAGCTCGCGCCCCAGCGCCTCGACCCAGGCCGCGACGTGGAGCGGTTGCACGCCAGCGAGAGAGGCAACGCCGCGCGCCTCGCACCAGGCCAGGAAGTCGCCCGCCGCGCGCGCATAGGCACGGCGCGTATGCGGATTGCGGATGGTGACGGCGAAGAACTCAAGGAAGCGCAGCCGCGTGGCGTCGTCGGCCGCCGCGATCAAGGCCGGCAACGCCAGCGCGGGCGAGGGTAGGAGGGCGAGCTGGTTCATCGTGCGATCTTCTGCCAGCGGGCCGGCTCGCGGCGGGGCTTCGCCAGCTCCCGGCGCAATTCGTCAAACACCTCATCGGCGGGACGAACGCGGCCCGCCTTCACGTCCTCAAGCCCGCGTCCAACCGACTCGTCCAATATCCGGCGCAACAGCTCGTCGCGCAAATCGCGGTGCGGCTCCATCTCGATGAAGTTCTGGACGATCGCGAACACCGCCTCGGACGGATCAACGAAATGGCCCCGCTCGACCTGCGCCAACAGCCAATCGGCCATGTCGCCGGGTAGATACACCTCGAAACGCAGCCCGCCCCCGCGCGCCTGCTCGCGCAGCGCCTTGGCCTGGTCGCGCTCGGCGCAGTTGTCGGCAAAAGCCTCGTCGTCATTTTCGATCATGCCGGCATCCCTTTTTACGGTGGATCTTCGGAGACGTTTAAACGCTCTCGGCGGGGTCGCCGCGATAGCGCACCCAAAGGTCGTGCATCGCGTCGCGGTAACCCCAGGCATCGGCATAGGTGGTCGACTCCTGCGCCAGATAGGCCATGACCGTCAGCATATCCTCGGCAATGACGGCATCGACGTTGCAAAGATGCAGGATCGGGAAATGCCCGCACTCGTCGCCATTCCACCAGGCCAACAGAAAATCCGCGACCTTGGCCGACGCGCCGGTCTCGGCCGCGCGCGTGGGCGGCAGCGCGATCGGCAGCAAGCGGCCGATCGCCGCGCCGGCCTCATCGAAGCTTACGGTCCGGATGACAGGGCGGCGCTGCGGCGGTGTCGAGGCCGTCTCGGGCATGGCGATCATGGTCCCCTGAATGTGTGATAATGTCCTTTATCATACATAGAATGTGGCGTGAATCCCGCGCGGCACGATTGCGGTTTCGCCTCTGGCGCTGAGCCGCCATGAAAGCTCCATGATGACATTCAGATTTCGACGGGGATGGGGATGGCTGCTGCTGGCTGCGCTGACGCTCTCCACCATCAGCGACGAAATCACGGAGGCCATCCCGGCGTGGCGCGAGGCGCGATCGGTTCCTCCGGAAGTTCTACGATGACTTTGCGCGCCATTTCACTTAAACGAATCTCAATGCTGCGTAAGTTGTGGTCCCTTTTGCTTGTCATGATCGCGTCATCCCTGGTGGTGACGGGAACCGTGCACGCGCAGGAGAGACCGGGCGCTATCACGATCGAGTGCAGCGGCGCCGTGCATAGCGAAGGCGATGCCGATCAGTCGCAGGGCGATTCTGATAAGGCCGTTCCGCACCACCACGGCACATGCCATGGGCCGTCGCTGAACCTTCCCGCAACCGATGAGCTGGCGGCGATGGCCCGTGCCGGCGGTATGCGCCCATTTGCCGGTTCCGACGCGGCCATCGCATCGCGCTTGGTCGATCCTGGGCTGAGGCCGCCCACCGCCTGACATCTTCCGCTGGCCGGCATCAGCCGGCTCGACGCAATTTGTCAGGATCACCAGATAATGAAAAAGTTGATCGCGGCCGTATTGGCTGCGGCGTCCTGCGCATCGATCGCGCAGGCGCAAGCACAGGCGCAACAAGCGCCGGTCCCGGCTGCGCCAACATCGGCACAGCCCATGCCGGCTTTCACGCTCGATCAGGCCGTGTTGGCGGCAGGTGGGTCGGCACCGGCCAACGCGGCGGCAGCAGCGGGCATCGAAGCCGCACAGGCTGGACGCTCCGTCGCGGGCCTCCGCCCCAATCCGACCTTTCAGGGTCAGGTCGAGAATGTCGTGGGTTCCGGGCCTTATCGGGGGCTGCGGAGCGCTGAAACGACGGTCGGGGTTGCGATCCCGATCGAGCTGGGCGGCAAGCGAAGCGCGCGTGTCGCCGTCGCCGGCGCGCAGCTATCTCGGGCGCAGCTCCAAGCCGCGATCGCAGAGGCCGATATCCGCGTGCAGGTGACGCAGCTCTATGTCGAGGCGGTCGCGGCCGAACGCCGCTTGGCGACGGCACGCGACCAAGCCCGGATCGCGGCGGAAGTCCTGCGCGGCGCCGGGGTCCGCGTTCAGGCGGGCCGGGCATCGCCGCTCGAACAGCAGCGCGCCGACGTGGCGCGGATCAACGCGGATGCCAACGTCGAGCGGCTGACGCGGCTTGCGGAGGCGGCCAGGACCAATCTCGCGCGCCGGATCGGTCGTCCGATAGATGGCGCGCTGGACGTAACACTGCTCGATCGCCTCCCTGCCGCGACCTTCGGGCCGGTCGCCCCGCCAAGTGCGCAAGGCACGCTGGCGCTGGCGGCGGCCGATGCCGATCTGGCCATCGCCGACGCCGGCATCCGGCTTGCTCGGGCCAATCGGGTGCCCGACATCAACGTCGGACCGGCGCTGCGGCGACTGGAAGCGACCAACGACACCGCCGCGGTGTTCGCGATCTCGATCCCGATCCCGGTGTTCAACAATGGCCGGGCCGCCATCGCGCAGGCGACCGCTGAGCGGACGCGGGCGGACGCGGTGCGGCGCGTAACCGCGCTCGATGTCGAGCAGGCTATGGGTCGTGCGGCTGAGCGGAACAGGAAAGTGTCATAAGGCACTGTTTGGCTCGATACAGCGATAGATGGTGGCCG
>NZ_JAHCBF010000018.1 GCF_018398395.1 Croceicoccus gelatinilyticus | reverse complement strand
CATCTTCCAGCCCGACGAATGCGCCAACTACTTTAAATCATGCGGCTATGAGCCGGAATGAACGGAAACCGCTCTAAGTCTAAAGATTTCTTCAAGCAAGAAGGATATAATTTGAAATATAATTCGCAATCAAATTCACTAATTTATGGAGACACCCTTCTTGCAATGGCAGCTCTTATAGCTGGTGATCCAGAAAGGGGGAGTTATCGAAATAAAATTGACATGGTTTATATTGACCCCCCATTTGACAGCAAGGCTGATTACAGGACAAAAATAACTCTTCCTGGTACGGAATTGCAACAAAACCCAAGTGTTTTAGAACAATTTGCATATTCTGACACATGGGGAGATGGCACTGCGTCTTATCTAAAGATGATTACGCCACGCATAACGCTTATTAGAGAGCTTCTTTCTGACGTCGGAAGCCTGTATATACATATTGATAGAAGCGTTGGCCCTTATGTTAAAATAATAGCTGATGAAATTTTCGGGCGATATAATTTCGAAAATGAAATAATTTGGCGAAGAACAACTTCAAGAGGCGGCAGCGAATACTATAATCACGTCCATGACAGTATTCTATTTTACACTCGAAATGGATGCGGCATTTGGAATCAACAACACACGCCATATTCAGATGAATATATAGACACCATGTTTCGCAAAGTTGATGGCGAAGGAAAACGCTATCGAGAAAGCCCTTTGACAGCTCCCGGCCGGCGTGATGGAGATTCTGGCAAGCCTTGGAAAGGCGTCGATCCCCATCAAATGGGGAAGGGCAGGCATTGGGCAGTACCCGGCTTTTTGCGTCACCTCATCTCGGAGGAGGCTCAATGCAATGTGCAGAAATCGCTCGACGAACTTGAGCGACTGGGCAGAATTGTGTGGGCGAAGGACGGAGAAGGACGCCCAAACGTCGTGCAATACGTCGATGACCTTCCTGGTGTTGAACTTCAATCTATATGGACTGATATCGGACTTGAATCCGGCCCAGAATACGACACTAGAAAGCCTGAAAAATTAATACAAAGACTAATGGAATCTTCTACAAATAAGGATTCTATTGTAGCAGATTTCTTTGTAGGTTCGGGAACGACTGCCATTGTAGCCGAACGTTTGGGGCGAAAATGGGTGGCATCTGATCTGGGTAAGCCAGCATGTATGATTACGCGAAAGCGGTTGATCGACCAAGAAGCGCAACCATTCCTGTTTCAACATATCGGTGACTATCAGGTCGAACAGATGCGTTCGACAATGGGAAGTCGTTTCCGAATTGGAGACCTTGCGGAGGTCGTATTGGGGCTTTTCGGGGCGCTGCCGCTTCCTGCGGAAGAAAACCCCAATAAGAATATGGGGCGCTTGCGGGGTAGCAAGACGCTTGTTCTGGCTGATAGCCCGAACAAGATGACTGGCCTCGCTACACTGCGCCGGGCCATCGAAATTCGCGACAACCTTATGGGAGGTTGGGACAAGGTTATTATTCTGGGCTGGAATTTCTCACCGACGATCGGCCATGACATCGACGCCTTGGGGCAGGGTGACAGCCTGGAAGTGCTTGTCATCCCGCCCGATTTACTCGACCGGTTAAAGAAAAAGGGGCAGAAGCTCAAGGCCGATGAAGTGCGCTTCTCGTCGCTGCAATACCTGAAGCTCGGTAAGGTTGAGCGTAAAGTAGACGGTCAAAAGGAAGCACTGGCTGTTGCGATCGACAATTATGTTTTGCTGTCGCCAGAAGCGCTCAATCTTGATGAGAAGAACCGAGAAAAACTTGAAAATATCGTGAATACTGATCCGCTTGCTCTGATCGAATATTGGAGTGTTGATCCCGACTACGATGGTGAGGTGTTCCGTTCGGTCTGGCAGGACTATCGCGGCAACACTGAAAATGACGATGATCCCTATCGTGTCGTCACCACGGCCAAGCTGACCGGATTGCCGAAAAAGGACGGCAGACGACTGGTATGCGTCCGTGTTGTCGATGTGTTCGGTTTTGAAGCCGAAGCTACGATCGAGGTGGCATGATGGAGGGGATCAATAGCCTTTCGCTCGCCCAGAGACTTTCTGCGCTGGTTGAAGAGGCATGCGCCGGACTGGAAACTGGCGATGCGCCGATCCTCGATCAGGTTTCGTCGATGACGGCTGAATTGCTCAAATGGTGGTTTCAGACGGAATTCCAGGACGCCCGGCGCTTCAATTTTCATCCCGGGCAGCGTCAGGCGCTGCTTAACACCATCTATGCGCATGAGGTGCTTGGAGTCATCACGTTGCAAGACCTCTATCAGGCGGCCGCGCCCGATGTGATGCTTGCCAGTGCTCGCGATGCCGAAGTGATCCGCGCCCCGAAAAACGCCTATCCAAAATACTGCATGAAGATGGCGACCGGCACGGGCAAGACCTGGGTGCTGCAAGCTCTCATGGTCTGGCAAGTACTCAACGCGCACCGTGATCCCGACAGCGAACGCTACACCCGCAACTTCCTTGTCGTTGCGCCGGGCCTGATCGTTTATGACCGCCTGCTCGACGCCTTCATGGGAAAAGAGCGCGACGGCAAGCGTGACTTTTCCATTTCCGACCTCGCCATCTTCCAGGAGCTGTTCATTCCTGATGCCTATCGGGATGAGGTTTTCCGGTTCGTGCAGGGTGCTATTTGCCCAAAAGAAGACATCGGCCGCAAAGTCACCGCTGGCGGCATCATCGCCATCGCCAACTGGCATGTCCTGTCCGAGGAAGGCGAGCCGCTTGAAGACGAGGACATCGATGCACCGGGGGAAGAGATCGATCCCAAGCAGGTAGTCGAAAGCATGCTTCCGCTGACACCTGGCACGAGCAAAGGCAATGACCTCAATGTCCTTAACCGCCGCTACGAGCGCGGCGGCATTCTGACCTATCTCAAGGATTTGCCTTCGTTGATGGTCTTCAACGACGAGGCGCACCACATCCACGAATTCAGGCGGGAAGGGGAGGTGACAGAGGTCGAGTGGCAGAAGAGCCTCAACCTGATTTCTGCCCCCAAGGCGCACCGCTTTATTCAGGTGGACTTCTCCGCCACGCCCTACAACGAGGTCGGCACGGGGCGGAATTCCCGCAAATCCTACTTCCCTCACATCATCGTCGATTTCGACCTCAAGACGGCTATGCGGGCAGGTCTGGTCAAATCGCTCGTGCTCGACAAGCGATCCGAGATCGGGGCGCTCAGCAACGACGAACTCGATTTCAAGGCCGACCGTGACGAGAACGGCGACCCTATGCTGTCCGAAGGGCAGCGCATCATGCTGCGCGCCGGACTGACCAAGCTGCGCAAACTCGAAGCCGATTTCGCCGACCTCGATCCCGAAAAGCATCCGAAGATGCTTGTGGTTTGCGAGGATACCTCCGTCACCCCCCTTGTCGCCGATTTCATGCGCGATGAAGGCTTGTCGGATGACGAGATTTTGCGGGTGGATTCCAACCGCAAGGGCGAGTTGAAGCCCGATGACTGGAAGCAGCTGCGTGAACGCCTGTTCGATGTCGATCGACATGCTTCACCGCGAGTGATCGTCAGCGTCTTGATGCTGCGTGAAGGCTTTGACGTGAACAATATCTGCGTCATTGTGCCGCTGCGCGCCTCGACCGCAGGCATCCTGCTCGAACAGACGATCGGCCGCGGCCTGCGCCTTATGTGGCGCGGCAACGAATATGACGACATCAAGCGGGAAAACCGCCAGATGATCGCCACCGGCAAGACCCCCGCCAACATGATCGACATCCTGTCGATCGTCGAGCATCCAGCCTTTCAGGACTTTTACGACGACCTCATCAATGACGGCCTGGCCGCCGAAGAGGACGACGATGATGACAGCAATGGCAGCTCGACTGGCGACCTGATTTCAGTCGGCCTGCGGGACGATTATGAAGACTACGACTTCGCGATCCCGTTCATCCTGCGGGATCGGGTGGAAGAATTGGCTGATGCGCAGATTGACCCGTCAGGCCTCGAATCCTTCGGCGCGTTCTCGCTCGATCAGCTGAAGAAGCAGCTCGGACACGGCGACCGCTTCCATTCCGAGGACGTGCAAGCAAAGACGCGCTTCGGCGACTATCGCGTCCAGGGCGGCGTTATGACTGCTACCGGCTACAACGACTATCTCGCCCGTATCACGCGCCGGATCACCGAGGCGGTCACGCTGACCGACACCACGTCCAGCTCTAAGACCTTCGCCAACGCCGCGAAATTCCCCTATATCCAGATCAATCGCGCCGAACTGGCCGAAGGTCTCGACACCTACATCCGCACCCGCCTGTTTGACCGCGACTTTGTACCGCTTGATGATGAAAACTGGCGCGTCCTGCTGATCGACGCCGTGACCGAACACATCATCAAGGTCTGGGCGCGCTCGATCCTTGAAGCCGAAGGATCCGTGCTCGTGGCCGACGCCGAGGTTGCCCATCGCCGCCTTTCGGAAGTGCCGAAACTCGCCATGCGCGAAGGCTCATCCCTCGCCGTTAACAAGGCGATCTATTTGCGGTTGCCGTACCCCTCCCGCAACGGCGGCCTCGAACGGGCCTTTATGGAAACCTGCGAGAAGGACGGCAGTGTCGATGCCTTCTGCAAGATCAACGAACAAAAGCACACCTTCGCGCGCCTGCGCTATGTGAAGGAAGACGGCTTGCCCGCCTTCTATTCACCCGACTTTTTCGTTCGCTGTGGCGAGACGATCTACCTTGTCGAAACCAAGGCGCAGGGGCAGCTGTCCTCCCCGAATGTGAAGCGGAAGCGCAAAGCCGCCGTGGCTTGGTGCGATCGCATCAACGAGTTGTCGGAGGATGATCGCAGCAATGCCGAATGGCATTATGTCCTGCTCGGCGAAGACACATTCTACGGATGGCGCGATAAGGGTGGCTCAATCGCCGACCTGCTCGCCTACGCCAAGCTGCGGCCAGTGGACGTGAAAACGCAGCCGAAATTCGCGTTTTAGGGGGATCAATGGACCGGGGTGCGCACTTCTTTCAATGTGACTTTCAGGTTCACACACCGCGCGATAAGCGGTGGAGTGGGCCTGATGCCGTCACGGACGATGAACGGCGCGCCTATGCGGCGGAACTTGTCGCCGCTTGCCGTGAGCGTGGTGTTCAGGCGATCGCGATCACCGACCACCACTGCACGGCTTTCATTCCCTTCGTCCGTCAGGCCGCCGCCGAAGAAACGGCTCAAGACGGAAGCGAGTTGGATGCAAGGCAAAGACTGATCGTCTTTCCCGGCATGGAGCTGACGCTTGGCGTACCCTGTCAGGCGCTCATCATTTTCGACGCCGATTTCCCCGATGAATTTCTTCCGCAGGCGCAGACCGCCCTCAAGATTACCCAGAATGGCGTGGATCAAGCCAAGGTTTGTGATGTGCAACGCCTTGAGCACATCCAAAGCCTGCGCGCGCTGAAAGAGGAACTGGACGGACACTCCTTCTTGAAGGGCAGATACATGGTTTTGCCCAATGTCAGCGGCGAGGGGCCATTCTCGCTCTTGCGCACTGGCATGGCCGGAAAATATTCGGAAATGCCGTGGGTTGGCGGCTACACCGACAAGGAGTTTTCCAAGCTCAAAGACGGCCCGAAGAACATTCTCGCAGGCAAAGACAAGGCCTGGGGGCATAAGCGCATCGCCTGCATTCAGACATCCGACACGCGTTCGGTGGATCATGCAGAGCTTGGCAAGCCCTCGACCTGGGTGAAGTGGGCGACACCAACGGCGGAAGCTCTTCGTCAGGCTTGCCTTGCGCAGGAATCGCGTATTTCTCTCGATACGCCGCATGTTCCTGAAACCTACATTGCCTCAGTCAGCATCGGCAATTCCAAGTTTCTCGGCCCGCTCGATGCCGAGCTTAACCCCCAATACAGCGCCTTGATCGGCGGTCGCGGGACGGGCAAATCGACCGTCCTTGAATATGTACGGTGGGCGCTCTGCGATCAGCCCCCGTCGAATGTCGATGATGATACCCCGAATTATCAGTCTCGCCGTGCCCGACTGATCGAGCAGACTTTGAAGCCCTTGGGGGAGGGCGTCACCGTCACCTACATGCTCAATGGCGTTCCGCATGTGGTGCGTCGTTCAAGCCTTGACGGCTCCGTGCAGATGAAGATCGGGCGCGAGGAATTCCGACCGTGCTCGGAAGAGGAAGTCCGCACCCTTCTGCCGATTCAGGCTTACAGCCAGAAGCAGTTGAGTGATGTCAGTGTGCGCATCGACGAACTGACCCGTTTCATCACCGCGCCAATCAAGGGCGACCTCGATCGCCTTGACCGGAAGGCGGCTGATCGCGCCAACAAAATGCGCGAGACGTTTGCGACCCGGCAACGGTTTAACGAACTCAACCGCACGCTTGCCAACCGTGTTCTCGAACACCAGTCGATCACCGGCCAGGCGGAAAGCCTGAAGCAGTCGCTGACCGGCCTTTCCGATGCCGATCGCCAAACGCTCGATCAGGCCAATGACTATTCCAACGCCAACACCGAGGTTGAGCGTTGGCAGGCATCGGGCGAAACCATCCGGCGCAAAGTCGATGAACTCGCGCAGATCGTCACCGACCAAGCCGGCGCTTTGTCGCCTGTAGCCCCCGATAAGCCGGAAGCCGAAGCGGCGATATTGCAGGCGGCGCGGCAGGCCTATGCGAATTTCCTTTCGGAAACGCAGACGGCTTTGAACACTCTGTCGCAGTCAGCGGAAGCCATCGCTGAACCTGCACCGGAAGCGGATGTCCCCTGGACGCAGTGGGATACCAAATACGAGGCTTTCAGGGCGCGCTATAATGAAGCCGTCGAACGCTCTTCTTCGCACCGTAAACGGCTCGAACAACTGCGCAATCTGGAAGCCCGCGCGGCGGAACTGGCTGCGGAATCTACCCGCACCCGTGAAACTCTGGCGTCTCTGAAATCTGCCGAAACGCTGTTCGATACCGCGCGAGGGGAGTGGTTGTCGGCGCAGGAAGAGCGCGATGCTCTGCTAACCCGCGAAGGCGAGGCATTGACCGAGCGTTCCGAGAGCGCAATTCGCGTGACCCTCAAGCCCTATGCCGATGCGAGCGCGTTTGTGGATCTGCTCCGGCAGAACCTCACCGGCTCGCGCGTCCAATCTGCCAAAATCGAGGAGTTGGGGCAGTATATCGTCAATGCCGAAGACCCCAAGATGACGTGGCTGAAAGTGCTCGGCGAACTCGAAAAGCTGGCTGAATTCGATCCGGGGAATGCGGTTTCCGAGGAACGCCCTGCTGCGCCAACACTGACGGCGGCAGGCCTGAAACTCGACCAGCTTGATCGCATGGCGCAGTATCTCAAGCCCGAAACCTGGCTCTCGCTCGCCCTGACGCCCATCAAGTCGGTGCCGGTCTATGAATTTCGCGCCAAAGAGGCGGACTATATACCCTTCAAGAATGCGTCTGCCGGTCAACAGGCGACCGCGTTGCTGCGCACTTTGCTCAATCAGCTCGGTCCTCCGCTCATTGTCGATCAGCCCGAGGAAGACCTCGACAACCCTGTCATGTTGCAGATTGTCGAACAGCTATGGGCTGCGAAGCAGATGCGCCAGATCGTATTTGCCAGCCACAACGCCAATCTCGTCGTGAACGGTGATGCCGAGCTGGTCATCTGGTTTGGCTATCGCAATAGCGACGATCAATCTCGCGGCACGATCAAAGGGCGGGGCGCAATCGACATTCCCGAAGCCCGCGAAGCAATCAAACAGATCATGGAAGGTGGCGAGAATGCCTTTCGACTGCGGCGTGAGAAATACGGCTTCTAGGGCCTCGGTCTCGCTCCAAGGAGAGTTAAATTTAACATAAGAAACATTATCCGCTTCGGGATCTTGTAAGAGCAATTTAGAAATGTCACACCCCGCAAGTTAGAGATGTCACAACCGGGACGTCTCGCGGTTCCGGTGGCATGTCTTCCTGCAAGGCGGGAGGACTTGGCTATGACGGTGGTGGCGATGAGCCATGGCGAGCTTTCGCGGTTTGATACCTTGATGCGCGTCGAGCGCGGTGAATTTCGGATCGATGATGCCGTGGTCAACCTTGCTCTCAAACGGCGGCAGATTTTTCGGCCTTTGGAGCGATTGCGAGCTGAAGGTGCACCCGGACTGATCTCGCGCAAACGCGGCCGGCCAAGCAATCGCCGCTATAGCGACGCCTTGCGTGAGCACTATCACGACTTCGGCCCGACCCTCGCACGCGAGTACATTATCGAGCGCCACGGGACCACTGTTGCTTGCAATTTTTTCGGCAGATGATGATCCAGGAAGGAAGCTGGAAGGACCGCGATGTTCGCCGCCCGAGCTGGCCCCGATGCCCCCCAACATTGCTACTTCATTCTGTGTCTGACTGGGTATCCGCTATCTGGCTGCGCTCTTTCTCTATCCTGTAAATACGCGGCGCCCCCAAGTTCACCCTGCAACGTTTCGCCAAGGCTTGGACTAATCGCAAAAATTAGCTTCAGGATAGATGAAAATCGCTTCAGATCCTCGCCGTTCAACAGCTCGGAGCTACCGACCGCTTTCTCTTTCGAGCCAGTTCTGCGCTGCGCCAAATTAAAGACAAGCGCCGCGATCCCGGCCCGCTTGCCGACGGTGAGTGCACTGCGCGCCGCGTCGGTGGCAGCCTCGTATTCACCGCGATAGAATTCAAGCAGGGCATGGAATGCGATGAATGGTGCCGTGTAGGCATCCGCGTGCATGCCGCGAAATATGTTGCAACAGTCATCCATTGCCTGGCCCCATCGACCTGAGGACAGCTCAATCAACGCACCCAGCATACAAACCCAATGGTTGAGCGGGGCAATCTGATCGAGGCGGCCATGAATGTTCGCAGCCGCATTGTGGTCCCCTAAAAGCAGTAGGCCGAAACCGCGATAGCTCATCGCGACAACATCGACGCCGCGATGAAAAGTCAGATCGTCGATCTTCATGGCAAGCTCTTCTAAGTTACTCTGCGTTTCTCCTTGTATGATGATCTCTAACATCGCGATGCGATAGAGCTCCCCATAGGCTTCCAGCGATTGGTCGAGCGAGGACATTGAGAGCAAAAGCTCTCGGGCTTCGTCCCAGTTATCGACGTCCCCCTCTTCGATGATGGATCTGGCCTTCCAGAGTTTCTGCCCGTCGCTGTCCACCTCCGAATAGCGCGCGCGTTCAACGATATCCTGCTGGAGCAGGGCCAGCACGTTTACCACGAGGTGCTCCGCCGCGATCTGTTCTTGCCTTGAGTAAGAGCGAACGCTGAGTTTGCACCGCCTTTTTCCCACCATTACGCCCTGACGTGCCTTGCCGATGCCCCTGCCTGAGAAGATACTGATGGAGATTTCTTCTTCTTCTTCCGCAAAATTGTGCAAGTCGATGAAGGCCAAGTACGAATGGTTATCATCGAGTGTTTTCGCCTTTGGTATCACCACCGGGCGCAGCCTGTTGCCGACCGACATCCGATAGATGACATCACGTTGCATCAGCTGAAATTCATAGTCCTGATGGGACTTTGGGACTTTGGCGGGCGGGAGGATTATGCCCACGGTTGGGGTGACGGGTATCTCGGCCTGAGCTGCCGAGGGAGGCGTTCTGGACTGCTGGAAAACCACTCCTTCGGCAAAAGAATTCCTGACTTCGCGCAACCAGTCTTCGAAGTCCTCCTCACCCGGTAGATCAAGCCCCTCGAGAAAGTCAGCGATGCTACCTTGGCTCATACTCGGATCGTAGATGTCGATCGAGATTTGCGATAGCTCCAGCGCGACCGTCCTGTAGGTAGACGACAGTGGCAGGCCGGGAGCCGCCTTGCGCAGGCTGGCGATTTCCCTGCGCAAGCTGCTTTGGGCCTGGCGCGCTGCGCGAGAACCCCAGAGCTTTTGCTGCAGGTATGCGCGCGAACGCGTACCTCTGGAACCAGTCGCCAGAAGCGCCAGTAACGCTAAAGCTTTTCTGCTGGAAACATCAAGTATTGCGCCTGTCGGATCGACGAGCCTCGGATAGCCACGCAAGTATAATGCGTATCGTCTCTCTTCCATATTCAACCACCCCCCACGGACTCCGAGGGCACCTAATCCATCATTTTGAAATTGCGAACCTAATCTAGAATAATTCACGTTCTTATCGCAAATTTTCACGATTTGGTCGCGGTACTATCCCGCTGCGATACTGCGCTCCCGTGCATTAGAAATGTTGGCTCCAGGCAAACGGTCAGGGTCGAAAGAAAGGTTTTTGCCGGTGGATATCGGCATAATGTTGGGGGTTCCTCAGATGAAATTTAAGAACGCACTTTGTGCGAGTTCGGCTGCTGTAGCCTTGGCGGTGTCGCTATCGGCACCCGCGCAGGCAGCATGTGTGACGACGGGCGACGACGTGGTTTGCGGCGATGATGTTACTGCTATTGACGTGGAAACCGGCATCGCCGGAGTGCTCGGCACAGAAGACGGCGTTTCGGTCAGCATAGAAGCTGGCGCGGCTGTGGGGCAGCCTGACGCGGCTATCGATGCCTTCCTGCTGGATCAGGAAATGGTTTTTGTGAATTCCGGTGTGATCGGCACGGAAACCGATGCCGTTGATGTTCGTATCAATGCATTCAATGACACAACGGGTTCGATTGTCGCCGTGACGCTAGGCGGCACGCTGAACGGCAACCTCTTCGTCAACGGTGGTGCGGATGTGGATGTGGCCATCACGGGCGCTGCCAACAACGTCTCGCTCAACTCCTACGACGGTTCCTATGAATCCGCTTCCAGCACCGAGACCACCGCAGGAGTGACCACCAACACCTTCGAAGAGGCTTACACCACTGCGGAAACCGGCGGTGTGGTGCTTGATGTTGCGGCAACCGCGTCGACGGGTTCGGTCAATGCTGGTTCGAACGACGATGTGACTGTTGCGGTCGCGGGTGAAGTCGATGGCTCGATCAATGCTAGTGCCAGCGGATTTCAGTACACCACTGACGCAGTCAGTGTGAGCGATCCGGCTGCTGGCAGCAGCACCAGCGACTACGCCTATCAACAAGGCAACATCGCTCGCGATGCGTCGGTTGACGTTGCGGCCTCCGGCTCTGTCAGCGGCGCGATTATCGCGCAGGCGACCGGCGATGCTACTGTCACCAACGCAGGCATGGCGGACGCAAACGTCTCTGCCTTTGCGAACGGTTCTGCATATACCTACGAACAGCAGAGCGCCTCGCTCAACGCGCCGGATGGCACCCTTTCCACGAGCATGACTTCCTTTGCGGAAGCCAATTCGGCAACCGGCGGTGTCGCCAGCGTCACCAACACGGGCCAGGTCGGTGCCACGGGCGCCGGCATCTTCAACGTGAACGTGCAGGGCCAGGGTGGAGCCGACTTCACCAACAGCGGCCGTGTGAACGCCAACGTTGCGGTCAACTCCACTGCCACTGACAGCACGAGCAGCAACGCCAACTCGAGCACCACCGTGCGCGAGGAGACGACGCTCGATCTGATTTCCACATCGTTCGAGAACAGCAGCACCAACAGCTCCACCGCTTCGGGCGGCGATGCTTCTTTCGTGAACGAAGCTGGCGGCCTGCTTGATGGCAATGTCAACGTGTTCGCCCATGGCGATGTCACGGTCGACAATGCGGGCGCCGTTACCGGCAATATCGCGGCGAACGCCCAAGGCTTCGATTCGACCAGCTCTTTCGAAGGGCAGGGCGAAACCGTCTATGCTGACGACGGATCCTTCGTTTCGACCTATGCCAACAGCTCGTCGAACTCCAACACCGCCAGCGGCGGCAGCGTGTCCGGCGACTATTCCGGCACGGTCGGCGCTGTGCGGTTTGCGCAGGTGCAGGGTGGCACGGTGACGCAGAACGCGCACGGGGACAACACGGCCTCCGTGACGGGTCTGATTCTCGGCAACCTGAACCTGAACACCGGCAGCTTCGACAACACGGGTGAAAGCACCTACGAACAGAGCCTCGACCGCAACGACCTGTCGCAGCTCGATGGGGATCGTGTCGTCGCCAGCTCCGGCAGCAACACCAGCTCGACCTCCGCTGGCACCACCGCGATCGCTATCGATGGCGGCACGGTGAACGGCGGCGTCAATGCTTCGTCTGCCGGTGGCAACATTGCCATTGGCCTGATGAACGGTGCCGAGGTCGGTTCGATCTACGCCAACAGCTATGGCTCGAACTCCGAGAGCACCTCGAGCACTGATATGGCGGAAGTCTATGAAGACGGCACCTTCCTCAGCGGCGAATCCGTGCAGAGCAACTCCAGCTCCAGCACGGCCGCGTCGGGCGCAGTCGATATCGCTATCGGCGATGCCATCGTCGACGGCAGTGTCAACGCCTACACCCAGGCGGGCGGCATCTCGCTTGCCATCGGGCCTGACGGTGAAACCGGCTCGGTTGGCCTGTTCTCGAACGGCACCAACTCCACGTCGGAGAGCACTGGCACCACCACCATCCTGGCGGACGATCCCCTCGTCTATCGCGAGATCACCAACAGCAACTCGAACAGCTCTGCTGGCGGCGACATTTTCGCCGACGTGGGCGGTTTCGTGTTCGGCAACCTTAATGCCAGAACCGAAGGTGGCGACATTGCGGTATCGCTGACAGGCAACGTGGACGGGCAGATCACTGCCTATTCGATCGGCGGCACCAGCACCTCCGACAGCGTGCAGACGCTTGCAGGCGTTGTGACGCAGACCTTTGAACAGACCGAACTTACGACTTCCTCTAACGGCGACGTCTCCTTGGAAATCGTTGAGCCGGTCGACGGTTCGGTGTCTGTCGTTGGCGGTATCTATGCCATCGGCGGTAACATCGGCGTTACCATCGGTGAAGGTGCCCGCGTGGCTACCGACTACGGTGACGTAGATCTGACCGCTTATAACGAGACCCATGGTTCGACGAGCACGCCGGTCTTCACCGATGGCGTGCTGACGGGCGAGAGCTTCACGTCGTTCAGAACTCCGATTGCCGGTGACGCCACTCTGCTGAATGATGGTGAAATCGGTGCCGAGGACGGCAACTTTGCCGACGTCGAGTTGTACGCCCTGGGCAACGCTACGGTCATCAACAACGGTGACATCTATGGCGACATCGAACTTTACGGGCTGGGGCAGGCTCTTACCTACTCCTACCTCCGTGAAAATCCCGGCGACCTGCTCGAAACCCGGACCAACACCAACACCTATGCGCCGGTTGGCGGGGACATGCTTGTCGACAACGCAGGCATGATTGCTGGCCGGGTTGAATTGGCTGGTACAACGGGCGCCGTGCTGAATGACGGCTGGATCGCCGATGGCATCGTGTTTGGTGACAACGTCGACAACTACGAGACCACCAGCGTCGATACGTTCACCGCGTTTGGTGAGCAGACCGTCACCGAAGAGTACGATCCGTTCGTCCAAAGCTACACGCTCGAACAGAACGCCATGCTCGGCGGCGGCATCTATGTCGAAGGTGCCTTCGGTGACATCGATCCGATGGTCCTGACCAGCGCGATCGACGCTACGCTCAACCTCAACGACGGTTCGATCACGTCGGGCCCGGTTGTTGCCGAGTACGATCCGGAAACGGGTGATCGCTTCACGGCGACCACTCTGAACCTCAACGGTGCGGGCTACCTCGGCCTCGACTCCAACACGGCGCTGGCGCTCGATCCGACGGGTGGCCTCTCGTCGCTCGTGGGTGCAACCGCTGTCCTGGGTGTCGAAACGCTCAACAAGAACGACGAGGGCATCTTCCTCATCCACGGTGCGGAATACGTGCCGGGTGATAACGACGACCTGCCGTTCTACACCTTCGATGTGGGTACTCTCGCCATCAATGGCGGCGAGCTGCAGCTCTCCAGCAACGGCGGCCCGCTGGGCCTGCGCGGCGACCTAGTGAACTCCGCATCGCTGGTGCTGGGCCAGATCGTTATGCTCGAACAGCCGCAGTTCGGTTCGAACCTGGTGGGTGAAGGCCTGGTGGCTGTCGACGGTGTCACCATCGTGCAGGAAGGCAACTTCACGCAGACCGACACCGGCACACTCACCCTTGGCGTGCTGCCGGATCTCGTCCGCGTGTTCCCGTCCGGCGTGACCGGCGGAACCAGCGTCGATATTCTGGGCGTGCAGCAGATCGGCGTGAGCCAGCCGCTATTCACCACGATCGAGAATGCCTTCGGTCAGGCCGTGTCGCTGGATGACAGCTTCGTGGCTGTCGATGGCGACCTGGACCTGGCAGGCACGGTGAATGTCCTGACGCCGATCGGCGGCATCTATGCCGACGGCGCGACGCTGGACATCATGAGCGTGACCGGCACGGTTACGAACACCGCGACGGTCGACACCCAGCTCGACTCCGCGTTCGTCAGCTTCGGCCTGACGACGCGCGTTGAAGATGGCATCACCATCGTCTCTGTCGTGACCGACCGTACCGGCTATGAAAGCGTTGCCACCAACAGCAACGCCGCCGCCGCCGGTGCTGCGCTGACTGCCGCGATCTCGCCGGTAGTGGCTGACCTGCAGGCCGACGCCAACGGATCCGCTCCGTTCGGTTCGGTACGCGAACTGGCCCTGGCGCAGGACATGGCGACGCTGATCGCCGGGTTCGACTCGCTGCTCACCGCGAATGAAGTCTCCGCTGCCCTGAACGAGCTGGCCTCCGGCCACGCTTACGGTTCGCTTGCGGCTATCGAAACGACTTCGCCCTTCAATGACGCTCTGAGCAACCGCCAGACGGCATGGGGCAACTCGGGCTTCGGTCTCTGGATCGGTGCCGCGGGTCGTTTTGCGGACTTCGACGGTAACAGCTCGGTCGGTTCGCTGGAGCTCGACACCGAAAACTACGGTGCTTCGATGGGCTTCTCGGTTCAGACCGGCAACCTCGAGTTCGGACTGGGTGGCGGCTACGGCCACATCGAGGCCGACACCGACGCCCAGCCCTTCTCGGCCAACGCCGATACGTGGATGGTCGGCACCTACGCCCAGTATAACGCTGGCTCGGTGACGGTTGGTGCCGATCTGGTCTTCGGCTGGTCGGACTGGGATGCCAGCCGTGCCCTGCCGACGCTGGCCCGCGAAGCCATTGCCGACTTCGACAGCAAGGAACTGCGTTTCAACCTGCGTGGTGAATATGCCTTCGACTTCGGTGGCGGGTTCGTCGCTCCCTTCGCCAACCTTCAGGTGCGTCGTTACGACTTCGACGGCTTCACCGAAGAAGGCGCCGGGGCGGTCAGCCTGGTCGTCGAAGGTGCCGAAAAGACGGTCTTCTCCCCCGCGATTGGTCTGAAGGCAGGCACTGCCTTCACCACCGATGTTGCCGTCATTCGTCCGGAAGCGAGCCTGTCGTACACCTTCCAGGGTGACATCAAGGGCAACCGCGATGTGGCTTACCTGGGCAACTCCTCGCAAGGCTTCCTTCTGGAGGGAGTTGATCCGAAGGGATTTGTGACTGGGACCTTGGGACTGTTCGCAGATATCGGCGCAAACTCTGGCGCGTTCATTCGCGGCAGCGCTTCGACCGGCGGCGACCTTGAGGCTTACGGAGCAAGCGTTGGTGTAACGATCGGCTTCTGATCTTGTCCTTAACAGGACCACATCGGAAAAGGGGGAAGAGCAATCTTCCCCCTTTTTCATCTTGAAGGTAGTGTGGGCGGCTATGGATGGACGACGGCTCGTGCATCAACTTGTGACCAGAGTATCCTAGGCATGGCGCGACCCTGCCAGTGATTTTTTTGGAAGAGGACGGTTTCATTCCCCCGACCGCATGATTGAGAACGAGATATGGCAGCTTCATGGCCGCCTCGTTACCGAGGAAGTGACTGCGGATACGGGCGGATTGGCGCAGTTTCGAGTTCAACGCTTCGATCGCGTTCGTCGTGTAGATGATCCCCCGAATCGGAGCACCGAACCCAAAGAACGGGATGCCATGCTCTCAGTGCCGGCGCCAGCTCTGCGTGATGGCCGGGTTTTTCTGGCCGCAGGTGCCTTGCTCGAACGCCTTCTGCTCGGTCAGGCCGGCTTCGGCATTGTCTACACGATAAAAGCTTTTGAGCGCGCTAGCGATCGCCTTACTGCTTTCCAGAAATCGAAACCCAATGAGTTTCTGCTCAGATCAACAATGCAGGTCTGAACGACCGCTTCGGGGAACACTGCGTCGATCGCATCGGGCAGGTTGCCAAGCGCGATGTAAACCGCCTTTTTGCGCACAACGCCTTCGTCGCCGACTCTCACCCGGAACGCGTCAAAGAACACCAACGGATAGCAGGCGTCGAGCGGTCGGCCTTATCCATGCGGTGACGGCTTCCACCACCGCATGGGTAACCGTGCAAATCCGCCAAGTACCCCCGGATCTCGTACACCGTCATGCCGCGTGCGTACATCGAGAGGATCTTCGTATCGAAGTCCGGGAGCCGGCACTAATATCGGGCTATCAATTTGGATCGAACGTGCACGAACGGTCGCGCGGAAATGCGAGCGAATTGAGCCATAGCGTATCGATAGGTGCGTGAACAATTCGCCCGAGGTTTGGCCTGACGGTCGCGAGATGCGGCAGATCATGGCGCACTATATTGTGGCCGATACAATGATCGCTTTGCGACAGGCCAGCGTCCATTTCATCGAGCGCACGTGCCAAGCCGCCCTTCCCTGCCCGGATAGCCGCGCCATTGCCATAGCGCACAGCGGCGAAGGCAAAAATCTCGGCAGTCTTGGGATTAACTTCGATGTCGAACGACACGCAGCGGCGGAGCAACTCGATGGCCGGCTCAGATAAGGTCACTGCAATGTTCAATTCGAACCCCTTATCGCCGGTGACCGGCCTACGCATTTACTAGAGCGGTTTCCACACGAACTGACTCGAGGGGGATTCCCATTTCGGCTGCGTTGTGATTCAGACTTCCTGCTGGT
>NZ_JAHCBF010000017.1 GCF_018398395.1 Croceicoccus gelatinilyticus | reverse complement strand
CAGCGGGACCACAATGCGGCAATCAATATCTTGAAGCGCGGCCTCGCCGCGCACGGGGCGGCTAGGCGTCCCGGGGAACCCAACGTGGCCGATTGCGGCGTGCGTGTTCCCGGAACGGCGGATCCGCTAGCAGCATAGCTGCAGCGACCGTACCAGGATGGTTCGTGCGGATCAGATGTCCACACGGAAATCCGAATAGCCAGTTTTCCTTCTCAAGACAGTTCTGCCCGTCTGGCAGGCGCAAAGAAAAAGGCCGCCCCGGATGGGACGACCTTGATGCGTTAAAATTAAGGGTGGCGTTTAGCGGCCGAAACCCTGGTCGAACGGATTGCCCGGGGGCATCCCCTGCCCCTTTCCGGCATTGTTGACGGAAAGGGTTTCAAGATCGATGCGGTGAATCTCGGTGCTGTCGAGATAGACGCCGCATTCGAAGTCGCCGAGCAGCTTCTCCTGCTCGCTGGCATCAAGAGACGCGTAATCACCGTGCGCTTCGGCACGCAACGCGACCTCGCGCTCCGGATGCCGGAGCATCTGGCGAACGATGGCAGCATCGAAGGCCCCCAGGTGAGGCATCTTGTCGTCGACGGTCGCGCCACGCAGCTTCTCGCGCTCGATGATTTCGAGCTTTTCGCCGAGGAGCTGCTGATGGCGAATATTACTGAGCACATGCATTGCGATCTCGCGCGTGCTTTCGAGTGGAACTTCCCAGCGGCCGCCCTCCAGTTCGGCAGCCGCGAGCGCGATCGCGCGCTTCTGGAGATCCGTGTCGTCGGTGCCGGAAGCCGAGAGTGCAGCACGCGCAGCGGTCGCGAGAGGCTCGGAACGATCCTCGCGGTTCATTATCGCGACTGCAATGTCCTCGTGCCGAGGCTCGACACGATAAAACCCACGCATTTCCAAAGCCCCCAGTACGGCGCTCATCCTACAAACCATCCCAATTTGTCTGGTCCAAGCAAAGCTGCCGTACCAGAAAGGGGTCAATCCTCTGCATCAAAAAATCGGCGGACCTCGGAGTGTCCAAGGTTCGGACGGTTTTACCCTACCTCTGTGCGCAAAAGCAGCTTTGTAAGGAGCAAAGCATTGAACCCTCATTGCCTATTTACAGGTGCAATTCAAGCTTTTCCGGCTTTTATGCGAGAGGTTCGCAAAGTCTGCTGCGATCAGTTTCGGGTCATTTGCGCGAAAGCGTTTGCCGCCATGTTTGTAGGATGGCACACTAAAGGCTGATCCTATAACAGGGGGATAATAAGCATGGCCTTTAAGCAGCCTGGTCAGGTCTCCGGCCTTGAAACGCTCAGTTACGTCTCTGGAAACATCGTCGACGATCGCGCGCAAGTCCTCGTAAATACTGTCAATTGTCAACTTTCCCGCTACGGAAACGGTGTGATGGGCAAGGGCGTTGCGCTCGCTTTCAAGGAGCGCTTTCCCTCGATCATGGCCGACTATGAGGCTGCGATCAGGTCCGGCGAAATGCGTCCTGGTCGGGCCCTGCTTTTCGATTTGCCGGATGGGCGTAAGTGGGCGGCGCTCGGCACGAAGGACCATTTCAGGGATCCATCCGAGTTCAGTTGGGTCGACAAGGGCCTGGCTGAGCTCGGTGAGAAGATGCGGGAAGCTGGCCTGAAATCGGTTGCTCTTCCCCCGCCCGGCTGCGGGAACGGAGGCCTCGACTGGAAGAAGGTGGAGCCGTTGGTCCACCAGCACCTCGAAGGCCTGAGCGTCTCGCTCTATGCCAAGCCGTCCGGTGCGATGGTGATGGACAAGGGCCGGCTGATTGAGCGTCCCGAGGATGTGGCTCGTGAAGCTGCCCAGGCTCGTGACAAGGATGCGCAGAAGCCGCTCTACGGCAAACTGGCTGCGCCTCCCGAAGCGAGCTTCGACAACGTTGCAGGCCGCATGGTGGTCAATGCCCGCCTCATGATCCGCGAAGCAGACGGCAAGCGTCCGATCCCTGTAAATATCACGTCTGACCGTCTCGAGAACGGGAAGGAATTCGACGTGATGCAGGATTTCATGGCGCTGAAAGAAGGCGACCAGATTTCCGCAGCCGGTCGCTGGCGCAAGCGCGACGATGCCTGGCAGTTCAATGCTGCGCGCGTTGCCAGGGGCCGCGTGCCGCTGTCCGGAATGAAGTCCGATATGCCCAGCCCCGACATCCTTGGCGACTGGGCGATAGAAACCTTAAGGCAGGCCGGCCCTGCTCCGGAGAAGGCTCAACCTCGCCAGGAGCGAGGTCATGCGGTCGACGAGACGACGCGAGTGAAGCTCGAGGCGACCATGTATTTCGCTTATGGCGCCGATGCCCGTCCGGGCATGCAGCAGAAGTCGACGTTCGACGCGATCCTTGAAGGACAGCGGACTTCGACGACCCGGCTGAGCAAATGGGGCGGTCTCGAACGCTGGGAGCGCCTCAAGGAAGGTGACCTTGTTCGCTTCTATGCCGACAAGGACAAGTCCGGTCGCAGCGTCGTTGTGAAGGTCCAGGGCGTTGACCGGGTAAACCTTGCGAGGGCAACTGATGCCGAGGTCGCTGCGTGGAGCAAGGCCGAAGGCTGGTCGGAAAAGCATGGACGCGAGCTTGGCCTCAAGGGCGAGGCAGCGCAGATCCGCTACGTGCCGGTTCCAGGACAAGCCGTTCTCGAAGGTCGGCCTACCAATTCGCCGGACTTTGCCGCGCGCCTTGAAGCCGAGGTAAAGCGGCAGATGTCTGCTCCAAAATCCCAGCCGCAGCCGACACAGTTCCAGCAGGCAGGGTTGGCCGCAGCGCTCGGCCAGAGCCTCGGTCGGTAAGAGCCTTTCGGTTTGCCTCAGGACCGCTGCTGCCGACAGGCATGCAGCGGTCTTTTGCGTCCGGCTAGGCCTTCGAGCTCGATTGGTCGATCGGGACGTAGGTGTCTTCGAACCGGGCGAAGAGGTAGATGTCTACTTGGCTGTCACTGACAAATGCCAGCCGCGCCAATTGATCGGTGATCTCGACCTCGACGGTCATCGTCGTGCCGCGGAATTCGCCAGCAGCTACCTTGCCTGCGACTTCGGCCGTGAGCCTCAGCGCGCGCGAAAGCGCGATCATGAGGTTGTCGAGCTGCAGGCGGTCATCATAGTGCTGGTATGTCATCGCGACGAGATCGCGGGTGACGATCCAGCTATCGATACCGTCAACTTCCTGCCCCGGCAGCTTGGCAGCATGCATCTCGACGTAGGCGCCAGCCTGGCTGGCAGTCCTGAACAGTCCGGTTGGCTTTGCCTCTAGCGAGCGGAACTGTTTCTTGATGCCGCGACTTGCCTTGGGATGTGTGCCCAGATTGATGACCTGGCTCTGGCCCATGATCTTTTCCTTACCATAGATGGTGTCACGACTTCAGGTCGCGTCCTGCAGCCACTTTCTGAGCTCAGGGAACTGCTTCGTGTTCTCGATGAAACCGGCCGCCTTCAGGCCGTGAATGCCGAGGTAGCAGTTCATCCCGAGCATCAGTCTTATCTCGTCGCCTGCGCCGTCATAGGTACTGCCCCTGATGATCTGGTCCGGCGCGAGGCCGCAGCGCAGGCCGAAGGCGTAAGCCCACGCCGTTGCTTCGGTGTCAGACATCTGGAGCAGCGCCCGCATGAGCGGAGATTCCAGGAACGCGTCGTTGCCGCGATGCGCCTCGTAGATCGCGTCGACGGCGTGCGCCGCGTCTTCCACATCGCCTGTCACCTGCCTTCTGATGATGGGAGGCATGATGGCAAGATGCCCGGCTTCGTGAAGAAGGTCCGAAGCGACAGCGGACCGGCTTACATGGAGTACGCCGTTCCTGATCTCGATACCCTCCAGAAAGCCCGAAGCACTTTCGTCCCAGACAACCTCAAGGCCTATCTCGAGAAGAGCTTCCGCGACCTTCTCCAGATCTGCGTCTTTTGCTGCGATTTCTGCGACCATGGTTGCTTTCGTCATTTGAAGATGGCGTCGAGACGGCTGAGCTGATCATCGGACAGCCATATCTCGTCATCGAGCCAATGGTATCCGTCTTCGCCGTCAGGAGGGACTAGCTTGGCTATGGCATGGCCGTCGAAACCGCCGCCGGCAGGCATCTCGAACACGCCCTCGTAGTCGTAGGTTCGACCATCGTCCATTTCCACGACTGCATGGTGGCCCCACCAATCGTCAGCTCGTTTATCCCAAACGAGCACGACGCGTCGCTCTCCCCCATAGGCTTTGGCCAAGGCGGCAGCGAAGGCCCAGCATCCGCCATGGGTCCAGCCCCAGTCCGGTTCCTTCGCGCGTATTTCGTCGGTCAGATCCTGGAGGGGTTCTTGCCACCAAGGTCTTTGGTCTGGCGCGGGCAAAGGACGCTGAATGTCGCTTGTCATGCTGCCTCGCGCCGCAAGGACCAACGACCGTCTTCTTCACGGTTGCAGGTCAGCTGGAGTGTCTGTCGGATTTTCTCTTTCCAGAACTTGTTGGCCGTCGGTCGTCGTGGCCCGATCTCTGCGTAAATCTCGGGAAGCCGAGATGTTCCGCCCAGGTTCTCGAGCGCTTGCTGAACAACGGCAGCCCAGCCGGAGCGGCCTTCTTCGACTGCACGCTGATAGACCTTGGGCATGTCACGGATCGCATCGGTCTCGTGATAGAGGATCAGGCCTTTCAGGCGCGGCTCTGGGTCGCGGGTGAACCGGGCGAGCATCAGGGGATGGCTGATTTTGCCGAAGATGTTGCGTGGCATCATCTCCTGTTCGAGGCTCCACCGGCGGTTCCATCGCACCACATGGGACGAAGCCTGAAAGATGTATGCAGGCAGCAGCATGATGACCTGTCCGCCATCGTCGAGCAGAGGGTGGGACCGCTCTAGGAATCCGTCAAAGAGCCGGGTTTCGAATGGCGGGTTGCCGATGATGGCATCGGCATGATCGACAGGCAGTTCGACGGTTCGGTAGTCGCCGACAATGATCTCGTGGCCCTTGGCCCTGGCGACTGCAGCGAGGCGCGGGTCCAGTTCGATGCCGATATTGCGATACCGGGCCGGCAAGGCGTCTAGGAATCGTCCGATACCTGCCGACGGTTCGATGATGACCGCGTCGTCTGCGAAACGCGGCAGGGCGTGCTGAACGATGAGTTCAGCCGCCCATGCCGGCGTCATGTACTGCGACAGCTCCGGGTCGTATGCGAGCGCTGCCTCGTCGTCATTCGCAGGGCTTAATTCCCGGAAAAGGTCGAGGTTCTGCATATCAGTCGGCCTTCGCCCGCTCTTCAACCGAGAACGTGAACTCGCGACCGTCCTTCAGCGTGAAGTAGCCGCTCTCCGCCTTGTCGAAGCTTTCGGCCGCATCGATGCAGCTAAGATTGCTGATTGCATCGACGATGATACCGGCAGGGCCTTCGTCCGTTGCGGGTTCGTAGGCAATCTTGCCGGTGGCCTGCTCTGCGAGCCTGCGTGCATCGGCAAAGGCATCTTCGAACTTTTTGGCGGTCTCGACTTCGTATTCGGGCTCTTCAGCATCCTCAGGGTTGTGATGGATGTAGAGAAGCTGCTCTAGCTTGCAGAGGCCGGAATCGACCGCTGCGGCAAGATCGCGTTGGGGCAGCTTGTCCTCGTCTTCGAGGTCGATCGAGACGATATCGACGTTGTAGCCCGTGTTCTCGGCGACCTCGTCATGGCTGGCAGCAACGAGGGCCGCGGCATCGGCAGCAGGCCGTCCGAGCTGGCAGATGAGAAAGGCGCGGTTCGCGTCCTGGATCTTCTCGAACCAGTTGCCTTCATCGACTCCTTCGATCGGTTCGAGCGGATGCTTCTGCCCGGCGGGCGTCTGCATGTAAGCATGGATCTCGCCGTTGGCCTCCATCACGATGCTGTCTACCTTGGCAGCGGCCTTCTTGGCTGCGGCATCCTTGTCGAAGAATGCCAGGTCGTCGAAAGCGACGTGGCGGCGCATGCCCTTGATGACGTGAATCTGCATGTGGGTCTCCGTTATTCGGGGGTGTCGATGTAAGTGCAGGTCAGCGGCGCGATCGCCTCGATGCAGCCGCGAAGCTCGTCAGCCTGAGGCTGGGTAATCATGTAGGCCGAGGTCCAAGCCTTCTTGCCGACCCGAATGATTGCTTCGCCATTGCTGCGCCAACGCTCCGGCGCAAAAGTGAAGGACCAATGCGGAGCCTCGCGCATTGCGAGTGCGATTTCGCAAAGGTCCTCTTCTCGGCGAAGGTGTTCGTGGCCGGGCGGGCACAGGTCTCGGATGAGACGGGCGTAATAGGCCATGCGCTGAGTTGCCTGCCTGCCCCCGCACATCAGGGCCGTGTTGGCTCCGATGATGAGGGCATGGAGAAGCATCGGGGCATCGGCCTGGTCGAACTCGATCTGGCGCAGGCGTTCGCCATTGCCTTCCGCCTCGAGCGGTAATTCCTCGCGGCGGGGCCTCATGCGGTGATCCCGAAGTCGGCCGCGAGATCGTCGCGCAGGCGGGTTACCTTGGGGAACACGAGGTTGCCGCGCTCGTCTTCGCCGAAGTGGCTGATCTCGACCACGAAGCCTGCACCGCGCGCGAGGGCGGCAGCCTTGTCGAAACCGACTTCGAACGAGCCGATCTTTCCAGCCTTGGCGAGAGTGCCATCGGACTGGCGACGGGAAACCTCGATGCTCGCGAGGATGTTTGCCGGGTCCTTCGCCGGATTGACCTTGGTGACGATGACGTCTTCGGTAAGGCGGATCTTGATCTTCCAGCTCTGGCCGCGCTTCGTCGATCCATTGGTGTTGAGCTTGTGTGCTCCAAGGCGATGCCAGACGACCACGCCTTCGATCTGGTCACGCTCGATCTGGGCCAGAACGTCCTCGTAGCTGGCACCCTTGGCGATCTGGTAGTCAACGCCGCCGCCCCAGACCGAGGTGTCGCGCCCGATGATTTCCTCGAGCTGCGAGAGCTTGCCGCGGCGCACTTCGTAGCCTTCAGTGGCAAGACGGCCGGTCATGTCGAGCATGTCGAACGGCGAGGAGCGAACCCGCGAGGGATCGTAGTTCATCGCGTCCTGGAGCGAGGTTGTTCCCTCGCCTTCGGTGTGAAGCTCGGTATCGATGAGGTAGCCCTCGGGCGCCTTGGCGTAATAAGCAACGAGGTGCGGCAGCTTGTCGGTGATCTCGACGGTGCCGTTACGGCTGAAGATGCGCGTTTCGGCGCCAGCGGTGATGACATGGCCGCGATGGCCGTCGCGCTTGTGCGTGGCAATGAGCTGGTTTGCACGCCACATGCGGGCGAACTCGTCCGGCTCGATCGTCTGGACAGGCTTCTGCAGCGCCCAGCCGGTGGGAAAGTCGCTCATCTCTTTTTCCTTCGTTCGTCGGTCTCTCGCCTTCGTTCGCGAGAACCTTTTTCCGCCTTTCAGATGTTCATCCTAAAATCTGAGAGAAGAAGGGCCGCTCTGGCCATGACAGGAGGAATGATGCGAGCAGACAGCCAGAGGCATCTGAAGGAAGGGCTGCTTCGCATCGCGAAAATGGTGGGCATGGCGTGCGTGCTCACCTTTCTGGCAAGATCGGTGCTCTTTGCGCCGTACTACGTGCCTTCCGGTTCGATGATGCCTGCGCTGCAGGTTGGAGACTTCTTCGTCGCCTCCCGCTTTGATTTCGGTGTTTCGCCGCGGTCGTTTGTACCGTCTGCCCCGGCCACGCCGATGGTCGGTGCTGCCCTTCCGGATCGAGGGGACATCGTCGTCTTCCAGAATCCGAAAAAGCCGGGAATGAATATCGTGAAGAGGGTCATTGGCCTGCCCGGCGACCGGCTGGCGATGCATGACGGGCAGCTGTTTCTCAATGATCAGTGGATCATCTCATCGAAAATGGAAGACTTCCTCGCGCCAATGAAGGGGGTCAATTGCCTGTCTCTGCCGGGCATCGTCGAACAGAATGCGCTGAATGATGCCGGAGAGCCTGCCTGCAGGTTTCATCGTGATGTCGAGTTCATGCCGAACGGAAAGCGGTTCGCAACGCTCGATATCGCGCCGGCCGTGTCTGACGAGTTCGCCGAGATCGTCGTTCCCGACGATCATGTGTTCGTCCTTGGCGACAACCGCGATGACAGCCTGGACAGCCGTTATGCCATCGCTGACGGCGGCGTTGGGTTCGTGCCTGCGGATCGGCTGGTCGGGAAGCTGAGGTTCGTGATCGGCAACAACACGGCTGGTGCGAGATTTATTGGCCTGCGCGATGCTTTTGCGCGTTAAGCCCTTGTCATGGCTCAGGTTTCGTCCGATATGATTTTCTGCAGGTGTTAGCCTGCACTTTTATGGGCGAGTCAGTGTTGTGCGGGTTTAGTCCCGACAGGTATCGCTGTCCTCGACGATAGTCGCCGCGAATTCAGCCTGGCTGCTACGCAGCGCTGGCCCGCCCTCCAACTCCTTCGAGTTCAGGTCGCCGAATAGAAGATGTGATTGCCGATCTGGCCCATCTTCTTGACGCGCTTGCGCCACGACGGCGCGACATAATCAGCGTGGAAATAGACGGCTGATTGCATCCCGGCGGTCTTGCGACCTTCGACCACTTCTCGGGCCAATGCGCTATGGCGCTCGTGGCATTCGTGCGGGACCTTGGGGACCTTGCCGCGCTTCACGAACGAGAACTGCGCGCGCTGTGCGATGACGCCGCAGGCGGTTGCCGGCCAGCGGGGATTTGCCTTCCTGGCAAGGACGACCTCGACGACAGCGATCTGGCCGTCAGTGGGTTCGCCGCGGGCTTCGAAGTGGATGGCTGATGCAAGGCAGTCGATTTCGGCCTGCTCTGCCAGCGTCGGGACATTGGGCTCGGGCAACTCGATCCTGATCGGATCGACGATTACCGGTTCTGGAGCGGAGAGATCGAATAGACCTTCTTCCGCGGCGGCTGCCTGAAACTGGGGGGCAAGCTCCGAACGACCGTCTAGCGGCGCATCCAGAAAGGCCGGGTCCCCCATCCAGTCGATATCGGCGCGGCTGACATCAACGGATGGAATAACGCCTTGCCGCTGCGCTGCTACTGACCTTCTATATGCAGGCTACACTCTCGCAAAGCATTGACCAAACAGGGTTATGGAGCGCCGAAACTCACACTTCGGCGCTCCACATCGTTACGCGAACCAATCGGTTCCGGCGACATGCAATCGGCGTATTTCCTGCATTTCGGCCACCCCGGAGCCATTGAACGCCGCGATTTCCTGGCGGATGAGGGCAAGGCGAGCCGACATCGGATTGTCGTTCGCTTCGATGGCGGCAACTAAGGGTTGCCGCCGCGCCGGGAGCAACGCCCTTGATTGCATGTTCAAGTCCGAACCCGCCATGTCGCTTGTATCGACCGACATCTCAAAATCCGCTTCCATCGCTTCAAGCAAGCGATCAAGCGCGGTGGCCGGACCACCCAATTCGTTATCCAGATCAACCTGTTCCGAGTTAGACGACAATCGTTCGAATATGGCTGCAAACCGCCCAGAACGGCGTAGCGCAGCACCTTTCGACGGACGATAGCCGAGCGACACATCGGCCATATCGCCGATGTCTCCGTTCTCCCAGGTAAAGCTGGCTGACGCGAGCACGGCATTCCCGTCGAGTTTGTCGCGATCGGATGTTACCTGCGAAGTCAGATCGAGCGAAGCGATCCCGATTTCTTCGAGGGTGCGCAATTCTCCCGCATCGGTAATGCCGTCACTGTTGGCATCGACCCAGAGGCGCAGTTCGTTGAAACGCGCATCGCTCGCATCGATTTTGCCGTCCTCATTGCTGTCTAGAGCAGCAAGGCCCGCCAGCGCACTTTGCGCATCGGGCAGTTCCGATGCCAGGCTGAGTTCGGATGCATGGGTGATCAGGCCGTCATTGTTGCGGTCGATGACGAGGAAGGCGTCACCTGCAGAAAGCCACCCGGTGTCGTCGCGTACGCCATTTCCGTCCATGTCGAAGCGCGCCGAAGTTCTGCTACGATGTTGGAGCCCGATACCGTTGCCATCGAGATCGAGAACGATCGGCGACAGCATCCCGTAGGACTTGCCAAAATATTCCGCGATCGTATTCGGTCCAGTCTCATCTGTGAACCTGCCCGCCATCGCCCAGCGATAACGGCCCCGCCCGATCGTGACCTTTTCAGGTTCGAATTCGGGAAGGTTGGTCGCCGCCGAGAAATAGGTCAGTGCAGCATCGATGAAGCCGCGTTCGGTTCCATCACCCAACTGGTAGCGTCCCGTATTGAGGACTGCCACTTCGCCCAGCTGCGTCGTGCTGCTGACCGCAGTTCCGGTAAGATCGAACGATGCGATGCTCAGATCCACCAGGCTGAAGGTCTCATCGACATCGACAGCGCCGTCACCATCGATATCCTGCCAGACTGCAAAATCGGTAAAACGCTCATCAAGCACTGACAAAAGGCCATCGCCATTTGTGTCATATGCTCGCAGACCACCGAGGTCGGACGTGGCATCGGGAACGTCATCGATAAAGCTGATCTCGCCTACATTGGTGAGCGTACCATCGTCATTCCGGTCCAGGTAGAGAAAACCATCGCCGGAACCGACCCAACTGGTGTCGTCGGCAAGGCCGTCGCTGTCGAGATCGAACTTCGCATCGCTTTCCGAAGCGGACAGGGTTTCGATGCCGTCGCCAGCAAGGTCGAGAATGATCGGCGAGGAAACGCCGATAGTCTCGTTACCCCGGAACGTAAGCCGTTCGATGCTGGTCAGGCCATCCTGGCCGTCATCGAGGGCCTCGTTAGAGCCATCATGGATAGCCTCGACGAACAATTCGCCGCCGCTGGTCGAGAACGTATATTCCTCGATGAACCCGCTATAATAAGCGGTGTCGATGCCAGGACCGCCGACGATATGGTCATCGCCGCCGTTGCCCCAGATATGATCGTCATCCTGTAGGCCCTGGATCTGGTCGTCGCCATCACCACCGGCGAGATAATCTACCAGACCACCACCTTTGATGTGATCGTCGCCGGCACGACCGAAGATGTAGTTTGTGGTCGCATTGTTGCCGAAGATCGTGTCGGGCCCTTCGGTGCCTTGATACCAACCGGCATAAGGGTCTTCGATCACAACTGTTACATTCGCGGTTGCGGTTATCGAACCATCAGTGATTGTGTAGCTGAACTGATCGGTTCCTTCGAAACCGACATAGGCCGTGTAGACGACGTTGCCGCTCTGATCGATGGCTACAGTCCCATCGACGGCATTGCCGACACTCACGAGAGACAATGCGTCGCCATCAACGTCGATGTCGTTGACCAGCAAGTCCGATGTCAGAATGACGAGAGCGTTGCCGCCCATCGAGACAAAAACACCGTCATCAGTTGCGGTCGGTGCATCGTTTACAGGATTGATGACGAGATCGAATTGCTGGGACGCCGAAAGCTCGCCATCGCTCGCCGAGACGAGAATAGACCACGAGCCGTTCTCGTCAGTCGGCGGCGTACCACTGAGGTCGTAACCATCGAACGTCAGCCAGCCTGGAAGCACACTCCCATCATCAAACGTTGCTGTAAGCGTCAATGGATCGCCATCGGGATCGATGAAGGCATCGACCGGGATGGCAATATCGACGGGGTTGTCTTCGTCAATGGTCACATCTGCGATGACGGTCCCGATCGTCGGGGCCTGATTGGACACCGACACGTTCAGCGAGAAGTCTTGCGAAGCTATGTACTCGCCGTCGCTCGCAAGGAGGGTCAGGCTGAGCGATCCGCTCAGTCCATCAGGGACACTCCCGCCGAGGATGCCGTCGGTCACGTAAAGCCAACCGGGTGCAGCGGTCCCATCCTGGTATTGCAGGCCGAAGAAGAGCGGATCGCCATCGACGTCGGTGAACAGGTCGCCAGGCAGTTGAAGTTCGAACACCTCTCCATCAAGGACGTTGACGGTTCCAAGCGTAGCGCCTGCAACAGGCGCGTCATTGACGTTGCGCACTACGAGCAGGAAATCGTCCGACACGCTCTCGTTTCCATCGGACGCAGTCAGGCGAATATCGTAGCTGCCATTGAAATCCTGCGGCGGCGTGCCGACCAGATGTCCGTCCACCAAGCTGAGCCACGTCGGAAGTGACGCTCCAGAAGACAGCGTTGCCGAATAAGTCAGAGCATCACCATCGGGATCGACAAACGTCCCATCAGGGATCTGCCAATCCAGCGGCGTATCTTCATCCGCCACCACCTGACCGATCGCAGAAGTCAGTCTGGGCGCATCAGGCGTACTGGCAACCGAAACGCTGACGACGCCGCTACCTTGTGTACCTTCGGCGTTCTCGAAGACCGTTACGAACGATGCGTCGCCGAAAAAGTCTGCGCTAGGCTCGAAGACGACATCACCGTCCAGATTGATCCAGACGCGGCCATCGGTCGCACCGCCGACGCTTACCAGTTCGAAGGGTCCACCATCCAGCCCTGCTACAGAAGCATAAATATCTGCCACCGCAATGGTCAGCCGCAGGTCCTCGGTGCCGTTGAACTGAAGGTCGGTCGGTGTCGGCGCACCCGGATCGGTAACGGCAACGACCGTTTCATCCGAGCCTTGGAAGTAGAGCTCTTCGATGCCGTAAAGCGTATCAGTACCGTCGCGATTGGCGATAAGATCGGTCACGACAATGTGATCGCCAAGATACTCGATCGAGTATTCGCTTTCCGCACCGCGGAACACCGCCGTATCTCGGCCGCGTTCGCCGTAGAGGGTGTCGTTACCTCCAATGCCGGTCAGGATATCATGGCCATCGCCGCCCCGGATCACATCATCGGTGAGGAACCCGACAATATCGTCGTCGCGAGAGGTCCGCTCCTGCGTGAGGATGATGTTCTGGACATCGATCCAGGTCAGGTATTCGCCGCTGAGGTAGGAGAACTCTTCAACGACCCCAGGAGCCTGTGAGAACTGGCCATCAATGGTGAGCGTGAGGCGTTCAGGGCCGTCGATTTCGATCAGAAGATCGAGATTATCATCGCCTGTGCGGGAAAAGTGCGTCCATTCCTGCCGGACGCCTTCGCCGAATCGGACGATGTCGTATCCACCGGTATCGGTGATGCTATCCTCGCCATAGCCACGCGCGAAGATGAAGTCGTCATCTTCCGAGCTGCCATGCAACTCATCGTTACCCGCGCCACCATCGAGCGTTCCGCCATATTTATCAGCGTAGTAGATGTTGTCGCCTGAGTTGTCGGTCCCTTCGATCCGGGAGACAATCTGGTCGAGCGTCAGTTCGACATTGTCTGCGAAGCGTATCGCTTCGATGCCCTCGGGGCTGGAAGCAATGTAACGGAGGACATAGTATTCGAGATCGAACGCGTCGATGCGCCCGTCACCCGTCAGATCATCGATGTCCCATTCACGATAGTTGTAATAATCATAAAGGCTCTCGCCAGTCAGATCGAGCGGGGCGAATTGATCGATTATCGTTACCCGGTCACCAGTGTCGACGATCTCGATGATCAAGTCGTCGCCTGTCGTTCCGCCCCGCACGAACTTGAGGTCCGTAAGAGCGATGTCCGGCTCGAATGTCAGAACATCGATTTCCGATTCAGGAAAAGACCAAGGATAATCCTCTACTGCAGTTATCTCAAACCAGAGCGGCATAGCGCTCTTTTCATAGATGGTGTCCTGGCCATAGCCGCGACCGAATACGTAGAAGTCAGACCCTGCTCCTCCGGCCAGAAAATCATCGCCAGCCCCGCCGTCGAACAGCCCCGAGACCCGATCGACCCATCGCGTCTCGTAGTCAGCAATTTCAAAAATCACATCGTCGCCATCGGTGGCGACCATCAACGGTGCGACAAGATCGGCTAAGGCATGAGTGGTACCGTCCTCTTCGAACCCTAGCCATTCGATTGCAGGCCGGAATGCGCGATGGCTGAGACTCGGAATTACGACGTAGTCATCCGATCCTGCCAACCCAAGCGTGATGTTGCCCTCGCGGTCCACGCTGAGCGTAATGTTGTCGAGAGTGATGCCCGGCTTGAAATCGAGTTTATTCTGATTGCCGATCTCCCAAACATCATTTTCCATGAGTGTGTGCTGGCCATCACCGTAGCCGAAATAATAATATGTCGCCCCGTAGTTGCCCTTGATTATGTCGTAGCCGCCACCTGCGAGATCGAACCACCCTTCAAGGCCGCCAATATCGTCAATATAGTCATCTCGGTTGGTGAAAGGATCTTCCCAAGCAAAAAACCGGGTCCCATCCTGCAGAAACAATTTAGCAGTGCCATCGATAGTTACCGTATCACCAGTATCCTTATAGGTGATGACGGTTTGATATGCCCATTTGTTATACCTGCCTTGGGTTTCCGGCGTCGCATCGTCATACCATCGATCGTCTGCATTGTAGGTTGGAATGTTGCGAAATTCGAGCTCGCTCGTGTCCTGGACATCCGTAAAATAGATGCTTCCCTGTCCGAAGAAGCGGTCATGGCCGCTACCTCGGTGGAACTCGATAGATGCGTCGAGAATTATGTCATCGCCAGCGCCAGGATCGATAGGCGCCTGGGCGTCGGTTTGGTTCCACCATGGCACCGGATTGTACCAGAGAAGCTGATCGTCGCCGGTCGTGCCCTGCAGCATGGCGCTTGCCAGATTGACGTTATCCCAGGTCCAGACCGTGCCATCGGCAAATTCGATCTGCTGAAGGTCTTGCACTCTATCAAAGGTGATGGAGTCATCCGTGCCGACGAGACTTATCGAAGCACCCAGGGCGAAGTTGGTATCCAGTCGTCCAATGTAGTTGCCGGCCGTCGGGTCAAGGCTGAAATCGGTATTCCGGATCTCTATGTGAACGTCCGAGACCGAAACACCAGTGGCGAGTTTCAGACTGGCGGGACCGACAACATAATCACGTCCCGAGCCGAAGCCGAACTCAACGACATCATTGCTGACAGGGCTGGTTTGCAAAACGAAAACATCGTCCTGCGGACGGTTCGTGAACGTCTCGTCGGCAGTGGTTCCGTAATTCGCTCCGGCGTTCGTCAAGGCAATGGCGATATCGTCGAGCGATAGCACGCCACCGGTCGCATCGCGAAATTCCAGATTGTAGTTCTGGGTCGGATCACCCCCTATCCCATTCAGAAGGCGAAGGCTGCTACCGTCAGGCAAGTCGATGACAATGGTCGCGCTGCGGTAGAAGGTATCAAAATCACCCTCAAGTTCATGGCTGTAGAAGTCATATCGGAACGCAAGGTCCGTAGCGTTGACTCCGGCCGGGAGGTCGAGGATTACGTTCTGCGGATAATTATATCCCGAATAGGTAGCCTGACCGGCCCTGAGATCGAGAAGCTTGTCTCCAGCAAAGCCCGTCATGTCGATGACGAAGTCCTGAACGGTGTCTGCCGTTCGATCGGGGAGCCTGTCCTCGCTCGGAATAACGAAAAGCTCTTGTTCGCCCGCAACCCAATCGGCAGCATCGATCTGGGCGATATCGAAGGCGTTCAGTATCAGCCCGTCGTCGAAAACGAGCGAGAAATTCTCGGCAATGTTACCAAGGCGCAGGCTCGCATCGGCATTGTTCAGCGTGAGCGTAACTTCCATTTGCCCGCGCGACTGGCGCCCCAGTTCGAATGAAATATCGGAAAGCGTAATGCCCGGATCGAGCAAGACCTTATGGTCTTCGCTCGTGCTCGTTCCCATTCCCGAAATGTAATCATGACCGGAATCAGCACCAAAACGAACGGACACATCGTCGAGCTGCCGAGACCAGTTGACAACAACATAGGTGTCGTCGCCATACCCGCCGTCGAGCACAGATCCTTCAAGCCACCCCCAGATCAGATCCCGACCATCGGTGCCTTGCTGCAGGGCGCCGAAAATGGTGTCGAGGTCCATTTCCAGACCGTCAGCAAACCTGATCGTATCGAGAGCCACCGATCTTGCCGTGACGCTAGTCGAGTTATGGTACCAGTATGGCGAGAACTGGTGAATTAGGACTTTGTCATCCGTACCCTTGATCCCAATTTCGACAGCATTGCCCGAAGCAAGCCAGAAGCCCGATGTGTCGGTGGACAGCATACGGAATGTCAGATCGTCCTGCGTGATCCCCTCGCCGAATTCCAAAATGTCCGGCTTGGTCGGGTCCCAATCATCGATGTCGGCATCGCCGATCCACATGAGACCATCGCCACGATTGAAGACGTAGGTGTCCCGGCCACCACCACCTGCCGCGATTGTCAGATCTCCGACCGCTCCGATGATTTCCTGACCGTCCGTTCCGGTGACGAGCGGCGAGAACAGGTCGAGACCGCGATCGGGCATGAGCGCTAGTACGTCGGCACGACTGAGCGAACTGCTATCGTCGAACGTAAATGTTTCGATTCCGTAGTTTCCACCGGGAAACTCGCCTTTGATTACAAGTTGATCCTGCGTCCCGGCAATTCGGATGACCAGATCGTCCCCGGTGCCGCCGTACGAAAATTGCAGATCGGTCAGCGCAATACCCGCACCAAACTCAACTGCGTTCAAGCCGAAGGGGTCGATAATCGTATCGACACCGCTGCCGATCCCGAAGATATAAGTGTCGAGACCACGACCGCCCTTGAGAATGTCTGCGCCCGCTCCGCCATCGATCGTGTCATCGCCATCGTCGGCGTAAATGACATCGTTGCCGCCGAGGCCGAGTATCGTGTCGCTACGTACCGTTCCCTGTATACGGTCGTCATTTTCGGTCTGTTGCTTGCTGACCAGGATCTGATCGATCTCGCTCAAGTAGACAGGCGTTGAACCCAGGATGAAAGCGATATGGTCGCTTCGCGAAATGTAATAATCAGGAATGACCGCGACTTCGGTTCCATCAAGAGTGTTCACTCTCATGGAATAGGTGCCGTATGGCGCGCGCGTCTCGAATTCGAGATCGGCCAGCGTGCCGGCGATCGAGATCGTGTCGACGGTGCCGGTGGTGACATCGAACTCCGCCGCCGTCCCGTCCGGCGCCACCAGCCGGATTGTCTCAAGACCCGTGTGAATACCGGTCAGATAGAAGTCGAGGATGTCTTGTGTGCCGCTGATTTGAACGCGGGCTACGTCTTGCCCATCCACGACGACCAGCGATGTCTCGATATCCGCGAGTGTGAGCCCGCCCATAAGCTGGACGATTTCGCTGAGGTCGGTGAGACCTGCGCCGTTGTAATTGTAATTGTCGATGACCTTGTCATGGCCCGATCCGATCCCGAAAAGGATCGTATCCTTTCCATATCCGGTCTTGATGATGTCGTCGCCGGAACCACCCAGAAACCAGTCGACCCCGCCGATATCAGGCAGAGTCCAGTAAGTAGGATCGAAATCGCCACTCTCGAAATCCAGTTCGTTCGAGCTGCCGATCAGCGTGTCGCCACCGTCTTGCCCGATTACGGTCCGCTTGAGCGCATCATAATACATCAATGGATTGATTGCGCTCAGTGCCGCATCGATTTCGCTGATTAGTGTATCGCGATCCACTCCGGCATCGTCAGCCAGGTTCTCAGCCAGTGTTACGACGCCCTTCCAGAACGCCCATTGCTCTGCGGCATCAGTCGGTGAGAGTGCGTTCGCTGCACTGACAAAGTCGGCGACCACGAAATCGTCCGGGACCGTCAGAAACGCATCGAGGTGATAGCCCAGCGTCGGCAGCAACGAACTTGCCGCCGGAATTTGAGCGAGCAGACGCGTCGCCGTGCGTGAGACCAGATCGCGATACTGGTTTTCCAACGCCGCAGCAGCCTGGGGTGCGGGCGTTCTTAGCGTGCTTTTGAACCCATCGACATTCTGCTGGACGAACTCGTCCCCTGTCCAGTTCTCGACCGCCTGCAAGTGGCGCCCATCGATATAAGCGAAGCCAGCTTCAGGCCGTTCGCCATCCGCGCCAGTCCACCGTAGGACAATCTCATCGACCATCTGCCCGAAATGCCAGAAATCGGCAGGTTGGAGATCGATCAGGCGCTGAACCATCTCTTCCAGAACGGGATCGTCCTGCATCGCGCTGTGCAAATCGGCGACGGTGCCCGAGCCGCCGATATACGGCATCGCCTCAATGGTCGCGCTGATTTCGGACGCATTGCGCTGGAGCGCCGCGCGGGGATCTGTGCGGAACCATACATCGGCGATCTCGCCTAGGGTGCCGTCGGCCCATTCGAAGGTCGAGCGTTCCGAAATGTATCCGTCGGTCTGCACTTCATCGACTTTGAAGTAGTCGAGATCGATCGAGACGATGCCCAGATCGTCCAGCGAAAATAGCTCTCCTGCATCGCTGACACCGTCGCGGTTAAGGTCCTGCCAGATTTGCAGGTCGACAAACTGATCGTCCGCAACAGAGATCAGACCGTCATAATTGGTATCAAGGGCGGAAAGCCGGGACATGCCGCCGCCTCGGTATTCCGCAAAGTCATAGGGGTTGGAACCGAAGAGTTCGGTTCCGTTGTCGATGACGCCGTTTCCGTCCCGGTCCAGCGCAAGAAACCCATCTTCGGGATTGATCCAGGCTGTTAGCTCGGAGAACCCGTCGTTCTGGAAGTCGAAGTAGGCGCGTTGTTCGCCGATTGCGGAGATCGCGATGCCGTCACCGTTCAGGTCGAGGACGAGAGGGGATTGGTAGGTTTCGGGATCAAGCGGATCGACTCTTTGGTGTAGCCATATACCCGCATCGCCATTCTGAAAGTTCTCGATCGTAATTTTGGCGTTCGGAATCTCAAGCCAATCCTCCAACTCAACGACAAGAACATCCTTCCCGTCGATTGTCTCCTTCACATAATTTATGTCGCGCAATTCGTCACGATAGACACGGGAGTCCACATCTGTTTCAATTCCACCGGTGAGTATTGTCCCAAGAAACGAAATCGCCTTATCTTGGCGCTCCGGGTCTTTTATGATGTCGCCATCACCGACCCAGAAAATGTCACGTCCACCTCCGCCGGTCAGCGTATCGCTATCGCCATCATCATCGGATAGGTCGCTAACATTATGATTGATCCAATCGTCGCCTTCACCACCATCCAATACGTCCGCACCGTCGCCACCCAGCAGAATATCGGCGTGGTTCTCACCGTAGAGGTGATCTACTGCGGCTCCTCCGTATAAGATATCCTGGCCATCGCCAGAATGAACAGTGTCATTACCCTCCAACCCAAAGAAAAAATCGCGACTAATACCACTATCAAAATAATATCCTTGAGTATTTATTACAGCCCCAACTCCGCCATCATTACTAATATTCAGCTCTGAAATGCGGAAAACATCAATTTCTCTTCCAAAAGTATAATCTATACCGGTCTCAAAAAAACCATTCCTGCCGTCATTCGAAGTCCAAAGACTAAAATATCCAGCCCTTAATTGCTCATAATCGAGTTCCTTAGCTACCGTATGCTCAAATAATACTGCACCCCCATAAATCTGATCGCCCGACAGACCATTAAGATAGTCGGCATCATTAAATTTATCACGGTCCGGATCGGCGTCCGAAAAAGTACCATCATTACTAGGATCGGAATCATGATCCCGTAGATAAGCCGTTGCATGCGCCAACTCATGCGCGATAATTATAATTCCTGGTATTTGTGCATAAGATCCAGATTTGGTTATACCATGTAGATCATCTATGGTGCTTAGGTTTACATATATTGTGGTTCCTTGAGTATAAGGTGATATTTCATCCGTTTGCGCATCAAAGGAAAGTGCGCCAGCGATTGCCAATTCAATCAAGCTTGCCCGGGCTGAGGGGGACGTGAAAAGCTCGTCGAGCCATCCATCAACAAGCACAACATCTAGGGCGCCATAATTAGTCGCAGCTTTAATATCTTCAAGAGACAGTTCGTCAGCCATAAATCACCATCAATCATTTATATAAAAGCAACGCCTTGAAACATTTCTAGACAGAATACGTTCATACTCTATGCCGCAGATATACTGACCTGTAACAAAGAATATCTTTATTCCCGCCAACGCAGGCGGTGCAGCAGGCGACCCGCTGTCTTTTGTTTTGCAGGACCGAACGAAAGAGTTCCCCGCTCGGAGCATCCACTTGCAATGAGACAGTGGCCCCGACCCTACATAGCTAAGGTTATGACCCGCCAATGAGTCGGCAGTGATATTCCCATCAGCAAGCGAGATTTCAGCATCAAGACCGTTCGACGAACTTTGCTGGGCGGTGGACTTTGAGGACAACGCCAATGCGATATCCAAGCCGTAAATAGGCGAGCGTACCATCTCTAATATGGTATTTTTAAATGATAAACCCCACACATATGCGTATCTATCATTTAAATAGTACATTGATAGGGACGAGAGAAAAATTGCAACAGTGGCTATTGAAAAAAGCCCTATAGTAATAGGATGTGCCGTAATTTGTTTCGAGCCCAGCATCATGCAGAGAGGCAATAATTGAAGATTGATGTGCACGCGGCGGATCGCGGCTTCGGAGCATCCCTATCGCCCATGATTGAATGCGAAACTGCTGATAACGCCTGCGAACAACAGACAACTATCGTCTGGAAGCCAGAAGCCTTTTGCCTATTCGTGCATACAGGCGTAGCGAGATGGCAATTGGAAGAATTATGTGTTTGGGCACATGATCGCATTGAATTGCCCCCCAGCAAATGCGCGTGGCGATCATGCACTGGCGGCCCGCGATTGCAAGCTCATAACGGCCATTGTCACTTTCATGTCAGCCGCGCCTGTTAAAGAATTGGCGTTTCGGCGCGTCGCACGATTTGGAGAGCTCATACATGACCGATGACACCGCCAACAACGGACCTGCGGACAAGAGCGCAGCCTCGCTCGATCCCGAGATCGTCGCCAAGATCGCATCGCTGCGCAGCCATGTACGGGAGAGCTTCGGTAAGGTCGTGATGAGCATGATGATGCTCCCGCGCTATCGCCACCAGACACTCGCCGATCTGCAGCATCTCGTGCTCGACCCGCTGATCCGCGACCGCATCGCCATCGCCCAGCGCGCCGGTGACGAAGTGCAGGCCAACGATATCGCCGGTGTTGCGATCTGGGCCAGCGTTTCAGCAGAATGCGATGCCCGCATCCGCAACCAGGTCAAGGGCGGCGCCTGGCCGATCCGGCTCAAGACGGAGGACTGGAATTCCGGCTCGATCAACTGGCTGATCGACGTGATCGCTCCTGACCAGCGCGCCACCGCCAGCGTGATCGCGAACTTCCGGCAGGTCGTGAAGGAAGGCGCGCTCCAGCTCCACCCGATTATCACACGGCTTGTCGACGCCAAGACGCTGGAAAAGATGGGCGCGAGCAAGGCGCCCGGCGGAGAGGTGCCGGAGCAGGTTCCCGAGGGCGAGACCGTCAACTGAGACGCAAGTATTCGTTCCGGGAATTACTTTGACGGGGTGGAGCGACCCTACCGCTCCTTCCCGGCTTCGCTCACGGCCTGATACCGAAGTGCGCTGAGGATGACTCACTTCGGGGGATTCCCAAGGGGCCGGAAATCTGATTCGACGTTGCAAGCTA
>NZ_JAHCBF010000016.1 GCF_018398395.1 Croceicoccus gelatinilyticus | reverse complement strand
TGGCAGTGGAATCTCATAATTAAGGGCAAAAAATATCCCCGAACGCGTCGTGTCTCAGATTTAAGGGCAACGCGACAGCTGGCGCTGAAGGCCGGTGGTGACCGCATCGTCGAACGCGCCCGCCATGCCCTTGAGCCCAAGCCCGCGCATCGCCTCGATCATGTCATGCCGCTGCATCGAAGGTCCTCAGCTGGTCGTAACGGGCGCAGTCGGCGATCGGCGGATGGCGCAAGGCGCTGTCTTCGGAGGTGATGATGGTGAGCGGTCGCGGCGGTTCGCGGCGCCGCGCCAGGATGTTGAGGATCAGGTCGTCGCTCGCCGTGCCGGTCGCCAATGCCTCGCGGACGGCCGCTTCGACCGGCTCCAGACCATCGGTCAGCACGGCCGACAGCACACGGACGAACCGGCGGTCGGCATCGTCGCCATTGCCAAGCTTGCGGCGCAGGCGCGCCAGCGCCGGCGGCAGATCCCAGTCCTGGAAGGGCGCGCCGTTCCGCAGCGCTCCGGGCTTGCGGGCCAGTACCGGCAGATAATGCCAGGGGTCATAGATCGTGCGGTTGCGCCCGAAGTAGCGGGGATGCTCGGCGACAACCTCCTCGCCGCAGCGCACGACAATGCGGTCGGCATAGGCCCGGACCTGCACCGTCCGCCGCGCCACCGTCGAGAGAACCGAGTAGCGGTTGCGATCGAAGCTGATCAGGCAGGTGCCCGTCACCGCATGCTCGCTCTCGTTAAAGCCGTCGAACGGTCCCAGCATCGGCTGCAGTGCCGATCGCTCGATCTCCAGCGCCTGCGCCACGGTCAGCTCGCCCTGTTCCGGGTGTGCCTGTCGTTCCGCCCAGCGCTGGCACTCGGCCTCCAGCCAGCCATTGAGCTCGTCGAGGCTGGCGAACCGCAACCGGGGTTGGAAGAAGCGGCCCCGGATCGTCTGCACCTGGTTCTCGACCTGGCCCTTCTCCCATCCCGCCGCCGGCGAGCAGGCGGTGGGCTCGACCATATAATGGTCGGTCATGATCAGGAACCGCCGGTTGAAGACCCGCTCCTTCCCCGTGAACACGCTCGTCACCGCCGTCTTCATATTATCGTAGATGCCGCGGCCCGGCACGCCGCCGAAGAAAGCAAAGCCGCGCGCATGCGCGTCGAACAGCATCTCCTGACTCTCGCGCGGATAGGCCCGGACATAGACCGCCCGCGATGCACACAGCCGCATATGCGCAACCTTCACGCGCATCGGCTTGCCGGCGATCTCCACATCCTCATGGCTCCAGTCGAACTGGTAGGCCTCGCCCGGCTTGAACATCAGCGGGATGAAGGCGGTGACACCATCGCCGGCATCCTTGCGCCGGTCGGCCTTCCAGCGCGCCGCGTAGCGCCGAACGGCATCGTAGGAACCCTCAAAACCTTCGCGCTCCAGCAGATCATGTATCCGCGTCATCCGCAGTCGCTCGCGCCTGCCGCGCACCTCGTTCTCTTCCAGCAGTGTGTTCAGGCGATCCTGAAACGGCCCGATCCTAGGCAGTGGCTGAACCTTGCGCTGATAGTCGAATGCGCCTTCCGGCGCCCGGATCGCCTTGCGGATCACCTTCCGCGACACATGCAAATCCCGCGCGATCGCCTTGATCGCCTTGCCGCCGGCATACTCGCGCCGAATCCGAACCACTGTCTCCAAAATCAACATCCCGATCTCGCCGCCTGAAAATCCAGCCGGCTGCTTAAACCATCGAAATGAGGGGTCCCTTTTAGACGCCGATCACCCCGCTAACGGGGTCCTTTTTGCACGCCGATCCACATCACCATTGAGAAACCGGTTTTCGACACACTTACGCCGATCGGCGCCTGCCGGCCTGACTTCATCCTGGAACTGCGCTCTCGCGAAACCGGCGAGATCAGGTCGATCATCGTGGAAGCCATGGGATCAACTGATGAGACGTATCTAGCCGCAAAAGCTGTCACTCATCCGCGCATGGCGCAAATTGGTCCACTCGTGTGTGTATCACCGGCGGATGTGGAAACGGGCCGCATCGGCGCTATCGTCCGTCGCGCGGCGGGCGCCTAGCTCCAGCGCATCGATGTGGCGAAGAGAATGACGATGCCGAGCGTCACAGGCATGGAAGTCAGGTACAGCTTTTGCCAGCGCCACCATATTTTCGGGACAAACAGGATGGCGGACCGAAGGGAATTGACGCTGGACCAGCCGCGCTCGCGAACCACTTCCACCATTGTCGTCGCGCAGGAGAGCGCCATGGCGATCACGCAGCACGAACCGGCAGCGACATAAAGCGCCATCCAGTTCGCCAGTTCGATCGCCGTCAGATATCGCATCTCAGCAACCTGTATAGCCGATAATCGTGCACAAAGGCTAATCGGAGTATCAGGTACCGCAAAATTGGAACTTGCCTCATCTGAGATGCACAGATGCCAAAGGTCGGCGTTGCAACGCGATGCAGAAGATGCGTGCGCGTCAGTCCGGGTCCGACCGCAGTAGTACCCGCGCTACGAGGTCGTAGCGCGTCGGGTGTATCCGATCCCGCGTCGGAAAGCGCAGCAGATCGATCGTCTCATCAGCATAGGTCGCAGCGACCGAGTTCACAATGTAGGCATGTTGACGACTGTAAGGAAGAAGCCAAATGACCCGATGGCAGATGGTCCGGATACGGATACTCGTCAGCCTGGCGGCGAGATCAGACCTTGCATCGTCGTTGGATCCGACCGAAAAGACGCATGCGCCGTACTTCTTCGTTGGGAAACGCCATCCAAGTATCTGATGTGCATGCACACGCTCGGCCGCTAGCACATCGCACTGGGGGGCATATTTCGCGTTGATGGCGCGTGCGGTCCCCAGCCCGATGCTGTCGCCCAATATGAGGCACTCAAATACGGACCTGCTCCCCGGCATCGGGAACGTTGCTGTCTTGGTCTTCGATTTGTTGCCGGATTTCCGATACGTCCACCTTGCCGATCAGGTAATCCCCCTCATCCTTGAAAAACGCCTCAATCCGCTTCGTTTCGTCCAGAGGTGGCAAAAGCGAACCGAAGCGGGCCTGCCATTGCTGCTCTACAAAACCCAGGAGTGCCTTCCAGGAAGCCGCCTCGCTTGCGTGGACCTGGAGCATCTTATGACCCTCATGCAGGATGATAAGGACGGAGGCGTGCATGATGCTATCCATCGTAAGCGGCAAATCAGTACGGGCAGGCACGACCTGCCTTTTCGTCGCAAAACATGCAATTCCGGCCACCCGAAATCAAAAATACATATCAACTATGTCTATGTACTGCCAAACTGATTCTAGAAAATACAAGAAAAACCTTCACATGTGTAAAGAGAAAGTTTCAGTTAATTTTGTATATACTCAGAAATTTATCAGAATTGTTATTATAACAACAGTTCTATCAACTCACCAAAAGTGACTTGATAGGAATCTCAGGGTTTGCAAGTACAGATTTATCAGGAGTGGCCTGCGTGATAACGAGTGCCTTACCCTGAACATAGTCCTTCACAGAGTTGACGCAGTCAAGGGCCAGCACCTTACCCTTGCTAAGATATACGAGCGTGAAGCTGCGCGCTGCGCTCTGGCCCCGCACGACGACTTCATCGTATCCCAAGCTAAGCCCGATAGTCTGGAGCTTGAGATCATATTGGTTCGACCAGAACCAGGGAACGGCGTGGTACGGCGCGGCGTCACCAGCAATATGCCTGGCGGCCGTTATGGCCTGGTCATTGGCGTTCTGAACTGACTCCAACCGGATCCGCTGACCGCCAGCAAAGGGGTTGGCATGGATCGCGCAATCGCCGATCGCGTAAATGTTCGGCAACGAAGTCTGACAGAATTCATCGACTTCTACCCCGTTCCCGCTTGCCGCACCCGCCGCGATCAATGGCTCTACGGCCGGAACGATCCCGATGCCGACGACAACCATGTCTGCGGGTAAGACCGAGCCGTCAGACATCCGGACACCCGTTACCCATCCATCATGTCCAATCAGGCAATCCATTTTGGCGTTCAAATGGATCTCAACGCCATGCGCCCGATGTTCAGCCTCATAAAAACGAGAAAGCGGTTCACCAGCGACCCTTGCCAGCACACGATCCATCGCTTCCAGCACCGTCACTTGCTTGCCGAGCTTGGCGAGTACCGCAGCCGCCTCGAGGCCGATATACCCGCCACCGATCACCACGACATTCTGCACTTTCGGCGTCTCGGCCAGCATGCGGTCAGCGTCAGCACGAGTGCGGACGTTGTGGACACCCATGAGATCGCTTCCCGAACAGCTCAAGCGACGAGGCGCACCGCCAGTTGCCCAGATCAGCTTGCCATAGCCAATGCGGCTTCCGTCGGAGAGCACAACATTTTGCTCCGCCGGATCGACGGCCACAACCCGTCGCAGGAGCTGCAACTCGATATCGCGCTCGGCCCAGATTGCCTGAGGTCGAATGAGAATTCTTTCGAAGCTCTTTTCGCCTGAGAAATATTCCTTGGAGAGCGGCGGGCGTTCATATGGCGGATCTGGCTCATCTCCCAGCAGTGCCACACTTCCCGCATATTTATGCTGGCGCAGCGCGAGCGCGGCTTGAGCTCCCCCATGCCCGGCCCCAACAATAAGAACATCGTACCGCTCGCTCATGGGATAGATAGCTTCCTTACAGGATTACATAAGCCGTGCTTTGCTTGTCACGCCGTCGGTTAACGGCAAGAGCCTGATTGAGCTCTCTTTGCGAACTCAAGTGCCCTCAATCTTCCGGCGCAATCGTGATGCAAAGTCCGTCCAGAGCATCAGAGATAGTCAACTGACAGGATAACCGAGATCTTGAGCAACGGTGCTCGGACGAGTCCAGAAGATCGTCCTCATCCGTACTCATGGGTGGCAAGCGATCGAGAAACGCTTCATCGACCTGGATATGGCAGGTTGCGCAGGAGCAACACCCTCCGCACAATGCAAGCAACTCGTCGATGCCTGCGTCGCGGATCGCTTCCAGTAACGTGGTTGCGCCATTCGGTGTGACGGTCACGCGCTCGCCAGTGCGCGTTGTAACGGTAATCTCCATTAGTCCTCTAATTTCCAAATATGCTTTTTGGCAGTCTGCTATCGACTGAAAAACCTCCACGCCGCCTTGGCGCGCAAGGCTCATGGGGAAAGCGCGTAGTCCAATCCGATATCGGCCGCGGGAGCACTTTGGGTGATGCGCCCGACTGATACAAAATCGACGCCAGTCGACGCGATTTCCCTAATCGTATCGAGCCGCACGCCGCCTGACGCTTCGATGGGGACGCGGCCGCCGACAAGGGCGACGGCCTCTTTGAGCTTGGCAGGAGACATGTTGTCGCAAAGCAGACGATCCGCCCCCGCCATCAGCGCAGGCTCGATTTGTTCGATCCCGTCAACCTCGACCTGGACTTCCAGCCCGGTATTGGCGGCTTTCGCAGCCTTGACCGCTTCGACAATGCTGCCAGCGGCGGCGATGTGGTTGTCCTTGATCAGGATACCGTCATCCAGACGCATGCGATGATTCCGCGCCCCGCCCACCTTGGCGGCATATTTCTCGATCGCCCGAAGACCGGGAATTGTCTTGCGCGTATCGAGAAGGACGCAATCCGTACCGGCGATCGCTTCGGCATAAGATCGCGTCACCGTCGCGATGCCGGTCAGGTGCTGGAGCGTATTGAGAGCGGACCTCTCGGCCGCGAGCATGAGCTGCGCGCTTCCCGCAATTCGCATGAGGGGCTGCCCAGCGGCAACATTGTCCCCATCCTGCACCAGGAATTCGATAGCGACCTCGGGGTCGAGCTTACCGAAAAACGCGGCTGCCAGCTGGAGCCCGGCAACCACTATCGGTTGCCGGGCAGCCAGAACGGCGGAAAAGCGCGCGCTGGCGGGGACTGACACACGGCTCGTGACGTCTCCGCTCCCCAGATCCTCACTCAGAACATAATCGACGAAGTTGTCGAGTTGTTGCTGATCCAGGCCCGCGATCAAATCCGACTCACGCATCAGGAAACCGCGTCCGCCAGATCTTCAACTTCTTCCTTGTCGGCGAAGACGCCGGTCAAGCGCCTCTCCTCCTCGGAGACGTTGATCAGCCGCCAGTCATCGCCCTTGGGGACCATGCCCTCGAACGACATGAGCTTCGCCAGTGGCACGCGCGGTTCTACAGCACCCAGTGCCGGCTCGCCTTTCTGAACAGCCTGGGCGGCGCGATACATCTGGGTGCGGAAGGTGAAGATCGCCTTGTCGCTCGAGCCGAGCAGATCCTCGCTGCGGTCGGCGATCGGCCCCATCGATTCCCACATCGCCATGTCCTGACAGGGAATGCCGTAGATGCCGGTAAAGTCGCCGGCTTTCATCAGGGCCCGGTCCTGCAGATAGTTGTTTTCGGCGTTGCGCCGCTTTTTGAAGGTAACGGGCTCGACGTCCTTGCCAATCTCCGCCCCGCAGAACTTGCGCCAGGCATCCTGACTGATGCCCTTCGTCGGATGCCAGGCGATCCAATAGAACATGGTGTTCACATCGTCGATCGGAACCAGCATCTGTGACAGATGATATTGGTCGTTGGACGGGATGTGCACCGTGAACGGAGCCTGGAACAGAGTCATGCGTACATAGTCCTGCTTGTCCGCATCGATGATCGGCTTGCGGATAGCAGCATAACGAAAGCCGAACGGCGTTTTCTGCACTTCAATCTTGGGCGCCTTGTCGGCCGACGGGCGAAGCCACGCGGTGTCCGTAGCCGTCGAGCCGCTTACTTCGGTGGCCGTCGGCATGTTCGATGAATGCAGGCTCGAACTGTGCGCCGAATCGATCGACCCTTCGAGAACCTGCGCCCAGTTGCAGCCGCCATGCATTTTCACGATGCTGATCTTCTCAGCCGGCGCGGCCGACCAGTTCGGCGGGCTGAAAGGGATGACATTTTCCGGGTCACCCATCCACACCCAGACGAAACCAGCAGATTCTACCACCGGATATGCCTTGGTCTTCATCGTGCCGCGTAGCTTTGCATCGACCGGCTCGGAAGACATGTCGACGGCATTGCCGTCCACATCGAATTTCCAGCCATGATAAAGGCAACGCAGGCCGCATTCCTCGTTGCGACCGAAGGCAAGGGAAGCGCGCCGGTGCGGGCACAGCTCGTCGAGCGCACCGATGCGCCCCTCCGTATTGCGGAACACGACCATGTTCTCACCCAGCAAGCGAACACGCAACGGCGTGCCGTCTGGCTCGGCGACGTCCTCGATCATGCAGGCGGGCAACCAGTGCTGCCGCATCAGCTTCCCCATTGGGGCCTCGCCCTCCACACGGCAAAGCAGATCATTTTGTTCCGGAGTCATTAGCTACCCTCCTCATTTTGGCTTGGCACGAAGACGAATCACCCTCAGGATGCGCCCTTGAAATTACTTCTATATCGTAGTAATGGCTTTTTCAAGCCTGATTTTCGGGTTGAAGGGAGCGGCAGGCAAAGAATGGCAAATGCGTTGCGACTAGGAATCATTGGGCTCGGCCGGGGTTTCATGCTCACTCTGCCTGCGCTGAAGGCCGATTCTCGCGTAGCGCTTGCCGGGGCTTTCGACCTGCGCCGCGAAGCTCGGGAACGCTTCGCGGACGAATTCGGCGCGCCGGCGTTCGATACGCTCGACGCGCTCTTGTATTCGCCGGTTATCGATGCGGTTTATATAGCCACCCCGCATGAGTTGCATGCCGAGCAGGCCATCGCCGCTCTGCGGGCTGGAAAGCATGTGCTGGTCGAAAAGCCGATGGCGACAACGCTTGCAGATTGCGCGCGTATAGAGCGCGCCGCCGCCGATGCCGGCAAGGTGCTCGTGGTCGGACCCAGCCACGGCTTCGATGCACCCGTACAGGCTGCCGCGCAATTGGTTGCCTCAGGCAGGTTCGGTGCCGTGCGGATGGTCACGGCGCTCAACTTCACCGATTTCATGTTCCGGCCCAGGCGTCCGGAAGAACTGGATAGCGCCCGTGGCGGCGGCGTCGTCTACAGCCAAGCGGCGCACCAGATCGATGTCGTGCGCCGCCTTGTCGGGCAGCCCGTTTCATCTGTTCGCGCCGTCGCCGCCAACTGGGATAGCAGCCGCCCGAGCGAAGGCGCCTATACGGCGCTGGTGACATTTGAAGCCGGTGCTGCAGCGTCGCTGACCTATAGCGGATATGCGCATTATGACAGCGACGAACTGGTGGGGTGGATAGCGGAGCTTGGCTATGACAAGGACCCGGATCGCTACGGCGAGGCGCGTAAGAGGCTTGCGACGCTATCATCGCAGGATGAAATCGAAGCCAAACTGAAGCGCACATACGGCGTCCCGGCTGTCGCTGCCGACACGCCAGCGCCGCATCATGAGCATTTCGGTTTCATCATCGTCAGCTGCGACCGCGCGGACCTGAAACTGTCGCCCAAGGGGCTCTCAATTTATGGGGACACCGAACGCGATTTCCAGCCGATCGAGCCCCCTGCCCTGCCGCGCAAGGAAGTCATCGACGAGTTTGTCGGCGGTTGCCTAGGCATTCGCCGCCCGATCCATGACGGGCGCTGGGGACTTGATACCATGGCCTGTTGCGTCGCGCTCCTCGAATCGAGCCGACGCAATACGGACGTAGCGCCCAACCAACTTCTCGACACTCTATCGGAGAAACCGTGACAATGACCAGACTGAGCCTTTCCCTCGCCTGTTGGGGCTATGACCGCACCGAAGCCCTCCAGACGGGCGCGGTCCGGCCCGACGGCATCGACCTCAACTTTCAGGTTCTGGATGTCGAGGAAACCTTCTTCCGCATGCTGCGCAATCGAGAATTCGATGTCGCTGAACTGTCGATGTCGTCCTATTGCGTGACCCTGGGCCGCGAGAATCCTGGCTTCATCGCCATTCCCGTCTTTCCTTCGCGCTTCTTCCGCCACTCCTGCATTTTCGTCTCCGCCAAAAGCGGCATCGAAAAGCCCGAGGATCTCGTCGGCAAGCGGATCGGCGTGCCTGAATATCAGATGACGGCTCCGGTCTGGATCCGCGGCATCCTGCAGGACGAGTATGGCATTGATCCTGCGTCGGTCACCTACGTCACGGGTGGTGAAGAGGAGCCGGGGCGCGAGGAGAAGCTGAAGCTCAATCTACCCGACAAGTTCAAGGTCGAGCCGATCGGACCCACCCAGACCTTGAAGCGCATGCTGGCGGATGGAGAGATCGATGCGCTGCATACTGCGCGGGCGCCGTCGACCTTCTATTCGGAGCCGGGCAAGGTTCGGCGCCTCTTCCCCAATTTTGTGGACGTTGAAAAAGCCTATTTCGCGAAGACAGGAATCTTCCCGATCATGCATGTCGTGGCCATCCGGCGAGACGTGTATGAGAAGAATCGATGGATTGCTCAGGCGCTTTACAAGGCATTCGTAGAAGCCCAGCGGTTGAGCTATGAACAATTGTTGGTGTCGGCATCGCTGAAAACGATGTTGCCATGGCAGATCGCCGCAGTGGAGGACACTATTGCTACGATGGGCAGGGAATGGTGGCCCTATGGCATCGAAAAGAACCGCCACGTCATCGAGACATTCACGCGTTACCATCACGAGCAGGGCCTGTCGCCCCGCCAGCTCACCATAGAAGAGATGTTCGCGCCCGAGACTTTCGCCGAGTTCCGCATCTAAGAAACCATCCTGCACGAGGCCAGTCTACTGCTCACATGATGGTCCTCGGGACACGTTTAATATCCCGAGGACCATCATAGGAATATGGGTTTCGGGTGCCGGGTACGGTTTTGCGATGCGTTCGTGCGGCGTCTGTGCGAGTGGAGGATCGGTTGAACCCGTCAGGAGTGAACAGATGTCGAAGCACGCCCCCAAACTCGATCCGGAACTGAGTTTGGGCTATCAGGTTCGGCGCTGCCACCGACGGTTCGATCGGCTCTTGAGTGCCTATTTGGCCAAGCACGAACTCAAAACCGGTTTCTGGTACTATCTTCGTGTCCTATGGCTCAGGGACGGGGTGACCCAAAAATATCTGAGCGACATGACTAACGTCACCGAAAATACGACGGTCGCCATGATAAACGCCATGCTTCGGCAAGGGCTGGTGCAACGCGCCAAGGACAAGGATGATCGTCGAAAATTGCGGATTACTCTTACAGATCATGGCCGTGCGCTCGAAAAGGAGCTGATGCAATACGCGATCGACATCAACAAGGTCGCTGTTGCTGGCATCGAGCCGCGCGAAGTTGAAATCTGTCGATCGGTCCTCGAGCGCATATCAGCCAATCTCGCTGCCGAATTTGATAGGCTGCCTGCGAAGCCTGCTGACGAAGGATGACTCCTCCACATCATCCCTGGATCAGGGGCAACAGGCCATGAACAGGGAGGGACGTGTGCGCCATGGCTGAACGGGAAGGCCTCACGGCCACTCCAACTCCCGATAGAGGGAAGCCTTGGCGCAGCCTGACCGACCGTTTCGGCCGAACGATCACTTATGTCCGCCTGTCCGTCACCGATCGGTGCGACCTGCGCTGCCGTTATTGCATGGCCGAGCGCATGGAGTTCCTGCCGCGCCAGGACCTCCTCACCCTGGAGGAACTGGCGGAACTGGCCGATGCCCTGATCGCGCGAGGTGTGCGACGCATCCGCCTGACCGGTGGCGAGCCTCTGGTCCGTCGCGGCATCGTCGGGTTGGTGGAGGCGATCGGCCAACACATCGGCAACGGCCTTGATGAGCTGACGATGACAACCAACGCTACCCAGCTCGCCACAGTCGCGCGCGACCTCCATCGATATGGCATTCGCAGACTCAACATCAGCCTCGACAGCCTCGACCACGAGCGCTTCCGGGCGATCACCCGGCGCGGCGACCTGGACCAGGTGTTGGCCGGGATCGCCGCCGCGCAAGACGCGGGCCTCGCCGTGAAGATCAACATGGTTGCGCTCAAGGCGCTCAACGAAGATGAAATCGGAACAATGGTTGGCTGGTGCGGCGAACGGGGATTCGATCTCTCGCTGATCGAGACGATGCCGTTGGGTGCGGTGGAAGAAGACCGGACCAATCATTATCTGCCCCTCGACCTCGTGAAACGTCGGCTGGCGCGCGAATATGTCCTGATTCCGTCGCTCCACCGAACCGGCGGACCGGCGCGCTATTATGACGTTGCCGAAACCAGTCGGCGGATAGGCTTCATTACGCCCCTCACCGACAATTTCTGCGCCGGCTGCAACCGCATCCGCATATCGGCTACTGGCACCATTTTTGGTTGTCTCGGCCGCGACCAGCGCATCGAACTGCGCGATGCGATGCGTGTTGGTGGCCGGGATGCGATCGACGCGGCGCTGGATGCCGTAATGACCGCCAAGCCACTCCGCCACGAGTTCGACATTGCGCGATCACAGCCGGCTGTCGAACGCCATATGAACGTCACTGGCGGTTGAGCGCCTCCATGATCTTTTGTTCGCCGACGCAGTATGGCCGTTACTTTTTGCGCGGCTGGTCGATTGATTTTCATAAAATTGGTCTGCCTTGAGAAAATTGGTCCATTTCTGAAGAGAGCCCGAGCGGGCGAAAGGAATGGAGAAATATATGGGACGTCAGCGATTTACGCCGGAACAGATCATCGCGAAGCTGCGTGAGGTTGATGTGATTGTCGGGCGAGGCGGGACCACCGACGAGGCCTGTCGTCAGATCGGGATTGCCGAACAGACGCTATATAGGTGGCGTAAGGCGACAGCCGCTGCTTCATATTCGTTGATAATGTCGGTCTTCTTCGCCATGATAAGCTCGTACGCACTACGTTGTTCGACTGTCGCACGAGCTTAATCGCGCGGTCGATTCAGCTACCGTAGTAACGGCCTGTCATCAACAGCCAGCGCGTTCGTTTTTTGCCGTTTCTCTTTGACAATCCAGTTCTAAAGAAACGCTTGGAATCGGATGCGTCCTAACCGATCTGATGACAGACGAATTTCAAATTGAGATACTCATCGATCCCATATCGTGATCCTTCCCGCCCGAGACCGGATTCCTTCACCCCACCGAAAGGCGCGACCTCCGTCGAAATCAGGCCGGTGTTGAGCCCAACCATCCCATATTCAAGAGCCTCACTCACCTTCCAACTGCGCTCAAGGGATTGCGTGTATACATAAGCCGCCAAGCCGCTGTCCGTGGCATTCGCCAAATTGATCGCCTCATCCTCTGTCTGGAAACGGACGAGGCCGGCAAGGGGGCCAAAGGTTTCCTCCCGACATAGGAGAGCATCCGGCGAAACATCTACGAGAACGGTCGGCTCGAAGAAATGGCCTGCCCCGGGCACTCGTCGCCCTCCGGTCAATATCCTGGCACCATGTTTGACGCCGTCTTCGATATGGCTTTCGACCTTTGCAACGGCACGTTCATCGATCAATGGCCCCTGATCCGCGCCGGTCGAAAGACCCGGCCCGACGGCAAGCGCGCGAACACGTGCCGCCAGCTGCCGGGAAAAGGCTTCATAAACGCCGGATTGGACCAGAATGCGATTTGTGCAGACGCAGGTCTGACCTGAATTCCGGAACTTTGATGCTATTGCGCCTTCAACCGCATCGTCGAGTTTCGCATCATCAAAGACAATGAACGGCGCGTTTCCACCCAATTCGAGGGAAACCTTCTTCACGGTGCTCATACAACGGGCGGCGAGCATCTTGCCAACGCCTGTCGAACCAGTGAAGGTGAACTTGCGAACGCGCTTGTCAGCCGTCAGCACATCGCCGATCGGCGCGGGCTGACCGGTCACGATATTGAAAACTCCCGCCGGCACTCCGGCCTGGTCGGCCAGCCACGCCAAAGCGAGCGCTGAAAGCGGCGTCAATTCCGACGGCTTCAGCACCATGGTACAGCCGGCAGCCAGAGCTGGCGCTGCCTTTCGGGTGATCATGGCGAGCGGAAAATTCCAGGGTGTTACAGCGCCTACCACACCCACGGGTTCGCGTCGCACCAGGAGACGGTGGTCGGCCGCATGAGGTGCTAAGACATCTCCGTTCACACGCTTCGCCTCCTCCGCGAACCATTCGATGAACGATGCCGCATACACCACCTCGGCCTTGGCCTCGTGCAACGGTTTGCCTTGCTCGGCCGTCAGAAGGCGCGCCAGATCATCCGTATGGACGAGCACCAGATCATACCAGCGCCGCAAAATCGCGGCCCGCTGCTTGCCTGTAGCTTTTCGCCAATCGGTCAAGGCACGATAGGCCGCGTCGACGGCACCTTCGGCCTCGCGATACCCGAGATCCGGGACCGAGCCGACCAAGGAGCTGTCTGCCGGATTCAAGACGTCGATTCGCGCTTCGCCGTCGATCCATGCGCCATCGACAAAAGCTTGCGCCCGGAGCAGTTTTGGCTCCGCAAGGCTAAGATTCACGTTTGCTATTTCCCTGAAATCCAGTTTGGCATTCCCTAACAAATCCGGCCGATGGATGCCTTCGCGGTATGGACACTCTCATTTGATGAGAAGCCATCCATTCTGATAGCTGATGCATGTAAACGCCCGACGATACTCGCGGAATCTTGATTGCGCGAAACCAGATGAGAAGCGTTAGTCCGGCGTGATAGCGACCAGTTTCGAGACACGCACCGCGCTTCGAGGGCGTCGCGCACCGCTCATCAAGGCATCGTCTGCGATCGCATGGATGCTATAATAGATCAGCGTTGATAGCGCGTGGGGATCATCCACACACCATGCGCCCTCCAGCGTTCCTTGTGAAAGCAGATCGCTGATATAGCCCACAAGCCCGTCGTTCACGGCCACGGATCTGAGCGGCGTATCCCCACTGAAGAAGATCACATCCCGCAACTCGGGCGTGTCCAGATAACTTTCCACCGCCGTCTCGACCAGAAGATCGATCCGCGTGAAAAAATCGTCGGATTCGCAAAGACTGATCCTGCTTTTGACACGGTTCAATATCATGTTGCAGAAGTTGTCCCGAAGTGCCGCACGCAATTCGGTCTTACTTGAAAAATAATGGTAAAGTGTGCCCTTAGCGAGGCCAGTTTCAACGCAAACGTCATCCATCGTCGTCGCGTCATAGCCTCGCTCAACAAACAATCGCCTCGCCGCTTCCAGAATTTCGACGCGCCGAAGCTGAGCCTTCCTCGGACCGGGCGGGGCACCGGCCGGCCGGCGAACTGCGGCCGCGACCCTGCGTCGCCGGTCCCGAACGACCCGTTTCACCTGAACAGTCTAGCTGGCAAGCGGCTCACCCTCCCAAATCTCGGTACCAATTTGCGATTGGGCTTCCTTTGAATAACGAGGTCCCGAAACGGCGCCAAAAGCGAAAAGGGCGTCCACTTGGTCAAACACGACCTCGGAGATGGTCAACGACAGGGTATCCAGAATTTCATCGAGATGATCAATGTTCGTGGTCCCGGGGATCGGAACGACGAAGTCGCGCTTTGAAAGCAGCCAGGCGAGGCAGAGCTGCGCCGGAGTGCAATCTGCAGCCCGGGCCAACCCAGCCATCTGATCATAAAGCCCGAGGTTCCGCGTCAAATGAGGTTCCTGGAACCGCGGCATCGCGGCTCTCAGGTCGCCTTGCTGGAAACCTGCCGTACCCACACTTCCCGCCAACAAGCCGCGAGCCAGAGGCGAGAAGGCGATAAAGCCAATCCCGAGCTCCTCGCAGCAATCGAGTACGGCAAGTTCCACATTGCGCGTCCAGGGCGAATATTCGGTCTGGACAGCTGTCACCGGATGGATCGCATGTACCGCGCGGATCGTTTCTGCCGATACTTCCGACAAACCGATCGTGCGAATTTTTCCTGCCTCCACTGCCCGCGACAGGGCGCCGACCGACTCTTCCATCGGTACCTTCGGATCGAGGCGGTGAAGATAGTAGAGGTCGATGACATCGGTCCTCAATCGTATCAATGCTTCATCCAATGTCTGCGTGATCGCCGCCGCCGAACCGTCGAGACCGCGTTTTCCATTGATCTCGCCAAGCGCGCATTTGCTGGCAAGGACGAAATCCTTGCGGCGATGTCCCAAGGCACGCCCGATCAGCGTCTCATTTGCTCCGAACCCGTAGAGAGCAGCCGTATCGAAGAACGTGACGCCTCTATCCAACGCATGTAACAGTAGCCGTTCAGCTGCTTCAGCCTCGGGACGCGGCTGATACCCATGCGAAAGGTTCATGCAGCCAAGACCAATTGCTGACACGGAAAACGGGCCTAAAGCGCGCTTTGGAAGGGTCGCGGTCATACTATGCTCTTCCTGCCTGTGGTAGCGCGAAGGGATCAGCGGACAAGCTGCGCTTCCAGTTCGCCAAGCACGCGATAGCAATCGAATACGCCGGCGACTGAGGAATTGGGCTCGCGACCCTCGCGGATGGCCGCGACGAACTCACGATCCTGTAACTCGATGCCGTTCATCGACACATCCACCTGGGAAACGTCGATCGGCTCCTCCTTGCCGTTCACCAGGTCGTCGTAGCGCGCGATGTAGGTGCCGTTATCGCAGATATACCGGAAATAAGTGCCGAGCGGTCCGTCATTATTGAACGACAGCGAAAGGGTGCAGATAGCGCCGGTTTCGCTCTTCAATTGGATCGACATATCCATCGCGATCCCAAGTTCCGCATGGATTGGCCCCTGCAGCGCATGTGCCTCGACGATCTTTCCGGCCTGATAGGCGAAAAGGTCCACCGTATGCGCGGCATGATGCCACAGCAGATGGTCCGTCCAGCTACGCGGCTCACCCTTCGCGTTGATGTTCTTGCGGCGAAAAAAATAGGTCTGGACGTCCATCTGCTGGACGTTCAGTTCTCCGGCCCGGATCTTGTTGTGCACATATTGGTGCGACGGATTGAACCGACGGGTGTGGCCCACCATGCAGACCAGACCCGTTTCCTTCTGCTTGGCCAGGACCGCTTGCGCGTCTGCCCAGCTGTCCGCCAGCGGAATCTCTACCTCGACATGCTTGCCTGCCTCCATGCAGGCAATAGCTTGCTTAGCGTGCATCTGCGTAGGCGTGCATAGAATGACCGCATCGACGTCGTCGCGGGCAAGCGTTTCATCGAGTTCTGTAGTGACGTGGCCGACACCGTATTTCTCGGCTATCGCCCGGGTCGGCTCCAGCTCGCGGCCGACCAGCGAAGTGACGGTCACGCCATCGATGTTCTTGAGGCCATCCAGGTGCTTCTCGCCAAAGGCGCCCGCACCAGCCAGTGCAATCCGCATATGTGACATTTCCTTATGTTGGGTTGCTTCGCGAAGCAGCCAGTTGCAGTTCAGCGAGCCCCTGCTCGAGGTCATCAAAGGCCTTGCGTATGCGTCGAGTAGACGCCTGAAAATCAGTCGCTCTCTCGTCTAGCGCCACCGCCGGCCAGCGAGCTTGATGCTCAGCCAGCGCGGCGCGCAAGACCGACAGGTTTTTGCGAAACCGCGACCAGGCAGCCGAAGCACTCGCGTGCGCTTGCCAGTCATTCGTAGAATTGCTGACAAAGCCCAGCTTGCGCGACAATTCGAGCCTCAAACGAACCACTTCCTTCCGCCAGTCAGGCGGTTGGTCCTGGACAACCGAGGCGATCGATTGTTGCGTCTCACGCAGTTCGATCACTCTGGCCTTGAGGTCTTCGAAGTCCACTAGACCTCCGATGACGAACTCTCAGCCGGCCTCAATATGAGATGTCCGACCGCGGTATTGGACGCCGGGACGTGATAGTGCCGATGCAATGGCTTGACCATGCGGCCCAGCGCCCCGCGCATGATGAGCCACATCACCATTTCGATGCCTTCGGAGCCCGTCTCGCGCAGATATTCGATATGGGGAATGGTACGAAGCGTCTCCCCGTCATTTGTGCTCATCAAATCGAGGAAGCGGTTGTCCCATTCCGCATTGATCAGGCCCGCTCGAGGCCCCTGCAACTGGTGGCTCATACCACCCGTACCCCAGACCTGCACGTTGAGATCTTCGGGGAAGCTCGCCACTGCCCGCGCGATCGCCTCGCCCAATTGCCAGCACCGGTTGCCCGATGGCGGCGGATATGTGACCACATTCACGGCAATCGGAATGACCTTTACCGGCCAGGCCTCGGGCTGACCGAACATGAGACTGAGCGGAACGGTCAAGCCGTGGTCGACGTCCATCTCGTTGATGATGGTCATGTCGAACTCGTCCAGGATCAGGCTTTGCGCAATGTGCCAAGCAAGGTCTGCATGCCCGATCACCTCCGGCACCGGCCGCGGTCCCCAGCCTTCATCACAAATACCGTAGCGATCGGCGCAGCCGATCGCGAAAGTGGGGATTATCCGCATGTCGAAAGCCGACGCATGGTCATTGTAGACAATGATGACTACGTCGGGCTTTTCTTCGGCGATCCATTGCTTCGACCAGTCATAGCCGGCAAATACCGGCGCCCAATAAGGCTCGCCCGTCTTGCCGTTGTCGATCGTGGCGCCGATCGCGGGAATATGGCTTGTCGCGACGCCGGCGGAAATGCGGGCCATCACCTTTTCTCCCGAATCGAGCGGACGCCTTCAGGCGAGCGGCCGCCGGCAATCATCATCGCCTGATAGTCCTGGGGGCTCATGCCGGTCATCGTGCCGACGGCCTGTAGGAAGCTGAGCCCATCCGTCGAGAAGACCTTGGCCAGAAAATAGATATTGCCGCCGAGATCGAGGCAGCGATTATAGTCCCGATCCAGAACGGCCTGCTTCTGATCCTCGGTCATCGGCCATTCATCGATATAGGCACGCTCATCGGCTTTCCAGCGCTCACGGTTTTCGGCTTTCATCAGGCTCATCGCGAACTGGTTCATCCAATAGCCCTGCCGGGCACGTTTTGCCGTATAGACCCGCGTGCCGGGGATATCGTCGAACTCGGCCAAATAGGCGTGAATATCCCTTGTTCGACCAGTCACCGCCCATCCTCCCAGGTATAAGACAAAGGGGCTTCCCGAAAGGCGAACCTGTCGAGATGGCTCTCGATTACCCCCCGCAGGGTTTCAGCCTCTTCCGCGCCTGATGTGCGCAGGACGATACGGATACCCTCCGGATCGCTGGTAAAGCTCGCTGAAGCCACGTCAGAAAAGGGGACTAGGCCTTCTCCATCGGCATAGGACGTCTCGAACCGGTGGCTCCAATGCTTGATGAGCTGCTGGACATATTTGTCACCGGAAGCAGTCGAAACGAAGGCTTTCGAAACGAAGCTCACAGCCCTCTCTCCTTCAATCGGGAATCGAGCCGCGGAAAAACCCGGCGGGCGTTCCCTTCGAAGATCGCATGACGCTCCGCGTCGCTGATCACGAGCGCGTCCACATAACGCTTGGTATCGTCGAAATAATGGCCGGTGGTAGGATCGATGCCGCGCACCGCACCGACCATTTCCGAACCGAACAGGATATTCTTGTTGTCGATCACATCGGCCAACAGGTCGACGCCTGGCTGGTGATAGACGCAGGTGTCGAAGAAGATGTTGTTCATCAGATGCGCATCGAGGGCCGGCTTCTTCAGCATGTCGGCCAGGCCCCGGTAACGCCCCCAATGATAGGGGACGGCACCGCCGCCATGCGGGATGATGAAGCGCAAGGTGGGGAAATCCTTGAACAGATCTCCCTCGAGCAACTGCATGAAGGCGATCGTGTCGGCCGCGATGTAGTATCCGCCCGTGGCATGCATCGCGGGATTGCAGCTGCCCGACACGTGGATCATCGCCGGAACGTCCAGCTCCACCATCTTCTCGTAAAAGGGATACCAGTAACGGTCTGTCAGCGGCGGATGCTGGAAATGGCCGCCGCCCGGGTCGGGGTTCAGATTGCACCCGATAAATCCCATATCGACGCAGCGTTCCAGTTCCGCGATGCTGTTCACCATGTCGGCTGCGGGCGATTGCGGCAGCATGCACACGCCAACGAAAGTTTCCGGATAAAGGCCGACCACGCGCGAGATCAGGTCGTTGCAGCGGATCGCCCATTCCTTCGCGACACCGGCATCACCGACATGCGGGGCCATCGCAGACGCCCGGGGAGAGAAGATCGTGAGGTCGGCGCCACGCTCTTTGATCAGGCGAAGCTGGTTGGATTCGATGGTGTCACGGATTTCATCGTCGGAAATCTCCGGATAGGCCGGCGCAGGCACGCCCGCTTTGAAAGCCGCCTTCTGCTCCTCTCGCCAGGCATCGTGCCCCTTGGGCAGCACGGTATAATGACCATGGCAGTCGATAATCAGACTCATGCGGCGTCAACCCTCCCCACTAGTTTGGATTCCAGATCGGTGATTTTCTCGATTTTCGCGGAAAGCCCTTCCGGCGGAGGTGTGACCCCCAATCGACCCAGACGGCGATGCAGCGCGACAGCCTCGCGAGTCATCCCGCTTGCTGCCCCCAACCCTTCGAGCGTGAGCGCAACTTCTTCCATCTCGGCGGCGCGGCGCAGGCCATGAACCATCATCCGGTCGAGATTATAGTCCGCCTTGGCATCCCATTCGGGGCCGAGCGAGCCGAGCACTTCAGCCGTGACCCCTGCCCTTTCCGCCGCGAGCACGCATTCTGCGGTGAGGGCTTCGATACCTTTCACCATCACCGAACGGATCATCTTGATCGCCGAGGCCTGACCGACCTTGTCGCCCACTACCCGGATATTCGTGAAACCCAACCGCTCCAGTGCCGCCGCCGCGTCGCTCCCTCTGACGCCGCTCAGCAACAGCGGTACGGAGAGCTTGGCGGGATTGACCGGCGCCATGACCGCCACGTCCACATACCACCCGCCGGCAGCTTCAATCGTTTGTGCGGCGATGCGCTTGGTTTCAGGCGCCACGCTGTTCATGTCACAGAACATCGCAGCAGGAGCGACCAGCGAGGCGGCGGCGCGCGCGGCCACGACGGCTTGATCTGCCGTCACCAGCGAAAGCACCAGCGGCGAGCGGCTCACCGCATCGGCAAGCGTGTCGCTTCCCGCAACGCCAGCTGCCAGATACTCACGACGCTTGCGGTCGGCGCTGGCCGGATCATCGGTCAAAACGTCGAAGACACGCGCCGAAGTCGACCAGGACCCTGCTTCCGCAAAGCTGCGGCCCGCTTCTCCGAAACCAATCAAAGCGACAGCAATCTGATCCATTTGCCGAGATTAGCGGCAACCGTCCACGCACCGCCAATCGGATTGGCACCTAATGCATTAGAAATTACGAAGTGTGTTCGTCGCGCAGCACTGCGGCCTGTTCCTCGATAACCTCGATCAGAGCAGCCTGTGCCGGCGTAGGCCGCCAATCCGATCGGACGGTCAAACCGATGGTGCGCGACATCGGACGCACCGGGCCTGCAATTCTCACGAGCCACCCCGCCTCCAGTTCCACACTGACCTGATCGGGCGACAGCAGAGTGAGGAAATCGCTTTCGACAAGAATTTGCCGGACGATCATGACTGAGCCGCATTCCATCGGCACGCGTGGTGGCGTAACGCCGACCTCCTCGAACATCGACTGCCAATGCGCCCTTAACGGCGTACCAGCCGCGGCCACGATCCATGGATACCGCGCGAGCGCCGCAATCGTCGGGGGCCGGCGGGCCTGCGCCAGCGGGTGGTGCGCGCCGGCAAGAATGATGAGCGGATCGTCGAAAAGTTCTCTCTGTGCCATATCTGCCGATATATTTGTCCTCGCCGCACCGACCATCATATCGATATCGCCGTCACGCAGCGGCCCCGTCAGCTCGGCATAGGAGCCCTCCATGATGACGATATCGATATCCGGCTTCGCGCGATGAAACGCTGCGACGGCGCTCGGTAACAGGCGCGCACGCGAAAGCGGCATCGCTCCGATCGTGATGCGCCCTCTTTCGTGGCCTCGCAATGCGGCCAGCTCAATATCCGCCGATCGAAGCTCGGCAAGCGCGAGCCGGAAATTGCGCGCCATCGCCAAGCCGCGCGCCGTCAGGACAACACCCTTGCCGCGCCGCCTCACAAGATCCTGTCCCAAAGCGAGCGAAAGGTCGCTCACCGCCCGATGCAGCGATGCTTCGCTCAGACCCATGGCCGTCGCAGCATTTGCATAACTTCCCGCTCGCGATAAGCCGAGAAAAGCGGAAACCTGCGCCGCCGTCGCGCGCGTTTGCCCCAGAAGCCGAATGATCGCGGTAGCGCGCGGCGCCAGGATTCGTGCCTCATCCGTGGGGATCATGCGGCGCGGCTGCCGTTCGAAAAGCGGCACCCCGAACCGCAACTCCAGCTTGGCGATTCCCTGCGTCACTGCAGGCTGGGTAAGGTGAACCTCACGCGCGGCTGCCGTCACGCTTCCACTTTCCATGATCGCCAGAAAGGCGCGCAGATGCCGCAGATTCACGTCCAGCCGTTCCATGCTGCACGATTAGCAAATTCTTATTCATCGGGCAAAGAACGGATTTGCTGCAAGGACGGAACGGCGCGCATTCTCCCAGTTATCGTTGCCAAGGAGAGCGTTGTGTCGGGTTTAGTCGTCCAATCTATCGAGCGAGCGGAAGCGCCGGTAATCGACGCCCTCGCCTCTTGCGGCGTTGCGACGGTCCATGAAGCGCAAGGCCGCACAGGGCTGCTCGCCTCCCGCATGCGCCCGATCTATGCAGGCGCCCGTATCGCGGGCTCGGCGGTCACCATCTCCGCGCCTCCCGGGGACAACTGGATGGTGCATGTCGCCATCGAGCAGCTGCAGCCCGGCGACATTCTCGTGCTCGCCCCCACCTCGCCTTGCGAAGACGGCTATTTCGGAGACCTTCTCGCCACCTCGGCGATGGCACGGGGTTGCCGGGGGCTGGTAATCGATGCGGGGGTACGTGACGTGCGCGATCTGACGGCCATGGGCTTTCCTGTCTGGTCGAAGGCCATCTTCGCACAGGGTACGGTGAAGGCGACGCTGGGATCGGTCAATGTCCCCGTCGTTTGCGCAGACGCCGTGATCCGTCCCGGTGACGTGATCATTGCAGATGACGATGGGGTCTGTGTGGTCGAGCGCGAACGCGCCGCCGACGTGTTGGCAAAGGCCCAGGCACGCGAAGCCAATGAGGAAACGAAGCGTCAACGGCTCGCTGCCGGGGAACTCGGCCTCGACATTTACGATATGCGTGGCCGCCTCGCCGAAATGGGCCTGAAATATGTCTGACCCCACCCGCGTCATGTGGATGCGTGGCGGCACATCCAAAGGGGGCTATTTCCTCAAAGATGACCTCCCTGCCGATATCGCGGCACGCGACGCCTTCCTGCTCCGCGCGATGGGATCGCCCGATCCCCGCCAGATCGACGGGATGGGCGGGTCGGATCCCTTGACAAGCAAGGTGGCCGTGATCTCGAAATCCGAGCGTCCCGGCATCGATGTCGACTATCTGTTTCTTCAGGTATTCGTCGACAAGCCTATCGTTACCGATGCACAAAATTGCGGCAATATCCTGGCCGGCGTCGGTCCGTTCGCGATCGAACGCGGATTGGTGCCGGCACAGGACAGCGAGACGCGTGTCACCATCTACATGATGAACACCGGCCAGATTGCCGTGGCGACAATCGAAACACCGTCAGGGCGCGTGCGCTATGACGGGGCGGCAAGGATCGACGGCGTACCGGGCACGGCGGCTCCGATCCCGCTAGAGTTCCGCGAAACGGCAGGCTCATCCTGCGGCGCGCTGCTGCCTACCGGAAATGCCTGTGACATCGTGAACGGCGTGCCGGTCACGTTGATCGACAACGGCATGCCCTGCGTCGTGATGAAGGCCGAAGACGTCGGTGCGGCCGGCTACGAGAGTCGTGACGAGCTGGACGGCGCCAGCGATCTCAAGGCACGGATCGAGGCGATCCGCCTTGCCGTCGGCGAACGAATGAACCTCGGCGACGTGCGCGAGAAATCCGTACCCAAGATGATGCTGGTTGCACCACCGCGCGACGGAGGCGCCGTCACGGTACGCAGCTTCATCCCCCACCGCGCACATGCCTCGATCGGTGTTCTCGGCGCGGTCAGCGTCGCCACCGCCTGCTTGATCGAGGGATCGCCCGCCGCGCAGGTCGCGTCAATCCCAGGCGGTGCCCGCAAGACCCTGTCGGTGGAGCATCCTACCGGCGAGATGAGCTGCGTCATGGAGACGGATGCAGACGGCCAGGTCACCAGCGCCGCCATCTTGCGTACCGCGCGCAAGCTTATGGATGGAGAGATTTTCGCATGAGTCGTATCGTAAGCTGGCACGCCGATCCCTCACGCCCGCGGTTTGTACCACCCGCCGGCGCGGTCGATGCGCACTGCCATGTCTTCGGACCGATGGCGCAGTTCCCCTTCAGCGCGAAGGCCAAATATCTTCCCGAAGATGCCGGGCCGGACATGTTGTTCGCGTTGCGCGACAGGCTCGGTTTCTCCCGCAACGTCATCGTGCAGGCCAGTTGCCACGGCACGGACAACAGTGCGACGCTGGATGCAATCGCAAAATCCGATGGACGCGCGCGCGGGGTAGCGGTTGTCGATCCAGCCATCAGCGATGCCGAACTTGAAAACCTGCACCAAGGCGGCATTCGCGGCGTGCGGTTCAACTTCCTGAAACGGTTGGTCGACGATGCGCCCAAGGACAAATTCCTTGAGGTCGCCCGTCGCATCCAGGGCCTCGGCTGGCATGTCGTCGTCTATTTCGAGGCGGATATCCTGGAAGAACTCCGTTCGTTCCTCGACGCCATCCCTACGCTGATCGTCGTCGACCATATGGGGCGGCCCGATGTCACGCAAGGACCGGATGGACCGGATATGCGTGTCTTCCGGGCACTCCTCGACAGCCGCGACGATATCTGGACCAAGGTGACCTGTCCCGACCGCCTCGATGGCAGCGGCCCGCCATGGGATGCTTTCGCACAGGCCGTGCGCCCCCTTGTCGAAGACTATCCGGATCGCGTCCTGTGGGGCACCGACTGGCCGCACCCGAACATGCAAGATGCAATTTCGGACGATGGCGCGCTGGTCGATATGATCCCCCGCATCGCACCGACGCCTGAGTTGCAACATCGCCTGCTCGTGGACAACCCGGCCAGACTCTACTGGCATGATTAAAGCATGGATGCTGTCACCGTCGAAACGGGGGCATGCGCTTCATTGGCATGGAGATCGATAGCCGCCAACCAGTCTGAACCAGGCTGCGGCGGTTCCGCAGTTGAGTTCACGCAGACGGAGGGCGGGCATAGAGGGGGATACCTTATGACCGTCACGACATCGAAAGCCGAAAGCGCAGGCTGGGGCTCAATCTTTCTTGTCTATTGTTACGGTCTGCTTGCCATAGCGTCCGCCGGCAAGATGGCGCCGATCGCAGCGGATATGGGCAAGGCGCTCGGCTCTTCTCCGCAGGAGATCGGCTGGATTATCGGTCTCCTGTTCATTGCTCCCACACTCGGCTCAACCCTGGGCGGGTCAGCAGTCGATAGGTACGGTGCTCGGCCCATGCTCGCTGGCGCATGTGTGCTCATCGTGATCGCAAACGCCATTTGCTACATAAGCGACAGCTTGGGCCTGATCGAAGCGGCACGTCTGATCGAAGGTATCGGCTTTGTAGCGATCACCGCTGCCGCTCCTTCGCTCCTCATCATGACTACATCGGGAAAACGGCAAACCGGGGCCATGGCGCTCTGGTCGACCTATTTCGCCGCAGGCATAAGCGCCGGTCTGCTCCTTGCCGCTCCATTCTCCGCAACCGAACACTGGCGTCTGCCATTCGTCATTCATGGTGCGGCGGCAGCCGGCCTTGCCCTTTCCGTCGGCTTGCTCCCGGTGCCTGGACAGACGTCCCGCGGAACCGCTGGCAACGACGACGCCTTGCGGGCGGTGATCGGAGAATCGGGCGTACTCCGGTTGGCGGCCGCATTCGCGATACTCACCATCGCTGGTTTTGGCGTCAATATCGTCATGCCTCAATACATGGCCAAGACTCTTGGTGTTTCCGTATCCATGGGATCTGCTGCCGTAGCGATCTCGAATATCGCCAGTATCTGCGGAGGGATATTGACCGGCTTTCTTCTCTCCCGCGGTCACTCGTTCAAGCTCGTTGCCGCAACCATATCCGTCTTAGCCTGTATGGCGAGCATCTCTCTTTTCCTGCCTCAATCGAGCGTAACCTTAACGATTGTGAGCTTGATGGTCTGGGGTTTCGCCACGCCTGGTACGATGGTGGCGGTGGTCATGATCATGATTCCACGCGTTCTCAAGAACACCGCTATTGTTGGCCTGGCTAACGGTGTTGTCGTCCAGAGCGGCTCTGCCGCCGCGTTCTTCGTACCCGCAATTTACTTCTCTTTACTGGCCAATGGTATCTGGTGGTACTTTGCCCTTCTCGGCCTGGCCTGCGTCATCTTTGCTTTGATAACACTCCTTACCATCCAGCCGACGGGCGGCATGATCGACGATGGTGCAAATATCCACTAACGCCATCTGAACACATGAACCGCCAGTCGCGGAAATGGTGGGGAGGATTGGAGATGGCTGTGCGGGAATGGGACGGGAGTATGATCGGAAAGGGTAGCGCACCCCTATACGAACCTATCCAACCGCTGGGCGCATGACGTGCTCTCCGGCAATTACTAAAGACGAATGCACATGTGCGTGCGACCGATAGTGCTGGCCGCCGGCCGTTCGAGCCGGATGGGCTTCGACAAGCTCCGGACCAATCTGGGCGGACGGCCAGTGCTGGCGCATATCGTCGATACAATCGAACAGGCGGGTTTACCGCCGCCTCATATCGTAACGGACGCGGATGCCGCTGAACTCAGGGATATCCTTGGGAAGCGCGAACTATGCCAGACCCGAGCTTCCGACGCCCGTCGGGGAATGGCCCATTCATTGATCGCTGGGATCTCCGCGCTGCCGCAAGATACGCGTGCTGCGATCATTTGTCTGGGCGACATGCCATTTGTCCCGGCAAGCCTCTTGCAAAGGATGGCTCAGCAAGCGACCCCATCGACGATTTTGGTTCCTATAAGCGATGGGCGAAGGGGGAATCCGATCACATGGGGTTCTGATTTTTTCCCCGCGCTGCTGAATCTCTCAGGTGATACTGGCGCACGCTCACTTCTCGAAAAATATCGCGCGTCTGTCGTTCCCATCCATATTGACGATCCCGGTATTCACTTTGACCTGGACACACCGGCAGCGTTGGCGGCCGCACAAAGTCAATGGAATCAGAGGCACGATGGTTTAACCAGACTACCGACCAAGCTTAGCGATCAATCACCGGATCGATGAGAATGGCCCGGAAATCGTTGACGTTCGTGCATGTGGGTCCTGTTACGACGAGATCGTCCAGCGCAGCGAAGAAGCTATAGGAATCGTTGCGGCGCAAATAGGCCGCAGCATCCAGTTTCTTCCCGGCAGCGCGCGTCAAGGTCGACGCGAACGCAACAGCTCCCGCATTGTCGCCGGCGCCATCCAGGCCATCGGTATCGACTGCCAGCGCCGCAATCCCTTCCTGCCCCGCTGTCGCCAGCACAAAGCCCAGAAGATATTCGCTGTTCCTGCCTCCTCTGCCTCGGCCGGAGACGGTCACGCTCGTCTCTCCGCCGGACAGAATGCATGCCCTACGCCCCGCTCGAAGCGTTTCGAGCGCCAGCTTTGCATGCGCGGAACCCAATTCACGCGCCTCCCCCTCCAGGTCATCCCCCAGAATGATCGGCTTGTAGCCGACGCTTTCGGCGCACCGGGCTGCTGCAATGAGAATATCGCCCGGCTTGACGATCAGGAACGCACTATCACCTGCCCGTCTTGATCGATCGTCAGGTGAGGGATTATCCAAACCCTTCCGCAGGTGCCGGTTGATGGATTCCGGAACATCTATGCCATATCGCTCGAGAATCGGTGTCGCCGCAACGGCTTCCGCCGCATTGGCAATCGTCGGACCAGACCCGATCTTGCGAATGTCGTCTCCCGGTATGTCTGAGACGGCAAGAGTGAGCAGGCGCGCCTTACCTACCGCATGCGCCAGTCGGCCGCCCTTCACCGTGGAAATCTGCTTGCGCACCGCATTGATTTCGGAAATTGTTGCCCCGCTTTTCAGCAAGGCCTTGTTCAGTCCTTGCTTATCTTCAAGGCTGACGCCTTCGGGCAAGCCGACAAGAAGCGCCGAAGCCCCGCCAGACATCAGCGCGATGACGAGATCATCGTGAGAAAGATCTTTGACCAACTCCATCATGCGGTCCGCAGCCACCACGCTGTTCCCGTCGGGAACCGGGTGACCAGCCTCCAAAATCTGAATTGGACCGGAATAGGAAGGCGATTGATGGCCGTAAGGCACAACGACGGCGCCGGAAAGCGGGGCCGGCCAAAGTCTGGCAAGCTCATTCGCCATCGCTGCCGCGGCCTTGCCCCCTCCGATGACGACGGTTCGACCGAGAGGAACTGAGGGGAGAAAGCGCTCAAGCTTGCCTTCGACGCCGGCAGCGTTCAATGCTGTCGACAGGAGAGCATCAAGCTGTACCCTTTGCCTCGCCTCGAGATCAACGAGCGCGCTCATTTCGAGACACCTACGCCATTTTCGACCGGCCGGCCGGCAAAGAAAGCGGCGATATCGCGCGCCAAGCTTAAGCCCATACCTTCCCTTGCGCGTCTCGTCGCACTTCCGAGATGCGGCAGGAGGAAGGTGTTAGGTGCCTCTACAAGATCGCGGCGAATATCGGGCTCGCCGACAAAAACGTCGAGCCCGGCGCCGCCGAGCTTGCCGGATTGCAACGCCGCAATCAGGGCTGTTTCATCGATCAACCCTCCCCGTGCCGTGTTGATCACGATCGCACCAGATTTCATCGAAGCTATGCGCTCTGCATTGAGCCAGTTTTGCGTCTCCTCGGTCAATGGCAAATGCAAAGATAGAAAATCGCTGCCAGCCAGGACTTCCTCCATCGATGAACAAATGATCGTCCCGGGAGGGGGTGGATCACCCGCGGACGATGAACGGACCGAGGTCAGTATGTTCATGCCAAACCCTGCCGCTCGGCGAGCGACCGCGCGGCCGATCCGGCCAAAACCGAGAATACCCAAGGTCGAGCCGTGAATATCCGTACCGACGAGCTGGTTCGGTTCCCAACCGGTCCACATCCCCGACCGCAACAAAGCCTCCGCTTCGCTTGCGCGCCTGGCCGCTCCGAGGAGGAGGAGCCAGGCTATGTCCGCCGTGGCTTCGGTGAGCACGTCGGGCGTGTTCACCAATGCTATTCTCCGAGCTTGCAGCGCCCTGAGATCGATATGGTCGATACCCACGGAGTAAGTCGCTACAAGCCGGATGGAAGGGGGTAACCGATCGATAAAATCCGCGGTCACCTTGTTCATGGGTCGTGCGGCTGAGCGGAACAGGAAAGTGTCATAAGGCACTGTTTGGCTCGATACAGCGATAGATGGTGGCCGGG
>NZ_JAHCBF010000015.1 GCF_018398395.1 Croceicoccus gelatinilyticus | reverse complement strand
AGGTGGACGACTTTTACGCCGCCCGCAGCAGGACTATCCCGCCGCTACCGTGGTCGAATATTGCTCCGCCGTTCTCACTCTGCCTTGTGGAGCAGCATCCTCGTATCGTTGTGCAGGCTTTCACGCATATGCGCCTTGTGCGCGGCCGGAGAGGCATCCGCGATCATCTCGATGATCTCGGACAGCTGCGCCTGGATGAGGATAGGCTTGTCCTGGTGGCTGAAGGAGACCTCAGCGAACTTCAAGAGTTCGAGCTTGATCACCGAGATGCACTGCCCGTTGAACTGCTTGGTTAAAATCCCAACGTGAACGAATTCATCGGCATCTGCGCCAAGGACCGTGACTCGGTTGTCTTCGAGCGCGAGGCGAACATTGGTCCTGACAAAAGCATCCGTGATGCCGCAACCATTGTCCGCAGCGACCTTCTCGACAACGAGGCCCAAGCTTGTTGGGGCGTGCCATTCGACAGCGTTTTCTACGGCCAGACCCACCGGCTGTGCGCTGGCATGGCTCGAGAACAAAGCTGCAAGGCAGGCGATAGCTGCGCGGGCAGTAGATTTCATGATTTCCCCCATCCGATCAATCGGCTGGGCCACCATGCCGGTCTGTGCGGATCATGCAAGCTCCATCCGTCGCAATCTTTTTTAGGATGGACTATTGAACATCCAGATTTTGCGGATATAGAGGGGTTGTCCGGTGCCAGATTAGTCCCTGAAGCCGGACGATCCCGATACCGGAGCCTTGGGAAGGTAGAAGCGTCCAAGGCTCCGGGATCACCTCGTTAGAGAGTTACGCGTTCCAGGGCCTCGCCGGTGACAATCACCTGCGGGGGCCTTGGTTCGTTTGGATTATGATAAAATCAATCCAAGACGCGTCTGGCTTTATGGTCGAAGTTATCGATCTCTTTCATCGCGCTGGTTCCTGGCCCCCGGTCCGCCTTGGATATGACGGAGAACGACGCATCGTTTTCGAGGATGACCCACGCGACTTCGTTGAGGTCCGTCACCCCCGCCTTGCGTACCGCTGCGAGAACTTCACGCTGCGAAATCCGTTCGCGTCGAAGTGCGCTATCGATGAAGCTACCCTCATCGAGAAGCATGGTTGGCGTGGCTTTGACGGCAGCTGATACAGTGTCGTAGCGGCGAACGAGCGCTGTAAGGATAAACTGCATCGCCAGAAGCAACCCGATCGCAAACGCCCCTTCGGCAAGCGTCAGCTCTTTGAGGACAATTGTTGATGCCGCAATTGAGCCAAGCGCGACCGTGACAATCCAGTCGAAATTGTTCATCTGCGAGGTCGATCGCTTTCCGGAAATCCGGATGAAGACGATGATCAGCAGATAAAGAACTGGCGCGGTAATCGCGATGCGAAGCAATGGCTCCCAGGTCTCTGGCAGCAGAATCGGTTTCATCGCTATTGCCTAGTCCTTGGTGGCGGCGACGTTGCCCGACTTTCGATCCTTAAGTGGATAATCCTCCGGGCTAACCGGATCCTGTTTTCGCATCTCGTTATAGAGCTGGCTGTTGCGGGAGGGATTGTCGCTCTTGGGAATGTCGCCGGGGTCCTTGCCGACGTGACCGGTGTGCTTGTCTGCCATCAGATGCTCCATAATGGTGTTCTCCAAATGAACGCCACGACCGTTCATTCGATCCGGTAATCGATGGGCTTGAAGCTGCCGCCGTTGCTTGCATAAGCGGAGCAAGCGGTGAGCCCGATCAAGAGGTCTGTTTCGGCTTGGAGCGAGATCGAGCTACCCGCCTTGCTCGGTGGGGGCTCAACACTGATTGCCCCATCCGGGCCCACCGGCACGTTCATGAAGCAATTGAATGCGACTGGAATATCGTCTTCCTCGATGCCCCAAGGCGCAAGAGCTTCAGCCAAGTTGCCAAAACACCCGCGGTGCACCGGTTGGTCGGGATAGAAGTGACGAAAGGTCGCCTCACTGCATGGTGTGAGCAGAAAGTCGTGGCATCCCACGGTATCGTGCACGATCTTCAGCAAGCGGTTGGATCGGTTCGACCACAGCGTATTGCCGGTCGTGAGACGCAGGGTCTCTTCGTAATCGAACGTGCGACCGTTTGAGATCACCTCGCGCACGTCATCGAGCGCGAAGGCGAGTAGATCTGAAACCTGAACCCCTTCAGGATCGATGACTGTAAGGGTTTGACCTTTGCACATTTCGAAAGCCATGCCGGAGCGCGGCGGAATGCGTGTCACAGAGGTCATTGGCTTTTCCCTGCCCGCTTGTCGTTAAAAGGACATTCCCAGTCGCCGTCTATCTGGCGCCCGGAATACTGGAGAGCCTCGCTGGCCTCGCCATGCCGGGCCAGCATGGGGTTGATCGAACCTGCAAGATCCTTGTCACGGTCAAGGATTGTCGACCTGATTTTCTCATAGCGTTGCTGGGCGCGCAGCATCTCAAACTGATCGTGAAGGTTGAAGACCATCACGGGACGCTCGAAGCGCCTTGCGGGGCGGCTGGCCTGAGGGTGCATGCCCACGACGAAAAAGGCCTCGCCGCCAAAGCTGAGCGAAAAGTGCGGGTCTTCCGGATTTGGGCTGACCCTCTTGTCGTAGGGCTGCTCAAGCCATGCATCTTTGTCGGCTAGCGACTGGATGCGTTCCCACATGGCTTGCTCGAAGCCTGTTTCATCCAAGCCATCGTCTTCTTCGAAGACGAAGGCAATGGACCGGAACAGTCCTGGCGCTGCTTGGTAGGCATAGGCCCACTTCAGAAGTTCGCGATGTATGCGCACATCGTCCCATGCGCTTGTGATGGACCTGCAGGTGATAATGTGAAGCTTCCCGCGTGACAGCGCACTCTTGGCCCCCACACATGGAAAGCTTCGATCTTTAATGAAGGTCTCGAAGCGCTCGCTAAGCGAGCTGCTTTCGATAATTTCTGCATTCATCCCCACACCTGCAATTGTTGCCGGCCGACAGGCCACCGGGGACTGAACTTCGAAAAGAGTAAATGTTGCCGGTGCTCGGCATTAACACGGGATGAAGCGAATAAATTCTGCGATGAGCTTTGCGGAGGTTCTTTTTCTGGCATTCGACTCAAAGAAAAGCCCGCTGCGGCGCATGCCGGGCGGGCTTTCTTGCGAGGATCAAAGGTCGTTTGCGGCTTCCTGGACCTCGAACTGGATCGTGCCGACATCGATGCCAGTGACCTGTGCGAGCGCCGAGATGCGCTCCGAGGTGTCTTCACCGTCATTCTGTTCAGCAGCGATCGACGTGAGAGCCTGGCGATAAGCAACTGCGGTCATCTCTTTTTTCCCTTCTGAGCCTTGGATCAGAAAGGCCCCTTTCCCGAAGGGTTGACCTGCTCGAGGACTTGCGGCCGGTTATGGCCGCCCTCCCCTAGATGAAGGACAGCTGCGGCTCGTCTGCTGCCTGCCGGGCGCTTTCCCGCGCCTCACGCGCTTCCTTGTTCCGCTTGCCGCAATGGCCAAGCGGGCACGGGCCGTAGGCAAAGGCGTCGTCGGCTGCGAGGTCGCGCGCGCCGTGGATCTCGCGGAACGGCAAGGGATGCTCAGACGGTCTCTTGCAAGGACTGCCGGGAGGTGCCTTGCAGTCAGGACACGCGACGGTAAGCGCCGGGTCCTGGTCCCACGTTTTCGAGCACCCTTCCCGCGTACAATAGACGGGCCGGAGCTTTGCCGCTGCCATCAGGCGGCCATCCCGACGTTATCGTCGTCATTGCTGGCCTCGCGCCAGGCGGCGATGTGCCGCCTGACCGAACGCATGATCATCTCGTGGTGGGGGCGGTCGATCGACTGGCCGATGATCTCGGTCGCGATAGTCGCGCTCACCGCGTTGAGATCGACATCGTCGATGCCGAGCAGGTGCTTGAACAGCGCCTCGCTGGGAAAGAGGAACTTGCCGTCCTCCGGTTCGATGACGATCGAATCCTTGGCCATGCGGGCAATGCTCTTCACGGGCGTTGGCAGATTGCGGGCGCCAGGCTTGATGGCACGTAGGCGGCCGATCTCCTTGCCGTCGTTCAGCGACTTGGAATGCGAGACATCGCGGCACTGGTCGAGGAACGGTTCGATCACTGCCCAGGCGTCGCGTTCGCGCTCGCCGTAGGGTTCTTCGAAGGCAAAGGGTGCGTTGAGCAGTGTGAATACGACATAGGCACGCTTGCGCGAGGTCAGGCCGCCATAGTCGCGGGCATCGCCCACGTGTTCGTGGCGCGTGTAGCCCCAGCGGCGCAGGCGCAGCGAGGCGACCTCGTATGCGGGCGAGCCAATCATGCCGGGGACGTTCTCAAAAACGACCACTGGCGGTGCGATCTTCTCGATGATGGCGAGCAGATCAATGATCATGTCGGCCGTGGAATCGGTCGTCTCGAGATCGCGCTCCTTGAGCGACTTGGCCTTCAGGTTCGAGAGGTCATCGCACTGTGGGCTGGCATGAAAGATCATGGGCGGGTTTTTCGCCATCGCCGCACCAATGTGGTCGAGAACGCAGCTCGTCACGTCTTCGTTGAAGAGCGCGTAGAGCGGGCCGGAATTGGCCAGCGCAGTCATCGCACCGGTCTCGGTGAGGTTGGTCTTGTCGCGCGCTTCTTGGGGGCGCCATTCAAGGACCGCTGAGATCGAGAAGCCGCTGGTCTGCATGGAGTGGAGATCGACGCCCGAGGTAAGCGCTGCAAAGACACTGTCCGGATCGGCCTTGCCGGCGTTGGCGCGGGCACGTTCCTCGATCGTGAAGATCGGCGTGATCGTGACCTTGCCGCTCTGGAAGAGAATGTGGACGCGGTTGCAGCCTTCAGGGAAGGCTTCGTCGATCAGGCGCTGGGACGACACTTCGATCATGTGCTCGAGCGGGTTGTTCCGGCGCTGCTTGTAGGTGCGCGCATAGACCTTCTTGGTCTGGGGCCCTGCAAACAGGTCGTCGACGCGTTCGACCGTCATGCCCTTGCCCGGGCCGAGCGAACGTTCGACCACGGCATCGCCCTTCGAGAAGCCGAACAGGGTGAGCAGGTTCGAGGAAATGGTGAGGATGCGCCGGCCGCCCTTGTCGCGGAACTTGAGCTGCTTGGTCGCAATGTCAGGGACATTGACCCGCACGAGTACGTCTTCGGTCATGGGCCGAGCTCCTTGGATATCGAGGGAAAGGGAAAGGGTTGTCGGGCAAGCGATGCCGACAAAAGAAAAGGGGCGGGCCTTATGCGGCCCGCCCCGGGATCGAGTAGTAGAAGGCGTATCCGACCCGCCTGCGGGTAACGGCCCCCTGATCGAGGAGCCGGTAGAGGCGGTCCTGGGTCGTAGCCCAGTTCGCTCTCCGGTCCTTCTCGAGGATCTGGCGGACGGTAATCGCGCCGTTCTGGCGGATCATCTCCAGCAGTTGTTCCATGCCCTCAGGCGGCCTTCAGGCGCCGGAAGGGAATGGTGGCAACGACGTCGCCTTCGCTGTCGTGCGCGTAGTCGAGGATCGTGACGCCGCCGACTTCCGGGCGAACGCCGGCCTGCATTGGGCCGCGCCTGAACCGGACCGTGCCATCAAGAGTGACATCGTCGAGCGTCCAGCGGTTGAGGCCGGTGATGTCTTCGAGCACTTCGAATGCGCCAAGGCCGAGGACGTTGCATTCCTCGATGCGGCTCTGGCTGATGCGCGGGATCGGCTTGCGGTCGTACGGGTATTCAGGCTCGATCGCGTCTTCGAACGCGGCCTCGACCTCGCGGGAGGTGAGGATGCGGCCGTCGGCGATCGCTTCGTTGATGCGCTGGACCTGGTCGGCATCGACCGGCACGCCGCATTCAGCTTCGCCCGCGATCGGCACGGCAAGGCCGACGAAGCAGTTGTTGTCCCAGAGGGCCATCAGCGGCTTCTCGCGCACTGCGGTGATGATGTCGCCGACAATGTCGACGCCCGCGCCATCGGCAAAGATGGTGAGGTATTCAGCGTTTTCGTTGAGAACGCCATCATGGCTGTTCGGCATCACGAGACGCATGTTGGGCGAGAGCTTCAGCATCAGTTTTTCCCTTCGATCTTCATGTCATTCTCGGATGGGATGAAGCGGAGCTTTTCGGCGCCGATGTCGCGGGCGTCAGTGCAAAAGCGCGAGACGTTGGCCATGGCGTTATCGAGCCAGTCCTCGTGGTCGAAATAACCCTTGGCGCGGGCATAGGCCTCGGCAGCGTCTTCGAACGCCTTGCAGTCGATATCGCTCTTGCCGAGTTCCTCGAGGCGCATCTCGGCGCCCAATTCTTCGATCTTGCCTGCGCTAAGCGGGCTCGCCATGCGGAAGATGACATCGCCATCGCCATCGGCATCGACACCGGCCAGTTCGTGGCGGACATGGTGCTGAGACATCTCTTTTCCCTTCGAACTTGAAACTCGATTGAATCCATTAATCAGGGGCAAGCGAAGCCCTCCAATCAGATGAAAAATCCTGATAATTTTTCTTCCGGACTTGCCTTGTCGCTGGCTCTCGAATGAACAGGAATTTCAATTGGGGAACGCGGACTTGGGGGGATGCATGAAATTCAGGACAGCACTACTTTCAGCAGCAGCTATTTCGATGGTCGCAGGTTGCGGATCTTCGGATGGCGGCGGTGTTCTTGGCGGCAATGGCTTCAGCGAAGACGAAGCCAAGGGCTGGTATTACGCGGCGGTCTGGTCGGACGAGAGCAAGGCGTGTCGCGCAGCCGTTGAGGATCTAGGCCGGCAGTTCAAGGGGCTGAGGGGTGCTATCGATGAGAACAGGCGCCGCAACGACGGCATCTATGGAGATTGGTTCAGCGACCGCGAGGTGTATGATTTCGTAAGCAGGAAGATCGGTGAGGAAACGAAACAGATCACCGATGAGATCACCCGTCATTATATCAAGCCGCGCGCGCGAGAGGTGAGGTCCGCCTGCGCCTACACTCAAGCCGTCATGGACGAGACGCTTACGGATCGCCTCGAAGATTATGAGGATGTGCAGAGGCGGGCACGTGCCTGTTCGCTGGATGTCGACAAGGTCATCAAGGTTTCGAAGCAGTTCCTCAATCCCAGGCTCGGCAATGAGATCGTGGTTTGGGCGGACCTGCAGGATGATTTTCTGGAGAACTGCTTCAAGGAACTCGAAAAGCAGGCCGTCGAAGCAGGTATCGATGTGCGTGATGGCGAGGGAGCTGGGCTACCCATGCCGGCAGTCGACCTGGAGAAGAAGAAAGAGCCGCGGATTATTCCCCAAGAAGACGCAGGCTTTGAGGAATCCATCGAAGAGTTCGAGATGCGCAACGCGGTTGATGAGGCGGCTGATATGGCTGCAAGCCAAACAGAGGCAGAGGCTGCATCAACGGGTCGTGCCGAGCCCCGGCAGGAGGTTATCGAACAACCGCCCGCGCCCAAGTACGTCGTCCGTCTTTCGGGGGAGAGGGTCTTTGCCGACGAGAACGGTTCGTTTGCAGCAGACGTTAAGCCCCTTCAACAGGGACGCTGGATGAGGCGCATCAGTGAGGCTTATCCGTCAAGGGCGCTTCGCAATGACGAACAAGGGCGCGTAGGGGTCCAGGTCACTGTCGAACCCGATGGTCGGGCAAGGAATTGCAGGGTCGTGTCGTCGAGCGGGTCAAACTGGCTCGATGAGGGCGCTTGCGACGGCGTGGTCCGTTATGGGAAATTCGATCCTGCATTGTCGGACGATGGCGCGCCGATCTCGGCTGAATGGACAACGTCGATCGTCTACGCGCTCAACTGATCCCCAACTAAAAAGGGCGGCCTCGATGGCCGCCCTTCTCGTTCGAAATAGTCTCGATCAGAACTTGGCGCCGACGGCCAGCGCGGTGTGGTACTTGCCCATGCCGTGGCCGTAAGCTGCATAGCGGGTTTCGAGGCGGAGGAAGGTGTCGCCGCTGACGCCTTCGTAACCGATGCCAAAGCGCGGACCGGAGAGGCTTCCGGAGATCCAGTCGGACGACATCGTCGAATAGGCGAGCGAGACGTAAAGCTGCTTGTTGTCGGCAATCTTCTTGCCAACCTGCGGACCTGCGTTGAACTGGCCGGCGTGGCGGTTCCCGTCGAACATCGTGGTCGCGCCGACGGTGCCGCCAACGACGATGCCGCTCTCCATCTCGTGCATGTAGCCGCCGAATGCGCCCAGCGTTACGCCATCGGCGCCGGGGAAGCTGTCACCGTGCATGCCGAATTCGAAGCCGTAGCGTCCGCCGCTCAGGTCTTCGGCCATTGCCGGGGTCGCAGCGATTGCCATGGTGGCGACGGCTGCCGCGATGCTCAGTTTCTTGATCATGTAGAAGTGTGTCCTCTTGAAATTCGTCATCTCGCCACCGGCGAGACATGCTCGATCACAAGCCCCCCGGAAGTGGGTGCTTTCATGTTTTAGGATGGGGGATTCAAAGACCCAAACACGCTCTGAAAGTTTTCGTGCGGGCCAGCTGGCGGATCAGCTCAGCGCATGATCGTTCTCCTCGATGATTGGGGGTCAGCCGTACTTGTCCTGCAGCAGGCCGGCGCGCTGGCCGTTGTGGCCCTGGCTCCACGCGAGGCGCAGGTCCGGCTGGTGTTGGCCGTAAGGGTTCTCGGAATAGGCCTCGCCGCGGCAGGCAGCCGCCCTGCCCTGCCCATCGGCTTTCATGAGCAGGTCAGGGTTGGTGCGTTCACGCCGCTTCGACATCGGCGGACTCCGTTTCGTCCCAGACGCCGTAGTCGAGCAGGTCGACCTCGAAGGGGCCGGACCAATCCCGGATCCAGTGCGACGACGTGCCTTCGTGGCGCAGGTCGTCGCGCGCGGAATGATCGTCGGTGAATTGGAGCTCGTTCTCGAACATCTCGAGGAAGCGGGCCTTCGACACCTCGAAATCGGTCGGTCCTTCGGCATCGGCCGGATAGGCGTTGTTCTGGAACCAGGTCTGGGGACGGAAGCGTAGGCGGACCGTTTCGCCCAGAAGCTTCGCGTCCTCGTAAGTTTCGTCCTGCATGGTCTCGTATCGGGTCGTCCATCCGTGAACGGGCGCAGCGCCTTCCGATGCGGCCTCGATGGCATCTGCCTCGTCGTCCGCTTCGACGATGACGGTGGCTTCCCGCTCGATGGCGAGCTTCTGGACGATCAGCACGGTATATCGGGGCATCGGGGTCTCCTTTGATGCACAGAAGAAAACCCCGCCGGGCTCATGGCCTGACGGGGTGTTGGAATTCATGTTTTGGGTGTATCTGGCAGGGAGATGGACAATGTCCCCTCCCCTGACCGGCGCGAGCTGCGCCGCAAGCTCATCGCGGGCGAAAGGTCGCCTCCCGGCCGCGTGGCCGACGAGGCGTTCTTCGATGAGTTGCGCTCGAAATTGCCAAATTTACCGAGCGGGTAATATCCACCTCTTCAGTCCGGCTTACCTCGTAATAATTCCCGTGCGGGAATATCGACGCTTGATAACCTGTGAATGGCGGGTGTATTTCCCGTTCGGGAAAGTGAGGCTTGCATGTTGACCGTGAAGACAATCGGCCAGATCATCCGCGATGAGCGGAAGGAGATGGGGCTGCGCCAGGATGAGCTGGCCGCGGCGGCCGGTGTCGGCACGCGCTTCATAGTCGAGCTGGAGGCAGGCAAGGAAACTGCCCAGATCGGCAAGGTCCTGACGGTGCTTTCTGCTCTGGGCTGTAATCTCGAGATCAAGCTCCCGAACGGTGTAGCCGTTGGGGAGCAATCGGAATGAAAGAGGGCATCCTTGATCATCTCACGGTGTGGTCGGGCCACTGCATTGCGGGTGATCTGAGGATCAACGGCAGCGGGGTGATGGCCTTCACCTACGATCACAGATGGATCGAAGACAGTGCGCGCGCTGCGATCTCGCATTCGATGCCCAAGCGCGCAGAGCCGTATGATGATGCGGCCTGCAAGGCAGTGTTCGGCGGCCTGCTTCCCGAAGAGGATCAACGGGCCTCGGTTGCCCGGGCACTTGGCATATCGCGCGAAAACGTATTCCATCTGCTCGAACATCTGGGCGGCGATGTCGCAGGTGCCCTAACATTCTTTCCGGCCGGGCAAGAACCGCCGGCTGGTCCGTCGGGAGATCTTTCGCCAACAATGGGCGAGGACGAGCTTGCTTCGCTGCTCGAAGATCTGCCGCGCGTGCCCATGCTGGCTGGCAAGGGTGGAGCTCGCCTCAGCCTCGCAGGGGCGCAAGGAAAACTCCCGATCATTCTCGTCGATGGCCAGATCGCTACGCCCCGTGAAGGTGAAGCTTCGACGCACCTTATCAAGCCTGAGCCGGAAAAGTTTGAAGGTCTTGCGGCGAATGAGGCCTTTTGCCTCACGTTGGCGCGGGAACTTGGCCTTGACGCAGCCTTTGCTGAATGGCGACAGGTGAAGGGCCGGCCCTTCCTGCTGGTTGAACGCTATGATCGGATCATGATCGATGGAGAGACCAAGCGGCTTCATCAGGAGGACTTTGCGCAGGCTTTGGGCTTCTCGTCGCACCAGAAATACGCGGCTGATGGCGGGCCAACCTTCAAAGACAGCTTCGACCTGGTGAGGGTCGTGACGACGCGATACGCCCGTGAAGTGATAAGGCTTCTCGATGCCGCGATTTTCAATCTTTTGATCGGCAATGCCGATGCACACGCAAAGAACTACAGCTTCCTTGCGCTCCGGTCGGGAGAAACTGTGCTCGCTCCGCTTTACGACCTGGTGTCGACAGTCATTTTCGAAGGGTTGAACCCGTCATTTGCGATGAAATTTGGCCGGGCTTCGACGCTTGAGGATTTTGAAACCCCTGCGCTGGAGCGCTTTGCTAGCGATGCAGGCATGACGCATGCCTTCGTGAGGCGAAGAATGGCTGATATTGCAAAGCGGGTGGCTGGCAAAGCCGAAGGTCTTGTAGTTCCGGGCCTCAACGACACCGGGCGCCTGAATGGCCTGCCCGGCGTCGTGAAGGATCGCGCAGAAAGACTTGCTCTCAAAGTCGGCTAGGCAGCCTTGCGGCCGCCATTCACCTCCACCTTGTCGATCCAGATGAGCTTTACCTGGGCATTGCCCGGTCCGAAGTGCTGCCGGCGGTAGTAGCCACGGCGCTCATGGCCGGCGAGCGAGCGTGTCGGCGCCGTGGAGCCGCCGCGCTTCTCGTGGCCTGCATCGAGGACACCCAGCAGCGTGTCGGCCTCGAAGTAGGTGCCGCCGCCGTTGATCGGCTTGCCGTTCTTGTCGGTCTCGACCTGGCGGCGATAGCCTTCCAGTTCGATAGGGTGGTTGGCCTCTAGGGCTTCGGCGAACCGATGGTAGCGCCAGAAAGGCACCATCAGCGTGTATTCGAAGCTCTTGCGGCGGTAGGTGATGAGACCGCGGGCCTTGATGTACTGTCGGCCGTTGCGAGCGGTCTTGGTCTGCACCTTCTTGGGAAGGAACGCCATGCGCCGGCGGCGCGGCGCCTTGTCGGCCTTGGCCTTCTTCTTCGGCTCTTCGGCGAAGGGATGGTCATTGGCCGGCTGGGGAGCGTGAGACGGCGACGAGAGCGCCTTGATCATTCCATTGGTCATCTTTTCCTCCTTCCAGCGGTTGCAATCAGTCCATGCAGTCACCGAGCAATTCGTTTGCATCGACGCGTGCATCGGTGTCTTCGATGCCGCGTGCAGCCTGCGCGCCGACCGTTGCCGCCCTTGCGGCGTAGGTCCGGCAGGCTTTCGGCAACGAGGGATCGGCGGCAGCCCGCTTGCATGTGCGGGCAACGTCTTCCTCAAGACCGGCTTCTGGCTGGTCTTCGAGAACGAGGCCCGCGTGAAGCGCGGCGCAAACGGCGACGCGCTCAGGGACGATTGGCCCTTCCCTGGCAGGATGGGCCCAGAGCGTCTCGAGGTTCGAAGTCTCGCTACCTTCACTGGCGATGAGCCAGAGAACACCGGCAAGCAGAGCGAGCAGCGCAAGCGTGATCAGCCCCTTGACCGGGTTCCTCGTGGGATGCGTCATTTCAGCTCCTCGATGGTAAGGACACCGGTGCGAAAGCAGTTATCGAGTAAAGATTGAAAGCAGGATTGTAGCAGGTCGCGGTACTTGCGGGCCTGTCAGGCATCTGCAGAGCGGCTACGTTTCTCAGCTTTTGTCCATATATCGTCCAGAGAGAGATCGCTCACGCCGCTTTCCAGCCCTTGAGCGATCGCCTGCCTCAGATCGGACAGTTTGTTCTGCCCTTCCTGATCGCGGCGTATGAGATCACGAATATACTCACTATCGTTCGTGAATGCCCCGCCTGCGATCTGAGCCTTGATCCAGGCATCATGACTGTCGCTGAGTGTGATGGTTTTGCGGATTGTTGCCATGTGCTTCTCCTGCAGAAGCAGTATCATGCTATCGGTGCAGGCCTCAACGAGTGCGTCAACATCTGTAATGAGCCCCTTGACCAGGTTTCTCGTAAGGATGCGTCATTTCAGCTCCTCGATGGTCAGGACACCGGTGCGAAAGCACTTGGTGTCGATCCAGTTCATGTTCGCCGAGCGCACCGGTTCATCGACCGGAGTATGGCCCATGTAGACGGCATCGACATTCCAGATGCCGCCAAGTTCGTGCCCGGCCTGCGCGCGGCGGATGTTCTCGCGCTTCCACGAGACGTATTTCTGCACTTCATGATGCTCGAGCGCTTCGATGGTCGAATCCCAGCTGGCGAACGGCAGGTCTGCATGGACCAGGCCGTACTTGCCACCGGTTGCCGTGTAGACGGTCATCGCGAGCGGCAGCGCGCGCAGGGTCTGTGCGATCCGGTTACGTTCGTCGTCGTCGAGATCGGCGAACCACTGCCCGCCGTTCTGGACATGAAAGCGTACGGCTTCCTTGCTCTCGGCAGCGCAGAACGTCAGTTCTTCGTGGTTACCCCGGATCGAGTGAAACCAGGGTTCATCCAGAAGCGCGAGGACCTCGAGGTTCTTGGGGCCGCGGTCGACGAGATCGCCAAGGGCGAGGAGATGATCGCGGGTCTTGTCGAAGCCGATGGCATCGAGGCCGGCCATGAGTTCGTCATAGCAGCCATGGATGTCGCCGCAGGTAAACAGGCGGGCGCCAGTATCAGCGTCGTGGCGCGCGTCGAAGATCTCATGCAGCGGCATCGGTTTTCCCTCACAGGTGTTACTTCAACACCCAACCAGGCTGCCAGGCCTCTTCGACCAGACCGATCTCGTCGGTCAGGTCTTCGGCAACCTCGTCCTCTGCCGGGCCCATGATCGTGCCGACTGGCGAGAGCGTTGCGGCAACCGGGCCGGCCGCGAGCTCGAGCAGCGGCCGCCCGTCGACGCAGTCACCTGCAAGATCGATGGCAGTGCCGCGCAGCTGCTCGTTGAACAGTGCGCGAGCCGCCTCCGGGCTGCTGGCGGTGATGTAAGCGGTCGCGGCGATCTCCACCTCGAGGCGGTAGACCGTGTTCTTGTCTGTCATGTCTAAGATCGTCCTCAGGCTGTGGCGTAGCAAAAGCCGGTAGTTTTCATCGTGGTGGTTTCGTCGCTTGAGGTCAGCGTCATTTTCGTGTCGTCGAACCCGATGGCGATCACGAACTCGGCTCCATTGCCAAGGTCGAGGTAACTTGTCGGAGTGCCTCCGACGTATTCGAACCGGCGGCTCAGGATGTTCGTGGCGAGGTAATCGGAATAATTCCGAACGGTGCCCGCTTCAAAATCGATCTCGTAGCCGAGTGTCTGGATGGACAGCCCTTTGCCTTGACCTCTTCGGCCCCCGAAACGGCCACGAACGGTGCAAAGCCATGTCTTTGACCGGTTCCAAGCCGTGTGCCTGGATTCGTATTCGGCTTCGGCCGCATCATAGGCGTCGCTTACCGACATCTCGCCCCGATCGACGGCAGCTGCCGCTTCATCAGCTGCCCGTGCGGCTTCCATTGCCGCCTCGTCTAATGCCCTCTGGGCAGCAGCGAGATCGTCCAGCTCTTTCTGCGTCTTCGGATCCCACTGGGCGGAGGCCGAGACAGCGAACAGGCAGGCGAAGCCGGCGAGAGCGCCGGTGAGGAAACGTTTCATGTACGAGACCCTTGTGTGTGCATTGGAGCGCGGATGCGATGTCACCAGTTGCTGACCGAGCATCGGAATTTGATCTTTGCGTAGTCGGCCATGATCGAGCCCGGGTCCTCGTCATTCCAGACGTGGGACTGGGTTAGAATCCAGTCTGACGATTCCTTGAGATAGGCCAGTTCTGCATCGGAGAAGCGGTTCTCATCCCCCATGGGCGGCCTCCCGCAGGTCGTGCCGATCTCGTCCAGCGTATCGGCAATGCCGAGCGCCTGGCTCGCGTAATCGGCCGCATATGCGACCTCGGCATCGTTGGGCGATGCTGGCCAGAACAGGATTGGCTTGAAGATGCCGCCACTGCGGACCCTCGTCCCCATGAGATCGTCGTACCCGATGACCTTCTGCCACGCCTGCGCGCGGCCGATGATGCCCTCGCGGGTATCGAGTTCCTGGGTGGTATCGATTTTGTAGTGGAGCGCAGCACCGAAGTAGAGAGCAACGACGGCAACGCCAGCCGCAATCCACGCGCCTCGCTTGAGCTTGTCTTTGCGCGAAAGCGCAACCGGCTCTGCGGGAGCCTCGACCAGCCTGACGACGTTGTGCAGGCTCTCCACGAGGGTGTCGAACATCGGCAGGATGTTCTCTTCCACCTCGGGCTTGCAGACCTCGGCAGTCGCATTGATGGCCTGTGCGGGCGTCAGGTACGGATCTGACCGGAAAGCGGCGATGAGGCGGGCCTTGCGGTCAGCGTATTCGGGAATGAGCTTCTCGACCGCCTGCGCCATTTCCTGGCGCTCCTGCTCGCTTTCGCTGTTGTCCTTCAGATGGTCGGCCATGGCCAACATCGTGAAAGACGACAGCGTATCCATGAAGAGCTGGGTGGGAAGCATTGCGAACTCCAGGTATTCTTCTGCAGCCTCTAGGGTCTGGCCATTGAGAAATGGTTCTCGCCAGCCTCGGGGCCTGCAGCGTGCAGGCGTTTAAGCGCCTGCGAGGTTGTAGATGCCTTCGCCCATCGAGATCACACGCATCAAGCCGATGTATTCGTTTAACAACAGCGCGATGATGAGAAAGCGTGGGGATAGGCCTGCGGCCTTGATCAACTTGTTCATGCCGAAGCTGAGCACGGTCGCTGCAGCGTCCAGAAGGCCCTTGCCGGTGATGGCCGGGCGGGCGGACATTGCGGGCGGGGCGATGGCCTGAGCCATCATGCGGGTGCGGCCGCTATTCATTTTTTCATTCTCCAGTCTTGTACGACTGGAACGGGCTTCAGGGCTCTCTCTTTAAGGGAACTGTCAAAGAAAACTTGACAGTTCGATCATGCAGCAAGGGCAAGGCGGCGCTTCTTGCCGAAAACCACGTTTATGACGTCGGTGTAGGGGATGATCGAAAACGAACCACCGTCACGCGCATCGAGCGCGGGAAACTCCCGGTCTGCGCTGTAGTCCTCGCCGCACTTGCAAATGGTGTCACGGCAATTGTCGCAAGGCTCATCAAGGCATTCGCCGGCAATGCCGCACTCTTCCTCGATCGCGGTCAGGATGTCGTCCCAGTTCTGGGAGACTTCGACTTCGGTCCAGCTGCTGTCGATCCGGACCAGGTGGTAGTTCGGCCGCTGGTTGGTCGTAAAGATCCGGGCAAGCGCGAGCCCGTTGCCGAAGACGACGCTACAGACATACGGGGTCATCAGGCCGCTATCGCCGTGCGTCCAGAGCGTGCCGAGGAATTCAACCTCGTAGGCGGCCTTCAGAAGCGAGACAGGCACGAGATCGCCCGCGACCATGTCACGCGTGCCAATGGCGCGCTGCAAGGCGCCGGTGGGCACCGTCCAGTCGTTGATGAAGGGCTCGACGTGGATGAGGCTGAATAGCCCCTCCATGCCGTCCGGAAAGGTCTGGGCGATATATGTGCCCCGTTGACGGCCGAGTTGCGGGTGGTTGTAGACCACCTTGTCGCCATTCTTGAAAGCCGGGCTGGTCATGCAGCGATCCTGTCTTTGACGCGCGGCGGCGTTACGCCGTCGGCATATGGAGCATCCTGGTAGAAAGAGACGACGCCGTCCTTGCGGAACTTGTCGATGTGGCCGTCGAAGAATTCGATCCACGAGCGCATGTTGGGCCGCTCCTCGAGGGGGACATCGGCATGAGCTTCCTGCCAGCTGATAAGCGCCGTGGGAGCATGCTCGACGATGTAGTCCACCTCGTCGGCTGGGAGCAGGCCTTTCTCGCGGATGTAGGAGGTCATGTCTCCGGGACGCGGGGTAGCGCCGCGCAGGCCCTTTACGGCCTTGCGCCACAAGCCCTCGGTCGTCTTGAGGCGCGGCTTGGCCCGGGCTTCCATGAGGACGATGATCCGGAGCAGTTCCGGTTCGTACTCGAGAAGCTCTTCCGGCTTCGTCGCTGTGCAGAAAAAGCACGCCGACTTCTTCACTACCGGCAGGCCTTCCTGGAGGATGCGCTCTTCGCACTCCTTGCGGGTCCAACCCCACTCACGAAGAGGGTAGCGGTAAACATAGGAATCGTCAGCATATCCCTCCCTTTCCGCATAGCGTTTCTGGTCCGCCGGAGAGCAATCGTACCCAATGCATTTGATTACCTTGGTTCCTTGACGCCACGCGTTGACTGCTGGCTCCCAGGTTTTGGCAAAGGCGTTCTGCGGCTGGACCTTGTTCTTCAGGCTGCACGAGCCGAAGCCGAATGCGATCGAAGGTAGCGTGCCATTGGTCAGGCAGTTCTCGAGGAGCCCGAGGTATGGCGGGTAGTTCTTGAACTTGCTGGCCTGGTAGAACACGCGTTCGAACCGGATGCCGCGCTCTGCCAGCCATTTGGCGAAGATCTCGATCGCCTTGTAGGTCCACGGGCGCTCCGAGAAGGTATCTGCGAAAAGCACGATATCGATCGGCTCGCCTCGCGCGTGCATCTCGATGATCATCGCGGTGCTGTCGACGCCGCCGCCCCAGGCGACCATCACGGGTGGCCGTTCGAGTTCTCCAACGAAGAGATCGGTCTGCATACGCTTGGCCCTTTCGGTTGGGTGCAAAAAGAAAGCGGACGACCCGAGGGCCGCCCGCTGATGAGGCATTCTTGAAGATTCACCGATAAGTGATATATTTGCTATGCAGCATCCTAGCTGCGTAGATTATAGGATTTGGTCATGGCCGCTGAAGGCGCGCTCGAAAGCGACGACGAGAAGATTTTCGAGGACATTGTCGACGAAATGTTGCGGTATTTCCCGCAGGATCCATTTTCGGCCGATTACGCGCAGTCTGCGGACAGCAACCGGCGAATGGTCCTGGTGCCCGTGACGATCGATTGCAGCACGCTGGCGCCTAAGTTCGGTGTACAGGCCAGCGAATGGTCTGAAACTGCACGTTCAGTCGCGCAAATCATGCGCGACGAGTTGTCAAAGGCTCCGTTGAAAGAGCAGTCTTTTTTGCAGAATCTGTCGAAAGTTGCCCTGACCCGCGCATTGGCGACGGAAATGGAACACTTCGTTGATGCCTATCGCGACCATTTGAGGAGAAGCTTCACTCAGGGCGATGATCCGGTTCTGAAAAAGGCGCTCAATCGCGTTCGCCTGCAGAATGATTTGCTGGAGTCGACCACTCTGGTTGATCAGAAATCTGCCTGTGAGCTTCTTGGGAAGTCTCCAAGCAATGCGTCAGCGGCGATGAAGAGGGTGGAGATCGACCAGGCCCTCCTGAAGTTCAACCATCATGGGCGCGTCGGTTATCCGCTATTTCAGTTCGACATCGATAATCGTCGGATATTCCCGCTCATCAAGGAGATCAGGAAGATCCAGCCGGACGATTATAGCGATTTCATGCTGCTTCACTGGCTCACGAGGCCTCACCTCGACTTCGACGGGCCGCCAGCTGACGCCTTGAAGACTGACCCTGACGCGGTGCTCGAGGCATTTTCCCGTGAAGTCGAGCCGGTGCTTCACGGCTAATGGCGAGCTACAATCCAGTCCCACATCCGGACGCTTTGCGGACCGGCCATGAGCGGTACATCACGGTCACGAAGGGCACTCGCCTGCATCGCGTCCATCTTAATGCTTTCGCACCAGACCAGTTTAACAATACGCCAAATGGCAACGCACGGTTCTCGCCGATTTATGACGAGGCTGGTGAGGTGATCCCGACGATCTATGCAGCCGAGACTTTCGAGGCAGCTACTTCGGAGATAATCCTTCGCTGTTCAGATGCATTGGTTCAGCAGGGAAGAACTGCACCACTCCAAATCGTCTCGCCTCGAGCACATAAGGAGCGGGACCACAGCACGATCGACCTTGCGATCGATCTCCATCTCATCGACCTCACCACTGCAGGACAAAGACGGATCGGGGTCGAGCACAATGCGCTGTTGACGGTTCCGAGCAGTTGCTACGGTTTTACGCGTGGATGGGCAGAAGCAATCCATCGCACGTTCCCTGCTGCGCAAGGGATCTATTACAGCTCTTACCAGCATGGCCCCAACTACTGTGTAGTGCTTTTCGGTGATCGGATACCTTCGGTCTGGAGCACAGGGCATGTCTCCCGCCCAGTGAAAGACTACCCTTGTCACAGCGAGATCGAGGCGTTGGCACGGGCGTTAGGGATCGACTACGCGGATATCTGACGCCAGCCGCAAGCTCTTACGCTGGAAGCATCAGTGACGACGGAACCGGTTGCGCCCAAGGCTCCACCGCGGCGCCTTGAGCATCGCGCATAGCGGGAGATGCACCGGCCGGGCACGGCTGCGTTGAACCTCGACTTCGACCTTGATCGCCTCGCGGCGAACCATGCTGCGGAACTGGCGATTGGTCATATGTGCTCCTGAGATCATTGCTTGGCCGGATCGGTGATTGAGAGGCAGCGGTAACAGCAGTGCTCGTTCGGCTCCTCCATCTCGTCCATGACGAGCCAGTCGGAGCAGTCGATGCCGCAGCGCGTGCGGCTGGCATCGCCGGTCCGCCGGATATGGTAGGGATCGCGGGCCCAATGCTGGTGGGTCCGACCGGTCGTTGCAGTCTGGGCCCGAGGCCGCAGACTGCAGACGGGGGTGAAGGCCATCGCCCTCACCCCGCCAGGGCGCCGAGCATGCCGCCCCGTTTCGGCTTGGCCGTCGCAGCAAGTTTGGCACGCTGCTGCATCAGCAGCTGGCCAAGCACATTCGCGCCTTTCAGGCTGCCATTGCCCATCGGCTTGGCGCCCCAGAAGGCGTCGCGCATGCTCAGCTCCACAATTTCCATCTCGCCGCTGGCCAGCAGCTCGGCGGCAAAGCGCGTGTTCGTGCACTTCAGCTCGATCGCGCGCGCCATCAGCTCGACGTTGACGTCGAGCCAGTCGCTCCGGCTCTCTTTCACGCGGGCGTGAGCGACCTTCTTCGCGACAAAGCCGTTGGCAGCGTCGCGGATCTCCTCCTGCAGCGCGGGCAGATGGCCAAAACGCTGGGCCTGGTACCAGGCCTCGCTGCTTTTCCACGTCAGGCCGGTCGCCGGATCGACGAAGGCGTAGCCGCCGGCCATATTGCCATAGCTGCCCCAGGCGTCTTTTGCCTTGCAGAAGACAGCATTGCCTTTGCCGTCCCACACGCGCTCGTCGCGATTAAATTCAACCATTTTCCCATCTCCTTGGCTCATGCCAAGCCACTGGGGACCATTCTAGGATGGGTACTGAGACGGCCCTAGCCCGCCTCAGTCGAACAAGCCCCTGTCGCGGGTCGCCTCGACCCGGGCCTCCTGCATTTCGAAACCTTCCAGCCATGCCTCGTGAAGATCGGCGGCCTTGAGCCGCGTATAGGGGTTGGTACCTCGCCCCTCGCCTTTGGCGGCGGCGGTCCGGCCCTTCATGACGGCCCTCTCCCTGATCCATTCGTGCGAACTAAGCGGTCGACTTTGCCGTGCTGCAGAGGCCATGGTCAGCGTCCTTTGTTCTGCTTGGAAGGATGAGAGACAGAAGATCCCGCGAAATTCGCAGGAATTAACCGGGGCCAAAGACTTTGGACTTAGGAAGCAGCGGTCAGTTCAATTGAGGATCGCTATGCTTCGTCTTGCCCTTGCCCTGTCGTGCAGTTCGTTTCTTCTGGCCGGTTGCGGATCCAATGCCATGCCAGCCGCTGAAGTCTCGCGCGAGGAGACGATCAGTCAGCTCGAAGCGGCGCTGCAGGCGGGTGACCCAAAGATGATTGATGATCTGGTCGACTTCGACACGCTGCGGGCGGACCTGAAGGGCGAGTTTTTCAAGGCTGCGCTCGAAGACAACAACATCAAGGACAAGCTCGAGGACCCTGCGAACGTCGAGAAGCTCAAGACCATGATCAATGACATGGTCGATGAAAACGTCACGGCCGAAGCCGCTGCTGAACTTGCAAAGGAGCAGATTGGCAAAACTCCGCCGAAGAACTTTCCGCCCCTGGCGGAAGGCTGGACTATTAGGCCAGTGGATCCCACGACGTTCGTTGCCGAACACCCCGATCCGAGCGGGGTCGTGGGCTTTCAGTTCGAGCTCAAGGGTGATCGCTACGAGATGACGCGCTTCGACTTTGGCGGGAAAGGCTTTGCCGAGAAGTTCGAAGACTTCGGCATTCCGGGATACTGAGACCAGAGGGCGGCATCATCTGCCGCCCTTGCCCAGCCGCTTAATCTTCGTCGACCAGCTTCAAGGTCACGATGCGCTTGAAGACTTCATCGACGTTGGTGTCGGTATAGCAGTAGTTCCAGCGCTCCTGCGTAATCCGCAGGTTGTCGCCGGTGCTCTTGATGTACCAGACGCCTCCTGCCGCTTCCGGCCAATCTACGTCTCCTCCCGAGTACAGCCAGTCGCCGGGAGAGCGCTCTTTCGCCTGGTAGTAGATCCGGCCTTCGAAGGGCTGGTCGATCGAGGGGACAGCAATCCATTCATTCTGGACGTCGTCATAAGTCTTGATCTGGTCGTGGACCCAGCAGGACTTAGCGGCGTCGGGGAGATTCTTGTTGGGATCGACTTGCGTGACGACACTCACGCCGTCGGCATCTTCGCGCAGGATCGCATATCCGATCATTGTGCCGTCAGGATCATCTTGCACATAGAGGCTACAACTGCGCGGCTCGCCATTGAGCGCCTTGGTGATGCCGCAGAAGTCAGCCGCGTAACGGATCTTATCGCTGTCGACCATTTTGAGGTCGGCGTTCGACGGTCCGTTCGCCGCTGCCTCCTCGTTGAAAGTGTAGGCGTATTTCTGCCCTCCGGCCGAGGTCACTTCGTTGGCGGGAGCCAAGGAAGGCAGGGCAAGCAGGGTGACGATCACGATGAAGGCGATGCCGATCGTCACGAGCATCTGCTTGAGCGTCGGAAAAGGAAACGAGAACCGCTTATCGGTCATGGACAAGTCTCTCCAGTCAATCGGGTTGCGAGGAGCATTTAGCGCGCGGCAGCGGCCAGCGGATTTTCAGGAGCGTGTCGGCGATAAAAGAGACCGTGATGAAGCCGATCGCAAGAACGAGCGTACCCATGTCGCTGTAGGGCAGCCCAATAATCAGACAGGCAAGGATGGCGAGCACGATGATGCAAGCCGCCAGTGCCGCATTGACCGCTGCCTTGTTCGTAAGAAATCGCATCTGCTGCTTTCTAAAAGTGGTTTTCAGGATGAAAAAGCCTTCGGCGAGAACCGCGGCGATGATCGAGATTGTCAGCTGCTATATCGATGATCAGAAAGAATACCGATGGCTTCAGCTCTTATCCCCGCCCTGAAGTGACGGGCTTCCCGAGGCTAACGGGTGATAATGTCCCGGCTTACGCCACTGCATCCAGCCCGCTGCGCCGGATGATCGACAGCAGCCGCAGAGCCGGACCTCCAGGCTTCTTTGCCCCGCGTTCCCAATCCGACACGAGGTTCTTCGATACGTTGAGATAGCGCGCAAACACCGGCTGCGACACATGCTCCGCCTCCCGGATGGCCCTGATCTCCTCGGGTGACAGAAGCGGAGCAGGCGCAAGGCAGGCTTCATCAAACTCGCGCATGGTACGCTTGTCGATGCTACCGGCGTCGTGAAGGCCTTCCATCATCTCGTGGACGGCAGCCATCGCCTCGCTCTTGTAGGTCTTTGCCTTAGCCTTGCTCATCGTCTTTCACCTCGACTAATCGACCTGCTTCAACTTCCGTTTCGATCTGGTCCTCGTCCAGCTCCAGCATGATGCCAGCAGCCTTGCGAAAGACCTTCATTTCCGGCGCATTCAGGTTTGCCTTGTCGCTCTTGGCGAAGGCAAACACGAATATGGCCCGCACGCCCGAGCGGAAAATCAGGATCGAGCGATAGCCGCCAGACTTGCCTCCGCCCTGTCGCGCGATGCGCTGCTTGATGAGACCGCTGCCAAGATCGGCATCGATCAGGCCGGATTCGGCCCGATGCACGGCATCAGCAAGCGTGGCATCGCTGATCTTTTCTTTTGCTGCGAACTTGGCAAACCAACGGTTGGCGTAGATGCGGATGCGCGGGTTCTCAGTCATGCAGCAATGGTCCACTATCATACCTAGTGTTACAGCTCAATGCATATGAGCCGTTCATCTTTTGCTCGATCTGGTCGCCGTCCCTTACCCTAAGGCTAGGGACGGCATACCGGCGTGGATCAACCGTCCTCGAGCTCGTCTTCGTCTTCCTCATCGTCAGAGTAGAAGTAGCCCTGCCAAGGGCAATTCTGCGAAACGCCGAGATCCTCGTAGACCGCATTGGGATCGAACGAGAACTTGAGTGGATGTTTCGGCCGGGGGACCTCCAGGCATTCCAGAAGTCCGGTCCGCAGCGCCTCGTTGGGCGAGAGCCCGCCGAATTCGGGGCAAGGCTGCGCAAAGGTGCAGGCGAGATGCGTGATGTTGAGGCCGAACAGGTCGGGGACGGGATGGAAGATCGAGTAGTTCGCGCCTGTGTCCCGGTGGCAGTAGTAGCTGCCATGTGCGAGCGATACGCCGACCATGTGGAGCTTCCAGTCCGGTTCGGAGAACTCTGCGATCCGATCTGTCGGGATATTGGCAAGAGCCAGCCACTCGTAGGCATTCTGGCCACCAAATTCCCCATAGCCTTCATACGCATCTTCGCGAATCGGCGGCTCTCCGCCGGGCTGGAGAAGATAGACCGGCTTGGTGTCACGGCCGGAATATACGTTCGCGATCGACTGCCGCGTGTCGGCAGTCATCCATGAGAAGAAACCCATGTGTCGTCCTTTCTGGGATTGGAGCTCAGGCGGCCTTCTTGGCAGCGGGTTCAGCAGGCACGTCGCTCTCGGCGAGCGACACGGGGACGAAGCGGAACTCATAGCCGCCCTGGACGATGGGGCCGCCCCACGCCGAGGTGATGACGTAGGCGCCATCTGCGTTGGTGTCGCTCGGCCATGCCATGACGTCGATCTGGTTCAGGATGGTCTGGGCATCCTGTTCGTCGTCGTAATCAGCCGCGTCTTCGGCGACGAGGGCGCGCTCGTCTGCCTTGATCTGCTTGAGGGCGTCTTCCATCGAGATGCGCGGCTCGACGATATCGATCTGGGGTTCGGTCGTTTCGTCGCCCAAGTAGTCGATGCGGCAAACGGTGATAAGCATACCGAGCATGATTTTTCCTTCGTGCAGGTGTTACCCTGCACAGGCCAATTCAGCTCTTCCCCTGTTACGGGGCTATGCAGAGATCAGCGTTTCGCGGCGATCGCGAAAAGCTCTTGAGGGTCCTCGACCATGAGGTCCTGGTATTCTTCAGGGATGGCGCGGTAGCCGTAGGACCGCGAACTGAGCGGGAAGTTCTCGTCGTCCGGATGGCAGTAGTATCCGTAGACGTCCCGCGAGGCGATCTGGACCTGCGACAGGTATTCGAAGTCGATGACATCGACTTGCCAGCCTTCTTCCGTGTCGATGAGAATGGAAGGCAGCTTCTCCGCGCAGAAGATGGTGATTTCGTGCGGATAGGTATTCCACTCCAATGGGGAGCCCTCGATCGAGGAGCTACCTCCAAGAAGCTTCGCCTTGATCAGCTTACCTTTCTCGCCAGCCGCCACGATCTCCTGCGAGATGGGCCGGAAAGCCGTGCAGCCGGTTTCGTCGCAAGGAGCCAGCTGGACAGGCCCCGGTTTCTCGGAAGGTGCTGACGCAACCTGCGAGGCCGTGTCCTGCTCTCCTTCTTGCGCGGGTTCGCTTGAGTTGCAGGCCATGAGACCAAGCGCGGACAGGATGACGAACTTGCGGATGATGGCCTCCCCTATGCCATTGAGACAAAGAGGGGATATGGTCGGTGCGAGCTTCTGTCCATCTGCGTCATGTGCTTACGCACCGACGCATAACGAGCGGTTAGCGCTGGGCGTCAATAGGCCCTTGCTCGTCAATCGCATCACCGAAGATCGACCAGGCAGCTTCCGCCAAATTGCCGACGACCACAATATCATCTTGCATCGCTTTGCTGCGGATCTCTTCCAGCCGCTCGTTCATCTGCGCTTCGTCTAACTCGTGTAGATCCAGCCCGAGGGCTTTGAGGGCTTCCATGCGCAACCAGTAGCCTGCGGCTACTTTGCCGCCTTCAGGCCTCTGGTTGTCGTTCTCATTATTCATGATCGTTCCATTCTCTTGCTGCTCGAGTCTTTCAACAGTGACCTGAAGTCATCGACATCGACCTTGGAGGAGAACCAGCTGAGCCGGTTGCCGGCATTACTGCGTCTGTCGAACTTGAGGGAAACGGGATGAGCAAGGCCGGGGACGATGAAATCGACCGAGCCCTGCTGGAGACGGGTCTGGCCTTCTGCATAGCGGGCATAGGCATCGGCACGGGGAGCGCCGCGTAAGCTGTCGAAGCTGGCCTTGGGGAAGCGAGCGCGGATCAACCGCTTCGCCCGCCGGATGAACCGCTGCTCGATCATGGTCGCCCTCGCCCGCGAGAGACGGTCTTCTGCTTCGCAGACGATATTGCAGTAGACGCTGCTGTCCTGGGTTCCCTGTACGTCGTCGAGGTATAGCGCACGCTCGTGGCACTCGTCTTCGCTGATGGTGCGCCCGCAGCCGCTGCATTCGAAGGTGAAGCCCGAGTGAGCGAGAAACGATGCCGGAATGGGGCCAGCATCATAGAACTGGTCTCCGTCCGGGAAACGGCGCGCCTCGATGTAGCTGATGTCATCGTCGTCACACAGGACGCGCGCACCCTTTCCGCGGGCATGAGTCTCATCGACGGCGAAAACGACTGCGCCTTTGAAATCCTCCTTGTCCGTGACGATCCAGGCGCAATGCCGGTTCACGGTGCCGTTGGTCTTGATGAGGTCGATCATGAAAAGTCTCTCGTATTGGCCAGCAAGGCCGCTCAGAGCCTTTTTAGGATGCGACAGGCCTTGGGCCTAATCGCTCAGCCGAATGCGGCGAGAAACGCCTCTGGCGAATGCGTGGCGTAGTAGACCGGCGACTGGAGCGAGTAGGTCATCGACATCTCGCTGCGGATAGCCGTGACAGGCAGGTCGGGAAGCCCTTGGCTCTCGATGAGATCGTGGAGACTGAGCGAGCCGCTTTCGAGCAAGGCCAAGTGCTGGCTGCGAATGGCTTCCGGAACACGGTTGAGGATCAAGATATCCTCGTTGAGCGCAAAGCCGTCGCCTTCGATCTGGGCGTTCACGGTCACGTCGTGGTCGCCCGACCCTGGGGCGAACAGAAGCGAGGCTTCATGGTCGCCGAACAGGAGGTCGAAGGTCCGCGGCTGGCGCCCGCCCTCCTCGATGCGGTCCACCAGCGTACGCAAACGCCGTGTCAGGTCAGGATCACTGACCTGGCTGGCACGCACGATGGCAACCGCAAGAGGAGAGACGAGGTAGTTCATGACGCCTTAGCTGCTTTGCTTAGGCGGGTGCTGCTGGCTGTAAAGCGGCTGGGGGAACTTGTCCGCTGCGTATCCCGCGTCGTCGGGGAAGCGCCCTTCCTTATCCGGCCAGACGATCTGGTAGGTCTCGAAGGGCGGGGTCGGCCGGTCATCGGGCAGTTTCAGCGCGCGGGCGAGCCGCGCCACGGCCTGGAAGGCATGGGTTTTCTCTGCACCGGGAGCGAGGTCGAAGCGAACCTTGATATGACCCAGATCGATGATCTCGCCGTGGGTGGGCTCTGTGCCGCGCTCATCGAGAATCCGCACCATCTCGTTGACCAGGTACTGTGCTGCGTCAAAAGGAAGCGAGTTTACGAGGAGTTCTGACTTGCCCTTCTCGGCACGGCCGACGGAATAAGTGAAGGGCACCTCTCCTCTTTCGCCGAAGACGAATTGGACCGCGATCCCATGCTTTGCGACGAGCGCATCGATTTTGGCGGCGTACTCTTTCTGCTGCTTAGGCGTCATGCGGCGACCTTTTCTTGGAAGTAGTGCTGATGGGCGATTTCATGACCCTTGCTGAAGGCCATTTCGTTGAAATGATGGATGTTGGCCAGGCGCTTGTCGAAGTAGGCCGTTGCGAGAGGGCGATCCTGATCGCGAAAGCCAATGTCATCGACGACGAGGTTCGGCATGTACTCGTGCTCGACGATATCGGAGAGGCGGAGCACACCTTCCACGGCGCGGCTGCGCAAAGCATTCACGACCGAGGCAGGCGCGCTGATGAGCAAGCTGCCCTCGGTGATGGACAGGGTCTCGCCTTTCTCGATTGTAAGCTGGCCGCGCAGCTCTCCTGAGGAGGTGTAGAAGCGCATGACATAGTCACCCACGGTTTTGCGTACCTGCTTACGCTCAGCTGCGAGCATGATCCTTGATCGCTCGATCGGGGTAAACCGGCAGAGCATCCAGCTGGCGATGGCACAGATTTTCCGGGTCATGGTCTCAAGATCCAAAAGAAAAGGCCCGCGCCGGATGTCCGGGCGGGCCTTTTCGGTTTGTATGAAGCGAGGCGGTCAGTTGGCCGCCTGCGCGAATGCGACGCTCGATGCAAAGCGGTCGATCAGCTCGAGCGTGAAGAGCGAAGCCGAGAACGAGGTGCCGTCCATCGTGCTCGTCTCTTCGAAGTCGCTGACTTCGAGCGCAATGCCATCGCGGTAGTCGATGAGCTCGTCGTTGCTGCCGCCGTTGGCCGAGAACTCGGCACGGTTGCCGTCCTCGTCGAGCGCGCCGATGACGTGGATGAACTCCGGGTTGTCGTGCAGGAGCGGCATCCAAGTGGTCAGACCGCCCTGGTTGCCGGCGCAAAGGACGATGTGCACGCCTTCGGCGGCAACCTGCTCGAGCACCTTCCTCTGCGAGTGGTGCATGCGCCCGTAGGACGAGATCTGGATGACCTTGGCGCCATTGTCCGCCGCATGGCGAACGGCCGCTGCGATCGAGCGCGGCGACATCTCGCACAGGATCTTGCCGCACTTGCGCTCGGCGCGATAGGCGAGGATGTCGAGCGGGCGGTTCGTCTCGCGCAGGATGATGCTCGTGACGAGCGTGCCGTGCGAGCCCTTCCAGCGATCCTCGGTTTCGAGGACGATGCCCTTCTTCGGCTTGCGCGCGTCGTAGCGCGTGATGGTCGCGTTCACGTCGGCCGGCGGCGCATAGACGCCGGAATCGACCACCGCGATGCGGATGGGCTCTTCGCCAGCAGCCACGTCGATCGTCGGCTGCGCAAGAGCAGGGGTCGCCAGAGCGATCGCAGTGACCGCGGCGATGATGTTGCGAACGATGTTCATGAGCGTGCTCCGGATTGATTTTTCCAACCCACTGGCTGGATCACTTCCCGGGCCCGCAGGACCGATGTTGTAGGATGAGAAAAAGAATCGAGAAGGGGGTCGGTTTCTTTTTCTGAAAATGCTGAAAATTGCCCGCGACGCGCCGTCGAGGGGGCAGCGCGCGGCGAAAATATTTTTTGCGCGCGTTCAGGAATTATTATTAAGGTGTCAGGATACGTTGCAGAATTGGAATAAGGGGCGTAGTAACGCTCTCCCTAATCCCCCAGACCACTACAGGATCACTGATGAACGAGATCGCCCAGATCGATAAAGACCACCTCGTTGAACTGACGTCCGATATTGTTTCGGCTCATGTCAGCAACAATGTCGTTTCGGTCGATGAAATGCCGAACCTCATTTCGAAGGTTTATGCCTCGCTCAGTTCGCTGGGTGCAGAAGAGGCCGAAGAAGAGCCCCTGCCCGAACCGGCTGTTTCTATCCGTTCTTCCATCAAGCCGGATTATATCGTGTGTCTTGAAGACGGTAAGAAGCTGAAAATGCTGAAGCGTCACCTCATGACGCACTACAACATGACTCCGGAAGAGTATCGCGCACGCTGGAGCCTGCCCGCCGACTATCCGATGGTCGCGCCCAACTATGCCGAGAAGCGCCGCGAACTGGCCAAGAAGATTGGTCTTGGCCGCAAGCCTGGCCCTCGCAAGGCTCGCAAGAAAGGCTGAAACAGCCTCTTGCAGGATCGATAAGGAGAAGGGCGGCTCATGGCCGCCCTTTTTTCGTTACATCGGCTATTCGGATTAAAATGTAGAAAAGAACATAGTAGGAACATATATACTGAACCATGCAGGTTCTGACATTCGTCTATCGGCTGAAGCCGACCCGCGCCCAGCATGGCGCGCTGAGGCGTATTCTGGACGATCAGCGGCATTTATATAACGCAGCCCTGCAGGAGCGGATCGACGCTTGGCGGCGTGGCGTCTCTGTCGGCATGAACGACCAGACCAAGTCGTTGACCGCGATCCGGGGCTTTGACGAGACCTACGGCGGCGTCCCCTACAACCTGTCGAAGTGGACGCTGAAGCGCCTCGACGATGCCATGAAGGGCTTCTTCCGACGCGCCAAGACAAAGCCCGGCAAGGCTGGCTTTCCACGGTTCCGCCCGGCTTCACGCTGGGACAGTTTTGGCTTTCACCAGACTGGCGGACTGCGCATCCGTGATGGCCGTCTGCTTTTCAGCAGCGGCGTTACTGGTGGCCTGCGACTTCGCATGCACCGGCCGTTGCCCGAAGGCGCAGTCATCAAGTCCGCAGTGTTCACACGTCGCGAGGGCATCTGGCAGGTAGCGCTGTCTGTGAGCGTTCCGCTAGCGGCGAATGATGACGCCCAGCCCGTAGGGATCGACGTCGGCATCGAGCACCTCGCTACCAGTTCGAACGGCGTGCATCATGCGAACCGCCGACCGGGCGACCGGCGTGCCCGCGCGGTACGGCGCGCTCAGCGGGCTCTGGCACGCTGCAGGCGCGGATCGAAGCGGCGCCGCAAGGTCGCCGCTAAGCTTCGTCGCGAGCAGCGGCGGTTGCGCAATGACCGTTCAACGCATCT
>NZ_JAHCBF010000014.1 GCF_018398395.1 Croceicoccus gelatinilyticus | reverse complement strand
CGCCACTCCCCCCGGCATGTAACACGATGGCCTGGTTTTACGCCGCCGAATGGCCGACTTTTGCTCCGCCGTTGACAGCCGAAGCCGCTGCGGCGAAGACGAGCGAGGTCGCCGCGTTCGAACGCAAGCGCCCGAGCCGCAAGCCGTTCCCCGAACATCTGCCCCGCGAACGCATCGTCATTCCCGCGCCCTGTTCGTGCCCGTCCTGCGGCGGCGCGCGCCTGTCGAAGCTGGGAGAGGATATCACCGAGACGCTGGAAGTAATCCCGCGCCAGTGGAAGGTGATCCAGACGGTGCGCGAGAAATTCTCCTGCCGGGACTGCGAGACGATTACGCAGCCCCCGGCGCCGTTCCATGTCGTGCCGCGCGGATGGGCCGGGCCCAGCTTCCTCGCCATGCTCTTGTTCGAGAAGTACGGTCAGCACCAGCCCCTCAACCGGCAGGCCGAGCGCTTCGCCCGCGAAGGCGTAGCGCTCAGCACCTCGACATTGGCCGATCAGGTCGGCGCCGCAACATTCGCCCTCATGCCGCTCTACCGGCGGATCGAGGCCCATGTGTTGGCCGCAACCCGGCTGCACGGCGACGATACCACCGTGCCGGTCATGGCGAAGGGCAAGACCGATACGGCGCGCCTGTGGGTCTATGTGCGCGATGACCGGCCCTTTGCTGGCTCCGATCCGCCCGCAGCCCTGTTCCATTATTCGCGCGACCGGCGCGGCGAGCATCCGCGGGCGCATCTGGCGTCCTGGGCAGGGATTCTGCAGGCCGATGCCTATGGCGGCTACAACGAGCTTTACGCGCCCGGTCGTCAGCCGGCGCCCGTGATCGAGGCGGGCTGCTTCGCACATGCACGCCGGAAATTCTTCGAACTGGCCGATGTCGAGGGAGCCGCACGCAGAAGAAGCCGCGGCGAGCGCACCGGCATGATCTACCCGATCGCGCTGGAGGCCGTGCAGCGCCTCGATGCCCTGTTCGAAATCGAGCGCGGCATCAATGGCCAGACGGCAGGCGAGCGTGTTGCACTCCGGCAGGAACGCAGCGCGCCGCTGATGACGGATTTGCACACCTGGCTCACCGCGCAGCTCGCGAAGCTGTCGCGCAGCCATGATCTGGCCAAGGCCATCAACTACATGCTCCGGCGCTGGGATGCCTTCAGCCGCTTCCTCGATGATGGCCGGATCTGCATCACGAACAACGCTGCCGAGCGGGCGCTGCGCTGCGTGCCGCTTGGCCGCAAGGCATGGCTGTTCTGCGGTTCCGACCGCGGCGGACAGCGCGCGGCCGTGCTCTACACGCTGATCCAGACGGCCCGGCTCAACGACGTCGATCCGCAGGCGTGGCTGGCCGATGTTCTCGCGCGCATCGCCGGACATCCTGCCCACCGGATCGACGAACTGCTGCCCTGGAACTGGCGTGCGAACGCAGGAGTGCTATCGCAGGCGGCATGACCGCTCGATCCATGCAGAGGCCCACGGCCATCGACAGCTTCACGCAAATCGCAACGCTGCGCATCGACCTCAAGGAAAGCGATCCGCCGATCTGGCGGCAGGTCGAAGTGCCGACCTCGATCACCCTCAAGGTCCTGCATGATATCGTCCAGGCCGCGATGGGCTGGTTCGATTATCATCTCTGGGAGATGATGATCGACGGCCAGGCATACGGTATCCCGATGGATGACGACTGGGGCACTCCGCCGCCCAAAAATGCCTCGCGGGTTCGTCTGCGTGATGTCCTTTCCCCGGGCACCACCACGATCGCCTATTCCTACGACTTTGGTGACGACTGGCAGCACACGCTGACCCTGAGTGATGTTCGCCAGGGCGACCCGGCCATAGCCTACCCGCGCTTCATCACCGGCGAGCGCAATTGCCCGCCCGAAGATTGCGGCGGGATTAGCGGCTTCTACGAAATGCTCGATGCCAGGTCCGATCCCACGCACGAGGAACATGCTGACATCTGCCGATGGCTCGACGATTACGACCCGGAGGAACTGGATATCTTCCCCATCCAGGTCGCCCTCGGCCGTATCGCCGCCAAACGCAACGCCGCCGCAAAGCGCATCATCTCGAAAAAGGGCTCCTAGCCATCACGCTGCGGTCCTCACCGGATGGGTACCATAAAACGCCAGCTCTTTGCGCAACATGGCCATTCTTTAGATTAGGTGCTTGTAGCTTAACCGGGCTCTTGCTGTTGATGCATCCACTGGCGGAGATTTCTGATAATTTCGAAAAAAGATCAGAGTTCTGTCAGTGCAGAATGATTTGTCCCGCAGAGGCAAGACCAATCTGTAGCCGCTAGAGGGGCTAATGATAGCCAAGCTAGGTAGGCGGTTGGGCACTGCCATCTAACGAGCTCGGCTATCGGTCCAGAAGTACGCCAACCTGAGATCTGGTCGCGTTACACCGGGCAAAGGCTAGGTCGGTAATTCCGTTTAAGCTTGGGGAGGGAGCGTCCAAATCTATCGATCATGTTGGGACTTGATGCGCGATGTGCTTCAACACTGAAGCTAAGGAAATGGACGACCGCTTCATGAAGAATTTGGTCAAATTTGATTCCTACAAAGCGCTCTTTTTGCCAAACGACAGTCCCAGAGAACCGAATGCCGCCATCGACCTTCAAATTGACGTACACGCCTGTGTCAAACCGTTGAGACGTTTGAAGCTTGCAGCCGCCTTTTGATATATCACAGAGGCGAGCATTGAACTGCCGGCCGAAAGAGCGTCCCTCCAGCAGTCGGTCCGAGCGTACGCGGTCGAACGCTCTTACGACAATTGTTTTTGAAGGTGAGCGAATTGCTTGCATTTCGTTACTCTCAGGAATTTGACCGAAGGCATATTCGAGATCAGCGGTATCTTTCCGCAGCTCCGATTTAAATTACAATAATTTAGACGTATTCAAACTTCCTCGACGAATAGCCTAAATGACAAATTAACTGTAATTTTTTGCCTATTTTTGTGCAATCTCCAGGGATGGATAGCGAGCGCAAGATGGCTTTTTGGGTTTTCGTTCAGGCATCTACGCCGCGATCGAGACTTGGTGCGATCCGCCTTTTGCGCTATCGGACGGGCGTCCAAAGTAAAATCCCTGCCCAATGTCGCATCCTAATTCTGATATCCAATCTGCGGTGCCAATATCCTCGATTCCTTCCACTACTACTTTCAATCCAAGATTGTGCGCCATCGAAGTGATGCTTCGCACTACTTTTTGTTGATTTTCATTTGACTTCAACATGTGTACCAGAGATCGATCTATTTTTATGATTTGAATATCGAAGTCGCTCAGGATTTTCATTGATGATAGCCCTACGCCAAAATTATCGACTGCGACTTTAATGTCAGCGCAATTTAGCTCGTGGATCAACTTTGTGGCAGAATCGATCTGAGATGTTATTGCATTTTCAGTCATTTCGATGACGAGTCTCTCAGGCGAAATTCCGGCCTCCGCTAGTACGGTCACAATATTTTTCACCAAAGAATCTTCCTCGAACTGAGTAGCGGATAGATTCAAAGAGAGTGAATATTGCTCCGGGCAGGAACTAATCTCACGAGATGCTTGGCGAAGGATATTAAAAAACAATTCATTAATAATTCCGTTATTTTCGGCGATCCCAATGAATTCATCGGGCATGCGTAAAAATCCATCGTCTAGGCGCCAGCGTGCGAGAACTTCAAACCCCAAATTTTTCCCTGTTTTTAGGCAGACTAAGGGCTGGTAGTGCGGGGAAATATTCGGTCCACTAGCAGCGTGCTGCAATTGTTCGGCCAAGGAGCTGCTGTCTAGTCTGCGCTGCTCAGTGCTGGTTCTGAAAGTGATGAACTCATTGGTCAATTTCGACTTACACTTATAAAGTGCAGTGTCTGCTTGGCTCAGCAGGATGTCTACGTTAGTCCAGTTTTCACAAACCCATCTAGCTCCAATACTAGCGCCAACCCGCACAACATGTTGGCCGAGACGAAATGGCTGTCCAAAACTGGTCGAAATCATCTCTAAGGCTTTTCGCTCTTCGACTTCCGTCCTGATCTCCGGGATAAGCATAATGAACTCGTCACCACCAAGGCGCGCAACTGTCGCATCCGGCGGGCCGAGTTCTGAGAGTCGTGCCGCAACGGCGATCAATAGTTGATCACCAACGGCGTGGCCCCGAAGATCGTTCACTGCCTTAAATCGGTTCAGGTCGATTAGCGCGAGCAAGAAAGGACTTTGCTTTCCTGCTGTCGCAGCTTCGTAAGCTAACCGAGAGAATCCCCGTCGGTTATAGAGCCTGGTTAGGGGGTCGCGTAATGCCAAATCATTTGCGATCCGCTCCGCTTCCACACGATTCTTTAGTTCTCGAAGGGCATCTTTAAGTCTTCGAACCGCGAAAGCGGTAATCGCTACGGGAAGAATCATCAGCGTCGCAAAAATTTCGTCAAATTCCCACGCTTCGTGCTCCTGCGATAGCTCGACGAGATGATCAAATGCGTCAACCTGCACGCACAGCGCGTAGATGGCTATCGCAACCGCTCCGATGGCAAGCGCATCCAATTTGGCGGCTCGTACCATTCTTTTTTTTGTATTTTGCATATCGCCCCTAGTGCAGTTCTCGATCCTTCTCTGACTCTGGAATGGTAAATTTGAGCTTAAAGTTTGATCTTGGGCGGAAAGTTTGATTTTTTAGGGATGCCGCTGGCTCAATCGTCGGCAATTTAAGGCGCGGGCAATGGGTCTGGCATTGAGGGCGCGGATTTCAAAGTGCTGTTCGGACCTCGCCGAAGTCGCGATCAGGCATTCGAAATCTTCAGCGGGGTGAGGACGCTCCCGTCTGGAAAATGGCCAGACCGGCGGGGGCTCCTTTATCTATGAGTGTCTTTGGCTTTGGCCGTTGGTCAACCCAGATCGCGGTATTGTTCAAGGACCCACCGAAGCGTCATATCTCTACTGCCGAGTGCTGCTGACACTACGCTGCGTTAAGGTAACTCCATTGATAAGCAATTCTGAGAGCGGCTGATGCGCCGCTCACCACGATGCTCAACATCAACAAAACCGAATCGGGCTATAGTACCATCCGGTCGCCCGCTTCGACGGGATTTATGACGAAAAACGATCACGATCCGGGTGTATCGCGGCACGGCGACGGAAGCTGTCAATGGATTGTTTACCTTAGAGGTTTCGGTAATCCGCGACAAATCAATATCTCAAACTAAAGGCCTACAACTTAAGTTTGCATATTAACGATTTGGTAGGGCGGTCCGTATCAGTTTCAGGCCAACACTTATTGGAGGCCGAGCAATGACTTTTCAAAACCATGCGTCTTTTCCCGGAGTTGAACGCCGTCGCGACGATGATAGTCGGACGCTTACAGTCTACCGACCCTGCGCTTTAGAGATCGGCGAGTGCCTATATCCTGGTCTAGTTCGAAACGTTTCTGAATATGGCGCGCAGATCGAGATTTTTGGTGATTTCGAGGATGGAGCCTCAATCATCTACGACGATGGTGTCAGGGGCGCGATCGAAGGTCATATTCTTTGGCGTAAGGGAGGGCTTTACGGCATTCGAAACGTTGCGAGGGCTTCTGTGTATACTGAGCGCTATTTTGAGCGCGGGAACAGCTACAGAAGCATTCGAATCCCTGTTGAACTTGCATCCACCGCATGGATTGAGGGGCAGGCCAAGTCGTCGGTCGTATCGAATATCTCGCTTTCGGGCGCGCAGATTGACGGCCTCATACCAGCTGACCTTAAGGTGGGTTCGCTTTGCACTATCAAGGTTGCATCGGTGGGTGAAGTTGCTTGCACGGTGCGCTGGGTAGGACCGAAATCATTTGGTGTTAAGTTTTCCAAAAGCCTAAACATCAAGCAGCTTTCTGAAATTCTTAATGCGGTCAGGCAGGCTAAGTCCGCAAGCACGGCGCTGGCAGCCTAGGGCGGCCAGTCAAATATCACCCGTAGATTCTCGATATATGCATTGAACGGCTTTATTTAGCTGTTCAATGCATTCTTTTGATAATCGGATAACTTCTAACTTGCTACTGGCCGCGTGCGAGATTGGTGTCGTAAGAAATTTTATGTTTTCCGCAATATATCGCGCTCCGATCATACCAGCGGAGCCACGGATAGAATGCTCTTCATCTGCCGTTATAGAGTGTTTCATGTCGTTTCCGAAGAACGGTGAGGCGACTAGGATTTCGAAATCATTTCTAAAAGCTTCGACGAGGCGAAGCATTTCATTCTCGTCGAGAAACTCGCAATGTTGCTTGATCACATTGGCGTCAATGAGCGCACGGCAATGGTCTGTGTTCGAGCCTTGCAAGGGATGGCCTTTCTCAAATCTTGAAGGACGATTGGGAAGTGGAGTAAGGGCCCTAAATGGTTAAAGTTCTGATAGCAGATGATCATCCAATGTGTGTCGCGGCCCTTCAAATGGCGGTTTCGCGCGTTGCCGGGAACGCAGAGGTGCGTGTCACTGATACCCTGGCGGGTGTCGTCGTAGAACTTTCACGCGGTCAGCCGGATTTGATCCTGCTGGATCTTGGTCTACGTGACAGCGTTGGCTTGGACACTTTAACAAAGCTGGTTGCCCTGACAGACACTCCCATAATCTCCGTGACTGGCGATGAGCAATCTGAGCTGCCACTCTGGGCGAAGAAGGTGGGTGCTAAGGGCTTTATCGAGAAGCGCTCCTCATTTCCGGAAATGGCAGAAGCTATCGATGTCGTTCTAAAAGGTGGGGAGTGGTTCCCCTTATCCACTTATACTGGGCTAGATGTCGAAGGCGGGAAGGAATTTTCCGAAGGGCAGATTGCGGACCCAGCTCCAGAATGTCCGATAGGCAACCTTACAAAAGCCCAGCTGGCTGTTTTACATCTCGCTAGCAAAGGCCTTTCCAATGAAGAAATTGGCCGAGATCTGTCGATCAAGTTGGCTACGGTCAAAAGTCACATGCATTCAATTTTTAAGAATTTGGGAGTGAAGCGCCGTACTCAGGCTATCAGTATTTATTCTCAATTTGAAGAATTATAGTTCGAAGGTCTGAAATTAATGGTTGCAACCGATTTTGACGCTCCAGTCATACTTATAGACAGTGATGATAGGCGTCGATCTGAAATTAGAAAGATGTTTAGTAATCAATTTAGGGTCGATCCGCTTGATTGCGCTGACGAAATCGGTTCTAATCCATTAAAAGCAAAGTTATATCTTGTTAGTGATGAACAGGGAAATTTTGAGAAATTAATCCAGATTTTCCTTGTTTACGGGGAATTTGCTCCAGTTGTTCTCTACTCGGAGGTGATATGTGCCGAGAGGGTCGTGCGCTGTTCTCGGGACGGTGCGATTGCCTATTTGGCATATCCATTTTCCGATATTGGATCCCCCCACGATTTCATAAACAAGTATGCGAAGCCTTCTTCGGACCTTTCCTATTTTCAAAAGCGCAGTCGGTCACAGAAAGCTCTGAAAGTCTTGACGCCGCGTGAGATTGAGGTCCTCATGGGCTTGTGCGAAGGGCGAACAGCATTAGAGGTCGCGGAGAAATTGCGATTAAGCCCCAAAACTGTTGATGCACATCGTACCAAAATGTTGAAGAAGCTTGGTGTAAATTCGATTGTGGCGGTGCGAATGGCGGCAGAGGCTGGATGGACTTTGACATCCCCCATAATCTCACGGTCTGCGGCTGACGGATCCGGTGACTACGAATATAACGTCGCTTGAATTGCATCTTAGAGTAAGCAGATGTCGCTTTGGGCAACTAGGGACATTGAAAAAATTTAGCGGGTCCAAAAAATGTTTTCAGATTGGTGGCAGTTGCTTAGAAATAACTGGGAGGCATTTACAATTGCTACGATAGTAATCGTTGCTTGGGTAAATGCAATTCTCATATTTTTTCGATAAAACAATTTTTTCAATGAGGCTTGAGCGGAGGCCGGCGTGAAGACCGCCGACCTGGCTCGGCAGCATCGTGTATCCGAGGTAACGATCTACAACTGGAAGGCCAAGTATGGCGGGCTGGAAGTATCCGAGGCGAGGCGCCTGCGGACACTCGAGGCCGAGGACGCGAAGCTCAAACGGCTTCTGGCCGATGCGATGCTGGACCATTCTGCGTTGAAGGATCTTCTGGCAAAAAAGTTCTGACGCCCGCCAGCAAGCGGAAAGTTGTCGCTCATCTCCAGGTATGTCACGGGATGAGGGAACGGCGGGCGCGCCGTGTCATCGAAGCCGGTCGCAAGAGCGTACGTTACCGTTCCGCTCTGGACGATGATGCTGGTCTGCGCGAGAAGCTGAGCGAACTGGCCAACCAGCGTCGCCGGTTCGGCTATCGGCGTCTGCATATCCTGCTGCGCCGGGAGGGGATCATGATTAACCGCAAGAAGACCCGGAGGCTCTACCGTGAGGAAGGGCTGGCGGTCAGGCGAAGAGGCAGCCGCAGGCGTGCTGTCGGCACGAGAGCACCTGCTCCGGTTCCGGCGCTGCCGAACCAGCGCTGGAGCCTTAGACTTCGTTCACGACCAAATGGCTTCGCGAAGACGGTTCCGCGTGCTCAACATGGTCGATGACGTGACCAGGGAGTGCCTGGCAGCGGTGCCGGACAAAACGATCTCGGGTCGCCGGGTGGTGCGCGAGCTGATCGAGCTGATCGAACGGCGTGGCAAGCCCGGCATGACCGCCAGCAACAATGGCACCAAACTCACCAGCAAAGCCGTGCTGGCACGGTGCGGCGAGATCGGCGTGGAGTGGCATTATATCGCACCGGGAAGGCCGATGCAGAATGGCTATGTCGAGAGCTTCAACGGACGAATGCGCGACGAGCTTCCCAATGAGACCCTGTTCCTCAGCATGGCACATGCACGGGTCGAAATCGCCGCGTGGGTGGATGACTACAACCGGGAGAGGCCGCATTCCTCTCTCGACTACGAAACCCCGGCGGCATTCGCCGCCAAACTGGAAAAGCAATGGCCTGCTTCGCTACGCGCTACGGGCTCCGCTACGCAGGCCATTGCCTCAACCGCGCTCATGCGCAAAACAACTGCACGGCTCGCTTGGGGCAAGCTGGGGGGGGGCACGTCAGGGTGGGGGCTTGACGTAAATAAATGCGCTTGGGTAGCAATTCAGAGTTTTTCCATCGCTGGTCCAGTTCCGGCAATTGGCCCTAGGTTGGCGAAGCGTGGCAGTTGCCTTGCAAAGATCGCCGAAGCGGCGGTGGTCTTTTTGACCACAATGTTCGTTTAGACTTATTAACCCTCTCGCATTATTAGCTGTCGTTCGTTTTTTGCGCGCGATCTCGAGAGTTATGGGGCAAATTGAATCGAAAGCTAACGTTTGGCGGGGGCTCCGCGCGATCGTCATGCGTGATATTGTTCTGTTAGCAGCCGCGTATTTCGTTGCCGGATATGTTGGTATCTCCATGGCGGTGCCCCCCGGCTATGCGACTATCGTCTGGCCTGCATCTGGCGTCGCTTTTTGTGCCTTGCTACTCCGGGGTAACAATTTGTGGCCGGGAATTTGGCTTGGTTCATTTCTCTTCAATACAGTCAGGTCTTACGACAGCTCATTTCCCTTTGAGCAAAGCCTCGTGCTGTTCGCTACCGCAGCTATTATAGGCGTCGGTGGCACCCTGCAGGCATATGTTGGATCATGGCTGGTCAGGCGTTCTGCCGATAGCATTGACCTTTCAGATTATAGGCAAACTCTTTCTGTCACCTTTAAGGTCATTGTTCTGCCGTGCCTTATTGCTCCTACCATCGGCGTAGCGGCTCTTCTCCTGACCGCTGCAATCGGTCTGGACTTGCTCCTAGACAACTGGCTCACTTGGTTCTCGGGGGACGTACTCGGCGTTGCGTTGATCTTTTCTGTTTTTGTACTTTCACGTTGGTCGCCAATCTCTCTGTTCTGGTCGGGACGCAAACTCCAAGGCGCTAGTCCGTGGGTTGCGACCAGCCTTGCTGTAACATTGCTCCTCACCTTCTACGCTTGGCAGTTTCTTTCTGAGCGAGAGTACCGTCAAGCGGATGAAGACTTCTCGGAAATGGCGGCGAACACCGACGAGGCATTGCGGTACCGCCTGCAGATTTATGAGCGAGCGCTCGAAAGTGGCTCGAGTTTTGTCGCTCTGACTGGAGGCGCACGGCCTTCCGAATGGCGCGAATACGTAGAACGGATGAATATCAAGCAGTCATATCCTGGCATGCGTGGCTTCGGCATATTCGAGGAGGTCGCCGAAGAAAATTTTTCAACATTCCGCGATCGGTTTGCCAATGAATATGGCGCGAGGTTTGAGGTTCATCCTCGCGTACAGAGGGAAAAGCACTTTGTAATAACAAGAATCGAACCGCTGTCCGAAAACTTGGCTGCTCTCGGCCTAGACCTCGCATTTGAAGAGGGGCGGCGTGAAGCCATAGCGCTATCTACAACACAAAGAACGGCCGTTCTGACGCGTCCGATCGTGCTAGTGCAAGATACGCGCCAAGGGGCTGGCTTTTTGCTAATTCGTCCTGTTTTTAGTGCGGGCGAGCGCCCCACAGGCCAATGGATATATGCCCCTCTCGTGGCTGAAGAGCTCTTTAGTTCATTGACGCCGCAACAAGGATCGGATTTCGCCTTTGAAGTACTCCACCATGGTGCTGGCGGTCGGCATGAGCTCCTATACGCATCTGATGGCGTTGATGAGGCCTCACAATTCTCAATTCAGAGAGAGATTACACTGGCAGGGCAACCATTCTTGTTGCGCTGGAAGAGCCTGCCCGCATTTGAGAGGCGATCGAGTTCGAGTGCCCCTACTGTTGTCCTTGTTAGTGGCTTGGCAATAACGTTTCTTCTCGGTGCACTATTAGTTACTTTTCTTAGGCGAGAAAGTCACGTTGTTCGTGAGGTCAGTGAGGCGACTGCAGAACTTGCGGAGCGTAACCGGATGCTTGAGTTGGCAGAGGCTACGGCACACATTGGTCATTGGCAGCTCAATCTCGAAACTAACGCCTTGCGATGGTCTGATGAGGTACACCGGCTTCATGGGCTAGAGCCTGGAAAGACACCGCATCTAGCAAATGCGATCGATTTTTATCATCCGGAGGACAGAAGTCTCGTAGAGGACGCAATCAATGAGGCGAAAGCCTCTCACACGTCGTACCAGTTCAAAGCTCGGCTGTTGCCTTTGAATGGCGAGGTGCGGCACGTCGAGGTGCGCGGGCGCGTCGAAAGGATGGGACTTCGGGGAGATCCGACTCTTATTGGAGTGATAATTGATCGAACCGATGAGACGTTAATGCGGTCGCAGCTGACCGCTTCGATCGAAGATGCACGCGCAGCTGACAAAGCTAAGTCAAGTTTTCTTGCAAACATGAGCCATGAGATCCGCACGCCGATGAACGGTGTTATCGGATTTGCGGAGTTGGCGCTTGCGGAAGAAAAGGATCCTGAACAAAAGAGGCGTCTGCGGATGATCGCAGAATCTAGCCAAGCGATGCTTCGGCTTCTGAACGATCTGTTAGATTTTGCCAAAATCGAGGCGAAGCAGATGGCGATCGTCAACGAGCCTACAGACCTTCGACATACCCTTCGAAGTTGCCAAAACCTCATGGAGCCGGTCGCGGAGAGAAAGGATCTTTCTCTAGTTCTTGAAGTCGACCCATCCATCCCTTCAGCCGTCCTTATCGACAAGATGCGATTGCGGCAGATTGTCCTCAATCTAGTAGGCAACGCACTTAAATTTACTGAAAAGGGTGAAGTGCGAATTTCAGCGTCACTACGGCGTGGTGAGTTTGATGGTTCTAATGATTTGCGTATTGTTGTTCAGGATACTGGCGTAGGCATTCCCAAGGATCGGCTGGAACGGATCTTCGATAAATTCAGCCAAGCGGACGAAACGACTTCTCGGCGCTACGGAGGAACTGGATTAGGGTTACCCATTAGTGCGCAACTGGCAGAGCTTATGGGAGGTTCACTGTGCGCTGACAGTATTCTTGGGCTCGGGGCTCGCTTTACTCTCGATCTCCCATTTGTCGAATGCAACGCCCAAGGAAGCGAATCTGCGCCATTGGTCGGCGAAGGATTATGTGATTCTCCCCAGCAACAGCGACTGAATATTTTGGTGGCTGAAGACAATCCGATCAACCAAGTTCTAATTAAGTCGATGGTCGAAAAGTCAGGCCATCATTGCACTGTTGCTAAGGATGGTAAGGAGGCGGTCGATGCCACCATCGACGCGGCGCGCAAAGACAAACCGTACGATATGGTCCTCATGGACATGCAAATGCCCGAAATGGATGGGCTAGAGGCCTGTGCGGAGATTAGGAAATTTGGGATCGGCGCAGAAACATTACCGATCATTGCTATAACCGCTAACGCGTATGCAGATGATATTCAACGTTGCACCGATGCAGGTATGCAAGCACATCTCGCGAAGCCCATACGCCTTGAGGCACTTCGTTCTATTATCACGAAATGGACTCCGAAATCGAACGATGAGGATAATAACGCGATGGGGCGTGAGCTTGCAGAGCCCATTGACCCGCGCCTGCAGTCGATGTTCGCAGAGAGGATCGCTGGCACACTCAAAGTCATCCAAGATGCGCTGCAAGCGGAATCGATAACTGGAGAGCGGAAAAAGGAGGTTAGTGATCAACTGCATCAAATAGCTGGGGTCGCTGCTTATTTTGGTGAACCTTCAGTCGGCGAGTTGTGTCGAATACATCATGAAAATCTCAAAGCTGGGTTAGATGCAGGAGAGGTTGTTGCCGTGTTCAGCGCGCTTCAGGAGCGCTTCTCGTCACTGCAAATATTGAAATAGCTATTTGGATTGAGCAGAAGCTCAGGTGGCCGTCGAACACATCGCGCGGGGAATGGCGGCGGGTGAATTCAACAATCGGATCCACAGCTGATTGGGGCCAAATCTGCTCTCAGGCGATCACGAGGAGGTCCGTAATGACTGGGGCGGGTCGTTTGCCGACAATCCGGTTTTCGTCCAACTTTGAAAAAAGCTGCCCGGCAGCAAACGACCCGATTGCGGACATTCCGAGGGCCGGGGGTGACTGCGGGTTACGTGCCTGTTAGGTGAGACCGCTAATGGCGATCGGAAGTTGATCAGCCTTCAGGAGAGTATGCGTGCTTTTTCACACCATGGTCGGATCGAACGACATTGAACGATCCAAGCGCTTCTACGACACGGTGCTCGGCATCTTGGGTGCAGGGGAAGGTACGCGGAACATCGCCGACAGCGGCCATACACGTCTGATCTACAATAACGGCAACGGAACCAACTTCATTGTCAGCCAGCCGATCAACGACGAACCGGCAAGCGTCGCCAACGGCAGTACCGTCGCCTTTTCCTGCGACTCGCCCGAGCAGGTGAAGCAGCTTCACGATACCGCCGTTGCCGCTGGCGGAACCTCGATCGAAGCTCCACCCGGACCGCGCGAAACTGCATCTATGGGCACCATCGAACTGGCCTATTTTCGTGATCCCGACGGCAACAAACTGTGCGGAATTCATTTTCCTGCCTGATCCGTCCTGCACGGGTCTGCTTCTAAACCTAGCGGACCTCGATCATGCGATCCCGTGAATGTCGACTTTCCACCCCATTGCTGACGTAGGGCTATCAATCCACGTAGCCTTAAGCTGACTGTCTGCTTCGGGGTTTCAACATGCCAAAACAGAAGCGTGTGAAAGGCAAGAGACGAGGAATTCTGCGGGTCGCGATGGTCGAAACTGGAATATCTTTTTTGTCACAAACGCGACCGTTCAGGCATTGCTTTGGCGAAATGATCCTACTCTGTTCTAGTTTTTGGAGAAACTATTTTATCAAAGCTGGCGCCGAATCCCGCAGTTTTACGTGTGTAAATGGAAGAATTCTTTTGTCTCGCAACATGTTTTGTCTACCAACATGATATTAAGCGGTTAAGGTCATCAGTTCACAAAGCGGGCAGCGTGGGCGCTCCGACCAAGGGTCACACCAAGTTCCAGCCACGGGGGCATCGGGTTTCTATCACATTGGTGGGTTGTTGGCGCGATTGGCACAACATATGCTCGAGCGATAAAAATGAATTTTTGCTTTTCGAAAGCTCAAGGCGGTTGAGAGTAAGTCTGAGTGGGCAAGAGCCCTTTCTACGATCATCTGTTTGCCCTGTGATTGCTGCACGGGGCTCATCCTGTCTTTTATGGGCTGCTCATGGTTCCCCAACGGAGGGGGAGGGGCGCGATGCGGGGCAGCACAACCTTACGCCGGGGCGCACATCTTCCATCGCCGTTCCGATTTTTCGCGACGGCAAGTTCGAGGCCTCGCTTAGCCTGATCTATTTTGCCGCGGCCATGAAACAGGGGGAGGCAGTCGAACGCTATGTCGGCGACATGAAGGCGACCGCGCGCCTGATTACGGCCGAACTAAGCGCCGCGGAGATGCCGGATATCGAATTTCCCGTTTTCAACTGATCGCGAAGTGTCCGCCAACCGATAGATGGCCACAGAGCGAGAAACTCGGCGTCCTCATGCGGCGGCGCTGAAGCGCTGTGCCAGCATCGTGCGAGCAAATAGAACGGATCTGACCTGAATGGACCATCGCATCGCACTGATAAATAGCGGCAACCCAGTTTTCCGGGCAGGTCGCTGACTGTGGCTTGGGGATCGGTCATCGTTACGGGTGCGGCCTCAGGCATCGGCAAGGCGGTCAGTGACGCATTGGCCGATCAGGGTTGGCAAGTCGTGCGGACAGACGTCGCGGGTTCGGCCGACGCTCCTGAGTTAGAATCTCTTGATGTGACCGACGAAGGTGCGTGGGCCGATCTCGTCCAGCGTCTCGAAAGCGACGGTCCGATCGCAGGCCTTATCAATTGCGCGGGCATCGGCGGACTTGGTGCGGTCGACGAAATCACGATGGACGACTGGGACCGCGTGCTCGACGTCAACTTGCGCGGAACCGTGCTTGGCTGCAGGGCCGCGCTGGGCGCAATGAAGCCGCGCGGTAAAGGCGCGATCGTCAATGTCGGTTCGACATTCGGAATTACCGCCCGCAACGATTGTGCGGCATATGCCGTCAGCAAGGCGGCTGTCGTGCACCTGACACGCACGATGGCCGTGGACCTTGGCGACAATGGCGTGCGCGTAAATTGCATCTGCCCCGGCATCATCGAGACACCGATCCTCGGCCCGCTGACCGGGCAGGGGTACGAAGGCTTGTTGGAAGACAACCTTTCCGCCCACGCGCTACGCCGGATCGGTCAGCCCGAGGAAGTTGCTGCCATGGCTGCATTCCTGATGTCGGACGCCGCCAGCTACGTGACCGGCGCGATCATCCCTGTCGATGGCGGCTATACCGCAGGCAAGTGGGTCTGAGGGCAAAGGACACGCATTCCCGCACACACGAGGCACCAGGATAACCGCATGACGAGCTCTCCCAGAACGCTACACGGTCGCCTCGATTATTTCCGAGAAGACGGCAGCAATTGGGGGCGTGAGAATTTCTCGATCACCGAGTTCGCTGGGGGCAGAACCTATCGCGCGTGCCAGGAAATGGACGATCTCGGCATTTTTCGGGACGGAAACTGGTCCATGTCGCCGGAGATGGCGCCCCTTGAAGGCTTGTCCCGAGAAACCGTGGCCGGCCGTACCGTAGCGCACAGTTGGTTCCGTATCGACGGCGAGAATGCAGAGTTCGAAACCTTCGGGCCGGACAGCGGGCGAGCATCTCAGACCGTGAAGGCGCCCGATGCGATCGGTCATCTCGGGATCCACCTCATATTGAGCGACTGCATGGTATCTGCCGCCCGCGGCTTCAGCGATCCGGGCGCGTGGAAGACTGTGACGTGCCTGGCAAATTCACTCGACGGATATGGGCGCGGAACGTCCGAGGTTTTCGTGGTACAGCCCCAAATCCAGTACGTCGGGACCGAGCGTATTGGCGTGCCGGCAGGCGATTTTGACGGCGAACATTTCGTCGTGAAGTGGAGCGATGTCGTACCAACGCCATCACATTTCTGGGTGCTTCGCGACACTTTCATCCCCCTGCGCCTCGAAGGTGCCAGCGATCCAGTCACTTACGAACTGGCCGAGCTCAGTTAAGAGCTGGGAAATCGTGGTTTTTACCGATCGAAAGAGCGTTGCATGAGCCTTCCCACTCCTTTGATGAACCGGAAACGTGCAGAAGAAGTCATGCTCGCCAATGGCGTGGTCGCGATGGTCCTGTGCGATCCGACGAATATCTATCACGCGACCGGCTTTTGGCCGCAGACGGTGGCCATGGGGCAACTGGGCACGACACTCGCCGTCGTTCCTGCACGTAAGACTGCGCCGGTCATTTTGATAACCGGGCAGTTCCATCACTATTTGTTCGATCTGGACGAAGCGGGGGCTGACGGCCCGCTCGCCATTTACCTTTACACTTCGCCGTCCCCTGAACCCGAAGGTGGCGCTGCACCGCCGACATTCTTCCATCCCTATCCCGGAGGGACGCCCGATCCGTTCGAGCGCCTGACCAGAAGCAGCACCTTGCAGCAGCTACAGCGCAACCCTGCCTATGCTGGTATGCGTGAAGCGCTTGGCGATGCGCTGTCGGGTGGCGAGGCTGGTGGAATGGTCGCTTATGATATCGCTCTGCCTCCAGCCCTGCTGAACGATGATTTCAAGTGGTGCCTGGCAGACCCGATGCTGCGCCGGATCCGGATGATCAAGTCGCCACAAGAGATAGCGCTCATGCGGCGTGCTGCGGTTTCGAATGCCGAGGCGGCGGTTCAAAGCGTCCAGAAAATGAGTGCGGGCTGTAGCTACGATGATCTGAGGGCGGAATATTACGCAGAGACGGTAAGGCGAGGCGGTATCCCTCTGTTTCTCATGATCGATAGCGTCGCTTTCGAAAACAGCGACGGCAAGATCAGGGAGGGACGCTCCTTCATGATCGATGCCGTCAGCCATTATGCGCACTATCACGGTGATTTCGGCCGCACAGTATGCGTTGGCGAACCCGATCACGCTATGCGAAGCGCGATGGCAGCGGCCGCGGCGGCCAATGAAGCTATTGCCCGTACGCTGCGTCCAGGAATTCGATATCATGATGTCATGGTGGCCGGGCGGGACGCCATCAGGGAAGCTGGCCTGAAGATGGCCACCCCGTCCTCACCGCACAGTATCGGCCTGTTTCACACCGACGAAGCGTTCAAGGGCGATGTGCTTCATTTCGCAAAAGATGATCATCTTATCGAGAAGGACATGATCCTGAGCGTCGATTGCCCCATTCTCGAAACGGATATCGGCGGAACGGTCCATTTAGAAGATCTTTGGCTGATAACTGAGGATGGTTGCGAGGTGCTGAATGACACCTCGGAGCCAGTTATCAGGATTTGATGCCTTCGCGCCCGCCAAGTGCGAAGCTGGGAAAGGGCGATGTGGATTGGCTGTCGATCGGCGATCAGTTGAAGGCATTGAAGATCACCTGACACAGCGCCGTTTGCGTTATTGAACCATCCTCATATACTGCGCCGCGATAAGAGAGAGGATCGCGATGCGGGCATGGGTAACCCATGACTATGGCGACATGCGCCTTGAAGACGTGCCCGATCCGCGGCCCAAGCCCGGCTGGGTGCGGGTCAGGATCCTGACCGCGCAGCCCAGCATCACCGAAATCCTGCTGTTTCAGGGTGAGCGCAGCTATGGCCACGACATCATTGCGCGGCGGCTTCGCGAAGGGCCGGTGCAATTGTTCGGCCACGAATTTTCCGCGCAAGTCGTCGAACTAGGCGAAGGCGTGACAAGCCTTGCCGTCGGCGACCGGGTCACTGCTCGCGGGTCGCATCCCGAAGGCATCGTCGGCTTCGACTATCCCGGCGCCTTTGCCGAAGAGGGGGTATTTCCCGAAACCCTGCTGGCAAGGCTGCCGCCATCGGTCAGCGATAGTGCGGCCGCGGCGATACAGGCGCTGACCGATTGCGTCGCCGCGGCCCACGCCGCTGGCCCGACGCTTGAGGACACGTCCGTCGTTATCGGTCTTGGCGCGATGGGCTTCGGCTGCCTTCAGGCCGCGCGCGCAGCCGGCGCGGGGCGCACGATCGCGGTCGGGCGGCGGGCAGAGGCTCTGGAACTGGCATTGCAGCTGGGCGCCGACGCGGTCGTCGACGCGAGGGAGCAGGACCCGGTCGAAGCCGTGCTGGAACTGACCGGCGGGCGCGGTGCGGACATCGTCTTCGAATGTGCGGGCGGCCCCGTGTCGCGCGGGCTGGCAGGCAATGCAAGAATGGTCCAGGCCGCACAGATGACGCGGCCCGAAGGACAGGTGATCGGTCTTGCCTTCGATGGCGATGCCGCCGTCCTGCCCTATGCCGATTTCCGGTTCCGCAGCATCCGTTTCAGCTTCCCTGCCATCCTTACTCGCTCTCTGTTCGAACGGACGGTCGTGCTGGTTGGCACGGGGCGCATCGCGCTCGATCCGCTGATCGGCTGCACGCTGGAGGGGATCGAGGCCTTGCCGGAAGCTTTCGCCATGACACTCGACAAGGGGCGGCATGGCCTCGTCAATCCGGCCCAGATCAGGATCAGCACACCCGAGGAGATCGCATGAACGACAAGGCCCACGCGCACCACCTGTTTCAGAACATCTACTACGGCCACGTCGACAAGGGCGACATGGATACCGCCGTCACCGCCTTTCACCCCGATGTGGACTGGAGCCACGCCCAGGTCTGGGCACACCACGAATTCGCACGCGGCGAGCCCAGCCGCATCCATGGCCGCGCTGCGGTTCACGACCTGCTGAGCGCGCGCGTCGAGAAGTTGAAGGATGCGAAGATCACGCACCACGTTTGCGAGATGGTCATGGAAGGCGACAAAGGGGCTTTCCTCGGCGCTGTTCGCGGCCCCGGTCCTGACAAGCACTTCATGGTCTGGTTCGAACTGACCGACGGTTACGTCAGCCGCTACGACCTGCGTCCGCTCTGATCGGGCGGGTTTCGGCCAGCCGGGTGCCGAGATCATGAGGCTCGCAGTCTTGATATACATCCCCGGCTTCGAACGGATTGGGCCACTCTCACGAACGTCACAGGCGTGAGGATGACGCTTCGATCATCGAATGGCTGAGGCTGACCCCGCATTGACTTGCATTTTCCGATGCGGGGCAAATCGGAGGTTGGTGAACCGATTTGCCAGCTTCGGCTTCCGCTATGCCGCGATCCGCAAGCCGGTGGTCGATGCGGACAAGCAGGACTATGTGCGGACCACGCTGTTCATCGCGCCGTTCACGGCGGTGATCCCGTCGAATGATCAATATCACCTCAGCCAGCTGCTGATCCCGATTGATGACGAAAACACCTATTTCTACTGGATCGCGTGGAGCGAGGACCCGGAGAAGGGCATCGGTCAGGACGCATGGCGCAAATTCTGCGGGGCCGAGGTTGGCAAGGATGTCGAACCGGTCACGTTCAAGAAGGTCCGTAACTACGAGAACAACTACCTGCAGGACCGCGATGCCATGAAGGCCGGTGATTTCACGGGCATCTACGGCATCCCCTGTCAGGACATGGCAATGTGGGAATCGATGGGCAAGATCGCCGATCGTAGCGAAGACAACCTTGGTACCAGCGACAAGGCGATCTTCACGTTCCGCACCCAGATGTACCGCGCCGCACAGGCGGTCGCGAATGGCGAGCCGGCGATCGGTGCGGGCGATGATGTCCTTCCGCAGTCGAAGCTGATCTCTTTCCAGGGCATGGTCCCCAAGGGCGAAGACTGGAAAGAGCGCAATATCTCGGACGAGGAACGTGCCCAGCGCGCCGGGGCTACCAGCAAGAGCCGCGAGCCTGCCGAATGAACAACGCAGACGGCCTCGTCGCAGGTCTCGAGAAGGAAGGCCTGCGACACTTTCTGACTGCCACCTTGTCCGAGGATCTCGGGCATGGTGGAGACGTGACAAGCGCGGTAACCGTCCCGGCCGAGGCGCGCCTGCGGGCCGAGATCGCGACGCGTCAGGACATCGTACTTGCCGGCGTTGCATTGGCGGAAGCCTTTTTTCGTGAACTCGATCCGGATGTCGTGGTCGAACGCTGCGCCGAAGATGGCGCGCACCTGAAGCCCGGCGATCCCATCCTGCGCATTGAAGGGGCCGGCCGGCCGATGCTCACGGCAGAGCGTTCCGCGCTGAACAGTCTTCAGCACCTGAGCGGGATCGCCACGCTGACCCGGCAATACGTGGACCAGATTGAAGGCACGGGCTGCACTTTGCTGGATACCCGCAAGACCATTCCCGGTCTGCGCGTTCTGGAAAAGTATGCGGCGCGCGTTGGCGGCGCGACGAACCACCGCATGCGGCTGGATGATGGCATCCTTATCAAAGACAATCACATTGCCATCGCCGGATCGCTTGAGGCGGCGGTGCGGTCGGCCTGTGAGGCGGACACCGGCTTGGAGGTTCAGGTGGAAGTGGACCTGATTGAGCAGATCGAACCGGCCCTCGGTGCCGGGGCCGAACGCTTGTTATGCGACAACATGCCGCCAGACGTGCTGAGAGAGGCCGTCCGGCTTGTCGCCGGCAGAGTGCCGATCGAGGCCTCGGGCGGGGTGCGCCTCGAGACAATTCGCGAGATCGCCTCAACCGGCGTCGATTACGTGTCGGTTGGCCGCATTACGCAAAGCGCTCCTGCCGCGGACATCGGTTTGGATTACACGACTGCCTGAACGGCATGAAATACGGAATCGACCCTACGGCTGACCCCGGTCGGGGGCGGCGCGTTTAGGGCATGCGCGGTCCTTGCCATACCTATCTCGCAATGGCGGTCCGACAGGGGCAGCGCCGCAGCAGTGATCCTTTAGTATAGAAGGGGCATCTCGCAAGGGTGATCGACAAGCAGTAGTCCCTATCGTCATGATATTTCCCGAGACTTCAGCTTCAAATCGGGAAAGCCTTGCCAGCCCTCGTCAACCAGCCAATCCCCGCAAGGGCCGACATGGTGATCGCAGGCACGGGCTTTGCCGCCACGTTTTTCCTCTTCCGCATTTTGCAGAACGCGCCTGCGAACATGCGGATCGTCGTGCTGGAGCGGGGTCGGTTGATCGAACATTCCAGTCGGCTGGCCCGGCGCGGTGACAAGGAGTTCGATCCGGAGCAGTACTTCAAGCGAACGGGCGATCCCGACAAGTCCTGGGCGTTTTCGCTGGGATTTGGCGGGTCGTCGAATTGCTGGTGGGGCACGACGCCCCGGATGATCCCATCCGACTTCGAACTGAAAACCCGTTATGGTCACGGCGCCGACTGGCCGTTTTCATATGACGATCTCGAACCGTTCTATTGCGAAGCCGAAGACCTGATGCAGATATCAGGTTCGGCATATCCGCAGGCGCCGCGATCGCGACCCTATCCGTTACCTCCGCACGGGCCGACTGGGGCCGATGTCATTTTGGCCAAGGCCTGGCCGGGCCAGCACGTACCCATGCCGACGGCCAGGGCAAGCCGCCCGACCTCTACACGCGGACAATGCTGTTCCAACGGGGTCTGCACTCTCTGTCCGGTCGATGCCAAGTTCACGATCCTGAACGGCATGCGTGACGTTTACGACGATCCGCGGGTCAGTCTCTTCATGGAGACCGAGGTGCGCAGGGTCGAGACCGAGGGGGGGCGTGCCCATGCGTTCGAATGGCGGACTGCGGATGGCAAACTCGGATCGATTGCTGCTGACCATCTCGTCCTCGCGACGAACGCGATGTTCAATGCAGATATACTCATGCGGTCCGGCGATGCGTCGCCGCTCACCGGCAAGCGTCTGCACGAACAGGTCGGCATTACGGCGCAGCTCTATCTGGACGGCGTAGACTGCTTTCAGGGTTCGACGGCGGTCACCGGCATGGGCTTGATGCTGTGGGACAATGACGAGCGCCGCAAGGATATGGCGGCAGTCAAGTTCAAGACCGATAATTACGGCTTCATGCGCCCGGAACCCGGGCGTTGGAGGCAGGTTTTGCCGATCCGGATGGTCTACGAAGATTTGCCGCAGGATCGTAACCGGATCATTCCGGCAACGGGCGACGACGAAAGGCCGACGGCCGAGTTCGTCGGGAGAAGCGCCTATACCCAGCGTGCGATTGACAGGATGGCCGACGATATCGCGAAAATCTGCGCTGAATTGCCGATCGAAGACATCATCTACGACCCTCCTGCACCGTCTGAAAGCCATATTCAGGGCACGACCGTCATGGGCCATGATCCGGCGGACTCAGTTACCGATCAGGACGGCCTTCACCACCGCTGGCGCGACTTGCGAGTGCTGGGAAGTTCGCTGTTTCCTACCGGGTCGCCTGCGAACCCGACATTGACGCTTTCCGCTCATGCCTTGCGTGCCGCCAGCAGGATGGAATGGACATGAAGTTCAGCCGACGCGGAATGATGATCGGCGGCGTATCGACCGCTGCGCTGGCTGGCGCCGGATTTTCCCTGACGTCTTCGGATCTGGTCAGCGGCATCGAGGAAACAGTGCGCAGGGCATTCCCTGACTTGCGAATGGCCAGTCACGATTTGCGGGCCTTTTCCGTCAGGATGGCACGGTTCCTCGATTACGAGGCGAAGAAAGAGCTCGCCGTTTCGGTTCTGCTGGACCATCCGGTCGGCAAGATTGCCGGCGATACGTTGGTAGACCAGCGGGTTCGCCGGGCCGAGGGCAAGATCGTCGCCCGGTTCCTCCGCTCGACAGATATGCTCGATCCTGACCGGCAAGGAGAAGAGATCAGCCTGATCGGATTTGCAGATCCCTATGAAGCGGGCTGTTCCAATCCGGTTGCCCAGTGGACATCGCACGAGGTGGAGTGGCCGCAAGAAGCCCTGGGATCTGAGCGAACCTGATTGCGCGTGAGAAACGGGCTCGCGCAGTCTCGCAGGCTGCGATCTTTGGTTGCAGGCTCAGCCCTGCCATCCTCCACCTAGCGCGAGAAACACGGTGATTTGCCGGTCGACCAAGGCAGCTTCTGCCGATGCATGGGCGACTTCAGCCGTGGCCAGGGTCCCTTGGGCGTTGAGCAGCGACAGGAAGTCGCTTCGCCCGAAGTGGAACAGCTTTTCGGCCTGGTCGGCCGAGACCTTGGCGCTTTGCGCGGCGCGGCCCAGCGTTTCGGCGCGCTCCATCCCACGCGCGTAAGTTTCAAGGGCCGTCTCTGTCCCGCGCAAGGCAGCAAGGACAACGCTGTCGAAAGCCGCAAGATCGGCATCGACTTGTGCATTTGCCGCGTCGATGCGCGCTTCGACGATCGGGCGGTTGGGAAAGCTCCAGCTCAGCAGAGGTCCGAACCCGAAGCCGATGCTGTGCGAGCTACCGATGTCTTCGATCTTGCCGCTGCTGATCAGGCCGCCGCCAATGCTGATCTGCGGGTAGAGGTCGGCCATTGCCACTCCGACGCGTGCGGTGTCGGAAGCGATGGTGCGCTCAGCTTCGCGAATGTCGGGGCGACGGCGGATCAGCGCGGTCCCGTCACCGACGGGTAGCGGCGACGATAGCGTGGGCAAAGTCGCGCAGGTTGCGACTTCGCGCGGGTAGTCTGCCGGTGCGCGGCCGAGCAGTGTCGCAAGGAGGTATAGGGCACTGCGCCTGTCCGCCCTGAGACCGGGAAGGTTGGCCTTGCTCGTTTCAACGGCAGTGCGGGCCCGGCTGACATCGAATGATGTACCCCGGCCACCGGCCTGTAGCCGCTGTGTCGCCTCGAGAGTCTTTTCCTGTACCGCGACCACCTTTTCGACCGTGGCCAGTTCGTAGTTGGCGGCACAGATATCGGCATAGGCCTGCGTCGTCGCGGCGGCGACGCTGATCTGGACTGCGTCGCGTGCAGCCTCGACAGCGGCGCGGTCGGCGACGCTGGCCTCTATCGCCCGCCGCAACTTGCCAGTGAGGTCCAGCGGATAGGAAAGCGAAAGTCCGAGGTCGTAAGTCGCAACGCCCGGCAGCGATGTGTTCGCCGATGCCGTCGAATAATCCCGTTCGCCGGCAAGGCTGGCCGATGTCGTCGTCGAAAGCGCACGCTGCCCGGTGGTTTCGCGCAATAGTGCGTCGGCGCGGCGCAGGTTGGCATCAGCGGCGCGCAGATCGGCGTTTGCGGAAAGGGCCTCTTCGACAAGCGCATCGAGGCGGGGGTCGTCGTAGAGGTGCCACCAGCGATCCGGCAGCGGCGTACTGGCAAAGGCATCATCCTGTGCGGACAGGAATTCGCCTTGGGCTGAAGGAGCGTTCGCGACGGCATCTTCGGACAAGTGGTAATCAGGGCCGGTCGTGGCGCATCCGGCCAGTGCCAGTGCCAGTGCCAGCGGCAGTGACGCGCTGCCGATAGTGCGCATGGTCATCACACGCTCCCTTCGGTGCGGTCTGCGACTTCGGGTTCGACGGTGACTGTCGCGGTCCGGCCGAGGATCAGGCGGACATCGGCAGGCACGTCGGTCAGCTTGACGCGCACCGGAATGCGTTGTGCGAGCCGTACCCACGAGAACGTTGCCTCGACATCGGGAAGGAGGTTTTCAGACTTCCCGCGCGAGCCGTCGTTGATACCGGCGGCGATGCTTTCAACCCGGCCGGTCAGGGTACGATCCTCGCCCATGAGTTTCACCGACACGGCATCGCCGACATGGATCATCGGAAGTTTAGTTTCCTCGAAATAGCCTTCGATGCGAAGCGATCGTTCGTCGATCAGGGCCATCGCCTGATTGCCCGCAGCCATGTAATCGCCGGGATGAAGATCGAGGTTCGTGACCGTGCCATCGACGGACGCGTGCACTTGCGTACGGTCGAGATCGAGCAGCGCACCATCCAGCGCGCTTTGCGCTTCGGCAACCGCGGCCTGTGCTGTCGCCACACGTGCCACGTTCTGTTCGTGCGTTTCGGTTGCGACAAGATCGCCCAGCGAAACGTCGCGGTTTGCCTCACGCCGCGCCTGTCGCAGCGAAGCGCGCGCGCTGGCAAGCGTGGCACGTGCCCGCTGCACGGCAAGCGTATAGCGGGGGCGATCGAGCACGAAGAGAAGGTCGCCTGCCTGAACACGCTGGTTGTCTTCCACGTTCACCGAAGTGACGAGGCCTGAAATGTCCGGCGTGACCCGCACGACGTCTGCGCGCACGCGTCCGTCCCGCGTCCATGGGCTGTCCTCGTAATGCTTCCACGTCCAGATGCCGACAACTACGGCGATGAGGACGATGGCGAGCGTTGCGGTGCTGCGAGCGAGAGATGCGAGTTTTTTCTTCATGATGCGAAACCGAACAGGGGGGCTAGGATGGCGACTGCGCCGAAGACGATGACGTAGAGCGCCAAGTCGACAAGCGCGCGATAAGTGACGAGGCGGTAGAAGCCGAAGCGATCGGCCGCCCGCATGAGGGCAAGCGTGCTCACCGATGCGATAACGCCGATGATGAGCAGGGTCGGGACAAATACGCCGTAGACGGCGACTTCACCGGTCATGACGGGTCTCCGGATGGTTGGTGCTGGTCACGAAGGTGGGCGCATCGGCGAACATCGTGCGGCGCAAGGTGACGAGCGGAATGGCGGCAGCGCGGGCGAAGCCCGTCTGGGTCGCACCGGTCAATTGCTGAAGTCCCTGATCTATGCGGCCCAGAAGCTGCGGATCGTCCTTCGGCGGCTGGTGAGGGACCAGTCTGCGATAGTAGTCGGCGATACCGGTCAGGACGCCAGTGACCTGTTCCTGCGATGCCGGATCGATCTCTCTCCGAAGGTTGCGCAATTCGCCTACGGCAACACCGGTATGAAGATCGCGCATTATATCGTAGCTCGGCTCATCGGACCGTTTGCCCAGGGTGGCAAGCCGCGGTGTCAGCACGGCGTGCCGGTCCAGCATGCGCGAAACCCAGGCCGGGACATCTGGCGCAGACCAGCGATTGCTGCGTTCGGCAAGATCCTGCCATCCGGCCTTCAACGTCCGCACGACCGCGTGTTCTGTGCCCGCCGTCTGTATCAGCCGAATCATGGCGCCGGCAAAAAGGATCGCGGCCAGCATCGCGATCTGGCTGTTCACGAAAGCGGCGAATGTCGCGGGAAGGCCAGGGCCGAGGTCTGCTCCGTATTGTTCGGAAATGATGAAGGGTCCGCCCACACCCAGCAGCGCGGGAAGCGCAATACCCATGTATTTCGGATTGCTCATCATGGCGCCGAGTAGCAGCAGCGCCGGTGACAGAGCGGCGACCATGGCAGGAAATCCGTCGGTCATGGGCAGGATGGCAAAGCCGTAGAGCGCGCCCAGCAGGACAGAAATGACGGTGCCCTTGAAGAAGCCGGTGACCAGGGGAAGCGAATTGTCCATGCCGCCGAAAAGCGCAGGAAAAACCGCGACGATCATGACGAACGTGGCACCGTCCTGCCACCCGCTGAAGAACCAGAGCGTGCATGCGGTAACGAGCGTGAACGATGCACCGGCGGCGGCGCGTAAAGCGCCGCGGACATCGCGGTGCATGGGCCTGTCGCCGATCTCTGCAAGAAGTCGGGGGATCCGCGTGGAGACAGGCCGCCGGTCAGGCGTTTCAAGCTGTGCCTGCAGGAGACGGCAATCCAGGTGCGCTTCGATAAGTCCCGAGAGGCGAACGACGAGGTTGAGGAGCAGCAGGTTGCGCCATTCGGTACGCGCGTCGATGGCAGGTTCAAGTTCGCGGCAGCGGACCTGCAGCGCATCGGCCTCGATTGCCCATGCGGCGAGATCCTGATCGAGATTGTCGATCCAGTCCCGTGTGTCGTGCAGCAACTGCGTCGCAACCGGGGAGAGGCCGCCGTGCTCTTCGAGAGCAGCAACACGATCGGCCACGGCTGCACCCAGAGGCAGGATCTCGGCGAGCTTCTCTTCGATAGCACGGACGACGCGGATACGCGGTGCCGGGCCTGCGGTGTCGAAGGGAAGGTGCGCGGCAAGCGTGTGAAGTTCGGAAATGTCCTGCGCCAGTCGGCGGCGTTCGAACGCGATCGCCGGGTCGTGCGAAGGGCCCAGAATATCGCGGCTCCATTCCTCCGCATCGCGAACGATGGTCCGCGTTCGCTGACGCAGGAACTTGGTTACAGGGTTGGGCAGAATGACGCCGTGGATCAGCGCAGAGCACGTGATACCGATGGCGATTTCCTGCGCGCGCAGGGCAGCCACGTCGAAGATGTGGGTCGGCGCATCCACGATGGGCCAGACGATCAGGCCCGCGGAATAGCCGGCCAGCACGAACATGTACGATGAAGGCGACCTGTCGAGCAGCGAGAGAAACACGCAAAGGCCCAGCCAAAGCGCCATCGCCGCAACCAGCAGGACCGGGCTTTGCACCAGTGGGGGTACGATGAAGACCGCGAACGTTGCGCCGCCAACAGTGCCGATCAGCCGGAACATGGCGCGAGAAACGACGGCACCGGCCAAGGGGCCGGATACGATATAGGCGGTGAGAAAGGCCCAGTAGGGCCGTTCCAGCCCGATCGAGAAGGCGACGAACGTCGCCAGCATCGCTGCTGCAAAGCACTTCAGGCTGAAAATCGCCGCATCGAGACCGAAACGCTGAAGCATCAGTTCAGGCGGCTGTCCGCGATCCGCGCCGAGATAGTGGCGAGCACCTTGTTGGTGGTGTTCAGGTCGGCATCGTCGATTCCGGCGAGTAGATCCTTGCGCAGTTCGATCAGGCGATCATCGATCAGCCGCGCCAGGCGAGATCCTTCGTCCGTCAGGTAAAGCGATTTTGCCCGTCCGTCGCCGGGGTCCGTCTCGCGGCGCACGTATTCTGCGCGTTCAAGCTGCTGCAATGTGCGGACGAGCGATGCCTCGCTGATGCCGATCGCCTTGGCAAGATCGGATTGGCGGGTGCCCTGACCAAGTCGTTCGAGGTGCAGGAGCGCGTATCCCTTCGAATTCGAGATTTCGAGCGAAGCCAGCACGCGGTCAGCCAATTGCCGCCATGCTCTGGCCAGCAGGATGATTTGCGCGGGAAGGGCGCCAAGGTCGGGGTCATGGTCAGACATGTCTTGTTAGTTAGCGCACTAACTAAATTGCGCAAGATCATGTGTGTTGCGATTTGCACCACGTTGATCGCGAAAACTGCAAGTTGGGGGCTTCCGGCGGCTGTGTGTGGGTTAGTCAGCGCGCTGCACCGGGAACTCGGACGTATCCGAAAATGTTTTGGGGGCGCAGCTAGTGCTGCGTGCCCTTGAGAGATGCGGTGGCATAGCCGCTGAGGCGTTGTGCTACGTCTTCCCGGCCTTCGGTTCTGGAATATCTCGCCAGCGTAAAGAACATCGCCTGCACTTCGTCACGGGCGCCAACCGTGTCAGGGCCGAAGCCCACGTGCGTTGCGAGAAGTCTGATTATCGTATCGCCTAGTGCATCCGTGATCGTTTCTACCAGGTCCGGGGTCTGTCTTTGCAAGTGTGCGTTTCCGTTGTCCAATTCGGGTGCGACCCCTTTGCCAAAACAACCTATTTTCCCACGATTCGTTCCGATCTTGCCCCCGCGCCGGTCTGCGTTTCGATGATCGGCAGGACCAATTTTCGGGTGCTGCGCGCTCTTTTTGAAAAGAATGCGAGCCAAACGCCGCGTTTGTCTATATGGGGCCCGCAACTTGGGTTTAGACCCGATCGTCCGAGCAGCCGGCTGACGCCCGCGAGGCTGGATAGATCGCCCCTTTGAATTCCATATGCGTGCCCCCGGTCCGTCGCCTTTGCGGCGCGGCCTGCTTTTTCGAGATCATGATGTCCTTTTCGAACCTTCCCCCCATCCTGGCCAACGCGATTGAAGAGCGCGGATACACTGCGCTGACCGCGGTCCAGTCCGCCGTCGTCGCGCCCGAAGCGGCTGGCCGCGACCTTGTCGTTTCGGCGCAAACCGGTTCGGGCAAGACCGTCGCCTTCGGTCTTGCGTTCGCCGAGACGCTGCTGCGCGGTGACGAGCAGCTTCCGCCTTCCGGCGCGCCGCTGGCGCTGGTGATCGCGCCGACCCGCGAGTTAGCCCTGCAGGTTAGCCGTGAACTGACTTGGCTCTACAAGCAGGCGGGCGCATGGATCGCGACGTGCGTTGGCGGGATGGATCCGTCGAAGGAACGCCGCAACCTGCAGCGCGGCGCGCATATCGTCGTCGGCACGCCGGGCCGCCTTCGCGACCACCTCGAACGCGGCGCGCTCGACCTGTCGAACCTGCGTGTTGCCGTCCTCGACGAAGCGGACGAGATGCTCGACATGGGCTTCCGCGAAGACCTTGAAGAAATTCTCGACGCGACGCCCGACAACCGCCGCACGCTGCTGTTCTCGGCCACGATGCCCAAGCCGATCGAGGCGCTGGCCCGCCGCTATCAGCACGACGCGCTGCGCATCTCGACCGTCGGTGACGAGCGTGGCCACGGCGACATCACTTACCAGGCCGTCACCGTATCGCCCGCAGAGATCGAGGCTGCGGTCGTGAACCTGCTGCGCTTCCATGAAGCAGAGACCGCGATCCTGTTCTGCGCGACGCGCGACAATGTCCGCCGTCTGCACGCAACGCTGCAGGAGCGCGGCTTTGCCGTCGTTGCCTTGTCTGGCGAACATTCGCAGTCGGAGCGTAACCATGCGCTCCAGGCTCTGCGTGATCGCCGCGCCCGCGTCTGTGTTGCCACCGACGTTGCCGCGCGCGGTATCGACCTGCCTTCGCTCAGCCTCGTCGTTCATGTCGAAATCCCGCGCGATGCCGAAACGCTTCAGCACCGTTCGGGCCGCACCGGCCGCGCGGGCAAGAAGGGCACGGCGGTCATCATCGTTCCCTATCCGCGCCGCCGCCGCGTCGAAGGCATGCTGCGCGGAGCCAAGATCGAGGCAGACTGGATCGAGGCGCCTTCGCGCGACGCGATCCGCGCTCAGGACCGCGAACGCCTGCTTTCGACGCTGCTCCAGCCGACTGAGTTCGACGAGGAAGACCAGGCTCTGGCCGAAAGGCTGCTGGCCGAACGTTCGCCGCAGGACATCGCCGCCTCGCTCGTCCGCGCTTTTCGTTCGAAGCTGCCCGAGCCCGAGGAAATCACCGAGAACACCCCCGAAGCCCGCCGCGAGGCGCAGAAGGAGCGTCACCGCCCCGGTTTCGAGGACGTGCAGTGGTTCCGCATGGACATCGGCCGCCGCCAGAACGCCGACCCGCGCTGGATCCTGCCGCTGCTCTGCCGCCGTGGTCACATCACGCGCGCCGAAGTCGGCGCGATCCGCATCGGCCAGTACGAGACGCACTTCCAGGTGCCGACCGCGATTGCCGACAAGTTCGCCGCGACGCTGCTGCGCACCGCGAACGAGGATGACGATCGCGGCATCGTGAACATCGAACCGTCGGAAGGCCCGCGCGAAGCTGCACGCGGCCATGGCGGCAAGCCTTCAAAGCCGATGGTGCATCGTGCCAAGCCGAACCGGTCGGGCCCGCCGCAGGGCAGGCCGGGCGGCAAGCCGCAAGGCAAGTCCTTTGGCAAGCCGAAGGACGGCAAGGGAAAGCCGTTCGGCGGCAAGGGCAAGCCCGGCGGCAAGTTCAAGCCGAAGGGCAAGAAGGGACGTCCGGCCTAAGCGCCGGTCGCTAAGTGCCGGCCTCAGGGGGGGGGCGAGGGCTCAGTCCTCGCCTTTGGCCAGCTGTTCCGCAGCCTCGGCCTCGATCTGCAGAAGCTCCGCGATCGTCTTTTCCAGCGCGACCTGCTGTGCCTGAAGGTCGCTGATCTTTTCGCGCACTCGTGACAGCAGGTGATCCATCTGCCCGTGTTGCGCCGGATCGCTGTCGTACAGATCCAGAAACTCGCGAATCTCGCGAATGCTGAAGCCCAGGCGCTTGCCGCGCAGGATCAGCTGCATGCGCCCCACGTCGCGGCGCGAATAGATGCGCGTACCGCTGACGCGCTGCGGGCTGATCAGCCCGTTGTCCTCGTAAAAACGCAAAGTGCGCTGCGTGACGCCGAGCATTTCGGCGACTTCCTGAATGCCCTTGTGCGTCGCGCCGGGGTCATGGTCGTCCATCGGGTTCAAGGGCATCCTCACGCAGTGTCTTCTCTTGGGCTCTTGTCCATCCCGGATACGGATGCGGCCATGCGCGTTCAAAACAGCAAAGTGCAACTCGCGTCAATTCCGGGACGCCTTGTCGCGTGTACCCCAGAATCTGGTTGACGTATAGGGGAGGCATTTTACTATTAGGACAGAAAGCGGCTCAAAGCCGCCCCATCGACGTTTCGGAGAGACAGGATTTCCATGAACGACATCGTCATTGCGGGTTACGCCCGTTCGCCCTTCCATCTCGCAGGCAAGGGCGCTCTCGCCCGGGTCCGTCCCGACGACATGGCCGCGCAAGTCGTGCGCGCGCTTGTTGAGCGTACGGGCGTGAAGGCGGAAGATCTTGAAGATCTCCTGCTCGGCTGTGCGTTTCCGGAAGGGGAGCAGGGCTTCAACATCGCGCGTCTCGTCGGTCTTCTGGCCGGTTTGCCGCATTCGGTGGCGGGCATGACGCTTAACCGGTTCTGCGGGTCCTCGATGTCCTCGATCCACTATGCCGCAGGCCAGATCGCGATGGGTGCGGGCGATACTTTCATATGCGGCGGCGTCGAATCGATGAGCCGTGTGCCGATGATGGGCTTCAACCCGATGCCGAACCCGGCGCTGGCCAAGGCGACCGCCGCCTACATGTCGATGGGTACGACGGCAGAGAATGTCGCGAAGGAATGGAACATCGGCCGCGAGGAGCAGGAAGCTTTCGCCGTGCGCAGCCAGCAGAAGACCGCCGCTGCAATCGCGGCAGGCAAGCTTGCCGACGAGATCGTCGCGATCGACACGGGCAAGGGCATGGTCGAGGCCGACGGCACGCCGCGTCCTGAAACGACTGCCGAAACGCTCGCTAGCCTGAAGACGGCGTTCGACGCGAACGGCACGGTCACGGCGGGCACGTCCTCGCCGCTGACCGACGGTGCGACTGCGGTGCTGGTGACGAGCGCCGATTATGCGGCGGCCAACGGCCTCAAGGTCATGGCCAAGGTCCGCTCGGTCGCTGTTTCGGGCTGCAAGCCTGAAATTATGGGCATCGGGCCCATCGGCGCATCGCGCAAGGCGATGGAGCGTGCAGGCATCACGGCTGCCGATCTCGACGTCGTCGAACTCAACGAGGCTTTTGCCAGCCAGTCGATCGCGGTCATCCGCGACCTTGGCCTCGACGAGGCGAAGGTCAATATCGACGGCGGCGCACTTGCCATCGGGCATCCGCTGGGTGCGACCGGCGCGCGCATTACCGGCAAGGCGGCGCAGCTGCTCCAGCGAGAAGGCGGCAGGTTCGCGCTTGCCACCCAGTGCATCGGCGGTGGTCAGGGTATTGCCACGGTTCTGGAGGCAGTGTGATGAGCGTGGCTCCCGTCAAGAAGGTCTGCGTCATCGGCGCGGGCACGATGGGCGCGGGAATTGCTGCACAAGTCGCCAATGGCGGCGTGCCGGTCCTCCTGCTCGACATCGTGCGCGACGAGAACGATCGTAATGCAGTCGCCGAAGGTGCGGTAAAGCGCATGCTGAAGGCCGACCCCGCGCCGTTCATGTCGAACCGCGCGGCCAAGCTGGTCGAGACCGGCAATATCGAGGACCATCTCGACAAGGTCGCCGAGTGCGACTGGGTGATCGAGGCGATCGTCGAGAAGCTGTCATTGAAGCAGTCGCTCTACGAAAAGCTCGAAAAGGTCCGCACGCCGGGCACGGCGGTGACGTCGAACACTTCGACCATTCCGCTCGAAAATCTCGTCGAAGGGCGCTCCGACGCGTTCAAGAGCGACTTCTTCATCACCCACTTCTTCAACCCGCCGCGCTATATGCGCCTGCTGGAACTGGTCACCGGCCCCGCGACCGACATGGACCTTGCCGCCCGCATCCGCGATTTCGCGGACCGCGTGCTGGGCAAGACCGTGGTCGATGCCAAGGACACTCCCGGCTTCATCGCGAACCGTATCGGCACGCTCTGGATACAGGCGGCGATCAACGCGGCGATGGACCTTGGCCTGACGGTCGAGGAAGCCGACGCCATTGCGGGTAAGCCCATGGGCGTGCCCAAGACCGGCGTGTTCGGGCTCGTCGATCTAGTCGGCGTGGACCTGATGCCCTACTTGCAGGAAAGCCTGACCTCGACCCTGCCTAAGGACGATCCCTATCAGGCGATCGCGCGTGACATTCCGCTGATCAACAAGATGATCGCGGAAGGCTACACCGGACGGAAGGGGAAGGGCGGCTTCTATCGCCTCAACCGCGAAGGCGGGCAGCGGCTTAAGGAAGCGGTCGACCTGGCATCGGGCCACTATCGCAAGAGCGTGAAGCCCGCCTCGCTGCCACGCGCGGTGAAGAGCGGCGATCTTGGCGCGCTGATCGCGTCGGATGACAAGTTCGGTGCCTATGCCTGGGCAATCCTTGGTCAGACGCTGTCCTATGCGGCCAGCCTCGTTCCCGAAGCCGCCGATGATATTGTCGCCATCGATGAAGCGATGAAGCTCGGCTACAACTGGAAGTACGGTCCGTTCGAGCTGATCGACCGGATCGGTGCGGCCAAGCTGGTCGAGCGGTTGAAAGCCGACGGCGCGCCTGTCCCCGCGATCCTCGAGACGGCTGGCGATGCGACCTTCTATCGCCTCGAGAACGGCAAGCGTCAGTACCTCGGCCTCGACGGCGAGTACCACGATGTCGCGCGCCCCGAAGGCGTCGAACTGCTTGCCGATGTTAAGCTATCGGCAGAGCCGCTGATGAAAAATGCATCGGCTGCGCTGTGGGACGTCGGCGACGGTGTCGTCTGCCTCGAATTTACCGGCAAGATGAACGCGCTCGACGGCGAGGTCATGAAGCTGATCGGCAAGGCGATCCCGCTGGTGGCCGAGAAGTACAAGGCCATGGTCGTCTATAACGAGGGCAGCCAGTTCTCGACGGGCGCGAACCTTGGTCTGGCCCTGTTCGCGGTAAACATCGCGGCGTGGGGCGAGATCGAGAAGCTCGTCGCTGGCGGGCAGGAAACCTACAAGGCGCTGAAGTATGCGCCGTTCCCGGTTGTCGGCGCGCCTTCTGGCATGGCGCTGGGCGGCGGGTGCGAGATCCTGCTCCACTGCGATGCGGTGCAGGCGCACGCCGAAAGCTATATCGGCCTTGTCGAATGCGGCGTCGGCCTGATCCCGGGCTGGGGTGGCTGCGGCGAGATGCTGTCGCGTTGGCGCGATATGCCGGGCTTGCCCAAGGGGCCAATGCCCCCGGTCGCCAAGGTGTTCGAGATCGTCTCGACCGCGACGGTCGCCAAGTCCGCGGCGCAGGCCATGGAACTCGGCTTCCTGCGCAAGGACGACGGCATCAGCATGAACCGTGATCGCCTTCTGGCCGACGCCAAGCAGCGCGCGCTGGCCATGGCGGAAGGCTATACTCCGCCCGAGGCGCCTACGTTCAACCTGCCGGGTCCGACCGGCAAGGTTGCGCTCGATCTCGCGGTCGAGGGATTCCAGGCACAGGGCAAGGCGACCGACTATGACGGCGTTGTCGCCTCGCACCTCGCCACCGTTCTTACCGGCGGCGATACCGATGCGGCCGACACCCTGACCGAACAGCAGATGCTGGAACTGGAGCGCGAGGCGTTCATGGCGCTGGTCCGCAATCCGCGCAGCCAGGCCCGGGTCGAGCATATGCTCGAAACCGGCAAGCCGCTGCGCAACTGATTTGAAAGGCACGATCGATGCAAGTCTATGAAGCACCGCTGCGCGACATGCGTTTCGTGTTGGAAGAGCTCTGGCACGACGACGGGTTCGGCAACATCCCCGCGCTGGAGGAATTCGATTCCGACCTGATGAACGCGGTCCTCGAACAGGCCGCGAAGTTCAGCCAGGAAGTCCTGCTCCCGCTCAACCGTTCGGGCGACGAGGAAGGCTGCCACCACGAAAACGGCGTCGTGCGTACGCCCGCAGGGTTCAAGGAAGCCTACGACCAGTTCACGCAGGACGGCTGGGCCGCGCTGTCGTCCGATCCCGAATGGGGCGGGCAGGGGCTTCCCGAACGGCTGAGCAAGCTGGTCGAGGAAATGACCTGTTCGACCAACCTGTCGTTCGGCATGTATCCGGGCCTGACCCACGGCGGCGTCGGCGCGATTGCCAAGCACGCGACCGACGATCTGAAGAACACCTACCTGCCCAAGATGGTCAGCGGCGAATGGTCGGGCACGATGTGCCTTACCGAACCGCACTGCGGCACCGATCTCGGCCTGCTGCGCACCCGCGCGGTTCCGGCAGGTGACGGCAGTTACAAGGTGTCGGGTTCGAAGATCTTCATCTCGGCGGGCGAGCATGACCTGACCGACAACATCATTCACCTTGTCCTCGCGCGGCTGCCCGATGCGCCTGAAGGGGTTAAGGGCATCTCGCTCTTCGTCGTGCCGAAGTACATTCCCAAGGATGACGGCACGCCGGGCCCCTCCAATGGCGTTTCGTGCCCCGCGATCGAGCATAAGATGGGCATCAAGGCCTCGGCCACGTGCCAGATGCTGTTCGAGGAATCGACCGGCTGGCTGGTCGGCGAACCGAACAAGGGCATGGCCGCGATGTTCACGATGATGAACAACGCGCGCCTCGGCGTCGGCATCCAGGGGCTGGGCATTGGCGAGGCGGCTTACCAGTCCGCCGTCTGGTACGCGAAGGACCGCGTGCAGGGCCGCTCGCTGGCGGGACCGAAGTATCCCCATCAGGCCGCGGACCCGATCATCGTCCATCCCGACGTGCGCCGTATGTTGATGACGATGCGCGCCAACAACGAAGGCTGCCGCGCGCTCGGCGCATGGGTTGCCCGCGCGCTTGATGCCGAAAAGCACGCCGAGGACCCTGAGTTGCGCAAGCGCGCCGAGGATTTCGTCGCGCTGATGACGCCGATCGTGAAGGCACTCTTCACCGATCTGGGGCACGAGAACGCGAACCTCGCGATCCAGATCTACGGCGGTCACGGCTACATCCGCGAAAGCGGGGTCGAACAGTACGCGCGCGATGCGCGTATCGCGATGCTCTATGAAGGCACCAACGGCATCCAGGCGCTGGACCTCGTCGGGCGCAAGCTGGGGGCGCACATGGGGCGCTATCTCAAGAGCTTCTTCCACCCGGTTTCCGAGTTCATCGAGGCGAACAAGGGCGAAGGCCCGATGAAGCCGATGATCGACGGGCTGGAAAAGGCCTTCGGTGCCTTGCAGCTTTCGACCGCGACCATCGCCCAGAAGGGCATGGCCGATCCGGAAGAGGCAGGTGCTGCCGCGACCGAGTACCTGAGGCTCTTCGGCCTTGTCGCGATGGGCTACTGCTTTGCCCGCTCTACGCTGATCTCCGGCATGAAGCTGGCCTTCGGTGCAGAGGACAAGGCGTTCTACAACGCGAAGATCAAGACGGCGACGTTCTACTTCGAACGTATCCTGCCGCAGGTGTCGGCACACTTCCTCGCCATCAAGGCAGGCAAGAAGTCGATGATGGCTCTGGCCGACGACGCGTTCTGATTATCCGGCGCAGGGATGGAATAGCACCGACCCTGCGCCAACAATCGGTGACGCAAACGCGCGCCAGTGATAGAGGGCGGGCCATGACCCGACCCCCCATTCTCGTGATCACCACTGGTGGCACCATCGATAAGCAGTATTTCGACGCGCTGAGCGAGTACAAGATCGGCGACAGCGTGATCGAACAGCTCCTCACCACTGCACGGGTCAAGCACCCGTTCCGCGTCGTCGAACTCATGCGCAAGGACAGCCTCGAACTGACTGACGCTGATCGCGACGTGATCGCGGCGACGATTGCGGCCGCTCCGGAAAAGCGCGTCGTCATCACCCATGGCACGGATACGATGACCGAGACGGCCAAGGCGCTCGCACATCTGAAAGACCGCACGATCGTTCTGGCAGGCGCTTTGGCGCCGGCGCGATTCAAGGAAAGCGATGCGCCGTTCAATCTCGGCATGGCGTTCGCCTGCTGTCAGGCGGCGCAGCCGGGCGTGTGGATCACGATGAACGGAACGGTGTTCGACGGCTTGGCCGTCCGCAAGGACCGCGAAGCAGGTGCATTCGTGTCCATCTGAAACTAATTTTCGGGCCGGCAGGGGGCGGAAACGGCAGTTTCCCGCCATTCTTCCGATCTGAGAGCAAAAAAGTTCGCCTGAAGCCAAACTTTTTCCAGAACGGCTGTTGACCGAATCAAGAGCCCCACATATATGCCGCTCCACCGACGGGGACGACGCTTCAACGGCTCGCTCCTGACGGTCGCCAACTTAGCTGGACGACATAGTCCCCCGGAAGGAAGTTTCGGGGAACGATAGTTGTCCGCTTTATTATGT
>NZ_JAHCBF010000013.1 GCF_018398395.1 Croceicoccus gelatinilyticus | reverse complement strand
TGGCAGTGGAATCTCATAATTAAGGGCAAAAAATATCCCCGAACGCGTCGTGTCTCAGATTTAAGGGCAACGCGACACCTGGGTTGGCCGTACTCACCCAGCCCGGGAAAAGCTTCTTGGCCGCGTCTGCTGCCTTTTCGCCCTCGTTCCAGATGATGGGATCATTGGGACGGGCCACGATCTCTTCGAGATTGTAGAGCGGCCTTGGCGAAGGCATCGCCTTTTGCCGGAGCTTTTCCTCTCCTGTCTTGTTGTCGCGTGTCCACGACCAGGGAATCACCTCCTTGCCGGCGTCGGTCTCGTAGCGCGCAATGAAGCCAGCCGTTTCGCCGTTTGCGAGCTTGTAGGTCCAGACCTTGCTCGGAAGGCCGAGAGCGTGATGCCAGAAATCGTCGGCAGTCCCACGAACCGCATTGGCCGGAACCGGCATCAGTGCTTCGATGGGGTCCTCGATCGGAACGACGACTTTCTTCTTCTTCGGCTTTTCGCTTGTGCTGGCGGGCGCGCTGCTGTCGATGCCAAGCGTGCTTTCGAGAGCTGCCTTCACCTCTGCCTGAGAACAGCCGCCAAAGCAGTAATAGAGAAGCATCCCGTCAGAGCCATCGGTCAATGACAGCGACGGGGTCCGGTCTGCATGGGCAGGACAGCAAACGGAATAGCCCTTGGAAGTCTTGCGCGGCGCTGAGCGCCCCGAGCCGCCAACGGCTTTAGCTACTTCCGATGCAGACCAGTCGTTGAGAGACATCAGGCCGCGATCCTGTCGATGTCGATGCCATGATCTGTGGCGGTGCTGCGCAGGCGGTCACGGATCTGGCCATCGAGGCTGTTGATCGTCCGAAGGTGAAGCAGGACCATGCCTTCCCGCTCATGCGGGGAACCGCGCTCTGAAAGCTTCCTCACAAAGGTCGCACCCCAGTCGATCTGGTCTTCCCGCGTGACCGGCTCGCTATCGAGGTTGAAATTGTCATTCGGCGTTCTCTGTGGCCGCGATCCGCGACGGGGTTGGCGGGTTTCCGGTTCGGGCGCCGGGCCGGATGCGTGACTTGCAGATGACTTGGCAGTCTCCTGGGTCTGCTCAGCGGGAGTGGGGCGCGGCCGTTCGGTCTCGGCCTTCTGCTGAGGAGGCGGCGCTCCCCTGCCCTCGGACCTGGATCGAATTTGCTTGGCGCGCTTCAGGCCCTGATCGTTTCCGTTGTGCGCGTAGACAATGTCTTCCTGGTGTCCACCTGAGGTCAGGAACATGCCAAATGCCTTGCCAAGGTTGGTCGCACAGCGCTTGAAGCCGTCCGTTTCCGCCCCCTTTACGGCCATGGCAATCGCGTCCTTGGCGTGCTTGCCGATTTCGGCTTCGCCATAGCCGAGACCGCTACAAGTGAACGTGGTATCACTGCTTTCTGGGCTGCGGGCCTTGATACGAAGGGTGACCTGCGTCGTCACAACGTAGATCCAGCAGTCCGTTTCGACGTCCTGCTTGGTTCTCTGCCCCTCGACGAACTTCTTGATCGTGCGCTTATCTTCAAAGCGGGTGATCTCAGGCTTTCCTGACTGACAGTCCCAGCCGAGCGGTCCGAAGACTTCGTTGAGGCGGTCAGCGTCAACGTCGCCCTTCACGTAGCTGTATGTGGTGCGGCCTCCGCCCGAGCGTTCGGACACGAGCTCTGCAGGGATCGGCGTATCCAGTGCCGTGACGATGGCTTCATCGTTATGCTGGTTCACGTTGTAGCGGGTCATGAAAGCCTCCTCGTGGCGCCTTCGCAGAAGTTAGAACGAATAAGGAACAAAGGGAATCCCTTCCAGTTTCCGGTCAGAACAGCGCTTCTGCAGCGCTGCTCTTTTCGGTCACCTTCACGGTCTTGCGACCGCCCTTCTCCTCGATCGAGATGATCTGGCTGCCGACATCGACATTGCCTGCCGCGGACAAGAGATGGATCAACATGGTGTCGATCTCGTTGCGGCGTTGTTCGTGGCCCTTGAGGCCGCCTCGTGCCTTCGTGATTGCATCGGCGAGGTCGGCGCGTTCGGCGGCGAGCGCCTTGATGTTCTGTGCACTTGCGTCGGCGCGAACGGTGGTCTTGCCGCTACGGATGGCAGAGCGGTCGAGATCATAGTCGACGACTGGTTCGTCATCTTCGATGACCATGCGGATCATCTCGCCGACTTCGGCCCTGATCTGGGCTGCCAGCTCGTCTTCGAGCTCGAGGTGATAGAGTTCGCTGCGATACCCGTCGATGAGAGTGCCAAGGAAGACGTGCTTCACACCATATGCGAGCGCGATAGCCTTCAGACGGACAGTCGGCTTTGGCGGCACGGTGTCGGGGGCCTTCCAGCCGAACATCTGCTGCTGGGTTTTCATCTGGACGACGAGCACCGCCGGCTGGCCGCCGGTCCGCAGGCTCGGTTCGATCTTCCAGGCACGCGAAGGCATGATGCCTTCAGCCACGGCCGGTTCGAGGCTCTGCTCGATGCGCAGCTTGTGATCCTTGGCGATGCCGAATGCAATTTCGCGCGCCAGACGGCCCTGCCAGCGGCCGCGATCGCCAATGTCCTGATCTTCGGCCTCTTCGGTCATCTTGTTCCAGATGGCCCACGGGCTCGTCTTGGTGTCGAGGCCGAGGATGGCGGCCACTTCACCGGCTAGGACATAGTCACGCATTTCTTTTCCTTCCTTGTCGTCAGGTCCGCACCGCCATCCCGGTACGGGTGACGATGCCTATTTCAGCCAGCCGCGACCGCGCAGGTCAGCTTCGGCGTGTTCTTTCTTGGGCAGGTGCCAGCGCTTGGTTTCACCATTGAACCTGCCACCCAGCGCCTTGACCTGTTCCCGGTCATCGAACGGCACGACGAGCGCATGGCTGCCCCCGTCGAAATCCTTGAAGGGCTTCGGCTTGCCATCGAACTTCTTGTTGGCCTTGGCCTTGCGGGCCGCTTGCGGCGGTGCCCTGAGGGTGGCGCTCTCGATGTTGAGGCATCGGCGGATTGCATCCACGTTGCGGGACTGCAGGATCTTTCGGGCCTGGGCCGGCTCGCATTTGCGCTTCTCGACATCGCTCAGCATGAATTCGAGAGCCGCGGTTGCCGTGGGGTCGACGAGCGTTGGCAGTTCCTTGTCGCAAAGCGCGACGAGATCGACGCCCAGGATTGTCGGAGAAAGCTTCCCTCGGTGGGAAGTGATATACATCCGGTCCTTCAGCTTCTTGATCGTCTCGCCCCACGTCGACTTGGTGCCGATCGTCTTGGCGTGCTTGAGCTTCTCGCGCAGAGCCTTGTCCTTCACGACCTTGTTGAGATCGCGCATAGCCGAGATGATCGAGCCTTCAGTGAACTGGGGCGGAGCGATGGTGAACTTCTCTTCGGCGAATGCGCGGTCGATCTGGCCACGTTCGCCATCGTTGAGATCAGGCAGGTTCTGAGGTTCTTCCTCCTGCTCGACCTCGTTCTCGGATGCTTCTGCAGCCTGGTCGGCGTCGTTGAAGAGAACCCGCCAGCCCTGCATCTTGATGACGCGGCCCGTAGCGGCGAAGCGGCGACTGTCGTGCGTCCAGCTGATGCTCTTTTGCGCATAGCGGCAGTCGGGCAGGACTTGCGCAAGAAACTGGCGAACGATGAGGAGATAGAGCTTGCGCTCGTCCTCGGTCAGTTCGTCGAGGTTGGCCGGTTCCGTCGTGGGAATGATGCCGTGGTGGTCGGCACCAGACTTCTCGAGCGCCTTCGAGTTGAAGACAGTATCGCGCGGCTGGAGGCCGTCATAATCGGGTACATGGAGCGGGAAGTCTGCGAATTTCTGTTCGCCCTTTAGCTGGACGCTCTTTGCCGAGCTGAGGGCCGAGATGTTCCGCAGGATGTCGCGAACGTCATACCACTGCTCGTCCTCGAGGTGGATGCCGTCGGTACGCGGATAGCTGATGAGCTTGTGCTCATCATAGAGGGCCTGCGAAAGCTTCTCGGTCTTGTCGGCTGGCCAGCCCCACAGGTTGTAGGCGCGGATCTGCAGGCTCGAGCTCTCGAATAGCTTGGGCGGCGCCTCGTTCTTGATCTGGCTGTCGACCTTGAGGCTGATCGTCTGGCCCCTGACAGCGTCGATGATGCGCCGAGCCTCGGATGCATCCTTGATCCGGTCTTCCTCGCTTGGCCGGTGCATTAGCCTTACCGGCTGATTGGCCGCAGTCACATCGATGGCGAGGTTGAAATACTTCTCCGGCTTGTGGTTCTCGATCTCGAGATGGCGGCGCACGATGATCGCAAGGGCCGCGGTCTGCACACGTCCGACCGAAATCGGTTCGCGGTAATCGGCCGGCTGGTAGCGGGTCGTAAGCAGGCGGGTGAGATTGAGCCCTTCGACCCAGTCGGATTCCGCACGGATGCGCGCTGCCTCGGCCAGGGGATACTTCTCGTCATAAGGCAGCAGGCTTTCTTCCTTCGCTGCCTTGGCGATTGCCGAGACGTTGGCGCCTGAAGTCCAGAGGCGCTTTTTCGGAAGCCTGTGAAGGTCGTAAAATTCGAAGATGGCCCAGGCGATGTATTCGCCTTCACGTCCGGCGTCGGTCGCGACGACGATCTCGGTGGCCTTGGTCAGGTATTTACCGATGCCCTTGAGGCGATCGTACTTCTTCTCATTGCGCTTGTAGAGGAAGTTCCAACCCGGCGGGATCATCGGGAGGTTTTCGGGCAGCCACTGCGCCCACTTCTCCTCGTAGTCCTGCGGCTCGGCAAGTTCGACCAGGTGTCCCGCTGCCGCGACGACGATGCCCCTGTCAGTTTCCCAGGCATACCGGTCCAGGCGGCGGGGGTTGCCGAGTGCCTTGGCAAGATCCTTACCGAAGCTCGGCTTCTCTGCCAGCCATACGCGGACGCTTGAACTCATCATATGCTCCCAGTGCGAGGTGATCCTATGTTTTTAGGATGGAGCAAAGTTTTTTCAAACGGAATGCTTGCAGGCGATATTTCCGGGGTGATACCATTCGGCAAGAGGACAAAATCCACTCTTTCTGGATGATGTCAGGGTTTAGTCACTTTGTGGATGGAGCGTCACATGGACTTTGATAAGAGCACTGAAGAAGGTCGTAAGTATGGTCTCGTGCACCCGCTGCAGAGCGAGAATGCGGAGATGAAGAAGATGGCTGACGATGCGGGCTTCCCGCGTGGAGCCGTCTCGTTCGACCGCAAGGAAAAGGCCTATCGTGTTTACGAGGACCTCGTCCCCGACGATGTTGATGCAGCCAAGCTCTTCGCGAAGTACACTGCTCCCGAGCAGGTCGCGAAGTCGAAGGAGGAAAGCGCAGTGCTTGAGAAAGGCACCGACACCCTGAAGCAGGCGGCTGGCACCGAGATCGACGAAGCCAAGCTCTACTACCCGCTCAAGGGCGAAGAGCGCGACGCCTTTCATGCCCATGCCAAGGAAAGCGGCGCCAAGTTCCGCTACAACAAGGACGCCGGTGCCTTCCAGCACCTCGAAGGCCCGACGGCAGGGTTCGAGCGTTGGCAGACCCCGGAAGCGAAGGCGGCTTGGGCTGAAGCCGGCAAGGAAGCCGGATCGCGTGCGGCTCGTTCCGAACGCACTACGGCTGAAGGCCTCGACGTCATGAAGGAGCGTGCCAACGGCCGTCACTTCGTCGCCGACAATGCGAACGGCTTCTTCCTTCCCTCGAAGGACAAGGAAGCTGCGACGCACAAGAGCCAGCTCGATGCTCTTGCCAAGGCGCCGAAGGAAGAGGTCGCGGAGGTTTACAAGATCACCGAGGCCGGCAAGAAGGCTCTCGAACGCAAGAAGTACGCGATGCAGATCAACGCGGCGCAAAAGCTCGACCCGAGCCTGACCGCCGACAAGTTCAACAAGATGAGCGAGGAAGATCGCCGCAAGGCTTCCGACTTCGCCCGTCTGCCGGGTGACGACTTCAAGCGCCTGATCGGCCTGACGGCTGGTTTCTTCGCTGCGCGTGAGCGCATGGTCGAGCTGGGTCTGATCCAGACCAAGGAAGCCGCGAAGAAGATGCAGGCCGAAGCCGACAAGGGTCAGCAGGCATCCGACACGAGCAAGTCGGAAGGTAAGTCGGCTCCGAAGGGTCAGAAGAAGCAGAATGCGATGGCAGCGGCCCTGAGCCAGGAAGCTGCAGCGGGCATGGGCCGTTGATCACGCGCGAAAGGAGGTGATCCTTATCTCGGTGGGAGGCGCTTCGGCGCCTCCCATTGCGTTGAGGAAGGGAAAGAGGGGGCGTTACGCCCCCTCTTTTTTGTCGAGAGAAATCGTCGCCGGTGCGCGCGCGGCTGGCTCCTCGTAACTATCCTCGTATTCCATGTCGGGATTGAGCGGGTCGGGACCATATTCGTTCGGTCCGGTCACGCCCGGGGTCACCAGGATGTAGATGCCGACGCCGATGGCACCGAGCATGCTTAGACCGCCGATAACGGAAAGCGGCGCGCCACCTTCCAGGAATAGGCCGCCAACGAAGGCCAGGCCAAAGAGTACCCAGCCCAGCTGCGGGCCCTTGCCCATGTCGTGCAGGCGCTGGAACGTGATCATGATCCCCGGATAGATCAACGCCAGCGAGAGCAGGAGCCCGAAGTCACCCATGAACTCCAGGATCTTTCCGAGAAAATTGAAGCCGACCGACAGGCCGAAGTAGTGCAGTCGCCGCATACGGCCATGCGGCAGCAGGATGTTGTTCATTTTGGTTTCCCCTTGTGTGCCAAGTCCCTGTTATGGCCACCTAATTGTTAAGATGGCCACCCCAGGGTCGTTTAGGACTGGATAATGCCTGCCTCGGTCAGGAAGCGAGACGGACGACGTTGACGGCCATCTCGGCCGCTCCACGATACGATGAGCATCTTCTTGGGACGCGTGAGCGCCACGTAGGCCAGTCGGCGTTCCTCGCTGATGTCGTTTGGATTGCGCCGCGTCGCGTTCGGGAATTCGCCTTCCTCCCACCCGGGAAGCGCGACGATGTCGAACTCGAGGCCCTTGGCACCGTGCATCGTCGTGATGTTGATGCCGTCCTTGCCCGCATTGAGATCGAGCTGGGTGAGAGATGCCAGCGTCTTGGTGAGGCCGATCTGGCCAACCATCTCGTCTGCAAGGCGCAGGAACGCGGGAAGCTGGTGATCTTCCGAGCGCGTCGAATTGGCGACCTTCTCGGTAATCCCGAGATGATCAGCCAGAGCAGCGAACGGCGCCGACGGCGGGTTTTCGAGAAACGCGCGAACCTCGACGATTTTCTCGGCAAGAGCTGCTGATCCGCTCGTCGTCTTTCCGCGACCATGCATCTCGAGGAGCATGGCAATCGGGCCGATCTTGGGGCCGTTCGGCTGCTTGTTGTGGCGCTTCTGCAGGCGTGCCGCGTGATCGATCATCGCTGCCTCGGGCAGATAGACTTCCGGGTAGATGGCGATCTGTTCGTACATCAGCGGATTGTCCGCCTTCGTCGAGATCTGCATCCAGTTGACGAGCGCACGGATCGGTTCTGCGCTGAGCCGGATGGATTCGTGCAGGTTCACCGGCACGTCCTTCGCGGCGAAGAAGCTCGCGAACTCCTGGCACATGCGATTGGAACGGCACAGGATGGCCACCCGCTCGAACGGAATGTCGAAGCGGCGGCAGCCCTCGAGGATGTTTTCGAGAACGGCCTGCTTCTCGGCTGCCTCGTCCTGCTTCTGGAGGGAGCGGACAAGTGCATCGGGATCTCGCGCGGTCCGGATGTTCTTTGCATGCCGGTCCGTGTTGTGCCGGATAAGGCGCGAGGCGTGCGAGAAGATCGCCTTGGGCGTCCGGTAGTTGTCGCGGATCTGGAGGATGTCAGCCTCGTTCCAGTAGCGCTGGAAATCGATGGTTGCCCGCACGTCCGAGCCGCGCCAGCCGTAGATTGACTGGTCATCGTCGGCCGCGGCGTAGAAGCAGGCTGCGTCATTACCGGTGCCCACGATGTTCTTGAGCAAGCGGATCTGCGAACGCGAGAGGTCCTGGTATTCGTCGACGAGAACGTGCGCGAACATTCCGCGCCATGTTTCCGCGATCTCCTCGTTCGTCTCGATGAGGCGCGTCGGGAGGTAGAGCATGTCGTTGTAGTCGATCATGCAATAGGCCAGCTTGAAGCGCTCGTACTCGGTATAGACCCGCGCATCCTCGAACGAGACGCCACGCGCCCAGTCGACATCGCCAGCATCGATCGCATCGACTGCTTCCTCGGGCGACTTCATCGCGTTCTTGGCTTCTTCGATGAAGTCCAGGATGCGGTCGATGGTCGGCTTCTGGTTCGGCGTGCCGGCCATCGGGTGTTCGGTCGAATACATCAGCTTGGTGACGACCTCTTCCTGCTGCTGTCGGTCCATGATGGTGTCGACGTTGAACAGGTTGAGCTCTGCGGCGTGCTCGCGAATGATGCGCAGGCCGATCGCGTGGGTCGTGCCCACCCACAGATTGTCGCAGTCCCCGTAGATTGCAGGGGTGACGCGGTCGAGCAGCTCGTTTGCGGCAGCATTCGTGAATGTGCACATGAGCAGGCGTTCAACCGGAACGCCGCTGCTGGCGAGATGGACGAAGCGGGTGGTCATCACGCGCGTCTTGCCGGTGCCTGCGGGCGCGAGCAGCAGTGCGTTCCTGGTCGTCTTGATGGCGGCCTCGCGCTGTTCGTCGCTCAATTCCGCCAGCATCCTTTCGACGACCTGGCGGTCGACCGAGTTCCCGCTCGGCTTCGGGTCGTTCGTGGTAGCGATAGCGAGCGTTTCGTTGAAGCTATCGTCGTCTTCGAAATCGAACTGCATTTTCAGCTCCTTCCTGTGCAAGTCTGGCGGCACAGGAAGGAGCTTTTCCTTCCTTATGCCGATATCGGCTCCGGAGTGTCCCGGTACTTCTCGAGATTGATTGCGGCTGCGTGGTCAGGCGTCGGCAGCTTGCCGAGTTTGGCCTGCTTGGCCTTGAACTGGGCGATGCGCTTCTGGCGCATGCGCTCGGGCATGGGATAAGCGGGCGGCGGGCCGAGGCCCGTACGCGGGTTGCAGACCTTTGCCAGCATGGCGGGGTCCTTGAAGAACATGACCGACTTCATGAAGTAGGGCCGGTTCATGAAGCCCTGTGCGATCACGATGTGAGTTCCCGGCTTCATGCCCGAAATGTCGCCGGCGCGGATGAAATCGACCTTTTCGAGATTGGTGCTCTCGTTCGACTTGCCCCATTCCTTGAAGTCGCCGCCCTTGGTTTTCGAGCTGCTGGACCGCTTGATGGTCGTGGGGCCAACCATGTCCTGCACCAGCTTGATCGTGTCCTTGTCGTTCTGGGGCAGGATGTATTTGATCGCGGTCGTCGCGTAGATGATCTGCTGGTCTTCCTTCGAATAGATCTTGCCGATCTGGCTGTCGGACTGCGCGATCATGCAGTACATCGTCTTCTTCGAACGGCCGAGGTCGGGACCGGTCATGACGGCCTCGATTTTCGGGAGCTTGGCGAACTCGTCGATCATGAAGCAGACCGGATAGGGTCCAAGCTTCACGTTGTTGCGGTTCACCTCGCCGGGCCCGTAGGCAAGGTATTCGCGGCTCAGGACTTCGTAGAGCAGTGCCGTGATGGTGGCGAAGGCAGCAGCTTCAGCCTGGTTGACGCACACGTAGAGCGTCGAGGGCCGCATCTGGCCATGTTCATCGCGCATTCCGCGAAGGTCGGAAGGCAGGAAGTCGCACGATGTCGTGCGCTCGCGCACCGCGGCGTTCTTGAAGGGCAGGAATGCCTTGTCCATCGTGCCGAGAATACCCGAGCGTTCGTTCGGGGCCATCGAGATCAGCGGCGTGATTTCGGTGACCGCACGCGGGCTGTAACCCCGCTCGCGGCATTCCTTGACGATGGCCTTGAGCCAGTCGGACATGGCATCGCCTGAATGGAACTTGCCTGCGTCGGCTGCTTCCTTCTTGTCCTGATCGTTCTTGTCGGAGGCCATCTGCTGGCCTTCGGTGATCATGTCGATGAGCATCGGGATCGATGGCTCCATGTCATCGTCATGCCACTGCTCGGGGATGTTCTCGAGGTTGCGCTGGATCGGGTCGGCATCCGCTACCTTCGAGCAGATATAGTGGAGGAAGCCGACGAGAGCAGCGCGGCCCTTCTGTTCGAAGTAGTCGGCGTTGCCGCCCTTCCCGTTGCTGGGGCTCAGGACGTTTGCGATGGCGTCGAGATAAGTGTCGCGCTCTGCACTCCCAGCCGGCGGGAGAAGCTCGGGGGAGAGAACGTTGAAACGGGGATAGAAGATCGTGCGTTCGGGATCGTCGAGCCGTGCCGGGTCGATCTTGTCGGTCGCCGACCAGTTGATCATGAAAACGTCACCGATCTCGGCGCGATATCCCGACGTCAGGTCGAAGAGCTCCGGCTTCGGATCATTGACGATGAAAGACGACTGCGGAGTGTCGAGGATGGACGGAACCACAAAACTCGCGGTGTTATGGGTGACTGTGAAGTCGTCGAGTAGGTAGAGCCTATCTCCATCAAGGACGATGCCATAATATTCACCGCTGCCGATGGCCTCGATATCGAAGCCAACATTTGTGACGTCCTTCATGCTTTTCCGCGCACGAGCTTGTTTGCGCGGAAGACGGGTTGGAATTCGATCAATGTTCCCAGAAATACAGACACGGTGGTATTTACCTACGGCTCCATTGTTCACGCAGGTTTTTTCACATTCCGTGGGATATGCAGCCATGCCCAACGAGCGAGCAATGAAAGCTATATCGTCGACGAGCCTCTTACTTACGGAGATAAAGTCGAATACATTGCATTCCTCGTCATAATGGCCATCGGTATCGATGAGGCCGGCGAGAACTGCGAGGCGAGTTTTCTGGCTGCCAAGCTTATAGTTTGTCGGAATTGATTTTGCATAGGTGTTGGCTGCGAGGCCTTCATCTCGAAGCTGATCACGGAGAGGATTTTTGCCAGTTCGAGGCAGCCCCTTCGTGTTGCCTGCGCTGATGGCATAAAAAACGGACTGAGAGCCTTCTTGCCGCTCTTCGCGAACTTGCAGACCCCATGCGTCAGCCGTTTGGTATGCAAGCTCCTTCATTTCTGGATCGGCAGTGTGCAAGCCAACCTTAGAAGTAGTCGTACCATCGCCAAGCAGAGCCCCTACGAAGTAAGGGTCAATTGACGGCTCTGCCAATGCTGGAAAGTCTATGGCTGCACGCCATTGCTTCCATTTTCCTTTTTGCTCCGACGACCAGTTCAGCCATTCTTCGACCGTGACTGTGGTCAGGTCTCCACGCTTTGGAAAAACTGAACGGTTGCGTGGCTTCTTGGAACAGCGCAGCGAGAGGATATGGTCGCCGTTGCACTTGAAGCTTCGCCCCTTTGTCGGCGTCACCTTGTACATCGGGCCGTATCCCCAGTTGGTCGCGAGGATATTACGCGGCTTGCCATCTGGCCCCATTAGTTGATCGCCGACAACCAGATCGCGCGTTAGCTTGATGGAGCCATCTGCCATCATCACTGGCTCGTCGGGTGCAAGACATTTACCTGTTCCCGGAGGTGCGAGTACGAGCGTAGACAATGTCTCGATCAGTCGCATGGGCTCCTTCGTCTCAGGCCATAACCCGAGATGGAGGTACCGCCCTCCCCTGATGCCAACCTGGTCACGATCTTCCATGATGCGAATGTCGCGCAGAGTTCCCTTGCGCGCGTCGCCGTGAATGAGATCGTAGAGCCGGAACGGGTTGAGAGCTGCCGCGAGGACAACTGGCGCCAGCGAGATAACCACGCAGAGCATGATGGCGATGATCGTGATCGCCTCGTCCTGCGCGTACGTGTATTTCGCGCCAGCGATGAAGACATCGGGATTGTAGAACTTGGAAAGCGCGGCCTTGGCCGTTTCCCATGTTCCCTGGCTGAATCCGTTGATGCCGAGATAGGCAAATACCGGACCCAGCTGAACGAGGTGGATCAGCAGCAGCAGCGTGCTGACGGCGCCAATGCCGATGATCGCAAAACCCTTGTTCTTCTCCTGCCCGTAATGGGTCGGGATCGTCTCAGCCATAAGTCCTCCACGGGCAACAGTGCCCATGAAGGTTTTAGGATGAGAACTCTAAGCGACAAAGCGCCTCGCCCGTTGACGTAGCTTGTCTCCGATCGAGGCGATCATTGGCCACTGTGCGTATGTGACCGTCATGATCCCGAGTTCCTTGGCTTTTTCGAGACGCGGATCTCCGTGCATTGCATCGCTTACATGGACGAGCACGCCGCGGGTCGGGATGCTCACGTCTCGCCAGCCATGTTCGGTTGCGAGATCCTTCGCTTCCTGCCTCTTGCGCCCCCTGCCCTCGAAACTGACGACGGGGACGCCGCTCTTGAGCATGGCGATCGCTTTCGGCTCCTTGACCGGAAGGCCTCGCCACCGGCGCTTGCTGAGCCAGTCGGCTTTCCAGTGCTTGGGCCGCTCGAGCCTTCCCTTGGCTTTGACCATGGCCCTGTTCGCTATGGGATGGTCTTCTTCTGGGACCATGGCGCGCTCGCCGAAGACCAGCGTTGCCTCGATGTGGCTGCACCAGTCGACGCCCTGACAGCTGCAGGTGATGTATCCTGCGTCCGGGACCTCGATGTAGTGGAAGTCGTCGTAGGTCATGCTCCTGCATCGGAAGGTCTCTGTGGGCATATGCCTCTCCTTCTGGATGGATTGCAGATACGAAAAAGCCCGGCACTGAGGCCGGGCTTCTCGAAGGTATGAATTTGGATGTTCGCGTCAGGTCAGTTTTGGCATCTCACGAGCGTCTAATAATTTATCCGCATCCACTTACGAATTATTCCTTGAGCGCCATGCCGCACGCCGCTGTTAGCGCGAAATCTATCAATGTCGCGTGATGGGTCAGGTCCTGAGTGGCCGTGTAGCTTTCCCATTTGCTCTTTAAGTCAGCATGGGTTGCTCCAGATTTGATTGCCTTGTCGATCTCCGCCCTTTTGCTGAACATTTCAGCGAGGAGGCTTGTAGTTGTTTGCGCTAGATCCATAACCCTCGGGCAAGCGTACGCCTTGATCTCGGCCTTCGTCCCTTCATCAATAGTAGAATTGAGATCGTTGTATGTCTTGCCGAGCCAGAGAGGGAGGTCCTGTCTGTTTTCCGGTACCTGCGCATAGGCCTGGGCAGGTGCGCAGGTTAGCGCGATCGCCGCGATCAGCTTTTTCATGATTACCCCTAATCGATTGGAAGCGCTTATTCTGCGAGTGCGCTGTAGTCGGTCTTCAGCTGAAGGTCTGCCGAGACGCTGACACATAGGCCGTCGAGAAATCCGAGAATTTTGTGATGCTGAAGAGCTATTGCAAACCAGCGCCCTGCCTCAGTTGTAAGCTCTTTCTGCTTTTGACGGCTGGCACCGAGCGACGCTTGTTCCATTGCCTTGGAAGTCGCCGCGATCGCGTCATTTCTGACCTCGATTTCTTCCGAACGAAGCTCGTCGGCCCACTCGCATGCTTTCGGAGCCCGAATTTCAGGCGGCTGGCTTAGAAGAGAAAGCGCCTTGCCCTGTCGATCAACCAGCGCTTCTATGCGTTCCGAAGCTGTTGTTTGTGCAATTGCCGACTGTGCAGCTGTCGCACCGGCTAGCACCAAGGCAATAGCCTGAAGTCTCATTCTTTTCCCCCACCTGAGCAAGGCGCTACGTTGGCGCACTTACTCGGGGAGGTCCATGACTTTCGGTTAGAACTGGAACTGCATGTTCCATCCAACGACGCCGGCTTGGATTCCGGTCGATACCAACTGTGCAATCCAGGCCATTTCCGGATCGCGGTCGGCCATGTAGCGAATGACGCCGTAGTGAACAGCTGCGGCGCCTGCCTTGATCGCGATCATCTTCTCGGTGCTTGGGTCTCGGCCGATGAGCGGATTCCCTTCTACGCAGTCACCGCGATCGAGGCAGCGCTGCGTGGTCGCATAATCCATCGCGTTGAAGAACTGGAAGGCGTATTCCATGTTCAGGACACGACGACGCACGCGGACTTCATGCTCGGTCAAGCCATACCTGATTGCTTCCGGGCTTCGCTCGGGCGGGCCCATGACGACACCGCCGCCGCCATAGGGACCAGGTGCCGTGGTTGCAGCTTCACTGATCGCTTCGATGTTGCTTTCGCCCGAGACGCTGCCGCTAGCGTCGGCATACGAAGCATCAAGGTTGACGAGCTGGCCTGGTGCCGGAGTGATCCGCGATCCGAATTCATCGGCAAGGTCGAAGGTGATCTCGGGGTTTGCATGGGCGATGCCGGGCACTGCAGCAAGGGCGATGGCCGATGCGATGATTTTGGTGGACTTCATGTGGGGGCTTTCGTGCTTGGCACGCCCTGCGGCGTGCAGGGTAGGTGTCAGGCGGCTGAAGGCTTGATTTCGGCCCGGTCCGCGATGGGGCGGCCGGTCTCGTCGAATTCGATCTTTATCCGCGGACGGCGGCTCTCGGCATTGGATTTCCAAGCCGAGAGGACGGTTTCGCTGCGAACCTCTTCCTCGTCGGCACGCCGGCGGGCGGCGCGCTCAAAATCGTTAAGCTGACGCGTGGCGATCGCGAGGCGGAAAATGATGAGAGCTGCGGTGACCAGGAGAATGATCTGGGCCTGGATGTCGGTGCCGTAGTGCATGAGCAGCGCACCGGAGGCCGATGCAATCACGGCCCAAAGGCCAACTTCGAGCATCACGCGCCGCGTGCTCTTGGCAGTGTGCGCATTGACCTCGACGTGCGTGTCACCCGTCGTGTGGTTTAAGAGAATGATGGGCCGGTCCGGCTTCGCGCTCACGCCCTTTTCGGGAAGCACGATAGTGACATCGTCTCCGGCGATCGGGTCCTTGGGAGAACGCCAACGGAAGGACGTAATTGTGCCATCAGCCTCGATCAGCGTGGCTTGGTGCCCTTCCCCGACTTGTCCGCGCTCCCAGCCGAGAACGTGTCCGTCAAAGCGTCGGTAGGTGTTGTATTTCTTCGAGATCCGAGTGCTCATAAACCCATCCGTGATTGCCAAGGCAATTGTAGGATGGGCCTATGCGCGCCCCAAACCTGATTTCAGGATGAGGTCAGATAGCGGAGATCTCGATGGCCTTGAGGCCATCATCCGTCCGCTCGACCGTAAACCTGTAGGTGCGGGTAGTCTGCTCGGGACGCTCGAGGTGAAGAGGATTGGCCAACACTTCGAGTTGCCAGTCCGTGTCTTCGATCATGACCGTCTCGGGCGTGATGCCAGCAAGCTTGGCATGGACGAAAGCTCTTTCGCCCCGTCGCATGTCGATCCATTCGCCGAATGCGATCTGTTGAAGCTCGTCGTCCATGCTCATTTCCCTATCCGATCAGACGCTGATGCGTCGTCTCCAGAAAACGGTCGGTCATGCCGGCAATATAGTCTGCCACGACCCGATTATCTTCGCCTGATGCGACGAAGAGCTCGCGGTGACGTTCCGGTAGGTATCGCAGCGGCTGGTATGTCATGGCATCGTAGAGGTCGATGATCATCCGCTGCGTGCGCACGCGCTCTTGCTGGACCTTGGGCGAGCAGATCACGCGATCGTAAACGCACTTCTTCAGCAGGTCCATTAGGTGTGCTGCCTGGGGCGCGATGCTTACCCGGTAACGATAAAGCGGATCGGTCATCTCCTCGTTTACGCTCATGCGGACATTGGCGAGGAAGTAGTTGACGATCGAGCCGGTGATTGCACGCCGCGTCTGGCTTCCGCTCATCAGTAGGGAAACGACCTGGCGATGGTCGGTGATCGGTTTGCGGGTCGCGCCTGTCAGGTAGGCGTTGTGATGCTCGACAAAGCCCTTCCAGGCATTGGCAGGAACATCGGCAGCGAGCCAATCGGGCTTCATCATGGATAGCGCGATGGCGTCATCGAGATCGGCGACCGAGTAAGCAAAGTCGTCGGCCAGATCCATGAGCTGCGCATCGAAGCTCTTCATCCGCTCTGCCTTGATGAAGGCATAATCGACATCAATGCCGGCAAAGAGCCATTCAACGACGGGTTCTTCGGAATCGAGGAAGCACTTTGGCGGGAGGTGTTCGGGGCCAATAAGCGGGATGCCGGAAATTCCGCGGCGCGGCGGCGGGGTCGGACCGTCTGAGGCCTCGGTGTAGCTGATCGGATACTTGAGGATTCCAAGCAGCGAACGGCGCGTGAGGTTCAAACCGAACTCGGCGGTGTGGCTTTCCAGTTTCGTCAGGATTCTAAGGGTTTGTCCGTTCCCTTCGTAAGGGAGACAGCTATTAAGGGCCTCCTCGCCGGCGTGTGATCCGCACGGATGTCCTAGGTCATGGCACAGTCCCACGATCTGCCAGATGAAGGGATCGGCAAAGAGCGCCTCGATGCCCGGTGCCAGGCCATCGGTGTTCTTCTCTATCGGCGCCACGATCATTTGTGCCTGCAGGCGCTGGGCGATGCCCAGTGCGATCTGCGACACCTCGAGCGAATGGGTCAGCCGCGTGCGCGGAATGTCGCTGTCGCCCGAATGGATCTGGGTCTTGCCTGCAAGCCGGCGAAAGGACGAGCTATGGATGACACGGGCATAGTCGACTGCGAGCGGCGTGCGCGGGTCCTGTGAGGAGGCCGCGCGCGGCAGGAGACGTTCGTACCAGTTCTCGTTCATGCGAATTTTCCCTTAAACCACCTTGTCACCATCAAGCCGTGTTTCATGCGGCTGGGCGCACCAGGAGAATACCCACGCCGTCAGGCTGTTGATTTTCACTGAGAGTTGACCCGGGAGGGCAGATAATTTCCGTCGAGATTTGACCCATGTTTGAAGTGCTTCCGATCGAGGGATTGGAGGCGACATGGAGTGATCGAGATGGATTTACTGAGTGTGATCCGGCGCTGGCGTTTTCGCGACAAGCTGCCGATCCGGGAGATAGAGCGGCGGACGGGACTGTCGCGTAACACGATCCGCAAATATCTGCGTAGCGGTGTGGTGGAGCCGAAGTTCCAGGTCCCCGATCGGCCGAGCAAGCTGGACCCGTTTGCCCATAAGCTGTCAGGCTGGCTGCGGATCGAAGCGGGCAAGTCACGCAAGCAGCGGCGCACAGTGAAGCAGATGCATGCCGATCTGGTGGAGCTGGGTTTTGACGGGTCCTACGGCCGGGTTGCGGCGTTCGCCCGCAAGTGGAAGGCACAGTTGCAGTATGAGCGACAGACCAGCGGACGCGGGACTTTCGTGCCACTGGTGTTTGCGCCGGGCGAAGCCTTCCAGTTTGACTGGAGCGAGGACTGGGCGGTCATTGCCGGCGAACGGGTGAAGTTGCAGGCAGCGCATACCAAGCTGTCGCACAGCAAGGCGTTCATCGTCAGAGCCTATCCGCTGCAGACCCACGAGATGCTGTTCGATGCCCTGACGCAGGCTTTCCGGGTTCTGGGCGGCGTGCCGCGGCGCGGGATCTTCGACAACATGAAGACTGCGGTTGACCGGATCGGCAGTGGCAAGACGCGGCAAGTCAACGCCCGGTTTGCGGCGATGGCGAGCCATTACCTGTTCGAACCGGAGTTCTGTAATCCGGCCTCCGGGTGGGAGAAAGGCCAGGTCGAGAAGAACGTCCAGGACGCCCGGCGACGCTTGTGGCAGCGCATGCCCGCCTTCCCCGATCTCGAAGCGCTCAACGCATGGCTGGAAGAACAATGCATTGCAGGGTGGGGCGAGGTCCAGCATGGCAGCCTGCCGGGCACCATCGCCGAGGTGCATGCCGCCGAGATCGCCAGCCTGATGGAGATGGGCCGCCCGTTCGACGGCTTTGTCGAGCATACCAAGCGGGTCTCGCCGACTTGCCTGGTTCACTTCGAGCGGCATCGCTACAGCGTGCCGGCATCCTTCGCCAACCGGCCGGTGTCCTTGCGGGTCTATCCCGACCGTATTGTCATCGCCGCCGAAGGGCAGGTGCTATGCGAACATCGGCGGATTATCACCCGCGCGCATCACCTGCGGGGCCAGACGGTCTATGACTGGCGACACTATTTGGCAGTAATCCAGCGTAAGCCCGGAGCCCTGCGCAACGGCGCGCCCTTTACCGAGATGCCCGATGCGTTCCGGCAGTTGCAAGCCCACCTTCTCAGACACCCCGGCGGCGACAGGGAGATGGTCGATATCCTGTCGCTGGTCCTGCACCATGACGAGCAGGCGGTGCTCTGTGCTGTCGAGCTGGCGTTGGAAGCAGGTGTTCCCACCAAGACCCATATCCTGAACCTGCTGCACCGGCTGATCGACGGCAAGCCGACGACCACTACGGCGATCGACGCACCGCAAGCGCTCGCCCTCAGACGTGAACCCAAGGCCAATGTGGCACGATACGATGCCTTGCGTGGGAAGGAGGTGCGCCATGCGTCATGATCCTGCCAGCGCTGCCGTGGTGGTGATGCTGCGCGGCCTCAAGATGTACGGTATGGCACAGGCTGCCGACGACTTGATCGAACAGGGCGCCCCGGCGTTCGGCACGGCGGTTCCGATCCTCTCCCAGTTGCTCAAGGCCGAAGTGGCCGAACGCGAGGTCCGTTCGATCGCCTACCAGATGAAGGCGGCAAAGTTCCCTGCCTACAAGGACCTGGCCAGCTTTGATTTTGCTTCCAGCGAAGCGAACGAGGCCATGATCCGCCAGCTTCATCGCGGTGACTTTATCGACGGCGCGCACAACGTCGTTCTGATCGGTGGTCCGGGGACCGGAAAAACCCATATCGCCACGGCCCTGGGCGTTCAGGCAGTCGAGCACACCCGCAAGAAGGTCAGGTTCTTCTCCACTGTCGATCTGGTCAACGCGCTGGAACAGGAAAAGGTGCTGAACAAGGCGGGTCAGCTTGCCGAACGCCTGCTGCGCCTTGATCTCGTGATCCTCGACGAACTGGGATACCTGCCGTTCAGCCCATCAGGTGGCGCTCTGCTGTTCCATCTCCTGAGCAAACTCTACGAGCGCACCAGCGTCATCATCACCACCAACCTCAGCTTCTCCGAATGGGCCAGCGTGTTCGGCGATGCCAAGATGACCACCGCCCTGCTCGACCGGCTGACTCATCACTGCCACATCCTCGAAACCGGAAACGACAGCTTCCGCTTCAAGGCTTCCGCCGCCAACAGCACAACCAGAAAGGAAACAAGCCGACCCTTGACCAAACCCCAAACCAGGGGAACATAGGACCCACAACCCGGGTCACTTCTCGATGAAAATCCCGGGTCAACTCTCAGTGAAAATCAACACATTGTGGATAAGGAGCGGAATTTGTTTCTCGTTCCGATCACTCCGCTTTGATCGGCGACCCAAGCCCCTGACTCGTCTCGGGAATCTGAATTGTAGGAACGCGATGAGCGGTTTGTCCCATTTTAGGATGCGTCGATTGACGGGTTGATTAGTCGACTGTATCTAAAAATTAACCGTCGGAGCGTAGGCATTCATCTCCGAGGTTCTGGAGGAAAGTCAGGAAGCCCCGTTCGCTTTCTCGGTCGATCCTCCAAGAACCCACGAGTGAAGCTCCGGAGGCCAAAGGGTCCGCTTGAGGAGATTTAGACGTGTCTTCGGCCGCAATGAAACTTACCAGCGCATCGGTTCCAGTCGTGGAGAATGGCGTAGTCCGCTACACCGTTTTCCCGAACGCCCTGCGCGATCTTCGCCGCAAGAAGGGTTATGACACCCTTCAGGCTTTCGTGAACGATACGAACATCGAAGTGAACTACACCCGCCTCGCCAAGATCGAGCGTGGCCAGGTCTATCCGCGGGCGGATGAGATCCGGTCGATCAGCTCGGCTCTTGGCGTTCCGGTGTCGAAGATCTTCATCGACACGACTGACCCGCAGTTCGACCGTGAAGCGTGGGCCCATTCCCACATTGAAGCGTCGCTGCTCTACGTCGGCGGAAATCGTGAAGACATGCGGCTGGCCGCAGCCATGCGCATTCGTCGCAAGGAACTCGGCCTTTCGACCACCAACCTCGGCAAGTTCAAGCTGCCGGCAGCAACTGCGAGCCGCATCGAAAATGCGGAGCGTCCGTTCAGCCGCTGGCCCGACAAGGTGAAGAACGCAGTCCGCCGCGTCTTCGGCGCCTCGTCGATGCTCGATGTCTCGAAGGCGGTGAACGCTTACGAGCGTGACGGCAAGCTCGCCGAGATGATGTACGAGCTGTTCTCGCCCGCTTCGATTTCGGAACGGAACTCGCGCGCGCTACTCAACCTTCTCACGAGCCTCGATGACAAGAAGCTCGCTGATCTCCAGAAGAAGGTCGAGGGTCAGCTCCGCGCCGGTAAGGGACTGTCGGTTGAAAGCGGCGAAGTCGATATCGATCGACTGCCGGTCGTCGACGAGATTGATGTCCTCCAGTCGGGCGCTTCGATCTCGGTCTACCAGGCGAAGACCCGCGATGGCGTCTCGCAGCTTGAGGCAACCTCGGAAAAGGCCAAGCGCGATAACGCAAAGTCCAACGGCCTGGTCATTCGCGTTGATGAAGCGATCCTTGGCATGGGCATCGTCCCCGGCTCGCTCGTCCACTTCGAGGAACTCGAACGCTCGGCGGTCAAGGACGGCATGATCCTCGCGCTGATCAATGGCGACAAGGTTCGCATCGTTGGCGCTCGCGCAATGGGCCGTGGGTTCACGCTTCAGCAGACGTCGCCGGAATGGAAGGGAACTCTCGGCCAGGTCGAAGGCAAGATCGCCGTCATGACCAAGATGGAAGTGAAGTTCTGATCTTCTGATCAATCCAATTCCGAGTGATCTCTCACTCGGTTGAATGAGGGCGTCCGCAAGGGCGCCCTTTTTCGTTTCCTCTCACCCACTCATTTCTGCCGAACTTTTTGTCGGGCCCGAGACAGTGAGCGACGCAATATCTCAGCTCGCGCTGGAACTGCGCCGCTCACCTGATCGATCAATCTCCGAGATCCAGTCCGCGCTCCGGCCCGCCGTGACGACCTGCCTGACGATTTGTCTCGCGGTCGGCCTCGAAAGTTTCGCGCAATCCCTGCTCGAGTTTGTCGGCCAGTTCGCGCAGCCGCTTGTCGCGGTCGATCTTCGCTGCGAGCTGACGCCGCTTGTCCCGTTCGCCAGCGAGGTGGGCCTCGATCCACTGGTCGATGACCGGATCGGTTCCCGTCTTGTAGGTGCGGCCATCGGTTGCCCGTTCGAAACGCTTTGCGCGTTCGGCGGCATCGGCCGGAAGAACGACACCTTCGCGCTCTGGCTTCTCGGTCTTCGGCTTGACCGGCTCGGGGACATACGGCTGCGATGCGCGCCGCGGCTTCCAATCCTCCGGATTGTCGGAGAGTTCGGGGAACTGCGTGTCCGTCGGCTTGCGGGTATCGGGTCCGCCCTTTGCAGGTTTTGCCTTGGCCTCGTTCGTCTTTGCCTCCGCTGCTTTCAGGCGCTGTTCGATGACAGCATTCTCGAGAGCTTGCTTGAGGGCGGGATCCTGGCTGAAGTTCGCGGCGATTTCGACGAGCTCTTTCGGTGCGCGCGGATTGATGGTCGGGGCTGCCCCCGCCTTCCCTTCGATGACTTTGCCGGGTTGCTTCTCGATGTATGCGAGCACGCGCTTGATTGCCCGCTCGTTCGTCCGGACTGCCCCCTCGATCCGCTTGATCATTTGCGGGTCGCTGATCTGGGCGATCTCCTTCAGGTCGAAACGTGATGCATCGGTCTTGCTGAACTCGACAGTGAGGTCGTTCGCCGATGCCTTGATAGCCGGGCGAAGATGACCATTGCGAATGGCATCGATAATCTTCTCGTTGTCGTTCGCAACCGGTGCGGGTTTCTCCGCCGGCTTCGGTGCGACAGTCTCGGCGGCATGTTCGGCCTGTTTGGGCTCCGCGACGCGCGCGGCGGCGGCCGCAGTCTTGGCCGCTTCGATCGCCGTGATCTGGGCGCGCACGTCGTAGTCGTTGCCGAACTTGGAGAAGATGGCCTGAAGCGTGCGGTCACTTGTGCCGAGACGATAGCAGTCCTGACTTGCGTGACCTTCGGAGAAGGGGCCGGGTCCGTCCTTGGCCTTGAGCATACCCGGATTGGCCCGAAGTGCCGCGTTGAGAACTTCGATCTGGCGGTCCTGCTCTGCCTTGATTTTCACAAGACGCTTCTGGGCGACTGCGTATTCCGGTGTGCCGATCATGCGGAACTCTTCGCGCGTCATGCTCGACGGAACGATGACACCGAAATCCTTGATCAGCCTCATGTTCGATTTGATGAACTGGTCGACCATCTTCGACGCGGCAGTCGCCGCAGCTTTCTTCGCTGCATCGCGCGTATCGTTCGCAGGCGCCGGAACCTTCGCGTTCTCGTTTGCGGGCTTGGGCACATAGGTGCGTTCGAACTCGGCCCGCTGTTCGGCGCCGGTCTTCAGTATTGTGGTGATGACGTCGGACGAGACCTGTGCCTTGTCCTCGTGGCGCTTGGCGGCTGCCTGACTATTCGCGATCTGGGCGATTTCCTGGGCCATCAGGATTTCGAGACCGACGAGATGGATGTTCGCTTCTTCAAGCTTCGCGCGATAGCGGTCGAGGTTGGCTGACTGCCGGCGGGTTGCCCGCTTTTCCTCGATTGCCGTGACGTGCTTCTCGGCGACCTTCTTTACCTTGAGCGCGCGCGACTTCAGGCGTTCGTAATGTTGCTCGATGTTGTCGGCGATCGCGCGATGTTCGGCAGCGATCCGCGCGGCCTGTTCCCAGCGGACCATTTCGCGCTCGACTTCGGCGCGCTGCTGCTCGGTCGGCTCGACTGCATCCATCTGGATGTTCCAGCGCTTGAGCTGCTTGTCGATCCGGTTCTCGGCCGCGAGCTTTTTCTCTTCGAGATTCGACTGCACGTAAGCCCACTGGTTGAGCTCGTTGCGTAGACCCTTCTCAGTCGGGACGCCGAGCGACTCAAAACGACTGGCCTGTGTGCCCAGATGTTCGTCGGCTTCCTTCTCGATGCCCATCTGGTCGTAGCGTCGCGGATCAAGGCGTCGAGCGACGCCAGCGGCTGCGAGTTCGTTGTTCGTCAGATTGGCCAACTGGCGGCGCAGCGTCGGGATGAAACTGGCGCGCGTTACCTCGCGATCCTTCTGCTGTTCGAAGGGGTTGGTCTTCATCATGTGCCTGTTGGGCTTCCTGTAAGTCCAAGGCACAGTGAAGTCCCACTGTCCGACGTGCTGGCGGATAGCGGGATCGTTGATCGCCTGCTCGGCAATCTCGTGCTGGCGCTGCTTCTTCGGGCCAGCCTTCTCGTTCGGCTCCTGCAGGTGGTCTTCAGGCTGCGCAGTGAAGCGCTTGGCCGGGCGGTCATGGTAGACCAGGTGGAAGTGCCAGTTCCGATCATCGTTGGTGTGATCAGGAGCGTGCATGACGGCGATGAACGGAAGGTTCCGCCTTTCGAATTCTTCGGTGAAGCCCTTGAGGATCCGAACGCGGGCTTCGTGGTCGACCTCATAGGGAAGCTCGCCGACTATCCGGAACTGCACGCGGCCGCCGCGACCGTCCTCAAAACGGGCACCGAATGAACTGGCCGCCTCGCGCTCCTCGCGGGCTGCCCGTTCCTCATCGGTTTCGTTGGCCTTGCGCTTCTCGCGCGGCTTCCAGCCATGACGCTTCATGATCTCGCGGACGAGCTGGTTGTCGCGCGTGCGGACGACCGTGATCTCGTCAGGCTTTGCAGCTGCAATGGCCTGCTTGAGTTTCTTAGGGCAGTCGTCGTCGGCGGCGACCTTAAGCCAGAACTCCTCGTTTCCTTTAAGGAGCAGCTGCATCTTGTCGTCCGAAGGGTCGCTTTCGTTCTGCTCGACGAGCTTCCAGAAGTCGCGACGTTCGGCTGCATTCTCGGAGATGTTGGAGAAGAGAACGGCAATGCCGTTGTCGTTGTGCGCCAAGGCCTCCTCACGCTCGATATAGACGCTGGCCATACCACCGACACCCAGAGCGTCGGTTGCGTTCTCAGCGAGCCCCTGGACGGCTTTCTCGATGTCGGCCTTGTCGAGACCAAGCTGGCGAGCAAGTTCAGGGTCATTGGCTGCGGCCTTGAGCAGGTCAGCTTCGATCTTGTCGATCTGCTCACCGTCGGTCCGCGCGACGGCCTCGTCGCGCTCGAGATAGCGGCTGTGATCGCTGGCCGCGCCCTTGCGGTTCTTGGTGCCGCGAGCCGTGGTCTTCTCAAAGCGCGTCTTGCTGATCGCTTCATGGGAGAAATGGAAGCTGGTTGCACCGTCGGCATTGGCCGGGCGGATAGAGCGAGAGGCAGGCTGGTTCAGCTTCGTCGGGCGAAGCATGGCCTCTTCTTTCTTCTTCGGCCCCGGGCGCTCGCCCCAAGTGGTCTGGGCGGGGCGTCCGTTTTCCTTTCCGCCTACCGAGCCGGTGATGTGTGCATCGCTGGTCGGGATCGTCAGGCGCGGGTCGCGCGCCAGGTCGGCTGAGCCGCGCAAACTGGAACGTGCAGAAGAGCCCTGATCGCCGCCTGATGGCGGCGCGGTGAAGTTGCCGCCTCGGTCATCGGTCAGCTTGGGCTCGCCATTGGCATCCAGTGTACCGCCGCTACGCCGGAGCGTTTCGCTCTTCTCGGCGATGGACTGCAGGCTGGCCCTGCCCTGACGGATCTCGTTGTCTTCGAAGTTGCTTGCCATGGTCTGTATTATGGCACGGAGACCGGAAAACGAGAAGAAGATGTAGGATGGCGGTCTGCCTCATCAGGAAGGCAAAAATCGAGTCTGAAACCCATGCGTCCTGCAGGAAGATCGGGTCTCCTTTCGACGCTTGGTTCGGCTGCAAAACTAGAGGCAGAACGGTCGTCGTTCTCGCTTCATTTTTGGAGCGGTGCAGATGACCGGAAAGCGCATGAGATTTTGAGCCGCGCGAAGCGCGATAACGCATCAAAAAATCTCATCAATCCGCGCCGCCTTCTCGACCAGGTCGGACCATCTTTATCTCGGGAAGAGATAGCCCCAAGCGCAGCGCCCCAAGGCACCGGCAGGTGCCGCCCAAAAGGGTTCGAAGAAACCGCCAAAGGAGGCCTGAAAGGACGACGTGCGAGCGAAGCGAGCCTACTCCCGGACGTTTTAACGGACGGGCGCAATCAAACAGGGGTGCGCCGAAGGTGCGCCCCTTTTTGTGGTATTGCGCCTCAAAAAAAGACTATCCTGATATTGGCGCTTGTTGGTCCATTTTGCAGGATTTTTGACCTGGTCAGTTCAGGACTGCTCGGATTTCCGCTGCCGCGATCTTCGGATGCGGCTAAATTTACGCCGTTTGGAGGCGTTCTGCAGAGGGGGCATTTGTTGGTGAAGGCCCAGAAATCTGCGATCTAAAGGCGTGGTAGCCGTGAAGCCCTGCGAGGTAACGCGAAACGCTACAATCGCTAGTAATCATCGTGTTTCTCACGAATTGCCGCGAAACCATCGGAGTCCACGCCTCGAGAGGGTGAAAGCCGTGAAGCCCCGTGAGGTGTGCAAAATGAGGGGGTTGCCGGTCGGGCGCATGAACTTGAGGCGACAAGCGGCATTGCGCTACTTTCCTGCCGCGAAGCCCCGTGAGGGTACGCGGTAAAAAAGTTTATGCCGCGAAGCCCTGTGAGGGTACGCGATTTAGATTTTCATCCTAAAATGGAGTTGTCTGGCAGCTGTCTGCGGCTGGCAGCGTCGATTTTATGGGCTTTGCCGTGAAGCCCCGTGAGGTGTCGCGACGATAGTTGGCGGGATTTCCGGACTCCATTTTCACGGCGCGGCCTTCACCTGTGGCTGCTTTCGGCAGCATAGAAGGATGCAATAATGAGCGATCTGTTGATGCAAATTGTGATTGGCGCGGACTCGATTTTCGCGGTTTCAAGTTCGGGTTTCGCCACCGTTGTTGAGGTGGCTTGAGCATGGAAAATGTCTCGTCTGACAAGCGTGATGGTGCGTCCGAAACCAACGGGTCGAAGGGCAATCAGAAGGCCGATAAGAGCCGCTCCTATCGTTTGAGACGCGCCTATGCAGAAGACGTTGCTGGCGCCATCGGCAGCAGTGATCCCGCATTCGTTGAGGCGCTAATCGAGATTGATCGATGTAAGCTTGATCCTGCCAAGCTGAGCCTCTCGGGCTCTTTTGAAGATCGGTTGAATAGCGCGGTCTCTTTCATCCAGTCGTATAGGGGCAGCGCCTTCTATCCAAACTCGCGAGAGTTGGACTACGACCCGGCGAGGGATGCAGATCGTAGGTTTCGAGAGAACTCAGCCGTTGAGAAGATGGTGTCGAGTGAGATGGATCTCTTGAGGCTCATCGTTGCAAATGCAGCTGTCGCTTCGGCTATCCAGAGTAAAGCGGATGAGCACCTTCGACTACAGGCGGTGTTGGAGACGGAGCTTTCTCGAAGGCGGACGCTTGCAGAGGGCTGGAGGTATCAATTGCCCAAGGCTGTCCTGCCTCTCTACTCGGCCCTCCATGTAGGAAAAATCGGCCGAGATAAATGCCGTTCGGGTTCCTCCTTCATGCGAGAGTTCATCGATCTGGTAGCGCGTCATGCCGCTGAAGGCGTGACACGAGCCGACCTGGTCGAAGCCTGTGAGATCACTGCAGAGCAGTTCGAACAGGAACTCCGTTCGGCTCAACCGGCAGATGGATCGAGCGAGACCTTCACTGATCTTCAGGCCCGCCTGGAGCGTGAGCTCGATCGCATTGGCGAGGAACTTCAGGCCATCGATCAGGATGATGCCGAAGGCGTCGAGCAGCTTCAGGCAGAGATGCGGGCGCTCACTAAGGTGAGTGCCCTGGGCGGTGGCATCGATGCGGCTGGCCGTATCCAGTTCAAGGATGCTCTGGCCCTGATGGAGCGGCTGGGCGAAAGCCAGTCGGCTGCATCTGGGAAGACTGAGCGGTCGACTAATGGGATGGCTGCAGATCCCGATGAGACGCCCCTGCCCTCCCCTGAAGTTGTGGCCAACTGGCCAACGTCGATCGAAGATCCGCGAGTGGTCGAAGCCATGACGGTGCGGACAACAGGCTTTGGGTCGACGCCGTCGAGCGAGCCGTTCGTCGGCTATCTCTTTAATGCTCGCCCTGCCCCTTTCAGCTTCGTCCCGATGCGGCATGCAGAAGCGAGGAAGGTGACGTCTGGAGTGCTTGAGCCCGCAGACCTGGTCCGGATTGAAGTACCGAAGGGGCTCTTCAAGGTGGAGCAGCTTGATGGTCATTCACCCGTTCTAGGACGAGGTCATCAGCTTATGCTCCCTCCCCATGCATCGGCAGAATGGTATGGGCAGCAGCTTGGTTGGGGTGAGCAGGACTTGCGCAAGATCCAGCCCTTTGGGAATGCTGGAAGCCCGGACTCCATTTCAACGAGCGGCTCGGTGGAGAAGCTGGAGGAGGCTCTCGCTGGGGTTGCCTCGTTACAGCTTCGCAAGCTGATTACGGCACAGCCCGAGCATCTTCTTGCGGACTCCACGATGTTCAACGAAGCCGTCCAAGATCTCGCTCGATGGTGGATGTTTGTCCTCTTCGCTCGGCACTGTTCGAGGAATTTCGAAATCGTCATGCCAGGGGCGATGTTCCATGGTGTCCACGGCCCCGACTTCGTTATCGAGGATGGTCGGCCGGTCTTTGGCGATAGCCATTTTCGAATTCAGGACCCGATGATCCTTATGCGTGAGGGCCAGTTTACTGATAAGGAGATCGTGGACTCTGGACGCGGCGAACGCCGCCGCCGCAGGATCGGTGTACTCGCCAAGTAGGCCCCTCGGTTTTCCCTCTGTGGGCATAAACGGAAACGGCCCGCTTCCTGTCGCAGGGAAGCGGGCCGTTCCTTTTGGTCGTTGGTCCCGACGCCGCTTTAGGGGGGAGGCGCCGAGACCGTGGAAGGGCCTTTGGCACCGGCTATCCGGTTTGCCAAGCCACTATCTTGGGTGTTGTTGGATGAGGCGAAGCCTTAACGGGCTGATCCGTTAAATCAGGACCAGATGTCCTTCAGCGCGCGATCTCAAGGACCGGATCGTAGCGCCATGCGTGGACGTCGAGGCCGCTGTCCGTGACGGCATCGTTGCCGATGGTGCGCCACTGGCTGAACTTGCGATCGGCATGATAGCAAGCTGTCAGCATCTCGAAGCGGCGGCTTCCGCACTCGGCGATACGGATCGCGAGGACAGGCTTGTCCGAGCCGGGCACGCCCTGCGTGACAGGGGTGAAGCCTTCCGGTGCGTCGCTGTGATGGATCATCTGGTTTTCCCTTCTCTCTATGGAGTTCGATTGCCCTGCGATCGAATGGATCAGGTGCTGCCCCGGCCCGCGCGCGATGCAAGGGACGGGCATGGCGGCGGTCGCCGGGGCAGTGCCGCCGGCCTTCTCGCCCCGTAGAAACGGGGTCCGAAGAACCGGCGGAAGTGACTAGCCGCAAGGGCTGGTCGGCCAACTGCAGGCAAGCAGCTGGCGGAGCAAACCTCGAGGGTGGCGCCCGGACCCTGCGGGGCATTCGCAAGGTCCGGGCTGGGAAGTCAGGAGACAGACGAAGGTATCCTCGTGCGTGACGCAGGCAGGGCCGATGGCGTCGCGGCTGGCTAGAGACCGCGGGCCCGTCGGATGCCGTGCGTTCCTTGCGCGCGGTTCCTTTTTCCATCTCCCTACAGGAGACACTTCCCTTTTGATCCGATGATGAATTCGGCGCCGGTGCGCCGCCTGGGGAGGCGTGCTTGTCGCCTCCCCTGCCCGCCTTGGGCGGCTGGCTTCAGATTGTGGCGTCGGCGGCCAGGCCGTTCGGCACGAAGGGCTGCGAGGCCCAGTTGTGCTTGGCGGTCTGGACGTGATCGCAGCGGACGAACTTGCCCACGGCCTGCGGGTATTCGCTCATTGCGAAACTGCCGGCGAGACGCACGACGTAGCCTTCTCGGCTCTCCCAGTCGCGGCGTTCGTCATAGAGCGCGCGAAGGGCAGGCTCATCGTAGATGCCGTCGTAGAGAACGCGGACAGGCGTGATGCCGAGCAGCTCGAACCACTCAAGGGTTTCATCCCACGGGAGGCAGATGTTCCGCTCGTTCCAGACCTGAAAGCCGAGGAAGATGTGAGGCAGGTCGTCATAGGCGATCGAGTGAACGGCCGTGACGTTCTCCCCTACGATGCGCCAGCCTTCCGGTATCTCGTGCTGGAAGGTCGAGGCCCATGCCTTGACGCGATCGCGGCTGGGATGGCCCCTGCCATCCGGTGAGCGAGCGTGAAGATCGCGGGTGTAGATGGAGGTGTTCTCGCCATCCATCTTCTCGGTTGCGATGATGCGGCGGCCTTCGAGGAAGGTGCTGGTCGGCATCATGCGATCATCGTCATGCATCCCGGCCGACCACGGCAGGTGGTAGGTGCGGGGCGAGCGGATGAGATGCGTGAACTGGCCAAGGACGCCGCCGGCCGAAAGGATCTTCTGGACGGATTCGTCATGGAAGAGCTCGCCCTTGAGGCGGGTGCCGTTCGGCTGGATGGGATTGCCCCACTTGTCGTAGCGCTGCCCCTCGTAGAGGTGGGCAGGCAGGACAATGCGGGCAATACTGCACATCTCGCGAAGCGTGTCGGCGCCAAGCGTGGTCTGCTCGGCGAGGATGTGACAGGGCTCGCAGACGGATGCGCCGTTCTCGAGGAAATAGCCGCCGATCTCGTGCGGTTCACGGAACAGGCGGCGCTCGATGATGTGGTGGGCATCGGCTGCTGGGGCGCCGCAGTTGACGCACTGATGGCTGTCGCGGGCAAAGACGCCTTCGCGGAATTCGTCACGCGAAAGGAGCTTGGGCGGCTGGGCCTTGGTGGGCTGGCGGGCCATGGTCTTTTCCCTTCCCTATGGATGATCGGCATAGATCAGCCGTTAGATGCCGGCCCCGACTTTTCCGGCTGTGGCGGCAAAAGAAAACGCGGCTGCGGCTCGCCAGGGAGGAACGAGCTGCAGCCGCGTCACGGGGACATCGGAATGGATGTGGCCCCTTTTCTGGTAGGGCTTGGTGTCAGGCGGCCACGGCCTGAGCGGCTGGGCGCGCGGGCACCGGCTTGTAGGTCGACGGGGCGGCCGGGTTGCGCATGGGTACCTTCCGGGCGTCGAGCTCGAGCGCGATACGCTGGGTCGCCTGAAAGCGCTGGATGCGACCGTCTTCGGTCTCGGCCTTGTCGTAGTAGAAGCGATCCATGGCCCAGAAGAGCGTTGCGACGTCCTGGTCCGATGCGCTGTTCGAAACGCCGTATGCAGCCTGAAGGGCCAGTGCGTGAGCATCCTGGTTGATGGCGTCGTGGTTGATCGCGTCGGTCATCCTTTTTTCCCTTCATCCTGCCTTTATCGTGCTTGCACGTTCCCTGCTGGAGGTGCGGCGAGCACCGGCCTCTTGCGGCTATTGCCGCTTAAAGCCGATCGGCGATCGGCTTGGGGAGATAGCGGCTGAAGGGAGAGAAGAACGCGAGAATGAACGCTGTCACAACCAGCGCAGGATCATGGATCGCGACGTGCGCGGCGACGGCGCCTGTTGCCCCGGCGCAGATGAGGACGAAGAAGACCGCGTAGGTCCTGCCGTCTTCGGCGATGCGCTCGAGGTAGCGCCGGTTCTCGGCTGTGAGCGGTGCGATGAACGCGACGATCGAGAAGATGACCGCATAAGCGGCAAAGGCATCCTTCGCAGTGTCGGCGGCGATGATGTGAGCGACCATCAGCCCGATATCGAAAGCGAAGATGAGGCCAAAGCCGAGCATGGCCCAGCTGGGCGATGCGATGCCGTAGTGATCACGCAGGGCGTCGATCTCGCTCCGCAGGTTGGCCTTTATGAGGGTTCATTTGGAAACGCGGAGGTAGCAGTAGTCCGGAGCGGTCGAACGGTTCGTGAGGGCCGAGCGCTTGGCGAAGATTGAGCGGAACGTTTCGTTGGCCATGACCATTTTCCCTTCAAATTTGGAATTCGGATTTCCTGATCTGAAGGGGTTGGCCGTGCTTGGACCCATCACCCCTCGCTGGGGGTGATGGCGTAGCCGAGAGTGATCGTCTGTCCTGACGTCGAGATCTGGAACTTCTCGCCCTTGCGCGCCTGATAGGTCGCCATGTCGGCCTCGATCTGCTTGCGAAGCTCTGGCGGGCAGTCCTTGGCGATTTCAGCGCGCAGGTCCGAAAAGAACAGGTGCGCAAGTCGCTTCCAGTCGCCGTGCTCTTCTCGCAGGCGATCAGCGTAGCCGATGCCGGTGGAGAAGATTCCGACGAAGATGCGCTCGTCGAGCGGCTGGGTTGCGTCGTCCTGGGTGACGGTCATGGCAGGCCTTTCCTGATCAGTTGGGTTCGAGGAGTTCGACGCAGGCGAAGTGCTTGCCACTTTCATCGAAATAGTCGGAGTACCAGTCCTTCTCGGTGAGAAGGCCGGACATGGCCTCGAAGCGCGAGGGCAGTTCGACGACGTCGGCCAGGCGGCGGGTTTCTTCGAATGCGTCGACCATCGCGCTGTCGGTGCCGAGGTAGATGATGAAGGCCTGCAGGCGGCCGCCGGACTTCGTGAACGAGAGCGAGTAGGTCTCGGTCAGTTCGACGGCGACATCCATGTTGGCCCGGTTGGTCATCTCAAATTCGGCGCGCAGGCCATCGAGGTCGATGGTGGTGTTTTCGAACTTCTCGCCGCCGATAACGGCCTCGGCGATGTCGGTGTTGAGACCGCCCATTCGGCCGACAGTCTCGCGAAACGTGGTCTCGATGATCATGGACTTTTTCCTTCAACCTCGGTTTTGCAGGGCTGCTTATGCAGTCACGATGATGTTGCAACGCTGCCAATGGCGTTTGTCGCGGGTCCAGGACTGGTCGATGTAAAGGCCCTTGCCTCGCAGGGCGCTTTCGACCTCGTCGAGCTCTACCGGATTGTTCATTTCGTGGTCGTTGACCCACTCGATGTAGAGCGTGTCATCGCGCTCCGAGGTTTCGAATGTCGCGCGAAATCCGTGAAGCGCAGTCATGACGGTTTCATAGAGCGTCACTTCTTCGGCGGGGGGGGTGTACATCGGAACCGTCGACCAGTGTGCGTCACCGCCATCGTCGCGCAGGTGGTAGAAAGCGATCGGCTTTCCCCATTCCTTTGCGGCCGCAAGAACGGGGTCGACCACGGTGATGAGCTTCCGCATGTTGGGGTCGATGTTGGTCTTCGACTTCGCCGTGTTCATGAACGCTTCGAGGAGGTCCATGTCGAGGCAACCGGTGAACTGGGTCGAGTAGATGCTCGGACATGCATCTTGACCGCCCGGGAAGTGGATTGCGATGAAGATGTGCAGCTGGTCATGCAGCTTGCCGACGCGTTCGAGCTGCGTACCGTCTTCTGCCTTGGTGTGCGCGTAGATCACGATGCTCATCTTTTTCCATTCCCTTATCAAGTTCATGGAAAATTTGACGATCACCAGATCATCACAACGTAGCTTGTCGATCGTGAGGCGGTGCCTCGCGATCGACAAACCGGACTTTGGTCAGCGGCTGGCCGCAACCGGGTGGACCGTAATGGTCCGCAAGGGGTCAGGGACGAAATCGGCGACAGAATCGACGATTTCTAGCCCCAGTTCGTTGGGGCTGACGTCCGGGCTGGATCCGATGAGCACCTCGTAAGCGCGGTCCGGTGCGGTCATGACCTGGGCCGAAAGCGGATCGAAACCCGACGGGCCATCCGGCGGGCTGATCACGCGGTTCTTGAAGGCCTTGTTGAACGCATCCTCGTCGATGACGCGCACGCGCATGGTGATGACGAATTCCTCGTTCACTGGGCTTTCTCCTCGATCTGCACTTCGAAATCGGCGTTGCGGCGCCACTCGTTGTAGGCGGCCAGATTGGTGATGACGGTGCCCTCGACGTATTCGAGGTGCCGGCGGTGATGGAACTCGAGCACCTTCACCATGTCGGCCGACATCGAAGGGCCGGCGGCACAGCAGGTGATATTGGGCGGATCGCCCCAGTTGAGCTTGCCGGCCTTGATCTGGGAGGAGATGCGAAGGCCCTCGGAGGCTTCCGCGATCTGCTCGCTGCTCCTGTCGGCGATGAGGGATGCCATGACGCGGCGCGAAGGCGACGAGGTCATGCAGACGTTGAAGCGCGTGCGGCACGCCTGGCAGGCGATTTCGACGAGCGCGACTTCATCGGCGTAGATGTCCGGCGCATTGTCCGGATGGAACTCGGCAAAGCGCGGCACGCCGCCTTCCTGCCACCAGACCGGCTTGCGGTCAGTCAGGTCGAGCAGGTCGCTGAAATACTGGTGCATGGAAGAGGACTCCGTTTCTCGTGGACGGAATGATGGGCGGGGACCGGCCCTTGGGCGCGGTCCCCTGCCCTGTTCAGGCGGCAAAGCCGTTGGCGCGGGCCCAGGCAGCGCGCTCTTCGGCGGAGTAGACGCGCACGGCGCCGCCGGGAGCAGCCTGGTTGGGATGCCAGTCAGCGCGGCGCGGAATGGTTGCGGACTCCGTCGCGCGGCCGCGGTGAGCGTGGCGAGCGTGGTTCATGCGAGCCATGATCTTTTCCCTTCATCGATTTCTTGGGAAAGAGATGCTCGTCAGGGGTGGAGGCTTAGCGTCTCAATAAGAGATTCACTCGAAGATTGAAGGCGGCTCAAGATCGCGGCTTTGCAGATCTACCCTACGGGCTTCCGCTTCGGTCGCCCTCTTCTTTGCTACCTTCTCCTTGTCGATAGCCGTCAAAGGATCGAACTCACTGTTGGCGGGGATGCGCTTTACCGCCTCCAGCCATGCCTTGACCGGGTCGGGCTCGATGCCTGCAGGGGGCTCGGCCAGCCTGACGAGCTTTGTCACCGGGCATGATGCGCGCACTGGTGCATCGAGGTTCGTCTGGGTCTCCCAGTTTGACGTGAAGTCAGGGTCGCTCTTATGGGGCCAATTGGCCTTCAATTCGAGCGCGCCGATGTACTTAGTCGCGGGGGACTGGACTATCTCGACGCCTCTCTCGCGGTCGAAGGTGTACTTCAGAAGTCCATCGTAGTCGTAATTGCCGACCTGCAGGACGGGCGGCGCCATCTGAGCATGTCTGGAATCCGGGAGCGCGAGGGATAGAAGCTCGACAGTGGCTTCGGTGCCTGCTGCTGCCCATTCTGGCGCCTGTTTGAAATCGGTGAAGCCGTTCTCATGAAGCTCCTGCGCGCGGCCCCATGTCAGGGCGGTGAGCCAAGCGTAGTGCTCGATCTGCTGGCGAAGCTTTTCTATCTGATAGTTCGCCTCGAGGGTATCGACGCTCGTATGGTACTTCCCACCTTGCCAGTCATAATGAAGCTTGCCGCGTTCGAACCGTAATCTCGCACCGACTGGCAAGTTGTACTTGGAATTCGCATGATCGATAAGGATTTGATGAATGTTGTCGAGGGTGACCGTTTCAGGGTTCACCGTTGATCCGTGATACACGCTTTCATCCAGTTCGACGGCTTCGACGTTGTATGTAAGCGAATCTCTGAGAAGTTGCGCTTGTCCCTCCACCTCTTCCTTGAGTTCGAGCGTAACGTCATCTTCGTCGATTGGGTTTAAGCCCTCGCCTTCTTGGTGAAACAGGTCCGCCGAGCGCTTCATAAGGAGATGAAGATACCTGATGCTTTCTATCTCGATTTTTTTGCTGAATATCGGATATCCACTCAGGTAGTCCGGTTTGACCTGGAATACTCTCGCAAAAAGAGACAGCAGGCTATTTTCGGCGAGTATTTTGAAGTTTTCCAAGACATTGTAGTCTTCAAATTCGTAAGCGACATCAATCAGGTCAGACGATGCCCAGGGTCTATCGATACCATCATCGATTAAGTTGTCCCTGATCTTCTTCATGCCTTGGTGGATGGCCCCCTCGGGTTCTTCGACCCAGTCCCACAAGATTTCGCGAGCGGCTTTATCTGCCCAAAGATCTGCAATATCCAGGTAGGAAAATGAGAGCAGATCATCAAAAATTCTTTCACAGGGAAGCCGGACCTTGGGGTCAGGAGACTGCATTCTCTCGATGAGAACTTCCGCACTGAAAGGGGTTAGATCGTCAGGCTGAATGCGGGGGTACATGAGCTATCCTTCGAAAAAATTTGATTTCGGCCATTTTAGGATGACGCCAGGATCGGCCCAAACCTGAAGATCAGGCCGCCGCAGCCAGCGGTTGGGCCGCCTTCGTCGGTCGGGCCTTCCACCAAGCGCGAAGCGGCAGGAACTCGTTACGCTCGCCAGCCTCGGCGATCTGGACGGCCAGCTTCTGGCAAAGCTCGTCGGTGTTTTGGAGCAGGCGTGCCATCAGGCGCTCGTCAGCTGCAATGGCCGGAATGTCGTCCCACGGCAGGTCCTTGTAGAAGAACGCATCGATGATCTCTCCTGCCCTGCTATCGCGGGGAATGAGGAGCGACACGCGGCTTGTCTGGGGATCGAGCGTGACGAAAGCTGCCCAGCCATGGACGTCCCACATGCGGCGCTTGTCCGGGATCATCTGTATCTCGTTGCGGCCCTGCTCCAGTTCGATCGAGAGCGCGCGGGAGAAGTGCTGCGCCAACGGATCGCTGCACGCCTCGATGCGGGCAATGAAAGCCTCGTCGAACTGCAGGGTCAGGCCGCCAGGCGTCGAGTTGGTGCGGGCGAGAAACAGGCGTCCCAGTTCGCTGGTGCCCTCGATGACGCTGCGGAAGGTGCAGGCCTGCGAATAGCTGGCTTGCGGCTGGCGCATATGGAAGTTGATGAGGTCCAGTTCAATGCGGACCGGGCCGACCGAGAGGACTTCGGCGGTATAGTCGACGACGGTTTCCTGCGCGATCTCGAAGACGATCCAGTTGTAGGGATCGCGGCGCGTGGGCAGCATGTTCGTCTCGTCGGTGTCGACGGGGACGATTGCGTAGTTCAGCGAGGCATTGAGCGGGCCGAGGCGCGTGTAGAGCATCGCGCCTTCGAAGCGGCCGGAGAAGTTGGGCACCGGTACCGCGCCGAGCTGGATGCGCGCCTGGTCGATCGACATCATCTGCGGCTGGGCATGCCGGTTCATGTGATCGGCAGCGTTCACGATGATCTTCTCGCCTTCCTCGGTACGGATGGCCGGGAGGATGGCGTAAAGGCCGGGAACGAGCTTTCCGAGTTGCATGGCGCTTTTCCTTTCGCGGATGTGTCTTGGGGAGTGGCGCCCGCAAGGGGCACTTTTCAGATGTGTCGGCAGAGAAAAACCCGCCGCGGCCGAAGCCGGGCGGGTTTGTCACGGTGGCTTAAGCGATTGCGCGAGCTTCCTCGACCATCGCGAGCATGCGGCCACGTGCATTGTCGTTGTGGCTCTGCACCTCGAAGCCGCGCTCCGGGAAGGCTTCGACGAAAGTCGCGAGCGTGAGAGCGGCTGCGCGCTCCATCGCTTCGTGGGTTGCCGATCCGGCGGTCACAGCCGTCGTGTTGAAGTCCACAAGCTGGGTTTCCCAACCGGCTTCCTCCGGGTTGGGAACAGTGATGACCCAAGTGCCAGCGAGCGTCTGTGCGAGCTTGAACATGATTTTTCCCTTCTCAATTTCAAATTCGAAAGAACTGTCGATCTCGAAGGGCCCGGTAAATTTGGGGCGTGGAGTGTTATTGGTTACTCGGCCATCCACCTGTGCATCAGTCCCAAGTCGTTTTGGTCCATATGATATCGAGCGTAATGGGTGATCATATGGCGCTCTGCGGTCCGATAACTGGACAAGTCGGTTATGATCGGGGAACCGGTTTGCTTGATCGATTCACTGTTGGCATCGATTGCTCGATTGACCGCATCGGTATCGACGGTGATGGGCCATATGGGCCGGATCTGCGCTGAAGCGCGCTGCAGCACGAGCAGTTGGAACCTGGTCAAATCGGTTATGTCGTCATCGAAGTACAGATCGCCGCCGAACAGGCCACATTTGGGCAGCTCGCAGGCAATCTCGATGGTGGTCTTCAGGCGGTACCAGGCTTCCATCATGAGGAAGCCAGCGAAATCGAGTATCTGATCGTCGCCGATATAATCTTCTGCTTCATCAAAGCAGAGACTGCCGACGAAGTCCTCAGGCCATGGTGTTCTAGCCACTTTCGCTAGAAAGGCGAGAACGAGCTCATTCAGATGCCGGTGCTGCTCCTCGCCATATTCGAGCGGGTAGCGGTAAAATTCATCAAGGCGCGACTTGCGCTTGTCCTCGGAATCACTGCCCGGGATGGTCAAGTTGGACATAACCCGAGCGATCAGTTCGCTAGAATCACGGATGATCGAATTGACCATGCGGATCCATTCGTCTTGCTGGCGCAGGTCCTGAAAGTCGAGGTAATGCTGGATGCGGCGTTCAATCGTTGCGGGGTCCTTGGTCTTGATATCTTTCCGCCACTTACTGGTTATGGCTTCTAAGGCTTCCTCCGCTGCCCGAATATGGTCGTCTTTGGAGTTGCTCATTCCCGCTTATCCTCAAATTTGGTCGTCGGGAGATTTTAGGATGGAGTTCAAGCAGGACAAAATCGTTTCTGTTTAGGCCGTCTTCCCTGCTTTCCGTCGGCGCCGACAAAAGAAAACCCGCCTCGGCGTGAGCCGGGCGGGTCTTCGTTTCAGCGATCAGCTGGTGAGGCGGCGGCCTCAGGCGGCCTTGGGCTGCGGGAGCGCGACGACGCTCAGGAACTCGCCGCCCTGGCCGCCTTCGTTGGCGGGCGCGCGGTTGAAGACGCAGCGCAGTTCGTGGCTGGTGCCCTTGCGCATGTTCTGCGAGATGAGCTGGGCGGCCTTGCCCATGGCGACGATCGTGCGTTCGACGGTGCGACCGCGCAGGGTCAGTTCGCCGCGGAACTTGATCTTGTCGGTGCCGGTCGAGGTCTTGCCCTTCTCGGCGGTGGTCAGCTGCTTCACGGTGAAGTTGTAAGCCTGGTTGTTGGTCTTGCTCATGATCATTTCACTCCAGTTTTTCCATCTGGCAGAGGTGCCAATTTGACGTGCTCCTTGAGGGCCGAAGGACCTTTTTCCATTCGACCCACCCGGGGCGATCAACTTGTTCTTCGAAAGGTTGGACCCAGGTTCGCTTCAGGCTTGCTGAAGTCGGACCTGCAAAGTCTCGGCGATCGGATCGCCGGGGCAATCGATCAGGCCCAAGATGGTGTATTCGCCATCTGTGCCGTCGTTCAGCTGGTTGAGATCGAGTGTCCCACTGCCAAAGTCGATGCGGAAGCTATCGACGACGAGCGCGTCTGGATCGAACTTGTGGACTTCATCGCCGATGGTGATGACCAGGTCGCGCTCTTTCTCGAGCAGGCGGACGAGATCGCCGGCGAAGGCCCTGGTGGAACTCGCATCGTTGCACTCGTGGCCTGCGCGCACGTTGCTCATGAGGTTGAGGAGGCCGCTGATGGCTGCACCGTTCATGTGTTTTCCCTTCACTTTGAAAATGCAAAGGGAAGCCCCTCGTGGGGATCGCCCGGGGCCAGCGGCCGGGCGAATGCGCTGACATGAAAAAAGGCGCAGCCCCGTTTGGGACTGCGCCTCTCTGGTTATCGCTATTCAGGCTTCAGGACAGGGCGCACGGTTTACTGACCGTGGCGGCCTCGTTAGCGCGCTCGATCTCGTGGATGCCGGAGAGGACCATTCCTGCGAGCGTCAACGCGCCGATGCAGGCAAACGGAGCAACAATGATGAAGGTCTCCCAAGCGCTTTTCTTGATGCCGAGGAAGGTCGCCTTGGGCCGGGCTGTCTGCTGCATCTCGTTTTCCCTTCATTAACTGATGTCAGGGATGACCGACAGGCCTCAGGCCGGCTGGGTGCCAGCCGCCTTGGGAAACCAGTTGTGGAGCGCAACAGCAACTGTTGCGGCCTTGATCTCGTGGTGGGGCGCGAAAGACCGGAGCAGCGCCGTGACGGTCTTGCGAATGACCTCAGGGGTAGCATCGACACCATAGGTGCGGCCGGTCATGCCAAACTGCTCCTCGCCCAGGTGTCCCTGGTTCATGAGCATCTGTGTCATCTGCGCCTCTTCAGGCAGCAGTTCGAGCAACTTCTCTGCATCACCCTTCGAGACGTCGAGATACCGTTCAATTGGACAGCCGAAGGCCATCTCGACATCGGGAGCCTCGAAGAAGGGAAAAACAGGGATCGCGGGGTTCAAAAAACCTGCTCCGACCACTTGTCGAATTGCGCCTGGCATTCTGCGAGGACGGCAGCCGGCCCCTCTTCAGTGAGATCGATCGTATGCACCGGCGGGTTGCTGTTGGTGTCATCGTCGAACCGGATCTGGAGCGTCGTTTCGCGAAGGGTGAAGTAGATGTCCTCGGCATAACGGCCTTCGTGGCCGTAGAGTTCGTGTACCTTGCCATCGGAAAGCTTGAACTCGCCCTTCGGAAGATCGCCTTCGAGGCTCTTCAGAATGATCATCGGATGCGGCTGGTCCGACTTGAGGGGCTTCGACCGGTAATTGCATACCAGCGTTGCCTGGACTTCCGGACCGCCCTCACGGCTCGTGAAGGGCTCCCAGCGCCAGAAGGACATCACGGTGCCCTTCCACTCGTCTTCAACGCGACCGGCGCCGACGGTGGCTGCCTCGCGCCTTTCAGGAATGAGACTATCGATGTCCTGGTCGCAGGCGCAGGCGAGGAAGAGTGCCATGGCGGCGAAGAAGGAACGGAACATATCAAATACTCTTGGTAATGCGGCTGGTGTCAGCCTGTAGAAAATCGGATTCCGCCCCGTCAAACGACCGGGGCAGATATCCGCGAGAGGCCTCAACGGGCCGAGGTGTAGAAGCGCCAGCGATCACCGCGGCGGCGGGTGATCATGCTGTCGAGCCGCCGGCAGGTCTTGAACTCGCGGAAAGCTTCGCCGGTGACGCGCCGACCATCGATGTAGAACCGCCGATCGGTATGATCGTCTTTCATGGTCTCGAGTAGCTGGGCCATGGCCATGCTCCTTGGTTGTTGGACTTCGTGTGACGGTACGTCCCTTGCTTTTTCCTTCGCTTGGACGCTTCATAAGGCAATTCTGCTCGCAGGCTTTCAGGACTGGTCGATCACCTTGTCCCCCAACGAAAAAAGCGGCCCCGCAAAGGGCCGCTTTCTCGTCTGTCAGGGGGGCGTAACGCTTCAGGTCGGGGAGGCGCTCATCCTCCCATACTCATCTGGGCAGCTGCCGCTGCTGCTGCCATCGCGTGCTGGTCGGCGGTTCGGGGGCGTTCGATCTCTACCTGCCGGTTCAGGACGCTCTGGGGTTCGGGATAGGTCGCAGCGATCCGCAGCTTCTCGAGCGCCGAGGCTCCACCGCCGGTGAACATCTCGTGAGCCATGCGGGCTTCAGCTGGCTCGCTCACCAAATGGAAGTTGCCGCGCATGATCTGCTCGTTGTCATCCCAGTCAGCGGGACCGCCGCGCTTGGGATTGTGGAACTCGTCGGAAGCCTCGAGCTGGAGGTTCACGTCGGTCAGCATCATGGGAAGCGCGACAGCAGGCTCGCAATAGGTGCCCTTGGCATCGTCGAGGAAGCGGGCGGCAGCGAGAAGGTCGCACTTCTGGATGATGAGCTCGCCGGCGTCGGTACGCGGGCTACGAAATTCGACGAAAGCCTCGAGGACTTCCTTCTGGAGGGGCGGAAATTCATTCGGGAGCGCGTTTCCGGCATAGAACCGCTGGGCCTTGTCCCATGATTCCTCCGAGATCTCGCGGAAATGGTCCCGGCCCGGCTCGGCGTGTTCGAGCGCTGCAAGCTGCTTGATGCCAGCCGCCTCCATGGCCCTGACCTTCTCGATGGCCGAGGCCTGGTCGGTGATGGCTTCCTTCATCTCGGGACTGAAGGAGGGATCGAAGAGCACGGCGTCGTAGACAAGCTGCTCTTCCTCGTTGAGCTGTTCGTACTTGCCCTCGGCGAGGTGTGCGATGGTTTCGCGGGCGCCGTCCGTCACACCGTACTCTGCGTAGAGGGCTTTCTCGCCAGGCGAGAGATCGGTGTCGTCGCCGCGCGTAATGGCGTCAGTGACACGGGTTGCGATTATCTGCAGGCTGGTGTCGGTGACGATCATAGCGATACCTTGTTCGGTATCGAGACGGGTGGTGCCGGTGACCTCGACGTCAGGCTGGACATAGAGGATCTTGTCCGGCGCGTTGCTGGCCCTGATCTTACTCTGGCTCTCGACTTCGCTCAGGTAGCGGGCTGTCGCGCGGCGGAATATCCGGCCTTCTGCCGAAACGCCATCGAGAAGGTTCTCTGCCTTCAGTTGGCCAGCGTCTTTCGTGCCCTGTTCGAGTGCAAGGGCTGCTGCTGTGATTATCTCGGTGACGTCCCGCGAATTCCGGTTTGTCGCCACGGGCCTGAAAGCACCAACGACGTATTTCCCTGCGGCGATCCTGTGCTTGCTGTCTACCGTCTCGAACATTGGCCTTCCATTCCTCGATCAGTGAGTGTTGGCGTAATGGTACCCCGTCTGAGCGGGTAGCCACAAACACTTTTAGGATGGGGTCTAGAAGGCAGGACGTTTGAGGATCGTCAGGTTGCGTGCATCTAAGGCCGTCGACATGACAGAAGCCGCACCCCTTGTCCGGGATGCGGCTTCTCTCTTTTCAGGCGTCGACGGGTTAAGCGGCGAGCGGTGCGCTGTAGTAGAGCGTCACGAAGTCTTCATCGACAGGATCAACGAAGCCGTGTTCATCCATCTCGGCTTCGTTGAAGCTATATTTCGCGATCATCGCCGGGTCGTCCATGTCGACGACGTTGTCGTTGACGGCGAAGCTGCCATTGCCGCCAGCATCGAAAGAGACATTGCCGACGGTCAGGGTATGGTCGGAGAAGCTGACGATGAAGTCTTCGGCCTGCTCGATGACGGTTAGTCCGTCGACGTGGGGCGAGGCATAGCTCTGTTCGCTCTCCTGGTCCGCTTCAGCCGGGAGGAAGACGAGAATGCCATCGTCATTCGATTCGATGGGCGCCAGCAGGAGACCGTTTGCGCCGAGACCGATCGTACGCAAACCGTTGCCTGCGCGGTTGGCGCCGATGCGCACTGCGACTGCGGGCTGGCCGTTGTGCTCGAATTCGACGACTGGCTCGGCGGGGAAAGAAAAGGCTTCGACGAATGTATCGCCAACTTCGCCGCAATCGCCGAGGCAAGAAACGACATAGCGACCGGCGGGGAGAGTTGCGGAGATCTTCATTTCATTTTTCCCTTCAAAGCTAATTTGCATCTCAAAAATCATTCAAATTGATTGAACTGCTGGTGTGCTGGCGACAGCTGGAAGGCTTGTCCTTCCCAGGCCTCAATGCGCCGCGTGCATCTCGTGCCAGTCGTCGCATTCATCGGTGTCGCAACTAGGCCCTGTTGACAAACTGATTGGTCCAGAGGCGGGCGGCGGCGATATGTATGAAGCCGAGATAGCTTGCTGAGGTTTTGTCGTATCGGGTTGCGAGGCGGCGCGAGCATTTGAGCTTGGCGAAGCACCGCTCAATACGGTTCCGCAAGGCGTAGGTGACGGTGTCGTGCGGGATCGGCTCTTTGCGATTGGCCTTGGCCGGGATCACTGGTGTTCCGCCACGCTCGGTGATCGTTGCCCGGATATGATCGCTGTCATAACCCCGGTCAGCCAGGAACACGCGAGCCGTCGGCAGGTCATCGTCGACCAGAGCATCGAAGCCTTTGAAGTCAGATACTTCACCTCCCGTTACTTCCGCCCGGACAGGGAGGCCGTGAGCGTTGGTAATGAGGTGGATCTTGGACGTGAAGCCACCTTTTGAACGGCCAAAACCCTGTCTTTGAGTCCCCCTTTTGCGCCCGCTGCCAAGTGGTGCGCGCGGATCACGGTGCTGTCGATCATCTGGACGCTGTCTGGCGCTGCGCCGCTATCGTTGAGGGCATCGAGCACCAGTTCCCAAAGTCCGGCCAGGGTCCAGCGCCGGAACTGGCGATACACGCTCGACCACTTGCCGAACTCTTCAGGCAGATCACGCCAGGCAGCACCGGTTCGAGCAATCCAGAAAATGCCATCGAGAACAAGGCGGTGGTTGGAGGCCGGGCGACCGCCTTGCCCCCGGATCGCTATCAAAAAGGGTTCAAAGAATGCCCACTCGGCATCCTCCATCAGCAACCGCGCCAAGATAACCTCCGCAAAAGCTATCTTGAATCACATCTCGCAGCGATTGTGAATCCAGTTTGTCAACAGGGCCTAGACAGCATTGCCGTGGACTGTTTCCTAAAAACGTCAGGCCGCTTGCCGCCCCATCTAGGTCATTCCGACAAGATTGCGTTTCGCATGAAAGCCGGCGGGCAGCGCTGGGCCATTCTTGGCAAAATGAGGAAGCCACATGGCGCTGATTGATACCCCGCAAAACTGAGACAACCACATAATTCTTACCGCAGGTTTGAGACGTTGGAGCCCCACCGATACGGACCACGTTATAGTATCGCCGATCTTCTGAAACCACGTGGAAACTTGACCTCCACAATTTGAATATTAGTTTTGCGGCGGGATAGTCGTCGCAGACTGCGCCAGCACTGACAGATTAGGGGGACGTCAATTTGTTCAAAACGGGCTTGGGGATCGATATCGGCGCTTTGATTGTTGGTGCAGTGGCGCTCATGGGATTCACGTCAAGCTATGGTGCCTGGAGCGCCTATCGCGGGTTTTCGCTCGGTGAGGATTGCCTGCGCGCACTCGATGCCGACTGTGTCAGGAATGAAATCGACACGGCTTTAGGGCCCAACGGGACGCAGGAAACGATGCGGAAGAACAGCGCGTACGGCCGCTGGATTTGGGCGCTCCGTTTCGCCACGACGCAGGGAACCATGGAAGAACGCGTCAGCAAGCTGATCAGTGGAGAGAGTGAGCAAAAGACCGAGGCTGAAATCCGGGACCTGGAACGGTCTTGGGGACGTCCATTACCTCATTTACGTGAGCCTCCCGAAAGTCAGCTGACCTTCGCTGAACAGTTGCGCACTCTCGCCAACGTCTCGAATATCATGGATGCATTAGGCCAGAATGACGGTGCCGGGCGCTATCGCAATATGGTCGCCGACATGCAGAGCGAGCGTTCTCTTACCAAGGTCGGCGTACGCCGAGTGCGCGAGGACAATCGCTACGGGGGAAATAAGTATTGGCCGTCTGGCGGAGTGCCGTTGTCTTTTCGCTGCTCCAATCCGGACGAGGTTGCCGAGGCCAGAGGTAACGACCTGTATGGCGAAAACACTTTCGATCTCAGCGTACAGCATCCCTGCTATCTTCCCTATTTCACCAAGCGCAGCGATGAGGAATTGCTCGAATTCATCGAACTGAATCTTAAGGAGATGAATAACAAGCTTTTGTCGCAGGGCGAGGCGGGGCATGACGACCTGATCGGGATGGACCGCGCTGACGATGAGCCACCCACAGGTGAGTTTACTCAAAACGACTATATCGAGCGTATTGCTTGGCTGGCGACGATTATCGCCTATAGGGAAAACGGCGGGGGCTGGGGTACGCCTGACAGGTAAATTCGTCGGACGAGCGGGTGCCTTTCTATGAACCGAACGTATATTCCCGACTGATTGCCAGCTTGCGTTCCAGCTTGCTGATGCCTTCGCGAAGGCTGGCTTGCGTCGACGGATCGATGGCGTGGGGATCTTCATCGATCATCGCCCAATCCGCATCTTTCTTCGCCTGTTGTAGCCGCTTACGCGACGCTCCGGGCGTCAGAAGTGGATAGTGATCCAAATAATCCATTTCGGAACTTGCTTTCGCCAATGCCTTTCTAGCCCTGCGGCGCTCGAGAAAGCGACTAAAAAGCAAGTAAGCCAACATCGCCGTGCCCACCGTCGCGAGCGTTGGGGCAAGCAAGTAGGACTGCCGTCCGTCTAGGACTGTGACGAAAATGGTATCCCAAGCCAAAGCAATCCACCATGCGAGCAGCAGCAAGCCTACCGCAATGGCCAAGCCTCCAACGCCAAGGGCACCCAGCCATCGCTTATCTTTCGTTGCCTCGTAAGCGGCAGTGGCAAGATATTGCACCCGCGCCGCGGCAAGTTTTTCGGGCACTTCGAACAGGACGTTGACCTTGCGCTGATTCTCAAGGCCCAAATTGGCAGCGAAGTTGTTGCGCATGTCTGTAGCGCCTTCCCGCATCTTGGAAAGCCTTTCGCGCAGCATGAAATCGCTCAAGAAGCTGTCGTCGAAATCTTTCAATCGCACGCGCAGGACTTCACTATCGTAATAAGTCCTAGGTGAAGGCTTTGACTGCGCGAGTGCTTCGAAACGTTGGCAAAGTTCGAGAAATTCGTCCTCAGCTTGGCGCTGAGCATATTCTTCGTTGCGGCGCTGCTGTTCCTGCCGTTGCAGTTGGTCAGTGATGTTATCGAGAGATTGATTCGCTTTGCGGGTTTCAAAGTAATTGAGGGTCCCGACTATTTTATCGTAATTATCTCCCGCCATTGCTCCCCTTTCCAATGCAATTTTGCCCCAATATTGCAGGAGCATGCCCTAGCGTCAGGGGCAGGATAGTTGCGTCGCGATTGAATGCAAGTGTTCCGCCAAGCACTAGCAATGTTGCAATGAACGGCTTCGCACCTTCACCCACCTAGGCCCTGTTGACAAACTGATTGGTCCAGAGGCGGGCGGCGGCGATATGTATGAAGCCGAGATAGCTTGCTGAGGTTTTGTCGTATCGGGTTGCGAGGCGGCGCGAGCATTTGAGCTTGGCGAAGCACCGCTCAATACGGTTCCGCAAGGCGTAGGTGACGGTGTCGTGCGGGATCGGCTCTTTGCGATTGGCCTTGGCCGGGATCACTGGTGTTCCGCCACGCTCGGTGATCGTTGCCCGGATATGATCGCTGTCATAACCCCGGTCAGCCAGGAACACGCGAGCCGTCGGCAGGTCATCGTCGACCAGAGCATCGAAGCCTTTGAAGTCAGATACTTCACCTCCCGTTACTTCCGCCCGGACAGGGAGGCCGTGAGCGTTGGTAATGAGGTGGATCTTGGACGTGAAGCCACCTTTTGAACGGCCAAAACCCTGTCTTTGAGTCCCCCTTTTGCGCCCGCTGCCAAGTGGTGCGCGCGGATCACGGTGCTGTCGATCATCTGGACGCTGTCTGGCGCTGCGCCGCTATCGTTGAGGGCATCGAGCACCAGTTCCCAAAGTCCGGCCAGGGTCCAGCGCCGGAACTGGCGATACACGCTCGACCACTTGCCGAACTCTTCAGGCAGATCACGCCAGGCAGCACCGGTTCGAGCAATCCAGAAAATGCCATCGAGAACAAGGCGGTGGTTGGAGGCCGGGCGACCGCCTTGCCCCCGGATCGCTATCAAAAAGGGTTCAAAGAATGCCCACTCGGCATCCTCCATCAGCAACCGCGCCAAGATAACCTCCGCAAAAGCTATCTTGAATCACATCTCGCAGCGATTGTGAATCCAGTTTGTCAACAGGGCCTAACGTCCGTGAGCAGAGAGCAGTGATCCATCAAAACTGATGAAGAGCTTGACAATGTCGTGCCGTTTATTTCCGGTTTGGACCAATCGGTATTTGAGAAATACCCGGACTATGATGTCACCATCTGCTTTGCATGGGCCATCTGCTTTGCATGGGCCATCTGCTATGCATGGGAATGCCTCGACGCCGATGACGGCGTTCTCGATCATGATCGAAAGGGCCCCGAACTGTTGTTTGATGGAGAGCTGGAATGCTTGCCCATAGTCATAGATGAACTTTTCCGCAGTCGGCGTCGTCGAGATCTGCTTTTTGTAGGTCTTGAAGATATAATCGGCGACAGCCTTGGCGACGATGGTATTGTCGAATGATGCCTGAACCTCAGATCCTTTAGAGGCGGGTGCGGGCCTGCGCCGGAGCGCGCCATCGTGGGCCATGTAATTATCCTCGGTTCAAGATCTGGATGATGCTGCCGTCCTTGCGCATCCAGATGTTGACCACGCTGCCGCCATTGCGGCCGCCGGTCTTGTGCATGTATTCGAGATCGACACGGGCGTGGATGGCCTTGCCATGCTCCCCGCATTCGATGTGGGATGCCTCGACTTTGATCACCGCGGATTCGATGATCAGTTCGAAGACGCCGAACTCCTGATCGACGAGCAGATTGAAGATGCGGGTGCGATCAAGGCAGGTCTTCTCGTCGGTGGGAACGGTCGAGATTGTCATCCCGAACTTCTCGGCGATGACATCGGCAACCGTCTTGGCGACGATGGTGGTGTCGCAGATGGGCACGCTCTCGTCGTGAATGGCCTGGGTGGTCATGATTTTTCCTTCCCTTTGAAGATATCAGGAAACGGCGCGCAGATTGCGGCTGGTACCTGCGGCGGTCATCGAGCGGCGCACGAGGGCAAGCTCTGCGAACACGGCGCGTTCGTCCGTGTCGCCGCAGGCAAGATCGGAGAGGAGCACGCGCTCCTTGGCCTGCAGCTCGGCGAAGCTCGCCTTGATGACGAGGTGGGTGTCATTGGCGGCCGAAAGGCACTTCGGCGCCCGGCCGATCAGCGGCTGGCCAGCAAGACGGGCACGGATACGCTGGGCCTTGGATACGGTGATCATCGACTTTTCCCTTCGAACCGGATGTTCGGTCCGGTCCGTCAGGACGAAGTCGGATCAATACTGCTTCCATGGCGGGAGGTTCATCGCGATCGCCGAGCAGGCAAGGCCGATGCTGGCGGGCGCGCCTTCAAGGCGGTAGCGGGCGACGGTATTGCGGCTGATGCCCAGCCGCTCACCAGCCTGCTGGTTGTTGAGCGAGAGATGGTCGAGCCAGGCGTTGAAGTCGTCAGAGGTCATGCGAGCTGCCTTCCTCTTCCTGCACAAGATAGTGCACGACGCCGGAGTTCATGCACTGGTTGGTGCAGAGGGAATGTAAGCCTCCTCGGCGAAGTCGAAGGCGCGGCGCGCGAAGCTGACCGCGTTCATGATCTCCTGTTTCTCGCGCAGATCGTTCTGGGCGACGTAGCGGAGGGCCTTCATGTGGAGGCGCGAGCCACTGAGGGCTTCGGCGCAGACATGGTTCCATACCTCGCCGTCACCGTCGAAGATGTCGAACTCCTCGATCGCCGACATCTCGAGATGCGGCTCATCGTCTTCGTGACGGTCGCTTCCGTGCGCGGGGCTGACGAACCAGCCTTCAACGCGGGCTGCTTCTTCGTCCTGGTCGTTCCAATCGATCTTCATCGTCTGCCTCTCAAGGTCTGGCGTGGGCTGGTGGGGTGCGAGTTGGCGTAGAACTTCCGGTGGAGGCGCTTTCGGCCGAGAGGTACGTCGAAGACGGACAGCATCTTCTCGAGCACTTCTGCAGAGGCGACGGGCTCAGGCTCAGGCACGCGGTCGATCTCGTCGGTGACATCGATCTCGTCCGGGCTGACGCCATGCTTGGCGAGGACCTCGGCGACCTGGCTGTTAACATCTTCCCCGCCCTGAAGAGACGGGGATTTCCTTGAGTTGGGCTAGGCCGCAACCGAGAGGATAGTTGACGCTTCGCAGGGAGCTAATGCCTTGCCCTCAGCGTCCAGCAACGGAGTGTTCCCCCGCCGTTTAAGGTTGATCCCGCGCGCAAGGATATTACGGGCGGCATTGATGTCGGCATGCGCTTGATGATCGCAGACATTGCACCGGAAGGTCGCTTGGCTCTCGCGATTTTCTGGCGCGGTATGACCACATTCGGCGCATTGCCGGGACGTACTCCTGGGATCGACGGAGATCAGGATACCGCCGCGTTCTCCGAGTTTGTAGCCGAGCATGGTGGCAAAACGAGCCCCAACCGCTGGCAAGGATCGCCCTGTTCAGACCAGACTTGGCTCTAACACTGCGGCCTGGCTCTTCAGCAGAGCCCTTGGCTGACCGGGTCATTCCCGAGATATTGAGCGCTTCGATAGCCACGAGGCCGTTGTCGTTGGCGGTCGAGCGAGAGACCGCGTGCAGCATGTGCTGCCGGCGCCGGACCTGACGCGCCTTCAGACGAGCAAAACGGCGACGAGCCTTGGCATAGCGCCGCGAGCCGCGCTTGCGCCGGCTCAACGCCTTCTGGGCCCTGCGGATGGCGGCATCGGTATGAGCAACGCCATCAGGCAGCCGGTAGATATCGCCAGCAGACGTAGCGATCGGCGCGGCAACGCCGCGGTCGATGCCGATCTGGCCAAGCGGCGTTGCGGAAACCTTGAATTCGCAAGTAACAGCGAAGCTGACGGCCCATCCCGAAGCATCGCGGCGCAAGGTCGCCGTGCGGATGCTCTTTTCCATTCCGGCCAGCTTGCCGCCATAGCTGTCCCGCATCCGGATCCAGCCGATCTTGGGAATGAAGACCTCCGACCAGCGGCGCGAGATCCGGCGGACCTTAACTTCGCGGCCGTCGTGCCGGAAACTGTCGTCGAGATATTTGCGGCGCGGGCGCGGATAGGCGGCACGGCGCGCGAAGAAGTTCTGGAAAGCGCGCTCGAGGTCGTTGAGTGCGTGCTTCTGAGTGGTCTGAGCCCGCGCGGCGATAAAGTCGAACTCGGCGCGCAAGGTCTTGATCTCGGCACTCTGGGTCGACCGGCCAAGTTTATGGCGCTGACCCCAGGTGCGGCGCTGCTCGAGCATCAGGTTATAGACGAGCCGGGTCACCCCAGCAGTGCCTTCTAGATCGGCAATCTGCTGGGTGGTTGGCTTGAGCCGGTAGACCTGACCTCGGATGAGCTCCATAGAGGGTAGGTATGGAGGTTGGTCTGATGGTTCAAGAGTCGGCTTATCGCAAGGGAAGGCATGTAGTTTCTGCGCTTCATGTGCATTTGGTCTTTGTCACCAAATACCGGCGAGCCGGACTGATCCACGCCGACCATGACCGGCTGCGAAAAATCTTCGCCGGAGTGTGCGAAGACTTTGGCGCACAATTGGTGGAGTGCGATGGAGAGGAGGACCATGTTCACCTGCTGGTGGAATACCCACCTCAGGTCTGCATCTCCAAACTGGTCAACTCGCTGAAGGGCGTATCAAGCAGGTTGCTGCGCAGAGATCGCCCGGAGATTGCACGAATATCGAGCAAGGGGCTTTGGTCCCCGTCATACTTTGCTGCCTCATGCGGCGGAGCACCGATTGATATCGTCCGGCGCTATATTGAAGAGCAGAGAACGCCGGTCGCGTAGGCTCCTATCCCTCCCCGCCCTGAAGTGACGGGGCTTCTCGGAGCAATTGGGTGAGCGAACCGGGCGCGCCGATCACGATCTTCTTGGTCATGGAGAAAGGCTCCAGCTTTGCAGGGGGCAGGTTTCCCTTCCCCCTGTCTCGTCAGACGGTCACGCACTCGGCGTAGAGCTTGGTGATGGTGTCGCTGACGGGCGACGCGATCTTGAGAAGCGTCCCCCTCTCGAAAGCGAGCTGGAGGCGGGGCCTTGCCGTCTCGGCCGACAGTTCGTGGACGAAACCGAAGTCTGCTCGCAGGACGAGGCCGGTAGCCTCATCGTCAAGCCGGGGATCTTCGTCTTCCATGACGACGTGCAGGACGTAGACCTGGTAGCCGGCGGCCTGCGCCGCGGTGATCAGGCTCCAGTTGCAACGGCCCATGACGATGTAGCTCGCCTTGTCGGTGAGCAGGCGTTGCGGGTTTCCGTCGGAGGCGTCGACCAGGACGCCGGGGAAATGACGCGAGGCGAGCGAATGGGCAAAATGCCTGACGGCCGGACGCTGGGCGCCGACGACGATAGCAAGGGTGGGCTTGGTCACTTGGCGTCGTCCGCGACCTTCTCGGCAAAGGCTTCCGGCGTCTCGCCTTCTCCTGTGAGAATGGCGAAGATGCCCGCGTTCCAGTGGTCGAGCTGCTCGTGGCTGAGTTCGCGGGTGTCGAGTTTGCCGGTAAGCGCTGCGCGCATGCGCTCGTAAGGGAGCGAGGCCTCGAGCGCCTGCCCGAGCCGGATCCAGTGCCTCACCTGTCCTGCGATCGATCGGTCCTGTGCTTCCGCCTCTTCGCGGAGCACCTGCATGAGATCGTCAGGCAGCTTGATAGTCTGGGCCAAAATGAAGGTCTCCTTGGCGGCGCGCGGGTCGTCCGGCGCCTGGGCTCTTCATTTTAGGATGGCTGGCGGCTGGACAGAAATGCTCCAGCCGCCGTCCACCAAGGATAGTTTCCGCAAGGCAGGCGGAAATCAGGCCGCGAGGGGAAGCCGCGGCGCCGGTTGCGGCGCAGGCTTGCCCAGATAGAGCGAGAAATACCCATGCTCATAGACAACATCGTCTCGCTCCTTGATCAGGGCCTTGGCGACAGGCGTCGCCAGCTCCTCCAGCAACGCGCGACCTGCGGCATCAATCGTGACCAACTGATGTTGCCAGTTGGTTCTCGGCTTCCCGTCCTTGGTGTTGAATTTCAGGGCCGCCATCTCCTTGTCCCCGGGGAGAAAGTCCATGACTGCTTCTAGTTCTTCGTCGATGATGATGAACATCATGTCTTCGAGACGATGCTCGCGGGCCGGAATCTGGATCGGCGTCCAGTCATCGAAGCCGTGCACGTCTTCGACATCGAAGATTTCCGTCTTGCCGAGCGAGGTCTGCGAGACGGTGAACTCGGAGCCTTCAACTGCGACGGTATCGCCCTTGGCAAGGTCCATCACGATCCAGTTGAAGGCACACTGTTCATCAGGAAAGAGATTGGTCTCGTCCGTTTCGACGGGAACCAGGATGTAAGCATCCGCCGCCGTCAGCGGACCAAACGGCGTCATTACGCTATGCCCGCTACCAGCAGAGGTCACTTCGAAATGCACTGCATTGGCGGGAAGATCGGCTGGAATCTCGTAGAGCTCATCCGCCATGCGCCGGTTCACGTGATCGGCGAAGTTTGCAACGAAATAGCAGACGTCGTCGTCGTCTTCGTCGTGGTCCACGGGAACGAGAGCATAGAGACCGGCGCTAGCGACAGTGAAAATCATCGAGTTTCCTTCGTGATGCGAGATGGTGGACATGGTTTTTCCATCCTGATTGCGAATGCGAAAATCTTCCCCCGAAAGGGATCGTCTCGAAACGTGTCAGGGAACCTGCTCAATCAGGTTCAAAATTAGCCGCTGAGGCGGATATTATTGCGCGACCCACTCAGGCAGGACGGCGATACGATCGGCAAATTGGTCGATCGACATATCGTTGAAGTCCGTCAGGCTTCGAAGGGACTCGGTCCGCAGAATTGCGGCCAGTTCCTCTTCGGCCAGCGCATGAAGCGCGAAGCTTTCGGAAACGCATTGGACGAAGTGCTCTGCATCTTCGTCCTTCAGGTCCAGGGCGTGGACGGTCGTCGGAAGGTCGGCGACAGCGATTTCGCGTCCTCGCGCGGCCCCGAGGGCCTGCGCGATGGCTTCAAGGACGACGGCTTTCTCTCGCATGGCGTGCTCCGCAGCTGGACTGTTGGTGGCTGTCGCGGCTCTCGGCCGCGATCAGACCTTCACGGTGATCGTGGCACCGATGAAGTCGTCCTGCATGAAGGGCTGCCCTGCCCCGTAGCCCAGGATGCTGAGGCCGAGCTGCTTGAGCGCATCGATGACGGGCTCGAGGCGGAACATGTCGCTGATCGCGTTCTCGTAGCCCGGGAGGCGGATCTCGCGGCAGTCAGGCGAAAGCGACTGGTGGATCGCGCCGCCGTCGATGCCAAGGCCGCGCATGAGGTCGATGATCTGCTGGTTGAGTTCCATGTCTCTTTTCCCTTCATCCTGAATATTCGGACAGACTTGTCCTGGAATAAAAGGGAAAGCCTTCTGCATGGTCAGGCGACGGGTAGCAGGCCAGTGGCTGCGCCGTACCCGAGGAGGCCGGTCCATGTAATGGCCAGGCCGAGTGCGGCCAGCATCCCGTAAAGCGCCTTGTCGCGGTCGAGCCCGAGCTTCGGGACAGGCACGAAGAGCAGGACCGACGAGATGGCGAGTACCGCGACCATTACGAGGAACAGGGTTTCGAGGGTGGCTTGATAGGTCATTTATGTCTCTTGTCTGGTCAGGACACCATTATAGGATGGTGTCTGGAAAAGGAGAAAAATGATGGTGCGTGATTTCCTGCTGGTCGTTTTTGCAGCGGGATCAAACCCGCCCGTTCACGTCCAGGTGCCTGACCTGCCAACGCTTGAGGCTTGCCAGAAGCTCGGCGAAGAACTCGCGGCCGATATGAAGAGAGCCAACGGCTCCATGCGGTATCGCTTCTCGTGCTACGAGATCGCTGGAGATGCGCTGCCCGCAGATTAGGAGCGCGTCGCTACTGCCCATTGCGATCCGGTGGCGATCCGGCCTCGATGCAGGAATTAAAAGGAATCTCTGTCAGGAAATTAAAATCAGATGCAGGAAATAACCAAAATTTCGGCCAGCAAATAAGCGAAATTTCTTTTAATTATTATCGCGCAAATTCTGGCGCTTAACGCCGGTATGTGACGCGCAGGCTCCAGAACAGGAGCATGACAATTAGAGCGGTTTCCGTTCATTCCGGCTCATAGCCGCATGATTTAAAGTAGTTGGCGCATTCGTCGGGCTGGAAGATGT
>NZ_JAHCBF010000012.1 GCF_018398395.1 Croceicoccus gelatinilyticus | reverse complement strand
AGGTCGCTCATGTTCAGTCTCCTTGCGGAGCCTGAATCAGATCATGCCTCTCGGATCAATGGGTCCTGAGCCTAGCAAAGAGCTGCAAGTCTAGTGCTGAAGACGCGCGGCGTTTACGTAATTTGATCTGACCACGACGCCCGGCAAATTCTTGCCGGCGTTCATCAAACTGATATGGCCGTGAGCTATGATGCCCTTCGCGGGCTTTGGGTCTGTTGGTCAAAGATCGCAGCCTGAAAATGGCCAGGTGCTACAAATTCGCGGTTTCAGCGATCGCGAAGGTCTTCTTAGAGACTATCCGTCAAGCGCCGGATGGGCTACAAAATCCGCGTGAAACCAAGGCCTTTGCCGTCAGAATACGAGCGGGGAAGCGGTCGATCACAACGGTCCAGATAGGGAACAACTTCGCGCACACCGTACCCGGAGATCCGGTGTTTGGGGTGCGAGGATTTCTGCCGGTTTTACCGACTTTTTGGCATCTGTCGCCAAGTAATGTCATCTGATGTCAAGCCGCAATCCGGAACTCACATGTGAGTTGCGCGCAGCTAAGTCGTTAATTTGACATCGAAAATTAGCGTTTTCCTACAGGGTGGTCGCTGCCGTAGACTGATGTCAGTCCAGAGGGGTCATTGGGCCGTGGAGGGTCGGCCAAACGTCAGGTGACGCCGTGCGATTTGCCCTTCAATGCTATGTCGACGAAGACCTTCATGCGCTTGTTAAGGCCGCTGCTGATGCAGCGCATATGAGCGTCAGCCAGTGGCTGAAACTCACAGTCATCGAGGCTCTGGAGCAGCCCCAGGACGAGGCGTTCCGCGATCAGGTTCTGGCCGATCTGCTGTTCACCAAGATCGCCCTTGATGGGTGGCTTCGCACGCACAAGGATAAGGAACTGCGGGACCGCGTGGTGGTCGCTTACCAACGACGCATTCGCGAATATCGCGAACGCAAGGCAGCCACGCGTGCTGGGCGCTGAGCGATGCTTTCGGTTGCCAATGTGCGCTCTGCAGGCGGTGCTGCGAACTACTTCGCCAACGACAATTACTACACCAAGGCAGACGCTGATCGGTCCGGCATCTGGGGCGGTAAGGGTGCCGAAAGGTTGGGTCTTACAGGCACGGTTGATGCCAAAGCGTTTGAGGCGATTCTGCGCGGCGAACTGCCCACTGGCGAACGGATCGGGCACCAGGGGCAGTATCACCGCGCCGGGACAGACCTGACCTTTTCGCTGCCCAAAAGCTGGTCGCTTCTGGCGCTCGTCGGCAAGGATCAACGGATCATCGACGCGTACCGTTCGGCGGTCGTCGAAACCCTCCAATGGGCGGAGAAGAATGCGGCCCAGTATCGCACCGAGAAGGGTGGCAAAGAGCGACTTCATGCCAGCGACAACCTGACCGTCGCGCTGTTCCAGCACGACACCAATCGCAATCAGGAACCGAACCTGCACTTCCACGCCGTCGTCGCCAACATGACGCAGGACAAGGACGGCAAGTGGAGAGCGCTGCGTAACGACAAGCTGTGGCAGCACAATACCTTGCTCAATGCCATGACAATGGCGCGCTTCCGAATCGAGGTAGAGAAGCTTGGCTACTGGATCGGCGCATTCGGAAAGCATGGCAATTTCGAAGCCAAGGGCATCGACCGTAACGCGGTGATGGCCTTCTCGACGCGACGGCAGGAGGTGCTCGAAGCCCGACGCGGCGGCGGGCTCGAGGCTGGTCTGGTGGCGACGCTGGCGACCCGGCAGGCCAAACAAAGCGATGTCGATCGCGGTGCCTTGATGGCCCAATGGGAAGGACAGGCTTGGGATCAGAGGCTCGACCTTGAAGGCATGGTGCGCGACGCGAAGCTGCGTTCACACGAGTTGACTGTTGCGGCAATGAAGCGGGCAAATGATCGCCCCACTTTACTTGAACGGGGCAAGGCAATGATCGCCAGCGTTGCCGAGAAAATGGGCATCAAGGAGGGCGATCCGCTCATTCCCAAGCGGCTTCATATGAAAGGCCGGGAAGATATTGCGACGGCCCACGCGGTTGCATCGGCGGTGCGGCATTTGTCCGAGCGGGAGGCGGCCTTTAAGGCCACCGATCTCGCCAAGGCTGCGCTCGATTTCGGGTTGCCGACGACGATGAAGTCAGTCGAAAAACGCATTGAGCAACTCGCGAAGCAGGGCGCGCTGTTACGCGGGCGAGGCTCGCAAAAAGGGTGGTTGACCACATCCAATGCGTTGGCGCTGGAGACTCGCATGTTGGCCGAGATCGAGAAGGGCAACGGCGCAGCTCATCCTATCCTCGACGCGCAGACCGCAGGACCGTATCTGCAAGCTTCGGCGGCTATCAACTACGGCATGAAGCTAAACGCCGGCCAGGAGGCAGCAGGCCGATTGATCCTGTCTTCGAGCAATCGCGTCGTAGCCGTCCAGGGTGTGGCAGGAGCGGGCAAATCAAGTATGTTGCGCCCACTTAATCAGCTTCTGGAAGAGCATGGCAAGAGGGTCATCGGTCTCGGGGTCCAGAACACACTGGTGCGCATGCTGGAGAAGGATACGGGCATTCCGTCGATGACCTTGCACCGCTTTCTTGGACAGAATCGTAAGCTCCTTGATGGCTCGGCAGGCAAAGCCGAGATCGCCGCTGCGCGCGAAGATTATCGCGACACTGTTCTCGTTCTCGACGAAGCCTCAATGGTTTCTACCCGCGACCAGGACCGCCTAATCCGTCTTGCCAATCTGCTCAAAGTCGATCGCCTCGTTCTCATGGGCGACGAAAAACAGTTAGGGGCTGTCGAAGCGGGCAAGCCCTTCGCTCTTGCGCAGCGCGTCGGGGCCGAAACGGCGCGCATGGATCACAATCTTCGTGCGCGCTCAGATACATTGAAGAGGGCGCAGCAGGCGGCCCAGTCGGGCAAAACCAGCGATGCACTCGAACATCTCAAGGATCATATCGTCGAGGTCCAGGAGGACAGCGCAATCGTCGCGGCGGAACGCTGGCTGTCCCTTCCGCCTGCCGAGCGCGAACGCACATCGATCTTCGCGGCAGGTCGTCGGTTGCGCTCCGAGATAAATGCCGCCGTTCAAACCGGGCTCGCCGCCAATGGCGAAATCGGACCAGCAAGCGCAAGGCTTGCGGTTCTGACCCGTGTGAATGCGACACGCGAGGAATTGCGCTACGCGCGCAACTATCAACCGGGCATGATGCTTGAAGTGGCAAGCCGCCAATCGCGCCATAGGCTTGGGCGCGGAAGCCATGAGATCGCCGCCGTCGATACTGAGAAGGGCGTTGTTACGCTTCGCGATGAGCGGGGGCATTTGCGCCGCTTCGTGCCAGCGAGGTTGTCGGCGAAGGGCAGCGACCAAACATTGCAGCTGTTCGAGAAGAAGGATCTCGATCTGTACACCGGAGACGCGATCAGATGGACTGCGAGCGATCACCAGCGCGGAATGATAAATGCAGACCGCGCAACCGTGACCGCGATCGATCAGGATGGGGTGACCGTCACCAGCTCCAGCGGCATGGAGCATAAGCTGAAGCCGAATGACCCGATGTTGAAGCGGATCGACCTCGCCTACGCGCTCAACGCTCACATGGCGCAGGGCCTCACGGCAGATAAGGGCATCGCCGTGCTCGACAGTCGCGAGCGGCGACTGCTCTCGCAGCGCAATTTCCTCGTCACGATCACGCGCCTGCGAGACGAGCTCACGCTGATTGTCGACAACCGAGACAAAGTTGGGCGAGGGATTGCGACCAATCTGGGCGAGAAGACATCAGCCGCTGAAATCACCGAGCGACTTGGCATATCGGCGGCGAAGGGATTCAGGCTGGGTCAAATCCAAGCGACTAACTCTGATCGACAGGCTGAACCCGAGAAGGCTCCCGAGCTAGCCAAGGAGCGGGTCAAACCGTTCGATATTGGCCTTTGATGGTTTGACTGGAATTGGGCCGCTAGCTGAATGGCGGCTATTGGCGACGATCTGGCTGATGCCGCCATTCAAGGTTCCGGAGCGCGCTCACCAGCCTGAAATCTGCCGAAGGCTAAATGGGCGTCAATCGACCGAAGAATCGTCTGAAAATCAGCGCCTAACTGGTCCTGGCGACCGGGAACCTGTTCGGCATAAGCGCGATGGGTGAGTACGCGCGAGCGGATCGAGGGCGATCGATGGGCGAACGCGACCTTTTCCGGCGAATCGAGACCCTTGCGAATAGCGATCGCAAGGATTTCCAGGACCGCGGGATTAGCTGAAACCTTGCCGGCCTCGTCAAGTGCATGTTGGACGAGCGCGGTGAGCGCTCCCGCAATCATGTAGAACCTCCGATTCATTAGCCGCAGCACGAAGTCCCGGGACCGTTTGCAGGTCCTGATCTGGGCGGGCATGACGCCAAGTGCAGCCTCAATGGTGGCGAACGGAGCACCACTCAGCCAAGCTCGCAGAGCCGGCTTCAACAATCCTATCTCAGCGTCGGTGCTATCTCCCCCGGTCTTCCGGCCGCGCGTGACCGCCTTGACCGTCTCAACATCGCGGCCGAAGAGCAACGCGTAGCTACGCCGGTCGGCGATCATGAAATCGACTAGCCAATCGCACCAATCGATGATCGATGTCGGCAGATCGTCAATCTCCGCCGTAATGCGTGTGGTGAGCGCCGTCAGAGGTTCGAGCTGCATGCCGCTGAATGCGGCGACCTTCACCGTCACAACCTCGGCTGCTTGGGCATCGGCGTCAAGCGCTCCCCTTAGCGAAGCGATCTTGGCATCAAAAGCCGCCTCATTGCCGGCCCTTCGTGCCTGAAAGGCTGCGAACGAACGGCTCATCATTTGGATCGGGCGATCGACATCCTGCTCCTCGCCGTCGCCAGCGCGCAAGCGGCTCAAAAAGTAGCGTACATCTGGGGAATCAACGTCGCCGAGCTGGATGCGGTCGAGCAAGGACGTCAGAGGGTCGTCGATCATGACGCATTGGTCGTTTGTAGGCAGCACCTTTCCGAGCATATCGAACGCCGCGCCGGTCGGAACCCAATTCGCGTCAAAGGCGACCGGCGGCTCTGGAATCAGCAGGACTGTCCCGTTGGCGAGGTGGCCCGCGCGGCCTGCGCGACCGGCAGCATTAAGAATCTCGTGGCCTTTGAGTGGCTCGCGCCCATCTTCGTCATGGCGCATTGTCCCTGCCAGGATGGCGACCTCAGCCGGCAAGTTCATACCTTGGGCGAGCGTCGGCGTCGCAACGATAATGCTTGCGCCGTCGCGTCGCCGAAAAAGCGACTCAGCCATACGTCGCTCGATAGCAATCATGTCACCATTGTGGGGTAGCGCGGGCGCAGTGGGATCCAGCAGCGAGTGCTGCGGCCCACCGAGCTCGGCGATGATCTCGGTCCAGAGATTGTTCTCAAATTCTGTAAGTGCGCCAACAGGTTGGAGGCCAGCTCTGATTCGTCGCGCGGTGCTGGGAGCGTGATCGGCCTGATTGACAAACATGATTGTCTTCAATCCTGCGCGAGCGGCACTAGCGGCGAAGGAACCACCGACTTCGTTGGAGTTTGGAGTTGCTCCGCCGACGCCGTAGTTCAACCGCACGTTGCCGTCAGAAAGTCGAACAATGCGGCGATCGGCAGGTGCGTTGCGCGCCCAGGCGTTGTGCAGCCCGAAGAGGGCGAATGGCACCAACTCAAGCGGTGGCTTGTTCGCAGGCTGTCCGTTGCGCTTGGCGAAATTTGCAGCTCGGACGACCTGATTCGCCCTGGTCAGCTGGTTTTCCGAATAGGTAACGACGCCGCGAGCCTGTCGGCTAGGCTTCCACGGGTCGAGAAAGCTGATGCAAGGACGGCCAGTGAGCTGGCCGAGCCACTCCGCGACATCAGGGGCGTTTTGCAGCATCGCTGACAGCAGCAAATAGTCGGCATCGGGCGCTCGCCGGAGGGCATGAAGGAGACAAAGCATCGCGTCGACGCTCCGCGCGCCTCCGCCTGTTGGGCTTAGGAGGTGGCATTCATCAAAGACGATTAGGCCTAGTTCAGTGACGTCCGCATCGGCAAAGCTAAGAACTGCGAGTAGACGCTCCGGCGTCATCACCTCGATCGCGCCAAGTTCAGGACCGGAGATAAACGCGACGAGATCTCCATCGGCTGAAATCTCGTAATTGGCGAGGCTCTTAGGGAAGCTTTCGGCAAGGTCGTCGCGTAGCTGATCGACGAGTGCCAACGTGGGAACAAGGAAGATTACCTTCCGGCCGGCACTTAGCGTCGCGGCAATTTTCAATTCGGATAGGGTCGTCTTCCCAGCCCCGGTGGGCAGAACTAGGACACCGGAGGTGCCGGCGTCGAGAAATCCAGTCGCAATGGCTTGGCGATGATTGGGCCAAAGCGTAGGCTTTGTCAGAGCGCGGTGGCGCAGCCAGCGCCGCCAGGCCGGTTCGGCCGCTCCGACAGGCGCCGGTAGATTGGCTATGCCGGCTCCCTCTAGGCCATCGGCAACATGCCGGAGCAATCGTGCAAGATGACGTGGGCCGGCATAAGCTGAGACGAGGCGGGCACCGGGCCCAGGTGCTTCGAAGTTGGCGACGGCCAGTTGCGTGACGCGATCGAACAAGGCCTGTGGGGTGTCCAGGAGTGGATATGCCAGAACGGGCGGTACTTGGGCGAGAAGGCGTGCGACCAGATGGACGAGGCCGGCCCAGCAGAGGCCATAGAGACCCTGTGTCGCCTGTTCGGTGAGGCCTTCGCCCGGAGAAGGCTGTAGGCGCGCCAAGCGTTCCGCGCGCTCGAGGATCGCGGTGAACCTCTCTTGCGCCAAATCCTGGATGCTCTCGAGCAGGGCCCCGCGGTGAATGTCTTCGAGGCGGTCGCCAGTGAGCCCGCGCGTCGCCTCACGCGCATCTGGGCTTTGCTCGGCGATCAGAAACAGCAGCGGCGCGGCAATCCGCGGATGGATTGCCGCCGCACTTAGGAACGTGGTGCGGTCAGGTATCGCAGGCAATACGCGTCCGAGAATCTGATAGGCCGTGCCGGCGACAAAAGCTGCGGCCCGGCGTGCTTCGCCGTCGACGGTGTCATCGACTTGTGCTTCGTAGACTGCCGCAATACGCGAGAGACGTTCGATCTGGGCAATATAATCCGGCGCGTCGGCAAGTTGCGCCGCGCGAAGGCGCAGGCCGGCAAGCTCGGCGTAAATACTAGTGAGTTCTTGTGGCAGGATTTGCGGGTCGATACCGCGCAAAGGCGGTGCCGATCGGATGAGCGCCGCAGTTTCAGCGTCGAACATCGAACGCCTCGATTCTTGCCCAAACCCGTCCAGAGAAATCTTCGAACCATGCGCGCACGTCGTCGAGCGGCATAGTATCGCCGCCGCGCGTGGTGACATCGCCGGCAATCGTGTCATAGCCCGAAAAAAGAGCAAGGCGCTGCTCGGCAGTGAAGCCGCTTGGCGCAACGGTTAACGAAGCCTGGAATGCGAGCGGTCGCGTTCGGATCAGCTCATCGTAGGCTACGTTGCGTTCTTGGGGTGTGAAGCCCAAGCCAATCAAAAGTGTGATCGCTGCCTGCGCGAGTTGGTTGTCGCGCTCTCCCGAAACATATTCCCGAAAAGCCGCTAGGACGTCCTGCGAGAACAGCTGCCGCCAATTGGTCGTGCATTTGTACTCATAGACGGTTGCTCGTGTAAGCGTCCGCGTCCCCGGATCGATCGTCACCTTGACGCAGTCGGTACCTTGGTTGGTCGCCTTCAGGTGCGGATCAGAAATTGCGTCGTCAACAGTCGCGGTCAAGCGGGCAGCGACCCAGCTAATGATTTCGAACAAGAGGCCGTCTCGATGCCAGATCTTTGGATCGGTTTGGGGATGCAGTTCCAGGCGGAGCTTTTCCTTTAAAGCCGCGCTAACGATCGGAGGCGTGCCTGCCGGATGGACGCCGTCGAGAATCATCGCGGCGTGAAGTGCGCGGCCTATGAGGATTTGCGCACAAACCTCGGCCAGCTCGTCCGGATCGGCGACAGTCCAGACCGACCCCAAGCACTGCGGCAATATGGCTGTGGGTTCTACGACAAGGGTCACTCGCTGCCCTCTTCGTCGGTAGGCCGTTTCCCGCGGCGGGCGGCGATCGCGTCATCGACCATGTTATTCAGGTTGAGGCCGATCCCGGCGATGTTGGGCTGAACCATGAACCAGCGCGACATCGAGCTGATCCAGTCGAGAAGGCGGCTTGATTTTGGCACTGGCGTACCGGCCGAAATCGCGGCCCGTGCTCGTTCAATCGCGAGTTGATACCTGACGTTCTCATGAGCGAAGTATTGCCGAACTGGAGAGATCGCCTTGAGCTTGGCGGCGGCATCGTCGAGCCTTGCTCTGTCGCGCAGGGCGATAGCGATGGCCGCATAAGCGATTGCGTAGTCTGCGCGTTCCGGCACCTCCAGAGTCTCGAAATCGACGGATTCGATGATCTCGAGCGCATCAATCGCGCGGCGCTGCATCAGCCGGCAGCTCGCCTCGAAGATGCGGCAGGCAGGGTCGCCGTCCAAATCATATCCCGCAGAATAGGCAGCAGCACCGTCTTCCCATTGCCCGGCTAAGCGGAGAACGTCACCGAGACAACGATTGACGTGACCGAGGCCGGCGGGCGTCCAGTGATCTGTCAGCTCAACGAGTGCCCGCAGCCGTTCGGACGCATCGTCAAAATAAGCTCGATGGTGTTTCGCGATGCCGGCCACTTCCAGCAGCTTGCAGAACCACAATTGCGTGTCAGGCCCGAACGGTCGTTCTTCTTCGGATTCCCGCGCGGCGTTGAGCGATTCATCGCAGACCGCAATCGCGCCGGCGGTGTCGCCTGCCAACGTCAATTCCACACCCTTCGCCGCCGCGTATTGGATGCGGTCTCTTCGCGATGTCGTCAGCTCGAGGACACGATCATAAAGGCGCAGCTTTTCGACGAGCGGGATCGTATCCCCATTGATGTCGATGTGGAGCTGGAGAACATCGAGGTCTGCTTCCTGCGCCGTGATCAGCCCCAGCTTGGCCAATTCTCGCCTAGCCCCCGCGGCGTCGTCGAGAAGGTGTGCCACCATCGCCTGGTGGTAAGTCAGCTTTCGCTGCCAGCGTGGATCGTCGATGTTGGCACGCAATCGTTCGAACACTTGAGGCAACTCTGCCAACCGGCTGAGGCGTCCGTATATACCAGTGAGCTGCTCGACGGACTCGTGTAGCGCCTCAATGTCGATGCTGAGGATTGCAATTCCCTCTGGCGGCAGCCGTCGCATCAATGGCACCGTATTGGTGCGGTGGTAGATCGTATATTGCGTGAGGTCTGCGCGAATGGCGCGAAGTACCTTAGGCCATTGCTTATTACGCGCAGGTTCGCGCCACGCTTCTCCCATGGCAAATCCGGGCAAATGGTCGCGGCAGCACTGGCGGAATTGCTTTCCCGATCCGCAAAGGCATGCGTCATTGCGGCGCGGATACGCTAATGGACGAGACGTCGCGGATTTCATGTTCTTGTCGCTGTTGGTCGCAAAAATTTCGATTGCATGATCGGTGCAACGTCCCGCTTCATTTTGGCCAAAAGCTTGCTCGCCAAATACTTAGCAGAGGCTCGCCGAACAAGAAAGATTTCCGAACGGCTTGTGTGAGTTCAAATTCTATTTCGGCAGATCATTTGAAATCAACTTAACCTAGGGATGACCGACGGGCGGCTTGAGCTGATCGGCAAATCCGAGGTACTCCCTGCACTTTCGGGCAGTGTTTTGATTTTTTTTGCGCATGTGCCAACGGCTGCTTTCAGACAATTAGCGTCGGAACTTTAATGACCGAAATTGGGGCGCAAAGCCGCCATCCGTATTCGCACGTTCAGCCGGCCACGAAATTCGCCCAGTCCGCCATCATTGGCTTGCGCTTGCCGAGATAGTCCGTGCGTCGATAGGCCGCTTCGACTTTGTTTGTGATCGTATGGGCCAGTGCTGCCTCTGCGACCTCGCCTGGATAGTTCGTCTTTTCCGCAACCCAATCGCGAAACGATGAGCGAAAGCCGTGGACGGTATAATCGTGGCCTTTGTCGCGCAGAATTTTCAGCAAGGTCATATCGGAAAGGTACCGACGCGGGTTCTGGCCCGGAAAGATTAGATCGCTGACAGGGGAGCGAAATGCTTTCGCTCGCTTAAGAACGTCCAAGGCCGCTTCCGAAAGCGGGACAACGTGGGCAGTCCCTGCTTTCATGCGTTCGGCGGGGATCGTCCAGAGCTTCTTCTTGAGGTCGATTTCGTTCCAAGAGGCACCGCGGACTTCGCCGGAGCGAGAGGCGTTCAAGATCACAAACTCCAAGGCAAGACGACCGACCGAGGAGCGCCCGCGCAGCCATGTGAAGAACGCGGGGAGTTCCTGATAAGGCATTGCTGACAGGTGGCCTTGCTTCTTGGGCTGGCGCGGCAAGCCACGGAGTACCGACCGCATCGGGGCTTCAGTCTCGCGAAAACCCTTGGCGCAGGCCCAATCCAGTACCGATCCGATTCGTTGCCGTACCCGCCGCGCGGTTTCTGGCTTCGTCAGCCAGATCGGAGAAAGCGCATCGCGGATTGCAGGGCCCTCAATGTCCGAAACGAGTTTGTCGCCCAAAGTCGGGAAGGCATAGGTTTCAAGCGTCTTGATCCATTGGGCTTGGTGCTTGCCGTTCTTCCACGCGGCCTTGTGTTCTTCATGCACGAGCTTGGCAGCGTCGCTGAAAGTGGGGATGACCAACGCTTCCTTTTCCCGCTCTGCGAGAACGTCGACGCCCGCTTTCACCTCCTTGCGGAGAGCCCGCGCGGCCTCGCGAGCATCGGCCAGCGGCAGCTCGGAAAGTGGACCTAAACCGAAGTCTCGGCGCTTTCCATCGGCCTGAATGCGGACAATCCAGCTACCTTTACCCTTTGCGGCGAGTTTGAGGATCAAACCCTCTCCATCTGAATAGCGACCTGGTTCTGTGAGATTCTTTACTCCCATCGCCGTCAGTTTGCCCATTGCTCGTTCCTCTCAGACCCACATCCAGACCCACACTCGACGCCGGATGCATAAGAACATATAGGGAACTATGCGGACGGCGAAAAGCGAAAAAACGCCGCATTTCTGCGGGTTTGAGGACTATAAGGGATTGTCTGGGAAAAGCGAGGTGGCGGAGACGGAGGTGGCAAGTGGGCTGATGCAATCACTTGTGATTTAGTGGAAATGCGAAACTCTTCGAGGGCGCTTTACCACATTTTCTCCCCGACTTCGCTGAACCGCGATTTGAGCCTCTGACTTTGAGTAACTTTAGGCTCAGTGTCACGAAATTTTCGAAGCGTGTAATATGTCCCGAACGGGAAATTGCACTTTTCAAAGCCGCCTTTTGAATGGTAAATGTCCCTTTCGGGAAAAATATCTTGAATTTGATCGACTATCTGCGTAGATTTCCCGATCGGGAAAGGAGGTGCTCATGCTCGATGTTGCCGCTATCGGCCAAATCATTCGCGAAGAACGCAAGGAGCTTGGTCTGCGACAGGACGAGTTGGCCGCTGCAAGCGGCGTCGGTTTGCGCTTCCTCGTCGAATTGGAGCGGGGGAAGCCCACTGTCCAAATGGGTAAAGCGCTCAATGTTCTCGCCGCACTTGGTTGTGAACTTCAGGTCAAGCGGCCCGACGGGATAGTGATTGCGGGTCGACCGGACACGCTCAACGAGGATGAGTCGGAGTGACGCTGCCAATCTTAGATACGTTGGTGGTCTGGTGGGAAGAGCGCCAGACAGGCGAGCTCTCGATCGACAAAGGTGGCGCGATGCATTTCGCATATGCGCCTGAATGGCTGGATGATAAAACTGCCCCGGCGCTTTCCCATGCGATGCCCAAGCAGCAAGAGCCATTTAAAGACCATGCTTGCAAGGCCGTTTTTGGCGGGCTGCTTCCCGAAGAAAGCCAGCGTACCGCTATCGCTCGGGCACTTGGAGTTTCGCCCGACAATCCTTTTCGGCTGCTTGAGGCCTTGGGCGGAGATGTTGCCGGTGCTCTAGCCTTCCTGCCCAAAGACGAAGTGCCGCTTCGAGATTACTCCAAGACCGCTCCAGAACCACTCCAAGAGGGCGAGCTAGCGAAACTGCTCGATCGGTTGCCAGCTGTGCCCATGCTGGCAGGCGAGGGCGGCGCGAGGCTCAGCCTTGCAGGGGCACAGAGCAAACTGCCGGTGGTGCTCAATGTAGACGGTGGCATTGCGATCCCTCGCCCTGGAGAACCATCCACGCATCTGATCAAGCCTGAACCGGATCGCTTTGCCGGGTTAGCTGCGAATGAGGCCTTCTGCCTCGCACTGGCGCGCGCGGTGGGCATTGATGGTGCCCACGCAGAGTGGCGCGAGGCGGCGGGCAAGCCGTTGCTGCTGGTCGAACGCTTTGACCGGATGTCGGTCGAGGGAAAAACGAAACGCCTGCATCAGGAAGACTTTGCTCAGGCACTTAGCGTCCCCTCAAACCGCAAATACGCGGCGGAGGGCGGGCCGGCTTTCCGCGATAGCTTCGCGCTGTTGCGCAGCGCTGCGACGCGGCCAGCACGCGAAGTGCTGAAGCTCGCCGACGCGGCGATCTTCAATCTCATCATCGGCAACGCCGATGCCCACGCGAAGAATTACAGTCTGCTGCGCCGGGAGAACGGCGAGGTGGTGCTTGCCCCGCTCTACGATCTCGTTGCCACGCATATGTGGGAAGAGCTCTCCCCCAAGCTCGCAATGCGCTTTGGCCGCGCGGCGACACTCGAAGAATTTGACAGAGATAGTGTGGCGAGGTTCGCGGAGGAGGCAGGGCTAGGTGCCCCATACATTCGCCGCCGGGTAAGTGACCTTGCTGAAGCGGTGACGAAAGAAATTGAGAAGGGCGTCGCGGTGCACGGCAATCCGCCTGAGGATGCTGTCGCGCCAGTTGCCGAAGCATTATCTGCCCGCGCCAGCGTTGCTGCGCTTAAGCTCTTGGAGGTCTGAGGCCAAATGCTGAAGGCACCACTACCATTTGCCAACCACTTTCGAGTTTCAGGGGAACGCTATATCTCGACGCTCCCCAATTTAGGCTGGTAAAAATGTCTTCGCAAATCATTGCTTACATTAGCGGATCGCCGACCAAGGCCGGTTGCCTAGGTGACGAATTCGCGCTTCAAGGGTCGTATGGAAATACTGGACAATATAAGTTCGCTCTTTGGCGACGATCTGCAATCAGAGCTTGGAAACAAGCAGGCAATCAAAATTGCGGCTGCCTCATTTTCTATTCATGCATTTGCTTCGCTCGAGCAGCAGCTGCAAAACGTCGAGAGTTTCGATTTTATTTTTACCGGACCGTCATTCGCCACTGATCACGGACCAGGAAAGAGCCAGCATCGAGAGTTTATCATTCCACCGGTGATGAACCGTCGAGACCTTGCCGGTACGCCGTTTGAGATTCGACTTCGAAACAAGATGACGACCCGTGCTTTGGCGCGTCAATGCGCCGACTGGATACGCGCAAAAGGTAGTTTCAAATCTAATCCCAAGGATCCAATACCCTCATTCCTTTGCGCAACCGGAGACACGTCGAGCGCTGTTTACACCGGCCTTCACGGCTTTACGACCGCCGACTTGGGTTACCAGCCTGGCAACCTGACCATGATAAACAAGATCACAGATGATCCTGCAGTCTCACGCTACGTTAGTCTCTTTGACCAACTCTGGCAGCAGCCTGATCGACTGCAAGACGTGAGCGATGCGCTCTGTAAGCAGCTCGAACAGGTCTATGCTGAGAACTCGCCTGCCCGCATTTATCACCTGATGCTCTCGATTATCTTCCGGACGTTTCTGGAGGACATTAACGAGGACCTGTTGCCGAATGATCGGACAGGGTTCCGGGAAACGAAAGTCTGGAACACGCTGTACAAGTTCCAGCAGGATGCCGCGCTCGGCCTGATCAACAAGCTAGAGACTTTCAACGGTTGCATTCTGGCGGACAGCGTTGGCCTTGGCAAAACCTTCACCGCGCTTGCGGTAATCAAATATTACGAGCTGCGAAACAAATCGGTCCTAGTTCTCTGTCCTAAGAAGCTCGCGGACAACTGGCATACCTATAATAAAAACTTAACCACCAACATCCTCGCCGAGGATCGGCTGAACTACGACGTTCTTGCGCATACGGACCTGTTGCGTTCGAGCGGGCATTCGATGGGCATGCCGCTCGATCAGGTGAATTGGGGTAATTACGATCTCATCGTCATCGACGAGTCACACAACTTCCGGAACGATGACGCGACCCTGGCGCAGGGCGAGGCGGAGACGCGTTACCGGGCTTTGTTGAACAAGGTCATCCGGGCGGGAGTACAGACCAAGGTGCTAATGTTGTCGGCCACGCCGGTGAACAACCGGTTTGCTGACCTAAAGAACCAACTCGCACTCGCATATGAGGGCGACAGCAAGGCGTTTGCGGAGAAGCTTGGCACCAACCAGACGATCGAGGAGATTTTTCGGCAGGCCCAGCGTGCTTTCAACGAATGGGAGGAACTCCCGCTCGATGAGCGCACCCCCGCTGCCATTCTTGATCGGCTCGATTTTGCCTTCTTTGACCTGCTCGACAGCGTGACGATCGCGCGGTCGCGGCGGCACATCACGACCTATTATGACACCGAGGAAATCGGCGGCTTTCCGGAGCGGTTGAAGCCAGCGACGTTCAGGCCCGCGCTCACGGACAGGCCTGATGTCCCGACCTTCAACGACATTTATGACGAGCTAAGCAAGCTCAACCTCGCGGTCTACGCGCCGCTGACTTACGTCCAGCCGAGCCGAAAAGACAAGTACTCGCAATACGACACCGCGACCGAAACCAACGTCCTCAAAGGCACCGACCGCGAGAGCTCGATCAAGGCGCTGATGCGTGTCAACCTGCTCAAGCGGCTGGAGAGTTCGGTTGAAGCTTTCCGGCTCACTCTATCCCGCCTTTCTGCCACGCATCACGCAACCCTCAAAGCCATCGCCCAATTCGAGCGTGGAGGCGGTTCAGCCTACGCCTATGAAATTGAACGCCCCGATGATGAAGATGACGTGCCAACCGAACTCGAACGCGGTCAGGTTCGCGTCGCGCTCGAGGACATGGACCTGCTCTCCTACCGCCACGATCTCGAAGGCGATGTTGCGCTGATCGACGGACTGCTCGCAGAAATGGAGCGGGTTGAGCCCGAGCATGACGAGAAGCTCCAGCATCTGATCGACTTCATCCAGCGCAAGCGCACGGATCCGATCAACGAGGGCAATGGAAAGCTGCTCATCTTCACCGCCTTCGCCGATACCGCAGAGTATCTCTACGATCAGATCGCTGGCTTTATTGCGGCGAAGGACGGGCGGCACTCTGCCCTAGTCACCGGCTCCGGCGGGCCAAAGACAACGCTCGGTCACGGCTTCGACTTCAACGCCGTGCTCGCGCTCTTCTCGCCGGTTTCCAAAAAGAAGGCGCAGATCGAACGCCTCAAGAGCGAAACCCGCGAGATCGACATCATGATCGCCACTGATTGCATTTCCGAAGGTCAGAACCTTCAGGACTGCGACATGGTGGTGAATTACGACATTCACTGGAACCCGGTCCGGATCATCCAGCGCTTCGGCCGCGTCGACCGTATCGGCAGCAAGAATGCGTGCATCCAGCTCGTCAGCTACTGGCCTGATATCGAGCTCGACGACTACATCAATCTCAAGGACCGCGTCGAAGGCCGCATGGTCATCGCTGACCTCACCGCGACAGGCGACGATAACCCGCTCACTGCGCGCGAGAACGATGTCGAATATCGCCGCGAGCAGCTTCGCAAGATGCAGGAAGAAGTCGTCGATCTGGAGGACCTGCGGCAGGGCGTCGGCATCACCGACCTGGGCCTCAACGACTTCCGCATGGATCTGGTCAGCTGGGTGCGCGACAATGGCAGCCTCGATGATGCGCCGCTTGGCATGCACGCCATCGTTCCGGCTGGCCCCAAGCTGCCCCCCGGCGTCATCTTCTGCCTGCGCAATTTGGATGCGGAGGCGGAGCTGAAACAGCATAACCGACTGCATCCCTTCTACCTCGTCTATGTGAAGGAAAACGGCGAGGCAGTTGTCCGCCACACCGATCCCAAGCACGCGCTCGACATGCTCAGGGCCGCAGCGCGCAACCGGACGGAGCCCGATCCTGCACTCTACGAACCCTTCAACCGAGAGACCGAAGACGGCCGGCGGATGGAGAAATATTCGGATCTGCTTTCCGATGCGATCCGCTCTATGATCGAGGAGAAGCAGGGGCGCGATATCGACAGCCTGTTTGCCAGCGGGCCGACCACCGCGCTGATCGGCGAGGTGGCTGGTATCGATGACTTTGAATTGATCGCCTTCCTCGTGGTGCGCGACACCACTGCATGAGCACGCTGTTCGCCTGGCCTGCTGCGGCAAAGGTGGAGAACCGCATTCCGCGCGACCGTCTGTTTCGGCAGGCGGGCGGGGGCAAGGCGATCCGCGCACTTTATGACGCGCAGGTGCAGCGGATCGACTGGGCGTTCAAACTGTTCGAGCGCAGCGTGAATTTGCCAGCAGCGGGCGGTGTGGACGAGGTGGAGGTGTTCCATCTCACCCTGCGCGGCGACAAGATCGACGACCGCGTGCTCGCCCATATCGACAAGGCTATTCCGCATCCGATTATCTTCGAACTGGTGCGCCATGCGCCCGATGGGGACGAGGTGATGCTCGCAGCCGCCTACAAACGGCGCAGCGATGCGGATAAGGCGCAAACCGTAACACTGGAACACTGGCGCGGCGCATGGTTGGCCGAAACGCAAGCCCGCGCGCCTTTGCCTCAGGCAGCAAGTCTGGAGGGGCTCTATGCCGGGCTGCTCCGTTCGCTCTGGCCGCATGGCGCGCGCGGGGGAGAGAGCTTACGCGCGCAGGCAGAACGCTTGAGCAAAATCGCCACACAGGGCAAAGCTGTCGAACGGCTGCAATTGCAATTGCGCCGCGAGGGGGACTTTGCCCGCAAGACCGAGATCAACCGTGAATTGCGCGCCGCCCAGGCCGCGCTGAAAGAATTGACCGTACCAAAATGACAGAAGCGCTATGACCATCGAAAAGCTCGACGCCTCCACCCCCGACCTGACCCGACAGAATATTGAGCGGCTGCTCGAGCTGTTTCCCGAATGCCGGACGGAAGGATCGCGCGAGGATGCGCCCTCGGTCGATTTTGATCTGCTGCGCCAAGCTCTGTCCGATTATCTGGTCGAAGGCCCGGCGGAACGGTACCGGCTCGATTGGCCGGGCAAGCGGCAAGCGCTGCTTACCGCCAACACCCCCATCGACAAGACCCTGCGCCCGATGCGCGAAGAAAGCGTGGACTTCGACACAACGCGCAACCTGTTCATCGAAGGCGACAATCTCGATGCGCTGAAGCTGTTGCAGGAGACCTATCTCGGCAAGGTCAAGATGATCTACATCGACCCGCCGTATAACACGGGCAATGACTTCGTCTACAAGGACAGTTTTACTCAAAGCCGTGATGATTACGAAGAGCTAAGTGGTCAGCGTAATAACTCTTCGGGGCGGCTTGTAGCTAACCCTGAGAGCAATGGGCGTTTCCACTCCGATTGGCTCAGCATGATGTATCCTAGGCTGAAGCTAGCAAAGAACCTTCTGCGCGAAGATGGCATGATCTTCATCAGTATCGATGACTTCGAATTGAAGAATCTGAAAACTGTCTGCGATGAAATTTTTGGTGATGCGAATTTCACTGAATGTTTCGTCTGGAAGAAGAGCTATGGTGGAGGTCCAAAGGAAAAATATGCCGTCACGCAGCACGAGTATATTCTGCTTTATGCCAAGAACATTGAGCGCCTCCCCACATTCTCGCTCCCTTACGATCCTGCAAAAGTAGAAAGATACTACAAGGGACGTGACGAGAAATTTGAAGTTCGAGGTCCTTTTCGTCTCAAGCCGCTCGAAGCGACTAAGAGCATGGATGACCGCCCGAATCTCTCCTACGATGTCGAATTGGATAACGGCGAAATCATAAGCCCAAAGCGACAGTGGATCTGGTCGAAGGAGCGACTTACGACCGGTCTGGAAAATAACGATGTGATTGTCGCAGGCAAGCAAGGTCAAAAAACCCTCAATTACAAGCAGTATCTTCGAGATGAAAACGGGGTCGAAAGGGGCGAAAAGCCCTTCAGCGTAATCGATGGCATTTACACCCAACACGGCACAGAGGACCTTTCATCCTGTTTCGATGGAAAGGTGTTGCTGCAATTCCCCAAACCCATCGAACTGCTTGAAACTTTTATATCGCTCGCATTGGACCCGCGCGATCGACCATTGGTCATGGACTTTTTCGCAGGTAGCGGGACGACAGCTCACGCAGCGTTTAGCTTGGCCTCAAAGCGCCCCACCAATCTTTCTTGGATCGCAGTTCAGCTTCCCGAAGAAGTCGATGAAGACCATGTCGCACGGGGGTACGGCATAAAGAACGTTGCCGAAATCTCGCGCGAACGTATCCGTCGCGCTGGGGCAAAGATCTTAAGCGACCATGCTGATCTCGTTGGGAAACTTGACACTGGGTTTCGGACGCTTCGCATCGACAGCGGCAATTTCGTCGACACCAGCGTCACCCCCAAGGAAGCCACGCAGGAAGCGCTTCTAGGCATGGTCAGCCATATCAAGGACGACCGCAGCGAAGAGGACTTGCTGTTCGGCTCGCTGTTACGCTGGGGCGTCGATATCACCCTGCCAATCGAGCAGCGCGATCTGGCCGGGCGCACTGTCTGGCTGGTCGATGCGCCGGAAGACGGCAGCGGCAGAGGCGCGGCGCTGATCGCATGCTTTGCCAAACCAAACAGCAGCGGGAAGGGCGGGATCGATACCGAACTGGCCGACGCCATGGCCGCGCTTGCCCCCTTGCGCGTCCTCTTCCGCGACGATGGCTTTGCCGACGATGCGACCAAGGAAAACGTCCACAGCCGTTTCAAGCAACTCGCGCCCGATACGCAGGTCCGGGTGCTCTGAGCGCATGACCAAGCAGATATTCAAGCCGCTCGATTACCAGGCCAAGGCCGCGCAGGCCGTAGTCGATTGCTTTGCCGGGCAGCCGCGCATCGAAGGCGTCAGCTACCAGTTGGACCCCGGCAAAGACGCCGCCGCCCAGTCCACCATGTTTGAAGAAGGGCTGCGCAATGCGCCGCTCAAGCTTTCCGACGCAGACTTGCTCGGCAATATCCGCGCCGTGCAGATGGCGCAGCATCTTCCGCCTTCTGGCGAGCTGGCGACGAGCAAGGCCGCGCCGGTCAATCTCGACGTCGAGATGGAGACCGGCACCGGCAAGACATATGTCTATATCGACACCATGTACCGGCTCTATGCCGAGTATGGCTGGTCGAAATTCATCATCATCGTGCCGAGTATCGCGATCAGGGAGGGCGTGAAGAAGACGCTGGAGGATACCGAGGGCTGGTTCCACTCGCTCTACGGCCAAAAGATCCGACACTTCGTTTACAACAGCGGCCAGCTCAACAAGCTCACCTCGTTCAGCGAGGATGGCGGGCTGCACTGCATGATCATCAACACGCAGGCCTTCACCGCCGATGTTCGCGCCGGCGATACCGGGCGCGGTGCGGGGCGGATCATCTTCGACACGCCCGACAGTTTCCAGAGCCGCCGCCCGATCGATGTGATCGCGGGCAATCGCCCGATCCTGATCCTCGACGAACCGCAGCGGATGGAAGGCGCGAAGACGCAGGCTGCGATGACGCATTTCCAGTCGCCGCTGGCGCTGCGCTTTTCAGCGACGCACAAGACCCGCTACAACCTCGTCCATCGGCTCGACGCGCTCGACGCCTACAACCGCAAGCTGGTGAAGAAGATCCAGGTGAAGGGGGTGACGACTAAGGGCTTGCCGGGGCTCGATGGCTACCTCTACCTTTCGAACTTCCGCACCTTCACCGACGGGCGCAAGCCCGAGGCGCGGGTGATGATCGAGCACGGCCTCAAAGGCGGGCAGGTTAAGCGCAAGCCGGTGTGGCTGCGCGATGGCGACAAGCTGGAGGAGAAGTCTGGCGGGCTGTCCGAATATGCGGGCTACACCGTCTCCAACATCGACGTGACGCAGCGGACCGTCGAGTTCACCAATGGCGAGGTGCTGGAGGAAGGCCGCGTCACCGGCGACACCAGCGAGAACGCCGTGCGCCGCGTGCAAATCCGCGAGACGATCCGCGCCCACTTCGAACGCGAGCGGTTGCTGCACGCGCGCGGGATCAAGGTGCTGTCGCTGTTCTTCATCGACGAGGTGGCGAAGTACCGCCTCTATGACGAGGGCGGTGAGAAGCAGAACGGTCTCTACGCGCAGATGTTCGAGGAAGAATACCAGCGCGCGCTCGACGAGCTGAAGGAGCTCGACACCACCGATCAGGCGTGGCTGACCTACGTAAAGCGCGACCAGCCCCACGAGGTGCATGACGGCTATTTCTCGATCGACAAGAAGGGCCGCATGGTTGACCCGTCGGTCAACAAGACGGGGGACGAGAAGCGGGAGTCAAAGGACGAGTCTTCCTACGATCTGATCCTGAAGAACAAGGGTCGCTTGCTCTCACTCGATGAACCGAAGCGTTTCATTTTCTCGCACTCAGCCTTGCGCGAAGGGTGGGACAATCCGAACGTCTTCACGATCTGTACGCTGAAGCAGTCCGACCATGAAATTGGCAAGCGACAGGAGGTTGGTCGCGGCCTGCGCATCAGCGTCGATGCGCATGGCCACCGCACCGACGACAAGAGTGTGGTGCACCAGATCAACGTCCTCACCGTCATTGCATCCGAGAGCTATGACGACTTCGCCAAGGCGCTCCAGGACGAGATGGCCGACGCGCTCAAGGGACGGCAGCGTGAAGCAACGGCGGCGTATTTCCAGACCCTTTCGATCACGACACCAGCGGGTCCCCAAGAGGTGACGCAGGCCGAAGCATCAGAGCTTGAATACTGGCTGATCGGCGAGCGCTATATCGATCCTGCCCGGCACATTACAGCGAAGTGGCATGAGAGCCGAGACACCATTGCAGAGGCCGTTTCCGCGGGTGCATCGGGCAAAATCGAAGAAGCATCGACCGAAGCCCAGGCCGTATGGGCGAGCTTCCCCTACACCCTGCAGGAGCAGGCTGCCGAATATGTGGCTTTGGTCGATACCGTATTCGACGAAACCGCCCTTCGCCGGATGACAGGCAATGGCCGCAAAACGGTTATGCCCGAAGTGCGTCGGAAGAATCTGGAGAAAGAAGCGTTCCTGGAGCTCTGGAACCGGATCAACCAGAAGGCGGTCTATTTCACTGACTTTGATACCGACAAATTGATCGCGAGCGCCATAGCGCGTCTGGACAGTGACCTGACCGTTGACCGCCAACGGATCATCGTAACAGGCGCTGAGCTAGGTACCGGCATTGGGGTAGAGGATGTTCGCAGCCGCTCCGCATTCCGCGAAGAACGATCGCGTTCGGAGTACCACGAGGACGCGGTTGAAAGCGAAGTTCGCTTCGACTTGATCGGCCAGCTCGCATCGCTAACGCGGCTAACCCGGCAGACCACAGGGCGCATTCTCACCGGCATCAATGCAAACACCTTTGCGATGTTCGGACAGAACCCGGAGATGTTCCTGCGCAAGGCTGCTGAGCTGATCCGTCGCCAGAAGGTGGCCTTGGCTATCGAGTCCTTGCGTTATGAGAAGACGGGGCAGACCTACGACGTTTCGATCTTCGAGACCGACCGATACGAGATACCGTTGGAAGGCGCGCTCGAGGCGTCGAACCACGTCTACAATTACGTAGCGGTCGACTCCAAGAACGAGCGGAACTTCGCGCAGGAGTTGGAGGCGGCTGAGGAGGTGATCGTCTACGCTAAGCTGCCTCGTGGTTTCATGATCCCAACGCCGGGAGGAAGCTATAACCCTGACTGGGCGATCGCATTGGAATTCGCTGGAGAGCGGCAAATCTACTTCGTTGCCGAAACCAAGGCTGACACCAGTACCGAGCAATTGAGATTGGCTGAGCTTCAAAGCACTGGCAGCGCCGAGAGGTATTTCCGCGATGTCTCGCCAGAGGTTCAATTCAAGAAGATCGAAGGATATGACGAGCTGCTAGAGGCTATTGGCTAGGCGAAATTTATCGCCACTATTGCCTCTCCGAGCCTTGCTCACGCCCCGTCAGAAAAATTGTCAAAAGTAGCTCCAAAAACAACGCTTAAAGTAACTGGTCACCGCGCGAAGGTATGGAAAACTGAGCACACCGTACCCGGAGATCCGGTGTTTGAGAGGCGAGGATTTCTGCGGGTTTCGCCGTATTTTCGGCATCTGTCGCCAAGTAATGTTATCTGATGTCACTCCGCGATCCGCAACTCACATGTGAGTTGCTCGCCGCTAAGTTATTAATTTGAAATCTTAAAATAGCGTTTTCCTACAGGGTGGACGCTGCCGTAGACTGATGTCAGTCGAGAGGGGTCATTGGGCCGAGGAGGGGCGGCCAAACGTCAGGTGACGCCGTGCGATTTGCCCTTCAATGCTATGTCGACGAAGACCTTCATGCGCTTGTTAAAGCCGCTGCTGATGCAGCGCATATGAGCGTCAGCCAGTGGCTGAAACTCACAGTCATCGAGGCTCTCGAGCAGCCCCAGGACGATGCGTTCCGAGATCAGGTTCTGGCCGATCTGCTCTTCACCAAGATCGCCCTTGATGGGTGGCTTCGCACGCACAAGGATAAGGAACTGCGGGACCGCGTGGTGGTCGCTTACCAACGACGCATTCGCGAATATCGCGAGCGCAAGGCAGCCAGGCGTGCGGGGCGCTGAGCGATGCTTTCGGTTGCCAATGTGCGTTCGGCTGGCGGTGCAACCAACTACTTCGCCAACGACAATTACTACACCAAGGCGGACGCTGATCGATCCGGGATCTGGGTCGGTGAAGGCGCCGAACGCTTAGGTCTTTCGGGCACGGTCGACGCCAAGGCGTTCGAGGCAATACTGCGCGGGGAACTGCCCACTGGCGAACGGATCGGGCACCAGGGACAGTACCATCGGCCGGGGACAGACCTAACCTTTTCACTGCCAAAGAGCTGGTCGCTTTTGGCGCTCGTCGGCAAGGATCAGCGGGTCATTGACGCGTACCGTTCAGCAGTCGTCGAAACGCTCCAATGGGCAGAGAAGAATGCGGCCCAGTATCGTACCGAGAAGGGTGGCAAAGAACGGCTGCATGCGAGCGATAACCTGACCGTTGCCCTGTTCCAGCACGACACCAACCGTAACCAGGAACCGAACCTGCACTTCCACGCTGTGGTCGCCAACCTGACGCAGGACAAGGATGGCAAGTGGAGGGCGCTGCGCAACGACAAGCTGTGGCGGCACAACACGCTGCTCAATGCCATGACAATGGCGCGATTCCGGATCGAGGTCGAGAAGCTTGGCTACCGGATCGGCGCATTCGGAAAGCACGGCAACTTCGAGGCCAAGGGTATAGACCGTGACGCGGTGATGGCCTTCTCGACCCGGCGTCAGGAGGTGCTCGAAGCCCGACGCGGCGGCGGGCTCGAGGCTGGTCTGGTGGCGACGCTGGCGACCCGGCAGGCCAAGCAAAGCGATGTGGATCGCGGTTCCTTGATGGACAAATGGGAGGGGCAGGCCTGGGATCAGAGGCTCGACCTTGAAGGCATGGTGCGCGATGCCAAGCTGCGTTCGCACGAGCTGGCTGTAGCGGCAACGAAGCGGGCAAATGATCGCCCCACAATGCTTGAACGGGGCAAGGCGATGATCGCCAGCGTCGCCGAGCGGATGGGCATCAAAGAAGGCGATCCGCTCATTCCCAAGCGGCTTTATATGAAGGGCCGGGAAGAGATTGCGACGGCCCACGCGGTTGCATCGGCGGTGCGGCATTTGTCCGAACGAGAGGCCGCCTTTACGGCAACTGATCTTGCCAAGGCTGCGCTCGATTTTGGGCTGCCGACAACGATGAAGTCCGTCGAAAAGCGCATTGGGAAACTTGCCCAGCAGGGCGCGCTGTTGCGCGGGCGTGGCGCGCAGAAAGGGTGGCTGACGACATCCAATGCATTGACGCTGGAGACCCGCATGCTGACGGAAATCGCGAAAGGCAACGGCGCAGTCCGTCCGATCCTCGATGCCGAGACCGCCGGGCCATATCTGCAAGCGTCGGCGGCTATTAACTACGGCATGAAATTGAATGCCGGTCAGGAAGCGGCGGGTCGGTTGATCCTCTCGTCAACCAATCGCGTAGTTGCCGTCCAGGGTGTGGCAGGGGCCGGCAAATCAAGCGTGCTGCGGCCAATGAACCAGCTGCTGGAAGAGCACGGCAAGAGCGTGATCGGCCTCGGGGTCCAGAACACACTGGTCCGCATGCTGGAAAAGGATACCGGCATTCCGTCGATGACCTTGCACCGCTTTCTCGGGCAGAATCGTAAGCTGCTTGATGGCTCGGCGGGCAAAGCGGAAATGGCCACCGCGCGCGAGGAATTTCGCGACACCGTCCTCGTTCTTGATGAAGCCTCAATGGTCTCTACCCGAGACCAGGACCGCCTGATCCGGCTTGCCAATCTGCTGAAGGTCGATCGCCTTGTGCTCATGGGCGACGAAAAGCAGTTAGGGGCTGTCGAAGCGGGCAAGCCCTTTGCTCTGGCGCAGCGCGCAGGGACCGAAACGGCGCGCATGGACCACAATCTTCGCGCGCGCTCCGATACCCTGAAGAAAGCTCAGCAAGCAGCGCAGTCGGGCAAAACCAGCGATGCACTCGATCATCTCGAGGATCACATCGTCGAGGTCCAGGAGGACAGCGCAATCGTTGCGGCGGAACGCTGGCTTTCCCTTCCGCCAGCAGAGCGCGAACGCACGTCGATCTTCGCTGCAGGGCGTCGTTTGCGCGCTGAGATCAACACCGCTGTTCAAACCGGGCTTGCCGCCAATGGCGAAATCGGAACAGCGAGCGCAAGGCTTGCAGTTCTATCCCGTGTAAACGCGACCCGCGAGGAATTGCGCTACGCGCGCAACTATCAACCGGAAATGGTGCTCGAAGTGGCGAGCCGTCAATCGCGGCATGATCTCGGACGAGGAAGCCATGAGGTCGCCGCCGTCGATACCGAAAAGGGTGTTCTTACGCTTCGCGATGAGCGAGGGCACTTGCGCCGCTTCGTGCCAGCGAGGTTGTCTGCGAAAGGCAGCGACCAAGCCTTGCAGCTGTTCGAGAAGAAGGAACTCGATCTGTACACCGGAGACGCAATCCGCTGGACGGCGAGCGACCATAAACGCGGATTGATAAATGCAGACCGGGCAACAGTTACCGCGATCGATCAGGACGGGGTGACGGTCACGAGCTCCAGCGGCATGGAGCATAAGCTGAAGCCGAACGATCCGATGCTGAAGCGGATCGACCTCGCCTACGCGCTCAACGCTCACATGGCGCAGGGCCTCACGGCAGATAAGGGCATCGCCGTACTCGATAGCCGCGAGCGGCGACTGCTCTCGCAGCGCAATTTCCTCGTCATGATCACACGTCTGCGAGACGAGCTCACGCTGATTGTCGACAACCGGGACAAGGTTCGGCAAGGGATTGCGACCAATCTGGGCAAGAAGACATCAGCCGCTGAAATTACTGAGAGACTTGGCCTAGCGGCAGCCAAGGGACAGCGCGCAGGTCAGATCCAAGCGGCCAACCAGGAACCGCAGGTTGAACGAGAAAAGGCACCTGAGCTGACCAAGGAGCGGATCAAGCCGTTCGAGATTGGCTTGTAGCGAAAGGACATGAAAGGGTCCGACAGGAGACTGTCTGGTTCCGGTGGTCGGGTAGTTGAAAGTGGTCATTTGGCCATCGGTCTGACACCGCACCAGCGTTTCACCTTATGTCTCCAAAATTTCTTATTACTACATAAGCCAGCATCCGCTAAACAGCGAAAAAATCATGTGAACCGGGGGGTAATGAAAAATCCGATCGAAGCAGTGCGTAGGCGTCATGCCTTGGCGGGGAGGGCATGTGCCTTCCTGACAACGGGAGCGCTTGTCACCGGGGCAGGCGCTCTTGCGGGTTCGCTGTCGTTTTTCATTACGGACCCGTTCACTCTCAGCATGGGTGGCGCTGCGCTTGCGCTAGGTTCGGCGGGCGGTGCCGCCGCACTCGTCCGGCGCAAAGCTGAAAGTCGCATGGAGCGATTTGGGGTAGCCGAGCTTGTCGTGCAAAAGTTGCTCCATGCCAGCTCCTCGGCAGAGATACTGGATCTGCGTGCCGATCTCGATGCGCAGGCGATAGACGAACCCGCCGTGGTCTATTTGCTGAGCCTGCGCGATCGCGAAATCTCGAAACACCTCTCTAGCGTCAAGGACCGCGAAGTGCGGCTCGAACGCGAGGCTGCGGTCAGGCATCTTTGCGCACAGGCGGGAGGCAGACTGAACAAGCAGATCGAGGCGCTGCGCGAGGACGATCCCTTCCTGCGTGCGAAACGGACCTTGCGCAATGCGATCCGATCCATCGGCGAACAGAAAACGGCAGCGCAAAGGCAGATAGACGAGGCCATAGAGAAGAGCTTCCTTAAATGGCGCAAGCAGTGGTCGCGTCCGGACTTTGCCGAAGTCGACGTGAAGATCGCAGAGCTCGAAGACGCCTTGCGCACGCTTGAACAGTCACCGCAATTCCGGCAGGCCGATCAACGTTTCGCAGAGCTTGCCGTTCTGGTCGAGAGGCGGGTGCGAGACGTCGAAACCATTGCGCTGACCGCCATCCCGCAGTCGCGCGAAGAAGCTTTCGATAGCGACTGGGTAGTCAGGAACGCCCTCTATGTTTCGGCGCTGTCCGTGCCGGTGTCGGCTTGGGGTGATTTGTCGCAAACGTCCGACATCTTCGCGACCCTGCGCGATGTGAATGGCAATTACGAAGGCATGAGCGATGCGGACATCTGGCTCGACACGCTGATGATGCCTGGCGAGCAATTGGCTGGATTGGTTGCCTTAACGAAGGGCGCCTATTTTGAAGAGCTTGTCCAAGCAGACTTCGGCGGGGTTCGCTTCGAGCATTTCAACCACCCGGACACGGACATCGTGATCGACGGGATCGAATACCAGATTAAGGCGACCGACAGCGCCAGCTATATCGACAGCGTGGCGGACCATATCCCGACCATCGTTACCTCGGAAAAAGCGGAAATTACGGGCTCGATCGACGGGGGCTACACTAACGAAGCTCTAACCGATGGCGTCGAACTGGCCCTCGGCGGACCGATCATCGATTTCAGCGATACCGCACTGGATGCGGTGTTTGCAGGCCTCGGATTCATCAGCATCGTCGGGCTGGTCAAAGGCATTGCGCGCGGTTCAAGAATCTATCGGGAAACGGGCGATGCGGTTGAGGGACTGGCAAGTGGCGTGGGCGTTACGTTCGAGGAATCGGTCTGGGCCGTCATCAACTCTGTCGAGCTTGTTACCCGCGGCGCGCTGGCCGTCGGGACATCAAAGCCCGCGCGCTATCTGGGCGGGAAACTAGGTAGCGCGTGGAGAGCGGCAAAGCGCAGATATGCCGGCGAGTGGGAAGACGGGGATGGGTTGGGAACGCGGCAGCCCAGCGATCAATCGGCCCGCTGAACCACAGTGCAGTCAGCGACTTCATGCCGCTGTGCCGTGTTGGAATTTCGCGGCGAGACTGCGAGCATGTTCGATTGTCTCGCCGACCACAGCTGACCGCTTTCGGGAGACGGAAGGAAGCCCTCTGATGGCGGATACGAGGGCGCAAAGCCGTCGTGCCCACCAGAGCGCTTCTTTATCTTCCAAGGCAGAAATCTGACCACTCGCGCATCAGCTCTCGCCGCTTGTCCAGATAGTTGGTACGCCGATAGGCGGCCTCCACTTTGTTGCTGACTGTATGGGCTAGTGCCGCTTCCGCCACCTCGCCGGGATAGCTGGTCTTCTCTGCTGCCCAATCTCGGAACGCAGATCGAAAGCCGTGAACGGTGAAGGGCAGCTTGGCGTAACGCAGGATCTTGAGCAGCGTCATGTCGGACATCGGGCGCAAGACGTTGCGACCGGGGAAGACCAGATCGCTGCATTCAGCGTAGTAAGGTCTGGCACGTTCCAGCACGTCGATTGCGGCCTCGGTCAGCGGGACCACATGTTCCTTGCCGACCTTCATCCGCTCCGCGGGGACAGTCCAGAGTTTTGCGTCCAGATTGATCTCCGCCGATTTAGCACCCCGCACTTCGCCCGATCGAGAGGCAGTCAGGATAAGGAACTCAAGTCCGAGCCGTGCGAGACTCGTTCGCTTGTGCAGATGCTTCAAAAAAGTTGGGACATCCTCATAGGGCATCGCAGCGAAATGGCCGTCCTGCTTGGGCTGCCGTGGCAGCGCACGACTCAGCGAGCGCATCGGCGCTTCGGTCGCGCGCATTCCGTTTGCGTAGGCCCAATCGAGCACAACGCCGATCCGTTGCTTTACGCGGCGAGCTGTCTCTGGCTTTTCCAGCCAGATGTCGAGGAGCACTTCTCGGATGAGTGGGCCCTCGATGTCATTTACGAGCCGGTCGCCGAGCTTGGGAAAAGCATAGGTTTCGAGTGTATTGATCCACTGATCCTGATGCTTCCCGTTTTTCCAGGCCGCCTTTTGCTCGGAGTGGACCTTCTCGGCAGCGGCCTTGAACGTGAGGATTTCGATTTTCTGGCGCTTGCGCTCTTCGATCGGATCAATGCCTCGCTGAATATCGCGGCGCATGTCGATCGCGAGTTCGCGGGCTTCAGCCAACGTAACTAAGTCTAGTGGCCCTAGGCCGATGTCCCTTCGGCGCCCGTTTATGGTCGCGCGCAGCACCCAATACCCCTTTTTTGGGGCGGTGAGCAGCAGCGATAGGCCATCGCCATCCATGTAGCGGCCCGGTTTAGTGAGAGCTCGAATCTGAGCAGCGGAAAGTTTTCTCATAGCCATCCATCCTGGTTCTCTTCCCACATCTGCTCCCACAATGGTGGGTAGAAAGTGTGGGAAGGGTTAGAACAAAATAAGAACTAGAGATTCCGATGCAAGTCCGGAAAACCGCAGAATTCTGCGGCCTTCAGGGACTTTCTGGGATCTCTTGGGATGGTATAGGTGGCGGAGACGGAGGGATTCGAACCCTCGATACCCCGATAGAGGTATGGCTCCTTAGCAGGGAGCTGGTTTCAGCCACTCACCCACGTCTCCGCATGCGCTGATTGGGGCCTTGGCCCCGGCGCTGAAGCGCGGCCTATAGCGGGGGCAATCGGGGCCATCAAGGGGCGTATCGCATTTGGTGAAATTCATCGGCGATCCGGCGACCTGCGGACTCGATTCACCGCACATTCGATTCGATTCACCGCCCATTCATTGCCCGAAGCCTTTCAGTGGATTCAAGCCAAGGCCCGAAGGGGCATATCTTGCCGCGCGCCCGATGGCCGTAACGCGGCACGCGGCAAGAACAAACGGACAGGGAAAGACCATGACGCGCATCTCCAAATCCACTCGCGGTTTCGGCTGGGCCGTCGCGCTTGCGGCCATGGCGGGCCTTTCCGCCCATCCGGCGAGCGCGCAGATGCAGACGATCGATCCCGATACCGCCATCGACGGCGATCTTGCTGGGGGCGCAAGTGCCGCCCCTGTTCCCGGCTCTGCCGAAAGCGCGGAACTGCCGCCCGTAAGCGGCGATCCCTATGCCAGCGCTTATGGTGCCGAGGCTCCGGCAGCGACCGACAGTTATCCCGTCAATCCCAGTGATCCGTACGAGGAGCCGGTTGCCCCCGGCCCGTCGCCTGTGCCGAGCCAGTATCCGGCCACACCCGCACAGCCCACAGCGCCGGTACAGACGGCTGAAAACAGCCAGACTTATCAGGAAGACGACCTGATCGGCGCGGCCGAAGGCGTGTTCGGCAAGGGCGCCGAAGGGCTTGCCGGCCTGATCCGCGACATTCTGAAAAAGCAGGGCCAGCCCAACGCCTATATCGTCGGGCGCGAGGCGGGCGGCGCGATCGGTATCGGCGTGCGTTACGGTTCGGGCACGCTGCATCACAAGGTCGAGGGCGAGCGCAAGGTCTACTGGACCGGCCCGTCGATCGGTTTTGATGCCGGCGCCAATGCCGGTTCGACTTTCGTGCTGGTCTACAACCTGTGGGATTCGCAGGAGCTGTACGAGCGTTACCCCGCCGGTGAAGGTCAGGCCTATCTCGTCGGCGGTTTCAACGCGAGCTACATGCGCAAGGGCGATGTCGTGCTGATCCCGATCCGCGTCGGCGCGGGCCTGCGGCTTGGAGTCAACGCGGGCTACATGAAGTTCTCGGAAAAGCAGCGCTGGCTGCCGTTCTGATAGCGCCCGCCGCTACGTTTTCCTGCCAATAGCACCAGTAAGACCTCTCCGGGGCTTGCCCCCGCGCGCCTGCGTGGGCATGGAGCGCGCGCCGCGACTCCTTTAATGGAGCGACGCGCGGCGCGATCACAGCAGGACGACACACGATGCTCGCTAACCTTCCCGCCCAGCCCGCCGATGCGCTGCTCGCGCTGATCAAGCTCTATGCCGCCGACGAGCGTTCGGACAAGATCGACCTTGGCGTCGGCGTGTACCGCACCGACGAGGGCGCGACCCCGGTCTTCGGCGCGATCAAGGGTGCGGAGAAGAAACTGCTCGAGACGCAGGATTCCAAGGCCTACCTCGGCCCCGAAGGCGACATGGGCTTCGTCGATGCATTGAAGCCGTTCATCTTCGGCGAAGGCTTTGCCAAGATCGACCAGATCGACGGGATGCAGACCCCGGGCGGCACCGGCGGCGTGCGCCTTGCCGTCGGCCTTGCGAAGAAGGCGGGCATCCAGCGCGTCATCATGGGCACGCCCAGCTGGCCCAACCACGCGCAGATCATGAAGGATCTCGACCTCGACACCGTGGGCTTCAACCACGCGGCGGGCGGCGTTGTCGATATGGACGCGCTGAAGGCGGCGATTGCCGCAGCTGGCCCGAACGATGCGATCCTGCTGCACGGCTGCTGCCACAACCCGACCGGCATCGATTACACCGATGCGCAGTGGGAAGAGATCGCCGCACTGCTGAAGGACAAGGGCCTGCTGCCGATCCTCGATCTTGCCTATCAGGGCCTTGGCTACGGGATGGAGGAAGACGCACAGGGCGTTCGCATCGTGATGAACGCGGTGCCCGAGGCGCTGCTGGCCTATTCGTGCGACAAGAACTTCGGCCTCTATCGTGATCGTGTCGGCGCGGTTTACGTCATGGCCGACAAGGACGCGATGCCCGCGATCATGTCGAACGGCGCGTCGCTCGCCCGTGCGAACTGGTCGATGCCGCCCGATCACGGCGCGGCTGCGGTTCGCGTGATCCTCGAGGACGAGGCGCTGACGGCGCAGTGGCTGGACGAGCTTGACCAGATGCGCACCCGCATGCGCCAGGTCCGCGACAAGCTGGCCGCCGCCGGCACAGCGGGCAGCGTCGACATGACGCCTTACGGCACGCAGAACGGCCTCTTCGCGATGCTTCCGCTGTCGAAGGAGCAGATCCAGTCGCTGCGTGACGATCACGCGATCTATATGGCGGGTTCGGGCCGCATCAACGTGGCGGGCCTGACGATGGGCAACATCGACAAGTTCATCGCCGCAGTGGCCGAAGTCAGCGCCTGAGACCGGCAGGCAGGCATGGACCGGCAGCCGACATTAAGCGGCGCGCTGGTCCGCCTGCGGCCTCTGCAGGAAACGGACCGCGGTGCGCTTTTCGCCATCGCGTCCGATCCGCTGGTCTGGGCGCAGCATCCGGCGCACGATCGCTGGAAGCCCGACGTCTTTTCCGAGTTCTTCGATGACGCGCTCGCCAGGGGCGGGGCGCTTGCCGTCCACGATGCGCGGACGGGCGCGCTGATCGGGTCTTCGCGCTTTCAGAGCCATGACGAAGCAGGCGGCGGCTCGGTCGAGATCGGCTGGACCTTCCTGTCGCGCGACTATTGGCGCACCGGCGCGAACCGCGAGATGAAGCGGCTGATGCTGGACCATGCATTCCAGAGCGTGGCCTGCGTGTTCTTCAGCGTCGGCGAGGAAAACCACCGGTCGCGCCGCGCCATGGCCGGCATCGGCGCGCAGCCAACCGGCGAAGTCGACGTGCGCGATACGCCGACCGGCGTGGTACGGATCATGCGTTACGAGATCAGGCGTCCGTAATTAAGCCGTGCCGCGCAGGTCGTTCATCCGCTTGAGGTAACGGGCAAGCACGTCGATCTCCAGATTGACGGCAGTGCCCTGCTTCAGACCGCCCAGCGTCGTCACTTCGGCGGTGTGCGGGATGATGTTGAGCGAGAAGCGCGCCGATCCGTCGGCAAGGTCCTCGACCGCGTTCACCGTCAGCGAAACGCCGTCGACGGTGATCGAACCCTTGGTGGCGATATAGGCCGCGATGGCGGCAGGCGCGTCGATTTCGATGTGTAGCGATCCGCCGCGTTCTTCCAGCACGGCGACGCGGCCCACGGCATCGACGTGGCCGGTGACGATATGCCCGCCCAGTTCGTCACCAAGCTTCAGCGCGGGTTCGAGGTTCACCGTCGCCCCGTCGGTCCACTGCTGCGGCGCGGTCTTGCTGATCGTCTCGTCCGAAACGTCGACCGCGAACCAGGCATCGCCTGCCTGCCCGCCACGCTCCACGACCGTCAGGCACACGCCCGAACAGGCGATCGATGCGCCGATGGCGATCTTTGCCGGATCGAACGGGCAAGCGATGGTGAGGCGCGTGTCGCCGGTACGGGCGACGGACGTGACGGTGCCGAGGGCAGTGACGATTCCGGTGAACATGACGCCCTGCTAGCGGGTGCGGGCGTAGACTTCCAGCGTGTCGGTGCCGAGCGTGCGCCGGTCCACCTGCCGCCAGCGGCCATGGGCATCGGAGAGCGAGCCGAGCCCGATGTCCGCAACCCCCGCTCGGCCCCCGCCGACCACGATCGGCGCGCGATAGACCAGCAGGCGATCGACCGCATCGGCGGCAAGGAAAGCGGCGGCGGTATGCGCCCCGCCTTCGACAAAAAGATACTGCGCAGGGGCAAGCGCCGACAGGTCCGCCGGATCGCGCAGCGCCTGCCACCCGTCGGGCGCATCGCCGCGCGTCAGCACCCAGCGGTCGGGGCTGCGCGCCTCAAGCCCGGGCAGCCGTACGTCGAGGCGCGGATTGTCCGCGCGCAGCGTACCGCCCCCGACAAGGATGGCGTCATGCCGCGCCCGTTCGAGATGGGTGTGCGCCCTTGCGGCGGTTCCGGTGATCCACTGGCTCTCCCCACTAGCCAGTGCGATGCAGCCGTCGAGCGAGAGCGCGAGTTTCAGCGTCACGAAAGGCCGGCCCAGCGCCGAGCGCGTCAGGTATCCGGCCAGCGATGCGGCGCATCCCTCATGCTCCACCTCGACCACGGTAATACCGGCACCGCGCAGCATGGCATTGCCGCTGCCTGCCGTGCGCGGGTCGGGGTCGTTCGCGCCGACGACGACTTTGGCGACGCCCGCACCCGCCAGCAAGCCCGCGCAGCATGGGCCGCGCGCGCTGTCATGGGCACAAGGTTCCAGCGTGACATAGGCCGTCGCGCCTTTCGCCATGGCGCCAGCGGCGGCCAGCGCCATCGCCTCGGCATGGGGGCGACCGCCCGGCTGGGTCCAGCCGCGCGCGATCACGCGGTCGTCCTTTACAAGGATACAACCAACGGCAGGATTGGGGCGGGAAAGCGGGCGGCCACGCTCGGCAAGGCACGCGGCGGCGGACAGCCAGCGCAAGTCGCCGCCAGAAGCCCGCGCCTTGCTCAATTCTGGCGGGCCTCGATTTCGGCAAGCGCGCGCTGGCGGGCTTCTTCCTCGGCCTTGGCTTGCGCGGCGCGTTCGGCCTCGCCCTCGGCGCGGGCGGCCTCTACGTCGATGCCCGATGCGCGCCCGATCGCTTCGTAGATTTCGCGCTTTTCGGCTTCCAACTGCTCGCGCTCTGCCCTCAGGCGGTCCTGCTCTTCCTGGTTCGCGATGTTCGAGGCCATGATCTCCTCGTCCGTGCGGGTTTCGTCGAGCGTGGAGATCCACGTGATTTCCGGCGCGCGCGGTTCGATGCGGTGTTCTTCCTGGAACATGATCGAGAAGATCGAAACCGTTGCCACCAGGGCGACCAGCGCGACGCGCCAGCGGTACGGGTTCTCCTGCATCCAGACTTCCTTGAAGTCGCGGATGGCGCGCACCGGGTTGAACAGCGAAAAGAAACGGGAAAAGGCAGATGTCTGGGCCATTGCGGGCTCAATAAGGGTTTCTGCCTGAATGTGCCACTAATTACCCGAACGGCGCGTGGAGCGAGCGGCCGTGCCGCTTCAGCCAACGGTCGGCGGCACCAATGTCATGCTCGTAGATCGAGGCTAGGAAGGCATGGAACGCGGGCGAGTGGTCGAAGTGGGCAAGGTGCGCAACCTCGTGCGCGACGACCGAGCGGCGCACGTGGTCGGGGGCCATGACCAGCCGCCAGTTCACGCGGATCGTCCCGCTTGTCGAACACGAACCCCAGCGGCGTTGCGCGCGGCTCAACCGGATGTCGGGCGCGGCCACGCCGGCGGCATCGCAGTAATAGGCAAGATCGGCGCGCATGAGGGCGATGGCTTCGCCCTCAAGCCAGCGCTGCACCCGGCGCGAGACATTGTCGGCAGGTCCGCCAAGTTGCAGCGCATCACCGACGATCGCGGGACTGCGCGGCAGGTCGGCGCGCCATGTGACGACAAGCTCGCGGCCCCGAAACGACAGGGCAGACCCTGCGCCGATCACTTCGGGTTGCGGCACTTTGGCAAGCTGCGCGGTCAGCCAGTCGATGCGCGATGTGGCAAAGGCGCGACCCTCGCCGAACGGGGCCCAGCGCGGGATCGAGACCCGCGCCTCGCTGCCGTCGGGCGCCAGCCGCAAGGTCAGGCGGCGCGCGGTAGGGTGGCGGCGGATACGCAGGGTAAGCGCGCGGCCATCGCGCAGGGTTAGCGTCGATGCGTCCTCGCTCGGCACCGCGGCCTTGCGTTTCAGAAAGGCCTCCAGCCCGCGCCGCGCCCGGTTGGTCATTCTTCGTCGTCCTCGACGCGGATGGCCTCAAAGCCCTCGATCCGGACATGGTCCTCGATCGCGTCCACCTCATCCTCGCTGATGACGCGGCCTGCCGCGGATACGCCGGCCTCGATGATCGTCTCGCGGCTGCCGCTGATGAGGTAGTGCCAGTCGTATAGCGGTTTGCCCTCTGCCCGCAGGCGATAGGCGCAGGTTTCCGGCAGCCACGGCAGCGTGCCGGCCGTCTCGCGTGTCAGTTGCAGGCAATCGGGCACTTTGGCCTTGCGATTGGGATAGTCGGTGCAGCGCGCCGTACACACGTCGAGCAGCGTGCAGGCGACATCGGTTTCGTAGATCTCGCCGGTATCGGCATCTTCCAGCTTGTGCAGGCAGCACTGCCCGCACCCGTCGCAAAGCGCTTCCCATTCGGTTCCGTCCAGCGTGTCCAGCGGACGTTCCCAGAACGGAGGTGTCACTTCACCCATTTCGCCAGTTCTTCGGCCACGGCAGGCCCGCCCATGTCGGTCGGCAGCAGGGCCACCGGCTCGCCTTCGGGGTCGAACAGCACGGTCTGGTTGGTGTGATTGACGAGATACCCGCCGCCTTCGGAAGGCTCGCCCTTTTCGTGATAGACGACGAACTTCTTCGCCGTCGCGTCGATCACGTCCTGCGAACCGGTAAGGCCCACCATGCGCGGGTGGAAGTTGGCCGCAAATTCCCCGACCACTTCGGGCGTGTCTCGTTCGGGGTCCACGGTGATGAAGATCGGCGTGACATTGCCGCCAAGCTCGGGATTGTCCTTCTCGAAAGCGCTCAACCCCTGTCCGATCGCCGCGGCATCGACCGGGCAGACATCGGGGCAGAAGGTATAACCGAAATAGACGATGCGCCACTGGCCGTCGAAATCGGACCAGCTGACCGCCTCACCGTCCTTGCCGACAAGGGTAAAGTCCCCGCCGATGGCCGCGCCTTCCAGCGGCGGCTCTATTTTGGGGGCGCTTCCGCCTTGCGGGCCGCAGGCGGCAAGCAGGGCTGCCGCGGCAAGCGGGAGGGCGCGAAGGAGCGAACGTGTCATATTGTATCGGGGCATGGCGGGGCGGTTCATGTCCTGCTAAGAGGCCGGACGCAAGAGCCTTGGGTTGGATGGATTGTCGAACCGCAGGGGCTGGACACGATGAAAGAGGGTCTTGAATTGTTTCGCACGATAATGCGGACCGGCGCACTGGCCATGGCAGGCCTTGGTCTTGCCGTCGCCGCCCCGGCTGCCGCGCAGTTTTCCGATGGCTACAAGTTTTTGGAAGCGGTGAAGAAGCGCGACGGTGAGGCGGTTACCGAATACCTGTCCGAACCGGGCAGCACGATCGTCAACACGCGCAATATCTCGACCGGCGAAGGCGGGCTGCACATCGTGGTGGAACGCCGCGATCTGGTATGGGTGAAGTTCCTGCTGCAGAAGGGCGCGAACCCCAATATCCGCGACAACAAGGGCGTGACCCCGCTCGAACTCGCCGCATCGCTGCGCTTCATCGAAGGGATGGAAGCACTGGCCGAAGCCGGCGCGCAAGTGGACGAGACGAACTCCACCGGCGAAACCCCGCTGATGCTGGCTGCGCACCTTCGCGATGCCGACATGGCCAAGATCCTGCTCGAAAACGGGGCCAACCCCGACAAGGCGGACAATTCGGGCCGCAGCGCGCGCGACTATGCCGTGCGCGACGGGCGCAACAGCCCCGTTCTCGCCGCGATCGAGGCGGCGGACGGCGAAGGCGCGGACGGGGGCACCTACGGCCCCGACATGCGTTAGGCGCTTATGGACAAGCCCGACTATGCCTCGATGACGCTGGACGAAATGGCGCAGGCGCTGGCTCCGGCCGTTGCCGATGCCGCCATTTTCGACGGCTGGACCGACAAAGCAGTGGCCTCTGCCGCCGAGTTCGAGGGGCTGGACCCCGATGTCGCGCGCCTTGCCTTTCCGGGCGGCGCGATGGACATGATCGAGGCATGGATTTCCGCCACCGACCGCGCCATGGCCGAAGCGCTTCCGGCCGAGATGATCGCGCAGATGGGCTTTTCGCAGCGCATCCGCTCGCTCGTTGTTTTTCGCATCGAACAGGCCGCGAAGAAGCGCGAGGCGCTGCGCCGCGCGCTTGTCGTCATGGCAATGCCGCAGAACGCGGTGCGCACCGCAAAGCTCAGCTGGCGCACGGCGGACCTGATGTGGCGCATGGCGGGCGATACGGCGACCGATTTCAACCACTATTCCAAGCGCGCGATCCTCGCCTCGATCTATGCCGCGACCCTTGCGGTGCTGGTCGATGACGACAGTGCGAACCAGGCCGAAACCTATGCGTTTCTCGACCGGCGGCTTCAGGACGTGGCCCGCTTCGGCAAGGCCAAGGCGAAGTTCACCGGCGCGGATCGTGAACATTTCAGCCTTGCGCGCCTGATGGGGCGCCTGCGCTACCCCGCCCGCTGAGGTGGTTTTGATTCAGGTCAATTATTGAGAATGAGTTGCAAAGTCGTCTGACTTGTGCGACCCGCCCGATTCTCATGACTGCAAATGCCGAGATGTCGCTGGCCGACAGGCCGCTTGGAAACGCCGTCCGCGTCGTCGCGGTCGACTGGGCCGTATTGGACGAGGGCGAGGCCCGCCGTCTGCGCGCGCTCGGCATCGATAGCGGGGCGGTTTTGAAGCTTGCCCATCGCGGCATCTTTTCGGGCCGCGATCCTATCGCCGTCGAAATCGGCCGCATGACCGTTGCCCTGCGCCGCGCCCATGCGCTGGCCATCATGGTCGAGGATGCGCCTGACGAAGGCGTGCATCCTGCCGGCCACACCGCATCGGAGTACACGAAGTGAGCCGCGCGCCCCGCACCATTGCGCTTGTCGGCAACCCCAATGCGGGCAAGAGCGCGCTGTTCAACGCGCTGACCGGCGCGCGCCAGAAGATCGCGAACTATCCGGGCGTCACGGTGGAGCGCAAGGCGGGCCGCATGAGCTTTGCCAGCGGCGAACCGGCCGAACTGATCGACCTGCCCGGCTCGTACTCGTTCGAACCGTCGAGCCCAGACGAGGAAGTGACCCGCGACGTCGTAATGGGCCGCCAGGAAGGCCAGCGCCGTCCCGACGCGCTGATCGTCGTGGTCGATGCCAACAACCTCGAACAGCATCTGGTCTTCGCGCAGGAAGTCATTGCGCTAGGCATGCCGACGGTTGTCGCGCTCAACATGCTGGACCTTGCCGCGCGCGACGGGCTGGTGCTCGATCCCAAGGCGCTGGAAGAATCGCTCGGCGTGCCGGTGGTGGAAACCGTGGCCGTGCGCCGCAAGGGCCTGACCGAATTGGCCGCCGAAGTCGCCAAGGTGACCGAACAGGGCGCGCATGAACCGACGCTGCCCACCCATGTCGACATGGTCGAACGCCGCGTCAGCGCGCGGGCCATGGCCAAGGGCGCGATCATTTCGGAAACCAAACAGCGCCGCCTGCACCGCGGGCTGGACAAGGTGCTGCTGCACCCGTGGATCGGGCCGGTCATTCTCTTCGCCTTGCTTTTCGTTGTGTTTCAGGCGGTGTTTGCCTGGGCCACGCCTTTCGCCGACGCGCTTGAAGGCGGTGTCGGGCTTCTGTCAGAGGCAGTCGTCGCGAACTTCCCGGCAGGGCTTTTGCGCGATGCGGTGACCGAAGGGCTTCTGGCCGGTGTCGGTTCGGTCGTCGTCTTCCTGCCGCAGATCGTGATCCTGTTCTTCTTCATCCTCGTGATGGAAGCGACGGGATATATGGCACGCGCGGCCTATCTGATGGACCGGATGATGGCGTCGGTCGGCCTGTCGGGCCGCAGCTTCATCCCGCTGCTCTCCAGCTTTGCCTGTGCCATTCCCGGCATCATGGCGACGCGTTCGATCACCGATCCCAAGGACCGGCTGACCACGATCCTGATCGCGCCGCTGATGACCTGTTCGGCGCGCCTGCCGGTCTATGCCGTGATCATCGCCGCCTTTATCCCTGCGCGTTCCGTCGGACCGGGCATCGGGCTTCAGGGGCTCGTGCTCTTCGCGCTCTATGTCGCGGGTATCGTCGGCGCCATGCTTGTCGCCTTTGTCCTGCGCCGCAGCGTGACGCAGGGCGCGGCATCGGGCTTCATCATGGAGCTTCCGCGCTACCAGCTGCCGCGCCTGCGCGACATCGCGATCGGCCTGTGGCAGCGCGCCTACATCTTCCTGCGCCGTGCGGGTACGATCATCTTTACCGTCACCATCGTCCTGTGGCTGCTGCTGTCCTTCCCGCAGGCCGCGCCGGGCGAAGACCAGGTCGACGCATCGATCGCGGGCAAGCTGGCGAACGGCCTCGCGGTCGTGGTGGAACCGATCGGCTTCAATCGCGACATGGCCCTCTCGCTCATCCCTGCAATGGCCGCGCGCGAAGTGGCCGTCTCCTCGCTGGCGACGACGTATGCCGTGGCAAGCGACGACGAGGATGAAACCGCGCAGGCGCTGGGCACGCGGCTTGCCGCCGACTGGACTTTGCCGATGGCGCTCTCGTTCCTCGCATGGTTCGTGTTCGCACCGCAGTGCCTGTCGACGATCGCCGTGGCCAAGCGCGAAACGAACGGCTGGAAGTGGCCGATCGTCATGCTCGCCTACCTGTTTGGCCTGGCCTACCTTGCCGCGGGCGCGACTTTCTGGATTGCGACCGCCGCCGGGCTCTAGTCCGCGCGCGACTGTCGATAAGAACGCACAATCCGCCCCGCCGCCATTGGCGCGGGCGCGGGGGCGGTCCTATATCCTTTTTCGCAGAATCACCCTTCGGGCGCGGCCATTCGATGCGTGCGCCCTCAATCCATCCAAGGCGGAGAGAACATGGCGGGCTCACTCAACAAGGTCATGCTGATCGGCAACCTCGGCGCGGACCCCGAAATCCGCAGCTTTCAGAACGGCGGCAAGGTCGCGAACCTGCGCATCGCGACGAGCGAGACGTGGAAGGACCGCAACACCGGCGAACGCAAGGAACGGACGGAATGGCACACTGTCGCGATCTTCTCCGAAGGTCTTGTCGGCGTGGTCGAACGCTTCCTGCGCAAGGGGAGCAAAGTCTACATCGAAGGCCAGCTGCAGACCCGCAAGTGGCAGGACCAGCAGGGCAACGACCGTTACAGCACCGAAGTCGTGCTGCGCGGCATGAACGGCACGCTGACCATGCTCGACGGTGCGTCGGGCGGCGGTGGCGGCAATCGCGGCGGCGGCGGCGGTGACTGGGGCGGCAGCTCGGGCGGCAGCTCGGGCGGTGGCTCCGGCGGCGGCTGGAACCAGGGTGCCGGTGCAGGTGCCGCAGGCGCAGCAGGTGGCGGCTGGAATCAGGGCGGCGGTTCGTCGGGCGGCTCCGGCGGCTCGGGCGGCGGCTACGACGATCTCGACGACGATATTCCGTTTTGATCTTGGCCGTTCTGATCGCGCGCGCCTGAGCGCCAATGACTGACGGTATCGTCCACCTCGGACCGATCGCGATGGCGGCGGACCGGCTTCTGGCCGTCGTCCTCATGCTCGTCTTCCTGTTCGCGATGGACAGGATCGCGGTGCGTTCGGGGCGGACCGATGCGAAAGCGCTGGGTGCGACGCTGCTGGTCGGCATCATCGCGGCGCGGGCGGCCTATGTGGCCAAGCACTGGTCGGCGTTCTCCTACGACTACTTCGACATCATCGCGATCTGGCAGGGTGGTTTCGTCGCATGGGCCGGGTTCGTCGCGGCGGCGCTGTTCCTCGGCTGGCGGCTGCGCAAGGGGCGGGCGCTGGTCATGGGCGAGGCGGCACTTGCCTTTTGTGCCCTCGTCTGGTTCGCGGGCGCTGCGGCGCTGAAGCCTGCGCCCTATCCGATGCCCGAATTGCCCGCGCTGACCACGCTGGAAGGAGAGGCATTCGATGCTGCCTCGCTTGAAGGGCGGCCCTACGTCGTGAACGTCTGGGCCATCTGGTGTGCGCCCTGCCTCCGCGAACTTCCGATGCTGACCGAGGAAGCGGCGCGCAGTGACATTCCTGTGCTGCTGGTGAATCAGCGCGAGGATGCCGATTCGATCACTCTCTATTTCGAGGAATCGGGCTTCCTGCCCAGTGGCGTCGTTCTGGACGAACAAGGTGCGCTCAGCCGCATGCTCGGCAACGGCACGATCCCGACGACCGCTTTCGTCGACGCTTCGGGTGAGGTGGTCACCAAACACGTCGGCGAAATCTCGCGCGCTGCCTTCCGTGACGAGGTTGCGAAAATCAGCGACTAGGGCGCGTCAGTCGCCCGCCTCGACGATCGTTTCCATCACCACGAAGGACGACGTGCTCGACACGTTGGGCAGGGTCGAGATCCGCTCGCCCAGAACCTGCCGGTAGCTGGCTATGTCGGCGGTTCGCACTTTCAGCAGGAAGTCGAAGTTGCCTGCTATCATGTGGCATTCTTCCACTTGCTCCACCTGCAGCACGGCCTTGCGGAATTCGCGCATCGACTTGTCGCCGGTGTCGAGCAGCTTCACTTCGGCAAAGGCGATCTGGCCAAGGCCCAGCTTTACCGGGTCGATCACTGCGCGAAAGCCGCGGATGTACCCCTCGTCCATCAACCGCTTCATGCGCAGTTGGCACGGCGTTTTCGACAGGCCGACGCGGCGCGCAAGCTCGGTCACGGTCAGACGGCCGTCGGTCTGCAATTCTTCGATGATCCGACGGTCCAGTCGGTCGATCGGACCTTGGGTTTCGGGATATTTAGGCATTTCGATCAGTTGAACCCGTTACAAAAGGTACGAACCGGTATGCGATATGCCACTCTTTGGTGCCTTTTCCTATCTGCTCGATGATACCTTGCAGGTTCACACTGACGAAAAGGCCCGCTTGTGGACTTTCACCATCCTTTCGCTTCCTTTGCTCCCCCGGTTCAGCCGGCGACCCGCCTTCGCAAGGCGATTACGGCGGCCTATCGCCGATCCGAACCCGATTGCGTCGAACCCCTGATCGCGGCAGCCGAACTGCCCGACGATCTGCGCAAGCCGGTGCGCGAGCTGACCGAGAACCTCGTGAAGGCGCTGCGCAAGAAGGGCCAGCGCGGCGGGGTCGAGGGGCTGGTCAAGGAATACTCGCTCTCCAGCCAGGAAGGCGTGGCGCTGATGTGCCTTGCCGAAGCCTTGCTGCGCATTCCCGATGCCGACACGCGCGACGCGTTGATCCGCGACAAAATCGCCAATGGCGACTGGCAGTCGCACCTTGGGCAGGGCCGCCCGCTCTTCGTGAACGCGGCCACCTGGGGCCTTGTCGTCACGCGCAAGCTGGTGTCGAGCGTCAACGACAAGTCGCTCGCCACCGCGCTGACCCGCGTCATCGCCCGCGCTGGCGAACCCGTGATCCGGCAGGGCGTCGACATCGCGATGGAGCTGATGGGCGAACAGTTCGTCACCGGCGAGACGATCAAGGAAGCGCTGAAGCGCGCCCGCGTCTATGAAACGAAGGGCTTTTCCTACAGCTACGACATGCTGGGCGAGGCGGCGACGACCGCGTCTGACGCGAACCGGTACTATGCCGACTACGAACGCGCGATCCACGCGATCGGCAAGGCATCGGCAGGGCGCGGCATCCACAAGGGGCCCGGCATCTCGATCAAGCTTTCGGCGCTCTTCCCGCGCTATGTCCGTTCGCAGGCGCACCGCGTGATGGAGGAACTGACGCCCAAGGTCCTCGAACTGGCGATGCTCGCCAAGTCCTATGACATCGGCCTCAACATCGACGCGGAAGAGGCAGACCGCCTCGAACTCTCGCTCGACCTTCTCGAACGCCTCGCGACGGACGAGGCGCTGGCCGGTTGGGACGGGCTGGGCTTTGTCGTGCAGGCCTATGGCAAGCGTTGCCCCTATGTCATCGACTGGCTGGTCGACCTTGCCCGCCGCGCCGATCGCCGCATCATGGTGCGGCTGGTCAAGGGTGCCTACTGGGACAGCGAGATCAAGCGTGCGCAAGTCGACGGGCTGGAGGATTTCCCTGTATTCACCCGCAAGGTCCACACCGACGTGTCGTACCTCGCCTGCGCGAAGAAGCTGCTCGACAACCGCGACGTGGTGTTCCCGCAGTTCGCGACGCACAATGCGCAGACGCTGGCCGCGATCTATCACCTTGCCGGGCCCGACTTCAAAGTCGGCGACTGGGAATACCAGTGTCTCCACGGCATGGGCGAGCCGCTCTATGAGGAGGTCGTCGCCGCGAACAAGCTGAACCGCCCGTGCCGCATCTATGCACCGGTCGGCACGCATGAAACGCTACTGGCCTATCTTGTCCGCCGCTTGCTGGAAAACGGCGCGAATTCCAGCTTCGTGCATCGCATCTGGGACGACGGCGTTTCGGTATCCGACCTTGCCACCGATCCGGTCGAGCAGGCGAAGACGATTCAACCGCGCGGGTCTTCGCACGATGAAATCCTGAACCCCCGCGACCTCTATCCCGAACGCCGCAATTCGCGCGGGATCGACCTGTCGAACGAGATCTCGCTCGCCGCGCTGTCGGACAAGCTGGAGCAGTCGGGCCGCGAGATGCCGGTGGCAGGGCCGATGGTCCCGGGCCTTGGGGTGGAGCGCAAGCGGATGCCGGTGCGCAACCCTGCCGATCTTCAGGAGATCGTCGGATACTGCGCCTTTGCCGTCGAACGCGACGTGCGCCACGCCGCGCGCGAAGCGGCGAAGGGCGGGGCCAAGTGGGCCGAAGTTCCGGTCGAAGAACGCGCCGCCTGCCTCGAACGCGCCGCCGACATGATGGAAGCGGACATGGAGCGCCTCATGGGCCTTACCATGCGCGAGGCGGGGAAGAGCGCGGCCAACGCCATCGCCGAAGTTCGCGAGGCGGTCGACTTCCTGCGCTATTATGCGGTGCAGGCGCGCGAGATGCTGGCCGACAGCCAGCCGCTCGGCCCGATCGTGTGCATCAGCCCGTGGAACTTCCCGCTGGCGATCTTTGTCGGGCAGGCGGTCGCCGCGCTGGTCGCGGGCAACAGCGTGCTTGCCAAGCCTGCCGAGGAAACCCCGCTGATCGCGGCAGAGGCCGTGCGCCTGCTGCACCGTGCGGGCATCCCCGAAAGCGCGCTGCTGTTCCTGCCCGGTGCGGGCGATGTCGGCGCCGCGCTTGTCGCTGCGCCCGAGATCGAAGGCGTGATGTTCACCGGCTCGACCGAAGTCGCCAAGCTGATCGAGAAGGAACTGGCCACGCGCCTGTCGCGCCACGGCGCGCCGATCCCGCTGATCGCGGAAACCGGCGGACAGAACGCGATGATCGTCGACAGCTCGGCACTGGCCGAACAGGTCGTCGCCGACGTCATCGGCAGCGCTTTCGACAGCGCGGGCCAGCGTTGTTCGGCGCTGCGCGTGCTGTGCCTCCAGGAAGAGATCGCGGATCGCCAGCTTGCCATGCTGAAAGGTGCGCTGAACGAATTGCGCATCGGCAATACCGAGATGCTGCACACCGATGTCGGCCCCGTCATCACGCAGGAAGCGCGTGAGATGATCGACGGCCACGTCTCCCGCATGGAAGAGGCAGGGTGCAAGGTCGAACGCGTCGCCCTTCCGTCCGAGACCGAGCGCGGGACTTTCGTTGCCCCCACGATCATCGAGATCGCCTCGATCGACTGGCTGGGCCGCGAGGTTTTCGGGCCGGTGCTGCATGTCGTGCGGTACAAGCGCAAGGACCTGATGAAGCTGATCGATGCGATCAACGACACAGGATACGGTCTGACCTTCGGACTCCACACGCGGCTGGATGAAACGATCAAGCAAGTGACCGACCGGATCGAGGTCGGCAACGTCTACGTCAATCGCAACACCATCGGCGCGATCGTCGGCGTGCAGCCATTTGGCGGCTGCGGGCTGTCGGGCACGGGTCCGAAAGCGGGCGGACCGCTATACCTTGGCCGCCTGGTTCGCACCGGCGCGAAGGTCGCGCTGCCCGATGCGCCGGTCGAACTTCCGGGGCCGGTGGGCGAAAAGAACGTCTATGAACTGAAGCCGCGCGGCGAAGTGCTCGTCGTGCCGAGCACGCGGGACGGGCTGGTGAAGCAGTTGATGACCGTGCATTCGGCTGGAGACAGCGCGGCGATCCTTGCAGGCGAACACATGCGCGACATCGTGGTGCCCGACGGACTCACAGTGCGCTGGCTCGACGTATTGCCCGACGATTGCCGCTGGGGTGCCGCCCTGATCGAGACGCCCGACACCCACACGCTCGGCAATATCGCGGCGATGGGCGGGCAGATCCCGCTGCTGCAGGCTCCGGGGCCCGATGGTCATTACCACCGCGAATGGTTGCTGGAAGAAGTCTCGACCTCGACCAACACCACGGCGGCTGGCGGCAATGCGAGCCTGATGGCGCTCGCTTAGGTCCCGAGCCCCTTCAGCGCGGCGAAGGGGTTCTCCTTCTCCGGCTCTTCAAGGCCGACCTCGGTGCGGATGCGGTCCGCCTCGGGGCCGGTCGCGAAGGGATCGATGGCCAGGGCAAGGCTCTGCGCCACGGCCTCGCCCACGTCGAAGCGGTCGCCCGAATAGGTGATCTCGTCGCAGTCGCTGGCGTCGAGCTCGATCTCCTCGTCCGGCGCGCTCGCCTCGCCCTCGGGGACGAAGCGGAACAATAGCGGTTCGTCGATCTGGGCGGGCAAGTCCTCGCCCGAAATGGCGCAGGACTGCACGATCGATGCCTGCAGGCGGCCCGTCGCGGTGACGACCATGCCGTCCTTTTCCAGCACGACACTGGCGTCGAGCGATTCCACGCTGACGAGGCCGAAACGCTCGGCCAGCCGGTCCCGCTCTGCCGCGTCAGCGGTCACCACGATCTCGCGTCCCTGCGCCTGGCCGACGGCGACCCAGCGGGAGAGTTCGGACAGTTCGTGGGTCATCGCGTGATCTCCCCTGCAAGCAGCTTTTCGAGAGGCGTTGCCGAGATGTCGGCGTGGAGCCCGCGCAGCCCCTCGGCCAGCGGCAGCGCGCTGCCCGCGCCTTCGTTGCGCGTCACGTTACGCTCCGCCGCCTCGGCAAGATCGGCGTCGCTACCGTCGAGGCCTTCCTTGTAGGCCCCGATCCGCCCGCCAAGCGCGGAGACCAGCTTGCCCATCGACTTGCCGACGACGAGATCGCCCACGCCCGCTTCGCGAAGCTGGCCGTCCATGTCGTCGATGAAAAGCTCGGTCAGCCGCGCCGCGGCCTCGACGTCGCCTTCCTCGTTCAGGCGGATGATGACGAGAGCGGTTACCGCGGTCACCATGTCGAAGCGGCCCTCGACGCTGTCGGCAACGTCGCGGTCCGCATACCAGTGCGGTTCGCGCGCTATCTCCACGATGCGGTGCCACAGCTTCGTCAGGTCGCCTTCGCGCGGTCCCCCGAAGATCCGGTCCAGCAATCGCAACATCGAAACGCTCCATTCACGCCGCGCGGCCGCGCGGTCATTCATCCAAGATTAAACCCGCAAGGCCCAAGCGCCAAGCGCTCGAACAGCCGGGGCGGGCACCCTTAAGTTCACAGGGACGGCGCCCGATGCCTTGTGCGCGTGGCGCACTGACACTAAGGCTTCGTGCGAAGATATAGGCACACCGTGCGATTGGCGAAAGGCGCGTAGGAACACAATGGCGACGAACCGCAGCGAAAAGACTGTTTCCGTGCTGAAGATCGCGGCTTTCGCGGCCCTGACGCCGATGTTGCTGGCGGGCTGCACCTCGATCACGGATCGTCGCGGCTATGTCATGGACGAGGCGCTGACCACCGCGATCACGCCGGGTCTCGACAATCGCCAGTCGGTCGAAGGCACGCTGGGTCAGCCCAGCTTCGCCAGCCAGTTCGGCGACCCGGTCTATTACTACGTGTCCAGCACGACTGAGCAGCGCATTTTCGGCCAGCCCGAAATCGAAGGTCACGAAGTGCTGAAGGTCGCATTCGATTCGGCCGGTAACGTGTCGTCGGTGACGACGGCTGGCATGGATGACGTGCGCGACATCAATCCCGACGGCGACAAGACGCCGACGCTGGGCCGCGATCGCGGCTTCCTCGAAGACCTGTTCGGCAATATCGGCGCGGTCGGTGCCGGTGGCATGGGCGGCGCGGCCGGCGGGGGAACGAACGGCAGCTAAGGCGAGCCGACCCGTTCGATATTGAACCCTCGTGCCGCGATCCCATATCGCGGCCATGGACGGAAATTCGCATCATAATTCGGCCCACGGCCTGACGCCGTGGCACGGCACCACCATCATCGGCGTGAAGCGCGGCGGAAAGACCGTCGTCGCTGGCGACGGGCAGGTGTCGATGGGCAACACCGTGATGAAGCCCAACGCCCGCAAGGTCCGGCGTATCGGTGAAGGCGGGAAAGTCGTGGCCGGGTTCGCCGGCGCGACCGCCGATGCCTTCACCCTTTTCGACAGGCTGGAACGCAAGCTGGAACAGTATCGCGGCCAGCTGATGCGAGCCGCAGTCGAACTGGCCAAGGACTGGCGCACCGACAAGTACCTGCGCAATCTCGAAGCACTGATGATCGTCGCGGACGCCGAAGTCCTGCTGGTCATCACCGGCAATGGCGACGTGCTGGAACCCGAAGGCGGGATTACGGCAATCGGATCGGGCGGCAACTACGCCCTGTCCGCCGCCCGCGCATTGGTCGATTACGAAGAAGACCCCGAAGTGATCGCGCGTAAGGCGATGCAGGTCGCCGCAGACATTTGCGTCTTCACGAACGCGAACGTGACGCTCGAATCCGTCGAATCCTGATCTGAAAAGAGCCACATGAAAAACCTGACCCCCAAGGCCATCGTTGCCGCGCTCGATGAACATATCGTCGGCCAGAAGGACGCCAAGCGTGCCGTTGCCGTTGCCCTGCGCAACCGCTGGCGCCGCCAGCGTCTGAAGGACGAACTGCGCGACGAGGTCACGCCCAAGAATATCCTGATGATCGGCCCCACCGGCTGCGGCAAGACCGAAATCAGCCGCCGCCTTGCCAAGCTGGCCGATGCGCCGTTCGTGAAGGTCGAGGCGACCAAGTTCACCGAAGTCGGCTATGTCGGCCGCGACGTCGAACAGATCGCCCGCGACTTGGCTGAAGAGGCCATCCGTCTCGAAAAGGACCGCCGCCGCGAGGCCGTGCGCGAAGCTGCCAGTGCGGCTGCGATGAAGCGTCTGCTCGACGCGCTTGTCGGCGATTCCGCCAGCGAGGCGACGCGCGAAAGCTTCCGCCAGCGCGTGGTCGACAACCATCTCAACGACAAGGAAATCGAGATCGAGGTGGAGGACACGCCCAATACCTCGATGGAAATCCCGGGCATGGGCGGCAATGTCGGGATGATCAACCTGTCGGACATGATGGGCAAGGCGTTCGGCGGCGCGAAGATGAAGCGCCGCAAGCTGACCGTGGCGCAGGCCTGGGACAAGCTGGTCGACGAAGAGTCGGAAAAGCGCATGGACCAGGACGACGTCGCCCGCGTCGCGCTGCAGAATGCGGAGCACAACGGCATCGTTTTCCTCGATGAGATCGACAAGATCGCCGTGTCCGACGTGCGCGGCGGTTCCGTCTCCCGCGAAGGCGTGCAGCGCGACCTGCTGCCGCTGATCGAAGGAACGACCGTGGCCACGAAATACGGTCCGATGAAGACCGATCACATCCTCTTCATCGCATCGGGCGCGTTCCACGTGTCGAAGCCCAGCGACATGCTGCCCGAACTGCAGGGCCGGTTGCCGATCCGCGTCGAACTGCGCGCGCTGACGGAGGAGGATTTCATCCGCATCCTGTCGGAAACGCGGGCGAACCTTGTCGAGCAGTACAAGGCGCTGATCGCGACCGAGGAAGTCACGCTCGATTTCCAGCCCGACGCGATTCAGGAAATCGCCGCGACGGCTGCGCAAGTGAATGAAAGCGTCGAGAACATCGGCGCCCGCCGCCTGCAGACGGTGATGGAAAAGCTGCTGGAAGAAGTCAGCTTCGATGCCGAGGAACGCACCGGCACGACCGTCACGATCGACAAGGCCTATGTCCGCGACAAGCTGGGCGAACTGGCCGGCGACGCGGACCTGTCGAAGTATATCCTCTAGGCGGTTCGGGACAGCGGGCGCGACATGAAGACGCGCGTCGATATGTCGAACCGTCGGCACTCGAATTCGTAAAGGCGTTCCATCCAACCGGCGTAGTCTTTGCGGGCCATGTCAGCGAAGCCGATGCGCCTGTAAAAGGGCGCGTTCCAGGGCGGCCGGGTGAAGGTGGAGAGCACGACCCTCGTCATGCCCGAACCGGCCGCCACCTGGCACAGGCGGTCGATCAGCATGGTGCCGATACCCCGTTTCTGGTGATCGGGCATGACGTTCACTTCGCACAGGAACAGGTCCGCGCCATGCGCGATCCCCGCGGCAAATCCGCAGACGCCATTGCCGCCTTCGGCAACGAGGCACAGCCCTTCCGCGATCCGCGCAAGATAGAACGCCTCCAGTTCCGGAGAGCGCGAGGCCGCGATGCCGAGCGTGTCATAGGGCGCGGCCGCGTATAGCTGCGATGCGGCGATGTCGGTTTCAATGATGCGGTCGAGATCGCTGGCACGGGCCGGTCTGCATTCCATGTGCGTGGGTTCCGCCTCTGACTTGAATTCCGGTCGGTGCATTCACCTCATAACGGCCCTGCCGTGCTGCGGCCATCCACAGCTGCAACATAGTTTCACGCCGAACCGTTTTTGGGCTGCGACGTAGTCAAGCCGCAGACTCGCTCCTGTGCAAAAGTAATGTTACCCAATGCGTAACGCGGCTCTCGGGACTCGAGTCGCGCAGCATTACGGGACGATGCTTACATGGACGGACGCAATGGTCAGGTCGGAACGATCCTGTCCGAAGCAAGGCTTCGGCAGGGCCTTACTCTTGCCGATATTGCTTCCTCTACCAAGGTGTCGACGCGCTATCTTGAAGCGCTCGAACACGATGCGTTCTCCGAACTTCCCAGCAAGATCCACGCGCTCGGCTTTGCCCGGGCCTTCGCCAATTGCGTCTGCATTGATGCGGACGAGATTGCCGATGCCGTGCGTGCTCGGCTGGGCAAATCCGACGGGCAGGGCGCATCGGACATTCGCCACGAACGCAAGCGCCGGGGCCGTCCCGTCGCGAACATGATCGGCGCGGCACGGTCCTTCCTCTCGCTCTGACGCGGGAACCTCGAAACAATTTTCCTACACCGGATGGCGGCGTCATGATGCGCGCCGTTCTTTGCTATCGTCGATCCTGCCGGTGAACTGTCTCCTTGGTGCCGTATGCAGAAAGCCGTCTGTGCTGCGGGTTTGCGGGCCGTAGGGGTGGGTGACAGGGTGTCACCTTTGTCACCCGCGGCAATGTTTCAGGTGGCGCCTGGCTCGGGCACTTCGGGGCGCATCGTGACGTAATAGTCGTCGACCAGCTGGTTGTAGACGCCCTCGATATTCTCGTCCTTCCACGCATCGAACTGCTTGAGGTGCGAGTAGGCCGAGAGGTCGAGGGTCTGCTGGATCTCCTCCAGCGAGCGGCCTGCGATAATGCCTGACAGCACGCCCGAATGCAGCGCCTCGATGTAGGAGAGGTATTCCTCCACGTCCTCGCGGCTGCCCATGTCGGCATGGCCGCCGACGAATGTCGTGAACGGCACGTCGGCCAACACCGCGCGGGTCGAGGCGATCATCCCGCCGATGTCGTATCCGCCCAGCGTGCGATAGGGCAGGCGGCCCAGAACGATCCAGTCGACGACGTGGAGCGTGTCATGCTCGGCGAAATACATCGAGACCGAGCCCTTGCCGTTGTTCTGGCCCCAGTAGGCCAGTTCGATCGTGCCCGCGCCGGGAAGCGCCAGCGTGAAGCTGTCGGCGAAAGTGATGTCGGGGCGGCGCACCAGCGCGCGGTTCAGCTCCCAGGTCTCGGCCGCAAGTTCATGAGCGATGAACTGCGTCGCGCCATCGTCCAGCGCGCGGCCGCCATAGGCGTGGTCCGGGTGGCTGTGGCTGTAGATTACGTGGGTGATCGGAAGGCCGGGATAGCGTTCCTTCAACTGCGCCCGCAGCCAGGTCGCCGCTTCCTCGTTCAGCGGGTCGGCAACCATGATGCCCTCGTCATGGACAAGGAACATCGAGTGGTAGTTGCCAGAAGTCCACCGGTGCAGCCCGCCGCCAAGGTCCTCGATCTCGCGGGCCACGCTGTCCTGCGCCGAAGCGGGAACAGCGCCCGCACCCGCCATGACGACAGGTGCGGCGATAAGGGCGATGGCGGTGGCTATCTGGCGCAAGGGAGGGGACTTTCCGTTTGTTGCAGTGCACAAACGAAATGGCCCGCCGCCCGCTATGTTCCCTTCGCAGGGATCAGTGCGGGGCCAGCCCGATTTCCACGCCGGTCTTGTCGGTCAGCGCGAACTTGTCGACGAGGTCCGCGCTTGCCGTGTTCAGCCCGACGACCTGCACGCTGCGTCCGTGGCGGCGCATACGCTCCACCACCTTGTCCAGCGCGCCCACGGCCGAGATGTCCCAAAAATGCGCGCGCGTCACGTCGATGACCACGTGCATCGCCGCGTCCTCGTACTGCCCTTCGGGGCCCAGCGCCTTCTCGAACCGATTGACCGAGGCGAAGAATATCTGGCCTTCGACCTTGTAAACGGCCTTGTCGCCTTCGCGGACACGTTCGACCCAGAACATGCGCTGGACCTTTCCGGCAAAGAAGATGCCAGACAGAAGCACGCCCGAAAGCACGCCGATCGACAGGTCGTGCGTCGCGACGACCATGACCACCGTCGTCACCATCACAACCGAGGATGGCCACGGGTGCTTGCGAAGGTTGGGGATCGAGTTCCACGAGAACGTGCCGATCGAGACCATGATCATGACCGCGACCAGAGCCGGCATCGGGATCTGCCCGACATAGGGGCCAAGTGCTGCCAGAAGGACGAGCAGCGTGACGCCCGCGGTAAGCGTCGACAGGCGCGTGCGGCCCCCGCTCGTCACGTTGATGACCGACTGCCCGATCATCGCACAGCCGCCCATGCCGCCGACCATCGAGGCGCCGATATTGGCAGCGCCCTGGCCCCAGCACTCGCGGCGCTTGTTGGAATCGGTGTGCGTCATGTCATCGACGATCTGCGCGGTAAGCAGCGATTCCAGCAGGCCGACCGCCGCCATCGCCGCCGAATAGGGCGCGATGATCTGCAATGTTTCCCAGGTCAGCGGAACGTCAGGCAGGACGAGGCTGGGCAGGCCCTGCGGAAGATCGCCCATGTCGCCCACGGTAAAGACCGGCAGGCCGAGCGGGATCGAGATTGCCGAGAGCACGATGATCGCGACCAGCGGCGAGGGCACCGCCTTGGTCAGGCGCGGCAGCAGGTAGATGATCGCAAGGCCGCCCGCGACCATCGCGTAAGTGTGCCACGTCACGCCCGTCAGCTGCGGCAGCTGGGCCATGAAGATCAGGATGGCGAGCGCGTTGACGAATCCGGTGATGACCGAGCGCGAGACGAACTGCATCAGGAGGTCGAGCCGCAGGACCGAGGCGATGATCTGGAACAGGCCCATGAGGATCGTCGCGGCGAACAGGTATTCGACCCCGTGTTCGCGCACCAGCGGCACGACCAGCACCGCGACTGCCGCCGTTGCCGCCGAGATCATCCCCGGACGCCCGCCGGTGAACGAGATGATGATCGCGATCGCGACCGAGGCATAGAGCCCGACACGCGGATCGACGCCCGCGATGATCGAGAAGCCGATCGCCTCGGGAATGAGGGCGAGGGCGACGACGATACCGGCAAGGACATCGGCACGAATGTTCGAGAACCAGTCGCGCTTCAACGCTCCGGGCTGGGTCATGGGCTCAGCTTTCCACTGTGTCTTCTACGGGAGAGGCGGGCGCGTCCCGCCTTCATGTTGCGCCTGCGAACTGCCCGCTTGGCCGCCTTTTGGCAAGCCCCGCCCGGGACACGGGGCGAATTGCGTGTCCTTGGGGCCACGGGTGGAGTAGCCTCGCGCGCCGGCCACGAGTCGGCGAAGTTTGGGGGTAGATGACATGAAGAAGATGACCACCATCGTCGCGGTCCTCGCATTGGCCGCGTGCAACGACACGGCAAGCGAACCGCCGGTTGCCGAAGAGACCATGGCTCCGGAACCGGTCGAGGCTGCCGCGATGGCCATCGACGGCAACCCGAGCGCGGGCAAGTACAAGGTGACCGCAGGCGACGGTACGACTTACGATTACGACGTGCGCGATGACGGGACTTATACCGCCGTGGGTAGTGACGGTTCCGATGTCACGGGCACATGGACCGAGGCTACGCCCGGCGCGTGGTGCGAAACCCCCGAAGGCGGGGAAGAGGCCTGTTACACCGAAACGGTGAACGAGGACGGTACCTGGACCGCGACCAGCAATGCCGATCCCGAACGCACCGCGATCGTGGCACGCGTCGAAAGCTGATGTTCATGGCGCCGCAGGCCGCGTAAGGACTGCGGCGTCGTTCAATTCCAAGGGGTCGCAATGCTTGAAGGTGGATGCCACTGCGGAGCGGTGCGCTACGAAGTTACAGGTGAGCCGAACCACGTGTCGGTCTGCCACTGCACCGATTGCCGCCGCTGTGCCGGTGCGACGGGCGTTGCGTGGGCAGGGTTCCCCATCGAGAACCTGTCGCTGAGCGGGGATACCGCCGTCTATTGCTCGACCCTGGGGGTGGAGCGGCGGTTCTGCCTCATCTGCGGAACGGGCCTGTTCTACACGAGTGCCGAAGCTCCGGCGCAAGTCGATATCCAGATCGCGACGCTGGATGAACCCGAAGAACTACCACCAACCAAGCACGTCCAGCTTGCCGATGCTGTCGGCTGGGAAGCGACCTTGCACGAACTGCCCGGGCACCAGCGGTTTCCGGGGCAGGACTAAGGCTTACTCCGCCGCGTCGGACATGTCGTCGCTCTCGGCCTGCTGGCGCGACCACATTTCCGCATAGAGCCCGCCCATGCGCAGCAAGTCGGTGTGGCTGCCGCTTTCTGCCAGCTTGCCACTGTCCAGAACGAGTATGCGGTCGGCGTCGGCCACGGTCGACAGGCGGTGCGCGATGGTCAGCGTGGTGCGGTTGCGCGCCACGGCCCGCATGGTTTTCAGGATGTCCTGCTCGGTCCGGGAATCGAGCGCGCTCGTCGCCTCGTCGAACAGGATGATCTCGGGGTTCTTGAGCAGGGTGCGCGCAATCGCCACGCGCTGCTTCTCTCCGCCTGAAAGCTTGAGGCCCCGCTCGCCCACTTCTGTTTCATAGCCATCGGGCAGACGTTCGATGAAATCGGCAATCGCCGCACCGCGCGCTGCGGCCTCGATCTCGCCGCGCGTCGCGCCTTCACGGCCATAGGCGATGTTATAGCCGATGGTGTCGTTGAAGAGCACCGAGTCCTGCGGCACCACGCCGATGTGCCGCCGCAGCGATTCCTGCGTGACGCCCCTGATATCCTTGCCCGATATCAGGATGCGCCCCGCCTGCGGATCGTAGAAGCGAAACAGGAGCCGCGCGATCGTCGACTTGCCCGCGCCCGAAGGACCGACAATGGCCACGCGCTCACCCGCCTCGACCGCGAAAGTCAGGCCGTGCAGGATCTCGCGGTCCTTCTCGTAGCCGAAGCGCACCTTGTCGAAGACCACAGTGGGCCGCCGCATATCGAGCGCAGGCGCGTTCGGCGCGTCCGACACTTCCAGTGGCGTATCCATCAGCTTGAACATCTCGGCCATGTCGATCAGGCCCTGCCGGATCGTGCGATAGACCATGCCCAACAGGTCGAGCGGGCGGAAAAGCTGCGTGAGATAGGTGTTCACCAGCACGAGATCGCCAGTGGTTAGCCGTCCCTGGCTCCAGCCCCAGACGGTATAGGCCATGGCCCCGCCCATCAGCAGGTTCATGATGACGGCCTGCGCGATGTTGAGCAGGCCGAGCGAATTCTCGCTTTTCGTGGCAGCAGTCGCATAAGCGCGCGTGGCGCGTTCGTACCGCTCCTGCTCGCGGTGTTCCGCGCCGAAGTACTTTACGGTCTCGTAGTTCAGCAGGCTGTCGACCGCGCGGGACAGGGCCTGCCCGTCCAGCTCGTTCATCTGTGCGCGCAGCTTGGTGCGCCATTCGGTAATCCAGCGCGTGACGAGGACATAGGCCACGACAGTCGCCGCAGTTGCGGCGACCAGCGTCCACCCGAAGTTGATATAGAAGACGACGGCCACCGCGATCAGCTCGATGATGGTCGGCGCGATGTTGAACAGCAGGAAGTAGAGCATCGTGTCGATGCTCTTGGTTCCGCGCTCGATCGTCTTGGTCACCTCGCCGGTGCGGCGCGACAGGTGGAAGCGCAAGGACAAGCGGTGCAGCCGGGTAAAGACATCGGCTGCAAGGTTCTGCGTCGCGTCCTGCGCCACGCGCTCGAACGCGATATTGCGCAGATTATTGAACAGAACGCCCCCGAACCGCCCGGCGGCATAGGCGATCACCAGCGCCATGGCCGCCATCGCGGCCTGGCTGCTGGGCGTCGTCATTGCATCGACCGCCATCTTGTAGGCAAAGGGCAGGGCCAGCGTCGTCGCCTTTGCAATCAGCACCATCAACATGGCGATGACGATCCGGCGGCGCAGGGGCGTATTACCCTTGGGCCATAGATAGGGAAGAAAACGCTTCATCACCCGCCAGTCGGCGGAGGTATCGAGCGTCTTTGTCGTGGCGTGATCGGGTGGCATCGGCCCTTATCTAGGGCACGCGCGCGGCATTGCCATATAAGGGTGTATATAAGAGCGAGTGATCAGCCCTGCTCTTCATCCACTTCGAATGCGATCTGGCGGCGCCGGAAGTCGACCGCGATCCGCTTGAACAGGCTGAGGTGGTTCATGCCCAGCAATATGGCAGGCCTTTCGGTCAGGCCCAGTTCCTCGAACACCTTGGTGTCCGCAATGGCGATCAGGGAATCGTCGATGACGACGCGGTCGATCTCTAGCTTACCGGCATTGATGATGTCGACTTGCCGCTCATGCCCCAGAACGTCGGTGATCTGCGTACGCGCGAGCACCGGGGCCTTGGCATAGTATCGTTGACGCAGTGCCCGGTTGCCCACGGTGAAACTGGCACCTGTGTCGATCACGATGTCGATGCTTCGCCCATCCAGATAGGCCCGACGCACGATCAGGCGCTTGTCCTTGCGGTGCGCGCGCACGATGATCTCGTTCGCTCCGGCCCGCATATAGCCTTCTGACGGAGCGACAGTGATCTGCTTTTTCTCGAAATCGAGAGTGACGCGCTGGTCACGAAGGGAATCGATCCCGATGATGCCGGCGGCCCCGATATGCCGTTCATTGACGACGGCTGCATCGAGATCGCGGATACGCGTCTTGCCCAGCACCAGTTCGTCGAGGATGACGGATTGCGCATCGCTCTCACCGCCAATGCTTATGACCTTCTTCTGACTGTCAGCGACCAGCCCAAGCCTGCGCGCCACCTGCGCAGAGATCACGGTCCACTCGGACCCGGTGTCGATCAGGAAGTTGAAGGGACCATGTTCGCCGATACCGACGGCCAGCGTTATCCGGTCATCCCTCTCTTTCGCGTCGAGGGTTTCGGGAGCCGCCTGCTCATAAGCAATTTCAGGAGCGACAACGTCCTGTGCGGCGAGCGGGCTCGTGAGAGTCGCAGCTAGAATCAGACTGATAAAACGGATGGCGGCTTTCATCGCACTCTCTCCCGCCGCCATCCTACGCCTGATCGTTGTAAATTGCCATTAAATCACAGCGGTCGAGTGGCTTAGGGCTTTCCGGGTGGGCCGGGAGAGTGGGCAAAACGCGCCCGGTTCAAACTTTTTTCAGCCCCTAAATGGCGGATATCAGGGACTTTTCAGGGTCGCGGCATGCGAATTGAAATAAAATTGCAAAAAGGCGTTGACCGACTCAGGTACCTGCCCATATACGGCCCTCACCGACGGGGACGACGCTTCAACGGCTCGCTTTCATCGGTCGCCAACTTAGCTGGACGACATAGTCCCCCGGAAGGAAGTTTCGGGGAACGATAGTTGTCCGCTTTATTATGT
>NZ_JAHCBF010000011.1 GCF_018398395.1 Croceicoccus gelatinilyticus | reverse complement strand
AGGTGGACGACTTTTACGCCGCCCGCAGCAGGACTATCCCGCCGCTACCGTGGTCGAATATTGCTCCGCCGTTCTCAGCGATCCGCAGCGTCGCCAAGCTTCGACCCAAGGCCTTCACGTTCGAGAACGTGCCTCACCTGGCCTCCGGTCACCGTGCCTACTTCGACTACCTGGTGAAGGCCCTGGCACTCCCGACCATAGCGAAGCCCGATGAATGGTCAGACGATGCCGAAAGGCTCGATAAGATCCTCGCATCCGGCCAGACGTTCGATCCCTCCTATGTCGTGAGCGTCCACACGCTTCTCGCAGCAGACTTCGGAACCGGCCAGAAGCGCAAGCGCCTCTTCATCACCGGCATCCGCAGGGACATCGAAGCCGAATTCGAGGCGCCTGCGCCGACCCATAGCGCAGAACAGCTGATGGAAGACCAGTGGTTGACCGGCACTTATTGGGACCGCCACGGGCTCGAGCGCCCGATCATGTCCGATGCAGGCCTCAAATGGCTGCGCAAGCACAACCGCAATCCGCGCGACCTGTTTGCCCCCCGGCTTGAGGCGCACCGAACGGTCAGGGACGTGCTTGCCTCTATCCCGGATGATGCGGCCAATAACGAGGCCGCGCCCCGCGAAGCAAAAGCCTACAAGGGCCATACCGGCTCACCGATCGATGAAGCGTCAAAAACGCTTCGCGCCGGCGATCATGGTGTTTCGGGTGGGGAAAATATGATACAATACAATGACTTAATCCCAATTCGCTATCGCCATTACACAGTGCGAGAGGCCGCGGCAATCTCTGATTTCCCGCACGACTACCGTTTCGACGGCACCTGGTCGGATGGCCTGAAGCAGATCGGCAACGCCGTTCCGTGCAATCTGGGCAAGGCAATGGGCCAGAGCCTGAAGCAGACGCTGCTGGCAACCTGACGCATTTGGGGCGGCCCACACGCCATCCTAAAATAGCGGAAAAATGCCAACCCGAAAGAACCATCCCGCATGACAACCGACCAAGCCTCGCGCAAGCAACGGCCGCGCTGGAAGAAGGTCATGATAGGCATCTGCTGGGCTATCGCCTTGCCAGCTTGCCTCGCCCTGGGAGCAGGGCTTGGCACAGGATACGCCGTCTACCGGACCTCGACCGGTCTTCCGGACTTCGAGCAGCTGACCGAGCTGCCGACGGGCACGACCGTCCGCTTCCTCGCGACCGACGGCACTGTCCTGCACTCTACAGGTCCTGCCTATGGCGAGTGGATCGAATACCAGCACATCCCGCTCGAGATGCGTCAGGCGATCATCGCAGTCGAAGATCACCGCTATCGCGCGCATCAGGGTGTCGACCCGCTGGCGATCGCGCGCGCCGTTCACTTTGCATGGCAGAACCGCGGCACCGGCCGGCGGATGCAAGGTGCCTCGACGATTACACAGCAGGTCGCGCGAACACTGTTCCTGACACGAAGCTACGACTTCCGCCGGAAGATCGACGAGATGATCGTGGCGCTTGCGATGGAGCAGGTTCTCTCCAAGGAGCAGATCCTCGAGCTCTACCTCAACCGTGTCTATTTCGGGGGAGGGGCTTACGGCATCGATGCCGCCTCGCGGCGCTACTATGGCCATCCTGCCACCGAACTCTCGATCGAAGAAGCGGCCCTACTTGCCGGGCTCCCAAAGGCACCGTCGTCCTACGCCCCTACTGCAGACCAGGAAGCCGCACTTGGCCGAATGAACGTGGTTCTGGAGCGAATGCGCGAAACCGGACAAGCGCCGGATGCCCCCAGCGAACCCGACGCACCCGCCTTTGCAACTGCCAAAGGCTCATCGCTGCGTACCTCGAGCCGTCATTTCACCGACTGGCTCGAAGACCAGATGGAAGAGCTGGTCCCCGAGCGCTTCGGCCGCATCGATGTCCACACGACCCTCAATCCCGACATGCAGCGCAGTGCGCTCGATGCCGTGACAGAGCAGGCGCCCGACGGCGCCCAGACTGCCCTCGTGTCGATGGACGAGAGCGGAGCGATCAGGGCGATGATCGGCGGCCTCGACTACGCTACGTCGACCTACAACCGCGTCACACAGTCCAAGCGGCAGCCTGGCAGCTCGTTCAAGCTGTTCGTCTATCTCTCTGCGCTCGAGGCCGGATACAGGCCGGACAGTGCGGTCTACGATGGACCGGTGAATATTCGCGGCTGGAGCCCGCACAACAGCTCTGGCCGGTATTCAGGCATGCTTCCGATGCGCAAGGCATTTGCATGGTCGCTCAACACCGTGGCCGCACGGCTGGGACAGGACGTGGGCATGACCAAGATCACTGGCATGGCTCACCGCCTCGGGATCTCGACGCCGCTGTCTGCAACGCCCAGCCTGGTCCTTGGCACATCGGACGTTCGTCTCCTCGACATGACACGGGCATATGCCTCGGTTGCGTCACTTGGGCGGACGGTTGTCCCTTACGGAATTGAGCGCATCGAGCGCGACGGCGTGACCATCTACGATCACGATCCCGGCGAGCCGCAGCAGCTCGTCTCTGCAGCAAATGCCGCAGACATGGTCACCATGATGCGCGGGACCGTTGAATTCGGCACGGGGAGGGCAGCCGATATTGGCCGACCTGCAGCCGGCAAGACCGGCACGACCAATTCCAACAAGGACGGCTGGTTCATTGGCTTCTCCAGTGGCCTTGTCACCGGCGTCTGGGTCGGACGGGACGATGCTCGCCCCATTCCGGGCCTCCAGGGCGGCAGGGCGCCTGCGCGCGCCTTCTCCCAGTTCATGCGCCAAGCCGTCGCGAACCGGCCCGCAGTGGTGACGCTCACTCCGCTCCCGAAGCCCAAGCGTGCGGCTCCGAATCCGGCAATGAAGACCCAGTTGCCTGACGCGCCGGCAGTAACCACGCGCGCGCCGGACATCATCGTCCCGACCATGCCTGCAGCGCCGGCCGTTCAGCCGCCCCCGCCGCCTCAGGAACAGCGCAATGCCGGACGCAGCAGGGCCATCAGGCCCGACAACTAATCAAACAGCATCGCGAGATTCCAAATGCCGCAATTAGCAAAAGTCGAAGCCTACAGCTCGTCGGACCATCTGGAAGGCATGCCCAGGCATTCGATCCAAGACTCGTTTCTCTTCGACATCCAGATGAGTGAGACGGCCGGAAAGGGCGGCAGCGAAATCTGCGCAGCCTTACGAACCCGCGACAATACCCAGATTTCAGTCGCCCTGGCGGACATCGGTGCGCGTTACGGGATCAAGAGTTATCTGCGGATCGCCCGCGATCACATGGAAGAGGTGATGGTCATGGCCTCGAAATGCGTATCGATCGCAGCGGGGAAATATGACCCTTTCCGCATGGCGCAGACCATCGTGAAAAAGATGAATAATTCCTACCTGCTTGGGCGGATTTCCAGAGAGTTCAAACGAGCAGGAAAAAGAGAATTTTACCTATCCTACACGACACCGCTCCCGACAAAATTCCGCGTCAGCAGACCCGGCGGCCCGGCACCGGAGGAAACCCACGACGAGGTTTTTCTCATGGGAATGCGAATGCGGATTGCTCTAGGTTCCTCGGTCTTCGAGTTCGTACAGGAACTTGCCAGCATCGCCATCAGCCAACACACGATGACCCGCTTGTGGGAGCGGAGCGAAAAGCGCCACGAAGATATCCATATCGCGCTGGTCGAAGCCTATCGGATCATGGAAGCTTCTTGGGCACTGACTACGCTTGCAGCTAATACCAACGGCCGACCAGGCCCTCACTATATCGCGGCACCATTTCTCGGCGGCATGATCATAATGAGCCGCAAGGAAATGTGGATGCCCTCGCACGTCAATCGATACGGTTGGCAGCGCAAATCGAGCCGCCAGTCATTTCTCAGCGATTGGGAAGACCAATATTTTACGCATGAGTCCTACCAGACACTTCATCTTCCCCACCCACAGCGCATGACCAACCGGAAAATCTACGCTGGCACTACCTTCATGGGGCGGAGCGACATAGGCAACCAAGATCGCGTGGATGCAATCGATGAATTCGAAAGGCTACTGTCCACGCTCGATCTCGATGAAGCGTGCCGCTTGATGCGTACAGGCGAACTCATCGGTGTCCTGCCAGGCGCGCAACAACTGAAGGAGCGTTTCCAGTTGCAAAAGGTTCTCGAACTCCAATCGAGAATACTCCCTCGATCTGACCCATCCGATGACCGACTGTATGCCCTGACCGCCCAAGGCGACGTTCTCTAAAGGGAAAGGTCAACAAACAAAGGTCCGGCCCAACTGCCGGGCCTTTTTTCATAACCCGAAAGGAATGCCATGGCTGAAAAGCAAAAGTCCCATTGGGACGTCGATCCCGAATACCCGCTCGATGACTGGAAGGCTGAAGTCGCAAACGACGACACGCGCCTTGGCTATCATGCTTGGGTGGAAAACCAGCGCGAGGTGCATGGCACCTGAGCCAGTGCCACACGCAAAGCGGTCGACGACATTTTGGCCAGCCTTGCCCCCATCCTAAAACAAAGCCGAAGTAACTACGCGAGGCCCGAAATGCCAATCGAAGCAATGCCGCACGTCCGGCACACAAAGAGCGCTTGCACCCTCTTCCGCATCAAGGGCTGGGAAGTGCGTCCGGCGCTTGTCGTCACCGCGATATCGGCGATCGGGCTTGTCGCCGCCTTTGCCCTTGAAAAGAACCTGTTCTGAGGAACGCCCAATGACTGAAATGATGCAGACGATGGATGGCGGTCCGTACGAACCCGACCACGAGAACGTGGCCGAACCCACCGAACTCGCTCAGGATCGGGCAATCGAAATTCTTGCCAAGACGAAGCAGGTGATCGCCTTTTTCGAGGCAACCAATCCGACCGGCCGATGGGACGAGGAGGGCTGCGCACTTCTCGCTCAGCTGATCGAGGGAGAGGGCGTACGCTTCGTCAAAGGCAATGTAGGTTCGTTCGTGATCTTCCCGGATCTCCAGGAGCCGGGCCGCCAGCAGGTAGGCTATATCAAAAGCAACCAGGCAAAGGGCTTCTGGCTGGAGATCGACGGCCACGTGCTCGATCCGTTCACGTTCGAGAGACTACAAGCCGGCGACCCGCAGCAAACAAAGGACTGGCATCCGTTGCCGATGGTGTTCCGGTCTATCGGGCTCCATGAACCGGCTGACATCGTGCATATCCGAACTGGCGATGCGCAGATTCTACCGCGGCATAATTCGCGGTATCACATGTTCAATGACTGGCTCGCGCGAGGCGGAGCCAGTAGGTCGAAGCTGCTTCGGGACCGCCCGATCCTGATGAACAGCGGTCTCGCGTCGATCGAGCATGTCTCGGTCTGGGCGAAGGCCGCCGGTCTGGCCAGCCTTGCAATCCCACCCGATGATAAAATCGCATTCAGGCAAAGCACCGAAGCCAAGCCTACCCAGCCTGAAGCCAAGGTCGAACGGGTTGCCGGGCATGCGGAAGAGAGCGAGGCCGCGGCCGCAAGCCCCACGAAGGTTCTGAACTCTTCGATTGAACTTCGACCTGCAATCATCGCTATTGTTACAGGTCTGGCCCTCGCCGCACTGTGGCTGCTCGTCGATAGGAGCTTGCTCTAAGATCAACCAGTTGCTCCGAGAACCAAAAAGGCCCGCGAAATGCGGGCCTTTTCTTTTCCGGATCGGGTAACAATGATCAGTCCTGATATTCGTAGGACCAGGAGCCAACATTCTGGAAATTACCACTGTTGTCTGGGCGGTAACAAACTTCAGTCCATTCGGTGACCCAAACCAGATCACCGTATGCGTCGGTACCGGTGCTTTGACCCGTCTGGGCCAGAACGAGACACACGCCATTCCGTGACCAGCAGTCACTCTTATGAAGGGGAGTCTCGGACTGCGGGTCATCGTAGGAAGGTCCATGCACCCATGAGCGCGGACCATAAGTCGACCTCACGACATTCAGGTCGCACGGCGATCCAGTGCAGGCCAGTCTCTGCGACGATGCAGGGGTGCCACCAGAGCAATAGCTGTTCGAAACAGTAGCACCAGTTTCCTGCCGCTTACACGACACAGAGCGTGTACGGTCCGACGTGTCGCCAGGACCATTACATCCCTCCCAGTTAGACCAGGGCGTCGTCTGCCAGTTGTAGGTGCAACCCGACCAGACAGCGCCGCTTTCGCTTGCGCTAGGCATGGGACCTGCTGTTGGATCGTCAATGCAACGCTGATGGGCGGTCGATGCAGGCTCAATCGCATCCATGTTCTGTCCGTCGGAGCGATAGCACCAGACCGGACGGTTGCGGGTCGCTGACGACGAGCAGGTGCTGCTCCACGAACCCCACGAACCAGCAACCCAGTTGTAGGAGCAGCCCGAATAATTCGCAGTGCTCTGCGTTTCGGAAAGCGGCTTTCCGCCGTAGGTCTCGCAATACTTCGGATCAACCGCGCTACCGTCGATGATGCAGGTGCCCGTGCGCGAACGCGTCGTATTTGCAGAGCAGGTAGACGCATAAGTCCAACCGCTCCACTGGACAGACGTCTGGGAAGAGCAAGCCGAATAGTCGCCTACGGTTCGAGTGCCGGAGGGCTTCGTTCCACTGCAGTTACTATCGGAAACGTTCGTTCCATCGGACCGGCGACAAGCAACGCTACGGGTCTGAACTTCTGCATCGGTACAAGATGCGCCCGGATCAACCCAGCTACCCGTGTTCCATGAGTACGTGCATGCCGAATAATCGGAGACAGACCGCGATCCCGAAGGCTTCGCGCCCCCGCAATAGCTGTCCGACACGGTGGTGCCTTCAGAACGCTGGCAATAAACGCTCCGCGTCTGGGTTTCGGAGCTGGTGCACGACGGGCCCGGGTCGTTCCATGTGCCTGTCTGCCACGAATAAGAACAGCCGCTGTAAACCGCGGCCGTCTCGCCGCCGTTTGGCTGCGCACTAGCAGACGGATCGTCGATGCAACGCTGATGCGCGGTCGATGCAGGCTCGATCGCGTCCATGTTTTGGCCGTCAGACCGGAAACACCAGACCGCACGGTTGCGCGTCGCCGAAGACGAACAGGTCGAAGACCAGGAACCCCAGCTACCGACCTGCCAGTCATACGAGCATCCGGTGTAAACAGCTGCCGTATCCGACGTTGCAGGCTGCGCGCTCGTGCAATTGCTGTTTGCCACCGTGGTGCCATCTGAACGAAGGCAGGAGACCGAGCGCGAACGCGTCGCCGATCCGCTACACGTCGAATTCCACGCGCCCCAACCCGAGGTCACCCACGAGTATGTGCAGCCGGCATAATTGGCGCCTGTCTGGCTCGCAGCAGGCTCAGGGCTCGCAGTAGGATCGCTCGAGCATCGAGCATGGGAGGTCGAAGAAGATTCGATCGCATCCATGTTCTGGCCATCGGAGCGATAGCACCAGACAGCGCGATTACGCGTGGCAGACGAGGAGCAGCTGTCCGACCAGCTGCCCCAGCTGCCCGCCTGCCAATCATAGCTGCAACCACTGTAATCGGCGACGGTCTGCGAGGTCGCTGGCTTGCCGCCCGAGCAATTACCATCTGCAACAGTGGTGCCGTCCGACCGCTGACAGGTGACCGAACGGGTCTGCGTTTCCGAGCCGGTGCACGAAGCTCCCGGATCGGCCCAGCCGCCAGTCTGCCACGAGTAGGTGCAAGCCGAATAATCGCTAACGGTCTGCGCAGTGGCTGGCTTGGCGCCCGAGCAATTGGAATCGGCGGTCGTTGCACCGGTCTGATCAACGCGGCACGAAACCGGACGCGTCTGGGTTTCAGAACTCGTGCATGATGCGCCGGGATCGACCCAGGAACCGGTATTCCACGAATAGGTGCAGCCACCGCTAAAGGACTGCGTCGATGACGTTGCAGGCTTTGCGACACTCGAACAGAAGCTGCTGTCTACCGGGCTTCCCGAGCTATTCACGCACTGCGCGGTTCGGGCCACGGCGTAAGTCCCGCAAAGGCTCGCCTCGTTCAGCGTGTTCCCGCTGCCATCGACCGCGCGATATGGCGATGTCGTCCACGAGTATTCACCAGACTGGGTCGACAAGATAGGGCGGACGAACACGACGTCCTGAGCCAGAGCAGGCGCTGCACCTGCAAGGAATGCCATCGAGGCAGCACCTAGAAGGATGGCTTTCTTCTTGGAATTCATAATCTGATTCCCTGCGCAGGAATGGGGCCGTTTATGGCGTCATCCTAATAATACCAGTGGCGCAATTCCCTGAGAAGCGGGAAAACGCTCGCATTCCAGTTATAGGACGGCAACCCATCGGGCCCAACGCCCCTATCGCCAAAACCTTAAATCTATCCTGCAAGTCGGCTTACGTGTTTAGAACGAAGCCGTAGATCGGGGGGTGAAGTCGAATGGATTCCGCCTTTCGACGATCCCATCCTATGATTGCCCGAAAGCACTCCTCCTTCCCGAAAGGACCCATACCTTGCGTAAGATCCTCACCTGCTGCCTCGTCTTCGCACTGGCAGCCTGCGGCGATCAGTCTCCCTCAGAGAACCCTTTTGCGGCCTCAGAAGGATCTCCTCCTTCAGAACCGGCTGCTGTGCCAAAAGAGGCAACCAAGCCCTTCGCCTTGCCAGGTCGCTACACGACGACGGCAGTCCGCATGGAGCCCGCCGGGAAACTCCTGATCGACATTGCACTCGACAATTCGTTCACCCTCGAGGTGCGCCGAGAAGAAGGAGGCGTCGAAGGAGTGTTCGAGGCAGCCGAAGGCAAGTTGATCGAGCGTGACGGTCATTATGTTCCAGAGAGCAATCAGATCACGCCAAATGCCAAGGAGCTGACGAAACTCGGCGATTGGAGCCTGACCGTTGATGACGGCCTCTGGCTTCAGGCCAACGGCGAGAAGTTCAAGCTCGAATCCCAGAAATTCTGATCATGAGGGACACTTCGATGACATATCCGACCCTTCCTTTCGCGCTTGTCAGCTTCCTGGCAGACATCTCGACGGAGCGTGCCCAGCTCTCCAAGGCAGCGCGACATGCGACCGTTATCGTCCATCACGACAAGTCGGTTCGATCCGCACGCGTCGAGATCACCGAAGACGCGCATTTCTCCGCCATCAGCGACAACATCGGGAAGCTTTGCGCGCAGGGTCCGTTCGACACAATCGCGCTGATCTACTCGACCGCCGGAGACGATCCGCTCGACGTCGGCATTCTCCTTGGCCACGACCGGGAGCCGACGATCTTCGAATGGACCTATGCGCCAGCTTTCGGGATCAAGCTGCAGGAGAATGACGAGGCAAGGTCAGCACTCTCCAATGCTGAAGGTCGGGCCTTGGCAGAAATGCTTCTCGGCAAGAAGGTCGAACCCGCGACGCCCTGATCATCCTGCAAACAGATCCTGCATGATGCGCCAGCAAGCCACTGTACCATAATCGAACATTGTGGCCCTGACGCATCATGTTCCGTCCAGTTTCACGACTTATCCGAAAGGCGGGGTTGTTTCAGTTTCCTTAACCATCCTATAATTGCGGCAAGGGGAACTTGGATCGACTGACACTGGACGGGGAAATGTATGCAACAGCAGTGCCGCGGCAACTTGGACAATGCCGCCGCCAGCGCTCTTCTAAGCTCAAAGCGCGCGATACCAATGGACAGGGATGAGGCCTCTCATCCGACCGCCATGTGCTGGGAAGACATTCTAGCTGTCTACCTTGCTGACCATCTCCAGAAAGCAGGATGGTCCAGAGCCGTGCCAAAACCTGCTGACCTGGGCTTCGAGGGTGGCCAATGGATGCCAACCCTCACGGTAGCCACCGCGAACGATCTGCACGCAGACGGCAAAATCCGGATCGGCAAGGTCAACCCGATCGGGAAGAGTGCTCACCAGTTGGCGACCATCGCCCAGATCGCAGCTCAGCACATGATCGAGCTGGAAAAGCGCTCCTTCATCTTCGCCCAGTATCTCAAGGAAATGTCCGAGAAGGCTCGCGAGATCTCGTCCGCTGAAGGCACCTTCTACTTCCGAAACATCAAGATCGACGAGGTCTATTTCCTCTCGGCCGAAGAGACAGCTGCCGGAACGCCGACTATCAGGGTGTGCATGAGCATCCAGTACGCCATCCCGCGTATCGGCGCCTTGCCGAAAGAGGATAGCTGCCCGGTGCAAGCCAACCTCGGGCATATCGTCGGCTTCGAGCTTTTCGAACGCCGCATCGCCCGCCAGCGCAAGGCAAACTCCGCAGCCAACTGAACCACTCGGGTCGCAGCCCGAATACGCCAGAAGAACGAGCCCCTCCTTCCGCCGAAGGAGGGGCTTTTCGCATCCATGAACCGCGATTGCTCGAATGAAGGAGCACGAGAATGGAAAAAATGACCCCGACACTGCCGCCCGACGCCCTGCGTGAAACCGCAGACCCGACGGGCATGCCGATACAACCGGGCTCGCGCGTGAGATCGTTCGACTTCCCGCTTGGATATCGCAGTGGAGCCGAGTTCATCGGTACCGATCTCGAAGGCCCCTTGGCCAGCTACATCGAAGGCACAGTCATCGGCATCGGTGAAATGCGCGAAGGCTGCCGCCGATACCGCATCCTGGCAGATCGCCGCATCGTCGGCGGCGAGGCCATCAAGCTTTCAGATGACGAAGCAGAACGCCTGTTCCTGCCGCCCGTGAACGGAACCCCGTGCGCAATGGGCGGACGAATGAGCAGCGTCTTTGTCATCGACACACCCGGAACCAATTGACCCCTCGAGGAGACCGAATTTGACCGACACCCTGACGCCTGTGGCTGAACTGGCCATCGACGACGCCCGCAAGGAAATGGAAGACCTGGCCGAGAAGCTGGTCAACCACCGATATCTCTATCACACGCTGGATGAGCCGAAGATCAGCGACGCGGAATTCGATAGGCTGGAACGGCGCTACTTCGAACTCGAGGCCGCCTTCCCGCAACTCGCGACCGAAGATAGCCCGTCCAAACGCGTCGGCGCCAAGCCGTCCCCCGACTTCGCGCCAGTCACCCACGCGGTACCGATGCTCAGCCTCGAAAACGCTTTCAGCCGCGAAGAGCTCGAGGAGTGGCTCAATCGCAACCTGAAGTCCTTGGGCCTCGCACCAGGCGCCACCGTCGCGATGTCCAGCGAACTCAAGCTGGACGGCGTTTCCCTGTCCCTGCGCTATGTTGATCGCAAGCTCGTCAGTGCCGCTACGAGGGGCGATGGAACAACCGGCGAAGACGTCACGGCGAACGCTCAGGTCATCGCCGGCATTCCCAAGACCATACCGGCAGACGCGCCTTACATCCTGGAGGTCCGCGGCGAAGTCGTCATGCCCCGCAAGACATTCAACGATTTGAACGCAAGCGGTGCGGCTGGACGCACATTCGCCAATCCACGTAACGCTGCCGCCGGATCGCTGCGGCAGAAGGATGCCTCGAAGACTGCGAAGCGCGGACTCGTCTTCCTCCCCCATGGTATCGGCGAAATCGACGGCGATCTTCCAGGGCATTGGTCGCAGATCACTGACCAGCTGAAGACTTGGGGTTTCGGCCGGGACATCGGCTTCGACGAAACGGTGACCTGGACCACCAACGGCACCGTCGACGAAATCATGAAGGCCTACGATACCGCATTGGTCCACCGGCCCGATCTGCCTTTCGATATCGACGGAGTAGTGGTCAAGTTCGACGCGATCGAGGCTCGCGAAGAGCTCGGAGCAGTCTCGCGCACGCCGCGCTGGGGTATCGCGCAGAAGTTTCCGGCCGAACGAGCCGATACTCGCCTCGAAGCCATTGAGATCCAGATCGGCCGCACGGGGCGTATCACCCCGGTTGGCAGGCTCCAGCCGGTCACTGTCGGAGGTGTGGTTGTCTCGAACGTGACGCTCCACAACGAGGATCACATTGCCGGCCTCGACCTGCGCGAAGGAGATCTCGTCACCATCCAGCGGGCCGGCGATGTCATTCCCCAGATCGTTGGACTGTCATCGGCAAACACCGGGCACGACGAGCGGCCTGCTTTCTCGTTTCCCGCCTCATGCACTGCTTGTGGCAGCGGCATTGTGCGAGCTGAGGGGGAGGCCGATGCCTACTGCGAAGGGTCTCTGCATTGTCCGGCACAGGTCCATGAGCGCCTGGTCCATATCGCTGGCAGGGACGCACTCGATATCGACGGCCTGGGCGACAAGATCATCGGCGAACTCATCTCCGAAGGACTTCTGTCGGAACCTGCCGACATCTTCTCGCTCGGTGAGCATCGAGGCACCATCATGGCCAAGGAGGGCTGGGGACCAACCAGCGTCGACAAACTGATCGGGGCAATCGATGCGGCACGGCAGACGACGGTCGATCGGGCGTTCTACAGCCTGGGCATTCGACACTTTGGTCGCTCGGCCACGAAAACGATCGCGCGGGAATGGGGAAGCGTCCCCGAAATCCTCGAACGCATCAGGAACCTGCAGGTCTCGCGCAATGCGGTCTATGCTCGCGAACTCGGCCTTGGCCAGACTTCCGACAAGGCTAGTGCGGCTGCCCTGAAGTTCCTCGCAGAAGCAGTCGCAATTCCCGACATCGGCCCGGTCGTCCTTCGCAATGTCCTCGATTTCTTCGATGACACCGACAACGCGCAGCGCGCGAAACGCTTTTTCTCGCAGCTCGAGATCGAAATTCTGCAGAAGGTCGAAGTCAGCCAGTCGCCTGTCACCGGCAAGACTGTCGTTTTCACGGGAAGTCTCGAGACAATGTCGCGCGACGAAGCCAAGGCTCAAGCCGAGAGGCTTGGGGCCAAGGTGTCCGGTTCGATCTCGAAAAAGACGGACATTCTCGTCGCAGGTCCAGGTGCCGGTTCGAAGCTAAAGAAAGCTCAAGACATTGGGACTATTGAAATACTCGACGAAGCCGGGTGGCACACGCTAGTCGGTCAATAAGGGGAACGCCGGGCGCCTAAGGGCGTCCGGCGCATCAAGAAGGGGAAATTTTATGGCAGGTTTGCTTGGCGCAATGGTGGGCGGCGTTCTTGGATTCTTTCTGATCTCCGCGATAATCGGATTGTTTGCCTTCAAGAAGGACCCGCCGGAAAGCAGGGCGCTTAAAACCTGCATGGCTGCGCTGCTGGTAATCGCTGTGCTAGCGGGGATCGGGAACGCAGACGGCCAAGGCTTCGCCTACTTCGCCTGGGTCATGTACGTGCCGGGCGCGATCATCGGGTACTTCTACTGGCGTAACCGCTACAACAAGCACTGGACAGACGACGAGATCGAGGACGCCGAAACGTGAAGAGGTTCGCACTGACCCTCGCCGCCATCGGCGGCCTGCTCGCACCTGCAAATGCAGGCGCCTCAGGCTTTCAGGATTTCGTCGATGCCCTCGACATCGAAACCTACACGGTCAAGCGCGAGGATTCGAACCTCTACCTCCTGACAAGCTACAAAGGGACCTTCCTCGTCCAGACGCGCTATTGCTATGTCTATGCGATGTACGGAAAAGCCTTCGTCTACGAGGACGTGCTGTATTTTGTGGATCAGGACGACAGCTGCGACGTCAAGGAAGTCTATCGGAAATGACGTCCGCTTTCGGATATCTCGGACCCGAAAGCGGACTAGCAGCTAACGACCCGATTGCGGACCTAGCCGATCAAGCTAGGTTCAACGCATGGCAACCAAATCTTTCTTTCGGACTAAGTGGTTCGTTCTCGGCGCAATAGCGTTGGCATTGCTCATTGCGATGACATGGCAAAATATCATGCTTGGAATAGGGTTTGCCTTGGCGGACAAAAGACCCGCCCTTCTCGGCGATGCGCGATGGGACACACCTGTTCTAGCCTTCCAGCAAAGATTTGACGAAGGCACGCCGGAAGCCGACCTTTTGCGGTGGCTCGATGACAACAAGTTTGAAGATGTTCACAGGGGCGGAGCAAGCAGAACAATCCATGGATTGCCTTGCCAAGAGCGGGTCGAGGTTCGTTGGTCCGCAATCGACGGTGTAATCATTGAAAGTAGCGCAGTCGTCTCGGAAGAGGGCTGTTTGTAGCTACGTCCGCTTGCCACCCCATAGCAGCCAAGCAGCGCCTTCTGCGATAATCCCGAAAGCTGCCATCGCATGACCACTCAAAAACGCCGCGTTACTCCAAAGAGCGCCTGCACGTAGGAATAGCCCGAACCGATCGTGCTGTTTCCCGAAGGCGTGTCGGTGTACGTGATCTCGCCGTTTACCGACCAGTCGTAGTCGCCGCGCGGGCTCTGCATCCGGATCTGGCCGAAGTGAGACCTTTCCCAACCACTCGATGAATCGCGCTGTGCGCCGATCGCACCGACTGCCTGCACCATCCATCCTTCGCCGAAGAACCGGCGGACCTGCACTGCGGGAAGCACCTGCAGATAGTTCTTTGGCGAGTAGTAGTCGTATTCGCCCGGTTCGGTGGAATGGAAGTAGCGGGCGCGCAGTTGCGCCGACAGGCCCCACGACGGTTTCACGACGTGGATGTAGGTCCCGCGCAAGTGGTAGCGTTCATTGTCGCCTGTGAAGTCCTGGTAGCCTGCCAGCACGTTGAAGACGTTATGGTCATCGACCGGCAGGTCGATCGCAGCGCCCGCGAAGGTCGAGTAGATGGGCGTGTCGTCGAGGCCCATCTGCGTCTCCACGATGTCGCGCTCGATGAAGAACTCTTTCCTCAACGCTGCCATGTCGTTGATCGAGACCGAACCGATCACTGAGTGCATGTCGGTGCCGATCCTGCCGCGAGCCTGCCAGTCGCCGAACTCCTGTCCGGCCTGGAGGAATACCCGCTCACGCTCGTGCTGCTCCTGACCGGCCGGTTCGTACCATGCCTTCTCGAGCCGGACGCCTAGGCGGTCGTTATCGCCCTTGTTGTCGAAATCCAGATCAAAGCCTGCACGCACGATCTCGGTGTCGTCGCTATCGTCGGAGACAAAGATGTCCGCTCCGACTGCGGGCCGCACATATCGTCCGCCGGCATCCGCGTCCTTCGCAGCCGAGGGCGACGACATCCCTATGGCCGCGATGCCGATGGCTGTTGCGAGCGACTTCTTGCTTACGAATTCCACTGCTTCTTGCCTCCAGTCAGTTCGGCAAAATATCCCCACACCGAGACCGGCTGCATGATCAGCGGGTAAATCAGCGAGAAGAGGATGAAGCCCCAAAGGCTTCGTTTCATCTTGATGTCCTGCCGCTTCAGCATGCGCATCTGGATCCGGTAGATGATCACGTTCCAGAGCGCGGCGAGGGGAAGGACGAGAAGGGTAAGCGGTCCCGCGAGCCAGAAGATCCCGAATGCCGCGAGAACAAGGCCGGGGATGAAGCCGAGGGTGAAGGTGAGATCGATGCTCACGAACAAAAGGTTCCACCAGATGAACATGGTCGAGAGCCGCCGTTTCTTGAGCAGGCTGTTATTGAGTTCCAGCGCCTCGATCATGCCGCGGGCCCAGCGTTTCCGCTGGCGGGCAAGGCCGTTGTAGGTTTCCGGCGCGCTCGTCCACGCGACCGCGTCTTCGGCATGGCCGACCAGCCAGTCGCGCTTCAGGAATTCCCAGGTGACGACGATGTCTTCGCCGACCATGTCAGGCCACCCGCCGACTTCGAGCAGGGCTTCACGCCGATAAAGGCTGAAAGCGCCCTGCGCGACGAGGGTGCCGTCATACATGCCCTGCATTCGCTTCACTGCGGCGATGCCATGGAAATAGTCACTGCTGCATCTTCGTGACCCAGCTTGCGAAGGTATTGCCGACAAAGACGGTGCCCGCGATCGCCATCGTGCCGGGAGGACTGGCCTCCAGCCTTTCGATCATCGACGTCAGGCTGCGGCGGTCGAGCAGGGTATCCGCATCGATGGTGACGACGAGATCATGCGAGGCCATCTCCAGCCCGTAGTTCAATACGCCTGCCTTGCCGCTGTTCACCTCGCGGCGGACGGGGATGAGCCTGCGAAGCGGCTGGGCGTCGAACAGGTGGCTCATCGCCTCGACCTGCGCGGTCGTTGCATCGGACGAGCCATCGTCGAGCACGATGATCTCGAGCGGGCCCTGGTAGTCGAGCTCGCTCAAGGAGCGGATCGTGTCCGCGATCAGCTCCTCCTCGTTGTAGGCGGCAACGAGCAGTGTAACAGACGGCCAGCTTGCCGGTGTCGCGCGCCTCGCGTCGGGCCTTAAGACGAGGCTCATCAGCAGAAACGCGTTCATGAAGCCGGGCACATAGGCGATGAACGTCAGCACGAAGAGCGCGATGATCGGGTGAGATAGCTCCCCGAGGTCCGACAGCCACGGCATCGAGAGCCAGATGCTGAAGATCATCCATGCAAATGCAAATGCTAGCGCGCCTGCGAACCGGCGGCGTCTGCGCCTGTCGCGCTTCCTCCAGTAGGCGTCGGAAATATCTTCCCGCCTACCGCCAGCATCTATTGTTGTTGCCATCTTGTCTCAACCTTCTGCGCAAGGTCGGATTCTGATCCTGGCAGATCGGGCCGACGGTCTATCCGTCGAAACCCCATGTCAGGCCTCAATCCTTTGGTAAGTTCGCGAGGCTAACCCTGAGGTCGCAACCTTCAGGAGTAACCCTCGTGGCCCCGCCGGTCGAAAACATCTCTGTCGAGACAGACACGTTCCTTGAACGGTCGACCGATGCGGCGCTCCTCATCGTGCTCTTCGCAGGCAAGGCCGCGATCGCACTCGGGTTTATCAACTTCACCCTCTGATCAACCGTTAAGATCCGGATCGTCATCGAGGTCTGGAGAATTTCTCCGCTCGCGATCAGTCAGAGCGGTCTTCGCATCATCGACGATTTTCTCACCGGTAGCACCGGCCTTCGTCACGACCTTGCGAAGGTCGGGCGGCGCGGCAATCCGATCGTCTTCGGTTGCAGAAGAAAGCCCTGACCAAGCACCAGCGATCACCGCAACGGCAATGACCGAGGCAATGATCGACAGGCCAAGGACAGACCATGGCTTCGAATTTCGGTAACGGTAATCCTGAGGGGCGTCAGAGATCGAAGAGGCGGGGGCAGCCTCTGGAGAATTGGCAGGCACAAAAATCCTTGATGTCGCGTTGCCATGGTTAATGCCAAGCAGCCACCATAGCTTTGTCCTGCTGCTATAACCCCTCGATATCTATAAGGTTTCCGCCATTTGCAGGATGTCCCATATACGGACTACCTCGTTAACCTATCCGACTATCAGGTCTGAACATTCCCCAGCCGCCATATCGAAACCTCGCGCCTCAGCCTATTAACGAGAAAGGTCATATCGGCCTCTGGGAAATAATAAGCATCATGCAGATGGCTGAGCGTTGATGGCCCTTTGACCGCACGCCCTAGCTTCGCCTCGAAACGTGCCTGGTCCCAAGGATCATTTGCGGCAACGTTCCCCATGACCCAGCGCTGCAATTCAACCTGTCGTGTCCCTTGCGCTCGCGTCATGCCCAATCCGGCCAGCCGCACTCGATCCTCGGCCTCGATATCGTTGACGCCGGCAGCTTCGGGGTTACCGTCCTTGGCGCCCCGACGCTTGTAGAAACCAACCTCGGCTACATACTCGCCAGAGGGAACCGGTTTGCCCTCGCGAAATGCGTCGACCACGAACGTCTGCTCCGGCTTCTCCAACGTGACGCGGCGATTATTGCCAATCGCCACATCCTCGTCCGCCTGATCCGCCAACCATACCCCTGCCATCACCCAATTGCTCCGAGAAGCCCCGTCACTTCAGGGCGGGGAGGGATAGGAGCTTAAGCCACCGGTACTTCTGATCTTCATTGTAGCTCCGCCCGAAATCGATCCGAGCTCCGCCGCATTAGACAGCCAATTATGAAAGGGGGCCATATAAATGGAACTCATCCGAGGCCAAGTCTATCGGCTCAAGCCAACCGCCCAGCAGATTGCCGATCTCGAAGGCACTGCTGGGGTGACCCGGCTCGTCTACAACCTGATGCTCGAGCAGCGCCGCACCTGGGGCCAGCGCCATAAACTTGGCCGGTCGACGCAGAGTGCCGAGATCAAGACCTTGCGCGCCGAGTTCGACTTTATCGCCGCGCGGGCCCAAACCACCCAGAAGCACGCCCTCAACGACCTCGAGCGCGCTTTCCAGAACTTCTTCGCGCGCCGGGCCGCCTATCCGCGACCGCGCCGGAAATATGTCGACGACAGCTTCCGGCACGACGGACGCGAGGTGAAGATCCGCCGGATCTCGCGCCGCTGGTCTGAGGTCTTCATTCCCAAGATCGGCTGGATCCGGATGCGGGATAGCTACGGTGGCAAGATTGCCGGATTGGAAAAGAGCATCCGCACGGCGACCTTGCGCCGCGATGCTTCAGGATGGGCCGTCAGCTTCGCTGTGACGCTGGAAATCGCGGAATGCGCAACTCCGCTCGGCCAGATCGGCATCGACCGGGGCGTTGCCGCTCCGATCGCCACGTCTACCGGCGATATCTACCGGCTGCCTGCTGGTGTTGCTCATACCGATGCTGCCATCCGCAGGGCCCAGAAGGCGATGAGCCGGCGCAAGCGCGGCTCGCGGCGCTATGCCAAGGCACGCAGCCGCTTTGCTCGTCTGAATGCGAGGCAGGTCCGGCGGAGGCAGCACATGCTGCACGCGGTCTCTCGCTCGATCGCCAACAACAATGGTCTCGTCGCTATCGAAGCGCTCAATATCTCGGGCATGACCCGGTCGGCCAAGGGCTCTGCTGAAGAGCCGGGCCGCAATGTTCGAGCCAAGTCTGGTCTGAACAGGGCGATCCTTGCCAGCGGTTGGGGCTCGTTCGCCACCATGCTCGGCTACAAGCTCGAAGAACGCGGCGGCATCCTGATCTCCGTCGACCCCAAAAACACGTCTCGGCAATGCGCCGAATGCGGTCATACCGCACCAGAAAATCGCGAGAGCCAAGCGACCTTCCGGTGCAATGTCTGCGATCATCAAGCGCATGCCGACATCAACGCCGCCCGTAATATCCTTGCGCGCGGGATCAACCTTAAACGGCGGGGGAACACTCCGTTGCTGGACGCTGAGGGCAAGGCATTAGCTCCCTGCGAAGCGTCAACTATCCTCTCGGTTGCGGCCTAGCCCAACTCAAGGGAATCCCCGTCTCTTCAGGGCGGGGAAGATGTTAAGAAATACCGACAGCCAGGTTTACCTTCCGCATACGACCCCCCGGTTACATTGCGTTGGTTGGAAAAAGCATAGCGCAAGGACTGATGCCCGCAACTTGTAAGTAGCGCTTACAAGTTCAACTAAGAGGATAGCGAACATGCACGCACAAGTTCTGTTCCATGGCACGGTTCGCGCCTTCGAACGCTTCCGCATTCCGGCAAGCGGTGTGCACTTCGGAAGTCTCGATCAAGCCGCCCACGTCGCAACGATGCGCCTGGCCAGCCTGCCGATCGAGGAGTTTTCCGATCTAACGCCAGATGCATCCGGGTTCCGTGGCATCATCGTGATGGCCGAGATCTCCTACAGCAATCCGAAAACTGTAAGAGACCAGCTCGACGAGGATGGATGGGCAAAGGCGATCCGCATTGCCCAAGCCGCTGGTCATGATTGCCTGCTTTACGAAAACGCCTTCGAAGGACGTGACCGGGGGCAATCTGCGGTTGTGTGGAATCCGGCCCAGATCCGAATTCTCGAAGCGCGGCACAACCCAACTGAGGACAAGGCTGCCGCCTGATTTTCCTTTGCGTGCCTATGGCAGCGAAGGAGTAGAGAATGGAAAACATCGAAATGCCCGGCGCGCACATCGCGCGCGACCTTACGTTTCTTTCTGAAGCGGAAGCAGACAGCTTGTTCTCCACGCTCATCGATCATGTCGAGTGGGAACAGCGCGACGTCGAGGTCTACGGACGCATCTTCCCGCAGCCCCGCCTGACTGCCTGGTTCGGCCAAGGCAATTACAGCTACTCGGGCCTGTCGCTGAAAGCCCGCCCGATGCCCGAACCCATCGAGGCGCTACGCCAACAGGTCGAGGCCCGCACCGGCGGCGTCTTCAATTCTGTCCTGCTGAACCGTTACGTTGCCGGCAAGAACCACGGGATCGGCTTCCATGCCGACAACGAACCTGAACTGGGCCGCGATCCGGTCATCGCCATGGTGACCCTTGGCGAGGGCAGGGGGCTGCACTTCAAGCCCAAGGCGCACCACCAGCGCATCATGCCCGAACTGGAGCCCAACACGCAGATCGAAACGCCCCACGGGAGCCTGCTCCTGATGGCTGGCGCCCTGCAACGGAACTGGACCCACGGCCTGCCCAAGAAGGTCGGCCGGAAGGACCGCATCACCCTTACTTTCAGGAAAATAATCGGAGACTGAAATGCGCATCATTGTCGGACTGCCCGCCCTTTCGCGCGGGCCACTCCTCGACACCGCGCTTCGCCTCCACGCTCCTGTCATGCTCAGTGCCAACGCCCTTGCAAAATGGCGCAAGGAACCTTCCGGCATCCGCCTATTTGCAGGCTGGAATACAGCCGCGCTCGACAGGGCTCATGAACTGGATGTCGAGCTTCATCTCGACAGCGCCGGCTTCGTCGCGATGGCCCTGAAGGGCGGATACGACTGGTCTGTGGAATCCTACATCGAAGACCTGTGCGCGCACCCCGCGATCACGAGGTTCTCATCCATGGACCTTTGCGTCGAGCCCGAGATCGCGGCCAACCGTCATGAAGTCGAAGAGCGACTGTCAAAGACCATCAACCTCAATTGGTCCTGCCACCGCATCGCCAAGGATCTCGGTATTCCCGAGAGGCTGATGCCAGTCATCCAGGGCGCAAACGCGGACGACTATCTTCGGGTCTGGGACAAGATCGCCGGTCTGGTCCGCAGCGGCGCAACGATCGGCGTGGGATCGATGTGTCGCAGGTCTGCATCTGGCCCCGACGGCGCGATCGAGATCATTGATCGCCTGGACCGCGAGCTTCCCAAGGATGTCAGGCTGCATCTCTTCGGCATCAAGAGCGACGCTGCCGAAGCCGCCTGCATGTTCCAGAACCGCATCGACAGCATCGACAGCCAGGCATACGGAACTCGTGCCCGCTTCCTCGCCAACGAACGCAGGAAGACTGATCCCGACTTCTCGAAATCCAACGCCTTCACGGCCAGCGTGATGGAGCAGTGGGTCAGAAAGCAGCGAGCACGCATCGCTTCACCCCGATCCATGAGCATCCAGAGAGAGCTTCCCCAGGGGAAGGGAAAAGCACCTGCAGGGACCATTCTCGACGAACTCGAGGCGCTTGCCCGCTCGCAGATCAACGACCTCATCGAATCCGGCGATCTCGATCACGACCAGATCGTGGGCGGACGCTTCCTCGAGGAGTGGGTGATGGAGCTCGCAGCAGAACTCGTCCCCGGCGCCGACCTCAATACTCCGGCAAAGCAGCACCTGCCGCTCGCCGCCTGATCAGATTTTTCCAAGGAGCCTAATCCATGAAGACCTTCGTCGGCCTCATTCTCGCAGGCCATCTCAAGCCCGACCAGATCGATGACTGGGTCGAGGCCTGGCACAACAGCGAAACCAGCGACAGCGTCTCTCTGCCCGAAAGCCTTGGTTTGTCCCGGGACGAATACGCGAGCTGGGCGCAGAACCCCGATGCCTTGACCGAAATCCTCGCCCTGAACGGCTACTCGCCCGACATCGAAGCGCCGGGCCTGAAGATCAAGCACGGCGAGATCGCCGATGCACAGGAAAGCGATTTCCAGAACGCCACGCTCTTCATCGAAAGCGACACCGCGATCAGCATTGCCGTCGAGCCGGCGAAGGGATGGATCGAGAAGAACAGCTTCGGCCACTTCAACGAGGACGTGAAGCGTCTTTTCGCGCCCCTGCTGGCCGCCGGATGGAACGTCGAGATCCGCCGCGGCCCCGAAGTCGAAACCAACATCGAAGACATCATCGAGGAGCAGAATGATGCCTGAAGCAGCACTCCCCATCTACGACCAGCCGAACCACCCCGATTACGGACCGGTGCGCCGCCTTCATGTCATCCTGCTGCAGATCTTCGCAGACAAGGACATGGCTGCGATCGAAAGCGAATTGAACGACTTGCTCGGCACGCACTGGACGCTTGCCATGTCCGATCTCATCAAGGATCGCACCGAAGCCAAGGCAGCCCGTTTCATCCTGCGCTACGCGACCAGCATCTGCACCTGACCGGCCGCGCTTAGGCGCCGCCCCCAAACCCCCTCAATATTTCTCCCAAGGAGACCGACCATGGCCACTGCCTTCAAGGCGGAGCGATACACTGCGCCTGAAAACGACAACCTGCCCGTCCAGCGCAGCACGATCGAAGATATCGAAACCAAGCGTCACCGCGCTCTTGCCCTTTATGGCGAAGCATTCGACCTACTGCAGCAGGCCGGAGACATCGCCGACAAGGCATCGATTTCCGGGCACTTGCCGGGCGCCAGCTATTTCCCGAGGGAATTCGACAGGCTGCTGCACCCCTGCGGCATCAAGACGCGCCCTGAACGCCGCGAGCAGTTCATCGACGGCATCCGCAAGACGCTCGACCGCGCCATCTGGAAGCATCTGGTCGAGGCGACCGATATCGAGAAGCTGATGGACGCGCAGGCCCGCGAGGAATTTCGCGACCAGCTCGAGAAGGACCCGCCCGAGGCAACCGCCGAAAATTGCTACACGACGCTCGCCAACCTCGCCGGCACAGCCGACGAGATCTTCATGCGCGGGATCGCCAACGCTTTCTCGAAGCTCGACCGGCGCTTCCGCTCACATGACGGCTTCAAGATCGGCAGTCGTGTGGTGCTGAACAACGCACTCAACGACTACGGCATGTGGAACCACTACGGCCGCAAGGACGATGTCCTGCGTGATGTCGAACGGACTTTCCATGTCCTCGACGGAGAAGAGCAGCCCGAACGCGCAGCCGGGATCGTCGGTGCAATCGATGCCCAGCGTTCGAGCATGACCGCAAAGGCCTTCGTCGCCCATAGCGACTACTTCGAAGCCAAGGTCTTCAAGAACGGCAACGTCCATGTCTGGTTCAAGCGCAAGGATCTCCTCGAGGAGGTGAACCGGCTCCTTGCAACCTACTACGGCGCTACGCTGGGCGAGGGAGCAGATACCGCGGGCGAGAAGGCGCGCGAAGAGTACGCCATTCGCCCCCGTGACATGCACGCGAAGAACTTCGGCTTCTTCCCCACGAGCGAAGAGCTGGCACGCAAGGTTCTCGAGATGGGCGAGCTCACGTCCATTTCGTCCGAGACGACGATCCTTGAACCGAGTGCCGGTACCGGCGCGCTGATCGAAGCCGCAATCGGAGCCGGTGCCAACTCCCGCAACATCACGGCGGTCGAAATCCAGGCGGACCTTGCCAGCCAGCTTGGCGGGCTCGGCCTCGGGCGCCTGATGGTCAACGACTTCATGCAGCTGACGCCTGAAATCGTGGGCACCTTCGACGTGGTTCTGATGAACCCGCCGTTCGACCGGTCGCTCGACTGCGATCATGTCATGCACGCCATGAAGTTCGTAAAGCCGGGTGGCAAGCTCGTCGCGATCATGGCGGCTGGCGTCGAATTCCGGGAAAACCCCCGCTCGAAGGCGCTGCTCAAGCGGGCCGGTGAATGGAATGCCATCTGGTACGACATGTTCCGGGACCTGCCCGAACGCTCGTTCGCGCACGCAGGCACGAATGTGAACACCTGCGTCCTTGCGATCCGCAAACCCCAAGACTGAGCGGGAGCCAAATCATGCACGCAATCATCAAGTCGAGCGAACTCATCTCGGCGAAACGCTGGGATGCCCGCTTCCACATCCTAGCCGACAAGCACAAGGCAGACACGGAGGCCCTGCGCGCCAAGATGACGACGCAAGAGGCGAGGGAGGTCGCCAATGCCATTTTCGATGCCATCCCGCTCCCGCACCGTCAGCTCATCGAACCGCTGGTTCGTACCGGCCAGACCCGAAAGCCCGGAAGCGATGCCCTGCGGGGAGCGCTTCACGAATACCCGCATCTCAGCATCGTGATCTTCGAGGCTGCGAGCGGGGACATCGCACAGCACCTCGAGGCAGAAGCGCGCAAGGCGCGCGAGGCAGCCGACGCAATCGAGGCGCGCCTGGCGAAGGTGTCAAAGGCAATCGGCAAGCGAGATGAAGACGACGAAGGAGGAAAATCGTGACCTTCCAGAGCCACACCCGATATCGCCTGAAAGACCCCGAACACTATGACGATGAGTATGGCAAGGGTTACGACCACGTCGAGGCCTACGAGGGCGCCGATGGCTGCTATATCGCTGACTGCTGGGTGGTGAATGCCAAGGGCGATATTCACCCTGGTTACGCCGAGAGCCCGATCCCGATCAACTTCAACTCGCTGGTCGCCAAGAGCGCGGTGCCCGGCAACAATGAAAGCCGGCGCCGATCAGGTGCGATGTGGCGCTAACCGAATAGCCACGTTATCGGGTTATGACAGAAGTCCGGATCACACCGGATTTAAGAACCAGGGGTCGCGATGAGGGATTTTTACAGTGTTCTCGGCGTTTCGCCGGACGCAGAGGCCGAGGTCATCGCGGCCGCCTACAAAGCGCTTATGCGCAAATACCATCCGGACACCAACAAGTCGCCGGATGCGGCCGCCAAGGCGCAGGCTCTCAACGAGGCCTATGAAACCTTGAAGGACCCTGCGCGGCGGCGTGCCTATGACCAGACACGACCCCAGACATCCGCCAAGCCCCAACCTTCAGCGAAGCCCCAGCCATCTGCAAAGCCGAAACCTTCGCCAGGTCCCCAACCGGGAGCAAGCAGGCAAGGGCCGCGGCCCGGGCAAACAAATGGCGCGGGGCCGAAGTCCGGGCCAAAGCCCAATGCCCAGGCAAAGCCGAACCCGAAGTCGAAGGCCCGTCCGAACCCCCACGCTGCGAAGCCCAAGGGGCAAGCGAAACAGGATATTTCGATCATCGCTGTCATCGGCGGCGGTCTCGCCCTCGCACTGGCCTACGGCTACTGGTACAACTCCGACCTTCGCGCGGCATCAGACTACGACGATATGCCGGTGTCTGTTGGCACTCCCGGCAACATGATGGACGCCGAAGGTGCATTTGGATCGCCTATCGACACACCGTCGATCGCGCCGGAACCGCTGGTCACTCCGTCACCGGTGGTCGAACAGCCGATCCCGACATTCGGTCAGTTCACGGCTGAGATCGACGGCGCCGTCACCGACTTCGCCCGGATCCACCGAGAAAGCGGAACGATCGGATCAGAGGGTTACAGCCGGGACTGCGAGGCCGCAGCGAAGCGATCAAACGACATCCTCAAGACAGATTACTGCGTCGCCTTCGACATGGCGGCTGACACTCTCGATCAAGCATTTACATCGGAGTATCCGATGGCCCGAAACGAGTATTTCCAGAGGCAATTGATGAAGGTCGACGGCTTCTACGAACGCTTCCCGCAGGCGACAGATGAACGACCTTCCTTGATCTGGCAGCAGGTGCAGAGCACGCTGCCCCAGGCAATATCGCGCCGTTAAAAAACGACCGGCAACGTCGAAAGATATGGCGGGCGATACCCCGAAACGAGTATAAAGGCTTACAACTTAGTAACTTAGGAGCCTTATGCTACAAAACTCAAATACCCTGATTTCCGATACCCAAAACGACCTTCGCGAAACCATAAAACTGCTGACAGACTTCGGGCCGACCCCGATCCCATTTCTTGGCCTGACCCACTGGACTGTTCCCCACCATCAGGAAGCACCGGACAGGCTTGGAGCCTTCGCATGGGAATGGGGAAACCGGCCGAACCCCTTCCAGAACCCGATCTTGGCTTCGGCAAGCAAGAGACTGATCAAGGCAGTCGACGAGTTCTTGCTCGCTTATGCTTTTAAAACGTCGTTTCTCAAGGGAAGCAGCACGATGCGGGCAATCCCGTTCGAGAAGTTCAATTCTCCCGAATATTCGGCAGATGCTGACGAACTTGCCCGTCTTGCCAATGACGTTCTCGACGAACTGCAGACCTTCCTGCTGATCGTGGACCGCCTCTTCTTCCCCTGATCCACGGCCATTCCGGCTTCGCCATCGTTGGTGCCTCACGGCAACAGCGGCGGCGAAGCTGTGCCTGGCGCGAACACTTTACCCACCCACCGCAATGGAGTTTCAATGCAAGATTTTCTCGCGTTCCTGGCGTTCCTCGCCGGCGTCATCTGCCTCATCGGCGCATTCATCGTCTTCTTCAAGCCGATCAAGAAATAGAGTGCTGCAGGTAGCGTCCAGGCAGCTTGCGCATTTTTCGCCGCGCTGATCTTCCTCATCGCCTTCGTCGCCTTGATCCCCGAAGCCGACAAGCAGGACGAGCAGATCGTCGCTCAAAGCGAAAATGCAGGTCTGGCGGTCAGCCGGGAAGACTTCGTCACGAGGTTCAATGCGCTTGCCGAAGCAGCAGGGAAAAATTGGACCTTCGAGCCGATCAATCCCGACAATCCGAGCTTCATGTATTCGCCGACGGATAACCTGGCATTCACCGGCTCGCTGGACGAAAGCGATGACATCGCCAACCTCATAATCATCGCGACCGGTGATGGATCTCTTGAGAGCGGAACCGACGCCTTAATGGCGATGGCCATTGTCTATTGCGCCGCCAACGACATCCCCGATCTCAAACAATGCGGGCAGCCGATCTCTAAGCTCGTCTCTGACTTTTCGGACGGTGGCCCCGCCTCGAAGGTCAAAGTCGACGGCCTGGAATTCTCGTACATTCGAAACGAGATGATGGGCAACGTTCTAACCGTCGATCCAGCCATCGATTAAACAGGGCAGGGCGGTGCTCTCAACCTGAGAGCACCGCCAGACCAGTTACATGCCCATCTGGCTCTGCGCGAGGCCAGCCGCGTAGAGATCCGCCGCCAGAAGCGGCTTGCGAGCGGGCTCTTGCGTCCGCGTCTTCTCAATCTCGAATTCACACTCGGCGAACCCGGTCATCCGTTCGATCTTCAATCGTTCAAGAGGCGGCACGCCATGACCGGCGGCAAGGTCAAACGCGATAAAGGCTTCCGGCGCCTCATCGAGCTTGTGATACTGGCCGCTGGCAACCTCTTCATCGGTTCGGTACGTGTCACAGTCCTGATAATTTGCTGTGCTCAGACGGTTGGTAGCCTCGAACATGTGGCGCCAGTCAGCCGACATTCGCACCAACCAGCTGGCATCGGCCATCTGCATCTGTTCGCGCTCCTGCAGAAAGCGCCCACAAGTCTGCGCATCGAGCAGATTTGCAGGGCCCATCGGCCCGCGGACCTTCATGAAATCATCAATGAGAGCGCCGCCCTCGGCCGGCGTTAGTTCCTCTGTCTTCGTCAGGTGATGCCACGCCTTCAACTGGTTTGACTGCTCGACCTCGATGAAACGGCGAGCCCAGGGCTCTGCCTTGCCGAGCTCTTTCACGCTCCGATCAGCGCGAGCAATCGCATCATCGACATAACCGGCTTGTTCCACGACCGCTTCCCGGAGCTTCTTTTGCGGGATTGGGCCAGAGACGAGCGCTTCGAAGGCGGCGCGCTCTTCTTCAGGGATGCGGTAAAAGCCGCCAGTGCTGATCTTGCTCATCGTCTCCTGCATGCCGCTATCGCGAGATGCTTCCTCGTAAAGCTGCTTCTCAGCAGGTCCTCTGAGCTGGGCAATCAGATCAGGATTGTCCAGAGCCCGATCAACGCGGATCGCCGCGCTCTGGATCATGACATCGTTGACGATGAAGGACATCGCCTCGCGCGTGGTGTCAAACGGCCCGCCGCGCTGCTTCTTCTCGTCGAGATAGTGCGCGACAGCCGACTGCATCAGGTTCGCCTCGCGATTGCCGATGTGCAGATACCGCATCGCCTCGGTCTCGTACGACAAGGCAAATTCATTCGGCGAACCCTGTTCGAGAGCCAGCGCGGCCCCGGCGACAATCAGGGCATCTTCAGGAAGAACGTCCCTGGGCAAGTGAGCCAGGCGCGCGGCCTCAACGGTTTCCGCCGCCTCGCCGTACGCCTTGTCCGAAATCTCGCGAAACATTCAAATCCCCTCGAAGCCTGCAGGCCAATCCTGCGCAGGTCGAATGATACCCCGACCAAAGGCACCCCCACAACAGTTTTAGGATGGATGGAAAAACCGGCTGATGCCGGCTGCACCTTCCTGCAATGGAGAAAGCCCATGACCACCAGCGCATCCCCGCGACGCATTGCAACGGCCTCGAGCAAGCTGGGCCGCGACAAGCGCAGCAACCCCCGCATCTGGCTGGAGGGTCGCAAGCTCGAAAAGGCAGGCTTCAACCCCCAGGTGCGCTACACGATGACGATCGATGAGGCTTCCAGGCAGATCGTGCTCGAGCTCGACCCTGCAGGTGACCGCATCGTCAGCCGCCGCGCGCGCCGCGGCAACGACATTCCGATCATCGACATCGCCAATGCAAAGGCCCTCTCGGGGCTTGCAGCGATCGAAACCCTTCGCGTCGACTTCGTTACCGGCAGGATCATCATCTCGCCGTCAGCGGTCGAACTGCGCCGCGCCGAACGCAATATTCGCACCAAGCAGCGCCTCGAGAACGGGGAGCCGCTTCGCACCGGCTCTGTCTCGACAGGCCTCGGTGTCCTCTCGCTCGCAATCCACGAAGGGTTGGCCAAGGCCGGCATTGCCAGCGAGATGGCATTCTCCGTCGAGATCGATCCCGAATACCAGGACCTGTCGGCCGAGCGGAATCCGGTCTGGGACGAGCGTACGGTCGCGATCAACATGCCGCTGCAGGAATTCGCTTTCGACCGCGAGGCCGCAGACGCGATCGAGCAAGTCGATATCCTTGAGGCCGGTATTCCCTGTACCGCGCATTCGCTGGCGGGGAGGGCAAAGAAGCACTTGGCCAAGCCCGAGGATGATCCGGTTGCCGGTCACCTCGTCGTCGGCTTCCTTGCCATCGTCGCAGCCTGCAATCCGACCGCCATCATCGTCGAGAACGTCCCACAATACGCGCAGTCGGCCAGCTTCGCGATCCTTGCCAACCAGCTGACCGAATGGGGCTACCAGGTCAGCTACGACATCCTTCGCGGCAAGGACCACGGCTGCCTTGAGCACCGCGACCGCATGGCGCTTGTCGCGCTTACGCCGGGAATGGAGTTCGACTTCACCGCGATCCGCCCTGCGGAGCCGCCGGTGCGCCGTCTGGGCGATGTCCTCGATACGATCCCTGAAGACAGCTCGCTCTGGTCGGAGATGACCTACCTGCGCGAGAAGGAAAAGCGCGACATCGAGGCGGGCAAGGGCTTCCGCATGCAGATCCTCGGCGAAGAAGCGACCCACGTTGGAACCATCGGCCGCGGGTACGCGAAATGCCGCTCGACCGAGATCAAGGTGAAGCATCCCGCCAATGACCGGCTGCTACGCCAGCTCACGCCTGCCGAGCACGCACGGGTAAAGGGCGTCCCGCCCGAATTCGTCGACGGCCTGTCCATCACCACCGCCCACGAAATGCTCGGCCAGTCCATCCTGATGGCGCCTTTCCGCGCGCTTGGAGACGGCCTGGGCCAGACGTTGACCCGCTGGCACGGAACACCGGCGGCCGATCCCATCGCTCCGCGCGCGCCCATCGCTCCGCCTGCCAACAATAACGAACCGGCTCGAAGCGACGATCAGTTGCAGCTGTTTGGATGAAGGGAAAGGACATGCCAAAGGACGCAAGGCTCAAGCTGAACGCCGTCGCAAACGATATCGTTCAGGCCGCAAAACACGCGATTTACGCCTCACCGGACATCCGGGCGGAAATCTACAGTGTCGACGGTCAGGATCTGCGATATCGCGAAGCTGTTCAGCGCATTCTCGGCCTCAGCCACATGACGCCGCTTCAGAGAGACTTCGACGACGTCTACGGTCTTCGTGAGTACCAGGACCATCCCGATTTCCAGGGCAACGCCGGTGGTGCCAACGCCAAAGGCATATTCGCTACTGCTGAAGACGGCACCCAGATGCTGATCTCCGGTTCGGCGTACAAGCTCAAGGCACTGAAAGACCTTCGCAAGAAGGGCGATGCTCACGTCAAGGCGCTCATGCAGGGTGCTTGTCGGCGTATGGAAGTCGGCCAGGACAGCATGCCCGAACACATCGCCTACCTGCTGAAAGAAGAAGGCCTCGATCCCGAAAGCATCACCATGCTAACCTGGCTGCGAGGCAATATCGCGTTCTCCAGTCGAGGCCGCCGCTTCAAGCTGGCGACGCGCTGGAATTCGGAAGCTTCGGCCCGGTTCAAGAAATTGAACAAGAGCCCAGCCCCAATGCAGCTGCGAGAATGGGGTCAATTCGACATCCGTATCCCGACCAATCCGCCGGTCCGAGTTCGGCGAACCAGCCTCAGCATCAAGGCCGATTTTCCCGAAGCGGTGCTAAACTCACTCCTTGGGTCTCCCTTACGCAAGCTCATCGAGGTAGGAGGTCTGAGTGACCGGAAAATCGTTCGTATCCAGCCGGCTGCGCACTCTGTCTCATTTTACCTCGAAGGGCTCTGAAGCATGGAAAACCTCGACACGCGCCCGATGCGGGAATTTATTGCATCCGCGCTGACCCTGGCAGTCCGCGAAGGGCAGGACCCCAACGAGCGCTTCACCGATATGAAGGAATATCTCGGCATGGAGTACATCTCCAAGTCCGAGGCTGCGGACGAAGACAAGGCCTTCAAAAGACTGCTCAACGAAAACGCGATCGTGCGCCTCGATGACGGCGAGCCCGCGATCATCGAAGGCAATAAGGACCCTACGCGCCGCGAGCGCATCGGACCAAAGTCACTGGCTGTCTACTTCGAGCGGGGCGATGCGCACGTCGAAGCCATTCTCACCGGCAAGGCAGCACCGGCAGACGACATTCCGGAATTTCCGGCACACATCGGGACCATCCTCGAGGCGAAGGGATTTGACCTCTCCAATCTCCAGACCATTCTCCATTCGACCGGCTTTGTCGCCTTCGAACTGGATGGCTGCAAATACGAGATCGTCGGCGGTCCGGACGGCTGGAAGCGCATCAACTGCGAAGTGTCCCAAGACCCCGTCGTCAGGGTGAACCTCAAGACGGTCACCGTCACCGACAGCGCGATCCCGGACACAATTCGCAACGCCGCCAAAGGCCAGCCGCTAGGGCAGATCATCGGCATCGAGCATATGAAGGACATCCCGATCAAATCGGTTCGGACTGCCCAGGGAATGACGATTTTCACGCTCGACCTGCCAGCCGCTTCCGCATAGCGTCAGGGGATGGTGACGCACTCCGATCCGGACAAGAGAAAAGAAGCGGCAGAAAGATCTGCGCTCCTGAGACTGGTCGCACTGAGCAAAATCGACATCGCGCGGGGCCATGTCCAGTCCGTCTCTGGTCTCGCAGGGCGGATCAAGCAAACGGTCTGACAGCCAGGCGAATGGCCGAGCAAAAACTCTATTCTACAGAAACCCTCATGCTTGGGACTTCAATCAACATGAAAACTCTCATCTACCTTGCAGCATTGGCTGCGGCTGCGTTTCCTATGACAGGTCAAGCGCAAGAGTGGGAAAGGGATACCGACGGGAAATACTGCCAATTGTCTCGGTCATGGACCGCGCCGGGCGACCCTTCAATCGTCCTCACCGGGTCATCGGACGAACCTCGAAACATTCTTCTTTTCTATTACGGCAACCATCGGTGGACGGTTGAGGAGGGCGATCAAATAGATGCATGGGTGACCCTGCACATGGGTGAGGAGTGGCTGCCCCTGAAAGATCCGGAGGGCGCCGCGAAAGGCATCTATGCCCAGACCACAATCGAAAATTTCAGCCGTCTCGCGGCGCAGGATGGCGAAAAGCTGGAGATGATCAAAGACGCCGAGGTTTTTGAAAGGCTTTCTGCCGATGGCCTTCATCGCGGAATGCTCTGGCTCAAGGATTGCATCGCCGTTGTCAGCAAGGCGGCGGACGAATACAAAATGCGGCAACAAATGCCGAAAGATCCGTTTGGCCAATGATCAACTGATCAGAATCACGTTACCGACAACCTCCGCTACGACCTCGTCATGCGTGAGGTGGGAAGGGCAGAACGCCGACATCGTCGTGTCACCTGTCAGCTTGATCGTATTGGCGACGATCATCAGGCACTGCGTCGTCATGCCCGCGGTCCCTGAGAACCGAAGGGCACTGCGAGGCAAGTAGACAGCTCCATTCAGGATCGTCGCCGCGTTCCCGTTCAAGACGTTGTCCTCGCTGCTCTGCGATCTCGGATCTTCGAAGATAAGCAGACCTTCGAGCAGCTGTGCATCTTCCTGGCTGACGCCTTCTGCCATCAACTCGGAAACCGACATCGCGGTCAGGGAAATCTCGGCGCCGCCGTTGATATGGATGCGCGCACCATTACGCAGCACGATCATCACGCCGGTTCCGACGACAACGTCTTGCGCCCGGACCTCGAAAGAGCCGCCATCAATCACATAGATACCGCCCTGCAGGGTCGTATTACAGCGGGTGACGATCTCGGTGTAGGTGCCGGGCAGGAGCGTAGCGACTTTCGACTTATCCGATCCCTTGCCGGTCGTTTGGCACTCGTAAAGCCGCTCGCGCGGATCGTCAGGTGGTGTCAGGCCCTCGAACGGGTCCTTGAGGCCGTCGATGTACTCGTGGATTTCATCCGAAGTGTGATAGTCGAACCAGTCATCGATCCCGCCTTTTGACAGGACCCACCCAGCCTCGACAGTGGGATTGCCGTCGATGAGAACGGCTTGGTCGGAATCTGACAGCGCCGCGATACCGCACCCAGCCGTAAACGTCGTGTTGCCGCCGATCGTCACGGCCCCGTCATCATCCTCGTCGGTTGCGATCAGACAGCTGGTGAATTGCACGCCCTTTTCGAAAGCCGCCTGTGCAGTCACCGAGATCGTCACCGGATGCTTGAGAAAGAACCCCGTAAAGGGCAGCGCATTGGTGACAGACGACTTGGCGATCACGCTGTTGAGATCGCCGCTCGCCCAGTTCGCCAGTGTGAACTCCGGCTCTGCGCTAAGGTCGTGCGTTATCGAAAGGTTGTCCCAATAGGCCAGCCGCGCGATGTCCTCATAGACAAGAACGCCTTCCTCGTTGTCGCGCATCGTATAAGCAGCGCTGATCGCAGCCTGGTCGACGGCATACTGCGCTTCGCGCTGCCATAGATACCACTGCGCCATATCGACGCCCATGCCGGCGCCGCCGATGATCATAGGCAGCGAAAAGACCGTCAGCAGCAGGACGTTACCGTCTTCGCAGCGGAGGAATTCTGCACACTTGCGGCGCGCTGCCGCGGCGATCTTGCCGAGAACCATTCCTGGCCCCTTCCAATGGTGACTACAGCGACCCCAAGTCGCCTTTCGCCAATCATTTTAGGATGAGGTCGGAGAAATCAGAAGGTAAGCGGAAAATGGCGGCCTGATCGGCCTTCGGTCAGGCCGCTTCCTGCAGCCTGACAAGATTGAAGATCGCCAGAACAATCATCGCGCCGATGATCGAGACGAGCATCGAGAGCGCGCCGATACCGGAAGAGAAAAGGTTGGGCTCGCCAAACAGCGGCGAGAAGACGTGACTGGTCGTCAGTGCGCCCAGCATTCCCAGGATCACGTTGACGAAGACATCCCTGTTGCCGCCGGTCGCAAGCAGGCTGGTCGCATAGCCAAGCGAACCCCCGAGCAAGAGCAGCAGCAGCACAGTCATCAACGTCCTCGGGTCAACGAGCGCAGTATCGCGCGCCCGATTAACAAACTGTTAGCCACAAAAGCCGTTCCGAACGGGACAGAAAGGTCGACCATGCAGCCCCATAAAACCGGCTTTTACCGAGGGCTTTTCTGGGCCCAGATACGTCCCGGCGAACCCGCTCTGCTTCTCCCGCCATACAACGATGGTTCGCGACCAGACGCATGCTGCAATCACACTCCCTGCGCATTGACGATCGCTGATGACGACTTTCCCCTGAGCGAAGGCGCCTTTTTCAGCTCGATCTGGGTGCAGAACAACACGCTAAGAGGCATCGAAGAGTGGCTGTTCGATCAGATCCCGCCCCCGCAGACCTGCGAGATTAACGTAGCGCTCGATAAGCGCGGCTATTTCATATTCTCAGCCACGACCATGCGCTCTGGTTCAATCACACAGGTAGAGAAGATCGCCGACCCGACGATCAATCTCTTCTCAGAAACCCGACGGATCTACGCCTACTTCGAGGAGAATTGCCCCGCGCCGTCGCGCGAGGAGGCCGACCAGATCTACACCGGTGATATCGGACGCCTTGCGCTTTCCCTGATGACCGAAGAAGGCGCACGGCTATATCGCGACTGGATCACGATGGCCCGCGAATACGACATCATGCCTCCCGCGCTCTACCTGGGTTACTCGGAGGTCACCAACGAGAAGCTCGGGCGCGTGGAATTCCAGCTGCTCGAAGGCGGCACCTTCCTGCACACCAGCCTCATCCTTGAGGGGAACATCACCTTCACGGAAAACCAGGCGGGTGTCACGGTGATGATCAACCAGCCTGTCAGCGAAACAGTCGCGAACTCGGCAAAGGGCAACATGCTCTCGGCATTGGTGGACCTTCCCGGTGCCGACGAGATGAAGATCAAGACCGTGAAGCTCATGGACGGCGACAATCACCTGCGGCTACGCACCAGCACGAACGTCGATCCGGCGGCCATGCCGAACGGCACTCCAAAGTCCAAGGAAGCAAGCCAGGCTGACCTGAACCTGCTCCTTGGCGAGGAAAGCTTTTTCACTCTGGCGGATGCGTACGTAATCGAGAAGATCCGCGCGCTCCCCGTCGAGCAGCAATGCAGCCTTCTGCACAACATCATCTACTACGGGAAGCGACCCTACGAACTGACGTTGTTCGGGCTGCCAGGCTGGACGTTCATCGCCAACCACACCGACAACGTCGCGATGAACTACGCCGCTTTGGGGCCCGCACGATCCGATCCTATAAAGGCCCCGATGTATTTCCAGATCAGGGGCAATACCGTGCCGCTGGTTACGACGGAGGCGCCAGCATGAAGGCCGCAAAATTCATGGGCGTCTATTACGAAGCCACCTGCAGAGCCGTAGAGACAGGTGTTCTTACCAGCCGCAAACCAAGCAACCGGCAATACCGCGAATTCTGCGGTCCAATTCTACCAACCACACGACAGCAGCGCCGCGCCATGATGCGCCGCGCCGCCAAGCCATTGGAGCCCAGACCATGAAGACCGACCGCATCCGGACAAGCCTTCGGACCCTCGTCGGCCGGCTGGGCTGGTGGCTCGTCGAAAAGAGCAAGCCGACCTACGCCCTGATCTACGATGAGCAGGGCCAGAACGAGGACGAACCCGGCGAACACTACTACGGCTATTTCAGCGGGAACGCGGAAGCCGAAGAGGTGTTCGGAACTTTCGTTGGACCGGAGCCGGGCCGCTACTCGAACGTGTTCCTGTGCGCCATCAAGCAGCCGATGCCCGGCTTCAAGAGCTGGATGGCACCCCGATGAGCACGAACATCCAGAACGGGCGGTACTACGAGAGGGGCGTCTTCGCTTTCTACAAGGCAGCCATGGCCCGCAAGACCGCGCTCACCACGCTAGGCCGCAACGAGATTGCAAGGGTCGGCGGCATTCTCGTCGCAGATGCGATCGACAAGGCAGCTCTTCATTCGAGCGAAGTCTCCACCGGCCACATCCTGCAGCGCACCTATGACGACATGGTCCGGCGCCAGCGCGCCATCGCCGCCACCGGCAGACGTGACCCGGAAGTCGACTTCAGTCTGGAGCTCTGGATCTTCCCGGGCAGAGCGGCTGCGGGCCGTACCCACTTCATGATCCATACGGAAAACCGCGCACTGCGGTCGAAGGTCGATGCCATGCGCGGAGTGAACGACTTCGCCTGGTGGGACAGCACCGACCCGCCCGAAGAGGTCTCAAAGAAAGACTGGCGCCACCGCGAGAATGTCTGGTCGCGTAATCTTGGCGAGACGGGACGCCCCGCTGATCGCTGCATGACCTTGCAGCTGTTTGACGGAGATATCACCCGGCACGCCGCGCCGAGCGACTTTCTTGCTGCAATCCCGGAAAAATCCGCTCGAATTCAGCGTCTCGCAAGACATCTTGCGGTAGAAGATACGAAGGACGAGACGGCAGGGGCTGCCATCGAGACGCTGATGGAATTCGAACGAAACGAGAAATTCCGTTCGGACATGATCAAGAAAGCGACCCCTCTGGTCCAAGACATCGAAATGCCAATCCCGGCCTGACGTTGGTCCGCCGCCGCCTCCATCCTACAATAGGGGAAGGAGGTACGCCTTGGAAAACCCCGCAGGGCATAGGAAACGCAGACGCATCTTCGCTCTCGCACTGGCAGGGGCAGGGCTCGTCGGTCTTGTCACCGGCACGGTCGGTGGTGCCGTTGGCGCAATGTGGGTTCTTGAAACCGTAGGTGCTCCCAAGATCACGACGGCGGCCAAGAACGCAGTCATCTCTTACGACGATCTCCCGCAGGAAGGCTTGAGGCCGGTCGATATCGCCGGCGTCATGCACCGCGGCACTCCCTTGAACCCGTGCGTCATCGACTTTCTCGAGGAACAGTCGGATCTCGTAGGCGTCGCAGATTGGAAAAAGGTCCGGTTTCATCCCTATTTCCGCGACGAAGACATCATCAACGAGGTGGCCTTCGCAAGGGGCGTTCTTGCCATCACGCGGCACAACGACATCTACGTCGCGGTACCGCGCAATCCCTCCGGCCTCGACCAGCTGAACGAACGGCTCTTCTTCCACGAGCTGATGCATGTCTCGCAGTATGCCGCAGGGCTCAACCTCGGCGAATACGCGACAAGTGCGGCTGCCTCCTACGCGGCAGGCCAGGAAATGAAGCAGAACGACTTCGAAGAAGACGTCAGGGACAGGGAAAAGCTCGTCCTAGATGCATGGTACGCGAGCGAGCAGCGCCGTGCCTGCCACGCCGACGTCCTTCCTTTGCCCGAACCCGAACCCGAGATAGATGGCGAGGAAGGTGCAGGGGAGGGCGAACCGACGCCCGTCGCCGACGTGCCGATGGTTCGCGCGCCCAGTGAAATGCCGAACATCCAGTTCGCGATCTTCGATACCCGGAAGGGTGAATACGAAGTGGTCGAACACAAGCTGCACGAGGACAAGGGCCGCGCCCTGCCTTCGCGCTAGCTAATCCAACATCGCAGGAGAATTCCATGAATGCTGATCGCATCGTCGAGATCGGTCCGGCAAAGCTCATCCTGGGCGACGCCTACAAGGTCCGCGCCGATATCGGTTGGGTGGATGCGGAGATCATCGATCCGCCGTACCTGATCAAGACGGCGGGCGCCGGCAAGTTCCGCAAGGCACGGCCCTACCTCGACCAGATCAAGGAAGTCGGCATCGATCAGGGGTTCGACATCTCGATCATTAACACGATGCTCACCGGGTCCGTCTGCTGCTTTTGCCACAACGACCAGATCCCGAAGATCACCAGCTACCTGCAGAACACCTTCGACCGGTTCGTTCTCGGCTTCTGGGCAAAGCGCAATCCGATCCCCGTCGCCAACAAGCACCTCATGCCGGATTGCGAAGTCTATGTCCGGGCATGGCAGAAGGAATGGCATCCGGTTGGCGAGCTCGCGAACAAGCGCCGCGTGATCGAGGATACCGAAATCGAAGAACCCGCGATCGTCGGAACGAGGGAGAAGGTCTTCCCGTCCAAAACATACGGGCACCCGACAGTGAAGCCGGAAAAGGTCATGGACACCATCATGTCCACGACGAAGGGCGAGAGTGTCCTCGATGTCTTCATGGGGACCGGCAGCACCGGCGTCTCGGCCCTCAAGCACGGCAAGCGCTTCATCGGCGTCGAGAAGAACCCCGAGTATTTCGAAATCGCCATCGCGCGGCTCGAGCAGGCCGCCAGAGAACTCGACGCCGCTGCATAAGATAGACAGGGAGATTTGCTCCCGTCTTTCAACAGTGCCAAAAGCCAAGTCCTTGAAAGGGGGGACAATGACCAACAAGAACCTGAGCCTGATCGGGGCGGCCTTGCTTGTCGCCGGGCTCTTCGTACCGATCGTCAAGCTTCCGATCATCGGAAGCGTGAACCTGTTCAACAGCGGATCGAACCTGCTGGGCCTCATCATCCTGGCGCTTGCCATTGTGATCGCCGGTCTCGCGGCCACCGAAAAGATCAAGGAGGCGTTCTGGCCGGCAGGAGCCGCCGCCGCCTTCATCGTCTTCCTGTTTGTCCGCCTGCAGATCCACATCACAAATATGCGCTCAAGCCTCGACGAGCTTGGCGACAATCCCTTCCGGGGCTTGGCCGAAGCAGCGGCTAGCGCAGTTCAGGTCGAATGGGGCTGGCTCGTTCTGGCCGTTGGTGCGGGCACCGCACTCTATGCTGCATTCCAGGACCGCAAGGCCGTTGAAGGAGCCAAGCCACTTGCCGTTCAGGAAGGCGTCGACAAGAAAATGGCGGTACTCGCAGCTGTCCTACTGATCGCTGGAGTGGCTATTGCGCTCTATCAGGACGGCGTCGGCTCCAGTGACGACGAATGGCCCGGCACTCCTGTCTCAAGCCTGGAAGATCAGGCTGACGCAATCGATGCGGCAGCCGAGGCGTTTGACCCGATGATGGACGAGGCCGCAGACCAGTCGAACTCTTCGGCCGAGCGCTCGTACCTCTCGCAAGTCGATGTCTACGACCTCAAGGCCAGCTACATGGATTCGATGCTCGACGGCCGCGTGCCAGGTGTCGAATTCAAGGTGAAGAACAACGGCGACAAGACCCTGAACGAGGTCAAGGTCACGGTGGTCTTCTACGATGCCGACGGCAACGCGATCGCCGAGGAAGACTATTATCCGGTCCTCGTCAGTTCCTACTCCAGCTCAGGGACGCCCTTGAAGCCAGGATATATCTGGCGGCAGGAGCGTGGCCGCTTCTACTCGGCCAAATCGGTCCCCGAAGAATGGGCCGCCGGCAAGGTCACTGCTTCCGTCACCGACGTCGAATTCGCAGACTGATACCAACCACCAGAAAACGACAGGAGGGCGGCAGAGATTCTGCCGCCCTTTCTTGTTGCGACAGCAAAGGACAACGACATGACCGCAACTTCCGATGAGACCAAGGCGCTCGACATGAGCGTCACCATTAGCGACGAGATCCACGTGCCCGAAGGATCGGAGATCCAGTATGGCCGCGACGGCAATGGCATTGCCATCAAGCTCCCTGACGGCAAGGTCATCAAGCCGTGGATCACGTGGGAGCTTCAGGAAGACGAAACAGGCGATGCGCGCGATCTTACATACGACCAGATGACCGAACTGGGATGCCATAGCGAGCAGCTCGAAAAGGACATCGTGCTCGAAAGCTGAACGCGCAAACCCTCCGGCGTGCGGCTCATGAAAATGCGCCGCACGCAAGGGCCAAAAAAGATTCGAAAGAGCCCACCTGGTCCCGCTGCGGGACGGTTTACCATTTCATCCTACAAAATAGGCTTTGCCGCCGGTTTCACCTGATCCTACAATGTTAACGGACGGGGGGGAGATCTGAAGCCAGAGATGGAAGAAACAGAATGCCGATCAACACGCTTCTCGAGCGACGCATGTCAAAGACCGGACACCGGATTACCGACCTGCTCATCGCTATCACCGGCATGCTGTGTCTCTTCGTCGCAATCGAGCTTCAGGCTGGAATCATCACGGCCGCAATCACCAGCATCCTGATCGGGATCGTGGCACTTTCCGTCTACCTCCAGCAAACCGGCCCGGCATCGGCGATACAAAGCTGGGAAAGCGGCTTCCCGGGGTCGGCCGAGCTGCTCAAGGCCACCGGAAAGGGCGGGGTTGTCGTTATCAACCTGCCCGAAGGCGAACAGATCATTGCCGAGCGCGGCGCCGACGTCTTGGGTGACATCATGCTACACCTGGGCGAAGTCATGGAAGCGCTGACCGCAGGACGGACCATCTACCTTATCAATCACTCGACGCTGGCCTATTGCTGCACCGACGATCACCAGCGCGAACTGAAGCTGCTTCAGGGGCTAAGCCCCAATCTCCTCCAAGCCATGACCGCGGGAAGCAACGGCATCGACCTTCATGTCCATGCCGGTATCTGCCTCGACACCGACGACGACATGCAGCGCGCCATGGCACGAGCTTTTGTCGCGGCGCGGCGCGCACAGGTTTCAGGCATGCTCTGGCAACGCTGGTGCCCCAAGGGCGACGGCGTATGGCCGCTCACCGTCTACAACGAGTTCACCCGCGCACTGACCGGAGGCGACATCTGGCTCGCCTATCAGCCGAAGTACGATGCCGGCTCGAACGAGATTGTCGGCGCAGAGGCCCTGATCAGGTGGAATCATCCCGAGCGCGGCGCCATCGCCCCAGCCGACTTCATCCCGATCATCGAGAAGAATGGCCAGATGATGGAGCTGACCCGCTTCACCATCGAGCAGGCAATAGCCGATTTCTCCAGTCTGCCCGATCACTGGGATGTCGCGGTCAACATCGCGCCCGGCCTGCTCGGCAGCGGCCGGATCATTGCAGTCGTGACCCAGGCTTTGCAAAAGGCAGGCTTTCCGGCCAGCCGCCTCGTCCTCGAGGTCACTGAAACCGCGAGCATCGATGAACGCGGCATCGCCGAGATCAACCATCTTCGCAGCCTCGGCATCGAAGTCGCGATCGACGATTACGGCGTGGGCTTTTCAACCGTCAGCCACCTGCGCGATTTGCCGGCAACCCAGTTGAAGCTCGACAAGAGCCTCGTTCAGCAGCTTCTCAATGACGACAAAGGCCAGAAGATCGTCCTGTCCTCGATCCGCCTTGCGCACGATATGGGCATGAAGGTCGTCGCAGAAGGCGCAGAACTCGAGAGCCAGTTGCGCTTTCTTGCAGGCGCTGGCTGCGATCTCATTCAGGGTTTCGTCCTCGCAAAGCCGATGCCGCTCAAGGACCTTGAACGACTGACGCTCTCCTATGAAGAGGCCAAGGCTGTAGCTTGAGCTTCGCCTAACCGGACATTCATCCTACAACTCAGATATATTCACGCTATCAGGCGTCAGGGAGGTCGCTCGTCCAGTGAAGGAAACAACTGCTCGCAACGAGCGCTCCGGTGAAGGGGGCGCTTTAATTTTGCCGGCGCTCCCGCAGCAGGAATACGAGGTTGCGCGCAGAACGAGCCGGATCGTCAGCCTTGACCTCCTGAGAGACATCGCGGCCATTCTGGTTGTCGCATCCCATTTCGCCGTCTTCGTTTTCGATGACCAGCGCGGATGGGCACTTGATGCTTTGCGGGCTCTTGGCGCACCGGCAGTCGACATCTTCATGGTCCTTTCCGGTTACGTCGTGACACATGCCTGGCTTCGCCAATCAGACCGCCACGGCACCAGCGGGATCTTCATCACCGGGCGGATGCTCCGCCTGATGCCGACTTATCTCGTCAGCTTTGCCGTCGCGATGGTCGCATGGGGTATTGTCAGCTCGCTCGGCGGATCGGGTCACTCCGCGTTGGAGCGCATGGCCGTTCCTCTTACTGTCGACGAGATACAGGCGAACCTCTATCCGCTCTGGCGAAACAACGGCTCACTGGTTCTCAATCCCCCATGGTGGACCTTGCAGGTCGAAGTGATCGCCATGCTGATCACCCCTCTTATCGTCGCCGCCGCGACGAAGGCAGGAAGCTTCGCCATCATCACGTGGCAGTTCGCGATCGCATTCCTCGTAACCTCGGCAGTCACCTTGGGCATGACGAGCGCGCTTCAGAACATTCTCCTCGTTACGGTGCTATCCGGCATGTGGCTGGCGCTTCGCGAGGATGACGAAAACCCGCCGCTTCTCGACCGTGCCCCGCCGGCTATCATCGGCGTGGCCGCCGCCGCCTTCCTTGGAGGTTCGGTCATTGCGATCGTCCAAGGGCAGGACGTGCTCATCACCCGGTTTATCGGAATGATCGGCGCGCTTCTGCTCATCGCAGCCATCCGCCGGATCGATCTATCGCACCGCTTCAGCCCGAGAATGGGGAGAAGCGTCGGACAGATTTCGTATCCGCTCTACGTCCTTCACTATCCGATCATCGCCGCGAGCTGCGCACTGGCAATAGCCTTGCATGCCGATCTCGCGCTGGGGGCGTCCATCGGCGTCGCCGTCTCTCTGATCCTAGCCTGGGTCTTTTCCCAAACTCTCGAGCGCGCGGCGGTCACACACGCAGGCGAGTTTGTTTCCAATCAACTGACAAGGCCGTAAGGTCGGCGAAGGGTACGCAGGAATGAAATTTATCAGATCACTCGCGCTTGCCGCGTCGCTCGTCGCCTTGACGGGATGCGAAGCAGGCTCCGCTTCGAACGGACCAGACAATGTCTGGGGCGAGGGCAATGGCGGGTACGCCGAAGGCTACATCGTCGAGACCGATACCAGCGCCTACGAGAACGCTGGCGAAGCACAGCCGCCGCACCCGGCTGCCGAGCCGCCAAGGGCCGCCGGCGACTTCGGCGATTGCGCACGGATGCACCCTGCAGGCCTTCCGCCCAAGGTCGTCGCGCCCGAGTTCGCCAAGGTGATCGAGCCGACCTATCGCGAACTGTGCTACCGCGCCTTTGCCATCGGCCATTCAGGCCGGACGAGGACCGCCCTCTGGTCCGCCGAAGTGCTCGATAAGGCGCATCTCGACATGGCGTCACAGATCTCGCGCGATTCCTCGTTCAAGCCTGACGACCATCTGCCGGTCTCCGAGCGCTCCGAGCTAGACGATTATCGCCGATCGGGGTGGGATCGCGGCCACCTTGCTCCGTCGGCAGATATGCCTTCACGAGAAGCCCAGCAGGAAAGCTTCCGGCTTTCGAACATCGTCCCGCAAAACGGATCGATGAACGGCGGCGCGTGGGTGGACCTTGAGCAGCGCGTGCGCGGCGAAGCTCGCAAGCGTAAGGTCTACGTGGTGACTGGCCCGATCTTCAGGGGCAGCACGGATGCGCTCAAGAAGCGCGTCCTGATCCCGACCGCCATGTTCAAAGCGATGTATGCAGTCGACAAGGGTGCCGTCGTGTTCATCGTCGAGAACAACGAGAAGGCGAACGCTTACACGCTCAGCGTCGACCAGTTCACCAAGACCTTCGGCCTCGATCCTTTCCCCGGCCTTCAGGGGCCGGTGCGCACACACGATATCGCTCTTGGACCTCTACGGGTCCGCAAGATTGATCCCAATGCAGATGGCAGTGCCGCAGGCGACAGCCAGGGAGAAGGGGAAAACGGGAAGGGTGGATGCACCAACCTAGCCCGCAAGCGCGGTCAGCGTACCTGGCACGACATGGAATCGTTCCGCAGGTTCTACGGCCGCGATCCCTACCCTGACGAAATCGATTCCTGCGGGAGCAATGCACAATGATCAATATGAGCAAGGGCCTCAAGCGCCTCGCCATCGCCGCTGCCGTACCGTATTTCGGATTCTGGACGCTTTGGGTCATTCCTCCGCTTTTCTGGCTCTCCGAATGTACCAATCCGCAAGATGGAGAGTGTCAGGTCACTGCTGAGGCTGCAGCTGACCGCTTCTGGCAATCGACTACCTATGGGATAGTCCTGCCTCTGCTTGTCCTTGCCGTCTTCTTCGTAGCCCGATGGGTTTATCGCGGATTCCGGGACTAGCTCCACCCGCTAAACACGAGGCCATTCGGCCGGCGCCGACGCTGCCGCAAAACGACTGCCATCGCGCCGCTCTGCTGTTTCGCCAGCGGACATCAACAACCTGACGCTATTCAAGCCCTTCGGGAGCAATGCACAATGATGACCAACCCCTCGTTCAAGATGGCGATAGGCGCCCTTTGGACAGCAGGCCACAGGCCCTCGCGCCGCCTCATCAGCCAACTGGCAAGCTGCTTTGGCATGCTCACGCCCGTTTACCGCCAGGAAGACCGCGACGACCAGGTCGCCGCCGTCCTCGCCGAATTCGGTTACAAGCGCGATCCGGAAGGGTCAGGCCTGCGCCTCCTGCCGATGCAGCCCGACCGACCGGGCCCGCGCGGGGACGACAAGGTCCCCATGGCAGGGCATCTCGTCGACATGAACGGGCTCTGGACTGTCCCCGAGGTCCGCCTGCAGGGCCGCCACGGCACCGAAGCTCCCGGCTTCACCGTCGGCAACAAGGTCGCGACCTGGACCGGAAAGCCCGAGGAGGGCGCCGAGTTCAACCTAAGCGGCGGCGGGCCGCGATCCATCCTCTATCTCGCGACGTCCACCTTGCAGGCCACCGGCAGAACCGCATTCGTGTCCCAAGCCGCTTGTCCGGGCTTGCCGGAGGCTGGCGCCGAGGTAATCTGGCTGACCGAAGTCCCGGTATGGCGCGCGACGCGTGCAAACTGGATCCAGAACCCGGAGGCGATGGCCGCATGAAGCTCGATTTCGACCAGCCGATCCTTTCGGGCGATCACGAACTCGACGTTGGCGGCCTTTCCTTGAAGGCCACCAATGAAGCAGCCGTAATCTCAGGCCGGCTCAAACTCGAGGGCGGCCCGGCCGATGCCGAGACAGCAGCCGAGATCTCACGATATTTCGCCGCTCTATCGGCTGAACTTGCCGCGCGCGAAGAACCGGCAAACATCTCCGAAGCCGATGGCCCACCGCCACCCTGGATGGGCAAGGCCTTCGACTAGCCGCTTCGGCGATGGTAATTGTCATGAATTACGGGCTTCACAAATTCCTGTGAGCGTATAACCATCCCCACTCCAAATAACGTCAAAGGTTGGGGGACCTATGTACGCTAAATCATCATCACTGCTGGCTATCATTCTCTTCGCGTCTGGCTGCGCCCATTCGCCTGATGCAAATCTCTACTATTATCCGGCGCAAACGCTCATCGACCTAAAGGTCAACCGGACCCTGGCTTGTTCGCCTAAAAACGACATCGTGGCCTCGACCACTGTAACGACCAAGACCATCAATCGGGCCGACGTCACAGATCCGATCGCGCTCGATATGGGCAAGCTGAACTCGATGATGGCTGATACCACGCTCGAGGTCGTCTTTTACGAGGATGGCCGCCTCAAAAGCATCAACAGCGAAGCAACCGGAAAGGGCGACCAGATCGTCAAGTCGGCGCTCGAACTGGCCAAGCTCGCTGGCGTCGGCACCTTGGCACTTGATGGCGGCCCGTTTGATCCCAAGGCCATCTGCAAGGTGATCAATGCCCAGAAGGAGAAGGTCGTCACGCTCGAATATGCCGCGACGATAAACCCGGCGGAAGCGGATACATGGGACCTGCCGGTCAATGCCGAAACGGGCAAGTTCCTGGAGACCATCGGCGGGAATGCCTCATATTTCGCCATTACAGCGAAAAAGACCGGTACCAAGGTCCCTTCGATCGAAACTAAAGAAGAAGGACCGGGAATTCGGGTCACTTATCCAGCCCTGGTCGAGCTCACCGTTGAAGATACAATGACCGCGCTCTGGACAAGCACATTCGCAGTGCCGCAGCTTGGCGCGAAGGGGTGGATGCCGATTACCAAGGCACCGGCCTTCGGCAAGAACACGACCAAGCTAGAGCTCAACGAGGATGGCTCGCTTGCCAAGGTGACTTACGGTGCCGAAAGCGGAACCAAAGCTGCTCTCGATACCGCAGGCGAGGTCGTAGACGAGGTGAATAGCAAGACGGATGCGGAGCGCGCTGCAGACGCAGAGGCCGAAATGAAAGCGATCAAGGCAGAGCAGGCTCTCGTCAAATGCAAGGCCGATCCAGCCAATTGCACCTGACCACTTTGGGCTCGTCCTGAATCCATCCTATAACTTTGCGTGAAACCAATCGCGCGAGTGAGACAGATGGAAGCTCAGGCACACCCATTCCTGGACCCGGACAAAGTCCATGCCCTGAGGCTGGCGGCACCTGAACCTGTTTCAGGCCGCCAGCTTCGGGAGCGTGTGCTGGAGCCGGCCCCGCTCGTCCTTGCTCCAAAGAAGCTGAAGACCGCAAAGCCCCAACATCGCTTTCGCGGCCCGCTGATCGCCCTCGTTGCCGCCGTAGTCATTCCGACCGCCGCCGCAGCCATGATCCCAGTCGGATCGAGCCTTTCAGATGCGCCGTCGGTGCGCTTCAAGCTCGACGAGGCGAATGTGCCAGTCGCCGGAAACCAGTTGCCTGACGAATACCCCGGTCTCTATCCGGGCGAGCAGCATGTCTTCTACTTCCTGAAGCCGCTCCCGGGCCTTGCCACCACGCGCCAACAGGACGCGGCAGGTTGCCAGTGGGACGTGGCCCGCGCCGGAACCGGTTATCCCGTCATCGGCGAAGACGGTAAGCAACGCTGCACCGATCCCAGCCATGCGATGCAGCCCTACAGGGCCCGCATGATCGGCGACACGTTCCCCTCGATCAAAGGCTCCGCCATGCAGATTGTCGGGATCGTCGATGCTGCCACGGGTCAGAGCCTCATGCCCTCGCTCGCCCAGCCAATCGAAGCCTCTCCGGTAGAAGCGCCCATCGAAGACCTGAAGCCAGCCGGCATGAAGGCCGAGATCAAACCAGTTCCTGCGCCAGCCGTCCCCGTGGCGGGCGTTGTGCCCTCGCGGCCGATGGTCACCGCGCCTTCCGCGAGCGCCCGTCCGCGGATCGATCTCGGCGGCGGGGAAGACCGGATGGTCTCGATGACCGCCTCTCAGGAGCAGATGGTGCCCATATCGGGCGGTCATAACCCAGAAGAAGTGATGGTGCCCATCAGCGGTGACCCGACGCCGCTGCGCGCAATCAGGCCTGGCGAGCCCATGGCCGCCGCGCGGCCCCTGTCGGCCCGCTACAATCCGAACGACAAGCCCTTCGGTTCGCCTCTCGAACCCTGATCTTCCCAGTACCTTTCAAGGTGGCTGGGGAGGATCCCAGATACCAAGGAAGGAAAAAGCATGGAGAAGTTCCACCTCGCAGAACGCGAGCCGGTAGCTGTTGCTATCGATGCCGCTGCATCCGCGACGAACCTTGACGAGCTGTATTCCGCCATCCGGGGATATACCGCTCACCCCGTCGCCGAGCGCGAACCCTATACACCGTCCCAGACGAGCCCGCACGACAACCCGATCATGGTCGTCTCGGAGAAACCCGAGGCAGAAGACCGCGAGACGGGAAAGCCCTTCTCCGGCGTCTATGGCAAGATCATGCGTCGTGCGCTCGAAGAGATGGGCGTTGATCCTGACGCACTTCACGTCGCTTACGCCGTGCATTGGGCGCCTGGGGCCGAAAAAGCCCCCAACAACACCCAGATCGCCGCATCACGACCGTTCCTCTTTCGTGAGATCGAGCTCGTAAAGCCGCGCGCCATTCTTGCGCAGGGCAGGGCGGTCATCGACGCACTCACCGGATATCGAGGACACATTACCCCGATCCTTGGCCAGACGCTCGGTTTCAAATGGCGCGAGACGAGCCTTCAGGCCCATGTCAGCTGGCATCCGGCCTATCCGCTCCGCTTCACCACCAAGCACGGCGAATTCATCGAACAGATGGAGCCGTTCTTCGAGCGCTATGGCATCGAGGCCGAAGGGACCTCTCCGGGCAGCTGGTCGCCGCCCGAAACACCGTTCATCGACAAGCCGTTCGACCGACTGGGCATGGCTGCGTGACAATCCAGCAGCACGCAAGCCGCAACCAGCGCCGCGGAAGACAGGAGACGAGGGCCGGGCCGCCACCCACTTCAGGCAGAGTAAATCTACTGCCATGAAAATGATTGGTAGAGTGGAAATCCCAAGCCCTACCGGATATATGTTTTAGGATAGCGGCATCGCATTCGATACGAAGCGAGCTTCTATCCTCACAGAATATACTCCGACGCTACTGGCCTACGTCGGAAGAATGCCCCGAAAGAGGAAATATGCTGGAAACAATGAAGGAATGCAGCTTCTGCCGGAATCCGCAGAACAAGGTGAATGTCCTCGTCGCAGGCCCGCCCGGGATCGCGATCTGTGACAGCTGCACCGAGACAGCGGCAGGCGCCGTCGCAGAGCAGACCGGCAAGACGATCAAGGTCACCCGCGCAAACGCGCTGAAGGATACTCTTGGCGACATTCCCAACCCGCGCGCGATCGGCAAGCTGCTCGATGACTACGTGATCGGCCAGCAGGAGGCCAAGCAGGCTCTCTCGGTCGCGGTCTACAACCATTACAAGCGCCTCCTCGACGTCGATGGCGATGTCGAGGTCCAGAAGTCGAACGTTCTTCTTCTCGGCCCCACGGGCACCGGCAAGACGCTTCTTGCCCAGACAATTGCGAAGCACATCGGGGTGCCCTTCGCGATCGCCGATGCCACATCACTCACCCAGGCCGGTTATGTCGGTGACGATATCGAGTCCATCATTGCGAAGCTCCTCGTCGCGGCTGATGGCGATGTCGAGAAGGCCGAGCGCGGCATCATCTATATCGACGAAATCGACAAGATCGCCGCCAAGGGCGACGGTCCGTCGGTCACCCGCGATGTTTCGGGCGAAGGCGTCCAGCAAGGCCTGCTCAAGATCATCGAAGGCACCGTTGCCAACGTACCGGGCCACGGCGGCCGCAAGAACCCGCACGAGACGATGAACCGCGTCGACACGAAGAACATCCTCTTCATCTGTGCCGGCGCATTTCCCGGCCTCGAAAAGATCGTCCAGGCGCGCAAGACCCCCAAAGGCATCGGCTTCGGCGCCACCATGGCTTCGAACGATCCTGATGAACGTCCGCTCGAAAAGCTCGAGACGAGCGATCTGGCCCGTTACGGCATGATCCAGGAATTCATCGGCCGCCTGCCGGTGATCACGCACCTCAACGCGCTCACCCGCGAAGATCTCGTGAAGATCCTGACCGAGCCGAAGAACGCGCTCGTCAGCCAGTACAGCCGCATCTTCGAGCGCGAAGGCGTAACCCTCAGCTTCGAGGACGGCGCAATCGAAGCCATTGCCGATGCGGCGATTGCCAAAAAGACCGGCGCCCGCGGGCTGCGCTCCATCATGGAGAAGCTGCTGCAGGCGTCGATGTATGAGGTTCTCGGCGACGAGACGGTCGAGCGGGTCATCGTGACCAAGGCTTCGGTCGAAGGCGCCGAGAAGGTCGCTCACGAGAAGAAGCGCAAGGCTGCCTGACCCGGCAATCGGAAGCGAAAAGAAAGGGCCGCTCATCGAGCGGCCCTTTTTCTTTGTCCGGAATCTTTGGCGGGGTAGTCAGGCCGAGAAAAGCTCTTCGACGCTTTTCCCTAACGCCCTGGCAATCCGCATGGCCGTGCTCAGCCTGGGGTCGGTTTCGCCTTGTTCGATCTGGTTGAACGTCTGCCGGGCAATGCCAACCTGCTGGGCGAGCTGAGCCTGGCTTAACCCAGCCTCAACCCGCGCCACGCGCAGAGAACTCGGCAGTCCGGTCATCAGATCGTGAGCACCGTGACAGCACGGCGATTGATCTGGATATCGCCATTGTCATCGATCACGGGGCTCTGCTCGCCGAACGAGACGGTCGAAATCCGCTCGGCGGTAATGCCCTTGTCGACGAAGAACTCACGGACGGCGTCAGCACGGCGCTGGCCCAGTTCGTAGTTGTAGTTCGCCGTCGCACGCTCGTCGCAATGCCCCTCGATACGAAATGCGATGTCGGGGTGCGTCATGAGCCAGTTCGCCTGGCGCTCGAGAACATCGCGCGCTTGCGGCGTCAGGACGGCCTTGTTCGTGTCGAAGAAGACCGTGTTCGTGCCAGCCGCCGACAGGAAGTCGCTCTCGTGTGCGATCTCGGGAAGGTAGGTCTGCGCCATCGGCTTGCCCGGAGGCGCTACAGGGCCTGCGACATAGAGATCGTCAGGACCGCTCGAGCAGCCGATCAAGGCAGGCAGAGCGAGAAACGACAGGTAGCGAAAGCGCATAGGGTCATCCTTGAAGTGGCGTTTGCCATCATTTTAGGATGAGCGGAGAAAGTCTCCAAACCGCTGAACGATCTTACTCCGCATCAAGAATGCGAAAGAAGGTCCCGTCACCGGTCGCAGTCGCGGTATAGCAACCGAACTGGCTGGTAGTGCTCACCGGCTTGCCATCGCCCCAGTTGGTCGAGAACCCGGCGATCTCGTTGAGGCGCGCGCAAAGCTCCTGCGGCAACGAATTGATGCTGAGCGCCCGGTGCGCAGTCCCGTCGTATTCGATCGAGAGATACACCGGTTCATAAGTGCCAAGTGAAGGTCTCGGTGTCTCGTTCAGGATGCCGGCACTGACGATATCGGCCGTGCTGGTAGCCTTCTCCAGATAGTGCATCTCGTAGGTCTGATGCGCTGCCGCGACCTGGTCGAGAACGTTACGCATCTCCGCCGCCTTCGCGTCGCGCTGCACGTCGAGGTAATAATCGCCTCCGTAATCGATCACCAAGAGTGCCGATGCCGTGGCGAGGATAATACCCAGGATGGAGAGGATCATGTTTGTCATCTCACATCTTATGGGATGAAGTTCGACTTTACCAAAGCCCCATAGAAATGACCTCCGGTTGCGGAGGAAAACAGGCGCGCCGCCAGCGCGCCTGAAAGCACCTTGTCACGCCTGAAAAGGACTTTGCTTATGACCCTGGTAGCCACCAGTCCCGTTGCCATGCCCGGCGCACACGTCGACGGCCGCGCCGAAGAACCAGAAAAGCTCGAGATCAAGGGCCTGCGCTTCACCCGCGAGCAGGTCGAGCACGAGGACTTCCTGTCGCTCCATTGTGACGAGCTAGCCGCCAAGATCGCCGACGAGGTCTACTGGTCCCGCTACGAACCCGAGAACAGGGTTCTCGACTTGTCCGATTGCGCAGCTGCCGCACAGGCCATGATCGAAGCGCATACGTTCGGGAAGGACCCGCAGGTTGCGGGCCGCCATTCCCTCGCGCGCCTGAACGGCACCAGTTCCTGGTATCTCGAGGACGAACTCGTCCGCCCCGAAGTAGAGCGGTTCATCGAAAAGCTGGAATGCGAAGCTGACGACCTCGGCTGGTCGTACTGCTTTGACGCCGACGACGAGAATGCGGACGAGCTGCGCCAGGCAGTCTGCGAGATCGCAGAGGAACGGGACGACAGCACCCCGTTCGACGTCCTTGGGTCCTGTGACCGCGTCGAGATCGCCTTCGTCTTTATGCAGGATCATGGATATTTCGACGACAACTGCACGGCCTCACACAAGACCTGGTCCGAATGGAGCGAGCTGAGCCTCAGCGAGGGCTTTCTCAACACGCTTCCCCGCCTTGGCTACACCCTCGAGCAGTATCTTGCTCATTCCAAGAACCAGCACGAGGTGCAGGACGAGGTCTTTCATCCCCGGCCTCCGCGTCTTCCAGTCGCAACGCTGGACGAGCTGCAGGAGGCCGTCGACAATGCCTGCGCGCAGTATTTCAACTTCGCGATCTATGCGCACGTTCCATTGCGGGACTTCCTCAAGATGGACCTGTCGAAGCCCATCCGTCTCGATCGCTACAGCGTCGCCACCATCAATATGTCGAGCGGCACGTTTCACGACATTAACAAGGACCAGCCCATCATCCTGAGGCCGGACGAGGGGCGTTTCCACGTCTTTGAGAAAGGGCCGGCTGACTGGTGCGGCCTTGTCGGCAGCTATTACCACGCGGAGATCAGCCAGTGAGCATCAATCCCGAAATCAGCCAGGTCGAAATGCGCAAGAAGCTCAAGGAGCTCGGCCTCAAGGTCCGCGTTAAGAGCTATTCGTCGTTCAGCGAAGCGCGCGTATTCGACGGTGACAAGCAGATCAATGGCGGCAACGTCCTGACACAGGAGCATCTCGACAGGTACGCCGCCTTTTACGATTTCAAGAACTCGCACTCGATCGTCGACGACGGCTGGAGGACGATCCTGTGAGCGCGCTTGCCAACATGACTGCCGCCGCGCCGGTAGATCCGCTCGAAGCGGAAGTGGTCGAGCGCCTACAGACGCAGACCTATCAGACGATCTCATCGGAACTGCGCATCTCGCGCGGCAAGGTCTGGTCGATCGCCATCAAGCACAAGGCCCGCAAGAACGAACAGCGGATCCGCGAGCGGGCTGCCGAGCGCAAACAGCGCCAGCTCGAAACGCTCGAAGCCATGCTCGATGCAACGCAGACAGCCGATGTCCTCGACTACTTCGATGCGTTGCCCGACGAATGCGCCCAGCTGGTTGTCACCAGCGTGCCCTACAACGTCGGCAAAAAGTACGGCGACGCTGTCGCCACCGACACCATGCGTCACGTCTATTACGCCGGATGGCTCTCGATGATCGTGTCCGAGATGGCGCGCGTGGTAAAGCCTGGAGGGGTCGTATTCCTCCAGTGCGGCTCGACAAGGGATGAAGTGGACGGTTCCATGGTCCCCATCGACATCATGCTATTTGAAGTGATGCGGAAAACCGGCCTGGAATACCAGAACCGGGTGAGCTGGGTTGTGCCCCACGGGCTGACCCCGAAACGGCGCCTTTCGGAGCGACACGAAAGTGCGTTGATCTTCACCAAGGGACCGCCGTCGACGTTCAACGCCGATCCGGCCCGCACGCCTCAGAAGCAACCCGACAAGCGGGCCTTCAAGGGGCCGAACAAGGGCAAGCTGTCCGGCCATCCCTTCGGGGCATGGCCGTCAGACGTCTGGCAAATTGGAAATCTGGGTGCGAACCACCCTGAGAAGACCGGCCACCCGGCGCAATTCCCCGAGGAGCTCGCGATGAGGGCCGTGCATCTCTACACGCAGCCCGGCGACCTGGTTATCGATCCCTTCAGCGGGTCGGGGACGACACACGTCGTTGCGCGGCGAACCGGCCGCCAGTTCAGCGGCTGCGACCTCTTCTACGAGGACATGCGCGCCGCGCGCCTCGCCGAGGCTGGTCTCGACAATATCTGCAGGCTGCCAGGCGTCAGCGAGGAATCACGCGCTGTCTGGCAGGCAGAAGCCAAGGTTATCGGGCTCCAGCCCGAGGTCATCAGACAACAGGAGCTATTCACATGACAGATGCAGCGACCATCGAGAACAAAAGCTGGACCGAAAAAGCGGCCACGTTCGGCTTTGTCGTGAAAACGCGCGAAGATGTTCTGGCAAACCCCCAGATCGAAGCGTTCCGCGGTTCGCCAAACACGTCGCCTGAGCAGATCAGCGAGTTGCACGACCAGGAAGACCGCGCGCTACGCGCTCGTGTCGAACAGTATGAAGGCAGCCATGTCGTCTTCTCGCCCGATGGCGGCGCAGAAGACTTCGTGCTGGTCGGCAATGATCCCGAGGAATTGGCCCGAGCGGCATATCAGCGGGAATGTGAAATCCGAATGCCCGTCGATACTGGCAAAAGCCCTGCTGCGGTCGACGAGAAGACCACCGGCAATCTCGAATTTGGCAAGATAATCACTGTCTCGACCGGACACATCCCGCAGGAGGCCCGCGAATATCTCGAGCGTCGCCTCGACGAAGACAGAAACCTGCCCAGCGAAGACGATTTCGACTGGGCAGGTCGCCTACACTGGATGAACGGTCCTTACGGATATGCTCTGCACTCGACGATCCTTCGGACATTCGTCGAAGAAGGTGGCGATGTGCCCGAGTTCCTGATCGATGCCGACAAGCTATGCCGCGAGCATGACCTGACCTGGCTCGTCTACGACCAGGATGGAGATGAAGTCGAGGAACTGACCTACTACGAGGGATGACCACCACACGGGGCCATCCCAGTCCAATACCCGAGTGAAGGATTTCCCGGCCCGACTGGGCGGGAACGGAAAAGTCGTGGAATGAAGTGAAGGCAGGACGACCCCCTGCCAGTCGCCGAGCAGAGAGAAAGAAGTTACAGGCACTGATGGACCGCGATGACGCGCGGCCATGTAGATGATAACCCTTGAGAAAGCAGGTTGGAGTGATACTCCAAACTGAATGGAAAAAGGGTGCCTGAAATGGAAATTCTTCTCTACGTGCTGGCAGGGTTGTTCGCAATCTTCGCCGCTATCGCTATCGCGCGCTTCGCTCTGGGCCTTGCCTGGACGCAGGCAGGCGCGGTTCTGACCACGCTGGTCGTTGCTATCGCACTGGTGCCCGGCGCTTACGCCGCGGCAAAGGCCGGCCAGGTTCTGGCCACGGCAGAGGCGAGCAATGATCGCCAGATCGATCGCGCCCGCGAGACCATCCGCAAGGACATCCTGCGGCGGTCGGACTACTACGTGAAGTACCCGCTGGAAACCCAGCGCGCGGTTCGCATCGCTCTCTACCTCGCCTGATCATCCAAGGCAGGTAGAACGGGTTTCTGCATTTCCTTCGCTCATCCTATAATCGCGCTACAGGCACCCAGCGCATTTCGGGAAAGCGAAGGAACAATGCAGTTCAAAGCCGGTGACATTGTCACGCACTTCGGTCGCGTCGTCGAGCAGAAGGACGACGGGACAGTGGTTGTAAAATCACTCGAAGGTCTTCTGCAGGACGGAATGATCAGTATCCATTCCAAGCACCTGAACATCGTTGATCGTCCCTTCGGCGTCGGCTCGCCCGTTGCCTACAGGGGCAGAAGCTTTGTCGTGATCAAGAACCTCGAGGACAGGGGTCTGCTCTTCATCCAGGAAGAAGACGCCGAGCCTGATGACGCCGCCTCGTACCTGACCGTGCGTGCGCAAGACGTGATCAAGCTACCCGAAGATGAGCAAGTCGTGCTTTCCCGCGCTGACAGAAGGGTCTTCCTCGCAAGATCGATCCCCGATCTGGTCGCCCTGGAATTTGCAGAAGAACCCGCGACAATTACCGACGCGCGCGAAGTTGCAGACGCAGATGAAGCCGCAGAGATCGAAACTGATCCGCCCGTTCAAGAAGTGGTCGCGCAAGAGGCCGAGATCCTCGCCCCCGCTGATCCCGAACCGGTCCATGAGATCTCTACAGAAGAGATCGTCGAAGAACCCACGGTCCCGGCCGCTACCGAAGAACGCGACGCAGCGCCTGTCAACGACCAGACCGAAGCAGTGACGGTTGCCGAGGAAGCCGAAGAGCTGGTGACTGGCGAGGCTCCGTCTCTGCGCGAGCGCATCAACCAGGCCCAGATCGAAGGGGACAAGGCTCCAACATACGATCCTTCAGGATTTCTCAGCAGGTACAGCGACCGTTTCCGCTGAGACAACCAGAGAACCGCAACGAGCAAGGGGGCCATCAGGCCCCCATTAATGGGATGACCCGCCCTGTCCTTCCATGCACATTCGGCGGACTGAGAAGGAGGTAATTATGAGCATACGCAACCAACCAAGAGATGCAGCCGTCTTCGGCATCGACATTGGCAAAACAGTCTTTCACGTTGTCGGCCTCGATGCGGCCCATGCACCGATCCAGAAGGCGACATTCAGGCGGGAGACGTTGCTGCAGTTTTTCGAACGCGCGTCGCCGGTTCTGGTCGGGATGGAAGCATGCCCCGGTTCGCAGTGGCTGGCGCGCAAGCTGCTAGGGATGGGGCACACAGTTAGGATCGTGCCGGCACAATTCGTGAAGCCCTTCGTAAAGTCGAACAAGAACGACATCATCGACGCGGAAGCCATTGCGGAAGCCGTCACTAGGCCGACGATGCGCTTCGTAGAGATAAGGACACCGGAGCAGATCGACCTGCAAGCACTCCACCGGGTGCGAGACCGGATGATCGCCCATCGAACGAGGCTGATCAGCCAGATGCGCGCCTTCTGTCTCGAGTATGGTATCGCGATCCATCAGGGCGCAGGCAAGTTCAAGGCCGAGATACCGCGCGTGCTTGCGGATGAGACCAACGAGCTCACCCCTTCGATGCGCCGGATCCTGACGGAGGTTCACGGCGAGATGATGGAACTCGAACAGCGCATCACAGCCATGAACCACGAGATCGAAGCCATCGCCGCGCGCAGCGATACCGCACGGCGCCTGATGACTGTGCCGGGCATCGGACCGCTGGCCTCGACCGCTCTGCTGGCGGCGGCAGGATCGGGACGTCAGTTCCGCAGGGCACGTGATCTCGCTGCCTGGCTCGGTCTAGTGCCGCGCGAACACTCGACCGGCGGGAAGACTAAGCTGCTTGGCATCAGCAAGCGCGGCAATAAATACCTGCGAAGGATGATCGTCCATGGTGCTCGATCCTGTGTTACACATCTCGATAGAAGCAGGGACCGCTTGGGCCCATGGCTCGACGGGCTTGAGAGCAGGATGCACAAGAACAAGGTCACGGTCGCCCTGGCTGCCAAGATCGCTCGCGTTGTCTGGGTGATTCTGACCAAGCCGGGCGCCACCTACGAGCGGCGCGTTCCAGCGTTCGGCTGAACGGCGCCGCCACCAACTGCGAGGTTCGTAAGAGTGATGACGAGACAGTGGACCAGCGCATCGTAAGCCCCGTCAAAAAAACGGGCAGAAAGCCCGAAGCATTTATCTGGGAACGAGGCGCGCGGATCTCATCAAGGCCTGGCCGCAACAGCGGCCCACTCGCGAGAGGCCGGATACATTTGTGCAGACTGGCACCGTCAACACCAATCGACCCTTGCATGGACAGGGCGGGTCATACATTTTTTGTGAACGACCTCCTCCATGCACCCGACACTATGCGGGCGCATGGAGGATGCCGAACGCATCCGGGCCCCGTGAGCCCGCCGATCCCGCAGCGCCAATGGCGCGGTGCCAACAACGGCCAGGCGAACCCACGGAACACTGCAAGACTACCGAGCATCTACCATCCTGAATCCAGATGGAGGCCGGCACCAGCAGACAACGCGGGATCCTTTGCGCCCTAACCGCCAGCCTCCCTTCGGAGATACAGGAACATGACTACCAATCCGCTGCCGGTCGTTCTCGACCGCCTCGAGAAGGCCCTTGGGGTCCAGGGCGTAAAGCTCAAGCGCTCCCAGGTTCTCGAAATCGCGGCCATGGCCTTCGGCTTCCGCAATTCCAATGCGCTGACCGCCGCGTGCAAGGCCGGCGACATCAATCCGCCGATGGCCCGTCCGATAGGCCGCCTGCGCGACATCGAAGGTGACAATCTCATCGTCGCCCGCGACCCGATCGCAAACGCGACCTATTCGATCGACGAGAGCTTTCTCGAACAGGTTGCCGCAGAAGAGCGCGCGGAGGAGTTCGGCATCTCGCCTTACGGTCACCTCCTCAACCTGGCCGACCTTCTCGATCTCAATATCGATGATATCGAAACCGGCGTCACCGAGGTCCATGTGGGTCGCATCTCGCACAAGCATGGCGGCGACTTCTACATCGCGACCGATGATGACGGGCTCGAGATCCAGCTTGCCGCCTATTGCCGTGAAAACTGGGACGACTTGTCCCACTGCGACCAGGCGCAGGAATGCGACCTCGACACCATGGACGCATCCGAGATCGTCGAGACCTACTTCGAACTTCATGGCGACGAACATCTCGACAGGAGCGTCGAGCAGGTCGTCGGAGGTAAGGTAAGGGGCTTGCCGTTCAACAATCTGCCCGAACGGGCAAAGATCCTCGAACTGGCAGACAACCTCGATGGCGGGGTCTCTGCCGACATTTGGTACGACGCTCACGAATATGGAGCGGATGCGCCTGAAGATCCTGACCGGCTTGCTGAGAACAGGATCGAGACCACCATGAACGCGATGACCGGCGCCGCCGGCGTGCTCAGGCTCGTCGCCGCCTCGCAGGCGTAATCAGGATGTGGCGGGCCTTATGGGGTCCGCCACGCTCATGCAGGGACACTCACCCAATTGCTCCGGGAAGCCCCGTCACTTCAGGGCGGGGAGGGATAGGAGCTTAAGCCACCGGTACTTCTGCTCTTCATTGTAGCCGTGCGGGCAATCGATCCGAGCTCCGCCGCATTAGACAGCCAACTATGAAAGGGGGCCATATAAATGGAACTCATCCGAGGCCAAGTCTATCGGCTCAAGCCAACCACACAGCAGATTGCCGATCTCGAAGGCACTGCTGGGGTGACCCGGCTAGTCTACAACCTGATGCTCGAGCAGCGCCGCACCTGGGGCCAGCGCCATAAACTTGGCCGGTCGACCCAGAGTGCCGAGATCAAGACCTTGCGCGCCGAGTTCGACTTTATCGCCGCGCGGGCTCAGACCACTCAGAAGCACGCACTCAACGACCTCGAGCGCGCTTTCCAGAACTTCTTCGCGCGCCGTGCCGCCTATCCGCGCCCGCGCCGCAAATATCTCGACGACAGTTTCCGGCACGACGGCCGCGAAGTTAAGGTCCGCCGGATCTCGCGCCGCTGGTCGGAGGTCTTCATTCCCAAGATCGGCTGGATCCGGATGCGGGACAGCTATGGCGGCAAGCTGGCCGGAATGGAAAAGAGCATCCGCACGGCGACCTTGCGCCGCGATGCTTCGGGATGGGCCGTCAGCTTCGCTGTTACTTGCGAATTCAAGGTTTCCGCAACGCCGCTTGGCCAGATCGGCATCGATCGCGGCGTTGCCGCTCCGATCGCTACGTCTGCCGGCGATATCTACCGGCTGCCTGCTGGCGTCGCTCATACCGATGCCGCCATCCGCAGGGCCCAGAAGGCGATGAGCCGGCGCAAGCGCGGCTCGCGGCGCTATGCCAAGGCACGCAGCCGCTTTGCTCGTCTGAAGGCGAGGCAGGTCCGGCGGAGGCAGCACATGCTGCACGCGGTCTCTCGCTCGATCGCCAACGACAACGGCCTCGTCGCTATCGAAGCGCTCAATATCTCGGGTATGACCCGATCAGCCAAGGGCTCTGCTGAAGAGCCAGGCCGCAATGTTCGAGCCAAGTCTGGTCTGAACAGGGCGATCCTTGCCAGCGGTTGGGGCTCGTTTGCCACCATGCTCGGCTACAAGCTCGAAGAACGCGGCGGTATCCTGATCTCCGTCGATCCCAAGAACACCTCCCGGCAATGCGCCGAATGCGGTCATACCGCGCCAGAAAATCGCGAGAGCCAAGCGATCTTCAGGTGCAATGCCTGCGATCATCAAGCGCATGCCGACATCAACGCCGCACGCAATATCCTTGCGCGCGGTATCAACCTTAAACGGCGGGGGAACACTCCGTTGCTGGACGCTGAGGGCAAGGCATTAGCTCCCTGCGAAGCGTCAACTATCCTCTCGGTTGCGGCCTAGCCAACCAAGGAAATCCCCGTCTCTTCAGGGCGGGGAAGATGTTAAGAACACGGCACGGATGCGCCTGAAGATCCTGACCGGCTTGCTGAGAACAGGATCGAGACCACCATGAACGCGATGACCGGCGCCGCCAGCGTGCTCAGGCTCGTCGCCGCCTCGCAGGCGTAATCAGGATGTGGCGGGCCCTACGGGGTCCGCCACGATCATGCAGGGACACTCACCGGCTCGTCGAGCTCGACGTCCTCAGCCATCTCCACATCGGCTTCATCGGGCGTGACTTTTACAAAGCGCCCCGACCAATGCGGTGGGCCCGATATGCCCTCAAGCATAAGAAACGGCCCGAAATCGCGCTCGACGATCTTGTTCCAGAACCGGTCAAGCCGAAGAAACAAGGCGACCTTGGCCAGACCCATCTGCTGCCTGTCCATACCGCCCTGGACCGCTACTACGCGATAAACCGCGCCGACCATCAGATGAGGGTTGGCAGCGACCCTGATCGCAACCTTTACGCCCTGCGGACGCAGCAGAAGCTGGCCATTGTTGATGCAAAGCGCGTAGTCTCCAATTGACCAGTCGCGTTCAAACGGCTTGTCGTTGTTGCCGCGTATCTCTTCCATCGCGGTCTACTCGCACCCGATCCCGTCGTTGTCCCGGTCCAGATGGCGACCATAGCCGGGCTGCCCGCGCCGTACCGGCGCCGCGCCAGCCGCACGCGCCGCCGCGCAATTGGCATAGTAGGCCGAACCACCAGGCGAACGCTGCACAGGCGCAGATGCTCCGGCATTCGAGCCGCGATGACAGTGCCGTCCGCCGTTCTGCTTATCGTTATGGCAGCCATCGGCAGCCAGGCGCCCGCCATGCGCGGCCGACGTCGCCGCCGGCAAAACCGATGCCAGCGCGAAAGCACAGATCGCAGTCGCGATCCTAACCTGAGTTTTCATCCGAATTTCCCCCACGACGTGAGGCTTACCACGTCATCATGCTGATAGGAAATCGACGACATGCATACCTCGCCCAACCACCTCGAGGCCGTTGCCGACGCTTATGCTCGCAAGAGCGAACGCGAAAACGGCGGACTGCCCTTCGCCTTCATCGCGGTCCTGCCGCAGGATGGCGAAATGGTCGAGGCAGTATTGGGCGTGGCGCAAGCCAACCAGCAGGGATATTCGCCAGTGCCTGCCGCATGGGCCCATGGCACCTATGCCGAAATGAACGAGCTATGCGATGAACTCAACGCCAAGCGCCTCACCGGAGACATGGCGATCCGGATTATCGCATCGACGATGAACGGGCAGCGATTTACCGCCACAGCTACCTAAAGTTTCTAAGATCAGCGATGGATCTCGAAACAATAATCATAATCATTCCCTCCACCCACGCAGAGACCATGATCGAACGCGCTTTGTTCCCTGTCCGGTAGGTAGAAGAAGATGAGATAAAGTATGATTAGTCCGAGCCCAAAGCTGATGAGCGTCTGTTCCTTGTTCTCGTCCATCGGCGATCCACTCCGACAAGCTTACATAAAGCGGCTGGGATCGAGCGCCTTACCGTTGAGCCGCACCTCGTAGTGCAGGTGAGGGCCGGTTGACCGGCCGGTAGAGCCGATACGCCCGATCATGCTGCCCTTCCTGACCGACTGACCCTTTCCTACGTCGACCTTCGAAAGGTGCGCAAAGCGGGTCTCGTAGCCAGACGGATGCCTGATGACGACCAGCAGGCCGTATGAACCCTTCCAGCCAGCATAAGTGACGACACCGTTTCCGGTCGCATGGACAGGCGTGCCTGTGGGCGCTGCGAGATCCATGCCCTTGTGAGCACGCTTCTTGCCGTGGAACGGGTCATCGCGCGTGCCGAATTCGGACGTCACGACCTGTGCGGGAAGGGCGCTGCCCATCACGAGCGCTGCGATCACGGCAGATGCCGATCCTATGCGGAAGAGCTTGACCATACCGCGATTATAGGATGCCGAGCCCCGCCGTCCAAACCGTCCAGTCGAGAGGCTCAGGAAAGGGCAGGGGAGGCAAGCAGTATTTGTCTATCCCATCCTAAAAATTCTCTTGTTCCAGACCCCAGCAATCTGGGAAAATTCCCTGCGACAGACGCAGCGAAAGCATTTCAGCCAGGTCCGTCCGGCAGCCAATCGTTCTCGATCAGGCTGACGGCGCACCAGACGCCGGAGATCAGGCGCGGGCGTTGACCGAGGTGAGCCTCGAGAAACGTGTCCGTTCCCTTCGGCGCACAAGCAAAGTTGAACATGAAGCTTATTCTCGCCAGCCTCGCGGCCATTGGTGCGCTTGCCCCCCAGTTTCAGGCAGCCGCCGCGGAAGAAGGTCTATTCGATCTCTCCGCTCCAGAACCGGTAATCGTCGATCCGATCAGGATCGAGTTGCCCGAGCCCAATGTCCCGACGCTGGCAGAGCAGGCCGAAATCGACTGCCTTGCATCAGCCATCCACTTCGAAGCCCGCGGCGAACCCACTGACGGCCAGATCGCTGTCGTCGAGGTCGTCCTTGCCAGAAAGGCAAATCCCCGGTGGCCGGCAACCGCATGCGGCGTCATCGCACAGCGCGCGCAGTTCTCATTCGTGAAGCGTGGCAAGGTCCCCAAGGTCCCGCACGATTGTCACGAACGCCATAGCGCGCTGGCCCGCGAAGTGGTCGAAGGTCGCAAGACCGCAGGGATGCAATCAGCCGTCTATTTCCACGCTGATTATGTCGCGCCGTCGTGGCGCAAGCGCGTCAAGAAGATGGGGCAGATTGGCAACCACATCTTCTATTCGGCGACCTGAACTAGACAAGTCCGACAACTAGGATTGACCGGACGACTTCTGAGCCACCGTCTGCCGCCAGGCAGCATGACAAGCTATAGAAATGATGGCTTATTATGGGTTGTCGGCCGCTATCACGCTCGCTACTGTACTTCTCGCGCAATCGAAGCCGTGGGGGATATTCGCAGCGCATTAGGGGGGGGGTCGCGCAGATGTTCGCTGACGCTGCACTTTCGTGCTTCGTTCTGCTTGCCCAGTTTCTGGGTGTCCCGGCCGACCCCAAACAAATCCATCACGATCGCGGCAAGGGCGATGCCCCCTATTCCTTTGATGATTTGCTGCGCGTCGCAAAGCGGCTTGGCCTGATAGCACGGAGACGGTCGGCAGGCCTTTCCGATCTCGCGAAGATGCCGCTGCCAACTCTGGTGTCGCTGGCTGACGGTGGCGCGGCCGTGTTGCTCAAGGTCGATGACAGCGACGAAAGCGGTGTCCGCCATCTGGTGATGCCTGCCGGTGCCGAAAAACCAGAAATCTGGTCCGAAGTTGAGGTCGCAGAACGTTTCGCACTGAATGCCGGTAAGGCCGACCTGCTTCTAATGACCAGCCGCGAACATATCGCCGGGCAGAAGCGCGCCTTCGATATCAGCTGGTTCATCCCGGCGCTGGTCAAGTATCGCAAGCCGGTTGCGCGACGTGCTGCTCGGCAGCTTCTTCCTGCAACTGATGGGCCTCGCTTCGCCGATCTTCTTCCAGCTGGTGATCGACAAAGTGCTGGTCCACCAGTCGATGACGACGCTGGAGGTTCTGGCGATCGGTCTGGCAACAGTGCTAGTCTTCGAGACCCTGCTGTCCGGCCTTCGCAACTGGCTGTTCGCCCACACCACCAATCGGGTCGATGCCGAACTGTCGGCCTCGCTGTTCCGGCATTTGGTCGCCCTGCCCCTCTCCTACTTTGAGGCACGGCGCGTGGGCGACAGCGTGGCGCGGGTGCGCGAACTTGAGAACATCCGCAACTTCCTCACCTCGAACGCGGTGACGGTGGTGATCGACCTGTTCTTCACGATCGTCTTCTTCATCGTCATGTATCTCTACTCGCCGATGCTGACGCTGATCGTGGCGCTTACGGTGCCGATCTATGCGGTGATCTCAGTTGTGGTCACCCCGCCCTTGCGTGCCCGGCTTGACGAGAAGTTCAAGCGCGGCGCGGAGAACCAGGCGTTCCTCGTCGAGACGGTCACTGGCATCGGCACGCTGAAGGCCATGGCGGTCGAACCGCGCATGCGCGACAAGTGGGAAAAGCAGTTCGCCGGCTATACGAAGACCGGCTTCGACGTGACGGTGCTGGCCAATTGGGGCAGCCATGCGATCCAGCTGGTCTCGAAGCTGACGACGGTCGCGATCCTCTTCTTCGGCGCCAAGGCTGTGATTGCTGGCGACCTGTCTGTCGGCAGCCTTGTTGCCTTCAACATGCTGGCAGGCCGTGTGGCACAGCCGATCCTGCGCTTGTCACAGCTCTGGCAGGACTTCCAGCAGGTGCGCATCTCGGTCGATCGGCTTGGCGATATCCTCAACGCGCCCGCCGAACCCGAGCACAATCCCAACCGCGCAAGCCTCCCGCCGATCAAGGGCGCGATCAGCTTCGACAAGGTGCGCTTCCGTTATCGCGCCGATGCGCCCGAGGCCCTGCGCGGCGTCAGCCTCGATATTGCTCCCGGAGAAATGCTGGGGATCGTGGGTCCGTCGGGCTCGGGCAAGTCCACCCTTACCAAGCTGGTGCAGCGGCTCTATGTGCCCGAACAGGGACGGGTGCTGGTGGATGGCACCGATCTCGCGCTGGTCGATCCGGCATGGCTGCGGCGGCAGGTCGGAGTGGTGCTGCAGGAAAACATCCTGTTCAACCGTTCGGTGCGCGAGAACATCGGGCTCGCCAACCCGACCCTGCCAATGGAACGGGTGATCGCCGCTGCCGAACTGGCAGGCGCGCACGAGTTTATCCTGACCCTCTCGCATGGTTACGACACGATCATTGAGGAACGCGGCTCCAACCTGTCGGGTGGACAGCGCCAGCGGCTCGCCATCGCCCGTGCGCTAATTACCGATCCCAAGATACTGATTCTCGACGAGGCGACCAGCGCACTGGATGCCGAGAGCGAGGAGATCATCCAGAACAACCTTGCACGGATCGCAATGGGCCGCACGGTTCTCATCATCGCGCACCGGCTTTCGGCGGTCCGGGCCTGCGACCGCATCATCACCATCGAGGCAGGCGATATCACTGAAGCCGGCACGCACGACCAGCTACTGCGCAAGGGCGGTCGCTATGCCCAGCTCTACTCCAAGCAGATAGGCGTGCAGGAGGCGGCGGAATGAACGCGCTCGCCACCCGCTTCCCGACAATGTCCAAACACTGGTCGGTCCTGCGTGAGGCATGGAACGCGCAAACCATCGCCGACAAGGCCTTCCGCTCGCGTGAGGAGCATGAGTTCCTGCCCGCCGCGCTGGAGATCATGGAAAAGCCGCCAAGCCCCGGCATGCGCATGCTGCTGTGGCTGACCTGCGGGCTGTTCGTGCTCGCCCTGCTCTGGGCGGTTCTGGGCAAGATCGACGTTGTCGCGGTCACTTCAGGCAAGACGGTGCCAAACGGTAACGTGAAGCTGATACAGCCGATCGAGATCGGCGCGGTGCGCGCGATCCATGTGAAGAACGGACAGTTCGTCAGAAAGGGGCAGTTGCTGATCGAACTCGATCCCACCCTTGCCAGTGCCGACGAGGCACAATCGACGCAGAGGCTTGCTTCGGCCCGCGTGATCCAGGCGCGTAACAATGCTCTACTCGCTCATCTGCGGGGCGAACGACCGACCTTCCGGGCGCCGGAAGGCACGCCGCCCAATGTCATCGAGACCGAACAGATCTATGTGCGCAGCGCGATCGCCCAATACGAGGCGCAGCGGGCTTCCCTCATCCAGCAGCGAGCCGAGCGGAGCGCCGAACTGGCAGGCGCCGAGGCGGAGATTGCCAAGCTCAGGGAAAGCCTGCCCTATCTCGATCAGCAGCGCGATGCGCGGGCAGAACTTGCCGAGAAGGGTTACTACTCGCGGCTCAAGCTGCTGGAATACGAACAGCTGCGCGCCGAGCATTTACGCAATATCGATGTGCAGGAGGCCAATGCCGCCAAGGCCCGTGCTGCCATCGGTACGATCGAGGCGGAACTGCGGAGCTTGCGCGAGAACTTCGGCAAGACTGCTGTGACTGAACTGGCCGAAGCGAATGATCGGGCGGGGCTGGCGTCCGAGGAAGTGCGCAAGGCCGAGCGCCGCCGCCGTTATCAGGAAATGCGCTCGCCGGTAGATGGCGTGGTGCAGCAGCTTGCGGTCAGCACAGTGGGCGGGGTGGTCCAGCCCGCGCAGCCGTTGATGGTGATCGTGCCTTGCAAGGCAAACGATGCAACCAATGCTGCCAGTTGCAACGGCGACATCGCGGTCGAAGCGTTCGTTCAGAACAAGGACATCGGCGGCATCAAGGTCGGTCAGCGCGTCGCCGTGAAGCTCGAAGCGTTCAACTTCACCGATTACGGCATGATCGAAGGTACGGTCGAAACGATCAGCCGCGATGCCATAGATCAGAGCAGAGAGCCTGCCGGGTCAGTGCGTGATGATAACGGTCGTCCGGTTCAGCCGGGTCTGGTCTATGCCGCGCGGATCGCTCTGCACTGCGCTGCGGATGCCCCCGAGCGCTCGCCACTATGCGATCGGGTTCAGCCTGGCATGGCCGTGCAGGCCGAGATCAAGACCGGCAGGCGGCGGATCATTCAGTACCTGCTCTCGCCTATCAGTCATACCAAGGCGCATTAATCACGACCCATGCGCCCATTGGCGCAGTCCGATGGACATGATGCGCCACGGCTGATCGAC
>NZ_JAHCBF010000010.1 GCF_018398395.1 Croceicoccus gelatinilyticus | reverse complement strand
CCAACCGTCTTCTTTTCCGCACTCACTCTGGCCGCAACAGTGCTCTTCTGGCTGTGATCAACGAGTCCTGAGCCTAGGGTTTCATTCTCCGTCAAACGACATGATGCCCGAGCGAGACCTGGATGATGATTTCGACAAGGAACGGGCCCTTATGCGCAAAGCCGGTCTCTCCAGAACCTTCGTCGACCGCGCCATGGCAACGCCAAGCGAGGATATGTGGTATCCGACCTATCAGCAGCTGCGCGAAGAGAACATCGTTACCGGTACGAAGCGCGAGGACATGGCCGAACTGCAAAGAATTTCGGCCGAAGAGGTCAACAAGAACACCCCTCAGACCGTCGATGACATAACCCGTCTCGTGAGCGTGACGACCCGCGACGTGACCGTGATCTATCACATGGAGATCACGGAACCGATCGGTTACCTCGACATGGGCATTATGAACGCATCGCTTCTGAAGAGCGTGTGCGGCAACAAGGACATGCGCCTTATCGTCGATGAAGGCGGAGCCTACGAATATTGTTACAGTGGCTACGGCGTGCCGAACAACGCAAAGGTCGTCATCGACAACTGCTCGCGCGCGTAAACACCCCCAAAAGCCGCACCCCATTTAGCCCTCGGCCAGACATCTGGTCGGGGGTTTTTCATGTCCAATGTCACGATTTTTCCAGCCCTACGTCGCTGGGGATATCAATCTCAGGACCTTTGACAAATTTTTCCACAGACCCGCACTTTAACGTGCGGCGTCTTTTCTTGCGTCAAAACTACCAAGTAAGGTGCGAGCGCCATATATCCGCTTTGGACCTTAGAATGATGGAGCCAGAAGTGAGCGAAGCCGACACTAATCTATCGCCTGCAGAGCAGGCAACCAGCACCATGATCGTCGAGATGGCTGGCCGCTCGCAGAAGATCCTCGATCATCTTCGCAACAATGCGCTGCGCCCCGACACCCAAAAGCGCCTCGATGTGCGGATAGGGATCGAAGAGGCTGCAAAGCTGCTCGGATGCTCCACGGCGCGTATTCGCGACGCCGAGACGGACGGGCGCCTGCCCCCGGCCGAGATGGGCGGCAACAACAAGCGCCTCGGCTACACGGTCATGGACCTTTGGAACATGCGTGAAGCCCTCAATCTCTATCCCGAGCGCCCAGCTGATGCCCCTCCGGCAATTCTGGCAGTCCAGAATTTCAAAGGCGGCGTCGGCAAGTCCACCATCACCGTGCATCTGGCCCATTACTTCGGCCTGAAGGGCTACCGCGTCCTCGTGGTCGACTGTGACAGCCAGGCCACCACGACCACGTGTTTCGGTCTCGATCCGCACCTCTTCGTCCGACAGGACGAGACGCTCTACCCGTTTTTGGCGATCGACAGGACGCAGACGACCCTCGATTATGCAGTCCAGGGGACCAGCTGGCCAAACATCGACCTGATCCCTTCCATGCAGGCTCTGTACGACGCTGAATACGAACTCGCGGCTACTTCAGGCTCAGGTGGCAGTATTCTGGCAGAGCGCCTTTCCCAGCTTAAGCGCGGCGTAGAGGATATCGCACAGAACTACGACATCGTGCTGCTCGATCCGCCCCCTGCCCTCGGCACCTTGAGCCTTGCGATCATGCGCTCGGCCAACTCCATGCTTATTCCGCTGGCCGCAACCATGCCTGACTTCGCATCGACTTCGAAGTTTCTCGATATGCTTGGTGCGATCAACGAAGATCTCGCAAGCGCCGGCGTCGGAATGGAAATGAACTTCCTCTCCGTCATCTGCTCGAAGTTCAACAGCAACGACAAGTCGCAGGAGGGCATGCTCACCAAGGTGCTTCGCAGCAGCTTCGGCAGCAGCCTCGTCAAGACACCGGTCCTGGAATCAGCCGAGATCAGCCACGCCTTTTCCCGATGGAAGAGTGTGTATGAGCTCAACAAGCCGATCGGCGCGACCCGAACCTATAAGCGCTGCAAGGAGAACCTCGACGAAGCGTTCGCCGAGGTTGAGCAGCGCCTGATCGAGAACTGGAACAACATTCCCATCGAGCAGATCGTGAGGCCTGCACTGGCATGACAAAATCACCCAAGAGCTCCGACATCTTCGATGATCTGCCCGACCTTTCGGATGCCCCCTCCCCTGCCCCGAGCCAGCCCGCTCGAAAGGCACCGTCGTTTACCGCTGGTCTGAGCCGCGGCCCGACAAGGCAAGACGAAGGCCAAGGTGAAAGCGGAGAAGGAAAACGCCCGCCACGCGCCCTGTCCTTGATGGGCAATGGCGGCACAGCGCTCGACAAGGTTCGCAGCGGCGAAGTTACCCAGATCGTCGAGAAGGCCGTTGATCCGGACCTCGTCGACGTCTGGGAAGGCAATCCGCGCTACCAGAACCAGCTTAACCCCGAGAAGCTGCAAGATCTCATCGAATCCATGCGAGCGCAGGGGCAACTCATCCCTGCTGCTGCACGTCGCAATGGCGAACGCTATGAGATCATCTATGGATCGCGCAGACTTTTCGCGGCGAAGTGGCTGAAGGCGAATGGCTACCCGTCATTCAAGTTCAAGCTTCAGATCTTCGTTGTAGACGATGAGACTGCTTTCAGGCTCGCAGACGAGGAGAACCGCAACAGGTCCGATGTCTCCGCGATCGAGCGCGCCAGAAGCTACGCAGACGCCCTGAAGGCCCATTATAACGGCCGCCAGGACATTCTCGCCGAAAAGCTCGGCATGGGCACTGCCAGCATGTCGCGCTTCATGACTATCGCCACGATCCCCTCCGAGATCACTGACGTAATACCCAACCTCTCCGATCTCAGCATCCGCGAGGCCTATTCGCTGGCAAAGCTCCTCGACGGACACGAACGGAAGCCACAGGCGCTAAGCGCCGCACAGGCTATCCGGGACGAGGTCGGGAACGGAGCGCGTTACGAGACCGCTGTCGTATTGAAGCGGATCGAGGCGGCCCTCAATGACGGCTCTTCGCCCCCGGCACGCTCAACCGAACCCAAGGCCACCCTTCACATCAAATCGAGCGCAGGCAAACCGATGCTCGAGGTCAAGACGGCGACCAAGGGCGGCCTGATGCTGAAGATCCACTCTAACTCCGGCGCTGGCGAGGAAGAGATCGTCAAAAGCGTTCGGGAGATCATGAAAGACCACGGGATGCTGAACTAATACGTTCTCCTTTTGTTCTGTTCGCAAGTGAGGCCGGCAATCTCTGATTGTCGGCCTTTCCTTTTGGTCTCCCCTTCCCTTCCCTAATCCTTTCTCCAATGAGCGTCCCCACGATCCAGCCAGCACCATCTTTCAAGAATACCACGGCTCAGCATACTCGATTCCACGCGTGGAATCGGTGTGACCAAGAACGTGCCGGCCTTCACACAGGAATCTACGCAGAGGCATCGCACCACTGTTCTGCATGTGCTGGCCACGGATCAAGCACGCACGTCTTCACCTCGAGGTCCGGGTCTGAACCGGTGCCAACGAAGCATTGCTGATGGAGCAAGCAGATTCAGTTCCACGCGTGGAATCATGGCACGCGCACACCAGTCAAAGACCCGATCATTCTGCAAAGAGGAACGACTAGCTGGACCTCACCTGGCCATCTCGCCACAAAGGCCAAACGAACTTCCGATTATGATCGGCCAGACAATCACGCCTCCAACTTCGAATGAAAGATGGTGCGATTCCACGCGTGGAATCAGTCCTACACGCTCATGGCGATCGGTGCCTTGAATGGGCCTCGGCACAGTTGTTCAGAGCTCACGCATAAGATTAGCAGTCTGACTTCTTCACCACCCAACGAGCTCATCGATTTCGACGACAAAGCATTCTTGCCCAACATCCATTCCCCCGATTCCACGTGTGGAATCAGAATACACAGAACCAAATTCTTCTCGTCTGGCAGTGCAGACATTTCGCAGCGCAAGCTTGATGCGCGAGCCAGTTGGGTAACGCTGATTCCACGCGTGGAATCGCTTCGCCAGATCGCCTTATCACGGGGGCCTAGATGTCAAACGACAGCTGGATCGCTACGCAAGGAATGGACTGGCCTTCAGCGGAGATGGCCCCGCCTGTCTCATAAGCCGGACGCCAGGCCGAACCGCTCAGGGTGCGATTCCACGCGTGGAATCGGAAGCAACCGATCGAACATGGCGTTAGCATTCTTCATCTCGCGCTTCGCCGGAACGCAGAGCTCGGATGGAACGCCGCTGAGGATTAGTCGTGCCAGCAGGCAGCGGCCAGCGGCCAGCGGCCAGCGGCGAATTCATATCTGAAACTCGATGCCGAGGAGGGCTGATGGCTAAAGTGATTCCACGCGTGGAATCAGCGGACCGCTTTTTAGAGATCAGATCGACGGCATGGGCTCAATAGCAATTCCACGCGTGGAATCGTGGACGGAGGGAATGGAGAGCAGGGGCCTGACTAGCTTCGGAATAAAGACTGATCGGCGCCCCGAACAACCTCCAGGAAGAGCCATTCCAATGACCCTTCATCCCGCCAGCTACGCACCGTTAATACCATCCTAAAAATCGCAGTTTGCAGATACGGGAATGTCAACCTATAAGTATGAGCGTTGATGGCATGAATCGCAGAAAGCCGCGCTTCTTGTGATCTTCGTTTCACATTAAGGCGGGGCGCAGCTTCATCCGTAAAACCGGTTAGCTGGGCATAAGTTCCGGCATAGATTCGACTCTGGTTAACGCCAGGCCTGATTATTCAAAGCGGCGAATCGTACCGCGGGGGCAACGATGGGACTGAAGTCAGTGGAAGGTGGCAAGGGAGTGGAAGCCTCACAGGTCGATACTGTGGACGGGCTCGACGACCTCAACTTCCTCTTCTCATTCTTGGGTGACTTTGGTTTCCGCGATCAGCACGAGCTGATGGAGCGCCCCTTCTTCGCGATCAACAAGAACCGCAAAGATCCGATCGACTATCTCTCGCCGGACAAGAAGGTCCACGTGAAGATCAGTGCCGACCCCATGTACGGGCTCGCCACGATCTGGGACGCGGATATCCTGATCTATCTGGCATCCGTCGTTTGTGAGATGCGTCGTCGGGGCAAGAACGACATCCCCCGCAAGATTACTATCCGGCCTCTAAACCTCCTGACTGCAATTGGCAGGGGCAAGAGCGGCCGAGAGTATGAGCGTCTTGCACAGGGCATGGACCGCCTTGTCGCAACGACGGTCAAAACGAACATCAGGGCCAACGGCCGACGCGAAGCAACATTCAGCTGGCTCGATGGCTGGAACCATGTCGTCGACGAGAACGAGATCGTCCAGGGCGTCACCTTGGAGATGTCGAACTGGTTTTATGAGGCAATCCATAAGGACACGAGCCTCCTTAAGATCGACCCGCGCTATTTCAAGCTGAAGGGTGGCCTCGAGCGGTGGCTCTATCGCGTTGCTCGTAAGCATGCGGGTAATCACGGCGAGCGTGGCTTTGAGATCGGCCTGCGCACACTCCACGAGAAGTCCGGCAGCTCTCGCCCGCTTCGCAAGTTCAAGTTCGACCTCATGAAGGTCGTCGAAGCGAACGACCTTCCCGGTATCAGTCTTGAGGCGGTCGGGCCCAGCAAGAACCCGAAGATCCGCATGGTCTATCTCGGCGATCAGACCGACACCGGATCGGCCCCAAATGAAGCGCCGGAGATTCCACGCGTGGAATCGGACGCATCAGATGGCAACGGAAAGCCAAGCTCGCAGGGCCGCGTCGTCAAGCTGCCTGTCGCCTCCAAGCCGGCTCCAGACCATAGCGCCAGCGCACACGAGGACATGAGTGATCCCCGTACCGCCAAGTCGCTCATAAGCCGCATGACCAGCGTCATGGCCAATAAGGCCGACCACGGCCATCTGACGCCAGAGACAATCGAGTACGTCCGCAACAACTTCCCGGGCTGGGATATCTATGCGCTGCAAGACTCGTTCGATCGATGGATTGCAGAAGACCCGAGCCGCGTTCCGGCGAACTACCAGTCGGCGTTCATCGGCTTCGTGAAGCGTCACGACGAACGGGAAGGGCATAACCTGCCTGGACGTTCCTGAGATCGAGTAGACTTGCTATCCCGATTCCACGCGTGGAACTGAGGCTAAACGACCTACTTCCCTAGTCCTGATGACGCTGGCTCCTCGAGCCTGTCACGAGGCGTCGCCTCAGATCGGACGCCGATTCCACGCGTGGAATCGCGCGCTGACCAAAAGGGCGTCCGTGAAAACACGACCCAAAACACCCTCCCTCGGATCGCTGAAGTGTCGGACTGATCCGCCTGACTTTGCGGAATGTCCGCGGAAACACGACCTCGGCACGATCGGTATAACGGCGATTCCACGCGTGGAACTGGCGCTCTAGCAATTCAGATCGCGGCATAACCCTCTATAAACCGGAGCTTTTCATCGCAAATGTCCGCGAAAACACGACTGTATGAGGGCGAGGCTTCAGCAGTTCCGTGGACGATTCCACGCGTGAAACCAGTGCGAAACGGCAGCCAGTCCGTATATAGACCCGGCTTCCGGCGAAAAATGGCGGAAAGCTCACCGCTTCAAGTACATGGAAAACTGCGGTTTTCTTGAAAATGTCCGCGATAGCACGAATGAATTGCGAGGCACTCCCCACAGCACTGATCGAACTAGCGGAGAAGAACGTATCAAGAACGTGATCGCCAATATTCCAATCTGCGATCAGCGAAATATGCCTTCGCACCTTAGAAATTCGGGCGGCTCTGCAGATGTCGTGTTTTCACGGACGCCTATCGTGCTTTCACGGACACTTTGTCGTGACATCGCGGACAAATGATCGTGTTTTCACGGACGCTTCGGTCGTGCTTTCACGGACAAAAGGTCGTGTTTTCGCGGACACCGGCATTCACGCGAATCGTGGGATTCCTTCTGACTCCGGAGATTTGCACAGGCGGTAACCTTTAACTTCCTTTCTTCTAACCCGTTTAACGGTTTCTAACTGGGTTTGAATTTTTCAAGAGACTTGGATGAGGGGAAGGGAAGGGGAGGTAAACTCCGCTCTATACCCCGTACCTTCGGACGTGCTGGACCCCCGCGCCATTGGCTTGGCAGTGGGGGTGTTTGACGAAATCTCGATCTGCTCAACAGATGCAGTCCGAAGAACAGTCGTAGCAATCAAGGACGCCAGACTGCGTGAAGGCAGTCCGCGAACGGAAAAGGGCTGTCACTGACGGCGACGTTCACTCGCTCGCCGGCAACCGTAAGAGCCACCTTCAATCAACGAGGTAAGTCATGTCGACCAATGACACGGGCAGGCTGCAGAGCCTGCTCGAAACCATGAACGTGCCTGTCGCCCGGAAAGCCGTGGCCACCCAGGCAGACATCCATTGGCTGGGCCGAAACCTAGCGATCCAGAACAGCGCGCACCCCGAGATCGAAGCCGCACGAGAAGAGCTCGAGCGCCTCGGTGCTCGGCTCGTCCTGTGAGCGACGTTCTCACCGCCCCACAGTATTTCGATCGCGATCTCATCTGGCAGCGAAACCGGAAGCGTTATGCCCAGTGGGCGCTGACCATGCGCGACCGCTTCGAAATCGGTCTGGATGAAACGCCAAACGAGAAGGGCGTTCGCCTCATCGAAGAAAGCGCCGAGCTGGGGTTTTGGCTCCGGGAGCCAACCAAGTCGAACAACAGCGTCTACCTCTACCTCTGCCGACACGCAGACCTGTCACAAGGTCTGATGGATATGCCATTCGCCGTGTCAGACGACGGGCTGGCCAACCAGGTGATGTGGGAACGCCGGTTCGACCTCATTGAAGCAGGCCTAGTCGACGACCATCCTGCGACGAGGGAAGCCCGTTTCATGCTCCGGCACATGATCTGGCGAGAAGCTGATCTCGCGAAAAGTGAAGGAATACGATTTTTCGGCATCGACCGGATTTCAGCCGCGCTTTTGACCATCCTCGCTTCTCGGTACGGGAGGCTCGAAGGATCTGCTGGCGGCACCTCTGTCATCGCAAAGCGCGAGATCGCGCGTGGTGAAATAGGCAGGATGAGCCATCTTCTCAAAGCCTATGCGTCGACCGCCCATCAAACGAGCGAGAGCACGAAGGTTCGCTTTCTCTCCGGCGATGGGATGCGGGCGAAGTCCTGGGACCTCGAATGGTAAGAAGATCTCCTAGTCGCATCATTCGAAGGGGAGGGCTTTCGCCTGAAGGACGGCAAGATCGTTCTCAAGAACCGGCAGTTGCCCGAGAGCGTCCTCCTGCAGTCGATAGGTCAGCCGTTGTCTTCACTGATCGAGGTGCCCTTTCTCGGATCGCTCGACCTGAAAATCACCGACATCCAACCGTCTTCAAGCAAGATCACCATCAGCACCGATGCCTTGGCGCCGGAAATCATCCTTGCGTGGGAGGAGCGAATTCATGCCTGACAATCCCGCGCAGCTTACCCCGAAGACGAAGACACGCCTCGAGTTGCTAAGCGACTATGCCGCAGAGAAGGGCATGGCCTTCGACCCTCAGTCCCGCGACAGTCTCGTCGATCTGGCCGAAGCCATTTTCGACGATCTGGGCCTCAAGCCGCGCCGCCACGATGGCGAGGTCCGCGGCCGCTGGTATTCAAATCACCACTATTTCGTCGGAACCGCAGACTACGGCTGGATCACGTATCCGCCCAAGAGATCGAAACTGGACCTGGCGGATCTTGCCAACCACCTCAGAGCATTCCGTGCTCACGGACCGGTGAAGCTACCCGGCGACCTTACTGGCCTCACGATCGAAACCTGGGCCAGAGCAGCACTCGAGCACGAGTGGGGCCCGGCCTTTGAGGCGAAACTCCAGTCGGTCCTGGCTGACCGCTACGGACCGCAGAACATGCTCGAGGGCTCCAGATACCATCCGGTTTCGGACACAATGGGCGTGAAGCTCAGAGACCGGACCGTGATCGTCGAAATCAGGTTCGGGCCGGCTCATCTTCGAGACCGCGATATCGTCGTGCGCCAGATGCCCATGACCGAAACAATGAGAACCAGCTTCATCGGCACGCCCGCATCCCGCCTCTTCGATCAGCAGGCAAGGGGAGGGGCCTTTGACGACGCGATCATCGAGAGCGTCACCGAGGCCGGCACAACTTCGATCTTCAGGTTGCGGAGCAACCCTGTGCAGGTCAGAGGCTAACCCGTTCATTCTACACGCGTAAAAGGGGGAATACCGTGCGCGACGCAATTTCAATGATCATTCTGCTTGCGTTCTTCGTGGCAGCATTCGGCATCATCAAGCCGTTCAAGAAGAACTGGGGCCGCAAGCATTTTGCTGGCTTGGCCTTAGCCCTGTTCGTCGCTCTTGCGATCGCGGTCCCAAAGCCGACACCCGAAGAGATTGCCGCGCGCGAGAAGGCAGAAGCGGCCGAGAAGGCCGCTGAAGAGGTAGCCGAAGCCGAGCGCAAGCTGGCTGAAGCGGAGGAAACCACCAAGGCGGTGCTTGCCAGCTCGAAGGAAGCCATTGATGGGCTCGTTTCCTACACCCGCAGCGACTTCCCCAAGACCTACGAGATGGTCGGCGCCGACATGTTTGGAAAACTGAGCGAATACGAGCCCGGCGCGATCTATGCCGCAGCCCGCTCGACGAAGTGCGACAAGCCGCTTTACGGCATGGTCTCGGAGAAGAAGAGCACCAAGGACCACCCGGTCTGGTTCGTCGACTGCGCGAATGACAATCGCTTCATGATCACGCTGCCGGAGGCCAAGGAGGCGCTCGCGCTCATCGAGAGCAAGAAGCTCACCGAGACCGACCGCAAGCGCGATTGCACCATCGACACCATCTACTCGTGCAATCAGTCGCCCTACCAGAAGGACGCCAACGAAATCGAGATCGTGACCTTCTGCGACCAGCTCGTCGAACAGGTGCTGATCTCCGATTCCGACATGGATCGCTGGCGGTACTCTATGGGCGACGGTGACGAAGTCGTCGTGACCCGACCTTTCACCGCGCAAAATGCCTTCGGCGCGAACCTGAAGCATCGCTACCGCTGCGTGTTCGACGCCAGGAAGGAAACCGTGACCAGCCTGCAAATCGAAGGTCCGACTGGTACTTCGACGATTATCTGACCGAGGCGCTTTGGCGAGACGGACTTTCAGGATAAAATAGGGGCTATTAACAACCCATCCTGAAAGGTCTGTCTCGCCTTGCTACATACTCCGCCGCCAAGCCCGCCCCAAAGCCATATCCATTTCGTTCGCCATGGCCTCTCCGAGGCCAATTTGTCGAACAAGGTGAACCTGCATACCGCAGACCACGCCGTGCCGCTGGCACCGGAGGGACACGATCAGGCCTATAAAGCTGGCAAGATCCTCGCCAACAGCATCCTGGAGCGCGATTATCCCTACACCAAGGTCCTGATGCTCGTGTCGCCCTATAAGCGCACCCAGCAGACGGCGATCGCACTCAAGAAGGCGCTATACGAAGCCGGATTCGAGCCGACGTGGCGCGAGTGCCTGCAGCTTCGCGAACAGTCCTTCGGCCTCTTCGACGGTCTCGATGCCGAGCAGCTGCAAGAGATCTACCCGCGCCAGTACGAGCTCTACCAGAAGCACAAGGAATTCGAAGGCGAGTTCTTCGCTCCGATGCCGATGGGTGAATCGAGAGCCCGCGTCTGCGACCGGGTCCGTTCGGTGTTCGGCTCGATGATGCGCGACTTCGCCGGTGCAGGTGGCATTCCTGCCACTGACATCATCTGCGTCAGCCATGGCGTTACCATTCGCTGCGCAATCATGGAGTTCCTGCATTGGTCATGGGACTGGTGCGAGAAGGAACCGAACCCCGCCAATTGCGCGATCAAGACCATCAGCGGCGCTGAAAATCGCGGCTGGAAGCTTTCGGAGACATTCTCCGGCTTTCCGCATCCACGCGATCACGATCACGAGGTGCAAGAAATTCGCGAACACGGCCATGTAGCCTGACCCGAGGAGGAAAAATGTCCAATCTGCGTGAACCCGCATTCGCCGGGTACGCAGAGATGGAACGACTGGCAAGAGAAGGCGCCTGGTTCGCCTTCTCTTGCTCGGCAGGCAAAGACAGCGCCGCCGCAATGCTCCACGCGACCCGCTATCTCGATACGTGGGGCCATCCCAAGAGCCGCCGTTTCGTCATTCATGCTGATCTCGGCAGGTCCGAATGGAAGAGCACGAAGACACACGTTGAATATCTCGCGGCTTTCTTCGGCCTTCCTCTCCAGATCGTCGCCCACAAGACCCATGACATGCTTTCGCGTTGGCAGCGACGCGGTGATCTCGGCCGGCAACGCTGGGCAGCCTACGAGACCCTTCGCCTGATCGGCCCCTGGTCGTCATCCAGCTCCCGTTTCTGCACGAGCGAGATGAAGGGTCATGTGATGGGCGCGGTAAAGGCCAAGCTCGACGGTCCCGTGGTTTCGGTCCTCGGCCTGCGTCGGGATGAGAGTATTGGCAGACGGGCGACCCCGATCGTGAAGCCCGACACGAGCATGGGCCGGTTTGGCCGCCGCCAAGATGACTTCATCTGGAACCCAATTGCCGAGTGGTCTGCACAGGATGTCTTCGCAGCTCATGAGGCCGCCGGCCTTGCGCTCCACGAGGCCTACCCCCTCGGCGCAACGAGGTTGTCCTGCAATTTCTGCGTCCTTGCCTCCATCAATGACCTGACGGTCGCCAGTGGCCATCTCGACAACCACGAGACCTACCGCGAGCTCGTCGCGATGGAATGCAGCTACGGATTTGCCTTCCAGCCCTCCCGCTGGCTTGGCGATGTCGCGCCAAGCCTACTCAGCACCGGTCTTCAGCGCGACCTGACCGGGGCCAAGCGCCATGCCGAAGAGCGACGGTCTATCGAAGCTGCTTATCCGGTTGGCATGACCACCAAGCCCTATTCAGCCATCACCCGCGCAGATGCCGAGATCGTTGCGCAGGGGAGGGCAAGGATCGCTGAATCCTACCGGATTTGTGACGCCGTCATCGACCCGGCCGTCATCGCATCGCTCCATTGTGCGAATGTGCAAGGAAAGGAAAAGGCATGAGCAATCTGCTCATCTTCATCATCGTCGGTATCGCAATAATGCTGATCGGGAACCTGCTTCGCTGGTTCTTTGGCGGCCGTTCTGACTGGCAGCATTTCCCATACGATCTCGTCTACGTGATCGACGGTGATACCGTGACGATCGGCCATGGCCGCGACAAGACGCGGGTCCGCCTGGCAGGTTTCGACTGCCCAGAGCTCTCGCAGCCTGGCGGCCGAAAGGCCAAGCAGCATCTCGTAAAGATGTTGCGCCATGACGGTATCTGGCTGCGCACCACCGATGTCGACGCTTACGGGCGTCTCGTCGCTTACGGCGCCATCAAAGGCGAAGGGATTGCTCGCAAGATGATCCGTGACGGTTATGCGCACGCCGATGACCAGTCCCGCCTTTGGCGCTTCCTTGTCACGCTCGGACCCCGATTGAAGGGGAAGGGCATCTGGCAAGGGACCTTCCTGGGTCTCGGTGTTGTCCATCCAACAGACTTCCGTCGCCGGCAGAACCAGCTGCGCAGGGCGAGGGGAGGCGGCTTCTAGGCCGAATTGAAAGTCAGCAGGGAAAAGCCAATGGGCCAGTCAACCGGAATGACCGCAACGATCCAGAAGGTTCTCGTTGCGATGAGCCGCCGCGGCGCGGCCGCAGAAGGCACCCGCAAACTACGCCAGATGGTCGTCGGCGGAGCCAAGCTCGCGCGTAACCCTGCAGGCCTTGTGAAGACGCTGGGCGAGATGTCCCGCATCGAGGAACTGCAGGCGCAAGAAGCCTCCACCTGGCTGACCCCTGACGCATTGGCGCAAGGCGAAGCAGGCCGGTTCGATTCTGTTGATCTGCGCAACTGGCTCGTGCTCGCAGAGCGCGCAGGCGTTGCTGCCGTACCCGCCCGACCGGTCCTGTCGCTCACCGAGCCTGAACTCGGCTCGCTGCTCGGCGATATCGACCTGCATGCCCACCCGCGAACGGCACGGGCCGCTGACCGGATCTCGAGCGCACTATCCTCCATGCCTACCGCCGAGGTTGAAGCTGCTGATCCGGTCGATCCCGCAGACGTTTACGAACGCTGCCTTTCGGCCATGGACGACGTTCCGAATGGCTGGATGATCCGCAGCCATGTTTGCGGCTCGGGCGATCTCAAGGCGCTCGCTTGCTGCGGCGTCGCACAGGACGAAGCCCCCGAAGTGCGTTTCAGCTCCGATCTCGAAGTCGGCCCGGGCTGGGTTCGAGAGGGTAACCGCCGCCGCATTACCTTCGAAGACGAGCGCACGCTCAATCTCTACATGCACGACACCAGCGTGCCGCTGACATTCCTCGCACGGCCCTGGGTGCGTGCTAGCCACTGGTACGATGCCAGCGATCCTCACCGCGAAGGCACGCCGCTCGATGTCCCCGGCCGCTGGCCGGCGGAATGGCGCGCATTTGTCGCTGGCGGGAAGGTCACCGGCGTCTCGATCTACTATCCTCACGTCGATGCAGATGACACTCGTTCGATCATAGCAGCGCTCGAGGTGCGCAAGCTGGCCCAGCGGATTGTCGACCAGGCAATTGCTGACAGACAGCAGGCGCGCATGATGGAACTCGCCTTCCTTCGGTCGGACCCCAAGAAGAGCGCGTTGCTCGATGCGGCCGGCATGGGCGATGATGATTTTGCCTGTACGCTCGACTTCATCGAGACCGACGATGGCATCAAGCTCCTCGAAGGCGGTCCTCCTTGCTCGCCATTTGGCGGCGGCCACCCTTGCGCCTTCATGGGCGTCACCGAATTCCGCGAGATCGATGGTGAAGAGGTCGAGGTGATTTCGACCGAGGGCATCGCCCTTCACAACGGATCGGGCTTCGCGATGCGTACGCCCTACGGCCATGACGATGTCGATGCCAAAATCATCGGCTGGGACGAGGCCGAAGCGCGCGTCGAGGCCTGAACTTCGCTTGCATCAGCCAATGCGGAGTGGGACAATTAGGATGAAATGATGAACTCAGCGAACACGACCAAGCCCGGAAGCGTCAAGCTCCAGTCCAAGCTCTCTGTGAAGGGTGAAACCCTCAGCAAGATCATGGACCTCCAGGAAGAGATCATCGCGGGCGAGATCGTTAAGGTCGCCCATACCTGCTTCGTTGCAGCGCGACATCCGCGGGCCACAGAGATGATCTGGGGCATGATCGAAGAGGGAATGAGGCCGAAGGTTCTCGCCCCGCTTGCCTATTCGGTCGGCAATACCGAGCAGGGCCGGCCGGAATGGCTCGTCGTCAACACCGACGAGACGAATGCCGAGTATCTCATCGAGACCTGCAACAAGGTCTGGGACGTTCACGGCGAGCAAGCTCTGCGCGACGGCTACATCATGATCGAAGAATGGATGATCTACCTCAAGGAGGTCCGTCCGGCCGATCTGAGCATCTATGGCGAAGCCGCCGTCGATCTTTACGCGAACGAGCTGCGCCTCAGCCAGACGGACAAGAATCCCCGCTGGGTGCAGATCGTCTATTCGGACAAGAAAGATCATTTCCCCTGGGACGCGGGATACCCGGGGCACCTCTACCAGCCTGTCGCCGGCAGCGGCCTGCACTCTTTCAACGAGGGAACGCTCAAGCACTGACACGGAAGCGTGATCAGGAAGGGAGCGGAAAAACCCATGCTTTATCTCGACATCGACGGCGTGCTGCTCCTCGAGAAGGACCGCGACGTGAGCCATGACATCATCAAGCGCCGCGCCAGCCACGTCGCCTGGCTCGCCAACAGCCTCAATATGCCGATTATCGTTTCATCGCAGCGCCGCATCAGTGACGACATCATGATCCTACTTGGCAGCCTCGATCTCATCGACCTGCTTTACGGACATCGCGACCACTGGCGCACGCCGCTGAAGGTCGACGACATGGACGATGATCTTTCTGTCCGCGGGCAGGAAATCCGGCAGCACCTGCGCGTTGTGGGTGCCAGGAGGCATCTCATCATCGACGATACCCCGGTCCTTGCCGGCCAGACCCACCTGGACATCGATCCGGCGCTGGGAATTGCCTTCGACGACAGGGCGCGCGGCCTCGCGCTTATGAACAAGGCCGCCTGAATCATTTGCCGCTTTCGCACGGCCATCCTACAATTTGAATTTGCAGATTTTGCGAGAACAGGGAGCAGACGTTATGCAGAGCGTGGAAGAAATGGTGCTGAGCGAACTCGAGACGCTCGGTTGCCCGGTCGCTGTGCGCGACCTCGATACCGCCATCAATGATCTGCCGATCGATAGCCTCGACCAGATCAACCTGGTTGCCGCATTCGAGGACGAATACGACATCCTCATCAGCAATGCAGACACGTCGAACTGCGGGACCATTCGCGATCTCGTGACCCTGGTCGAGCAGCGGATTGCCGCTCGCCAGCCCAAAGCTGCCTGAACGCACGACAAGGATACCTTCGATGAACAATCTCACCCGCGTGCCTGCGCGCGTCGTTACCACGATCCTGCGCACTGCCGAAGATGGCTCGACCTACACGATCGCGCGCGCATCGACCCCGGTCGCCGACGGCGAGACGAGTTCGCAGGTCGCGCGCAGCATGCGCCATTCGACCATTCGCGATCTCCAGCGTGCGAGCGGCTTCAGCGCCAATGAAGGTTTGCTGGACGGCCTCGGCAAGCACATCGAGGACGAAACCCGTTTCAACATCTCGGAACTGGAAGCAGGGCGCCCCAATGCCCAGGTCGCAGCCACACCGGCAGGGCAGGCCGTCCCCGGCATGCGCTTCAGCTGGCCGAATGAAGGCGAGACCGCGACTTTCTACATCGAAGTGAAGGTCCTGAGCCGAGCCGACACGCTCAAAACCGATGCGCTCCTGCAGGGAATGGGCTTCGAGAAGAGCGCCGCCTGAATCAGGTGGCGCTTTCCTGCGGTATATTCTCGCATCCCGAGATCAGCGAAGTGACGCCCGGCTCGGAGAAATCCATGTCGATGACTGGCGTGCCCGAAACGAGCGACGGCTGAAATCTGATTCTGCGAATATCCTCTGGTACAGCCGACAGCTTGAACTGGTTCGTGTAGTCCGGATTGAGATTTGTAACAGGGTGGGCTTCCTCATCATTCAGCCTGACCGATCCCCTTACGTACATGCCGACTGGCCCGTGCCCGGCCTTAAATTCGACGCCTTCACCATCTTCGCCGAATGAAAGTATCTCAATCTCGACGAATGCTTCCCCGTTGTACCGGTGCTTGCACTGCACAATAACGTTGAATTGAAACTGGTCAGCATAGAAGGTCTGCTCAGCGGTGGTGACGACCTCATCAGTCATAAGGTCTTCCTGAGTGAAGATCTGCCAGTTCTCGACAGGGAATTGATCGTAGGGATTGGCGTCGTCTTCGCCTTCGAGAAGAACCTCGTCATCTTCGCCGGGCTCTTCAGCCTCAATCTGAACCTCAGAAGATGCGTCCGAACACGCACCGAGCAGCGAAGCAGCGACAGCAGCCGCCAGAACAGTCCTTTTCATCATACCCCCATGTCATCAGCTCGCAGCCCCCGATGCGCATCGCGATGCTGATGCACCCTAAGCCACTGCCCTGAAAGGTCAATCATGCCTCAGCTCAACCGCCCCGACATCGATTTTACGGCTCTTTGCAGTCGGTTCGAAATGGCGGTAATCGAGCATTTGGGCGAGCCTCACATGCCAATCTCGTCCGTGGCCGATTTCCAGACGGGCAAGGACCCGGTCGATCCGCGCCTGGATCTCCTTACCGGTGTTGCTGTCATGGTTTTCCACGATGGCTCGAAAATTCGGTTCGAAGTCGAGTGGGGCATTGTCCCTTTCAATCGCGCCGACTTCGAGCGTGACCTGAAGAAGTGCATCGCAAATATCGCGCCGGCCGCCGGCATCGTGAAGCAGGAACGCGACAAGGTGCACATCGTCGAATCCGTGATCGCGGCAATGATGTTGGAAACGCGGACAATCGGAGAATTCAAGCGCCTGTTCCAATCGGTGGTCGAGGACAGGACTGGAGTTCGGATCACGCCGCTGTCCTATCAATCCCTTCCTAGCGAGGAGACGATCACCCAAGGCTTCGGTCGCTTCAAGGTCCGCCTTAAGAAGGCTCAACTGCGCTTTGACAACTTCTGGTTTCGGGAAGTGTTTCTTCGACCCACGGCCATCCTGATCGACATCGATGTGCCTGAAACCATGGTGACGACGCTCATCGGGAGGCCGCTCAAGGAGGCTGTCGATCTGCCGGCTTTCCGAGACACGAACCTCAAGGTCAAAGCTATCGCGCCTCACGACAGATTGCGTACGATCGTCGAGCTCGACGCTCCGAAAGTCCCATACTCCGTGGCCGTCGCGCTAGCAGTCAGAATTTCTGAGAACAGCTTGGCGCCCAGCACCACTTAGGCAGAGCCCCCGTTTCTCTGGACAGCTTGCCACCACTTCAAGACACCGCCCTGAAAGGTCAATCATGCCAGAGATTACCTATCCTGACATCGATCGTGCGGCGCTTTGCCAACGCTTTGAGGCTGCCGTCATCGCCGAGCTGGGTGACCCCCAGTTGCCGATATCGTCGTTTGCAGAATTCGAGACGGGCGACGATCACGCGCCAGACGGCAAGCGCTTCGAATATGCCTGCGGGATCACCGCAGTCGTCTTCCATGATGGGTCGAAGATCCGCTTCGAGATCGAATGGGGTAATGTCCCGTTCAATCGGCAGATCTTTGATCGCGCCGTGAAGAAGTGCGTCGCAAATATCCCGGCTGCCGCACGATACGTCACCGCGGAACGGGCCAAGATCTACATGCTCGAATCCGTCGTCGCCGCAATTATGCTGGAGGCGAGGGCAATCGGAGAGTTCAAGCGGATCTTCCAGACCGTGCTGGGAGACAAGACCGGCGTCCGCATTACACCCTTGTCCCACAGTCCACTTTTCACCGACCGTCCCATCGAGCGCAAGTTCGGCCAGTTGATGGTGCGCATTCGCAAGGTCGAGCTACGCCATGACACCTACCGGTTCCGGGAAGTATTTCTCCGGCCAAACGGAATGTCGATCGACATGGCGTTGCCCGAGACCGTGACGTCGACATTTGCGGGCCGACCCTTGTCAGAAGCGGTCGATCTGCCCGCGTTCCGCGACACCAACGTCAAGATCAAGGCGGCCTCGCCTCACGATGCAGGAATGACGGCCATCGATCTCGACGCGCCAAGGGTCGATTATGCCGAGGCAATCGCGCTGGCGGTCAAGATCTCGCAGAACAGTCTCAAGGGAGCAGAGCCCCGTCTCTACGGGTGAGGGTGTAAGCCACCGAAGGATGGAAAATGCGCAAGATGATCAAGACCGCTATCGCAGCCCTGATTGCGGCCGCGGCGTTGTCGCCCGTTCCTGCAGCCGCCGACGGCCTCGACCGGACGATCATGGAAATCGGCCGCGCGACAGGCGTCGTGCCTTACGGCTGCCGCTATGGATCCACAGTCGACCAGGTAAGCTGTTACACGCACCGCGCCGAGAACCGCATTCGCAAGATCGAGACCGATCGGGCCGACAACGACCGTCGCCGCATGGAACGCGTCCGCCAGGTCGTGAGCGCGCGCAAGTCGCTTGATATCGCCTGCCAGGAAGGTGATCGCTGGTCGTGCAACCGGGCATCCACCCTGCGCCGGCAGGTGCCAGAACGCTCGCTTCGCATCATGCAGGCCCTTGCCGCCTCGTGCCGTGCCGGCGACCGGCCGAGCTGTGACCGACTTCGCAACTGAAAGACCTGATTTTATGCCCCTCCTCCTGAACGATCCCTCGCTTCCAGAGGGATACGACGTCGCTCCCGGCTACAAGACGCCGGTCGCGCCGTGGCCGGAGGAGGTGCAGGTCGATTCGCTTTGCGTGATGTCGATCATGGCCATGAGCCTCCATGAGCGATGGCTTCTGGTCGAACAGGTCCGGCAGGCCATGACCGACTACCGGCCTGCGCCGAAACGCAGCGTCCAGGTGCTCAAGTTCAACGGGAACACCGAGGCTACATTCCTTCTCGGCGCGATTTTCTCGTTGAGGCACCACGTCGACCGCCAGCACAAGGACGGTATCCTTGTCCTGAAGCTCAGGCTGCTACGACAACAGGGCGCCAACCCGCTCTACCGGATCGAGGAAGACCAGATCTCACAGCAGGTAGGCGCCGGTGATATCATCGAAGCCCCCAAGGCGAGGCTGCATCGCCGCCGACTGCCGCTTCATGAAGACATCGTTGTCGATCCTCTGGTGACCAACCTCTATCCGGCACTGGATCCCAAAGAGCTTTCGCAGCTTGCAACGCGGGTCTTTCATCAAAAGGCCGAGTACGAATTCGCGCCGCGGACCGGCCCCTGGCTTGGCGTTGCAACCTACGCGAACAAGACAGAGCGGCGCATGGTGCCCGCAGGGCAGCTCAGCGACCATATCTACTTCCAGAACGGCTGGCTCATGCTCAAGCTCAAGAACATGCCGGAAACAGTCGCGAGCACCATCGCCAAGGGGCAGCCGGCCAAGAGCCTGTTTTCTTTTTCTCTAGAGCGGCAAGGACAACAGATCGACGCATTCGAAAACCTCGTCATCAGCGAGCTCATTCGCGGCTCAACGATCTATGGGCCCCATGTCATGGTGCGCTTTTCGCGGGCCTAAGCCCTTAAGCCACCTTGCAAAGTGCCCTTGCGGCAAAATCCTGTAGGGCGGTTAACCCAATGTTAGACCGCCATCCTACAAGTGCCATCTTACGGCTGCCCATGCCGGGCGCCGCTGGAGTACAAAGATGCAACGGGTCGCACCCCCCTCCGACCTTGGCGGCATGATTCACATTGCAGACCGCCCTTATACGAGGTCGTATATCCGCACGAAGCCAGACTGGCTGTTCGTGTTCGAAGATCTTCTCGACAACAACGGCAGCGCTTACAGCGCAGACATCGTCCAACGCGAGATCCGCGGTGAACCCAACACGGTCGGGATCGTCACCAAACGCATGCGCGGGACGGCGCCGTTCTGCTACATGACGGACGAGGATGCCCGCCCGTCGAGCCAGGCCTATCTGCGCCTTCTCAACGACTTCGCGCGGATCGAAAACAATTTGCGCATGGGAAAGAACGTTGTCTTTCCGACAGCGACCATGGGCCTCGACGTCGGAGATCTGTTGAACAAGGCTCCTGCCTACTGGGGCCTGCTCGAGCAACTGCGCCTCAAGCTTTTCCGCCGCTATCGCCTCAACGGCGTAAACCGCGCAATCGCGTCGTGATCCACGTCGTGGACCACCGCTTTCCAAGCGACCTGGTGAACAATCAGGTTGAAGGGAAAAGCCATGGTCTACGACGTCGACGACCTCAGCACCGCTGCGTACCGCATCATGGCCGCAGCCGACGACCGACCTCTTACAGCACCGATTATCCAGAGCCGGGACTTCCCGGCCATGCAGGAGCTTCTGGGCGAGGGTCTCGCACAAGATCTCATGCCATGCTCCGGTGGATACCAGGCATCGCTGACCGAAGAAGGGACGCTTGCGCTCTACGAGGGCATTCGCGCCGATCTTCCCGCCCTGCCGGACGCAATCATCGTTTCCCCTGTCTTCTCGCAAGGAGCCTCTGATGCAGATCTTTCTCGATCAAACCTACCTGCCGCTGGAAATCGAGCAGGGCTGGACGGTGGTTCGAAGCCGCGACGAAGCGCTCGAACAGCTTCGCGTTAACGGCAGGGCACTAACCGCGATCTCCCTGGGTGATGGCTTTGCCAGCGATCAAGCGATCCTCGACATCATCACCGGACAGACCGCCGTCGAGATGCGCTCCCTTCGGGAAATCCGCTTTCACTGCGCGGACATGGCGACTTGTGACGAACTGGTCGAAATGTGCGAACGCCAGCGCGACGGCGAGCATATCGCGCTCGAGACACGCATCGCGAGTTTCAGCTCTTCGCTGCTCATCTACCCTGCAGAAAAATTTGCAGCTTGATGTAGGCGTCTTTCAACGATCCATCCTATAATGTCGGCACAGGCGTCCTGTGCCCGGATGTCTGCCGGCCAACCAGGCACAGCGGTTGGTCGGACCCTGTAGACCCCAAAGAGAGGCGGGGAGGCTCACGAGCTTCCTCGCCTCTTTACGACAAGGACGAATTTCCCGGACCGAGTGGGTTCGAGGAAAAAGGAGAATGGAAGTGCAGCCCAAGGTTCTGGCAATCGCCGGACGGCTCTCGTCCCCCTTCGAGAACGAACGCGCCAACGCCGCTTCGTTGATCGAGAAATTCACCGGCCAGTCGATCGAGGCCATGATCTCGTCGAAAGCACGCAACATCCGCCATGCCGGCGCCCGCAACTCGGTCCTGACGCTCGTTTCGAGCCGCAGCGGAGACGATCTCATTCAAGAGGTAAGCCGCCAACTCGATACCAGCGGGCTTACCTGGAGCGATCTTTTCAGCGCCCGTTCCGATGCGATCGGCTTCGACCAGATCTTCTCGGAAATGATGGGCGGGGCCGGCAGCATCTTCTCCGGTTCGAACGCTCGTGCGCCGTCACCGCCTCGCAAGCGCCGCGTCATGCGCAGCGGTCTGCCTCTCAGTGCAACCGTCATTCCTACCCTTCAGCGCACCGGCACCGCACGGACGGGCCAGCAATACGCTGTCTTTTATCTTGAGGGCGATCTCTTCGGCGAGGACGTCAAGTTCGTCGGAGACTTCGTTGCCTTCGGTGATGCGTGGGTCAGCGAACTTCTTTCATGCGAAGCAAGCGAACGCCCTGTCCTGGTTGAGTTTCTGGATGACGGAAATCCCGGGAAAATGGTGAAGATCAGAAAGCCGAGGCTCTAAAATGAAGATCGAGAAGAACATCCTGGCCGCCCTCGCTGGCGCGGCGGTCACCCAGATCGGAAACGGCAACTGGAAGATCGACGGAGCAAACGATCCCACGGCCGAAGTAGATACGCTGGTGCGCAACCTGATCGATGGAACTCCGGACGCCGCAGCAGCTCAACACGCGGCTCTTACCATCTCCGAATGCTTCATGGCAGAATGCCCGGACATCGACGTTGACGCAGACTGGAAGAAGGAACTCTTCAACTTGTGCGTCGATGTCGACGTAACGTCTCGGATCGACGTCGAAGGCCTCGCTGCCTGACGATAACACCGAGCAGGTCTTGACCAGATGTTCCCCCAATGTTCCTAGCGGGCAATGGGGAGCATCAAGACCGATTCCATCAACCAGTTCGCAAGGCGCGGCTATCTCGTGCGTGTCACGTGCGCGGCATGCGGCCACCAGCAACTGAAGCACCCCGTCGAGATGATGCAGGCTCTTCACAGCCGCAAGATCTCCCTTCGCGTCGAAGTCGTCGAGCGACACCTCAAATGCTCCGAATGCGGGGCGAGGGCAGCCCGGATCGAACCTTCGATGCCATAGCACGCCGACCAAGGAAGAATTTCATGCTCCATCTTATGCGCCCCCTCGACAGGGGCACGTATCCCGCTGGAGCAGGCCAATATGCTCCGCGCTACCTCGAAGCGTGGTTGCGCCACTTTCCGGTCGCAACGCCTTCACAGCGTGACAAGGAAGACTGGGTCGAGAATGCGTGCTTCATCGACGCGTTCGAGCGCGTTGGCGTTGATTTTGAAATTCTCGGCGAGTGCCGCGGCATCATGCTGACCGCAACCGAAGACAGCCTCGCATCCGGCACAGGGCAGGGCGCTTTCTTCCATTCGGGTGTCTCGCGGGCCGATACGGTGGACAGCGACTACCGCTTTCCCCTCCAGGGCAAGGAGCACCTCAAGGCGATCTCCCGTCATGCTTTGGCCGACAGCTTTGCCGCTGCGTCAGGTCGCAAGATGATCCTCGTGCCGCCGAGCGCATCGGCAATCAACGAAGCGGTGCGCCAGATCGTCCCTGCTGAAGGCCAGGTCTTCATCAAGACGCTCAAGAAGGGGATGGCCCGCATCTTCAACATCAGGGCCGACATGAGCCCGATGGACGCAATCGTCGCCCAAGACGAGGACATCGCATGGACGCTCGTGCAGTTTGACGGCGTCCAGAGCCCCTATTTTTCCATCCAGGGCGTGATCGAACCGACTTTCGAGTACCGGATGTTCATTGTCGACGGATCACCGGTCACAGGCGCAGGCTGCGTCGAAAGCTTTACGCCGCTCGACAACGCCGCGCGCTTCGATCCGAAGATGGAAGAGATCCGCAACGACGGACTGGTCAATCACGAATATCGCCTGGTCGAGCAATACCTCGCCTTTGCCTTGCGGCTGGCCCGCAAGCTCACGCCCGAACTGGCCGGCGCCCCGGCCTATGGGCTCGACCTGTGCGTTGACCGCATCAGCGGCAATATTGTCCCCATCGAGGTGAACCCACCGCTGAACCTTGGCCGCTATGCATCGGATGTAGAAGCCTGGGTCAAGGCGATCGACAACCAGCCCGCCTGAGCGGCAATCCTAAAAATTTGGAAACCCATGGCATCTATCCTAAAATGCCATGGGCATCTGCAATCGTTTGGCGCTCCCTTGCGCCCAATTGATCTTCTCGGACTACAGGACGGACACCATGGCAGCTATCGCAGTCGTCGACGACGACGACATCTTCAAGGCCGTCGTCGAAAGCGCACTCACATCGGCGGGCCATACCGTCACGAGCCATGACAATGGCGCCGACGCCCTCGAGCACCTGAAGGCCGAGCCGTGCAACCTGCTCATCACTGACGGAATGATGCCAGTCATGAGCGGCGTCGAACTGGTCCGCCGCCTGCAGGAAGATGAGGGCAAGACTGCCCTTCCGGTCATCGTCTCGAGCGCGCGCGAAGACATCCGGTTGCAGATGCGCGAACGGGGCCTCACCGTCGCCGATTACCTCAACAAGCCGTTCGATCTCGAACGCCTGCTCGCCACGGTCGATCGCCTGACAGGATCGCAAGCCGGTGTTTGATCTGCTGCTCATGGCAGCGGCCCTGGCGAGCGGACCGGCAACCGGCCTTGGTGAGCCAAGCCCTCGCCAGCTCGCGATTGCCGGTCGCCATTCGGAAGCTATCGCGGCGATCGACAAGGAGATTGCGGAGCATCCCGCCGATCTCGACCTCCAGCTCGAACGTGCCCGCTTTCTCTACTGGGCCGAGCGGCACGAGCAGGCACGCGACGCACTGTCCCTCATCGCTGCTTCATCGCCGGATTATCCGGGCCTTGCCGATCTTTCCGACCAGGTCGATCGTGCTCTCACCGGCGGCCAGCACGCCACTTCTGCCGGCGGCCTATCTCTTTCAGCTTCCACGGCCGATGTCTCGATTTCAGGCCGCAAAGCCACCTGGAATACCGTTGCGGCTACCGCCTACTGGTCAGAACCCCGCTACACCGTGTCGATCTCTGCAGAACGCGAGAAGCGCGCCGTCGCAGACACGAGGCTGAAGGCAGACCTTTCCGGCGTTGTCGGTGCAGTTCGTTGGCGGCTGGGCGGAACATCGACGCCTGACGCCGACTTCCGAGAGAGGTGGAGCGTGCATGCAGGCGCGGGACGTCTCGTTGGCCGCCATGAGGTCGGGATCGACCTGCGACATGCCTCATACGCATCGAACGAGATCGACATCATCCAGCCTTATGCAACGCTACGTGCGCCGTCGGCCCGCATCAGCGTAAAGATCGAGGCCGTTCTCGCCCGGGACGAGAACGGCCTCAACGAAGGCATGGCTCTACGCGCCGATTACCTGCCAGAGAGCCGAACCGGTGCCTTTGTCTCATTCGCCAGCTACCCCGAGGCCGAACGCGCAGTCGTCAGGATGACGAAGCTCGCCGCTATTGGTGGCAGGCTGCCTGTCGCCCGCCGCGTCGACATGCACGTCTCGATCGAGCGTGAAGAACGGGCGAGCACCTACAAGCGGACAGCAGGAACGCTGGCAATCATCTATCGCTTCGGACGCTAGGTCATGACGCCAACACTGATCGTCGTAGCTTCCACCGTCCTCATGCTTCTCTCCATGATCGTTCTCATCGTCGACCGAGCCGTGGACGAACGCCAGGACAAGGCTCGCAAGCAGCAGGTCGCCCAGGCAACCCGCGAGCTCGTCGCCTTTGCGCACGGTGGCGGCTTCGAGAAGAACCTGCCTGTCGGTATCTATCTCACGGCCGCCTCGCGCCTCGCCGACATCATCAAGGGCGCAGCTTACCAGCGAATGATAACCCTGCTGGACAGGCAGGGCTGGCTCCACGTTTATACCGAGAGGGCATTCGTGATGAGCAATCGCCGTCGCTATGCGGCAATCAAGATGCTCGAGAGCTTCAATTGCCCCCTGACGATCCTCACTCTCCAGCGCGTCATGGCCAACGACAGGCTGCCCGAATACCGGAAGATGGCCGCGCTAGCACTTCTTCGTTTCGGCGGTCTTCCCTCGATCGATTCAACGATCAAGTTTCTCGATCTGACAAATGGCCCTACCGGCATAACCGAGCTTGCCGTGCTACGGGAACTAGCGAGGCAGGATGGCCCCTACCTTGAAGCGATCTCGCGCGAACATCCCCGCGCGTTCCGGATCGCGGTCATTTCCTGCCTCGGTGCATCCAATGAGCACGCGATCTTCGAAAAGCTGAGCAGGTGGGCGTTCTCCGGCGACGCGGAAATTGCAGAAGCCATCGCCACTTCGCTCGAGTGGTCGACGAACAGCTCTGCAAACGAGATCCTGCTGGATCTGCTCGAGCACCACGAACCCCGCGTGCGATACAGGGCGCTGGTATCGCTTTGGTACCGAGGACACGAGTTCGGCGAAAAGCACCGCAGAATGCTGACGGCCACTGCCGATCCCTATGTCGGCTCGGTGGCCGACTTTGCGTGGCCCCGACCCAGGTCTATCGAAATTGAAAAGGAGGCGATGCTGGCATGACCATGACAACGCATCCTGTGTTCATCGCGCTGATGGCAGTCCTTGTGATTGTCGTCATCCGCAACCTCATCGCCGTTGCACATCTCCTGATCTCGATCTGGGTATTCTACACCCGTCCGCGCCCGACCGTATCCCGGCAGGCCATCTGGGCACGTCGCGCTGCCCATTCCCCGCCGATCACGATCATTGCCCCGGCCTTCAACGAGTCTCTCTCCGTTGTCGATTCAGCCAGCTCGCTACTGGCCATCGAATATCCCGACCACCAGGTCATCATCGTGAACGATGGTTCGAGCGACGATACTCTCGAGCGCCTCATTGCTGCCTTCCAGCTCTACGAGGTCGAACGCCGTCCGGTCGCTCATTTGCACCGGACCGAGGTGAGGGGGGTCTACGCCTCGCGCAAGCATCGCAACCTCACCGTCATCGACAAGATGAACGGCCGGAAGGCCGATGCCGTAAACGCGGGCCTGAGCTACGCCCTGACGCCTCTCGTTTGCATCATCGATGCAGATACCATTGTCGAGCCTGACGGCCTCCTGCGCGCTGCCAAGCCCTTCGTCACCGATGACGGAAGCCTGCTTGCCGTAGGTGGGACGATCCGTGCCGTGAACGGCTGCCGCGTCGAGAATGGCTATGTGCAGGCCGTGGGCACTCCCAAGAGCTGGCTCGCCTGTTTCCAGATCCTCGAATACACGCGCGCCTTCCTCTCGGTCCGCGTTGCGGCCGCACACATGAAATCGCTGCTGCTGATCTCGGGCGCCTTCGGCGTATTCCGGCGCGACGCATTGATGGAGATCGGCGGACTTCGCCATGACACCGTGGGTGAAGACCTCGAGGTCATCGTCAGGCTCCACCGCCATTTCTGCGGCTCCGGTCGGCCATACAAGATCGACTTTATCCCGGAGATCGTCGTCTGGACCGACGTGCCGCAGACCATCAAGGGCCTGCGCAACCAGAGGGCGCGCTGGCAGCAGGGCGCCCTTGAGACGCTGGCGCATCACCGGTCGATGATCGGAAACCCGCGCTACAGGCAAATCGGCCTGTGGGCTCTGCCCATTGCGTATCTCGAGGACGTGATCGGTCCCTTTGCCGAATTGCTCGGCTGGATCCTGATGCCGATCGGGTTTGCCTTGGGCATCATCCCTGCAGGCCTTGCCGTCGCTTTCATATTTCAGACGATCGTCATCGGACTTGGCCTCAGCATCGGCGCGCTCGTGCTCGACAACAAGACCCGCCAGCGCAAGCCGCCTACCGCCAAGTTCGCCAAGATCATGTTCGCTGCCCTTATAGAGGGCATCGGATACCGCCAGCTGAGCCTCCTCTTCAGGCTCGATGGCATCCGGCGTTATCTCAGGAAGGAAAAAGCCTGGGCAGCGGCTGGCCGAAGCGCGCTGCTTAGAAGCTGAGACCTAAGACCCGATCTATCTCTCGACGCCGTGGCTAACGCCGCGGCGTTTTGCATTGGAGGCACATAATGTCCGACACCAACCAGTCCTTCACGCTCGACCCGGTATCCGAGAAATTCATCGAGGCAGGCTATTCGCCCAACGAGTTCATCCTCGACATGAACGGGTGCCTGTCCTCGCCCCCTCAGACCGAGAAGCCATGGAACCTGCCGTGCCGTCTCATGAACTTTCCCGTGATCTACGGACCGGTCGTTGTCCTTGACGGTGAGCCGATCGGCCGCGTCGTCAGCGCCAGCCACCCGCTGATCCTCGATCATCCGTTCGTCAAAGAGGTTTTCGAACTCCTCGAGACCGAACCGACGTATGTCCAAGGCAGCCAAGTCAAATACCAGAACAAGCTGATGACCTGGTATCATGCGGTGGATCTCGTCTCCGCCGGCAGGCTCGACGACCTTCTGGATACCCTCCAGTTCACCACGACCAAGGACGTCGTGAGCGCCTTGGCTTACGGCCTGCGCTATGGAGCAGAGAAGGGCGGGCATGTTACAACCCTCCAGGCCCGGCAGGCGCTTGAGCGCCTCGGAATCGAGGAAATTCCGGCAGATGCACCCGCCGTTGCCCAGTACCTAGAAACCGGCCCAGTTAACCCTGAAAGCATCAACTTCCCGGGCCAGCGCGATGAAGACTTTGAAGCATGGACGCTGATCCACGGGATCGAGCGCGGCTATTTCGGCTACAAGAGCCGCTTCCTGCGCTGGAATGCGAAGGCGAAGACCGCCCAGCTCTCCATGCTTTGACGGTCAGGCAGACTTTGAAATGAGGCCGAGCGCCTCTGCGATCTCGGAAAAGTCAGTCCGGATCATCGCGAGTGCATCGGGATTGAACCGAATTGCACTGGCCAGCAGGCTCTGCCTCGCCCGGCCATAAAGATCGCGCATGGCATTGGCGACGACGTCATTGCCGGAAATACCCATCTCCAAGGCTATGACGCTCGACACCGCGCGAGAGATCGAGCGGCTGCGCAATTCCGGGTTCTCGGCTTCATGCGCGTAGATGGCCGTCCCGATCGAGGCGATCAGCTGTTCAAAGCAGATAGCCGTCAGCTCATGGGGCGAAGCCCCATTGACGCGCGCATCGAATTCTACCTGTCGGTAGGCCTCGGCAGGATGGAGCCTGCGGGACAACATCAGTCGTCAGACTTGTTCCAGGCTGCGATCTGGTTCTGCAGAAACGATAGCGTCGACTGGTAGGACGAGATCCGCGTGTTCGTGGAGGCAAACTGCGTTACCAGACGGGCCCGCGTCACTTCCTGGTCCTCCAAGAGATCTTCACGCTGCTCCGATGCCTGCTTCAGGTCGTTATTGTAGCGCGATATCGAGCCGGCAAGACTTCCCGGGTTGCCCGTCGAAGCCGCATTGCGGTTGATCGTGTCGAACGTCCCGTAGACGCCATAGATGCCGGTGGTGAACATGGCTGTAACGCCATCCGGATCGCGCTCCATGGTTTTGGCCAGTCGATCGGGATCGAACTCGAACGTGCCATAGCGCGTGACGCTGATGCCGAGATCGGCCAGCGTGCGAGCATCGCCTTCAGCCGCATTTGGCATGACGATGCGGTTTGTAAGGCCGGCAAACGTCTGCCGCAGCGCACGGGCACCGCTATCGCGGGCCAGTTCGCCCGCGACTGGATCAGTTGCAGCGTTCAGCTCGGCAGCGATCTCGTTCATGGCCGAGGTCAGGTCCTGCACCGCGCCGCGAATTGCCGACGACGGATCCGCAAAACGGACCGTCGTCGGCGCTCCCACGTTCGTCCCCGTCAATTCCAAGTTCACACCAGGAATCGCTTCGACCACCGTGTTCGACGTTGACGTGCGGGAGAGACCATCAATTTGGAATGTTGCGTCCTTGCTCTCCTGAAGGAGCGAGCTTGTGCCCGCACCCGGCTGCCAGGCGAGCGACGACAGGCCCGGATTGGCGCCGTCCTCTACGACATCGATAACGAAGCCATTCTGGGCGCCTTCTGCACCCTTGATCATCAGGCGAGGGCCATCGACGGTGTTGGAGACATACGCGGTAAGACCAGCACCAGATGCCGAAATGGCCTGTGCCGTCTGGGTAAGCGTCATGCCGGGAGTAATCTCGATATCGACCGAGGCGTGACCGGTATCTTCGGTGAAGACCCCGCCTGCCACCTCGCCGTACCGGATCGTCATAGTGCCGGCGCCCACGACATCAGTAGCGGCGCCATAAGCTGCCGAGGCCAGCATCTGGCCTTGTGCGAGCTGCTCCACTTCAAGCGAATACGAGCCAGTCGGCTGTACGGTGTTCGAAAGCGTGCCCGTTGCGACACTCGCATTTCCAATGCTCGGCTCTGCCGAGAGGTCGCCCATGCGAACCCTGTCACCAAGCGAGGTCGACAGGCTCAGCAACATTGCCTTGAGGTTCGAGGCCGACGAGATCCGCGTCTCGAGGGACTGGCTCTTGTTTTCGAGCCGCTGCAGCCGGGAGGCATACTGGGCAACAGCCAGATCACTGGCGAGAGCCGACATGTCGATGCCGCTGCCAGCGCCCAGGGCGCTGATGATGCTGCTGGCTGCGGAAGTTGAGCTGGTCGTAGTCATGCCTGTCCTAACGGATGATCTTTTGATTTTTTAAGGGTGCCGAATGCTGGGAGTGCCATCGGCGTCAAAATGAAGCTCGACGGGCACCTCGATCTTCGGCTTCTGCGGCGTTTCGCCGCGTTTCAGCTGCAACACGAACGCCAGCAGCGCGGCGACCGATGCGTAGAGTTCGTGCCGGATGACCTGCCGCTCCTGCGTCGTGAAAAAGAGCGCGCGGGCCAGCTGCGGAAATTCAAGCACTGGCAGATCGTATTCGCCGGCAAGGTCCCTGATCGCGAGGGCCTTATCGTCCCGCCCCTTGGCAACGAGGATGGGAGCATCTGCCTTCGCGGGGTCGTAGCAAAGCGCCACCGAGAAATGGGTCGGGTTGGTGACTACGAACTGGGCTTCTTTCATTGCAGGCGCCAAGGCGCCAGCAGCCATCTTCCTCTGCCTGTCCCTGATGGCGCCCTTTTGCTCAGGCGAACCTTCCGATTCCTTGGTCTCGTCACGCACTTCCTGCAACGACATCATCAGGCGCTTGTTCCGGCGGAACATCTGAACCGGCACATCGATCAGCGCGATGAGAAAAAGTCCCGCCCCGAGCGAGAAGATGAGCGAGATCAGGGAATCCCATGCAAAGGCCAGCTGCTCCGACAGGTTACCCCGCCCGAGCGACGCGAACCCGTGATAGTGACTGCTGCCCCAGGCCCACGCGATCACGCCCAGCAAGAGGACCTTGCCCAAGCCCTTGATCATCTCGATCAGGCCATTGGGTCCGAACATCCTCTTGATGCCGTTGAGCGGATTGAGCCGCGACCCCTTGAAGGTGAGGTTCTTGTTGACCCACACCCCGGTCCCGAAGCCCATCTGGGAAATGATCGACGAAGTGATCACCGCCACACCCAGTACCATCACCGGCGGCAGGATGGAGGCAAGAAGCGCCATCATCGCTCCTGAAGGGTCGAAGTTGACGAGATCAGCGCGCTCCCATGTAAGGCCAACGCTCAGCGCCGTGCGCAGGCTCTCGAGCAGCCAACTGCCCGCCCATAGGAGCCAGGCACCACCGACCATCATGGCCGATGCCGTTGCCAATTCCTTCGAGCGCAAGACGTCGCCGTTATTGGCCGCGTCCTTCTTGCGCTTCTCGGTTGGCGCGAAATTCTTTTCGCCGGCAGCCTGCTCCTGGCTCATCGGATCACCAGCGCTTCGGAAGCCGAAATTGCAGCCATCGATAAGTCCCCCAGCTGCTCGTGAAGGACGGGCAGGCTGGCGATCAGCGCGACAAGGCCTGCCAGCACGCCTGCAGGCAGGCCAAGAGCGAAAAGATTGAGCGAAGGCGCCGACCGGCTGAGCACGCCCGTCACGACCTGCGTAAGAAGCAGGACGAAGGTCACAGGCAAGGCAATGACCACGGCCGTCACGAACATCGTCGTTGCAAAGCTGAGCAGGATCTCAAGCCGCTCCGGACCGAACCACGTCCCGCCGGGCGGGAAGGTCATGTAGCTCTCGACCAGAAGCCTGATCCAGAGCAGGTGCGCACCAAGCGCGAGGAAGATGAGCGTCATGACGACGGTGAAATACTGGCCGAGGGCAGGCGACTGCGACCCGCTGCCCGGATCGACGGCCGTGGCCATCGACATACCCATCGTCCCAGAAATCACTTCGGCAGCCAGCACCGGAGCTGCGAACGCCATCTGGAGAAGAAACCCCATCGACAGGCCGATGAGGACTTCTCCTGCCACGATGACCATTCCTTCGACCGAAAGCAGGTCCTGCGGAGCCTGTACGGCCGGGAACCAGACGCACAGGAATATGCCCAAGGCCCCGGCCGCAATGACGCGCACCTGAGGCGGAACGCTGCTGGCACCGAAAATCGGAGCTGCAAGCATGGCAGCGCCAAGGCGCGTCATCACGAACATCCAGCGCCAGAATTCCGCCTCGATGCCGCCAAGACCGAAGTCCAGCGAGATCATGACGAAATCTGCGCGATCTCGGTGAAGATCTCTTGGGCAAACTCCATCACGAGCCCCATCATCGCTCCGCCGAACAAGACGAGGACGAGAGCAGTCACCGCAAGCTTCGGGACAAAGGTGAGCGTTTGCTCGTTGACCGAGGTTGCCGCCTGGACAAGGCCGATGATGAGACCGACAGCCAGCGATGCGATCAGGACAGGAGCGGCCACGAGAGCTGTCGTCCAGAGCATCCGGTCTGCCAGCGCGAGGAGGGGAAGGACTTCGCTTTCCATTACGCCCTCTACGCGAAGCTTTGCGCAAGCGAGCCCATCAGCATTGCCCATCCGTCCACCAGGACGAACAGCAGCAGCTTGAAGGGCAGGGACACGATCATCGGGCTCATCATCATCATGCCAAGGCTCATGAGGACCGACGAGACCACGAGATCGATCACGAGGAACGGCAGGAAGAGCATGAAGCCGATCTGGAACGCCGTCTTCAGTTCGCTCGTAACGAAGGCCGGGAGAAGGATCGAGAACGGTACTTCTTCGCGCGTCTCGAACGCCGGAGCATTCGCGATGTCGGCAAACATGAGGAGATCACGCTCTCTCGTCTGCCGGATCATGAACGCATGGAATTCGTCACCTGCATTCGCGATGGCCTGCTCGGCAGGAATCTGGTCCTGCGCATAAGGGGCAATTGCCGTCTCGTTCACGCGGTCCAGCGTCGGCGCCATCACGAAAAGCGACAGGAACAGCGAGAGGCCGACGAGCACCTGGTTCGGGGGCGACTGCTGAAGCCCCAGCGCCTGACGGAGGATCGCCAGCACGATAAGAATGCGGGTGAAGCTCGTCATCATCAGGATGAGGCTCGGCAGGATCGTGAGTAGCCCCATGACCAGCAGAAGCTGGAGGGACAGGCTAAGCGAGCCATCGTTACCCGATTCAAGCGTCCCGAATGCACGATCAAGTGCGCCAGGAATGGCTTCCTGAGCAAATGCCGGTAGCGGCAGCGTTGCCGCAGTTACGGCAACAGCGATACAGGCCCGGCGGATCACTTCGCGCCCCGCATGTTCTCGAGAACCGATTTGAAGCTAGGCTTGGCAGGCTGCACAGCCGCATCCTCGTCATCCGACGCCTCGCGCTCGGTCGTATCGACCTCACGGGCAGGGGCTTCCGCCAGTCGGGTCAGCCCATGACGGGATGCGGACACGAGAATCTCGCGGCCATGAAACTCGATCACCGCGAGTTTCAGGGTCGGCGAGAGCATGGTCGTCTCAATGATCCGGGCCGACTTGCCCTGACCATTGCCGCCCACGCCGTTCTGCAGCTTCTTGGCGACCCTGATAGTCGCCCATGCCAGACCGCAGATCACGGGGATCATGATAGCCAGCTTCAGGAGGTACTCGATCATCGCGATCAGGCTCCAGGAGCTTCCACTGCTTCTGCAGTGGCCTTATGGCGAGCCTGCTGGCCTTCCATTTCCATGATGCGAATAGCGAAGCGGCCATTTTCCGTGATCACTTCGCCGCGCGCGATCCTGCGCCCATTGACCGAAATATCGATCAGCTCGTCTGTCAGGCGCTCGAGGGGAACGACGCTTTCTTCGCGCAGATCCATGACATCCTGCAGCGGCATTGTCGTAGCGCCCAGTTCGGCCGAAAGCCGAACGTCCACGTCTTTGAGAAAATTCATCGGGTCAGTCATCGATTGGTACCTTGAGAGAGAAAAATCAGAATGCGCGGGTGATCTGCAGGGCAACCCGATCGTCGAGTTCGCCAACGGTGCCGAAGGCAATCACCTTGTCTCCCACGCTGAGGGGAACCTGCCTTGCGAGCGCGACCGGAATGACGTCGCCTTCCTTCAGTCCCTGAAGCCGGCTGAGCGGCACGCGCATGTCGACAATGGTGGCCTTGAGCTTGAGCGGGATGTCGCAGAAGGGCTTGTCTGCCGGTGTCAGATCGGCCGACTTGCCGGGCGCAGGCAGGCGAGGCGTCGCATCGTTCAGAAGATCCACGACCTGCTGACGCATTGCGATCCGGACGGACCAGGGATGATTGTCACCGCACGCGATCTTGACTGCGAGGACATAGACGATGTCTTCCTCGTTGAAGGCGCGCAGCACCCCAAGATCGTCGCTGCGGCGGCCCTTCGCGAACTGGTTGAGGCTGTCATCGGGCGCCACCTTGCCGATCGACGACATCATGACGTCCTCGATGCGTCCGAGCATCGTCTGGACTGACCCGGGCATGGTGGCCGGCAACTCGCCCGAGACCTTCCCGTCGCCGCCGAAGACACGGTCCAGCAATTCATAGGCCGACCGCGCCTCGATCGAGATCATGAGGTCATCGGAATGAAGGCCGGCTGAGATCACGACGTGCGACATCGGCGCATCAAAATCTCCAAGCACGTCATCCGGGTCGCCCTTTGTGACAGGCTCTGCCTGCACAACGTATCGAACCTCGTCGCAGACCGGCGCGAACAACTGCGGAAGGATCACCGACAACCGGCGACCAACCAGAGTGAGGCACGACAAGCGTTCCGGTTCCTTGGAGCGCGTTCCGATCAGTTCGCTGCAGTGCTTGGCGACGGGACGCGCGCCAGCAAGTGAGAAGGACTGGTCCATCGTCTTACTGCACGATGAAAGTGCGGAAGTAGACCTGGTCGACGCCGCCGAACCCTTCCTGCTCGACCAACTCTTCATTGATCGCGTCGGTCAGACGCTTGCGAAGAGCCTTCTTGCCTTCGACCGAGAACATGTCGTCCTCGGACGTATTGGCCAGCTGCGTCAGGATTGCGGACCTGATGGCAAGCTCATGCTGCTTCAGCCACAGGAGAACGCGGCCGTCACGGCGCGTCGAGGCCGCAAGGCTGAGCTGAACCAGCGCATTGGATTCCTTGAGGTTCGAGGTGAAGTCGTCAGCGAAGCTGTAATACGACGTGCGGTATTCGCTGCCGCCGCCGCCAAACACTTCGCTCGCCATCTCGCCGCCTTCGGGGCTGTAAGGATCAGCCTCGCCCTTGCGGATGAGCTTGGGCATGTTGTTCACTTCGGCATGCGCATCGGCGACGCCCATCTGCATCGCCGCAAAGGCGCCGGCACCGCCGACACCGAGCAGCGCAACTGCTCCGAGCAACAGGATCAGCTTGTTTGCGCCCTTGGACTTCTTCTCGGTTTTATCCGACTTGCTCATGTCTCGTCATTCTTTCTCGATTGGATGGATGGGGTAGGGAAGCTCAGGCGAAGCGGCCGCCCTTACTCTCGTGATTGGTTGCGGCAGCATCGGCATCCGCGTCGTTCGACGAGAGCGGCCCCCTCGAATTGATGATTTCCTCGCGAGAGGGTCCGCGGCCAGTTGCCTGGCCCTGCGAACCGCTTGCCTGCGAATTGGACTGGAAGGACTGGTCCTGCGCCCCGGAATGGTGACGAGCCTGTTCATCCCCGCGCGAAGTCTGGGCCTGCGGCTCCGCCATTGCGCGAACAGCCGAATGAGCAGCCGGGGCAAAGCCGGCGTCAGCGCTCGAGATCTGCGCCATCAGCCCGCGATCCTCACGGCTCAGGCGAACGGCGAGAACACCAAATTCTGCGTGCTGCACCGTCGTCTTGACCGGCTGGCCACTTTCCTCGTGAGCGCGAGAGATCGCCTGCACGAGTTCACCGATGCGCTCGACACTCGTCATGCCTGCGCCTTCAGCCGGGACATGCCCTGCAGGGGCCGCTGCCACAGGGGCGCGGTTCTCAGCCGGAGCGATCACTGTAAGCTGAAGATGCATTTCCGACTGGGTGCCCGTGATAGGACGCATCTGGGCAGCAGTCGCAGTGTCGGACGCACGGTTCTCATACGAACCATCAACCACCCGCGACGACTTCGTACCGGTCTCGCGCACACCTTCCTTCGTACGATCAGCCGCAATCAATGCGGAAGCCTCCGACCCGGTCGGGTTAGCCAGGCTCTTGGCCTCGCCAGCCACCCGCTTTGCTTCGATGACAGGCGTAGCAGGCACGGCCTCGGGCTTTACCTGGGAGAAATCCTTGAGCTGTTCGGCCACCGGGACCGTAACCGACATCTCGACCACTGCAGGCCGTGCTCGGCCTTGCGTCATGCCTTCCTTCGCGACCACCGCGCTCAGGGCGCGTTCGACCACCGAAGCGATCTCGCCATCGCTTAGAGCCTCGTTGCCGGCAGGAAAGCTGATCGATGCCCCGTTCGGCTTGAGCCTCACGGCAACACCTTCGGGCAGCTCGAGCGGAACCGGATCAGTGCCAATGGGGAGAAGGGCGGGCTCCAGTTTCTGGGGTCCGGCCTTGATGGGCGCGGCGGCAGCGATGGAGGTGGGCGGCAAAAGTTTGCCGCTCTCGGCAAGAACCGCCCAGAGATCACGCGTTTTCGCCGGAATTGCAGGGTTGGCGGCGGCAACAGGCGGCAAGACGGGCGGCAAATTCTTGCCGCTTGCCGTAACTGGGGCTGCCGCCACATCCTTTGTTGTCACGACTACGTCGGTCAGCTGCATCGGGGCAACCGCAATGCTGAGAGCCTCAAACAGCTCGGAAAACTCGCCGCCTTCGGGGGTTTCCGCGCTATCGGCGCCCACAATACCGGATTTGGACGATGCGATGCCGCCAGCGGCTGGGGCTGTGGTCGTAGAGGTCTGCAGAAGGTTCATCGGGCAACTCGCGCAATTCGGAATGTCGCCCTGTCAGTTTCAAGAACCGTGCCAGTTCTTGCGCCGCGGCGGTGCCGGCTCGGCTTTTTCCTTGCGAAGCCCGCGAACGACTTCATCGATCTTGTCTGTCACGACTGATTGCCGCTTCTCGGCCGATACAAGGTCGGCCTGCCGCGCATCGGCGACACTGCGAGCAGTGACGATATCGTCTTCTGTCTGCTGGGTGAGCCGGTGCATCCCGCCAAGGAAGCTCCCGAGGACCCGCAGATCACCACCCTGGACGCAAAGACCTTGCGGGTCATAGCTACCAGCAATCGTGCGCGTGCGATCACGTAGCGAGAGGAGCTGGCCAAGCGTACCCTCAGCAGCAGCCGCTTGGGTCGCGGCGACGTGCTTGGAAATCGAACGTACCCGTTCAATCCGTTTCAGGCGCTCCAGCTTCCTCTTGTCGGCCTTCATGCTTACGCTCCGAGGAGACCAGTAAGCTGCTCGATGCTCTCAGACATAGTGACCCGCTCGTCCACGGATTGGCCGAGGAAGGCCGATATCGAAGGCTGCATGGCCATGGCCAGGTCGAGTTGCTGGTCTGCTCCTGCACGGTACGCCCCCATCAGGACCAGATCCCGATTGGCCTCGTAGCTTGCGCAAAGAGCTCGCAGCTTTCTCGCGTTCGCGTTGTGCTCCTTGGTGGCAACGTCCGACATGACGCGACTGAGCGAGGCGCCAATGTCAATCGCAGGATACTGCCCGCGCTGGGCAAGGTCTCTCGACAGGACGATGTGGCCATCGAGGATTGCGCGAGCCGTATCGACGACAGGATCGTTCTCGTCATCACCATCGGCAAGGACCGTATAGATCCCCGTGATCGAGCCACCGCTTTCCGCGCTATTGCCGGCGCGTTCCACCAGCTTGTTGAGCACGGCAAGCGCGGACGGCGGATAGCCACGCGCAGAGCCCGGCTCGCCAAACAGTAAGCCGATTTCACGAGCGGCGTGCGCTACGCGGGTCAGGCTGTCCATCACCAGAAGCACCCTCTTGCCCTGCCACCGGAAATATTCGGCCAGCGAAATCGCAAGCTGGGCGCCGCGCAGTCGAAGATTGGGCGCATGGTCGGCGGGAACTGCAACGGTAATTGCATTCGCACCTCGCCCCGACTGCATATGCCGCTCGACGAAGCCGGAGACTTCGCGTGCACGCTCGCCAATAAGGGCAAAAATGACGATATCGGCTTTCGCCCCATGCGCGATCATGTCGATCAGGACCGACTTGCCGACGCCTGATCCGGCCATAATGCCGACACGCTGCCCGACCCCAAGCGTCGTAACGGCGTTGATCGGCCTGACGCCGCAATCGAACGGTATCGTCACAGTGCTGCGATCGAGCGCACCGGTTCGAACTCCGCCCGACGGCCAATAGGCATCGCAGCGAATTGCGGGACCGCCATCGATTGGCAGGCCCGCCCCATCTACGGAGCGGCCAAGAAAGCTCTCGCCGACCGGAAGCATGCCAGGCCGCCCTTCGGGATAGACCCGCGATCCAGGGCAAAGGAGGGCACTGTCGCCAAGCAGCATCATCAAGGTGCGGCCATTGCGAAAACCGATCACCTCAGCCGACAGAACGTGTCCGTTGTCCTGCGCGATCCGGCAGATGCAACCCACCGGAACCGAAAGACCGGTCACCTCGAGCAGTCCGTTGTCGCAAGCTGCAACAAACCCGAACCGGACAGGACCGGGGGAGACGTTCAGGGAATTGGTATCAGAGCCGGGCAGGACTGCTTTCAGCACGAGCGAATGGCTTCCTCGATGGCCTTGCGCCAAGTGTCAGGGCCATCCTCGATGCCGCCCTCGGGCGTCTCGATCCGGAGCGAGCCACGGGAAAGCGCATCGTCGGCTTCCACAAGGAGTTCGCTCTTCAGCCTCTCGGCAATGAAGGGAATATCCGCCGGATTGACCTTGAGGACGCGACGTTCGGCGTGACCGATCATCTCTATCGCCTTATCGATCCTCTTTTCGAGGAGGTCCGTATCCATGGCAGCCGGAGCCAAAGTCTCGCAGCACAGGGCGACGGCGGCTTCCCGCAACTTGTCGGCCATCTCCAGCGCCAGACGTTCTTCGATCCGGGCAAAATTCTCACCCAGTACGCCCCTGGCGGCGAGTTCGTCCTCGAGGTGCTTGCTGGACAGGCTCGCTGCATCCTTGTGGCCGTCAGCAAGGCCGCGCTGGTAGGCGCGATCTTCTGCGGCTCTGCGCTCAGCCTCAGCAAGCTCGGATTGATCTGGACCCTCGGGCCGAGCGCCATAGACCGGATTGGCCCGAAAGCCGGAGCTACCGCCGAGCAGGGCTGCGAAGCCGCTACGCGAGCGCGTCACCTCAAGCATATTCGTCATCGCTCGTACCGGTCTCCAGCGTGCCATCATCGACCATGCGGCGCGCAATAATGACGATCTGGCGGCGTGCTTCCTCGACCTCCGAGAGACGCACGCGCTGACGCTCTTCCATCTCGTCGCGCAAGCCTTCGGCCGCACGATCAGACATTGCAGCGAAGAACACAGCCAGTTCCTCGTCGGTCAGTGCCTTCAATGCGACAACAAGCATTTCGCTTTCGATATCGCGAAGCAGGATGCCCATGTTGCGCACATCCAGCTTGAGGATGTCGCGGAAGGTGAACATCTCGTCACGGATCTGCTGTGCCAGTTCGGGGCTGTAAGTCTCGACCGACGGCATAACGAGGCTTTCGGTATCGCGATCGGCGTTGTTGATTAGCTCTGCTGCCTCGCGCGGTCCACCAGCAGTCAGCACGGACTGGCCATGATGTTCGGTAATGCGGCGTTCGAGCACCTCTTCAAGGATCACCAACGCATCATCACGAACCTTACCAAGCGATGCGATGCGGCGAACCACTTCGCCCTGCAGTTCGCGTGGCAACTGAGTCAGGACCATCGCTCCTACCTGCCGGTCGAGGAATGCGATCAATACAGCGATCGCCTGCGGGTTTTCGTCCTTGATAAGGGGCACGAGCGATGCCGGATTGAGCCAGCGGATAAGCTGGAGCGGGGATGTCCGCTCCTTGTCGGGCCGAATACGCTGCATGATGTTCTCGGCTTTCACCTCGCCATGGGCGACGGTCATGAGCCTTCGAACCTTGCCTTCGTTATCGTGCGTCGAAATCGGTGACTTTTCGATCCGCTCGATGAAATTGATAAGCGCCTCATCGAGATCGGGGCCCCCAACTTCCTGAAGGGCACACATGCTCTTTCCGAGCTTCTCAAGCTCATCCGGCTCCAGCTTGGCCAGCATCGAGACAGCTTGGCCTTCGTCGAGGATCATGACCATCAAGGCAGCGCGAAGCGCAGGGTCCGTGATAGACGCCGCCATTGCCTCGTTCATCAGCTTGCCTCCGGCTGCGGTTTGGTCGAACTATCGCCCAGCATTTCGCGCAAGGCCGCGAGCGCATCCGCCGGCTTCTCTTCAATCAGCTCGCGAGCTAGCGCGACCTTCTTGTTGAGGTCATCGCGCTTTGAGGCTTCCTCCATCAGGAGCAAAGCCTTGCTTTCAGCTTCCGTTTTGGGGCCCTCGACAACCGGCGCAGCCTTGCCTTCGATGTGAATGACCTCGTCCTTGCCATTATCCTCGGACTTTTTGCGCAGGCTCTTCAGCAGCGGACGGAGACCGAACAGGACGATCAGCAATGCGACGAGAAAGCCGCCACCAATGCGAAGGAGGCGCGCAAACCACGGCTCTTCATAGAATGCTGTCACGACCGGCTCGACCGGCTCGAAAGAACGGGCAATCACCGTGACCTGGTCGCCGCGATCGACGTTCACACCTACAGCCGAACTGATAAGGGCCTTGATGCTCTCGAGTTCCTGAGCCGACGCGCCTTTCAGGGCAGCATCGCTCACTGCGACCGCGACCGAGAGGCGCTTAAGATCGCCCGGCGTCGTGTTCGCGACCGAAACCTCACGTCCCAGTTCATACGTGCGGCTGGCACTGCTTTCATTTGCGCCTTCGCCGCCCTGCCGCGTCTCGCCGCCTTCGGGCGCGCGTTCTTCGGCATTCGCGGCCGGCGGAGGCGTATTGGAAACAGCGCCCGGGATGCCTTGCGCATTGCCCGAATTGGTCGACTGGCTCTTCACGACGTTCTCGGTGCGCAGAGCGCCATCCTTGTCGTAGCTCTCGCTCGCCCGAGTGACCTCGTCCATGTCCAGCTCTGCCTGGATCTCGGTCGTGAAATTACCGGCGCCAAACATCGGCGTCAGGAGATGCGACAACTGCCCGCGAAGCTTTTCTTCGATGCGCGCCTGAAGGTCGAGCCTATCATCCTGCTTCTGGACCGGATCGGACAGTAGGCGGCCTTGTTGGTCAGCGACACGAACGGCGTCGACCGACATTCCGGGGACCGACGCTGCAACCAGGTTCACGACCGCACGGACTTGCGAATCCGAAAGCTGGTGTCCGCGCGCAAGACGCACCATGACCGAAGCAGACGGCGGGGTGTTCTCACGAACGAATGCCGAACGCTCGGCTTCGGCCAGATGAACGCGCACGGATTCGACACCATCGATCTCACCAATGGTCATCTGGAGCTCGCGCTCACGCGCAATGCGCAGCCGCTCGCCTTCCATTGTCTTGGATGCACCAAGCGGAAGGGAATCGAGCATGTCGAGGCCGCTCTCCGGTGCGCCGATGGATGTATCCGTCGCAGCCAGCATGCGGGCCTTGTAGAAATCTTCCTCGTCGACCGTCAGGACGCCGGTCGCATTATCGATATTCCAGTTGATGCCCTGGCTATCGAGCAACTGGGTCACAGAGGCCCGATCTGCATCGTTGATGTCGGAATAGAGCATTCTCTGGGGAGAAGGAGAAAGCTGCGCCCATGCGAGCGCAGCCAGACCCACCGTCGCCAATGCGACGAAGGCTGGCATGAGCTTTTTTACCGGCTCTTGCGCAGTGAAAGACCGAATACGCGTCAGCACGGGGCCGCCGTCCCGATCAAAGAGCGGGGCGGCTACTGACAGGCCGCTTCGGGGAGCCGCTGCGGGAGGGAGGACTTCAGCCATTTATCAGACCCCCATCCTCATGATTTCCTGATACGCATTCAGGAGCTTGTTCCGGGTCTGGAGTGTCGCTTCGAACGCAATGCCACTTTCCTGTCGCGCAAGCATTACCTTGGCGACGTCGGTGATTTCACCGCGCTGATAGGCATCGGTCACAGCCTCGGACCTGTGCTGGGTCTCATTGACCGACGACATCAGGCCGCGGAGCGTATCCTCAAAGCCTTGGGCCGGACCTGCCGCCTTGCGAACCTGGTCGGCGCCTTCAGGCGAATGGATCTGCTGGAGGGCAGGGGACTGCGCGATGATCTGGTTGCGCAAATTGAGAATATCCTGGACGCTCGACGGCGTCCCTACGTTGCCTACTGGCGACACTGAGCGTCTCCGCTGCTATAAATATCGACGTCCACCCCGGAATCGCGAAGATCCTTGAGGCGGTAGCGCAATGTGCGCTCCGACATGTTGAGGTCTCTGGCAGTCTGGGACCGATTGCCGTCATTGCTGGCCAGCGCGCTGATGATGGCCTGCTTCTCGATCTCCTTCTTTGCAGAGGACAGATCGAGCTGACGGTCGCCCGACTGCTTGAATGGTATGACCTGGCCCGTGGTCTGGCGTTCTGACGAACGCTCCACACGAGCTGGAGCGCGATGATGCATGATGTGCTCGGCGGTAATCGTCATGCTGCCATTCGAAAGAATGAGAGCGCGGCGCAGAACGTTTTCGAGCTCGCGCACGTTGCCCGGCCAATCATGGTTTTGAAGCTCTCGGATCGCGTCAGCAGCAAGAACCGGAACTTCACCGATCTCGGGCGAATGACGCAGGATCATCGCCTGGGCGAGCAGGGCAATATCCCGCGGCCGATCGGCAAGAGGCTCCAGCGTCAGCGGGAAAACGTTCAGGCGGTAGTAGAGGTCTTCACGAAAGCGGCCTTCGGCCACTTCCAGCGGCAGATCGCGATTGCCTGCTGCAATGATCCGAACGTCGACCTTCACGGGCTTTGTCGAGCCGATCGGAACGACTTCCTGCTCCTGAAGGGCGCGCAGAAGCTTCGCCTGCAGCGGGAGCGGCATTTCGGAAACCTCGTCGAGCAGCAGCGTGCCGCCGTCTGCAGCGCGGATGAAGCCCTCGCTGGCAGCATTGGCTCCTGTAAATGCCCCCTTCTGGTGACCGAAAAGCATGGCCTCGAGCATCGTTTCAGGCATGGCAGCACAGTTCACCGCGATGAACGGCTTGTCTGCGCGTCCGCTGCGCGAATGAATGAAGCGGCTCAGCACTTCCTTCCCGGTGCCAGTCGGCCCATTGATCAGGACCTGAATGTCCTTGCTGGCAAGGCGCTGGGCGAGGGCGAAGACCGCAAGGCTGTCGGGATCGCCAGCAATCGGATCGTTCGGACCGGTCAGCGCACACATCGCAGTTGCGAGGGCAACTTCGCTGTTGGGATCCGAATAACGGACCAGGGTCTGTTTGCCGCCAATGCGAACAAGAGCATCGGCGTCGCCGCTTTCGAGCTCAACGCAATGGCACTTGGGCGGAGGAGATGCGTCTTCGCCAGCGCAGCGAACGAAAACGTTCTGGCCATCCAGCGTGATCGAGATAATCGAGGAAATTCGCTGAATTAGCGCGCCATGATTGGCCAGCGCAGCCTGGGTAAAGTGAACCGGTAACAAAGGTTCCCCCCTTTGAATGAGTGTCCGGTTCTGGTTTTAGGATGCACCTGCAGCAAAACAAAGACCCATCCTCAAACTTTCGTATCATTGGGGAGCTTTCCGCTTCCCATCCGAAAAATTTTTTTGAGGGCGCCCCTTAAAGCTGGCTGAAAGCGGCCGCTTTAGCTCCTGGCAGCTGAGCATCCTTATGCGCTTGGCCTGACCTCAAAGATCATACCAGGAGTTTCTCGAATGTCCGTTATCAACACCAACATCGGCGCACTCAAGGCATCGAACGCCAGCATCAGCGCCAACCGCCAGCTCGGCACTGCCATGGAACGCCTCTCGACCGGCAAGCGCATCAACAGCGCCAAGGACGACGCAGCCGGCCTCGCGATCGCCACGAGCATGACTTCGCAGATCCGCGGCATGAACCAGGGCATCCGCAACGCCAACGACGGCATCTCGATGGCCCAGACCGCTGAAGGTGCGCTCAACGAAGTCACCAACATGCTGCAGCGCCAGCGCGAACTGACCGTACAGGCCTCGAACGGCTCGTACTCGGGCGGTGACCTGACCAACATCCAGGCCGAGATGACCGCGCTGACGACCCAGATCGGCGACGTCCTCGCAAACACGCAGTTCAACGGCCAGAACCTGTTCGACGCAACCGCAGGCGCAGCTGCCGACGGCAACGTCAGCATCCAGGCCGGCGCAAACGCAACCGACGTCGTCGTTCTCGACCTCACGACCGACCTCACTGCTGATGCGACGATCACCGCCGCTGCAGCCGTCAACGTGACCGCACTTGCCGGCGACGGCAGCGAGCTTGCAACCTTCGACGCAGCGATCGCAACGATCTCGACGACCCGTGCGAACATGGGTGCTACCCAGAACCGTCTCGAAAGCGTCGTGAACAACCTCGGCGTCAACGCGACCAACCTGTCGGACGCACGTTCGCGCATCGAAGACACCGACTACTCGGCTGAATCGACCGCTCTCGCCAAGGGCCAGATCCTGTCGCAGGCTTCGACCGCGATGCTGTCGCAGGCGAACCAGTCGGCACAGGGCGTCCTGTCGCTGCTGCGCTAAGAATGAGGGGGCCGTTCCCTCACTCCCCCCGAGAGAACGGTTGTCCAAGGCCCGGCGGTTCATTCCGCCGGGCCTTTTCTTTTGCGTACAATGGTTATCTGGAACCAAGGCCCGAGCCTGAACCGGTCAGGCTACGAGCTTGAATGAATCGAGACCGCTGATCCTCGTGATGCGCCTGCCGATGAGATCTTCGGCCAGAAATACCAAGCGCTCCAAGTCAGCTGGTTTCGTCACATACTCATCCGCACCCTCGTAGAAGGCAATCCGTTGGTCCTGCTCGCCATTGACGAGCGTGAGCATCATGACAGGAACCATCGAAAGGTCAGGGTCGAGCCTCATCTCCTGCAGGACCTCGATACCGGACTTCTTCGGCATTCGCTGATCGAGGATGGCGAGGTGAGGGGCCCTGAAGTGCATGGCGGCCAAGGCCGCCTCACCGTCGCAGAGCCATCCGACAGCATGGCCAGCGTCAAACAGGCGGTCCTTGACGATCTCTCCGAGGATAGGATCGTCCTCGGCGAGGATGATGCGCCCCACTATCAGGCTTCCACGGCCGAAATTGATTCGCCAAACATCTCAACGGCACGCCGCTTGGCTTCGAGGTAATCGCCCGTGCGGATGATGCTCTCGCACGTCCTGCAATTCTCACCGAAATCGCTCTCACCGAAATAGCCAGCAGTACCTGCCAACTGGTGAAGGTCCGTTTCCAGATCCGACGGGGGCACAAGCTGCTCTCCGTGGACCCATCGTCCCAGCGCGTCGATTGCGCGATCCTTCTGGGCTTTGAACTGGACCTTGAGGTGATCTGGCATGGGTTGGCCACCTGTGGATGTCGCCTTTTTCTCCGAAGGCTTGTCGAAACGGGCGAGAGTATCGAGCAGGCGGTCAAAGGAGAGCGGCTTTGCAAGATGGCCCTGCATGCCAGCTTCGAGGCAAGCCTCGACATCTTCGGCAAAGGAGTTCGCCGTCAGCGCGAAAACAGGCAGCTGTGCCTTCGTGAAGCCCTTCTGGCGCAGCATCCGGGTCGCTTCGAGCCCGTCCATGACCGGCATCCGGACATCCATGAATACTAGGCCGAACGGCTTGCCCTCGTCACGAGCGGTTTCCGCCATATCTATAGCGACCTGCCCGTTCGAGGCGTACTCAGCCTCAAGGCCAAGCTTTTCAAGCATCATCCTGACCAATCGCACATTGATCTCGTTGTCCTCCGCCACGAGGATGCGCACGTCACGCGCACCAACCAGATCTTCGTTCGGGATCGGCGCGGCCTTGGGGACAACGGTCTCATGGACAGAGCAGTGCTCGAAGGGAATCCGGATAAAGAAGGTCGAGCCGCATCCTTGTGTCGACTGGACGTTGATCGATCCGCCGAATTTCTCGATCAGGTTCTTCGTGATCGCCAGCCCCAGTCCTGTGCCGCCGAAGCGGTTGGTCACGCCCGCGCTGCCCTGGTCGAAATAGTCGAAGATCGCTTCGAGCTTGTCTTCAGGTATGCCGATACCAGTGTCACTTACGCGCACCACGAGGCGATCACAGCCATCTTCTGCCTCATGGTTCACACTAACCGAAACATGGCCGTCTTCGGTGAACTTGATCGCGTTGCCAACGATGTTGCTGATGATCTGGCGGAACCTCAAGGGATCGCTCTTGATGCAGTGAGGCACCATCGAACCAATCGACGCCGAAAGAGCAATGCCCTTCGTTTCAGCCAGCGAACGCAAGCCCTCGACACAAACCTCGACATGATTGCGCACGTCGATAGGTTCGTAGGCCAGCTCGAGCTTGCCTGCTTCCATCTTCGAAATATCGAGAATGTCGTTCAGGAGCTGTTGCATCGTCGAACCCGACTGCACGATCATCTGCACCTGCTTGTGCTGCTCATGGGTGAGGTCCTCCTTCGAGAGCATCTCGGCAAAGCCCAATACACCGTTCATCGGCGTGCGGATCTCGTGGCTCATGTTCGCAAGGAACTGGCTCTTCGAGATCGCAGCACGGTCGGCATCGCGCTTCGCTTCGACCAACTCGGCCTCGCTCTGCTTGCGATCGGTGATATCGAGGCAAACGCCGATAAAGCCCACGACTTCACCGTTGTTCCGAATCTCCGGTCGGGAAAGTGCAGCGCCCCATTTGACGGTGCCGTCCTCATGCAAAAACCGGAACTCGACCTCGAAAGGCGAGCTAGTTTCAACGGCACGGCTCCATAGTGCGCCAACGCGCTCTGCATCGTCAGGATGGAGGCATTTGGTCCACCCCATGCCCATCGCACAAAAGCCGTTGATACCTGCCAACCTCTCCCACGCACGATTGACGTAGGTACACTCACCGCTCGCACTTGTGCGGAAGATGCCTGCGGGCGACATTTCCGTCAGATTCTCGAAGAGGCGCTTGGCCTCTGAAAGCTTCTTTTGTGCGCTGATCTCCGCCGAGATGTCGATGACCGCCCCCAGGATGCCTTCCTCTTCGCCGTTGTCGTTATAGACCTTCTGCGTCCTGATCTTCAGCGTACGGCCGACTGCATCCTTTACGATCTCTTCGCCGCGCTCCATCTCGCTCAGGATCTTCCATTCAGGCGTGTTGAGAAGGGAACCTGCGCCTTCCATCTTGGACCAGAAGACATCGTTACCAAAACGGATCGAAGCGTCGCTATGCGTGCTGAAGATGCCAACGGGTGACAGCTTGGCGATCTTGTGGAAGCGATCTTCCGCTGCCCGCTTCGCGCGCAGCAACGCCGCGACCGGCAGACCCATGGCGAAACTGCTAGCCAGGAAGAGCTGAAGAACGATCAGCTTCTCCTGAAGATCTCCCTTCACCAGGCTGATCGGCCCGTGCCCGAGCGAAGTCGCAACGGTGGCTACAAGGGCGAGGTTCAAGATTGCGATCGCGTTACCGACCGCCCCGAGACGGAAGGCGTAGAGGAGCACCAGCGGTGCATCGAGGAAAAGAAGCGGAAAGCTGCTCTGCCAGAACGTGTAGAGGCTGACTGACGAACCGAACCCGATTACCAGAATGGCTTCGCCGAGTTTGTGACGAGTAAGACGATCACGCTGACGAAAGGCGTCGGCTAGGATCACAAGGGCTGGGGTGATAACCAGCAGGCCAAGCACGTCAGCTCTCAGCCACTTCCACAGGACATCCGACATTTCGGCGCCAGACAGGAAATGCAGGGCAATGCTTGCGACGATTGCGGCGCTGGCAGCTCCGGCAAGAGCCGCAATGACGAAGGACCAGAGCTCCTCAAATCGCATGAAGCTAGGTCGCTCGGTCCCGAAGGCCATGAGCACCCGCAAAGCCACCATGACTTCGATCGTGTTACATATCGCAAGACCGGCAGCGACAGGGAGGGCGTCGCCTACGAAAAGGTTCACCGCGATGTTCGCCGCAAATGCCCCGGCAAAAAGCAGCGGCCACGTATGCTTGCCGCTCTTGAACATCGCGAAGAGGAGGACGGCATTGGGCAGCCAGACCGCAGCAATCCTTCCGGTGTCCCTCGTCAGCGTAATGCCAAGGTAGGCCAAAGCGCCGAAGCAAACCGAAACCAACGCAACGAGCGCAAGCCTGCGCACCAGCGGAAGTTCAAACTGCATTGATGTCCGTCCTCAAAGTCCAAGCAAACGCCCGGCTCTCGACGCTTCCAATCGAAGAGAGCAGGGCGCTTGTAAATTGTAGGATGCAAATTACCCGCATCCAAATTTTGAGGATAGTCTTTCGGTCAGTCCAGGACGGTGATCGAGATACGCCGGTTGCGAGGGTCCTTCGGATTGTTCGCAATCAGTGGCTCGCGATCGGCCACGCCTTCGATCCGCGTGAAGCGACCCTTGCCGATACCCCCACGCAGAAGCTCCAGTCGCGTTGCTTCTGCGCGACCTGCCGAGAGAGACCAGTTATTGCCTTGCACGCCTTCGCGCCAAGGCAGGGCATCGGTATGACCGCGCAGGGTCATAAGCGTGTCCTGCTTTGCTGCGGCTTCAGCAATGGCAGCGAGCAGTTCGCGGGCATCAGGCGTCAGGACAGTGGTGCCGAGCTGGAACATCGACCAGTCCGCATCGTCGACAAGGTCCATGCGCACGCCTTCGGTCGTATCGACGAGGCGAACCTGGCGGGAAAGTTCACGCAGGCGCGGCGTCGAGCGAAGCATCTTCTCGACAGCCTCTCGCGTTGCCTTGGACCGCCGCTGGGCATCGGCCCGCAGTTCGCCGCCACTCGCATCGCGGGGAAGGGACAGCGAGACGTTGCCGGTGCGATCAGGCGGATTCGAAAGCTTGGTAGTCTCGGAGAGCGACGAGCCGCCCAGAAGGCCATCACTACCAGCAGACTTGTCGCGCATCTGCACGATCGTCGGCGTGAAGTAGTCAGCCAGACCGGCCTTCTGCGCCTCAGTGGTCGAGTTCAACAGCCACAGCAGCAGGAAGAAAGCCATCATGGCCGTCACGAAGTCGGCATAGGCCACCTTCCACGCGCCGCCATGGTGACCACCTTCCACGATGGTCACCTTCTTGACGATGATCGGGCGGCTGTTGCGCAGGTCGTCGCTGGAGCTGGCCACGGTTACTGGCCGCCCTTCAGCGCATCGAGCATTTCGTACATGCCCGGACGGTTGGAATGACCGAGACCCGACCGCGCACTTTCGATCACGAGAGGCTGCGGCCAGCCATGAAGCGAGGCGATCACGACCTGCTTCACGGCATGAAAGATCTGCTGGTCCTGATCGTTTACCTGTTTCAGTCGGCCAGCAATGGGGCCGACGATGCCATAGGCCAGCAGAACACCAAGAAACGTGCCGACAAGCGCCGATCCGATCATGCCGCCCAAGATCGCCGGCGGCTCATCGATCGAGCCCATGGTTTTCACGACGCCAAGCACCGCGGCAACAATGCCGAGCGCAGGAAGGGCATCGGCCAGGTTCTGCAGAGCGTGCTGGGGCTCGTGGAGTTCATGGAAATGAGTCTTCATCGCATTGTCCATCACCTCCTCGACCGCATGCGGCTCAATAGAGCCGGACGAGACGACCTGAAGGGCGATTGCGTCGCACAGCAGGTCGATCAGCGGCTGATTGGCCAGCAGTCGCGGATACTCGCTGAAAATGGGCGAAGAGTGAGGGTCGTTCACATGGTTCTCAACCGCCTTGGGGCCTTCTTGCCTGAACATCTTCATGAGCTTGTTGCTCAAGATGATCATGTCCATGTGGTCCTGTTTATTATGGCGAGGCCCCTTGAAGGCGCGCATCAAGCCCGAACCGATCGCCTTGATCTCATGCATCGAGTTGCCCGCGATGATCGCGCCAAGGGCAGCGCCGCCGATGATAAGCATTTCGTGAGGAACGGCGTGCATGACCGGCCCAAGGGCCCCACCCGTGAGCGCGAAACCGCCGAACACCATGACCAGAAGAACGACGATACCAATTGCTGCGTACATGGCGTGAATTCGCTTTCTAAGAGATCAGCAGATGCGATCAGCGCAGCTGATCAAAGAGGGAGAGGCTCGAAAGCTTCGTAAATGCAGCCTGGCTGCCTTGAAGGACGACCATGGCTTCCTGCAGACGGGTCATTGTCTCACCGATATCGGCGCCGCCAGTTGCATTCTCTTCCGCCGCACGAAGCTCGCCGAGGTTGGTGCTCCTGTCAGCGACAAAGTCGAGCCAGACAAGGCGCGAACCCAGAACCGTCTGGTTCGTCGAGACATTGTCGATGGCAGCAGTAATGCCGCCCAGCGCATCCCTTGCCGATTGGGCAGGGTCAGCCGAGCCGCCGCCCAGTGCGATCGCGAGATCCTTGGCAACCGTCAGGAGGTCAGTGGGGGTTCCGCCAACGGTGACATTGAAGATTTCCGGGCCGGTAATCGAGCGGGTCACTGCCTGACCGCCGCCGAGGTCAATCTCACCGGAGACCGCAGTCCCGATGTAGGTGGCATAACCGCCGCCACCGACCTGGTACGCATCACCCGTAACTTCGCCGCCGAACAGCGCGTGTCCGCCAATATCCTTGGAATTGGCCAAGGAAACGAGCTGGGTGTGGATCGCATCGACCTCCAGACCGATTGCCTTACGTTGCACGTCACTCAGCGCATCGTTCGCCGCCTGCACGGAAAGCTCGCGAAGCTTGATGGCGAGGTCGCCAATAGAGCGCACCGCTTCGTCAGCAAGCTGGAGGTCGGTCACGGCCCGATCCTTCTTCGCAATGTCGACTTCCGCCAACTTGCCATCGCGGGCGAGTGTACGAAGCCGCGATGCAGCGACCGGGTCATCAGAAGAACGCTCGAGGCGTTCGCCCGATGCCAGCTGGCCCTGATATTTCTCCATCTCGACGCGCAATTTCGTCATGTCGATGCGCGAGCGTTCATAGAACGCGGTAGTGCTGATGCCGGTCATTGTCAGATCACCTGATGCCAAGGATAGAGTTGAAGGTGTCGCTAGCGACCTGCATGACGCGGCCGGAAGCCTGGAAGGCTTGCTGAAAGCGCACAAGGTTCACCGCTTCTTCGTCGAGATCGACGCCGGCCTGCGCGCGGAACGATATCTCGGCGTTGTCAGCAATCGTCACGAGGGTGTCGCGGGTGACGGTCCGGCCGCTCACCGCCGCGGAGACGTCGAAGAGAAGGCTGTCCATGTCAGCAGCCACGCCATTCGAGGTGAGGGCGGCATTAAGGGCGGCCAGCTGGCTGGTGTCGCGGCTATTGGCCGGCGAACCAGCAGGTGCCGTCGTAATCATCCGTCCGTCCTGGAACAGGAGGCTCATGTCAGCTGCGCCGGTCCCGCCAAACAGCGGGCTGCCTGCGGTGCCATCGAGAGCTGCGCCGCCGGCCTGCGAATTGTTGAAGATCGTCGATATCTCGACTGCAAGATCATCAAGCCTGCCCTGAACGACCGAGGCCATGTCCAGCGACTGTGCATGGCCGGCGAGCGACCCGGCTCCCGGAACGACCGCCGTGCCCCCTACTGCAAACGAAAGCGTTCCATCAGCAGCCGTCGTCATCGTGAACGGGCTCGACGTGAAGCCGGAAAGCAGAAGCGGACCACTGCTGTCACCAATCCGGATCTCGACATTCTGATCGGTTCCGATGGACGTGTGGATGCCGACTTTCTGCGAAAGCTCACCGAGCAGCGTATCGCGGCGGTCGAGAAGCGACGCCTGGTCGCCGGAGCCAACCGGTGAACGCGACAGCTTCAGATTGATACGTCCAAGTTCGGCGGCAAGCGTGTTGACCTGGTCAACATCGGTCTTCGCTGCGAACAGGGTGCCTTCACTCGACGCCTTCAGGGCGTTGTCGGCAAGGTTGAAGCTGGACGCCATGGCACGCGCCGCTTCGACGACCCCTGCACGCAAAGCCGGATCGACAGGGTCGCTCTCGAGCCGCTTGAGCGAGGCTTCGAAGCCGACGATGCCGTCGTAAAGACCGCTCTCTTCAAGCGCGACTTCAATGTTCTTCAGGCCTTCAAGCTCTGCATTGGCACGCGCAACGTCAGCACCTGTGCGGCGTACTTCCGACTGGCGATATGCATCTGCATTGCGGATGACACCGCCCAGCGAGACACCCGACAGGGTCAGCTTGCCGGCAGCGGTCACGCCATTGGACGAGCCGATCTCTTCAAGGCGCACAGTCCGGCGGACATACCCCTCGGTCGATGCGTTCGCGATATTGTGAGCAGCCACGTCCAGCGCCATGCGCGCCGTGCGTGTGCCGCTACGAGCAATCGAAATAAGATCGGAAGCCATCCCAGGCTTACTCCTGTCCAGTCGTGCGCGAGAGCTGCGCCTCGAGCATCTTCGAAATGCCGAGCGTGCCGCGTTCAGCGGCGACGTCGGCAAAAGTTTCATCACGCATCTGCATGAAGGTGTCGGTCGCCTCGCTGCCGAGCAGGTCGCTCTTGAAAGCGCTGTTGCGCGAGGTGGAAAGGATCTGGCGCAGGAAGATCGCTTCAAAGCCTTCGCAGGCCTTTGCCAGATCGGACTGATCGCCCGGCTTCCTCTCCTGCGTCAGCGCAAGACCGGCTGGTTTAACCGGACCGATCACAGGATCACCATTTCGGCTTTGAGAGCGCCAGCCTGTTTGAGCGCCTCGAGGATCGCGACAAGGTCAGAAGCCCCGACGCCCAACAGGTTCAGTGCATCCACGATCTCGGACAGGGAAGCGCCGGGCTCGAAGAGAGCCACCTGACCCGAACCCTGCGTCACCTCGATCGCACTATTCGGCTCAAGCGCCGTCACGCCATTGCTGAACGGCGCAGGCTGTACGACCATCGGGTCTTCGCTAATGCGGACGGTAAGCGTGCCATGGCTGATCGCAGCGGGCGACAGGCGAACCGCGCTGTTGATCACCACGGTGCCGGTGCGCGAGTTCACGATGACCTTTGCAGGGGTCTCGGCAGGTTCAACCTCGATCATCTCGATTGCAGCCATGAGGCTGGCACGACGATCCGCGCCCATCGGGAGGCGCAGGGCCACCGTGACGCCATCCTCGATCGAGGCCGTTCCCGGCAGCATCCGGTTGATTGCATCGCGAACGCGGCTCGCCGTCAGGAAGTCCGCGCTGGCGAGATTGTAGCGCACGATTTCACCGCTCTCGAAGCCCGTCTGGACCGAGCGCTCGACGCTACCGCCATCTGCGATGCGTCCGACGGTCGGCACGTTCACCGTCACCTTCGACCCATCGGCAGCAGAGACACCGAGGCCGCCAACGGCAAGATTGCCCTGTGCCATCGCGTAGATCTGGCCATCTGCGCCGTAGAGGGGCGTCATGATCAGTGCACCACCACGAAGCGACTTGGCCTTGCCCATCGTCGAGACGGTGACATCGATGCGCTGGCCGGGCTTTGCAAATGCCGGAAGGTCGGCAGTAACGATCACTGCCGCGGCATTTTTCAGCGCGGGCTGGACGCCAGGCGGAAGCTGCAGGCCCATGCGGCCCGACACGCCCTTCATGGCCTGCGTCACATATTCAAGGTTGTCGTCGCCGGTACCCGGCAAGCCGACGACGATGCCGTATCCGGTGAGCTGGTTGGAACGAACACCCTGAAACTGGCCAAGGTCACGAACGCGCTCGGCGTGCGCAAGAGCGGGCATGAACCCGATGGCAAGGACGGCGAGGCAAAGGAAAATACGGCGCATCACGAGCTCCGTTAGAAGGGGCTGATCACGGAGAAGAAGCGCGAGAGCCAGCCAGGACGGCTAGCCCGCTGAAGTGCGCCTTTTCCGGAATATTCGACATAGGCATCCGCTACCCTGCTCGAGACGACGGTATTCTCACCGTCGACATCGGCCAGTCGGATGAGACCGCTAAAGCGGACCCATTCTGTTCCCTGGCTGAGCAGCATCTGCTTTTCCCCTTGGACCCGCGCCGTCCCATTGGGACGGACTTCGGTGATCGTGACACTGATCGCAGCAGCCAGCGAACTGGTCTGACCTGCGCTTCCTCGTCCTGAAAACGACCCTCCGCCCGCAGCATTAAGGGCATCAGGGGAAAGAAATGCGAATGGGCCCGTGAGGGGAGGCGCCAGACCGATGGAACCTTCACGATCGCTGTTCGAACGCACCGACTTTGACGTCACCGTGCTCTCCACGAGCAGGATCGTCACAAGGTCGCCGACGCGGTGAGCGCGGTTGCCTTCGTAAAGACCGGTATAGCCGGTCGAAGGCTGGAAGATGCTTCCATCTGCTACCGGCGGGGCCGGCGGCATCGGGTATGCAGGCTCGTAGCTCTCTTCCTGCGCATAGAGGGCAGGAGCCCAACCGCAGGTAGCGAGAACCGAAGCCATCGCGATAAGAGTCTGGCGCCTCATGATCACAGGACCTGGTTCGCGTTGCTGAGCATTTCATCGACCGATGAGATCATCTTCGAGCTGATCTCGTAAGCACGCTGGGTCTCGATCATGTCGACCAGTTCCTGAACGACATTGACGTTGGAGCCTTCCAGCATGCCCTGCTGGACGTTGCCCCGGCCGTTCTCGCCAGCGACGCCAAGGATCACGGGTCCGCTGCCGGCCGTTTCCTCGAGGAAGTTGCCCGAGATCGGACGCAAGCCTCCGGGATTGGCGAAGCTGGCAATAACCAGCTGACCCAGTTCGACCGGTTCCGCATCGCCATCAACCATCGCCGACACCGTACCGTCGGTGGCCACGGAGATCGTCGTGACACCCTCGGGAAGATTGATCGCAGGCTGCACAGGGTAGCCCTGCGTAGTGACGAGCTGGCCATCGGCCGAACGCGTGAAATTGCCCGCGCGGGTATAGCCCATTTCGCCGTTCGGCATTTCGATCTGGAAGTAGCCGTCACCATCGAGCGCAAGGTCGAGGGCATTGCCGGTCTGGTTGAGCGTTCCCTGCGTCACGATCCGGCTGGTCGACTGGACCTGTACGCCCGTGCCCAGATTCAGGCCCTCGGCATATTCGGTCTGGTTCGAGCTCGCCTGACCGGCAACCCGAGCCGCCTGGTAGGCGAGCGTCGAAAAGTTGGTCCGGTCGCGCTTGAAGCCGGTCGTGCCGACGTTGGCGAGGTTGTTCGAAATGACCTGCATACGCGCGTCCTGCGCCTCGAGGCCGGTTCGTGCGACGTGTAGTGCTGAGCTAGGCATGTGAAATGTCCCTTGGGATTATCAGTCAAGTCGCATCAGACGCGCACCGCTCTCGTCGAGATCGCGGTTGGTCGAAACGATGTTGGTTCGGATTTCGAAAAGGCGCTGGGCCTCGATCATGTCGACCATCACCTGCGAGGTGGAGACGTTCGATTGCTCGATCGCGCCCGGAATGATCTTGGCTTCAAGGTCTTCCGGCAGGATGCCGCCGCCACGAACACGGAACTGGCCATCCAGCCCCTTGGCAATGTCCGTACCTGCAAAGCTGGCAAGCTTCAGGCGGCCAATACGCTCAGGCGGGGCATCGGGGGCAGCGGGATCGATGACGAGGATTGCACCGTCAGGCCCAATCCTCACATCCCCGCCAACCGGCACGGTGACAGGCCCGCCATCTCCGATGACGGGGAGGCCGTCCCCGGTCTGGAGCACACCTGCCGAAGTGATCGAGAGATCACCACGGCGAGTATAGGCCTCGCTACCATCGAGAGCCTGCACGGCGAGGACGGTGTCGCCCTGCATGGCTATGTCGAGAGGCCCGCCAGTGGCGATGATATCGCCATCGGTCATGTTCGCGCCGCGTACCTCGGTGCGGTTCATGGCGCGAACTTCGACAGGATCGCCTTTCACGGTGATGGCCCGTGAATCGAAGAGTTCTGCTTTGAACCCTGCAGTCTGGGCGTTGGCGAGGTTGCTCGCGATCGCCCGCTGGCGGATCATCGAGGCCTGCATGCCCGAGACTGCGGAATAGATCGAACGATCCATTATCAGGTACGCAGATTGATCACGGTCGAGATGATCTGGCTCGACGTATCAATCGCCTTCGAATTCGCCTGGAATGCCTGCTGGGTAGTGATCAGGCCGACGAGCTCTTCAGAAAGATCGACGTTCGAGCGTTCGATGGCGCCAGCCATGATGCCGCCATTCTTGCCCGTATTCGGGAGGCCATAAGCGGGAGCGCCGGAGACGCCGGTCGCGGACCAGTTCGCCGAACCTTCCTGAAGCAGTCCCTGCGGAGCCGCGAAGCTCGCCAGCGCGACATTGCCGATGCTGAAGCTCGTGCCATCGACGTACGACGCAATCATCGAGCCATCGACTTCGACGGTGACACCGGCAAATTCGCTGCCAGCGCCATTCGTGATCGGGATGACCGCATCAATCGGCGCATCCACCGCCGGATTAGCGCCCGGCGCGAAGATCTGCAGGACGTTGCCCTTGCCATCCTGCACATTGCCGGCAGCATCCAGTTCGAAGCCGCCGTTGCGGGTATAAAGCGTCTCGCCTGCTGCCAGCGAGGACGTCGTGAAGAAGCCATCGCCAGTAATGGCAAGATCAAGCGATGCGCCGGTCTGCTCGATCGAACCGCCATCGAAGCTCTGACGGACGCCATCTACAGCCACGCCGATGCCAATCTGCATGCGCGGATCAGAAGCGGCCGACGTAGCCATCAGGTCGGAGAAAACAGCGCTCGACTTCTTGAAGCCGTTGGTCTGGGAGTTCGCGATGTTGTGGGCCGTGACGCCAAGGCCGGCCTGTGCGGCCTTCATGCCGCTGAGCGAAGTGTTGATCGACATTACTGGTTACTCCTGGATCTGGTTGGAAGCGTCCGCGTCCATGCGGTCGAGAATCTGGCCGAGCGTGCCGCTCATTTCGTTGATGCCGGCGAGCTGCGAGAAGGAAGCCATCTGAGCGAGCATCGCGGTCTGATCGACCGGCTCGAACGGGTCCTGATGCTGCATCTGGACAGTCATCAGCTTCATGAAGTCAGCCTGGTCGAGCGAGCCGAGGCCGCCCGATTTGGGCGTGCTGGCCGCTGCCGGAGCAGTGACGTTGGAGATATTCGAAACCATTATTTCAGCCTCATCGTGTCGAGCATCAGTTGCTTCTGGGTGGAGAGGGCCTCGATGATATTTTCCGACTGGCGCGATGCTTCGAGCATCTCGACCATTTCGGCATTCTCATCGACGGGGGAGATCCAGACATTGCCCTCAGCATCGGCGAGGGGATGGCCGGGATCGTAGCGCTGGGTAGCAGCGGCGTTCTCGCGGACCACCGAAGCCACGCGGACCGTTGACTGACCCGTGGCGCGATCAAGATCCTGCGCGAATACAGGGCGCAAGGGGCGATAGGCCTCGCCTTCCGAAGCTGCGACCGAACCTGCGTTGGCGAGGTTCGAAGCCGCGGCGTTGATACGAACCGACTGGGCCGACAGGCTGCGCTGGGCGAGGCTGAATGCGTTGAGAGGACGATCAGCCATGATCACTCACCCCTGATCGCGCGCGTGACCGTTTCTACGCGGCCGCGGATCAGGTCGAGCGTGGCGGCATAGCCCACCGCATTTTCCGAGAACGCAATCTGCTCGTTCTGAAGCTCGACTGTATTGCCGTCGAGCGACGACATGACCGGCACACGAAACAGCGTGGCCGCATCAGCGGCACGATCGACGTCCGATCCAGCCTGCGTGCGGGCAAGGGCTGCATGAAAATCGATGTCTTGCGCCTTGAAGCCGGGAGTGCCGGCATTGGCAATATTGGACGCAAGAACGCCCATGCGTTGGGACCGCAGCTGAAGCGCCGCCCCGTGTATTCCAAACAAGTCACCTGGCATCAGGATCACCTTTCGTAGAATGCATTCCCATCCTACAAAGCAAGCAACGTGCCAGATTCCGGACGCCTCATCGAAATCTTGAGGAATCCGCCAAGCTCGAAATCACGGGGGATGCCACCGGCAAGTCGACCGGCAAAAAATTGCCGCCCCACCGGCAAATTGCCGCCGGACCCTAAAATTTCTCCGTTTCAACCGTCCTCTGCATGAGAGGAGCCTAAAACCAATGAACCTTTTAAGTCTGATCGATCCGATGTCCGGTCTTGTCGTCGTGGGCGGTACCGCGCTCGCGACGCTTCTGCGGGTCGGAGCCAGCGACTGCAAAGTCACCTGGCGCGTCCTTCGCCACCTAGGTTCGAGCGAATTCGATGAAGACCACCTGCGCTCCGATCTCGCCCGCATGGTCGTGGACCTGCAGACGGACGGTATCTGGCGCACTGAGCCATACTACTTCCGTGACGATGCAAGCCGTATCGCCGGTGAAGCCATGATCAAGGCGAGGTCGCTTGCCGTCTTCTACGACAAGGTCGCTAAGGCCAAGGCAATCCGTCTCGCCAATGCGCGCAAGGCTTACAAGACACTGACCCTTGCGGCAGAGACGGCCCCGGCCTTCGGCCTTGCGGGCACCTTGCTCGCCCTCAGCCAGATGCCAGCGGAGGGCAACATCGGCATGGGCGCCGTACTTGCAGCCGCTGTTCTCACGACGCTCTACGGCGTGCTCCTCGCCCACCTCATGCTGACGCCTCTTGCCGAGGCCATTCGGCGTTCCAGCGAGCGGGAGGAAGAGGCGCGAGATCAGCATATGCGCTGGACCGAGGCCCAGCTAGAGAACACCGTGATCCGCCTCCCAGACGAGACCGGTTTCGACGATAGCCTGCTCATCAATCCGGACTTCGTGGCAGCATGAGCGGCCATAGCCCGACCGGCTGGGCCATCATGCTGGCCGATCTGGCCCTCATCCTGTTCATCGTCAGCGCAAATCAGGCTGGAAGCCCTGCCGTCCCGGTGGAGGTAGATGCTCCCTCGGTGCCTCAGGCTATTTTCGAAGCATCGGACGATGCCCCGCCGTTTGCCGATTGGCTGAAGGATCAGGAACTCGGGCAAGGGGCGATCATGGAGATCACGATCGATTACAATCACGGACGCTTCGACGAGGCCTATGGTTCCGCCAGGGATCTCCTCAAAGAGGCGGATGCGGCTGGCCTCAGGCCGCGTGTTGTTTTCGCCGAAGGCGAACCGTCAACCCGCGTCGTTATGACCTACGGCGATAACTAGCTGGTAGCCATTCCCGACGTATGACAGTGAAGACAGGTCCTTGGGGGGAAACATGAAAAAGCTGCTTATTCTAGTCGGCGTATTCGTCGTCGTCGGCATTGTGCCAATCTTTTTGAAGCCGGTTCCGATGGTGGATGTTGCCATTGCCGAGGGCATAGGCCGCACACTTCTGGTGGGCCTCCTGTCCTGCGTCGGATTGCTCTACAAGCGCAACAAGACACTCGGCTTCGGTATCGCGGCAGCCATTTTCTCGGCACTCGTACTTTATGCAGGCATCACGCAAGGAACGCTCTGATGCAGGATGAGCCAAAGCCACATCAGCTTTCGCCAGAACCTGCCCAGCAATGGAAGAATGCGGCCAAGCAGCTTCCCATCCTTGCGGTCTTCTTCATCTTTGCTGGCTGGCTGTTTTGGCCCGACGGTGAAGACACTGAGGATGCCCCTCAGTGCACGCTTGAGGAAATGGCACCTGCTGTCGACATGATGTGGGCATCCATGCGCGAGGACATGCAGTCCGAGAGCCGCTGGGTCGAGGGCTGCAATACCTACGCGGACTGGCTCGCAGGAAATAGCCAAAGCACCAGCGCCTGGCTCCGCAGACTGCCTTCGCCAGAAGGATGCGCGCCCATGCCGGGCTTTCAGCGTCGCGACTATCTCAATGAGCTGACCGAGGCCTACCGGCCCACGGCCCGAGATCTATGTGGCCCCGGGCTTGAGGCGAGGGTAGAGATGAGCATCTACAAAGAGCGCTTCGTGGGGCTGTTGAGCGATACAAGGGCAGGAGAAGCCGCCGACGTGATCGGGGACCGGCTTGCTCTCTTCGCGCCAGATCCGGAGTTTCGGGCCTGCCTTGAGAATTCAGGCTTCCAGTACGACCCAGTCGTTCAAAAGCAGCGCTTCACCCGCGTCGTTGCCGCATGTGAAGTCATGCTAGGAATTAAACCCAAGAGGCCGACAAACCGATGGACGATCCCGTCTGTTGACGACCCGGCACAAGGGCCGACCTGACTGGCACACGAATTGCATTGATCATGGTTCAACGTTTCACAGGAAGAACCATGATTGCAGCTCTGATGCTACTGGCCTCTGCCACCGGCCTACAGGACCTCGACGACCTAGATCGGAAGATTGCTGCCTTTACAGGCGCTCAGATCGGAGAGCCGGGAGGACCAGTCCAGACCGTCGACAAGCGACTGCGCCTGAAAGACTGCGCATCGGAACCCGAGCTTAGCTGGCGCGACGAGAATGAGCAGACGCTTGTCGTTCGATGCCCGCAGGCAGGCGGCTGGCGCCTGTATGTCCCGGTCCGCGCCAATGACGCGCCAGGAAGCGCGGGCGTTGCCCCAACCGCTGTGCATCGCGGCGATGCAGTATCCATCGCCATTTCGGGGCAGGGCTTCTCAATCTCCCGCCCAGGGGAGGCAATGGAAGACGGCGCCGTCGGAGACTGGATCAAGGTGCGTCCCGCAACTACCGGCCGACAGCGCGCCGATATCATGCGGGCGCGCATCACGAAGCCCGGTGTCGTGACCCTCGCAACGAACTGAAATCACGGGAAACTGCGAAAAAGTACGCGCAGACCCTTAATTTAGACCCGCCCTGTCCGTTATCCCCTGCGAACCCTCAAAGGAACGAGCAGATGCCCTCTCTTGAACTTGGACCGATCCGCATCACAACGGCGACCGAACGCCGTGTCGGAACGAGTGCGCGCGAAATGCCCAAGGGGCACGACGCTGCTGCCGCGAAAGACCTGGAGGCTCCTGTCTCCGGCGATCTCAGCGCTGGCGAAGCGCCTGTCGACGCTGATCGCGTCGCACAGATCAAGAAGGCTCTCGAGAACGGCACTTACCCCATTCTCCCTCATCGCATTGCCGATGAGATGATCGCGGCCGGGCATATCCTGAGGATGAAGAAGTGATGTCCAATAACGAGCTGCGCAAAGAGCTGCGGCAAATTCTTGCCGTTCTCGACGCAGAGCGGCAAGCAATTGCCGCCCTCGACCTCGACGCGATCACGATCGCAGCAAACGACAAACTTGCGCTTTGTCGTTCGATCGACGGGTTAGGCCCGATCGAGCTGGACGATGAATGCAAGGCGCTGCTCATGACGGCGCGCGACTGCAACGAGACGAACAAGCAGATGCGCAACCTCGTTGCCGCAAACATCTCGAACCGCATCGACATGCTCACAGGTTCGCCGCGTCTTTATGGCGCGAAACGCTACGCTGACATGAGTAGCTGACACTGGCACGGTAATTGCACGGACAGTCCCGATTGATTTCACGGGACTGTCCAATGAGCGGAACACCAATTTCACCTGTCAGCCAGCCTGCAACCGTGCGGGCCGATATTGCCAGGGCTGCAGAGCGAACCGGCGAGGATTTCAATTTCCTCCTCGCGCAGGCACGCATCGAATCCTCTCTTAATCCCAACGCCAAGGCCGGCACTTCGAGTGCGGCTGGCCTTTATCAGTTCACCAAGTCGACTTGGCTTGGCACCTTGGAGCGTCATGGCTCCAAGCATGGCTTCGGCTGGGCCAGCGCGGCTATCTCCAATGGCCGTATTACCGACCCGCGCATGAGCGAGCGTATCCTGTCGCTGCGGTATGATCCCGCCGCGTCCTCGCTGATGGCCGGAGAGCTGGCCGGCGACAACAGGGACGACATGACCCGGATGCTGGGTCGCCAGCCCGTCGCCTCAGAACTCTATCTCGGCCATTTCCTCGGCAGCGGCGACGCATCGCGCTTCCTCTCGGCCCTGGAACGCGATCCGGCCGCTTCTGCATCTGACCTCTTCCCGAGTGCTGCCTCTGCAAACCGAGCGATCTTCTTCGACGGGCAGGGCAGGGACCGATCGCTTCGCGAGGTCATGAACCTCGTCGACCAGAAGGTCGCTTCGGCCATGCAGGCAGGAGGCGACTTCGATCCGGCTATCGACCCGATCTCGATCATCGCCGCTCGAACCGCTCCTGTCTCTGCGATCCCGACGCCCATGGCGCCGGCGATGCCGGTGGCCAACCATAAGCCGCGGACAATGTCGGCCAGCCTCGACCAGATGTTCGGGGGAGCAGGCCGCGATAGCGCGCCGCCTGCCATCAAGGCCGCTTACGCCCGCTTCGAGAAGTTCGGCCTGTGAGCGCTCGTAGCAAGTTCGACGCCAGCGCCATTGCGCTGCCCGGCGGTATCATCGCGCTGATGCTGCTGATGATCGTCCCGGTACCGGCGATCCTTCTCGACATATCCTTCGTTCTCAATATCGCGCTGTCGGTTGCGATCCTGATGGCCGCCATGAACGCGCAGAAGGTTCTCGACTTCTCGTCGTTCCCGTCGGTGCTCCTGTTCGCCACGCTTTTGCGCCTTGCGCTAAACGTTGCCTCTACCCGCGTTGTCCTGGTCCATGGCCACGAAGGCGGCTCTGCTGCCGGCCATATCATCGAGGCCTTCGGCGCCTTCCTGATCGGCGGCAATTTCGCTGTTGGCATTTTCGTCTTCCTGATCCTCATGATCATCAACCTGATCGTGGTGACCAAGGGCGCAGGGCGCGTGTCGGAAGTCTCCGCACGCTTCACGCTCGATGCCCTCCCGGGCAAGCAGATGGCAATCGACGCCGATCTGGCCGCAGGCATCCTGAAGGCGGACGAGGCCAAGGCCCGCCGCCGCGAGGTCGCGACCGAGGCCGAATTCTACGGCTCGATGGACGGTGCTTCCAAGTTCGTGAAGGGCGACGCGATTGCCGCGCTCCTCATTCTTGCCGTCAACATCATCGCTGGCCTGTGCCTCGGCATGATTACACACGGCCTATCGGCCGGGCAGGCAGCGGAAACCTATATCCAGCTCGCGATCGGCGATGCGCTTGTTGCGCAGGTCCCCTCGCTCCTGCTCTCTATCGCGGCCGCAGTCATCGTCACGCGCGTCTCCGACACGCGCGATCTCGCGGGCCAGATCGGCGGGCAATTCGCCGACCCGCGCAGCTGGCTGCCGGTAGCATTCGTGCTCGCCGCAATCGGGATGATCCCGGCCATGCCGCAGAGCATCTTCTTTCCGGCTGCCGCTGCGGCTTTCTTCCTCGCCCACAAGCTCAAGCGAAATGCCGCGCGTCCGGCCGCCGATCCTGAACCTGCAGTCCAGGCCGACCCGAACAAGATCGAACTAAGCGATGTCTCCGACCACACGTTGGTGACGCTCGAATTCGGTTATGGCCTCGTGTCGCTCGTCGACGAGAAGAAGGGCTCGCCGCTGATCTCGCGCATTACGGGCGTGCGGAAGCAGCTTTCCCGCAATTTCGGCTTCATCGTTCCCCAGTTCCGCATCCGCGATGCTCTGGAGATGCCGCCCTATGACTACCGCGTCATGCTTGGCGGCGTGATGGTCGGCGGCGCAACCATCCAGCCCGAAAGGCTGCTCGCCATCGATACCGGCGAAGCGACGCCCAACGCAAAGCTATCGGGCGATGCAGCCGTCGACCCCAGCTTTGGATGTCCTGCCATCTGGGTGGAGAAGGCCAATCGCGACCTCGCAACCGCCAACGGATATCTCGTCGTTGATCCGGGCACCGTCATCGCCACCCATCTCAACGAGCTGCTTGGCGAGCGTGCGCACGACCTGCTGGGGCCGGACGAAGTCCAGTCGCTGATCGATGCCACCAAGCTGCACTCGGAAAGCCTGGTCGAAACCTTCCACCCGCAGCCGCTCTCGCTTGCCGCCGTCACCCGCGTCATGCGGACGCTTCTCGAAGACGGCATTCCCATCACGCACCCGATGCCGATCTTCTCGAGCCTCTCGCGTGCCGTCCAGTCGACGCAGGATCACGAGCAAATCGTCGACAAGGTCCGCAACGATCTTGGTGCGACCATCGTGGGCCGCATCTGCCCGCCCAATCGCAACCTTCCGGTCCTCACCCTCGACGGCAATCTCGAAACGGCCATCCTGCAGGGCCTGAAGGACCCTGTGACCGGCTGGCCCGTCATCGAACCGGAACTGGCGAACACGATTTCGCGCCGGATTCGCCAGATCATCGATAGCCGCGGTCCGGGCGCGACGCCTCCCGCGCTCATCGTTCAGCCGCAATCCCGTCGGGCAGTCGCGGCGCTTGTCCGCCAGCGCTCTCCTGAATGCGTCGTCATCTCGATCGGCGAATTGCCGATCAGCCAGCCTATCGAGGTCGTGGAGACCATCGGCGCACAGCCCGCCAATGATGCTCTCCAGGGCACGGCACCCAAGGAGCTCGCAGCATGAGGCATGATGCAGCCGCTTTCTCGCGGGCCAAGGGTGCTTATGCCCGCTCGGCCTACGAAGGCACCCAGTCCGACATGATCCGCCGCTACCTCCCCATGGTGAAGCGCCTTGCGTGGCACACCTATGGCGGGGGCGTAAGCAGCATCGAGGTGGACGACCTCATCCAGGCGGGGCTCGTCGCGCTCACAGAATGTGTCCAGCGCCATCAGGGGCAGGGCGAACACGCCTTCTCGGCCTATGCCAAGACGCGCGTTCGCGGAGCCATGATCGATCTCATCCGCAAGGATGCTCCGACGACAAGGGCCGCTACTCGCAAGCGTCGCGAGATCGCAGGCGAGCAAAACAAGCTGGCAGCCATGCTTGGCCGGCAGCCCAGTGAAGCAGAGATCGCCGAAGCGCTCGGTATCGATATTGCCGAATACTCGGCTATGCTCGCCTCCAGTGCGCCTGCCCGGTTTGAGCCCATCGACGATGCCTACAACGACAACCAGTTGGCATTTGCCGATGACTCCCCGGATGCCCACGCGGTGCTCGAGGACTCCGAAGTTCACGAAAATCTCGCAGCCGCCATCGGGGCATTGCCCCAGCGGCTTCAGCTGATCACCCAGCTCTACTTCGTCGACGAGCTGAACCTGTCAGAGATCGCGCAGGTCCTCGAGGTCAGCGTCCCGCGTGTGCACCAGCTCAAGGCGCAAGCTCTTGATGCGCTGCGGGAGGCTTTGGGGCCTGACATTTCCGTCCTCTGATCCCGATCGGGGAGAGGAAGCATGCCCTCAAACCTGGAAGGAAAAGGCTTGCCGCCGAAAGGCGTGCATGTAGGTAACCCCATATGACCAAGGCATTTCTTACCCTGCTTCTGGCAGGCATCGCTGCTCCCGCACAGGCAGCTACCGACCAGTACAACCTCTTCTGCCAAGGGACCTTGATCTCGACGATCGAGGACCATGAACAAAGCTCTCAGCGCACCTGGACCTTCCGCATCGATGAGCGGTCAGGCCACTGGTGCAGCGACGATGATGGATGCGGAATTGCGCGCCCTCTGGATCGCCGCGGCGGCCGCATCTGGCTCGCAGAAGAGATCGACGAAGACCATTCATGGTATCTCGCCATCACCGACCAGATGCGCATGATGCAGCTTCGCGTCTCTGCGCCCATCGATTATCTCGGGCGCGTCATGGCGGATTGCCATCGCATGAAGTTCACCGGTATTCCTGATGACGCATTCGGCGGCCATGAGCCGATGGACGACAACTGATCCGGGGGGAATACGTTGAAGAAGCATCTGATATCCGCGCTGGCCGCAGCATGCTTGTTTGTGCCTCACATTTCAGCTGCCAAGGCGACGATCTTCGTCAACCCGGGCGATGGCGCCAACTTCTGGGCCACCGACTTCAGCATCCTGCCCACCAAGACCCGCGATGGCGGGGTAGATGCAACCGATATCGACAATTTCCTCAACGCCAACAGGGGTATGCGTTCCAAGTCAAAGACCTGCTTCTTCGAATTCGTGAAGGAGGATGAGATCGTATCCCCTGACAGGGCCACGGATGCGCAGATCAAGAAGACCCTCGCCGAGTTTCCCGGAAGCTTCGACCAGACATGGCAGCCTGTGCCAGGCAGGACGCTTAGGGCGCGAATTGCGGTCCTTGAAGATTGCGACATGGACTTCGCCTACATGGCGGTCGTCGTCACCGACGAGCAAGGCAAAGTTATCGACCTTGATGCCATGAACTGGAAATTCCTCAGGCTATCGAAGGGGACAGACGGGTCTCTTGCAGTGTTCGGCTGCTACAATTGCGGAGAGCTGGTGGAAGCGCATTACGACGCCGGCCGCGACCGCATCTATTACGAGTGGGCAGGTCATTAAGCCCAAGGTCCATTTCATCCCGGGGTTTGCCTGATCGCTCCTGTCGTCACTGGCATGGAGTTGGGAAAATGATGGACCTTGGGCTTAACGACACTCGCACCTCGCGCAGCAATGACCTCGCTGCCGTTCTGAACACGATCTTCGCGCGTCCGGACTTCGTCGTGACCGGCATCGGGTCACGCGAAACGCCGGACGACGTGCTGGCGCTCATGACGCGTATCGGCACGGCGTGCGAGGCGCGCGGCGGTAAGCTTCGCTCGGGCGGGGCTGGCGGCGCGGATCTCGCATTCGAGGCCGGCTGGCGCGATGCGGCGAACTGCGAGATCTTCCACCCGTGGCGCGGCTTCAAGCCGAAGATCGGCGGCTTGTCCCTCGACCTTGACCGCATCCTCGGCCGTAAGCGCCCCACCAGCGGGCCCGGCGCTCCCATCATCCTTTCCGGTCCGCTCTTCGAGACGGCGAAAGAGATGGCCTCGCACTACCACCCCGCCTGGCATCGCTGTTCGGACGGCGCCAAGGCCCTGCATTCGCGTAACATGCCGCAGGTGCTTGGGCCGCAGCTCGACCGGCCGACTGACGTCGTCATCTGCTGGACGGTCGACGGCGGCCCCACCGGCGGCACGGGCCAGGCGCTTCGCGTCGCGATGGACCGGGGCATCACTATCGTGAACCTGCAGCGCCCGGATCATCGCGCGGCCCTTATCGCCGCCCTGGGCCTGTAAGGCCGCTTGCCTTGAGGCCGGAGCGATAACCGCTCCGGCCTCTGTGCATTTCAGCGCAAGTCGCTTGCATTATCTGGCCATCCTCAAATAGCAGGACGGCTCTTCAATTCCCCCACTTGAAGGAAGACCAATGTTTCTCAATGGCAAGGACTGCCAGCCTGATGGCACGCGCATCGAATGCGAGCGCAAATTCCTCGTCATGGAAGAGATCGCACTGGCACGGTGCCAAGGGCACGAACCTGTACAGATCGAGCAGATCTATCTCGATGGGACCGGTGACTGGGCCATACGCTCGAGGCGTACCGAGAAGGATGGGGCGGTCAGCTACACGACCACGATGAAGCGAGCCATCGCGAAAGGCTCGTCCATCGAGATCGAAGAGCAAGGCACGGCCGAAACCCACAAGCAGTTCCTGCTGTCGGCAGGAATGGTTCTCGAGAAGACCCGCTACAAGCTTCCCTTGGGCGGAAGCCATGTCATCGAAATCGACTTCTTCAAGAACCTGCTCGACGGCATGGCGCTGGTAGAGATCGAACTTGGCTCTCTCGACGACGAAGTGCATTTGCCAGCATGGCTGGCCTACGAGGTGACCGGCGACGGGTCTTACTCGAACAAGGCCCTCTTCGATGTCCTGAAGGGCCGGCGACCCCATCCCGAGCCTGTCATCGGCGTCATCTGACGCACCAGGCGCTCATCCAAACCTGAATAGTCTCAAGCCAGCGCCTCCGGCGCTGCCCGTTACTTCGCAAAGATGGCGAAGGCACCGGTTCCATTGTGTGGAGAAAAACGATGAATGATCGCGCTTCCGATCACCGCAAGGATATCGAAGAGCATCTCGCCCGGGCACGCGGTCCCTTTACGATCGAAGAGATCGAGGCAGGCTTCGACGCCGTAAAGAACGCCGAGCACTGGAAAGGTCCTATCGACGCGATCATCGACGAAGACCAGAAGGACCTTATCGGCAGGGCGATCCCGTGGTTCACCGGCACCCCGGCCGAATTTTTCCAAACCGACCAGGCCGGAAAGCTACGCGTCGTCGCAGCCGGGTACTGGAACGGGCCCTGCAACTGATATCGCCATGAGCAAGCTGCAGATCCCATCGCAATCCCTCGTCGCTGTCGCCGGAGATGCTCCGGCCGAGATCGTCGAGGAGATCCGGAACCTCCTGAGCGCAGAACCCATCTTCTGGGACATCAATAATCCCACAGTCGCAAAAGCAGGCCTCATCGCCGAACTGCGCGAGAAGGGCAGGGCGATTGCCTTGCTGCCTCGCTACCACGATGCTGCCCTTCGTGACCTTGCCAGGATCGCCAAGGGGCGAGGCTCGGTGCCTGTCGCCATCATCGACGAGCCTGGGCAGGCCCAACTCCATTTCGATAACGTGGGCGGATTCAAGTCTGTCTTCGAAGGCGTTCCCATGCCGAATGACCGTCGAGCCGACGAAGGCCCCTTCGACATTATAGGCGATGTACACGGCTGCGCCCGTGAATTCATGACCTTGCTCGAGCGGCTGGGATACGCAGATAATGGCTGGGAAGATGCCGGCCCGGCGGATTGGCGAGCCTACATCAGACCCCATGCTGCGGGCCGAAAGGCCGTACTGCTGGGCGACCTCGTCGACCGCGGCCCACATAACTACGCCTCGCTTCTCATCGCGCGCCAACTCGTGCGCTTTGGCGGCTACTTTGCGATCGGAAACCACGACGACAAGGTAGCGCGCTGGTTGATGGGCCGCGACGTGGTCATGAAGGGTGCAATCGTCGAAACCGCGAAAGAGCTCAGCAATCTCTCGGTTGCTCACCGGACCGAACTCGGTCGCTGGATTCTGTCCAACGAGCGTCATTACATGCTCGACCAGGGAAGGCTTGTCGTCGCGCATGCTGGCCTCGCCGAGCATTTGCATGGCAGGCGCACCAAGGAAGCCGACGCCTTCGCGACCTACGGGCTCACCGATCCCGACGCACCGAATGATCCTGACGGTTACCCCGCGCGCATAGACTGGGCCCATGACTACTCCGGCGATGCCTTCGTGGTGCATGGGCACGTCGTCTATGATGATGTCCGCATCAAGAACCGGGTCATCTCGATCGACACCGGTTGCGTCTTCGGCGGGAAGCTCACTTCCCTCCAATGGCCCGAGCAGGTCATTACCTCAGTCGATGCCGAGAAAGCCTATGTAGAAGGTCGGTTCGCCTCGGCTTCGGAGGCCTTGTCCCCAAATCGATGGAAGAGGCTGCGCCAGCTTATACCAAGGCGCATTAATCACGACCCATGCGCCCATTGGCGCAGTCCGATGGACATGATGCGCCACGGCTGATCGAC